>NZ_LMRV01000053.1 GCF_001428245.1 Paenibacillus sp. Soil522
TATAATGCTCCCATAAGTTGAGACACGGGAGGGAGAAAAATAAGTTATAATGAAGCAATGGAAAAACGGAACCGATATACCTCAGAGTTTAAGACGAAGGTTGTACTGGAGGTCCTCCGTGAGGAGCAGACCGTAAACGAGATTAGTGTGAAATATGAACTAAGCCCGGTAATGGTTAGCCGGTGGAAAGCTGAGTTTTTAGAACGTGCATCCGTGGTATTTGAGAAGAAGACCAGTGAAGCAGAAAAACTGAAAAAGGAGTATGAGAGCAAGCAGGAACATCTAGAGAAGCTGGTAGGCCAACTTACGGTTGAGGTCGACTGGCTCAAAAAAAAATCTGGTCTTAAATGAACCTCTAGAAGCCCGAAAAGCCATGGTAGAACGCGATTGCGATGCGATTACCATCAAGCGTCAGGCAGAGCTGCTAGGCGTGAACCGAACCAGCGTATACCGGGAACCTTCTTGCACATGAACCGAAGACGAAGAAGATTGTCCGCCACTCNAAATGAACCTCTAGAAGCCCGAAAAGCCATGGTAGAACGCGATTGCGATGCGATTACCATCAAGCGTCAGGCAGAGCTGCTAGGCGTGAACCGAACCAGCGTATACCGCGCTGACAAGGAACGTCATGAGAGCGAAGAAAATGTACAGATCATGCATCGGATAGATGAGATCTACATGTTGCATCCTTACTTCGGTTACCGGCGTATGACCAGATTCCTTCGAGATCAGAGCTTTGACGYCAATCGTAAGCGCGTACGGCGGCTGATGAGAATCATGGGACTCGAGGCCATTTATCCGAAGCCAAACTTAAGCAAACGCCTCCATGCCAAATACAAGCGCYCTTATCTCCTACGAGGT
This sequence comes from Paenibacillus sp. Soil522, assembly GCF_001428245.1. Classification (GTDB taxonomy): domain Bacteria; phylum Bacillota; class Bacilli; order Paenibacillales; family Paenibacillaceae; genus Pristimantibacillus. The sequence goes on from NZ_LMRV01000053.1 coordinate 862, forward strand.
CTGAAAATAGATCGACCGAATCAAGTCTGGGGGATCGATATTACGTATCTCCGGATGGGCAATGGTTTCATGTACCTGTTCAACATCATCGACTGGTACAGCCGCAGAATCATTGATTATCAAGTCTGGGGGATCGATATTACGTATCTCCGGATGGGCAATGGTTTCATGTACCTGTTCAACATCATCGACTGGTACAGCCGCAGAATCATTGATTACGAGATATCCAGCACACTTGAGAAAGGCTTTGTATTGAAGTGCCTCAAACGTGCATTCAGCCGCTGTAGGCCGGAGATTATGAATAGCGATCAAGGATCCCATTTCACCAATGCAACCTATCTTGAACTGCTTGGGCAAGAAGGCGTTAAAGTGTCGATGGACGGTAAGGGACGAGCAACGGATAACAGCCGAACAGAGCGCTATTTCCGGTCACTCAAATACGAATGTATTTATCTGAATGAATTTGAAAACCCTCGCGCGTTGCGCAAAGGGGTAGCTAGCTATGTCCAATTTTACAACNCTATTTCCGGTCACTCAAATACGAATGTATTTATCTGAATGAATTTGAAAACCCTCGCGCGTTGCGCAAAGGGGTAGCTAGCTATGTCCAATTTTACAATCCAACTACAAACGATGAAGTCCTTGATCTCTCAAGGGCTTTTTTTTATTTTATAACAGTCGATTGATGGAGCAATTGCTCATGAAATATAGATGCCATTATTTACACAAATCATTTCCTTCTAAACAGAGCAAGCATCTTTACAAATAACGCTGTTCTGTTTTTGTGAGGATTGGCTTCAGGGCTTCAACCCTGTAGGTTTTTGTAGTATGATGGTAGAAGTCAATTAAACGTTCATGTTGTGTATTAAAGCTTACGGAGCGGTCTTTGCTTCGCAAAATTTTAGGAGGAACAGTATGTCGGATCAATCTGCATCTACTTTGACGACAAATCGGCAGCAGGCTAACAATTTGCTGCGACGCGATGTCCGGTTTCTAGGTAACATTCTCGGCGAAGTTCTCGTCCATCAAGGAGGTCGCGAGCTGCTTGATATTGTGGAACGGATTCGTGAGCAAAGCAAAGCGCTTCGCGCCGAATTTGTGCCGGAACTATTCGAACAATTCAAGGAAAACGTCTCGTCCCTAAGTCCGGAAATTCGTCATCAAGTCATTAGAGCGTTTGCTATTTACTTTCAGCTCGTTAATATTGCCGAGCAAAATCACCGGATTAGACGGAAACGCGACTACGAGGTTTCTGCCGGTGAAGCGGTACAGCGCGGCTCGATCGAGAGCGCTGTTCAGGATTTGAAGGAACGTGAGATTGCGATCGAGGATGTTCAAGATATTTTGAGCGGTATTTCGCTTGAGCTCGTGATGACTGCGCACCCGACCGAGGCGACTCGACGTGCGGTGCTTGATATTCATAAACGGATTGCTGTTGATGTAATGGAGCTTGATAACCCGACATTGACTTATCGCGAGCGCGAGAAGCTGCGAGAGAAGCTCATGAATGAGGTTCTCATTTTGTGGCAAACCGATGAGCTTCGTGACCGCAAGCCGACGGTTATCGACGAGGTTCGTAATGGCTTGTACTATTTTGATGAAACGTTGTTCGAGGTGCTGCCTAACGTTTATGAAGAGCTTGAGCGCTGCCTGAGCAAATATTACCCGAATGAGAACTGGCATGTACCGGATTACTTGCGCTTCGGCTCTTGGATAGGCGGCGACCGCGATGGCAATCCATCCGTAACGGCGAAGGTAACTTGGGAGACGCTGACGCTGCACCGCCAGTTGGCTATTCGCAAGTACGAAGAGAAGCTCGATGAGCTTATGGGTCTGCTTAGCTTCAGCACGAACCTGGTTGAGGTGTCGGATGAACTGGTGGAATCGATTCGTTTGGACCGCGAGCATGTTGAGCTGAAATGTGTTGATTTGTGGAGAAATACGAAGGAGCCTTACCGGATTAAGCTGGGCTTTATGCTGGAGAAGCTCGCTAATACGCGCGATGAGTCGCTTAAAGGCTCCCCAATGCGTTATAACCACCCTAACGAGCTTCGCGAGGACTTGCTCGTTATTGACCGCAGCCTGCGCAATCACTACGCTGATTATGTAGCAGATACGGCACTCGCTACGCTTATTCGTCAAGTTGAATTGTTTGGCTTCCATCTCATGGCGCTTGACGTCCGTCAGCACAGCCAAGAGCATGAGAATGCGATGTCCGAGATTTTGGCGAAAATGAATGTGGTAGCGGACTATGCGTCGCTATCGGAAGAAGAGAAGACTGATCTGCTTCACCGTCTCCTGAACGATCCAAGGCCGCTTACGTCGGGGCATCTGGATTACACAGAGTCGACGCGTGAATGCTTGAACGTTTACCATACGATTTATCGTGCGCAGCAGGAATTTGGCGTCAATTGTATTTCCAGCTATCTGATCAGTATGACCCAAGCGGCGAGCGACATGCTTGAGGTTATGGTGTTTGCGAAGGAAGTTGGCTTGTTCCGCAAGGAAGCTGACGGCTCTGTTCGCTGTACGCTGCAATCGGTACCGCTTTTCGAGACGATTGACGATCTTCATGCGGCACCGGCTATCATGAAGGAGCTTTTCGAGCTGCCCATTTACCGACAAGCGGTTGAGGCTCGCGGCAACCTGCACGAAATTATGCTCGGTTACTCCGACAGCAACAAAGACGGCGGAGTGGTTACGGCGAACTGGGAGCTGCGCGTGGCGCTGAAAGAAATTACGGCTGCCGGCAAAGAATATGATGTAAAATTGAAGTTTTTCCACGGTCGTGGCGGAGCGCTTGGCCGCGGTGGAATGCCGCTTAACCGCAGTATTCTTGCTCAGCCGCCTCATACGATTGGCGGCGGCATCAAAATTACCGAGCAAGGTGAAGTGCTTTCCTCGCGTTATTCGATGCAAGGCATCGCTTACCGCAGCTTAGAGCAAGCGACTTGGGCGCTTATTACGGCAGCGCGTCTGGCGAAATACCCAGAACAAGCGCCGCAAGCAGAAGCCGAGTGGGATGAAATTGCGCGTTCGATTTCCGAGACGGCGCTCACGAAATATCAAGATCTTATTTTCCGCGATCCGGATTTCTTGACTTACTTCAAGGAATCGACACCGCTGCCTGAGGTTGGTGAGCTTAACATTGGCTCCCGTCCGTCCAAGCGGAAAAACAGCGATCGCTTCGAGGATTTGCGTGCGATTCCTTGGGTGTTCGCATGGACGCAAAGCCGTTACCTGCTGCCAGCATGGTATGCTGCGGGTACAGCATTAAATCAATTTGTAAGTGAAAATGCAAGCAATCTGGAAACGCTGCGTACGATGTATGAGAAGTTCCCGTTCTTCCGCTCGCTTATCGATAACCTGCAAATGGCGCTGGCTAAGGCAGATTTGGTAATTGCGAAGGAATATGCGGATATGATTAAGGACAAAACGATCCGCGATCGTATTTTTGAGCAAATCGAACAAGAGTACAAGCTGACATCCGAGCTTATTCTAAGCATTACAGGCCAAACGGAAATTTTGGATAACGTTCCTGTCATTCAAGAGTCGATTCGTTTGCGTAATCCGTACGTCGATCCGCTTAGCTATATGCAAGTACAGCTGCTAACCGAGCTGCGCGCGCTTCGTGATAACGAAGAGGATGATCCGGAGCTGCTTCGCGAAGTTCTTCTGACAATTAACGGAATTGCTGCAGGCCTTCGGAATACGGGCTAATTAAACCACCTGCCGCTTAGGCGAGTGTGCTATAACGAAAAGCCAGTCATGGTGCTAACACCGTGGCTGGCTTTTTTTTTGCGTTTGGAGAAACGAGTGCGTAAGGAACGCTAGAACTATTTTGATCAGCCATCATATGCTGAGGATATACATGCTTAATTCGATGTATTTAGTGGGGATTATATTTTTTGAAGGGATGGACGAAGCGATGGGGAGAGAATTTATCGATCTATTTGACCATTGGGCGGATCATTATGACCTTACGGTACAGGGGCATGACGAGGAATACAAGGAAGTATTTCAAAGCTATGATGCCATTCTTGAGGCGGCAGCGGAGCGCTCCTACGGTACAGTCCTTGAGTTCGGCGCCGGAACGGGCAATCTGACGGAGAAGCTCCTTCGGCGGTGCAGCAGCGTGTATGCGGTTGAGCCGTCGTCAGGGATGAGGAAACGATTTAAAAAGCGGGGCTTAGACGCTGTGCTTTTAGAAGGCGACTTCCTTCAGTTCCCGCAAATCCCCGTTCAGCTGGATACGATCGTGAGCACCTATGCCTTTCATCATTTGACCGATGCGGAGAAGGAGCGGGCTATCGCTTTATACAGCACGCTCCTTGAAGAGAACGGACAAATTATTTTCGCGGACACCGTCTTTCAGGACGAAGAGACCCGCAAGCAAATCGAGGCCGATGCAGAGCAAGCGGGTTACATGAAATTGCTTCAGGATTTGCAGAGTGAATATTATACAACGCTGAACGTGCTCGGACGAATATGCGGGACCCATGGCCTCGCGGTCTCCTTCCAGCATCTCAATCGTTACGTCTGGTTGATGCATGCTAAAAAGGAATCCGCAAGCAGCGATGCGTGAAGGCAGGAATGCAATTTTTTTGCACCAAATACAAAGGGGTCGGCCGGGAACTCACGCGCCAACCCCAAAAAGCTATCCATTTTCTGCACGCATTTTTCTTATGTTCATTTATAATCCGCTTAAGTTTCGTTTAAGGTACATCCTGCATGATAGATACATAGGAAACAGATACCTGCACTTGAAAGGATGATAGAAATGAACGAGGATAACAAACGCAGCGCGGATGCGAGCAACGATACTTATACTGCGACTTATACATCGAATACATCGAATACTTCGAATAATGCTCCTGTCTCTACTTATATTTATGAATCTAGCAAATCAACCAATGAGCTTAGAGCTTCTTACGAGAAGGAGCTTGGATTGCAGAAGGATAGGAGTAAGCCAGTGGCGGGCGGAGAAAAGCGTTCCAAACGTTCGGGAGGAAGCTCAGCAAAAACGCTGCTGGCATCGTTCCTGATCGGTGCGGTAGTGGTCGGCGGCTTCTCATACTTGGCGGATAAAAATAATCTGTTCAGCGGGGGCAGCCAGGCTCTGCAAAATGCCGGCTCAAGCGCAGCAAGCAATGCGGCCCGGCAGGATGCAGGCTTATCTACAGCATCGCTCAACACAAGCGACGATATTGCCTCCGTCTACGCATCGGCGAGTCCAGCGGTTGTAAAAATAGAAAACTACGCGGAGCCTGCCCGTTCCTCCTCCATGTTCAATGATCCTGGCTTTCGTCCGTTTTTTGGCGGCGGTCAATCGGGCAGAGACGGTCAACAGCAGCAGGAGCAAAGCAGCACAGAGCCGGAACTGACGGGCTCAGGAACCGGTTTTATCTTTGAACAGGACGGATATATATTAACGAACGAACACGTCATAGCAGATGCGAAGGAGGTTCAGGTGACCGTTCAGGGCTACGATGAGCCGCTTGCAGCAACGGTTCTTGGCTCAAGCTACGAGCTGGACTTGGCTGTGCTGAAGGTTGAGAGTCCGGACGGCAAAGCGTTCCCTTCCCTTAAGCTTGGAAGCTCTGATGAAACACAAATCGGCGACTGGGTAATGGCCATTGGTAATCCGTACGGCTTCGATCAAACGCTGACAATGGGTGTCCTTAGTGCCAAAGAGCGTCCAATCACCATTGCCGATGAGCAAGGTGAACACGAATACGAGCATTTGCTCCAAACGGACGCATCGATTAATCCCGGAAACTCCGGCGGACCGCTCCTTAACGAGAAGGGCGAGGTTATCGGCATCAACACGGCGGTTAACGCCGAGGCGCAAGGAATCGGCTTCGCGATCCCGACATCGACCATCACGAAGGTGTTGGAAAAACTGAAAACAAATACACTGTAATCATAGTGGAAATCATACACGCAGAAGGTCAGGGACGAAGATGTCTCCTAGACCTTTTTTTACTTTATAAATAAGGAAACTGGTCGTAAGTCGAAGCGTCAACTAGCCTAAAGTCGATTGCTGGCCCAGCACCGAACGTTTATAATTGTCAGAATGGTTCGCATCAACTGTATTTTATAATTTGGCGCTGCAAAAATTGGAAGCTTCTTTCTCAATTGTCTTGCTTTTTCAGTTCATGTGGATTACGATTTTGCTTGAGTGCTTGCGGGATAGACGTTGACCTAGGCACCAACAGATTTTCGCGATTGCTGTCGTAATGGCAGGTACGCTGCTCGCGGTAGGACTGTTTGAGCAGAAGAATGATGTTGAGCTTAATATCGCCGGGGTCGTGTACGGTCTGGCATCGGCGGTTACATACAGTTTGTTTTTGTTTCTGACATACAGATTGCAGGCGGATTGTGATCCCGTCCAAAAATCCGCGATGATGATAATAAGCGCAGGTATGACGATTGGAATATTACTTATACTTGCGGGCATTATGATTGCAGAGCATACGGCAAGGCAATAAGCAGAACGAACGGAAGGTTGGAGGAGTTAAGGTGAATGTATTGGAAGCACGCCTGGCGCAATTAGCTCTCAAAGGCGATCAGCAGGCTTTTGCTGAGCTTGTAGACCTCTATCAGGATAAGCTCTTTCATATGGCATATCGAATGCTGAATAGCCGCCAGGAGGCGGAGGATGTCGTTCAAGACACCTTTCTTCGCGTGTACAAAAACCTGGATAGGTATGATGATACGTTAAAATTTTCGACATGGATCTACAGGATTGCTACGAATTTATGCATCGATCGGCTGCGTAAACGAAAGCCGACCTATTCGCTTGACGCGGAGTCATCCGGTCATGAAGGCTTGGATGGCTATTCGATGATTCCTAGTGATAACCGGACGCCGGAATCGGAGCTGCTGCTGACGGATACGCAGCGGATTATTCATACAGCCATTGCAGCATTGCCGCCGAAATATAAGACCGTTATGACTCTTCGCTATATGCAGGATCTTTCCTTGCAGGAAATTGGCGATGTACTGGACATGCCTGTGACGACGATTAAGACGCGCGTTCACCGCGGCAGGGAGTTTCTCCGGAAGAAGCTCGAGCACAAATTGTAGATGGAAATGATTACTTGCCCGATTACGAAAAAAATTGAAACATCCCCTCACTATTAACGTATCCTAATAGCGAGAATAGAACTCATGCGCGAGCAACTGAAAGAAAGGACTGGCTGCTATGAATTGCAACGTCGCCATCGTATGGATGCATGACTATTTGGACGGCGAGCTGCCCACACAAGATATCGTTACGTTAAAATCTCATTTGCTTTCCTGTCCGGCTTGTCGCAGTCGGTTTGAACAGCTCCAGAAGACGGACGCCGCGGCGTACTATACTTTAGAAGCGATTCAGCCTGCCGCGGATTTTGACAAGAAGGCATCGGAACTATTGACGCAGCGGATCATGCAGCAGCTGCCGAAGAAACGGGGTAAGCAGCGGAACGGGATCGTACGCTACATTTACCGGAACCCGGGAGTCACTGCTGCTGCTGTGTTTGTACTCGTTATGCTAGGAAGCTTCTTCACCATGTGGGAAGAAGATACTAAGCTTATTGTAGCAGGCGAGGATCTTCAGCAGGTCATTATAGAAGGAAACACAGTAATTGTGCCGGAGGGTGCCCATTTAACCGGAAACTTGACGGTGGAGAACGGAACAGCTGATGTAAAGGGCGAGGTGGATGGTAACGTAACCGTGATCGACGGCTCATTAAACCTCGCGTCCACCGGTCATATCTCGGGGCAGAGCAGAACGATTGATCAAGCACTCGATTGGTTCTGGTATAAGGTGACGCAAACCTTTGGCGGAAATCCCCGTTAAAGCAAGCTGCCTCCCTTTTTTTAGGGGGGTATTTTTTTATTTTTTAAAAAAAGGATTTCCAATCCCATATCTAGAAAATAATAAAGTTGAAATCCGTTCATAGACACAAATAAAGTGATCGGCTGTTGGGGGTTGGCATATGAATTATTTCTCAGATTTAACATGGCATGACTGGATAAAGGATATTATTGATGTTGGCATAGTCAGCTTTATTATTTATAAAATTATTTTGCTCGTACGCGGAACCCGCGCCGTACAGCTGTTGAAAGGTATTTTTATACTTGTTGCGGTATGGGCGCTAAGCACCTGGTTCAATTTGTATACATTAAAATGGCTTATGAATCAGATGTTCACATTCGGAATCGTGAGCGTGCTCATTATATTCCAGCCGGAGCTTAGACGTGTGCTGGAGCAGCTTGGGCGCGGTAAGCTGTTTGCACGCTCGTATTCACTTGACCGGGATGTCGTTAATGAGCAAATTGACGAGGTCATTAAAGCTGTCCGCTTTATGGCGGAACGAAAGATCGGAGCGTTAATCGTTTTTGAGCGAAGCACGGGTCTGAGTGAATTGATTGAATCGGGCATTCGAATGGAATCGAAGATTACTTCGGAGCTGCTCATTAACATTTTCACTCCGAATACGCCGCTGCATGACGGTGCGGTCATCATTCGATCCAATCAAATTATGGCGGCGGGCTGTTACTTGCCCCTGTCGGAAAATCCTTTTATAAGCAAGGAGCTTGGAACACGCCACCGGGCAGCTATTGGCGTAAGTGAGGTAACGGATGCGGTGTCTGTAACCGTATCTGAAGAAACGGGGCAAGTATCCTTGTCTCTGGGCGGTATGATCGTCCGAGATATTAACGAGGAGTCGTTGATTTCCAAGCTATTCGAAGAGCTGACGCCGAAGACGAACGGATTCACGAAGGAACGCGTTACGGTATCGTCTCTTTGGAAGCGGAAAGGAGGCAGTGATGGATAAATGGCTAAGTCACCCCACCTCGCTCAAAATCATTTCCGTCATTGTCGGATTGCTGCTCTGGGCTGTCGTACATATTGATCCGGATACGTCACCTCAGACGGTAACATCTAATATTGATACAAAGACGATAGAGGCATCTGTTATTACAACCGAGGGCCTGGATAGCGATAAGTATGTTCTGACGGCCATGGATCCTACCGTAGTACGGCTTGACGTGCAGGGGAGTTTCTCTGATCTGCTCAAGGCTTCTTCATTAGATGATTATGTCGTGAAGGTGGACTTGAAGGGTACGAAAGCAGGCATACATGAATTGCCCTTGACCGTAAGATTACCTAAAGGGGTTCAGCTTGTGGAGATGTCGCCGCGAACCGTAATGGTGCAGATTGAAGAGATTTTAACGAAGCCGTTCGAGCTTCGGGTCGTTACGGAAGGAAAGCCGGCTGACGGCTTTGTAATGGGAGATTCATCGATTGTAGCGCCAACGACAGGCGTCGAGGTTACACTGCCAAAGGATGATATGAGCCGGATCGGACTCGTAACGACGGAGATTAGTGTCGAAGGCGCTGATAAAACGGTCGTTAATAAAAAGTCTAAAGTAGTCGTATATGATACGGATGGCAAAGAGATGACGAATGCGATCATTACTCCGGAAACGGTTCATGCCGAGGTGAAGGTAACACCGCCGTTCAAAACACTGCCTTTGCAGGTGCGCTATACCGGTACTTTACCTGAGGGGCTAAGCTTAGTATCGGTTAAGCCGGCGCTTGATCAGGTGACCGTTTACGGCGAGCAGAAGTCGTTAGAAGAGCTTCAGATTTATGATGGCGTAGTGCTCGATCTCTCGAAGGTGAAGGAATCAGGCACCCTACAGTTGAAGACGGAGCCAATCGAAGGCATTAAATCGGTCGATCCTGCCGAGGTATCGGTCAAGGTCGTTGTAGCTCCTAATATTAAGCGAACCTTTACGGGACTGCCCGTAAAGGTTGAGGGGCTCGAAAGCGGGTCGTCTGCCGTTATCCGGTCTCCAGCGGACGGAAAAATTAATTTGACAGTTAGCGGAGCGGAATCTGTCATATCCGCACTTAAGGCAGATGCAATCAGTGTTATTGCGAATGTCGAGGGACTGAAGCCGGGCGTACATAACGTCACGCTTCAGGTCGATGTGCCTGCCTATGTGCAGACGGTTCCGGTTAAAGGGCAGACGCTGACCGTATCCATCGAGATTATAGACGATGCAGTCTCTGAGCAAGGGCAGGAGGACTCAGAGGAGGTTGGAGGAACGCCGACAGAGGAGCCTCCGGCATCGGCGCCAACACCGGATACCGTTGCGGAGAGCGGAGATGAAGGAGGTAGCGCTGCAGGCGGCTCTAATACAAGTCCTTAATCAACAAAGCAGTATAGGCAGATAATAATGAACGCAGCATATAACAAAGGAGCATTTTAATTATGGGGAAATATTTCGGAACAGACGGTGTGCGGGGCATAGCCAATCGTGAGCTTACACCAGAGCTGGCTTATAAAATCGGTCGCTGCGGCGGCTATGTTTTAACACGTCAGGCCAAAAAGCCTAAGGTGGTTATCGGTCTGGATACACGTATATCCGGTCCGATGTTGGAATCTGCGCTAATTGCGGGCTTATTGTCGATTGGTGCAAGCGTTGTGCGTCTGGGTGTCGTTTCTACGCCGGCAGTCGCTTACATTACACGTGAGCTGAATGCTGATGCGGGCGTAATGATTTCTGCTTCACACAATCCGGTAGAGGATAATGGCATTAAATTTTTCGCTGGCGACGGCTTTAAATTGTCGGATGATACCGAGCTCGAAATCGAACAACTAATTGATGCTTTAACAGATGAATTACCACGGCCTGAGGGTGGGGATATCGGAGCGGTATCAAGCGATAAAGGCGCAAAACAGCGTTATCTGGATTACTTGAAAACAACGATCAAAGGTGAGTTCAGCGGTTTGAAAATCGTACTCGACTGCGCGAACGGCGCAGCTTATGAGCTGGCTCCTTCCGTATTCCGCGAGCTTGGAGCGGACATTATAACGGTAGGCGCCGAACCAGACGGGCTTAATATTAATGCCGGTGTCGGATCGACGCATCCGGAATATTTGCGCGAGCAAGTACTAAAACATGGCGCAGATGTCGGGCTTTCTTTTGACGGGGATGCTGACCGTCTAATCGCGATTGATGAGAATGGCGAAGAGGTGGACGGCGATTTTATTTTGTGTATTATTGGCGATGCGATGAAGCGGGCTGGCAAGCTGAAGGAAGATACAATCGTAACGACGGTGATGGCTAACATCGGCTTCTTCAAGGGCGCGGAGCGCATTGGTCTGAAAACCGCGCAAACGGCAGTAGGCGACCGTTACGTCATGGAAGAAATGCGCCGCGGCGGCTTCAACCTCGGCGGCGAACAATCCGGTCATGTTATTTTCCTTGACCATATTACGACAGGTGACGGTATTCTTACAGCGCTGCAGCTCGTTGATACGCTTGCAGCCTCCGGTAAGAAGTTAAGCGAGCTCAAAGGTCTGATGCGCAAATATCCGCAAAAGCTCATTAACGTTCGGGTAGCAGATAAGAGCTTATACCAAGGCAATACAGCAATCGAGAATGCGGTTAAACTTGTGGAGCTTGAGCTAGGCGATAACGGCCGCGTGCTTGTTCGTCCATCAGGTACGGAATCTTTGATTCGTGTAATGGCGGAAGGACCGGAGAAGGACCAGGTTGAGGCATACGTTGCGCAAATCGCTGACGTCGTTAAAAGTGAACTAGGTTAATCTTAAGAAGAAGTTGTCGAAGGCTTGTCGGATTTTGCAGCCGGCGGGCCATCTTTATTTTGGAAAATAGTAAAGGATTTTTCATGGAATAGTTGCACAGCAGCTAGAAAATGAATATGATAGGTAGTATGACTCAGGAAGGAAAGCGAGGATAGAGGTTATTTAAGCATGTTAAGCGCCAGAGCTTGCGTGATGAACGATCTTGTTGTAGAGCTGGCTGGGAAGCTGAGCTTGAAGCGGGAGTTCATACGGGAAGCTGACGAGGTGAAGGTGTTCGAAACATTCGGCGGGGACCTTCCGGTATTTGCAAGCCAACCGAAAGCCGTTACGTAAAACGGCCGGGCGACCGGTCATACAATCGTACGGCAGGCTGCTCATTCATCATATCCATTACTCCCGTATGTCCAAGATGCCACCGGTGGGGTGGGCACGGGCAGAGGGGTTACATTTTCCGCAATGATTGGGATTATTCTGTGACAACTTCATATTGCCTGTGCCGCGCATTGGCAGGCATCCGATTGGACGGGAAAATAACCTTATCGGAGGCCTATTAAATTATGTGTGGAATTGTAGGATATATTGGTAAACGCGACTCGCAGGACATTTTGCTCGAAGGATTGAAGAAGCTGGAGTACCGGGGTTATGATTCTGCCGGTATCGCTGTCTTCACGAAAAACGGGCTCGAAATTACGAAGTCCAAAGGTCGTTTGGCGAACCTTGAAGGCTTGCTGCGCGAAGAGCCGTTAGAAGGCTTTGTCGGAATTGGTCATACCCGCTGGGCAACACACGGTAAACCATCTGATGTGAACTCGCATCCGCATACCGATAACACTGCGAAGTTTTCTGTCGTTCATAACGGTATCGTTGAGAACTACTTGAAACTGAAGGAAGAATTAATGGCAAAAGGGCATATTTTCGTATCGGAAACAGATACGGAAGTTATTTCCCACCTTGTTGCTGATGAATATAACGATAACATTGTGGAAGCCGTTCAACGCGCTGTAAAGCGTATGCGCGGAGCGTTCGCGCTTGGCGTATTGACGGAGTTTGAACCCGATCGTCTTGTTGCCGTACGGTATGCAAGCCCGCTCGTAATCGGCGTAGGCGAAGGCGAAAACTTCATCGGCTCGGATATCCCGGCTATTTTGGAGCATACGCGCAACGTATACATTTTGAACGACGGCGAAATGGCAATCTTGACACGTGATTCTGTCGAAGTAATGACGACTGAAGGCGAAAGTATTTCCAAGGAAATATTTCATGTCGATTGGGATCTCGTAACGGCGGAGAAAGCCGGATTTGATCACTTCATGCAGAAAGAAATTTACGAACAGCCTAAAGCATACCGTGACACGATGATGAGCCGTATTACGGAAGACGGCAAGTCCGTGCAATTAAAAGAGCTTGGTATGTCAGATGAATATATTAAATCGATTCGCAAAGTACAGATCGTAGCATGCGGAACGGCTTATCATGCAGGTCTTGTAGGTAAGTCGGTAATTGAGACGCTTGCCCGCATCCCGGTAGAGACGGATGTCGCATCCGAATACCGTTACCGCGGACCAATCGTTACATCGGATACGCTAGTTATCGTTGTAAGCCAATCAGGCGAAACAGCAGATACGCTTGCGGCCCTTCGCGAAGCACAACGTAATGGTGCTCGTGTACTCGCGATCACGAACGTTGTCGGCAGCTCGGTCGCTCGTGAAGCAGACCATGTACTTATTACATGGGCAGGCCTTGAAATCGCGGTTGCTTCGACAAAAGCATACACATCGCAGCTGATCGCATTTTATCTATTTGGTTTGCAGCTGGCTGGCACGCTTGGAACAAAGGATGCTGCTTACATTGAAGAAATGATTGCCGCTATGCATCAGCTGCCTGCACAGGTTGAGCATATCCTTGCGCAAGCTGAACAGTTGAAGAAAGTAGCCGTATCTATTTCGCACCATAAACACCTGTTCTTCATCGGCCGAGGCGTAGACTATGCCGTAGCACAAGAAGGCTCGCTGAAGCTGAAGGAAATTTCGTACATTCACTCCGAGGCTTATGCTGCCGGAGAACTGAAGCACGGAACATTAGCGCTGATCGAGGACGGCATTCCGGTTATCGCTCTTGTAACGCAGGAAGAGCTGTACGAAAAATCGCTTAGCAACATCAAGGAAGTAAAAGCGCGCGGCGCTCACGTCCTAGGTATCGCTAACGAAGGCTCAGAAGACGAAGTAGCAAAATCTGTCGACGAGCTATTCGCGATTCCGAAAACGCTGCCGATCTTATCACCGGCATTGTCTGTCGTTCCACTGCAGCTGATTTCTTACTATGCATCTCTAGCACTCGAGCATGACGTGGATAAGCCAAGAAATTTGGCTAAGAGTGTAACGGTGGAGTAGTTGCGATAGTTTGAAGAGATGTTTTGTCCAGTGATAAAAAAGTGTGGAACCAGTAAAAAATGTCTGGAACCGCTAATCTAGGTAAAATGACTTCATGGGTCGTCCTGAAAAAGATTCTTTTCGGGACGGCCCATTTTCATAGGGAGGCATACATATGGATACCATGTATCCACTTTATCAGCTATCGTCACTAGGGTTATAACAAATGAGTTCTTTAACGGGGCTATCTCTTGGAAAGCCCCTATTTGTATTTGAAGAAACACATAAAATTTCCGAAGAGGTCTAAAGACCGGAGCTAAATCCGACACTTAAGAAGTTACCTATACCAAAACTTAAATCTCGCATATCCTTATCAAGACATGGTAAAATAAAATCTTAACGGAATCTGTAAGCGTTTTCAACTTCGGGGGGACTAAAATGTACAGATCGAGATTTACAAATATTTTCAGAAGCTTTCTCATTTCGTACATTGTTATTTTAATTATTTCCAATGTGGCCGGATACATTTCATATCGGGCGGCGATAGATGTTGCGGAATCTAGCTCGATTGATACCAGCTTAATGGTGTTGAAACAAAGTAAAGATATTTTAGAGCGGCGAATGGACGAAGTCGAAGCATTTACAACACAGATTGCCATGAATCAGGATTTGATGCATCTTCTAAGTGAAAGTGTGAATGAGGAAAATTATCCGGTTTATGATCTGCGGAAAATTTGGCAAGATGTATATGCCTATGGACTTACGAATGATTTTTTACAGTACTTTTACATCTATTTGAGAAATTATAACGCGGTTATCTCCCCGAAATCCGTATATTTACGAAGTGAACATTTTTACGAGCTATACCGCTACAACGATCTTTCCTTTGAGGAATGGAAAGAAACGATACTGGAAAAGGGCCATCAACACTGGATTATGCCGCTCCACACATACAGCGATAATGGGAATGAGACGATGCGAATCTCTTATGTGCAATCGATCCCTTTGGACAGCATAAATCACCCGATGGGAGCGATTGTTATACCTATAGACCAGAAGAGAATCGGCAGCCTGCTGGACAGCATCCCCAATCAATACGGCGGCTGGGCCTATATTTCGGATAGTCAGGGGAATACTCTAGCTATAGTCGGGACCGACGAATCGCAAGTAAAGGGTTTGCAGCTTGTGTCCGGGACGAGCGGAGATGTCTCGAAACGATATATAGACGATACATTGATTATCTCGATTCGTTCCGAATCCAACGATTGGATATATACTGCGGGCATCCCAAAACAAGAGATCATGAAGAAAGCTAATGTCATCAAGAAGAATACTTGGATTATCACGTCTGCGACACTGCTTTTGGGGCTCTTCATCAGTTTGCTTATGGCCTATCGCAACAGCGCGCCGATCCATAAATTGATTGGGATCTTCATGGAACAAGTCGGCCAGGATTCTGCGAAAAAAATAAACGGATACCACTTTTTGCACGGAAACATATCCAGCCTGATTTCGAATAACAAGAAGCTGGAAACGGAATTAAACCGGCAGACCCCGCTGCTGAGAGACGCTTTCTTGAAACGGTTGGTGAAGGGGGAGTTTGAATCGCTGAACGAAATCAGGGCGATGGCTTCCCAAACGGGTATCGAACTGCATGGAGAATTCGGTTATGTGGGACTTATTCAAGTTAATGGGTATCGCGGCATGGATAGCAAAGACGTTCTGAATGAACTGTATGCTGCACGACTGATTGCCAAACAGAAAATGCAAGAGATCACCGGCAAACTCAACCTGACAGATATGGATTCCGATAAGATCGTTGTCATTTTAATGTCTAATGAAGAGCCCGATGTCGTTATGAAAAGGGAAATCGAGGCGATGATAACCAGTCTCCGCACAGCTTTAGAATCCGAGTATCGAATTTTGCTGACCGTTTCCATGGGCGCCGTATTCCATGGTCATCCCGATATCAGCCGATCTTATTACGAAGCGAAGCGGGCGATGGAGCATGCAGCTTTCATCAAAGTCAGCGGGGTGCTGTGGCACCATAGCATGCCGAAAGAAACGGCAACTTTCTATTACCCGATTGATCTTGAGCTTCGATTGCTGAATGCTTTGAAGGCCGGGGAACAATCCGAAGTGAAGAGGATCGTGTCTCTAATATTCGAACAGAACTTTGTGGATCGGGATTTGTCGCCAGAAATGGCGGAGCAGCTTGTAGGCCAAATGAAAGGAACCATAATCAAACTCCTGGACCAAAAAGGACTAATGGAATCGAACGTTATGGAGAATATGAGAGTTCAAACGGTTCGTATCCAGTCGACTGACGGACTTGACAAAGTGAGGCATGACCTGGAGAACGTGATGGAAGCCTTTTGTCGCATGATTGTGAATAATAGAAATAAAAGAGAGCACGAGACGGTACGTACATTAATATCAAGGCTGGAAGAGCTGTATGGAGATCCGGATATGTCTGTATATAAATTCGCTGAAACGGTGGGACGTCCGGAAAGGTATATTTCGCAACTTTTTAAAGAACAAACGGGACAAACATTATCCGAGTATTTGGAGCAAATGCGAATCAATAAGGCAACCGAATTATTGGTTCGTACCGGGATGACGATTGATGAAATTGCCCGGCAAACTGGCTATAACAGCTCGCATTCTTTCAGGAGGGCGTTTAAAAGGGTTTCAGGAGCATCCCCGAGCATGTACAGAAATACAACGGAGAAATAATCTTCGGTCATCATTTGACCTCAGGAACCACGGTTTCGCCAGCGGCGAAGCCGTTTTTTGTTGTGTTTAGGAAGTGTACCATCAGGTAAAAAACGTCCCCTCCTCGTTTGTCGGCAAGTGTACCCCGATTCCGGAGATGTACCTTTACAGTACGAATTACAATGAGGTAAGTTGTCCATGTTAAGAAATATCAGGAGAGAAGCTGGCGTAACACTGTCGGCTAAACGTCAAGGAGGTGATGTCCATGTGAATATCAAAAGGATCGGATATAAATTGAGAATCTAAGAAGGGGTTAGCCGTGAAAAATCCAAAGGAGATGGCACAATTGAAAAAAACGGTAACGACAATATTATCAATCCTGCTGACATTCAGCCTTATGCTTGCTGCTGGATGTTCAAATCAGAAAGGTTCTGAAGGCGCTTCCAACACGAATGGCAATGCGGCCGAAAGTCCCGAGGCGACTGAAGCCTCCGAACCTGTTACGATCAAAATCTTTGCCCAGATGGGCGCAGAAGCGGATATAGCCCAGAACAGCTTCACCAAACTTGTCGAGGAGAAGTTCAATATCAAGTTTGAATGGCAGACGATTCCTTGGGACGGCGCAGCGGAGAAGAGACAGATTTCTCTGGCCAGCGGAGACTACCCGGATCTGTACATGCTGATCCCATGGGTCGATAAATTTTCCCAAACCGATATTCTCCGCTACTCGCAGCAGGGCGTCATGGTCCCGCTCGATGATCTCATCAATGAATATGCGCCTAATATTAAAGCGGCGTTGGATAAATATCCATATTATAAAATGATGAATACAGCGCCGGATGGAAAAATTTACAGTCTGACGCAATTGAATGAATGCTATCATTGCTCGTATCCGAACAAATTGTGGATCAATTCGAGCTGGCTAGAGAAGCTGAACCTGACAGTGCCGCAGACGCTGGACGAGTTTAAGCAGGTATTGGAAGCGTTTAAAACGGAGGATCCGAACGGTAACGGAACAGCCGATGAAGCTCCGCTCAGCGGCATTGGCGCCGATTTGATTCCGTTTTTTATGAACGGCTTCATTTACAATGACGGCAAGACCTATTTGACGCTGAACAACGGCAAAGTGGAAATGGCGGCAAATAAGGAAGAATGGAAGCAGGGACTCCAATATATGAAGTCCTTGTATGACGAAGGATTGATCGATCAAAGCGCAATGCTGGAGAATTGGGATGAATTCAAGAAATTGGGTGATAATGGAACGCTTGGCGCCGGTGCCGCCATGCATCCTAATGTTTTCGTCTCGGGCGGAACGGACAACTCCAAAAACTACGATGCCGTACCTCCTCTTGCAGGACCGAGCGCATCGTATGCAACGTATAATTATCCGGTCGATTCGGGCGCCACATTTGTTCTGACGAACAAGGCCAGCAAAGAGACGCAAATCGCAGCTATTAAGCTTGTCGATTATCTGTTCACACAAGAGGGTCAGATCCGCGGACACTTTGGCGAGGAAGGGCTAGATTGGAGAAAGCCTCAAGCCGGCGATGTAGCAATAGATGAGAGCGCGACTCCATCATTAGCTACAATTCCGGGCAAGGAGGGCGAACCGCCTCATAACTCGAACTGGGGAGCTATGGCGCAGTATTTCCAACCGAAAGAATTCCGTAGCTCTTGGGTAGCGAGCACCGAGATTTATGAATCGGCAGGCTACGAGCGGAGATTGCAGGAAGCAACGAACCTATATGACGGCAAGCAGCCGAAGGAAATATTCCCGCATTGGGCGATCTGGATCGATCCGTCGGTTGCCGACGAAGCGGCGATGCTGCAAACGAACATCAAGAACTACATCGACCAGGGGATGCTCAAGTTCATCACAGGAAACAAAGACTTGAATAAAGATTGGGACGAGTATGTAAACGGACTTGATAAGTTGAATCTGAAGCGGTACCTGGAAATCATGCAGCAGTCCTACGACACATCGTATAACTAATAAATGTTATTCGAAGCCTCATGGAACCGAGGCTGCGGCATTCATAACCGCAGTTCTCGGTTTTTTACTGACCCCAGGATCCACTGTTTGCCCAGCTGCAAAGCCGTTTTTTATTGTGTGCATGAAGTGTACCAATCAGGAAAAAATGTCCCCTCCTCGTTTGTCGGCAAGTGTACCACGATTCCGGATATGTACCTTTACAGCGCGAATAGCAGTGCGGTAAATTTTTCGTGTGAAAGCGTTGACAGACAAACAGATGGGGAGAACGTGAAGATCATGATCAAGTTGGCGGAAAGTAATCAGAGGAGAAGGAGACTACCATTCAGGAAAGACATCCAGGAAAGAAGGAGATTACTTTGAAATTTGTTGAAGCAGTTGTTGAGCATAGTACGCCTCATTCTAGCGCAAAGATACGCAAACCAAGCCAATCGTCATTAGCAAGAAAAAGCTTCAAAAGGCATTGGCAATTGTATCTGATTATCGTACCCATAATCGTTTATTTTATCGTTTTCAAATATATCCCGATGGTCAACTCCGTAATCGCTTTCAAGGATTACAGTGTGGTGAAGGGGATATGGGGAAGCCCATGGGCCGGTTTCAAGCATTTCAACCTGTTTTTTAATAACCCGATATTTTGGGACCTGATTAAAAACACGCTGCTGCTCAGCATATACCATCTGGTTGCCGGTTTTCCGATCCCCATCCTGCTCGCGCTTGCTTTGAATGAAGTGCGGAACGGGCTATTCAAGAGAGCGGTGCAGTTGGTCACATATGCCCCGCATTTCATCTCGACCGTCGTGATGGTCTCTATGATCATGCTGGTGTTGTCCCCCAAATTGGGTATTGTCAATACTGCATTAAGGTCGCTCGGAATGGAAGAGATCGATTTTCTCGGGAATGCGGACATGTTCCGTTCTGTTTATGTTTGGTCGGATATATGGCAGAACGCCGGATATGCCGCGATCATTTACCTGGCGGCGCTGGCGGGAGTCGATCCATCGCTGTATGAAGCTGCCAGAGTCGACGGGGCATCCAGGCTTCAAAAGATAATCCATATTGATCTTCCCGGTCTGATGCCGACGGCGGTCATTATCCTGATCCTTAATCTGGGAGGCATCATGTCGGTCGGGTTTGAGAAAACGTATCTGCTGCAAAACCCGCTAAATCTGGAAACATCTGAAGTCATTGCGACTTATGTGTATAAAATCGGCTTGCTGAATGCCAACTTCAGCTTCGCTACCGCGGTAGGGCTTTTTAATTCCGTAATCAATTTTAGTCTGCTTGTGCTTGTTAATGCTTTCGCAAAAAGAATAACCAAATCAAGCTTGTGGTAAAACAAATCGGAGTGAGGTGCAACCATGAGAGGAACATCCATACAGAGGAACGGGCGCCGTATTAGGGAATCGTACGGCGATCGGCTTTTTTTATCAGGAGTTTATATCGTATTGACAATTATATTGATGGCAGTACTGTACCCTCTAATATACATTGTAAGCTCTTCTTTCAGCGATCCACTGGCTGTTTCGTCCGGACGGGTATGGCTTTGGCCCGTAGATTTCACATTGCTCGGGTACAAAGCGGTGCTGTCCAATCCGCAAATCCTAATTGGCTATGGTAACTCGCTATTCTATGCTTTGTTCGGAACGCTTATCAGCGTAACGCTTACGGTCGTATTCGCGTACCCACTTTCGCGAAAATCATTTTTCGGCCGTAATTTCCTGATGTTTTTCATTACGTTTACGATGCTGTTCTCCGGCGGACTTATTCCAACATACCTGATTGTGAAAGCGTTCGGAATGCTTGATACGCGATGGGCATTGCTGATCCCGGGTGCCATTGGGGTCTGGCAGGTTATTGTGGCCAGAACTTTCTTTCAGGCGTCTATCCCGGACGAGCTTGCCGAAGCGAGCGAGATAGACGGGTGCAGCGACTTGCGGTTTATGTGGAGCGTGGTCGTTCCGTTGTCCAAACCGATTATTGCGGTGCTTTGCCTGATGTATGCCGTCGGCCAATGGAACGCATACTTCGATGCGCTGATCTATTTAAAATCACAGAACCTTTATCCGCTGCAGCTGGTGCTTCGCAGCATTCTGATTCTCAACAACTCCATCTCCAGCAATATTGACGTTGCGGATCTGCTCAGGAGACAGGCTCTTGCCGATTTGATGAAGTATTCGCTTATCGTGGTCGCAAGCCTGCCTGTATTAATCATCTATCCTTTTATACAACGCCACTTTACACAGGGAATGCTGATCGGCTCTGTCAAAGGATAGGAAGCTTAGCTTGAAGAATGTCCTGGAAGGGGTGATCGTTATGTAAATGTGGGGTGAAGTGAGCGTGCGGCTTTGTGAATGTATAGGGGTAAACATTAGTTCGAAGCGAGGATTTTCGTTCCTCGTTAAATATTATCCATGGGCGCTTCGTTCGCAAAAGTTGAAATCGTACGAAAGAGTGAGAAAAACGGAGATTAATTTATTGAGGGAGTTCAATAACTCGAGTCTAATACTTTATTTTCCCTGGACAATGGTCCCGATGACTTCAAAATCAATCGGGGCCATTTTTACATTTAAAGGGCGGATGAAAAATGGATACCATTGGTGCAAGGATAAAGTTAGTTCTAGTTACAATTCCTCTCTAACAATGTCCCCAATTGTTCTGCTAAATCCTGATGCGGAATAGGCTTTTCATTCGTGAACCACCATTCCACTACCCCTACATAAGCCGATGCAACAAACCTAACGATAACATCTTTATTTAAACCCCGGTTTTTTCCTTTGGTTATATCTACCTCATCCCTAAACTCTTCGTGAAGAAATTCAAGGAACCGGTTTCGAAAGAACGGGGCTCCTTTACTCGCTAACATCATCGAAAAGAATGAATAATTACTTTCAAAGTATTCAGTCCAAATCAGTGATCCGCTTATAAAATCCATTTCAGCTGCCGCTTCGCACCTTTCTCGGAGTTCGTTGATATGGGATTCGATGAGCTTATCCAGTAAATCATATTTATCCATGTAATGAAGATAGATCGTTCCCCGGCTGACGTTTGCCCTGTCGGAAAGATCTTGTATGGTAATGTCGTCAAATTTTTTATCAGACATTAGTTCAATAACGGCTTTCTTTAAGGCATCTTGCGTTTTGAGTATTCTTCGATCGACTTTAGTCATCGGAGGTCACCAGACTTTCTAATGATAATAAACAAATATCAAGCAGCTGTTCACTACTAAACAAAATGCGTTCATCTAACAATTGCATGATATCTGTACCTGTTTATAATTATAGACATGAGTTCAATAATATATCAACAACTGTTAATGGATTGATCTTAACTATTTTGAAGAAAGGGGGAGAATACTCCAAATGTCTAATGAAAGAGAACTTACAGCTGCACAGAGAATGATAGGAGATTTTTCACCGAAAATCGTAGAATTGACCGACCAGATTTTATTCGGAGATGTTTGGGAACGTAAGGAGCTTTCCCCGCGTGACCGAAGTTTCATTACGGTATCCAGTTTAATCACCAGCGGAAATACTGAACAATTGGGATTTCATCTGAGCAGGGCAAAAGAAAACGGAATTTCGGAAGAAGAGCTTAAAGAAGTCATTACCCATCTTGCTTTTTACGCGGGATGGCCGAAAGCGATGTCTGCCATTATGGTTGCGAAAGATCAGTTTTCAAAAGGTAAATAATACGGTATTGATGTCCTTCATAAGGGTAAAAATAAGCGGACGTGAAGTCCTTGCATGAATGGATAAAGTTTTGGGGGCTGATTTTTTGAAGCGTCATCGCAATATGAATGAATGAGAAGAGGAGAATGAAAACATGAATCATTTATCTGAAGGTGTAATCTTCCCGAAAGGTCAAAAAATAACGAATAATTATTTCATCGGGGCAGCCTGGCTTGAAATGATTGTTCCTTTTGACACGACTTTTAATTGCCCGATAGGCAATGTCACGTTTGAGCCAGGTGCCAGAAATAATTGGCATAAGCATCCGGGTGGCCAGATTCTGCTGGTTACTGGCGGCACAGGATATTATCAGGAAGAAGGCAAACCGGTACAGGAGCTTCGTGAAGGAGATGTTGTCAAGATCGCTCCGGATGTGAAACATTGGCATGGAGCTACCCCTGATCGTTGGTTTGCTCATATTGCGATAAGCACAAATGTCCAAATGGGAGACACCGAATGGTTGGAACCCGTAAAGGATGAGGAATATAACAATTTAAAATAAAGCTGAATAAACACGAAGAAACGGCAGCGCAATTTTGGCTGCCGTTTACTTTTTATACAATTGAATAGAATGAACAAGGGCTGTTTCCGATCTTTAGATGTTCGGGAAACAGCCCTTGTTCTTATGTTACTATTCAAAAACTTGACTATGACCTTTGTTTATCGCGAATTTCCCGCAAAGTGATCAAGCGTATATCTTCGTTCCGCAATAGACGGGTAATCTCTGGATCCTGGAACACATTATAATCATACCGGCGAATCTGCCACGTGTCCGTGATCGCTTTTGTTTCACTGGTGTCCAGCGACGGATGGATAACCAGCTCCGTCAAGCCGGGCTTCAATTCCTTAATGGTGCGAATTGCTGCTTCTTTCGTATAAGCATAAGAAGCTGCTATTTCGCTGGCCGGTGGAAAAAAGGGGAGCATATCAAAGTGATCGAGAATAGCAACTCCCTTCTTCTCTGCTAGCTGCACGAGCTCTTCATGCCGCGGATGCGAGAAGAACGAGCTATGCTTGGCATATCGCAGCGGGAGTCTATATTTCTCACAAAGATCGAGCATAATTTCGGCTACATGATGCATTGAACCCATATGGTTGTCAATGTTGGTTAGGTCTATTCCCATTCGCAGAGCAAGTTCGATTTGTGCAATCGCTTCTTCACGGAGTTCCTCCGGATCGGCATTTGCCATAACTGACCTGGTATCCGCTGGGAAATAGCCAGTCTCATCGACTAAAGTTGACAATCGCTTGTTAACCGGTCCCCATTTGTAATGGTCCCATTCACTCGTCATTGTAAGATGTATGCCTACATCCGCATTCGGGATTTGTTTAATGAAAGCGATAGCTTCCAGCATCCAGGGACATGTCACCATAAGACTTGCTGAAGTAATGAAGCCTTCTGCCAGCAGCGTATCAATAGCTTGATTCGTCGAATGACATAGGCCGTAATCATCAGCATTAATGATCAAAAAACGCTCGTCGGACACATCGAATCCTCCTTGTCTGCGCTAAAACCATTGGTGAAAGCGCTTATATTTCAATATATAGCGGATTACTTAAACGCACATTGGACTGCATTAACTATTTAGGTTGGATATTGTTAACGGCATCAGTTCAATCACGGCTTTCTTTAATGCTTCTTGCATCTTGAGTATACGTCGATCCACTTTAGACATCTTGTCCACCAGACTTTCTGAGAGATAATATACAGTACTTAATCATTTGTTCAATAATTTACAAAAAGCGTTCATTTAACAATTGCGATCGTGCTATATCTGTTTATAATTATAGACAGTAGTTCACTAATTAATCAATGTTTATTACTAACTATATGTTAACTTTGATAATGAAGCAGCATGTCGAATGAAATCAAAGAGAGGAGGAATGGAAATGACGAAACGAAAGGGAGTTATAAACATGAGTGATGTATTGATCCTCGGCGCAAATGGGGGAATCGCCCGTCATGAAATTGATTTATTTCTTAACGAGACCGATGCTCAGTTGACGCTTTATCTGCGTAATTCGCTCAGACTAAAAAACATGGAGTCCAATCGTGTTCGAGTAATTGAAGGCGATGTAATGGATATAGAACAACTGAAAGAAGCCATGACGGGACAAGATGTTGTCTATGCCAACCTGGCCGGTGATTTAGAAAAGATGGCTAAAAACATTGTGCAAGCCATGGACGCGACTGGCGTGAAACGTCTTATCAGTTCTATGGGTATTTATGATGAAGTCCCTGGCGAGAAATATGGCAGTATTCTCAATCCATATCGAAAGTCGGCTCAAGTCATCGAAGCATCTGACCTCGACTATACGATTATAAGACCTGCATGGTTTACGAATACAAATGAAATTGACTATGAGACAACTCAGAAAGGCGAACCATTTAAAGGTTCGGTCGTGTCGCGTAAGAGTGTTGCGCACTTGATTGTGAAATCGGCAACCGATCCAGATTTGGAGGCTCGCCGCAGCTTAGGAGTGAACAAACCCGAATAAGGAGGGGGAATAACCCCGAGCCTGTTGTCCAGAGGGTGAACATGCCGAGAGATAATTAATATTTGAAGCGTTTTGTTCAGTAATGAACAAAACGTGTTTATTTAGCAATTCCAATCATAATGAATCCATATAAAATAATAGTCAATCGTTCATTAAAGTGGACGCGTTCATCATTTATATGCGTTTGGATACGGTGAAATCTAATCCTACGTGTTTCAATTTATCCAGCGGCATCAATTTACTAGATCGAAGGAGTAGAGGAAATATATGTGCAAAACTCATGTTCTAAGTGTTTCAGGCGCCAAAGCGCCATTTGAAAAGACCACTATCGAGCGGAGAGAATTACGTCCGGACGACATCTTTATCGATATTAAATACTGCGGTATTTGCCACTCCGATATTCACAATGCTTACGACGAATGGGGAGGCGGAATGTTTCCGATGGTTCCCGGGCACGAAATGGCCGGAGTCGTAAGAGCAGTTGGACCAGAAGTGACAAAATTTTACGTTGGTGACCGCGTTGGCGTTGGTTGCTTTGTTGACTCCTGCGAAAAATGCGAATATTGCCTTAGGGGCGAGGAGCAATTTTGTACAAAGGGCGTTGTCTTGTCCTATAATTCATTGGATTATGACGGTAATCTAACATACGGTGGATACAGCCAGAACATCGTGGTGAAGGAAGAGTTTGTTGTCCGTATACCGGATGCTTTGGATTTGGATGTGGCGAGCCCGCTATTGTGTGCTGGGATCACCACGTACGCTCCTTTGAGAAAATGGAATACCGGCCCAGGCCGGAAGGTTGCCATTGTAGGGATGGGAGGGCTTGGTCACCTGGCGGTCCAATATGCCCATGCCATGGGTGCGGAAGTAACTGTTCTGAGTCAGTCTTTGAATAAGAAAAGCGAAGCTCTTGAATTGGGCGCAGATCATTATTTTGCAACGAGCGATCCTGCTGTATTTACCGAACTGGCAGGTCGGTTTGACCTCATCTTAAATACAGTGTCTGCCAATCTTGACGTGGATGCGTATTTATCCATGCTTCGCGTAGACGGGACGCTTGTCAATGTCGGAGCACCAACCCAGTCCGATAAGTATAATGTGTTTTCCTTAATCATGCAGCGCCGCAGCATTGCCGGTTCACTCGTTGGCGGGATTCGGGAGACGCAAGAGATGCTCGATTTCTCCGCTCAACATGGCATTGCCCCTAAAATTGAGGTTATCCGCGCTGACCAAGTCGACGAAGCGTATGAGCGTGTTCTCCGCAGCGATGTTCGTTACCGATTTGTCATTGACATTTCTACCTTGTAGCTTGCAGTCAGAAGTAAGCGGGATATTTGGTCTTTCACATGATACACTCCGCTATTATGAACGCATCGGATTGCTTCCCCGAGTGAACCGCAATAAAAGCGGAATCAGGGATTATACGGAAGAAGACTGCAGGTGGGTCGAATTTATCAAATGCATGCGAAGTGTAGGTCTTCAAGTTGAAGTATTGATTGAGTATGTTGCGCTGTTTCAACTGGGTGATGAAACGCTTGAGGCAAGAAAAGAGCTCTTGATTGAACAGCGTAAGCAGCTCGCAGCAAAAATGGAAGAGATGGAGAAAACGCTGGAACGCCTGGATTCTAAAATAACAAGATATGAACAGGCAGTGGTCGTAAAAGAAAGATTACTAAAAAGAACGGACAATTAGTTTACCGGGTTGGGAACCATTCCTCAACCCGGTTTTATTCAAAATATAGGAAAGTATAAGTTTTTATCTCATACTTCGCCTATATTTCACCGCGAAACGAGCTTTTGCCGCCAGAGGACGGCGACAGCCGTTTAGTCTTGCTCAAGGAGGAATGAAACGTTGGAACGCCTATGGACGAAGTCGTTTATTCTCATGACCGTTGGGATGTTTTTCTTATTCACCGCATTTTATATGCTGCTTCCAACACTGCCGCTGTTCATCAAACAGATGGGCGGCAACGAAGCGCAGGTCGGTCTGGCGGCGGGCGCGTTTATGCTGACTGCCGTTATTTTTCGCCCGTTCGTCGGCGGGCTGCTGGACAGGTTCGGCAGGCGTCCGTTTATCGTCTGGGGGCTGCTTCTCTTCACCTTGGCGATGTATATGTATGACTGGATTGGCGGAATCGTCGTTTTGATGGGGCTCAGAATATTGCACGGGACGAGCTGGGCCTTTTCCACAACCGCCATTATTACGGCGATTACGGATATGATCCCGTCCGCCCGCCGAGGAGAAGGCATGGGGATGTTTAGCATGGCCATGACCGTTGCTATGGCAATCGGTCCGATGTTCGGCATTTGGGTTACAGAGAACCTATCGTACCACGCTCTGTTTCTATTCGCCGCCCTCCTCTCTGCCGCAGCACTGCTCTTGACGTTTGGCGCAAAAATGCCTTTCCGGCCGCAACCCGGCGCACGGAAAATCGAATTGTTCGAAAAATCGGTCTTGCCCATCATGGCATCGGTCTTTTTTCTGTATATCGCTTATGGTGGCATTACCACCTTTGTCCCGCTGTTGGCTAACTCGATCAAGGTCAATTCCGGCGCGTTCTTTCTGGCCTATGCCGCAACGCTTGCCCTGATCCGTCCCATTGCGGGAAAACTTTCGGACCGGCACGGCGAGACGTTTGTCATTGTACCGGCCCTTGTGATTACGATTTCGGCTTTGATTGTCTTGAGCTACTCGACCGGATTGTTCGGCGTGCTCGTTTCGGCGGTTCTGTACGGGATCGGTTTTGGTTCGGTGCAGCCGGCTCTTCAAGCGGCAACGATACGCCTTGCCCGCCCGGACCGTAAAGGGGTTGCCAATGCTTCTTTATTGACGGCTACCGACCTCGGCATCGGGCTTGGTGCGATCATGCTAGGCTGGGTCTCCCAGTATATGAGCTATCAAGTGTTGTTCACGGTCAGCGCCGTGTCGGTTGCGTTATCGTTATTGATGTTCACTTTTTTTGTGAAGCGTTTGTTGCAGGATAATCGGCCAAGCCCTCTGAACACCCGTTCTCATTCCTGAAAATGTTTGGTATTGACTTGGAGTTAACTCCAGACTGTACACTCTTTCTATATTCATAAAGAGAGGAGGAGAAGCTTTGATCCGAACGCATGCCCTTAGCTTGGCAAGTGCCGGTTCTCCGTTTGAGCATACCACGATTGAACGTCGAGAGCTTCGAGGACATGATGTGCTCATTGCTATTAAATTCTCGGGAATATGCCACTCAGATATTCATCAGGGTGAAGGCGACTGGGGGCAAGGGATTTTTCCGATGGTGCCCGGGCACGAAATCGTCGGTATCGTGACTGCCGTAGGCTCACACGTGTCAACCTACTCGATCGGAGATCGCGTGGGAGTAGGATGCTTAGTGGACTCCTGCCGAAAGTGCCAATATTGCTTGTCCGGCGAAGAGCAGTATTGCAAGAGGGGGGCTGTGTATACTTATAATGCACTAGACTATGAAGGGAACCCCACTTACGGCGGTTACAGCGAGCAAATCGTCGTGGACGAGGAATACGTGGTTCGTATTCCCGATACGCTTGAACTTGATGCCGCTGCCCCGTTATTGTGTGCGGGTATCACAACGTACTCCCCGCTCAAGCATTGGAACGCTGGTCCCGGCATGAAGGTTGCCATTGTTGGGATGGGCGGTCTCGGACATCTCGGGGTCCAAATCGCTCACGCGATGGGTGCGGACGTCACGGTGTTAAGCCAGAGCGAGAACAAGCGTGAAGAAGCTTTCCGCTTTGGTGTCGATCACTATTATGCAACTTGTAATCAGTCTACTTTCACCGAGCTTGCCGGCACGTTCGATTTCATTTTGAACACCGTTTCAGCGAAGCTCGACATAGATGCTTATTTATCGTTATTAGGTGTTGGCGGATCACTTGTTAACGTCGGTTTGCCTGCGGAGCCGGTATCCTATAATACGTTCTCGATCCTCCCAAGAAAAAGCATTTCCGGCTCAAGCATAGGCGGTATTCGAGAGACGCAGGAGATGCTGGATTTCTGCGCTGAACATGGCATCGTTCCCCAGATTGAAAGGATTCGCGCCGATGAGGTTTACCGGGCTTGGGATCGGGTCAAACGAGGGGACGTTCGTTATCGATTCGTTATTGATATGACAACGTTGAAGCAATAAAGAAACTTCACGAAGGATGTCTTCGCATCATCAAAAACAGAGGAGCGTATCGACTAATGAACTATGTAAAGCTAGGCCGCACCGGCTTGGAAGTTTCACGAATCTGTCTTGGCTGTATGAGCTATGGGGTGCCTGAACGCGGACTCGCTCCATGGTCATTGAATAGGAGCCGGTAACGGCGCCGATCGTGGGAGCAACAAAGGCTCATCATCTGGAGGATGCAGTTGCTGCGTTGTCGGTGAAGCTGGATTCAACCGAAATTGCGAGCCTGGAGGAGCCTTATGTACCGCATCCCGTTATGGGCGGTTTGAGCTAAATTCTCTGAAACAAAGGAGTGTATAGACGAATGGAATATGTAAAGCTTGGAAATACCGGCTTGGATGTATCACGGCTTTGTATTGGTTGTATGAGCTTTGGTGTAGCGGAGCGGTGGAGTCATCCATGGGTACTTGATGAGGAACGCAGCCGTCCAATTATTAAAAAAGCGCTAGAGTTCGGAATCAATTTTTTCGATACGGCAAATGTGTATTCAGATGGAACGAGTGAGGAAATTGTTGGACGGGCTCTAAAAGAATATGCAAATCGGGATGAAATTGTGATCGCGACGAAGGTTCATTTTCGCATGCATCAAGGTCCAAATGGCGCAGGGCTTTCCCGAAAGTCGATTATGACTGAAATTGACAACAGCCTTAGACGCCTGGGAACCGATTATGTGGATCTGTACCAAATCCACCGTTGGGATTACAATACACCAATCGAAGAAACAATGGAAGCGCTTCATGATGTTGTTAAGGCAGGTAAAGCAAGGTATATAGGCGCTTCTGCCATGTACGCCTGGCAGTTTCTGAAGGCGTTGCATACAGCTGAGAAAAATGGCTGGACCCGGTTTGTATCGATGCAGAATCATTACAACCTCTTATACCGTGAGGAAGAGAGGGAGATGCTGCCGCTTTGTAAGGAAGAAAAAATCGGTGTGATTCCGTACAGCCCCCTTGCAAAAGGAAGATTGACGCGTGATTGGCAGGAAACGACGCATCGTTCCGAAACCGATCAAGTCCAGAGAGCCCAATACGATGCGCATGCAAAGGCCGACCGCTTGGTCGTGGAGCGGGTTGCGGCAATCGCAGAACAACGAGGCGTTCCCCGCGCCCAAGTCGCCCTTGCGTGGCTGCTTCACAAAGCGCCTGTTACTTCTCCGATCATTGGGGTTACGAAAATGTCTCATCTTGAAGATGCGGCAGCTGCGCTCTCGATCAAGTTAGCACCTGAAGAAATAGCGATGCTGGAGGAGCCGTATGTTCCTCATCCCGTGATTGGATTTCAGTAATTGCGGTTCCTTGACTATGAGATCATTAAGATAGGCGAATCATAAAATGAGAGAGGCCCATGCGATTGCGCATGGGTCTGCTCGTTGGTTCTGCTTGAGGCAGCGCTATATACGCTTCGCATCGTAACGTTGAGCAAAGACGGAAACTAATAAAATTATTACCAATAGTAAATCAATTACTTGACACCATATAATAATCAATATATATTAACTTACAATAAGTAATTATTATTAGTAAAGGATTTTAATTCATCTTAAAAGGAGTGTTCGATATTATGAATAAACAAACGCAAATTGGATTACTGTTGCTTAGATTGGCTCTCGGGTTAACGTTCTTCATTCACGGGTTCGTGAAATTTCAAGGCGGCATCGCCAATACTGCCGGATGGTTTCAAAGCTTAGGATTACCGGGATTTGCGGCATATCTTGTTGCGATCATCGAAT
The DNA here is from genome assembly GCF_001428245.1 of Paenibacillus sp. Soil522. Classification (GTDB taxonomy): domain Bacteria; phylum Bacillota; class Bacilli; order Paenibacillales; family Paenibacillaceae; genus Pristimantibacillus. Next base: position 31,694 of record NZ_LMRV01000053.1, read on the forward strand.
TGGCAGGCGGTCTAGCCATCATTCTTGGATTTGGCACACGTATCGTCTCCGTCTTGTTCTCGCTCATCATGCTGGGAGCGATTGTGAAGGTGAAATTTGCTCTTGGCTTCCTAGGGAATGGGCAGATGGCCGGTTACGAGCTCGACGTGGCGTTCCTGTTCATGTCCATTTGCTTGGCGCTAGCCGATAAAAACACGTTCTCCCTCGACAATGTATTAATCCGCCGTACATTGGATAAGACGAAAAGCGTCTGACATTTGTAGCTAATGAAGTCAATGGGCAATCTTCTTCATTATTCGAAAGCGTCAGCCTAGATAAAGCCAGTCCCGATGATATTCATATCATCGGGACTTTTTTTATTTTCTCAGGTAATAAATGAGTAAAATCGGAGCTTGCAAACAAATTTATGTGTACGAAAGAAGGAAAAATGTAGATCCATGTAGAAATCTTTGATAACTATAAGAGAATAATTTAATATTGCAATTATTTAGAAATCTTTCCCAAGCTTAGATTATACAGACTAAAAATGAAAAGGTGAGAGGATTATGGTTTTCGAGAAAGAGTTAACTTCTCTTAAATTACAAAAGGATACTGTAATTTCTACCTGGTTTACATACTTAGATAATTATTCATCCAATAAGTATATATTTTCCGAGTTAGAAGTACATGCCCATAACTATTTTGACTTTCTTATAGATTTTAATATTTCCGTTGAAAGCCATCCTGTATATGAAGCTATTCAAATGTATTGCGAGATCGTCTTTCTCAGAAAGAGACCGCTTCCTTATATGCTGGCTATTTTCAAATGCTGGGAAACTGCGTTTATTCATATTTTATTAAAGAGCGAAAATCCTAAAGAAGCATTAGCGTGCATGGAAATGATTTTAGCGAGGAATGGAGCGTTTGAACACAAGTTTTTTGAATTATACGGGCAAAATTCCATCATGTTAATGAATGAAAAAGATACAAAAATCGAGATGCTGCATAATGATAGGATGAATTTGATCGGGAAGATGGCTTCCAGCATCGCGCATGAAATACGAAATCCTTTGACTGCAATCCAAGGTTTTTTGAAGCTGATTCGCTCAAATCTATCCAAAGGAACTACGGATAAAACAGAAAAATATATGGATATTATCGAAAATGAATTTGAGCTTATTAATATGCAAATTACTGGATTGCTGAGCTTCTCCAAAAATCGCATAACCGAAGAAAGCTATATGGAGGTTTCCGTTTTACAGCTGATAGAAGCTATATTTTCTTTGTTGAATCCACGAATAATGAATGAAGATATCCATTTAACAATTAGTTGTGAAAATGATTTTTTCCTTAAAGTTCAGAAAATAGCGATACATCAAGTATTATTTAATATTATCAATAATGCTATAGATGCATTGAGTGTTAAACATGATGAGAAAGAAATAAGAATATTATGCAAGGAGGATAATGATAATTATTATATTCAAATTATAAATAACGGTCCTGAAATACAAAAAGAAATAAGAGATACGTTATTTTTACCGTTTATAACGAACAAAGAAGAGGGAACTGGCCTCGGCCTCGCCATCTGCAATGAAATTATGAATAAGAATAACGGAGAAATAAATTTCATTACAAATAGTGTGCAAACCAATTTTATTTTATCATTTAAGAAATAGTCTTTAGCAGATTAAATTAATCAATAAATGGATTGGTTTGAAAGCATAGTCAAATAAGACCATAAAACTGACCGCCAGGTTGAAATTTCCTGACGGTTTTTCTTATTGCCATTAAGGTGGATATCTCCGGTTTTCAAGTTAGATGATGGGCTTTTCTGCCCGAATGGATGGGAATAGGACCGGATTAATTTTTGCTGCTGCGGTAAAAGGATGGAGCGGTGCCCTCGACTGTTTTGAAGAAACGGCTGAAAGCATGGATACTTGGAAATCCCATCTTCTCTGCGATAATAGTAAGCGGATCTGTAGTGTACTGTATCATTTGACGGGCTGCATGAACGCGCATGAGTTGATGGTATTGGATCGGACTCATGCCAAAAGCCTTCTGAAAGAGACGGACTAAATAGTGCTTGCTGATGCCGGACATCTTGGAGATCTCATCCAGACTGATCTTCCTGTTTGTGTTGTGCATAAGGTATTGTTTCGTGTGCATCAGTGCGTGCATGTTTGTCTCAAGATGAGGGTTGCGGTTCCAGTGGTTTTCACGAAGCAGCTGGATCCATAACTGGATAAACAAGCCTTTGACCTTGAATTCGTAATATGGCATTTTTGTTTCATATTCATAAATAATGTCCATGATCATCTTTTCGATCAGGATCGGATTCTTAAGCCGAAGATGGCTGGATAACGGGATAGGCATTTCATCGATGATATCATTCCTGAACCAGGAATACTCGTCGTCGCTAACCTCTTCAAGAGGCCGAAAGGAAACCTTTACTTTATCGCTGTCTTCGGCATAAAAGAAATCGAAATGAATATGAGGCTGCCTCAATCTCTGTCCTTCTACTTTGACGATTTTGTGCTTTTGTTTCGGGCGAAATAGGAAGATATCTCCCCGTTCCCCCTCATAGACGTCGCCTTCAATGGTGACGATCACTTTGCCCTCCATTATATACAGAAGTTCATAATCGAATAACACACGATCCTGGATGATCCATGGGCGTTCGACGATATTATCCATGGCTACCCGGATATAAGGTGAAATTTGGTGTAAAATCATTAGAAATCCCACCTTAATTTTCGTTTTTGTAAGCGTAACATAAAAGCAAGAAATGATAAATATAAAATAAGTTTTGCTAAATACAAGCGTAAATTGAGGGTGTAATATTGGATTATACTTCAAGGAAGAGGGCAATAAATGTTATCTTGAAGATTATGAACGAGGGGGAAATATAAACTATGAAAAGAAAGCTGTCGATTATCCTTATCGCGTGTTTTATGGTTCTTAGTTTAGCGGCATGCGGCAAGAACGGAAATGCGGGAGAAACTGCTCCGGCCAATACAGCGGGCAACGCGGATGGTACCGATGCTGCAAATAAGACTAATGGCGATGGAAATGCACAGGAAACGGTAACCCTGTCGATTGCCATGCATGTAGCCAACGTGAAGGACCAAGAGCCTTACATGTATGGAATTATTCAAAAATTCCAAGAAATATATCCAAACATCAAGATAGATTTGCAAGGTGCGGATACCCAGGAACATATTAAGAAGATGAAGATGATGACGCAAACGGATACGCTTCCGGATATTTTCTGGATGCTGCCGGCTCCAGCCAAGGAAATGAACAAGGCGGGTCTTCTTCTCGATCTGAATGAATTTTTGAATGATAATCCTGAAATCGCTTCCAGTATCGACTCTAAAATGGTAAGCGCTTATCAGGATGGAGGCAAACAATTTGGGTTACCGTATCAAGCCTTGGTTACCGGCTTATGGTACAACAAAGCGCTGTTTGACCAATACGGAGTAAAAGTTCCGGAAACCTACGAGGAACTGATCGCTGCAGCAAAGGTGTTCAAGAAGAACAATGTCGTCACCATAGCAAAAGGCGCAAAAGACACATTCAGTACATGGGCATTCCTCGGGATGCTTACCCGCTATGGGTTCTTCGATAAGGTTGAAAAGATACAAGCAGGCACCGAGAAATTCGACAATCCGGATTTTCTGAAGCTGTTTAATAAGATTGATGAGCTTCGCGTAAATGGCGCGTTCCCGGAAAATGTAACCACGCTCTCCTACTTCCAGGCGGTCGAAATGTTCACGTCCGGGAAAGCGGCCATGCTGGATGCCGGCGTATGGGAAACCAAAAAGATTGAAAGCAGCCCAATCGCGAAGACCGCAGGCTTCTCCTGGGGACCGACATTCTCGGACGGCGTAGGCAATCAGAAAGTCGCAATGGCTGTAGCCGCAGCGCCGCTTGTCGCAAGCGCAAAGGTGAAAGACGATGCAGCGAAATATGATGCGGTAACCAAGTTCTTCGGGTTCTTCTACAGCCAGGAAGGCGCTGCCGTTATGGCTGAGAACGAAGCTCCGCCAGTCGTTAAATACACAGGCAGTGTGGACAAGGAGAAATATCCGGTCTATGCGGATGTCATTAGCAAGTTGAATGAACCGGGTTGGGACCGTCCAGCTGCACAACCTGACCTCGTTCTTTCCGAAGCTGTAGCCAATCAGTTGAATGACAGCATTTATGGCGTCATTAACGGATTCTACAAACCGGAAGAGGCACTGAAGCTGATTGACAGCAAACTTGCGAAGTAATCGATAGAGCCGGGTTCTGCCAGCACGTTGAATGCCGGCAGAATCCTTCTACACTCCACTGGATAGGAGAGAGCACAATGATTTGGCTTAGTAAACGAAGATATATCCTGGGAATGCTGCTTCCGACCTTACTTGTCTACCTGGTCTATATCATTCTTCCGGTGATTGTTTCCTTCTATTACAGTTTTACGACCTATACGGGAATCGGCAAGGCTGAATTAATAGGGATCAAAAATTATGTTACTCTCTGGCATGATACCCTGTTCTGGATCTCACTCAAAAATACACTAATTGTTTTGATTGTCTCTATCACGCTTCTTCTACCGGGAGCCTTCCTGCTTGCCTTGCTGTTGAATGTGAAGATAAAGAGCGGCAACGCAATCAAGGCGCTTAACTTTGCTCCAAGCATTATCGCGCCGATTCTGGTAGGTCTGATCTGGGTGTTTATTCTCGACCCGCAAATGGGGCTGATCAATGTGTTCGCTAAGAGCCTAGGTTTGAATCAGCTTGCCCTGCAATGGATTGGCGGAAAGACGTTAACGCCATATTCGGTAGGCATTGTATTTACTTGGCAAATGATTGGGTTTCTGGCGACTATTTTTTTAGCCGGCTTAAAAATGATTCCGCGTGATATCTATGAATCAAGCTCCATCGACGGGGCGGGCAAGCTGCAGCAATTGTTCAGCATCACGATTCCGATGTTGAATGAAACCATTAAAATCAATGTCGTGCTGATTATTACCGGCGTATTCAAAATTTTCGAAACGGTTTTGCTGCTAACGAATGGAGGACCTAACCACCTGTCGGAAGTCTTGGTCACATATATGTACAATGTTACCTTCACTTCAGGTGAATATGGCTACGGAATGTCAATTGCTACCGTGACCTTCCTGCTCACGATGGTATTCTCCCTTGTTTACATGGGACTCAGCAAAAAAAACATCGAGGAATAGGGGGGGAATGCGGTGATTGAAACCAAACTATATAGCAAGATGATGACAGGGCAAAAACAGGCGCTTTCCGAAAGAAATACCGGTACAACAGTAGTGGCCTACATCGTAACCCTGCTGGTTCTGCTTCCTTTATTGTGGATGGTGCTCTTATCCTTCAAAACGAACAGTGATATTTTGAACAATCCGTTCAGCATCGCGGGGACAATCAGCTTCGACAATTACGCGCGTGCGTTGGAGACTTTAAATCTGGGATTACTATACAAGAATACGTTTATTATCGCAGCGATCACGATCGTGATTGAAATCTTGATCACGTTCATGAGTTCTTATGCTTTGTCGAGGATGGTATTCAGGTCGGAGAGGTTAAAACGCTCCGTCACTGCCCTTTTATTAATGGGTCTTGCCATACCGGCATTTATTCTATTGTTTCCCGTATACCGGCTTACGATCTTCTTTGGTATTTATAATACCTATGCATCGCTGATTATTCCCTATATCGCAACGTCTATTTCGTTCAATACCCTTCTGTTTACAGGCTTTTTAAGGGGATTTCCGAAGGAAGTGGAGGAGGCAGCGATCATTGACGGGTGCGGTTTATTCACCTTGGGCAGAGCGGTGGTATTCCCGATTATCATGCCTGTTGTGGCTACCGTTTTCATTTTTAATGCCCTATATATCTGGAATGAATTCCCTTTCGCGGTAACATTGATTAGCAATGAAGCCATGACTACGATATCACTTGGCATTTCACAGTTCAAGGGAAGGTTCAATATTGACTACGGCGGCATTATCGCAGCCAGCATCCTTTTGATTATTCCACAGCTCATCTTCTTCGTTTTTTTCCAACGATTCATCATTGAAGGCATGACGGCAGGCGCAGTAAAAGGCTAGCAAACCGTTTCCCAATGGCAACAAATAAATTTTCATATAAACCCAACTAAAGGAGAGGTCATCTATGCAAAATCAATCGTTAAATCTGGAGAAATCATCTATGTACAATCAATCGTTAAACCTGCTCAGTAAACTCACTCAGATCAGGGAAGTCCGCTCTGCTCGGGTATCCAGCTGGGATCAAGACGGTCGTAATCAGGATTATTGGATGATTCCGGCCGGTGGATCAGTTGTTCTAGGCGACATGGAAGGACCAGGAAGCATCTCGCATATTTGGATGACGTCGTTCTGCCGCAGAACACATGGCCCAAGCGTCATTAATCCGGATGGCGGCGGCAATATCGCACCGGTAAATGAAATTCATAACGCGCTTGGCGTAACTTGGGAGACGGCTGATCCAGCTTGGTACCGCAAAGTGCTTATAAAGATGACTTGGGACGATCAATCCCATCCTAGCGTGCTTGTTCCTTATGGCGACTTCTTCTGTATCGGCCATTCCATGCCTGGCAATTTTGCTTCGCTCCCGTTCACGGTTTCCGTTAAACCGGAGGAACAGTACAAGTTCGGTGGGGTTGCATCGGTGAATTGTTACTTGCCGATGCCTTTCAACAAGAGAGCCAAAATCGAAATCATCAATGAAAACGATGTGCCGTTCGGTCTATATTTCCATATCGATTATGAGCTTTACAAGCAGCCTTTCGGCGATGATACGGCATATTTCCATGCGCAATGGCGCCGTGAGAACCCGTGCGACGGTTGGGGGCCCGATCTTCAGGTAAATACGCCGGAGGTGAACAGCGTAGCGAATCTTGACGGAGAAGGGAACTACGTCATTCTGGAAACGGAAGGGAAAGGCCACTATATCGGCTGCAATCTGTCCGTTACTCACTTCCAGGGAAGCTGGTGGGGAGAGGGCGACGATATGTTCTTCATCGACGGCGAGAAGCTGCCGAGCATTGTCGGGACAGGCGCGGAAGACTATTTCAACCATGCTTGGGGCATGCAAAAGAACGCCTTCCCTTTTCACGGTTCCATCGTACACGAAAGTGACGTTCCCGGTTATCAGGTCTCATACCGGTTCCATATTACCGATCCGGTTCATTTCTCGGAGAGCCTTAAAGTCACCATCGAGCATGGGCATGCCAATCATCTGTCTGACGACTGGTCTTCGACGGCTTATTGGTACCAGACGCTGCCTTCCAAACCGTTCGGTATTCTGCCGGTAGAAGAGCGGATCCAACTGATGCCGCAATTCCCAAGCCCGGGTCCGCTGAAGAAGGTAGAGTTGAATGACGAGATGAAAGAGTCGTACGAGCTTGCAAAGGAACGAATGGCTGCCTATTCGGAAGGTCGGACGAATCAGGTTCAGAAGAAAGTGGACAGAGTCTCCTGGCATTCCCAAGGAAATATTGAACAGAGCAAGAACGTCCGTGATTCGTTTAAATAAGAGATTCATATTGTTGCGGGGCCTCATGGTTCCGCAACAATAAACAGAAGGAGGAAAAATATTGGAAGTATCAATCAATGGAATGATCTCCCACAGGGAAGCATTATTGAAAGCGGAACATTCCATCGCCAAGATAAAAGACACTGTAAGTAAGGATTTAAGCCGGTTAAAATATCATTTTATGGCACCTGCCTATTGGATCAACGATCCAAATGGACTTATCTTCTATAAAGGCGAATATCATCTCTTCTATCAACATTATCCGTATGATTCTAAGTGGGGCGCCATGCATTGGGGGCATGCAAAGAGTAAGGATCTGGTGCACTGGGAACATTTGCCGATCGCTCTTGCACCGAGTGAACCCTACGACCTGGATGAGCGGGGAGGCTGCTTCTCCGGGAGCGCTGTGGATGACAACGGCGTCCTGACACTGCTTTATACGGGAACAGTCATCAAAGATGGAAAGGTCATTCAAACACAATGCCTGGCTACAAGCGAAGACGGGATCACTTTCGAGAAATATGAAGGCAACCCAGTTATTCCGGTCCCTCCGGAAGATGGCTCTGCGGATTTTCGTGATCCTAAAATATGGAAACATGATGAATTCTGGTACATGGTAGTCGGCTCCAGGAAAGACGACATCGGGAAGGCATTGCTGTACAAATCGACAGATCTTCGTGCCTGGGAATATGTCGGAGTACTTGCGGAAAGTGACGGGACAATGGGTTATATGTGGGAATGCCCTGATTTCTTTACGCTCGGAGACAGGCATGTCCTGATGTTCTCACCAATGGGAATGGGCACCCGCAAAACAATTTATCTGGTCGGAGATATGGATTATGAGACCGGCAAATTCACTTGGGATACGATGGGCGACATCGATCATGGCTTTGAGTATTATGCGCCGCAATCCTTCTTGGATGGTAAGGGACGGCGGGTGATCATTGCCTGGTTGAACGCCTGGGATTGGATGCCGTGGTTCAAGAACTTTGGTCCAACGGAGAAAAATCACTGGTGCGGCGCAATGTCGGCTCCGCGGACAGTGGAATTGGATACCGACGGCAGGTTAAGGTTTGCGCCAGTGGAAGAATTGCAGGTGCTTCGTCGGGAGCATTATCGTCTGGCGAATACGATTGTTTCTCCGGGAGCTGAGGTGCTTCCCAAGTATGCGGGCAGTGATTGCGTGGAAATGAAGGTGGAGTTTCAATTGGCCGGTTGCAGTGCGGAAGAGATAGGATTCGTATTAAGGGCCGCAAGCGATGGAATACAGCGGACTCTGCTCATATACAATATCCGCACAAACGAGCTGCGTTTCGACCGCAATCAATCCGATGGGTGGAGCGAAGGCGTTCAGTCGGTTATCTTGGAACGATCAGGCGAAGAGGCACTGAAGCTGCATATCTTCATCGATACCTGTGTGATCGAAGTATATACGGATAATAACCGTACAGTAATGACCAATAATATTTATCCGGTTCCGAGCAGTACAAATATGGAAGTTTTCTCAATTGGCGGCCAAGTAACCATGAATTCGATCGATATCTGGAAATTGTGTTCCGCTTGGTAAGAATAATCCAGTCTCCCGGTCTGCCGAATTTGGGCAGATCGGTTTTTACTACATATGTTTTATAATAAAATCCCTCCCGCATGATAATGGTGACCCGTAAGATGGACGCTTTGAAAAAAGTGTCTGTCTTGAGAGCCCTGCAAAACGAATACAGTTTCTGTAAAATACAGCCCAATGCCGCGTAGGCATTGGGTTTGTTGTATAATGGGGAAAAAAGGAAAAGCGAGTTGAACGGCTTTGTTGCATGTAGGTAGACAATTAATCGCATCATTTCATGCGGAGTTATATACACTTGTTCCGGAAAATCACCTCTTACGCAAGATTCATAGCATTGTGGACTTTGGTTTCATACATGAGCTGG
>NZ_LMRV01000054.1 GCF_001428245.1 Paenibacillus sp. Soil522
ACCACGCGTTCCCATACCGAACACGACCGTTAAGCCCTCCAGCGCCAATGGTACTTAGACCGCAGGGTCTTGGGAGAGTAGGACGTCGCCAAGCACGAGAGATCTATCGCATGTAATGCGATAGGTCTTTTTGTTGTTTTTACGGTATGATAAGCTCATATGAAAAAGGAGGCGCTTCTAGATGGCAAAAGCAATTGAAATCAAGCATATGAGTATGGAGCAGTTTTATGAAAGCATGGCATTATCGCAATTTGCTTTTCAATACGAGAAGTCAGCTGCTGAGCTTGAGCAATCGAGAGAGCAGTTTGAGACCGAGCCGGCAGTACGGTATGCCGCTTATGTCGATCATAAGTTCGCCGCGCAGGCTACGGTGCTGGAGCTGCAAACCTATATTGGAGGAAAGGCTTTTGCTATGGGCGGTCTAGCGGGAGTTGCAACTTGGCCTGAGTATAGAAGGCAGGGCTTAGTTGCTAAGCTGCTTGTTCAATCGCTGCAGGAGATGAAGGCGAAGGGACAGGTCATTTCCTTTCTGCATCCATTCGCATTTGATTTTTATCGCAAATTTGGCTGGGAAATCTATACCGAACATAAAGCTTACATAATCAAGTCAGAACTACTGCCAAAGCGAATTCCATATGAAGGTCATATCGAGCGGTTTAGTGGAAAATACAGCTTGTTGAGTGCTATTTACCAAACATATGCATCAAAATATAATGGTTCGTTGGTACGTACCGAGCTATGGTGGAAGTATCGTATCAGCAAGAGAAAGCCGGGTCAAATCGCCCTTTATTACGATAAGAGCGGAGAGACGTGCGGCTATTTGATATATGAAGTGAAAAATAAACGGTTAACGGTTCATGAGCTTATTTACTTAAATGAGGAGTCGAGAACGGCTTTATGGTCATTTATTGCTCAGCATGATTCGATGATAGATGATGTAACCATTACAGTGCCTTCTGACGACTTGCTCCCGTATCAGCTGCCTAATCCAAGAATTGGGCAGGAAACCATTCCTTATTTTATGGCTCGTATAGTAGACGCTGAGGCATTTGTAGACGGCTATGATTTCAATTCTTCAAATAGTGATGATCATATTCCAATCCAGCTTAGCGATGAGCATGCTCCTTGGAATAATGGCAGCTATTTACTTCAAATAGATGCATCAGGCAAAGCTTCTCTACGACGTTTGGATGAAAATCATAGAAAAGAAGACGTAATTAAGCTGGATATTGGATCATTTACGACCATGCTTCTAGGTTACCTCCGGCCGGTTCAATTAGCCCATTTGACGCGTATAGACGGAGATAAGGCAATGATTAAACGCTTACAAGATCGTATTCCCGAACGAATAACGTATTTACCTGATTTTTTCTAAAGAAATAGCATTCTTTCAGTCTTCTAGAACGAGTATAAAGTGGATGCAACATGCTGTTCATCAGCCTTGACAGCCCATAACCCCTCTGCTAATATTGCAATAATATATGTGAGACGTACTTAAATTAAGGGAGGAACATACTCGTGTGGGAAACGAAATTCGCCAAAGAAGGGCTAACGTTTGACGACGTCCTGCTTATTCCGCGCAAATCAGAAGTGCTGCCTAGGGAAGTTGACATCTCGATTCGATTAAGCGAGAACATTAAGCTAAACATTCCGCTCATTAGCGCAGGCATGGACACCGTTACAGAAGCCGCATTGGCGATTGCAATAGCGCGTGAGGGCGGAATTGGCATTATTCATAAGAATATGTCGATTGCACAGCAAGCGGAGGAAGTAGACCGTGTAAAACGTTCGGAGAGCGGTGTAATTACAAATCCGTTTTCACTTACGCCTGATCACCATGTATATGACGCAGAAGAATTGATGGGAAAATATCGCATCTCAGGTGTGCCGATTGTTGATCAAGACAAGAAGCTTGTCGGTATTTTGACAAACCGTGATTTGCGTTTCGTACATGATTATTCGATCAAAATAAATGAAGTCATGACTCGCAAAGACCTTGTTACGGCACCTGTCGGCACGACGCTGCAGGAAGCGGAAGGTATTCTCCAGAAGCACAAGATCGAGAAGTTGCCGCTCATCGATGAGTCGAACACGCTTAAAGGCCTTATTACGATTAAAGATATTGAGAAAGCAATCCAGTTCCCGAATGCGGCAAAGGATAAGCAAGGCCGTCTGCTTTGCGGAGCAGCAGTCGGTATTTCGAAGGACACGATGGATCGTGCGGAAGCTCTGGTACAATCGGGTATTGACGTGCTTGTTGTCGATTCGGCACATGGTCACCATATTAATATTATAGAAGCTGTTCGTAAGCTTCGTGCAACTTATCCGGCTCTTACGATTATCGCAGGCAACGTTGCTACCGGCGATGCTACGCGCGATCTAATCGAAGCTGGCGCATCTGTAGTTAAGGTAGGTATCGGTCCTGGCTCGATTTGTACAACGCGCGTTATTGCTGGTATCGGCGTTCCGCAAATTACAGCGATTTATGATTGTGCAACAGTTGCCCGCGAATACAATATTCCGGTTATTGCAGACGGCGGTATTAAATATTCCGGTGACATAACGAAGGCAATCGCATCTGGAGCAAGCGCGATTATGATCGGAAGCTTGTTTGCAGGTACGGCTGAAAGCCCAGGCGAAACGGAAATTTTCCAAGGCCGCAGCTTTAAGGTATACCGTGGTATGGGCTCGCTCGGCGCTATGAAGGAAGGAAGCAAGGACCGTTACTTCCAAGAGAACGAGAACAAGCTTGTTCCGGAAGGTATTGAAGGCCGCGTTCCTTACAAAGGACCGCTTGCTGATACCGTTCATCAATTGCTGGGCGGCTTGCGTTCAGGTATGGGCTACTGCGGTACATCTTCGCTGGACGAGCTCAAGAACGATACGCAATTCGTTCGTATTACAGGATCGGGTCTTCGTGAAAGCCATCCGCATGATGTGCAAATTACGAAGGAAGCTCCAAACTACTCCCTATAAAATTAAAATTGAGTAGAATAAGCTTTTATAACCAGACAAGGAAGGGTGCCCTGTTCGCACTTCCTTGCCTGGTTTTTTTATGAAGGATTACTTATTCTACTAACGTCTTGAAGAGGTTTAATTGTTAGGGTTTGATATGTTACAATTAACAACAGACAAACCTAGTGGGAAAAGGGGAGAAACGACGTTGAAGGAAATGGTAAGGCCGGTTCGGTTAAAGTCAGTCATCGCTGCAAGTTTGGCGGTTTGGATGGTAATGCTGTCGCTTGGTTCGGCGGTGGCACTGGCGAGTGGATATGATGGAAGACCTAGTACGGATAATTCTTTAGGCTTACAGGTCAAAGCGGCTATTTTAATTGATGCGGATTCCGGTCAAGTGCTGTATGAGGTTAACTCGGGAGAACCGCTTCCTGCGGCAAGTATGACCAAGCTAATGACGGAATATATTGTTCTTGAAGAAGTATCAAATGAGCGTTTATCATGGGATGAGGTTATTACGACCAGCGCGGAAGCAGCCGCCGTACCGCTGGACGGATCATCCGTATTTCTGGCTCAAGGCGATCAACATACGGTTCGCGACTTATATAAAGCAATGGCAGTGGGCTCCGCTAACGATGCAACGATTGCGCTTGCCTCACAAATAGCGGGAAGCGAGCAAGGCTTTGTAACGAAGATGAATGAAGTAGCCGATAAGCTCGGTCTAAAAACGGCCATTTTCACAAGTGCAACGGGCCTATCGGAGACGACAGTTATTTCTGCAGCTGACATGGCCAAGCTTGCACAAATTATTTTGAGCGAGCATCCGGAATTTTTGGAATACTCCAAGCTGCAGGAATATAAATTCCGTGAGCGCGACGCGGATCCGATCGTAAACATCAACTGGATGCTGGGCACGAACGTAAACCAAACGGGTCTAAAGCATTTGGCTTATGAAGGCGTCGACGGCATGAAGACAGGATTTATCAATGCAGCAGGCTACAACTTTACGGGTACTGTTAAACGGGGCGATCAACGTTTTATTAGCGTCGTTATGGATACAGCTACAAAACACGCCCGTTTTAACGAAACGGCTAAGTTGTACAACTACGGCTTCAGCACGTTTGAGAAAAAGACGGTGCTGCCGCCAAAATCCGTGGTAGAATCGGTGAAATCGGTTAAGATTAAGAAGGGCAAAAAGAAATCCCTCCCGGTTGTAACGGATAAGGATATTACGTTCATGGTTAAGAAGGGCGTAGAGCCTAAGATCGAGATTGTTGCCAGTGATGTAAAAACCGAGGCTGAATTGGTTGCTCCGATTCCGGTCGGTACCGTTGTTGGTACGGTAACGTACAAGTACACGGATCCGGACACGAAGCTTGAGCTGAAGCGTACGGTTAACCTGATTACGACTGAGGATGGACAGAAGGCAGGCTGGTTCCGCTTGATGTTCCGTGCTATCGGTAATTTTTTCGCTAGTTTATTTAATGGAATCGTCAATTTGTTCTAATCCGAGCAGTAAACAAGGAAATAAAGTAAATCTAGGCTTGTCGATTAATCTTGGTTCCTGTAAAATCAATGGTTAGAACAACTGCGGTAATATACATTTTGATGGATGAAAATAGGAGGATTTGTAGCATGGAAACAGGTACATCGCGCGTAAAACGCGGCATGGCAGAAATGCAAAAAGGCGGCGTCATTATGGACGTAATGAACGCCGAGCAAGCGAAGGTAGCAGAAGCAGCAGGGGCAACAGCGGTAATGGCGCTAGAGCGCGTCCCTTCCGATATTCGTGCGGCAGGCGGAGTAGCCCGTATGGCTGATCCGACAATCGTAGAAGAAGTGATGAAAGTGGTTTCGATTCCTGTAATGGCGAAGGCTCGTATTGGCCATTATGTAGAAGCGAAAGTATTGGAATCGATGGGCGTTGATTACATTGATGAGAGCGAAGTGCTGACGCCAGCCGATGAAGTGTTCCACATTAGCAAGCAGGAGTTTACAATTCCGTTCGTATGCGGAGCAAAGGATCTTGGCGAAGCTTTGCGCCGTATTCAAGAAGGTGCAGCGATGCTGCGTACAAAGGGTGAGCCAGGAACGGGTAACATCGTTGAAGCGGTTCGTCATCTACGTCTCATCAATGGACAAATTCGCAAAATCCAAGGGTTGTCGAAGGACGAGCTTTATCATGAAGCTAAGATTCTTGGCGTAGCTTATGATTTGCTTCTTGATGTGCATGAAACCGGCAAGCTTCCAGTTGTTAACTTTGCAGCAGGCGGCGTAGCGACTCCATCCGACGCAGCGCTAATGATGCATCTTGGTGCAGACGGCGTATTCGTTGGCTCAGGTATTTTCAAATCGGACAGCCCTGAGAAGTTCGCGCGTGCGATCGTTGAAGCGACTACGCATTATCAAGATTACAAGCTTATTGCAGAAGTATCGAAAAACTTGGGAGCACCGATGAAAGGGATCGAAATTTCCAAGCTGAACGCTGCTGAGCGCATGCAAGATCGCGGTATCTAATAGATGTAATATGCAGGTGCCGGCTAATCGCTTATAGCGATGCCGGCTCTTGCCCGTAAAGGAAGGCGAATAGAGCGATGAAGATAGGCGTACTTGCGCTTCAAGGCGCAGTAGCAGAGCATATACGAAGCTTAGAAGCGGCGGGCGCAGAGGCGGTCGCCGTTAAGCGGGTTGAGCAGCTTAAGGAGCTGCAGGGGCTTGTTATTCCGGGTGGCGAGAGCACAACGATCGGCAAGCTTATGCGGAAATACGGATTTATGGAAGCTATTGCGGATTTTTCAGCGCAGGGTAAGCCGTTATTCGGCACTTGTGCGGGTCTTATCGTATTGGCGGATGAAATCGAGGGACAAGAGGATGCGCATTTGCGTCTAATGGATATGACGGTTGCGCGGAATGCATTTGGCCGCCAGCAGGAAAGCTTTGAGACGGATTTAAACGTAAAGGGAATCGATGAGCCCGTTCGCGCAGTTTTTATCCGTGCGCCATTGATTAAGAAAGTCGGCTCTGACGTAGAAGTGTTGTCTACATACAGAGATGAGATCGTAACCGCAAGACAGGGACATCTGCTTGCCGTGTCCTATCATCCGGAGCTAACGGATGACTGCAGGCTGCATGCATATTTCGTTGATATGGTGAAGGAAGCAGCCGCAGGCAAGGAATAAGCTTTTACAATAATAAAATTACTCCCTTCAGAGAGGGGCTTTTGACACGTGCTGGATGTGAAATTGTTAAGAAATGAATTCGAGAAGGTTGAGAGGGCGCTTCATGACCGCGGAGCTTCACTTGATCTTATTGCTAATTTCCCGGTGCTGGATACGAAGCGCCGTGATCTTATCCAAGAGACGGAGCAGCTGAAAAGTCGTCGCAATACAGTTTCACAGGAAGTAGCTAAGCTCAAAAGAACGGGCGGCGATGCCGAAGCTCTTATCATTGAAATGAGAGAGGTAGGCGACCGTATTAAAGAGCTGGACGATGAGCTTCGCGAGCTAGAGGTGCAAGTGGAGGAGCTGACGCTAGCGATTCCTAACATTCCTAGCGACAGCGTGCCAATCGGCAAGTCGGAGGAAGATAATGTAGAGCTTCGCAAAAACGGCGAGGTGCCAAGTTTTGACTTCGAGCCCAAGCCGCACTGGGAAATTGCCCAATCGCTCGGCATCTTAGACTTTGAACGCGCAGCGAAGGTGACGGGATCGCGTTTTACCTTTTATCGCGGCCTTGGTGCACGACTTGAGCGCGCGCTCATCAGCTTCATGATGGATTTGCACAGCGACAAGCACGGTTATGAGGAAATTCTGCCTCCGTATATCGTGAATCGCGAAAGCTTGGTCGGTACGGGACAGCTTCCGAAGTTTGAAGAGGATCTGTTCAAAATTTCGGATTCAGACTACTTTCTTATTCCTACGGCTGAGGTTCCGGTTACGAATCTGCATCGCGAAGAGATTTTGCCGGCAGAAGAGCTTCCTAAATATTTTGTAGCTTACAGCTCGTGCTTCCGTTCGGAAGCCGGCTCGGCCGGACGCGATACACGCGGCTTAATTCGCCAGCATCAGTTCAATAAGGTCGAGCTGATCAAATTGACTAAGCCGGAGGATTCGTACGAAGAGCTCGAGAAAATGACCGCTAACGCCGAGAAGGTTTTGCAGCTGCTAGGACTTCCTTATCGTGTTCTAACGCTTTGTACGGGCGATATGGGCTTCACAGCGGCAAAAACGTATGACCTTGAAGTTTGGCTTCCAAGCGCGGGCACGTACCGTGAAATATCGTCATGCTCGAACGTAGAGGATTTCCAAGCGCGCCGCGCCGGAATCCGTTTCCGCAGAGATACGAAGAGCAAGCCGGAATTCGTGCATACGCTAAACGGTTCGGGGTTGGCGGTTGGCCGTACCTTTGCTGCGATCATCGAAAACTTCCAGCAAGCAGATGGATCGGTGACGATTCCAGAGGTATTGCGTCCGTATATGGGCGGCATCAGCTCGATCGAAGCACCTAAACTTTAAATTTTTTTGCCACAAGGTCAAAATTTAGTTGCATCTTTATTTTGACCTGTGGTACAATATTTCTTGTGACAATTAAATGATGGAGAGATACCGAAGCGGTCATAACGGGGCAGTCTTGAAAACTGTTAGAGCGCAAGCTCACGTGGGTTCGAGTCCCACTCTCTCCTCCATATTTTTATCAGCTACATATGAACAAGCCCAGACGCCAAGCGTTTGGGCTTTTTTTGTACCTCATCTCCTCGTATAAAATGAAGTCGCCCTCCGCATGTTATACGTGTGGAGGTGCTTCATTTAATGGGTAAATCAGATGAGCTGCAATTGAATCAGGAAAATTTAGCAGATGCTTGGCGACAAACTTTGCCGGAAACGCTAAACAGCGCTGACCGCTGCAAGGTGCTGCCGGACGAGGCCGATTCGAAGTCACTGCGCGTGACGATTGATTCAGCCGGTCATCAAATGTATTCGTTTGATTTTAAAGTTACTTATGTAGATAGCCGCGAAGTAAGGGTTGAGTTTATTGACGTCGAGAAGGATAAGATATCCGTCGATGAACGAGGCGAAATCACTCAGCAGCTGATACAGGATTACACCCGACATTTGCATGAATGTGCTCAAGCGCTTCATCGATTGACGCACGCGTAGAGGAGATAATCACTTATGACGAAAGCAAAAGGAACTGCCGATAAAAATTTATCGAATGTCGTTGAAGCACTAGACATCGAGCCGGTCAACAGCCATCAGGCACAGCAGCTGCAGCAGGACAAAAATGACCGGCGCCATCAAGATGCTTTAAATCATGACAACCCGGCTAATTTAGAGCATCAAAAAACTTAACGGTTGAGGAATTACAAAATGAAACAGATAAAGGAAGGGTTCTGAATGGCTAAATCAAAAGATTTTCCAGTGCCGGAAGGCAATCCGCAGGTCAATAGGCCTAATCGTAACGGCGGCGGACAGCAAGAGCCGCTATCCGGCTCGAAGAAGACGAAGCAGCATAATCACGTGAGTCATAATAATCCCGAAGGCTCTTAAAAATTAAATGGTTCCAAAATGCATAGATCAAAATTCCCGTTCAGTTCGCTGAACGGGAATTTTTGGATATAACTTCTAAAAGCTGCTTTTATAGTATAGAATGGAGGTGCTTATAAAAAGATAGGGGAGGAACTTATTTCATGAAAAAAGTACATAAAATAGGGGTTCTTTTGCTAGCTGTTATTTTGGTCGTTATTGCAGGCTGCAGCTCGGGTAAACCGCCGAAGGAAGCATTGCAGGCAGCTATGACGAAGATCGCAGAAGCGGACTCATATGCAGTTAAAATGTCATTAGGATTGGATGAGCTGGAAATTCCGCAGGATGCAGCTAAGCAGGGCGATGCGGCTGCAGCAGCAGCGATCGTAGGCATGATTAAGGATGCAACAATTACAGTCGATGCTATTTACCAGAAGGACCCGATGCGTACGGATTTGAATATGGAGATCGTGCTGCCGGGTGATATGGAAATGAAGCTCACCGTACCAATGATCCTGACAGAGGAAACGCTGTATGTGAAAATACCGCAAATTCCGATGCTGCCGCTGCCTGAAACCGTTACTGGCAAGTTCATCAAGATTGATCTGAAGGAGCTTGCGAAGCAGCAGGGCGCGGCTGAGATCGATCTAGCTGCACAGCAGAAGCTTGGCAAGGAGCTTGGAGATGTGCTGCTTAAGCATTTTGACGAGAAGACTTACTTCAGTGAGCCTAAGGCGGAGGAGGCTGGTCTGCCAGCCGACCTGAAAGCTGATCAAATCGTTGCTTTCGAAATCAACGCAGACAACTACCCGAAAACGGTGGAAACCGTCATTAACCAGGTGCTGCCTGAAGTGCTTGACGTTCTGCTTGCGAATGAAGAATCGCTCAAGTCGCTGCAGCTAGAGAAGGCTGATATCGAGAAGTTTAAAACGGATCTTGAAACAAACAAAACGGAGATACTGAATACACTCAAAAACGATGTCAAAGTAAACACGCTGAAGGTTACCGGCGCTATTACAGACGGCTATCTCTCTTACCAGGCAGGTAAAATAAATGTTGAAGCATCGGATAAAGAGAGCGGTCAGAAGATGAAGCTTGGCGTTCATTATGACGTGAACTATTCCGATATTAATAAAGCTCCGAAGTTCGAGAATGAAATTCCGACTGATGCTATTACGCTGGATGAGCTGACAAAGTTGTTCCAACAGCCGGTTGGACTTTAAAAAGCCCGTTTAAAAGCCGCTCCTGACTGTCAGGGGCGATTTTTGCTTCGGGTGATGACTTAGAGAGGGCTCCCTGTCGATAGCTGCGCCAGCAGGCACTGGATCAATTGGGTCGCTAGCTTGTACTGTGGAAGAAATATGGTTCGCAGCTGCCTAAAACAGAAAGGCGCCGGAGCTGGCCAGCTCTGGCGCCTTTCTGTTTTATTTGAGAAAACGAATCGTTAACGGATAACGGTAGCTGTTCCCTTCGGATGCGCGAATGGAACCGATAATGGTGAATACAAGCCAGAAAATAAATAAAAGCGGTGTAGTGACAAAGCCGATGAGTACGAAGATGAGCAGGCTGGAAATGATGGTATAGATGGCATTGCTGATCTGGAAATTAAGTGATTCTTTGCCGTGCATATCCACGTAGCTGGATTGATCCTTCTTCATGAGCCAGATGATAAGCGGGCCGAGAATGTTGCCAAACGGAATGATTAATCCGCTGAAAGCAAGCAGATGGCAAAGCATTCCGTACGTTTTCTCCTCTTTATGAAGCCCGAAAGTTTGATTCATTTTATATTGCCTCCTTATAATAAAAACAGCCGACTAAAGTGACTTATGTAGTTATACGTTAGAAGGGCCGATAGATATGCATAAATTTATCATGGACATCTCGGCTGCAAGCTGCACGGAGCGGGCGGGTAAGGCGGAATGGTATGCCGCTCTTTTTTGGAAACGGCAATGACTAGAAATACGGCTGTCGTAAGGTGAAAAATCATTCTGAGAATCAAGTTCAAAAAGAGCCTTGCCAATTGGCAAGACTTAGGAAAGAAATTGATAGGTGAGCTAAGTAACAACAAAAAATATTAAAACTGCCGTATGATACGGTCAATAGACGAGTAAAGAAATGGCGCGCCCGAGAGGGCTCGAACCTCCCACCTAACGTTTAGGAAACGTTTGCTCTATCCGGATGAGCTACGGACGCGCAGCAATACTAATTATAGCATGTGTGCTTTTAAGTAAGCAAGATTAACGATTAGAGAATAAAACTGCTGCTTTATTTGTCGAAAATACTAGCATTTCTTGTCTGATTAGCAGGATTTAGCGTGCGGGAGAGCGAATAATTGTAAAGGTTATGAGCTCGTACGGCTGGAGGAGTGCCCTGCATGCAAGAAAACTTCAATGATCCCCGCTCTTATAAATTAGATTTATCGCCTGAGCAAATGCTCAAAGTGATATTCGAATATACAGCAAAAATAGCAAATGAAATAAAACTGGAGTCCGTGCTTATTTTAATGGCGAACATGGGCCGGGAAATGGTCGTTGCCGACCGCTGTACTGTCTGGCTTATTGACGCTGCACGTCATGAACTGTTTACGGCAGTCGCTCACGGTGTGGGAGAAATTCGAATCCCTTACGGAAGCGGGTTAGTCGGAAGCGCAATCAGTTACGGACAACCGATTTTTATAGATGATGCATATGAGGACCCCAGACATAATCCAGAAAGCGACAGGAAGACCGGTTACCGGACGAAGTCGATTATGACCATCCCTTTTTGCAATAATCAGGGAGAAGTTATCGGGGCGTATCAAGCTATTAATAAATTGACAGAAAAACAGACATTTTCAACGAAGGATATGGAATACCTATCGCTCGCCGCATCGTACTCGGGTAAATCTCTGGAATCGATCATGCTTCATGAGGAAATACTCGAAACACAAAAAGAGATTATTATGGCAATGGGCAAAATTGGCGAAGGCCGTTCGAAGGAAACGGGTAATCATGTTAAACGGGTCGCCCAATATTCCTATATTTTAGCATTAGGGTTAGGCATGTGTAAGTCGGAGGCAGACATGCTGCGCAGCGCTTCACCGATGCATGATATCGGTAAGGTAGCTATACCGGATGCCGTTTTGCAAAAGCCGGGAAAGCTAACCGATGAAGAGTTTGAGCGGATGAAGGGACATGCCGATATCGGTTACCAGCTATTGCGAAATTCCAAGAGGCAGCTCCTGCAGGCAGCGGCAATTGTAGCTTGGCATCATCATGAAAAATGGGACGGATCAGGGTACCCGCAAGGGCTTGCAGGCGAAGACATTCATATTTACGGGCGCATTACCGCGCTTGCAGATGTATTTGATGCATTAGGCAGCTCAAGGGTATATAAAGCGGCTTGGGAGCTGGACCGGATATTGGCCCTCATAAAGGAAGAACGGGGGCGGCATTTTGACCCGCAAGTGGTGGATGTGTTTTTTGAGCAGCTGCCAAAAATTCTTGAAGCAAGAGATCGGAATGCCGATCTATTTGAAATAGAATAGCAGAGACGCAAAAAAACCGGAGATCCGTATCTCCGGTTTTTTTGTGCTATATCATAAGTGGATGCTCGCGCGTCGCTGTCTTTATTTCGTGATGGACTGCTTGCCGGATAGCTCGATAGACTTTTGAACAAGCACGGCCATTGCGTCTACACAATATTTCGAGACCTCGTTTTGAATCGGAATGCATGATAATTCGGTGCATGCGATGATTACACACTGGCATTGATCTTGGATCAGAAGATGGTTGATGATTCCTTCAAACTCGGATGGTTCTACCGGTAAATTGCGTTTTACCTTATTATAGATAATGTCCATCACATGCTCTTGAATCGAGTCGTTAGGCTCATGGAGCTGCATATTGTACTGAGCGCAGCCTTTTCGGTATACGCCGCTGCTAACGGTCCCATTCGTAGCTAAAATGCCGATTTTGCAATGTTCTCCGTAGGTGTCGTAGATCTCTTTCAATGTCTCGTCCACCATGTTGATAATGTTGATACCCGTCATTTGCTGCATATCGTTGTAGAAATAATGCGACGTATTGCAAGGGATTGCGATATTCGACACGCCCGCTGCTTCAAGGAGCTTTAAATCCTTCGCAACCGCTTCAAGAAACACTTCGCCTCTGCCCGCCAATATAACATCCGTTCGGTCGGGTAAAGTGGCGTGATTAAGGACAACGATATTAATATGATCCTGATCGCGGTCTGCTGCGGTCTGTTCGATAACCATGTCGAAAAATACGGATGTTGCTTTCGGACCCATCCCGCCTATGACGCCTAAGCTTTTAGCTTCCATTGTTCAACCTACTTTTGATGATTTCCCTAACGATCTCAGCCTCATTAAAAGGAATTTCCGTTTTGCCGATAATTTGCGACGTTTCATGGCCTTTGCCGGCGATCAGGATAACGTCGTCTTTCCTGCTGATTTCAATGGCAAAGGCAATCGCGTCTCTCCGGTCGACAATGGCCTCGTAGGCGCCATTATGCTCTTCGATGCCTTCGACAATTTCCCGGATAATAAGCGTATTATCCTGCTCCTTCGGATTATCCGAGGTGATAACGGAAAAATCGGCAAACTTAGCGGCAACCTTGGCCATCGATCTGCGCTTTTCCGTACCGGACTCCCCATCAGCCGCATATACGCCGAATACAAGAATGATTTTGCCCTTAGCGAAAGGCCGTATCGTCGTTAAGGCTTTCTCCAGGCTATCCTCCGTATGCGCAAAATCGACGATAATTTTGGTGTCTTCATCCTGATAAACGACCTCCAGACGCCCTTTAATACCATCGACAGCCGCAATCCCGTCAGCAGTTTGCTGCAAGCTGAATTGATTGCAATAAGCGGTTGCGATAGCAGCCAAGCTATTGTATACGTAGATCGTCCCAGGAAGATTTACTTTAATGGCGATGCTGCCTTTTGGTGTATTTACGGTATAGGTCGTGTATTCGGCAAAATAGTTAATATCCGTTGCGTAAATGTCAGCCTCCTGCTCGATTCCGTACGTGAGCAGCTTAGGAGCCGCGCTCATCAATCGGTCGATAAGGATTTTACCGAATTTATCATCCGCATTAATAATGTTATAGTCCGTCGTCATGGTAAATAACTTGGCCTTTGCCTCGAAATACTCCTCCATCGTATGATGAAGCTCCAGATGGTCCGGCGTTAGGTTCGTAAAGATTCCGGTATTGAAGCTGGACTGAGCAACGCGGCTTAAATTGAGCGCATGCGATGAAACCTCCATGACGCAATGCTTCGTATGGGATTCGATCATATCAGCGAAGATCCGCTGCAGATTCAGTGATTCCGGAGTCGTATTTTTATTTTGGAACATTTTGTCTCCGATGACCGTTCCGATCGTGCCGATAATACCGAGGGATGTCCCCGTTTGCTCAAAAATTGATTTTAGAAAATAAGTGGTCGAGGTCTTTCCGTTCGTCCCTGTTATGCCGAGAAGATTCATTTGCTCAGTCGGGCGATGATAGAAATTAGCGGCAACCCGCGCAAGCGCTTCGCGTGTATCGGCAACCTGCAGCACCGTAACGTCAGCCGTAATGGCGACTTCCTTCTCAACAATGACAGTGGTCGCGCCAAGCGCGACCGCCTTATCAATAAAATGATGGCCATCAACCGAAAAGCCGGAAATAGCGACAAAAACGCCAT
Source organism: Paenibacillus sp. Soil522 (assembly GCF_001428245.1). Taxonomy (GTDB): domain Bacteria; phylum Bacillota; class Bacilli; order Paenibacillales; family Paenibacillaceae; genus Pristimantibacillus. The sequence continues at coordinate 14,164 of NZ_LMRV01000054.1, forward strand.
TGGCCTTGACCTCTCTGGAGTCATAAGCAACGGAGTTTACTTCTATATGTAAATCACCTTTAACGAGCGTGTAATCAAGATCTTTAACTAAGGAGGTCAATAACATACGATCAGCTCCATTCTAGTGACCTATTCCTGTTTGTGCGGACTATCTTCTCAGAAGCTTTTTCGTCAGCTTGCCGCCAATGATAGAGGCGTAGGAGAAGGCTGGCTTAGGGTCCTTCCAATCCCAAATTGCGTAAGCCTTCGGCTTAAACAGCGATGCAAATACTTGCTTCCATGTCAACTGCCCGGTCTTGATATAGTCACGAATGGCGAGCATGTCCTCATACCCGTACCAGAATACGCGGTTCGTATTTTCTTTGACGGCTTTTGGGGGAACAAGGTTGCCGCCTGTCAGCTCTTGATACGTAATCCAAGGGATGTTCACGCCTACCTTGTAAAGCAGGTTGTTCAGGTTCGTGATCCGGCAGTTGACCTCGATCAAATAAAATCGGCCGGTTTCGGCGTCCTTCTTGAACTCGATTTCCGCGAAGCCCTTCCATTTCATCTTCTCCAGAAAAGGAGCGCCGATATCGAACAATTCCTGGACATACTTCTGGCCTGTATAAACCGATGCGCCGAAATTGATTGGATATTGGCGGAATTTCTGGCAGGTTACCCAGTGCGTTACTTTGGAATTCTGGTTTAAGTAAGCGTCAAACGTGTACATATGATCGTCAAAGCCCGGAATGATACGCTGTACGATAACCTCCAAATTTGCTTCCTTTGCTTTTGCCAATGCTTCTTCAAGCTCTGGGCGGTTGTTTACCTTGAAGAGCTTTCTTCTAAATTTCGCAACGAAGGAAGGGGAGTCGGTTGGCTTGACGATGCAAGGGTACTTGATCGTTTGGTCGATCTTCTCGAAGAAGCGGTTTTCATCCACTCTTACCGTTTCAGGGACGGAAACACCGTTATCAAGCGCGAGCCGCTGTAGTACTTCTTTATTCATCATATCTGAATATATGCCTGGTACATTTTGCGGAATGAGATAATGTTCTCTCAGCTCGTCCAAATGCTCATCGATGACCTCTAGATAAGAATCATGGCAAGGAATGAGAACGGGAGGGACGCTTTGCTTACGGGCATAGTCAATTAGGAAACGAATGAATGCCGCCGTATCTTCTTTATAGTGAGGAGAGATCAGTCTCTCGGACGTATATTTTGAATCCGCGCCATAGGTATCTTTAGTGGAATAATCAACTGCAACCGTATGTACGCCGTTAATGCCTAAGCAACGAATCGTGCTTAAGCCTATATAATAATTACAACCTAGAATAACTGCTTTATTATTCACAAAGGCACATCCCGACATCCGATTTTATGTTTATTTCACGAGCAATGCTGCTTATGTTTTAAATAATTTTACTTCATACTTTCTTATAATACAAATGGATTTATCCTCATAATTGTAGACGGCAAGCGGTTTTTGCAGCAATTTTTTCTGTAATTCGACATATTATCCGGGATGTCGGGGTAACGATTCTTCGGGATATTTGTCGTAAAAGCGCTTAAAGAAATCAGGCAGCACATAAATGCTAAATAATCGCTGGCAATTACGTTCAACGGTCGTGGAGCATCGTATTGGAGACGGGATGCGGCCTCCTTATACAGCGATAGTGTGTAAAATTAACCAGTTCTAAATTTGTAGTGAGTGATAATAACCAAATATTAATTGATTTTATTAGTAAAAAAGAACTATATAACGGCATAAATGACTTCATTTTGTCGAATAATGCCCGAAAATTGTCTGCGTTCGTCGACAAGATTTTACAAACTCCTTATTGCTCTCCGAGTATAATAGAACCATTACCATACGAGTGCTAAATAAGGAGCGTGCCCCGAAGCGAGCTATGGACAAAAAACACTTGCTAAAACAATTGCAGTCGCTGCGGCTAAAGCTTCATGAAATAGCCGAGGCTCGCGGCAGTTTGACAGATCCGGATGTTCTGGCGATTAGCGAAGAGGCCGATCAGCTTATTGTTGCGTTACAGTATATACAAAGAGACGAACTAGCACCTATCACGATACGCCGCGACAATTTGTAGGGGACGTTATTTCTCTCGCAGTCGACGGAAAAATTGAGTTAACAGAGACGCGCATTCAGGCTGTAAAATACCACTTGTGAGCTCCGTTTCATGATTGAAACGGGGCTCTTGCAGTAAGTTCATAAGCGTTCCGGCACAACCCGCCTTTGGATCGGTCGTTCCAAATACAACACGATTAACCCGGGATTGAACAATGGCGCCGGCGCACATAGGACAAGGCTCCAACGTGACATACAACGTACAATCTAACAATCTCCATGCGCCGATGCGATCGCAGGCGTCACGAATGGCCACCATTTCGGCATGCGCGGTTGGATCAAATCGCGTCTCCCGCAAATTGTAGCCTCTCCCGATAATTTCGTTGTTTCTGACAATTACGCACCCGATAGGAACCTCTCCGATTTGCTCGGCTTTTTTAGCTTCTGCGATGGCTTCCAGCATCCAGATCTGATCTTCTTGTTCTCTTATCATAAACAATAACCCCTTTGAAAGTTAATCATTATACAACGAACAAATATTCTGTTGTTAACATGTTGCGGATAACTTTGTGGATAACTTGCATGATATACACATAAATACTCACATTTTATTCAGAGCTGTGCACAGTACTTGTTGATAATGTGTATAAGTTGTTAATAAAACGTTTTTGTGTAAAAGGATGTGGCATACATTGTCAATTAAGATGAAGTTCTCTTTCTTAATTACGCTTATTGTATTGACGTTTTTCATTTTCTACCACATGTTAAGTGAATATACGATGATTCACGGTATGCGGGAGCAAGTGCGTCAATCGATGCAGGATACCTCCATGCATGTAGCTAATTCCTTTTCCTCATACGAGCAGAAATCGGGCAGGGACTCCATTATTGAAGAAGATCATTCGGGTCCTGAGCATATCTTTGACATTGTAAAATCGTTAAATCCAAATATAAAGGAAATAACGGTATTTGAGCAAGACTCGTTATCCGTTCTGTTCGGTACCTATACGTATTTGGACTCAACAAGCGATCATTCCAATTTATCTGATGTGAAGAATACCGGCTTTGCGCTGCGAAAAATGCAAATAAACGGAAAGTTCTATTTTCGAAGCTACTATTCAACCGAACTGACGGGCAACTATATTATAAGCGTTGTATATGACGGGGAAGGGATTAAGCACCTTATAAACCAGCGCCGCAACGATTCGCTGATTTATACGGGCATTACGATGGTGCTCGTGCTCATTATCAGCTATTGGATGGTAGGTGTCATGATCAAGCCGTTAAAGGATATTTTGTGGAAGGTGAACGAGGTTTCTTCTGCGCGCTTTCAACAACCGATTCACATTAAACGCAAGGATGAATTTGGCTTGCTTGCGCTAAAGGTTAATGCGATGTCGCAAAATCTAAGCATTTATATGAGCAAGCTGCGAAAAGCATTTGAAGAAAATCGGCGCATGAAGGAGCATTTGGAGTCGTTTATTAATCATTCGAGCGATGCCATTCACCTTATCGATCTGGACGGTAAAGTCATTCAAGTAAACCGCGCTTTCGAGCTGCTCTTTGGATATGAGGAGGAGGAGGCAATCGGGCTTTATTATCCGATTCTGCCGGATTCTCATAAAGCGGAGATGAGGCAAATGCTGAACCAGCTGCTAACAGGAAAGGTGCTGCCCGCGCAGGAAACGATGCGCCTAACCAAGACGGGCGAGATGATTCCGGTTAGCGTTACGATCTCGCCTATTCGCGACTCGGACGGAACGATTCGTGCATTTGCCAGCATTTCAAGAGATATGCGCAGCCGCAATAAGATGGAGGAGCTGCTGCGCAGATCGGAGAAGCTTACGACGGTAGGGCAGCTGGCAGCTGGCGTTGCTCATGAAATTCGCAATCCGCTTACGACGCTGCGCGGTTTTCTGCAGCTTCAGCAGGAGAGCAAGAAGCTGACGCTCTCCTATGTGGCCCTTATGCTATCGGAGCTCGACCGAATTAATTTGATTGTTGGAGAGTTTCTGATTTTGGCCAAGCCGCAAGCAACGAGGTTTATTACAAAAGACGTGAGGGATGTGCTGCAGGATGTAATCGCATTAATGAACAGTGAAGCGCTGCTTCACGATATCGAGTTTCTTGTTTCTTTTACGGAGGAGCAGTGCCTGATCTCATGCGAGGAGAATCAATTGAAGCAGGTATTCATTAATTTGCTGAAAAATGCCATTGAAGCGATGCCGAGCGGTGGACGGATCCATATTCAAATTACGAACAAAAGAGAGTTTATTTCGATTGCAGTTACGGATGAAGGGATGGGCATTCCTGCCGAGATGATATCGAAAATTGGCGATCCTTTTTTTACAGGCAAGGAAACAGGCACCGGTCTCGGTATTATGGTGAGTCAGCGTATTATTAACAGTCATCGCGGGTCAATGGATATCAAAAGCCAGGTAAATGTCGGAACAACGGTAAATGTGGTTCTTCCAGCTTTGAAAGAAGCTGGTGAGAACGTTATACTAGAAGAACAAGCATAGGCCTTGCCTCATGTTGAGGCAGCCGGCTGGCGTCTTTCGGTGCTGCGGCAGCAGCCGCGCATGATGATCCATCGGACAAAATTGCTGATTTGGCAGTACATACAACGGGGTGAAGCAGCTTTGAGAATCAATAAATTTATTAGTGAAACGGGCTATTGCTCCAGACGCGAGGCGGATAAGCTGGTAGACGGCGGACGCGTAACGATCAATGGCGTTACGGCATTGCTGGGCAGTCAGGCTGAGCTGGGGGATGATGTGCGTGTCGACGGCCGTAAGATTGGCAAGCAGAGACAGCATGTTTACATTGCACTCAACAAGCCGGTAGGCATTACGAGTACGACAGAGCTACATATTAAGGGGAATATAGTTGATTTTATCGGCCATGCCGAGCGTATTTTTCCGATTGGAAGGCTGGATAAGGATTCGGAGGGCTTAATTCTTCTGACGAACGACGGTGATATCGTAAATCCGATACTTCGCTCGGAGGGAAAGCATGAGAAGGAATACTTGGTCACGGTGGATAAACCGGTGACGGAGGCTTTCTTGCACGGGATGGCAAGCGGCGTTCATATTTTGGGCAGCATGACATTGCCTTGCGTCGTGACGAGAGTGACGGATCGCGTATTCCGGATTATATTAACCGAAGGGCGCAATCGTCAAATTCGTAGAATGTGCGAAGCGTTCGGCTACCATGTAAGAAGGCTGCAGCGTCAGCGGATCATGAACATTCATCTGGCCGGGCTGCAGGTCGGGAAGTGGCGGGATTTGACAGAAGCCGAGAAGGCGACGCTATTTGAAAATTTAAGCTACGAGCCGGTATAGAGCTGTGCAACTTAACAAAAATCCCCTGCATCAAGCGCGTTTAGCGAATGATGCAGGGGATTTTTGTTTAAAATATAAGAATTTATATGTTTCACATTTATAAATAAGCTTATATTTCACCGCGAAACGAGCTGTTGCCGCCAAAGGTCGGCGACAGCCGTTTACGCTTGTGCTATTTCACTTTAAGATTTTGAGCATTGGCTGATTCGTTGCGAGTTATCGAAACTTCAACACGGCGGTTTTTAGCGCGGCCTGCCACCGTTTTATTATCGGCAACCGGACGATATTCACCGTAGCCGATGGCGCTGAAGCGCACGGGATTCAGATGTTTATTTTCGAGCAAAATATCCATGAAACGAATGGCCCGCATCGAGCTTAGATCCCAGTTCGACTTGAAGAAGACGGTCGAGATCGGGGTTGTATCGGTATGCCCGGATACGATGACCTCATAATCAGGATATTGCTGCAGCATTTTGCCGATTGCGACAGCGAGCTCCTTCGATTCCGGCTTAACGTTTGCTTGCGCCGGGGCAAATAACGCGTTGTCGCTAATCGTAATCATTAGCTGTGAAAGGTTAAGCTTCGTTTTTAAATCGGTCGTGAGACCGTTCTTCTTGATGTAAGTGTCAACCTTCTTCTTCAGATCCTCAAGATCCTTCTGCTCTTGTTCGATCAGCTTTTGACGAGCTGTCTCTTCGGCCGTTTGATCCTTCGTTTCTTCCTTCGACTGATCCTTTGTGTCGATCAAGCCGCCTGCTTCATCTTGTTTCTTCCCGTTATCGTCACCGCTCTTGACGATAGCCGATTCGGTTAGCACTCCGCTGCCTGTGCTGAGCGCCACGCTGAAGGCTTTGGACATTTCTTCGAATTTTTTCACGTCGACGGAGTTCATCGAATATAACACGATAAAGAGTGCTAGCAGCAGGGTAAGCAAATCGGCATAAGGAATGAGCCAGGATTCGTCAACATGCTCCTCGTGTTCTTCGTGTCTATGCTTTCTGCTCAAGCGGCTCCTTCCTCCTTCTCCCTCAACTTCAATCTTTCTGTAGGTGTAAGGAATACGGACAGCTTCTGATTAATCGCAATCGTCGATACGCCGGATTGAATGGATAGCAAGCCTTCAACCATCATGAGACGAATTTGAATTTCTTGCTTAGACAAACGCTTCAATCTATTAGAAATGGGATGCCAAAGCACATAACCTGTAAAGATACCAAGCAATGTAGCGATAAATGCACCGGCAATGGCGTGAGCGAGCTTCGCCATATCACTCATATCGGCCAGAGCGGCGATCAAGCCTACAACCGCGCCGAGTACGCCTAGAGTAGGCGCATATGTACCTGCTTGCGTGAAAATAAGAGCTCCAGCCTTATGGCGGTCTTCCGTTGCTGCAATATCCTCAAGCAGAACGTCGCGCACGAAGTCCTGATCGTTCCCGTCAATAATCATGCGCATGCCGTTCCGGAGAAACGTATCTTCAATTTCGTCGATCTTTGCTTCAAGAGCGAGCAAGCCCTCGCGGCGCGTAACGGAAGCCCATTCCATGAAGCGCTGGATCAATTCATCGCGCTGAGGCAGCTTTTGCTCGGAAAATACCATTTTAAACAGCTTGCCGACTTTGGAAAGCTCGGACATAGGAAAGGCAATAAGAACAGAAGCTATGGTTCCTAATATAATAATCATATAAGCAGCAGGATTCAAAAGAGATGACAGGTGCGCTCCCTTTAACACCATCCCTCCGAGTACAGCGACTAACCCTAGAATAAGACCGATAATTGTTGAATTTTTCATCATACACCCCGTCCAAATCATTTTCGACATTTCTCTACTTCTTATATTATCGTCAAATGGGTATTCTGAAGTTAGAGTAAATGATACGTTTTGCAGGCGAACGCGTTAAAATTTTAAAAAATAAGGTAGAATAGTAGAGAGATGTGTACAAAAAATGACGATGATAAAGGTGGTAATCACAAATGGGCGTTAGGCATGCGAGAGAATACGCAGATATATTGAAGGATTTGACAGCAGCGGTGGCTGAAATCGAGGGAAGCTATACTTTTTTTGAAATGGATTCGGAGGAGTGGGCTGCGCTGCCTGTCGAGGACCGGTCTGAGGTGATGGAAGCATTAGCGGACGATGTCTTCTTCGGATTGGGCGAGGATCCGGTCATTGCGGTAGGCGGCGGTGTCATTACCTATAACAGCAAGCATCATATTATTGAGGTTTCGCAGGACGATAAAGTAACGCAAATTATTAGATTAATATAATAATCGACATTTCATTCCGCTGCAGACGGCTTATAAACCATACAATGGCATTCGGCAAAGCCGTGGGGAGTAGAGCGCGAATAGGTGTCCGTTATATGGAAACCAGCTTGCTCATAGGCGCGGGAGGCGCGAGTGTTCCAGGCGAGCACCTCCAAATCAATTTCATTTTGCGGCGCCCGCCGCACGGCCTCGGAGACGATTAGCTGAGTGAAGGCGGGACCGAGCCCCAGGCCGCATAGGTCGGGCCGCAGGCCGAGCCCAAGCCGCGTCACCCCTGTTAAGGGGAAAAACTGCGCAAACCCAATCAGCTTCTGCTGACTATCGATTACTGCAGCATATTGAGCCGCTCGAAGGACGGAATCGCCGAACTCGATTTCGTCCTTTTTCATTTGCTCCCAGGAGGGCCAATTATAAATATCGAATGGCGCTTCATACGTCCAGCCGCATATTTCCTCGGCATGGCAAGTTTCTAGCGGACATATGGTCATATCAATCGGATCTCGTTTATAATGAGTGGAGCTTGGTTTGTTCGTCACAGGTTGTGTACCTCCGGTCAGATAAATATTCACTGAAAGCTTAACACGAATGAAATAGGTTTATTATATCAGATAGACGCAAGGAGATCGTGCGTAAATAAGGAGAAGCATTAAAATGAAGAAGTTACTTTGGCTTGGCTGCTTGTCGTATTTGGTCATAGGGGTTGCTCATGTCGTGGGCGGAACCATTTTGGAACAGCTGATGGATCATTACGGCTTGACCTATAAAGATGGCGGGCAATGGGTTATGAATCAGTTTCTCGGATTTTTGGTAGGTGTCCTGCTTGCGCCGTCCATTGCAGCGAGAACAGGGAAGAGGGGCGCCGTTCTGCTTGCGGTTGGCCTACTGACGCTCAGTGAAGCGGCTTACAGCCTGCTGCTTCCATGGGGCTGGATGCTGGCGATTGGCCCTTTGGCGGGATTCGGCTTCGGTATGACGGAGGCTGTCGTCGGCGCGATGATCATCGATATGGCGAAGAACGGAAAGGCAGCGGCAATGAGCCGGCTGGAAACCTTTTTTGGCGTAGGCGCCTTAATGATTCCGATTGCGGCTGCTTACCTGATTCAGCAAGGCGTTTGGCAAATTTCCTTCCCTATACTGGCCGCGATGGCAGGCATCACGTTTGTGTTATGGCTGACGATGTCATTCGGAGAGCTGGACGACCAGCTTGGATTTATTTCACGCGCAGCGGCGGAGAAGGGCAAACCAAATGAATCTGCCGAATCGATTGCTGCAAGCGCATCAGAAGCGACGGTCTTCTTTGGATATCCGCGTAAAGCACTGCCGTTTCTATTGTTATCGGCACTCTTTTTTATGATCTATGTCGGAATGGAAATGAGTTTCTCTAACTATTTGCCGTCGATTCTCATCATTCGCTCGGGCGTGGAGGAATCCGGTGCGGCAGCCGTACTCAGCTTATTCTGGGGCACGATGGTGCTTGGCCGTTTATTTGCAGGCGTACTTGCAGACCGGATGGGGTATTCACGATACTTATTCATCGCTACGGCAGGCGCTTCGGTCGTATTTGTTTTAATGGCGGTCATGGGGCAGCTCAGCTGGATACTGGCGTTGGTCGCGCTAAGCGGCTTGTGCTTCTCGGGTATCTTCGGCATCGCCCTGGTTTATGCCAATGAGCTCATTCCGGGAATGACCGAGCGGACAACAAGTCTGCTGGTAGCATGCGGCGGCCTTGGAGGTGCTATTTTACCGCGAATAACCGGCTGGTTTATGGACCAGTACAATGTGCAGTCCACCTTATGGTATATTAGTGTGCTCGTTGTGCTGATGCTGCTTCTGCTCGCGGCTATGCTTGTTCTCGGAAGAAGACAAGCGCAGCGCAGATCATTCGTAGTAGGCGGGGCTCAAGGAAGCTAGGCCGCAGCTCATAAAAAATGTGAAAAACCTCTATATCCGCTGTTTCGAAGCGGTTATAGAGGTTTTTTTATATGGCATACAAGAAATAGTAGGCTTTTCTGTATCAATCATATTCGGGTTATGGACCGCGTTAGCTACTTGAGTATCGTCTTATATACCTCAATGGCTCGTGCCCGGGACGCTTTCAGATCGACGATGGCACCGCTTTGCGGCTTATGAATCTCTTTGTCCGTAAGATGGGCCAAATGAGGCAGCCAGTACCGGATATAGCTGCCGCTGGGGTCATGCGTCCGCGACTGCGTCTCCGGATTCATAATGCGGAAATAAGGCGCAGCATCATAGCCCAGCGATGAGCACCACAGCCAGCCGCCGCGGTTAAGCGTATTGTCATAATCACTTAAGTGCAGACGGAAATGCTGCTCGCCAAGCGTAAACGGGCACAGCAGGTTTTTAGTTAAAAACATGGCTGCAACCATTCGCAAGCGGCCTGGCAGCTCACCCGTACGGTTCAGCTGCGTCATAGCCGCGTCAATAATCGGAATGCCGGTGGCAGCCGTTGTCCACGCCTGCAGATGAGTATCCGAGAGCGGGGACAAATCAACCAGCTGCTCATAACGGAAGTAATCATCATGATACATCGCTTGGTATAAATAGAAATCACGCCATGCCAGCTGACGAATCCATGTCTCGGCCCCGGGCAGCCCTTGCGTAAGCTCGTAGGCATGGCGGGCCGAGATGGCGCCGGTGTTCAAGAAGCGAGCGAGCCCGCTGGCATAATTGTCCGCGTAAGCGTCGCGGCGAATTGCGTAAGAGGCGAGGCGTTCGCGCGCGAAGCGATCCAGCTTGATTAACGATTTTTGAGCCCCTTCAACACTGGTGCCGCCAAGCGCGCAAGAAATGAATTCTGGCAGCGCGAATGTTAGCGCGATCTTGCTGTTCATTTCCTTGACGGTAGACAGCTCTTGAATCATTGTTCCGCTCATTGGACGATAGCATTCCAGCATATAGCTGCTCCACATGCGATAGAAGGGCGTAAACACCTTATAAGGCGCAGGCCGCCGCGCGAATGCCGGGAAAGCTTCTAAATCAGCAAGCGGCGCATCAGCAATCGACATCCAGCGCCGGCCCAGCCTGCGCGTAGCCTGCTGAAGCTGCTCATCCCGTCGGCGCGAGTAGGGCGAGTAGTCCGCATGAACGATGACCTCTTCGATGGGATGCGCTTGCAGGAGAGCTTCGGTAATCAAAACGGGATCCCCGTATAGCACATGCAGTTCTTTGTCCGCATTGGAATAGCTGTGCAGCAAGGAGGCGGCTTGCGCCATAAAATTTCGGCCGCTATGGCTGGTTAGCCGGCCTTCACCCGTGAGGACGGGATCTATGATGAGCAAATGAATGCCATGTGTATCTTTTTTTTTCAAATAATCAAATGCGCGCAAATCTGCGGTACGCAAGTCCTTGCGATGAATAAACAAATACATCAGGCATTTCTCCTTCCTATACCGCAGTGTAGAGCGGCATATTCAAGCTTGAAATAAAACAGAAAAGCCGCATGTCATTTGTCGACTGTGGACAAATAACTGCGGCTTTGCTGGATGAGTCTACCCTTGCAACCCTCGATGAGAGGAGTCAGGTCACTCTATTGTCCGTTAGCATATGCTTAGAGAGAATCCGTATCCATGACACGACGGGCAGTCACAAAACGGTCTACATAATAGGAGGAGTTAAGTTTGTCTGTTACAACGCCTCTGCTGGAGGACGAATGTGCAAACTTGCCATCTCCGATGTATATGCCAACATGGGATACGGCGCTGTTGTTGCCGCCGGCTGTGTCGAAAAACACAAGATCTCCCGGAAGTAGGTCAGCCTTAGCGACCTTCGTGCCTGTTTTTGCTTGCGAACCGGATGTGCGAGGAAGGTCAACGCCCAATTTATCGAACACATAGCTCGTAAAACCGGAGCAGTCAAAGCCATTCGACGACGTTCCGCCGCTTTTGTACGGAGTACCAATGAGATCACTGATCGTTCCGTTTAGTTTTGAGTCTGCGAAAGCGCTCCCCGCTTGGAAAGCGAGTACGAGAACGAGACCCAGGAGTAATGCGGTAATCTTCTTCAATTGTGAAGCTCCTTCCAATGCCGACGAGGTTAGCTGTGGGGTTCGGTTGAAGGCTCCCTATGATTCCTCAGGCGCTGAGATAACTCAGACGTCGGAATCAATTCACCCAGAGTGGTTCCCCCGTTTCCCGATAGGGAATTAGGCAGTTTTTTAATGCTCCTGAGAATTATTCGATTATTTTCATTGATCTCCTGCCTTTACTGGCAAATTCTAATAATTCTCATGTAACCTTTTGACAAATTAGTTCGTTTAACCGACTTTTGTGTAATATAAACACCTTTAGTCGTGTTTTCTAGCTAAATATGACGACACAATTTCATTAATTATACGGATGTCATGTAATTTTTAAAAAGTACATACAAAAAAACCTCCGAACAGCTGGAGGTTTTATAGTAGGTTTTACATCATTCGACTACGCGCTTTATTTTGCGGTGATGACCTTCTCGGAGATGAGCTGCGGATCGCCGTTCTTTTGTTCCATCCAAAACCGCAGCTTGTATTTGCCCGAATATTTAAAATCATAGGAGATAACTTTCGAGCTGAACCAAAAGGTGTCTTTTTCGACAAATTGCTTAAAATCATCATCATCCTGGCTGCGTCTGTCAATCGTCGTTTCTTTATCATTAGGGTCTACAATCGTGACCTTGAATTCGGAGATGGCGACATTCAAATTATCGATTTGCGCTTGAACTAAAAATTTCTGAACAGTGCCTTTGTCAACCTGTCCAAACATGGTTCGTTTCTCATTCATCAGAAACATATGGACATTGGGCTTCTGAATGACCAGTTTCTTCTCGCTGCCCTTCCATTGAATAAACGCTTGCATGGAATCGCTTAAGGAACGGATATTGATATACACCTTATCATCTGCCAGTAAACCATCTTCTACCGATTGTTTATTATTATAAATCAGCGTTACTTTTTGGAGTAATTTGTCGGCTGCAACGAGCGAACCACCTGATAAGAGCAATACCATCGATAATAAAATAAATTTTTTGCGCATCATTTATGTTTTACCCCCATTGTTCATTTTCTTACAACTATTTATACAGAAAGGTAATCATTTAGTTGCGGTCGGTTTTGAAAATAAAAAAAGCCCCGTATCCACAACGAATCGTGGAGCCGGAGGCTTCTTCATACTGCGTTTATTTCGTTTGCAGGCATTCATATTGCGTTGCTATGGTCCATACCTTCATTAGCGTACGAATCAGGTGATAGCCCTGATGCAGAATGAGCGCGAACAAGCCGGCCCAGAGCATCGATATGCCGGTGGCTACGAGTCCGGCGGCAGCTCCGATCCCCCACATAATGAGTGAGATGGCCGCGTAGGATAGAAAGTTTTGGATTGCGTGCCATAAGGAACGGAATATGCCTTCGCCTGATGCAGCGCCGAACTGCATGGCTAGGAATAGCAAATGCAGCACTGTGCTCCACAGCAGCCATAGCGCTGCGCCAGGCAGCACCGCTTGCAGCAGTTCCGGGATGGAGCCGCTCTCCAGAAGTGCATCGAGCGAGCGGGGCATCAGCCACCAGGCGGGAGCCAGCGATAAGACAGCTTCTATCCAGTAGAGCAGGACAACGGGCTTCCAAGTTTTGCGGATGCCTTCCAGAAACCGGGTTCCCCCCTCCGATCTCGTTTGATTGAGCGAGTAGAACAAGCCGGCGTTAAACAAAGGCGTCAGCAGCATCCTGGCAAGCAGAAGACCGCCTAATGTCCAGACGTACGGAGAGATCAGATCGGTTTTTAGCAGCTGGAATTGGGCTTCGGTTACGAAGAGCTGAGCAGCTGTATCAGAAGGGTAGGAGCCCGGGTACCGCCGCAGCAGCGGCGAGACGACCGAATCAATGAAACGATAGAGGAAAAATCCCCATAACAGCTGATACAGAAACAATAATATAACAAGGTAAAAATGTTTAACCGCTAGCCGCCAGCCTTGCTTCAAATGTATTTTCATGGTTAATCGCTCCTTGAACGCAATTACTTACCAGCTCAGCGACCCGAGCAGTCCTTCAATCAGACTGACTACACCAAGGCTCCATCTCGTGCGCGTTTCCTCCGGCAGCTGGGCATACATAAAGTTGTTAATGAGCTTATTGTCGAGGACGTTGCTGTAATTCGGATCGACGATCGCCCATTCGAGCGGAGCGGAATGCAGCTGCTTGAATTGAATGTGGGCTTCTTCGGCATTCCAAAGCTTCGTTATTTTGGTGCCGTCGGTGAACTGCAGTACGACCTTGATGTCGCCGTTGCTGCCGCCGTTCTTTTTGACAAGCACGACCGATTCGTACATCTTGTTCCCATCCTGAGTGACGGGACGAACATGAATCGATTCGATCGAGAAGTCAGCCATCTGGTTGCCGTAAACGTATCGGCTGAAATAATCATGCCATTTCGTCTTCGTGACTTGTTCGACTACGCGCTGGAAGTCGGCGGTAGCAGGGTGCTTGAACTTAAATTTTTGGAAATACGTACGTAAAATCTTTTGCATCGTTCTTGAGCCAACCTGATTCTCAATGCCAATGAGCACGAGCTTCGCACGCATGTACACGTTCTCTGCATATTGCGAGTGGCTTCCGTATGACCAGGATTGCTGCTTGAGCGGCGCGGGATCGGTCATGTAGCTGGCTTCCACTCGCAAATTCGCTTCCAATCCATATGTGGTCTCCATTACCTTGTCCTCGGCGTAGGATGTGAAGCCTTCGTCCAGCCAAGCCTCCTCGAACTCATTGGAGGCGACCATTCCATACCAGTATTGGTGCCCGATTTCATGCACGACCGTTCGCTCTAAATCGTAGCCGGGGTTTTGCTTCTCGGCTGCGAATGCCGTGATGAGCGTCGGATACTCCATGCCTCCGGCTCCGTTTGCCCCTTTGGGAGGCACGACGATAGACAGCGTGGTGTAAGGATATTCCCCGTACCATTTCGCATAGCTTGAGAGAGCGGATTTGGCGGCATGCATATAACGATCTTTAAGGTTGGCATGCGCCGGATCGAGATAGAGCTTAATCCGTACGCCGGGAATGCCCGTATCGGAGAAGGCAGTCTCTTCGTATACGAAGTCCGGCGAAGCCGACCAAGCAAAGTCATGAACGTCATCGGCATAAAATTGGTAAACCTTCGATTGATCCTTCATTTCAATAGCCTTCGTTTGGAAGCCGGTAGCCGCAACCGTGTAGGCTGCCGGTACTGTAATCCGAACGCTGTATATGCCGAAGTCGCTGTAAAACTCAGAGTTTCCATGGTATTGGTGGACGTTCCAGCCTTCAGCCGCACGTCCCCTTGTACCGACCGTTTCGTATACGGCAATTTTCGGAAACCACTGTCCCGCCATCACGAACTGGCCGGAGTAGCCCATTCTAGCAAACACCTCTGGCAGCTTCACCTCGTACCCCATGCGGAGCGTAACGGATTTGCCCGGGGCGATAGGCTCTGGAAGACGTATTTTTGCTAAAGTGAAGTCATCGGCATTGCCGTCGTCGGGCTGCACGTATTGCAGACGCGGCAGCAGGCTTTCGCCGTTTAGTGTTTCTAGCGTAAGCAGCTTCATATAGCCATGGCTGTTCGTGGTCGCTTTGTCCTCGCGCAGCTTGCCGCCGGATTCTTGCATGAACGTCGTTTTGTCTGATTGAAAAGCGTTCGGGTACAGGTGGAAATAGAGCTCGGACACTGTTTTTTTGCCGGGGTTGGTCCAGGTTACCGTCTGATCACCGTTTAATTGCTTCGTATCGTCAAGTAAATGCACGTTGATATGGTACTCAACGATACGCTTGCTGAGTGCTTGCGGCTTAGGTGTCATAACCGTATTCGGCTCCTGCACAAGCGGCGGCTTGGCCGAATTTTGGGCAGGGGCCGGTGCTTGCTTGGCTTTGGCGGCGGGGGCGAAAGCATATGTATATTGGGATTGCCAAGCAGTCCCGAAGCCTTGATGCACAGACAAGCCGAGCAGTACGACTGCGAGTATTACGAGTAAAATTTGTTTGATATAGCGTGGAGTCATTGAACGTTTCCCTCCCGTTGACAAGCATCTACAGCATGTATATGTTTGCTTTTCAAGGATTATTAGCTAAAATGGAATTATTGTATCGGGGAAGGTGTGAATGCGCATGACGGAAGAACAAGGACAGCCGGCTCAGCCGGAAAAGAAGGAAAAAAAATCACTGTCGCTCAACGTAGTGAGCAACAAACAACATAAAGGCTTCGGTGCGGGAACGATCGATTTGAGCGCTGTATCCTGCGTCATCATTGATGAGGGCGTCGCTTATATCGACGTTGGCGCCATGCATGCGAAGAGCAAGGTGGAGCGCGGCATTAAGTTTACGCCGAACAAAGAGGATACGCCGAATGGCCGTCAATGCTGGATCGTGTGGGTTGCGGTCGACCGCAATGAGGAAGGGTCTTATTATGCAGGCGCGACAGCCTGCGAGATGCTGATCGACTCCGAGGCGCGCCGCGGGTGGAAGATACTGGCTGACCACGTGAACAAGCTGGATCATGCGATCAAACGACGCTACAATTTGACAGAGCTTGGCGATGTAGAAAAAGCGGCGCTGCGCAAGCTGCTCACCGACAATAATTTGGAGTGGTGGGATCGTTCGCCGGAAGAGCTTAAGCAAGCTTTGAACGTGTAACGGCGAGCGCGATCAAACGCGACATAGGCGTAAGCGCCAATAAAGGATGAGAACCTCATCGTTCGTAAGGCTAATCTTGCGGATGATGAGGTTTTCTGTGTTATTAGAGGCGGATGGGAATCGTATTCGAAAAATATTTTTGGATCGGGTGCAGGGGAAGGGGTACTGGCTGACGTCTATAGATTGGGAAGGAGGGGAGCGACATTCAAGACGAGGATTGGATCAGAGCGGTGCAAGAGGGCAGACCCGAGCATTATGGCCCTTTCGTACAGGCGTATGGTCCGTACATATACAGAACGGTCTTCGCAGTGCTTCATTCTCCGCATGATGCGGAGGATATAACGCAGGAAGTGCTGCTGCAAATTTATCGTTCCCTTCCGGATTGCCGATTGGACGGGCTGAAGACGTGGATTACCCGCATTGCCGTTAATCGGGCGATCGATTTCAAGCGAAGCAAGGCCCGCAGGCCCGAGGAGCTGTCGGATAGCGAAGCGATGAGCGAGAAAAAGCATAATGATGATGCCGCGGCGATGCCGGCTGCCGAGCTGGTAGCCATCAAGCAGGCGGATAGGCGGCAGGTTCGCGAACGCGTAGAAGAAATGCCGGAAAACTACCGGGAAGTCATAAACGCTTATTATATGGAAGACAAGTCGTATGAACAGATTGCGGCCGAAACCGGACTGGAGCGCAAAAGCGTAGAGTCCAGGCTGTACCGGGCAAGAAGCTGGATGAAGCGCCACTGGCGGAAGGAGGATTTCGAATGAGGAATGAGCATATATCGCCGGATCAAATGATCCGATATGTGAAGGGCACGCTCGCAGGGGCTGAGCGTGTACAGGTAGAGCAGCAGATGACAGCATGCGATTGCTGCTTAAAGCACTTTATTGCTGCCGTTGAATCGTCTGAAGACGAGGCGGAGTCAGTCTTTCCAAGCCATGTAAACGAACCGCAGCTTCCTGATATGGAGCTGTTAGAGCAGCGTGTCGTTGCGCAGCTGTTAAGCGAGGAGAGAATTCATCAAGCCCAGGCTGACGGCCTTAGAACGTCCAGCACTCTACAGAAGAAATCTCCCCGCCTTCGTGCTTGGCTCCAGCATCCGGTAACGCATTATACCATTGCCGCTTCCATAACTCTGCTGCTGCTTGTCAGCGGTACCTTTGCCTCCTTCTCTCAGAAGCTGGCGCTGCTCGATATGGGTGAGAATGTGCAGCAGGCTGTACCGCCGAGCCCGCCCACAGCAGCTGGCAAGCATTCGGAATCATGGTCGGACAGAATAGTCGATCAAACAGGTTCTTGGCTGGATGAGCTGAGAGCGACCCGCTATAAATAAATGAAAAATGAGGAAATGGAAAGGAATGATTCAAGCATGAATAAAAGCCCGTTAGCAGCGTTTTTGCTTTCGTTTATACCCGGCGTCGGGCATGGCTATTTGGGCCGGCCTGTACGTGCGGTATTGTATGGAGGAGCTTTTTTTGGCCCCATTGGGATGTTTATTTTATTGATGATTGCGGATGCGGGCGTCGATGACGGTTTTCTTGTCTTCCTTATGTTCATAGCTGCTATGTCCGGGATTATTAACATGCTCGATATGGTCATGACCCTGCTCAAGGGAAAAGGAGTATCGTCACATCCCGTTCAGCAGCATCCCCTCGAGCATGCTGCCGAACATTTTAGCCCAGGCGCTGTACCGTTAGAGCTGGAGCATCAGCGCGAGAAATCGCGTATGATCCTGTTCTCCCTCGTGCCGGGTCTTGGGCATATGAGTATGGGGCTTATGCAGCGCGGTATCACATTGCTCATTTCGTTCATTGGCTGGTTCGCGATCATCGTCTTCTTAAGCGCTATTATTCATAGAGGAGAGCTGCTCGTCTTTTTGCTCGCGCTGCCAATCATCTGGGTATACAGCATGTTTGATGCAATTAGCCAGCTTCATGCGAAGCAGCGCGGAGAGCAACTTGTGGATCGTGCCATCTTTGAAGATATGGAATCGTATATCGCTTCGGGGCGCAAAAGCAAGGTGCTGGCTATCGCATTGTCGATTTTCCCGGGCGCAGGCCATCTTTATCTAGGCTTGCAGAAGCGGGGGCTGCAGCTTATGGGCGGCTTTCTCTTGACTATTTATATTATGGACAATTTGCGCCTGTCTCTGTTTTTTTTCTTGCTTCCGCTGTTCTGGTGCTTCGCGTTCTTCGATGCCATGCAGCAGACGTCACGCTATGAGCGCCAGACGCTTACCGACGAGCCGGTGCTGACGCAGCTTGTTCCATATCAGCGCTGGTTCGGCATTGGGCTGCTTGGCTTTGGCGTTTACTATTTGCTTGATCGTGTAGCCGCTGAGGTCGCTTCCCACTTTTCCAATGAGCTTTACTCGCAATACATGCAAATCAAATATATGATTCCGACGGCTGTTGTGGCATTCGTCATGATTATTGTCGGCTTGCGTCTGGCCTTTGGAAGCAGAGCAGCTGCTGATATTAGAAAAGGGGCTCCGCCTGCAATCTCTGCTCCGCTGCATAAGCGGGAGGGGGAGTCACAATGAACTCAGTAAACATGGCGAATGCAGCGGTTAACCGTCCGTAAGGCGTACGCACCTGGCGCTTCGGCTCGCTATCGATGATTGTCGGTACGACCATGTACGTCATGATCGGATCCGTCGATCGCAGGGATGGCGGAATCATTTCCGATGAGCTAACGCTGATCGTACCGGTAGGCGTGGAGCTGTCAGAGCGGGGGCGCTAGTTTTGTGGAATAAGAGCAGGCTATTTCGGGACCATCTCGTTTTAGACTGCTCTTTATTATTCGTGCAATTGCAGGAGAAATATCAGCGAGGAGCTTTAACATGAAGTTTAGCTAAAACCTGGTCAAGAGGAGCGATTATCCGATAGGAGCCGCGAAGAGGAGCATAACCCAGCTGACGATTAATTTTGAGGATGGGCTCGTTCAACGAATCATTATCCGTACGAAGATACAAAGCGTTGCAGTGCTTGGCAAGCTGTACCGCTTTTATTTTTAAAGCAAGGGCTATCTTCTTGCCGCGATAAGCTCGGCTTACTCCGGTGTATTCGTGATACATGCCATTGGTCTTAGGATGATGCAAAATGTTCGTAACACCAACGAATTTATCGCCGTCAGCAGCAATAATAACTCGCTCGGGCGCATAGCCATCCACCTTCAAATACCATTTACGCCATTCCGACAGTTCTGGAACCTCACCCATAAAGCCAGGTATGTCCACTAGCGTTTCTTTGTAAAGCTCATACAGCCTTTGCTCGCTATCCTCGCCGGGCTCATCCGCCAGCGTTAGAAAGCGCAGCCCTGCCAGCTCAGGCATATCCGGCATAGGCGTTGGAGGCTGCCCTTCATGGTTATCCAGCCGCAGGAGCGATTGGAATGAATGACGCTCTATTACAAACGACCGGCGATTCGCAAAATGCAGCGCATCCGGGTTATCATCCCAAACTTCAGTTATTAGAGTGGAAGCACCGATTTTTAATGCCCATTGTCCAATATGCTGAAGCAGCAGCTGACCGATTCCACTTCTGCGGTACGCTTCTGCAACGATGATCGTATTGCACAAATGTCCGGGCTCTGTCCATGGCGCCCGCCATGACCAGGCGTAGCCGACGAGTTCCCCCTGCTCATTAACAGCAACCTGCCGCTCCCGGTCGTATCCGGAGAGCAGTCCGTTCTCATCCATCCAGGTATGCCCGACCTCATAAAGCTTTTGGTCAGCCTCGCGAAGACTTTCCGCTGAAGCCGGCTCGGACCATATTTGACTTAACAATTCCGCAAGCTGCTCGTAGTCATCCGGCAGCTGCAGTGGACGAAGTTTAATGGACATCGCGATCACCTCATTTTCACTTAAACTATTCTCACAACATGATTATGCCATGAGGATAAGAAGCGCCGAAAGGTAGAGTTTGGTTATAATTAACAAACACCGGCTGCTCTTTCGCTTTAAGCGCATAGCGGCAAAGAAACAGGCGTTTAGACAAAAAAAGCTGTACCATCGTCGCAATGACGTTGGCGCAGCTTTTTTCACGAGTATCTCATCACTTTGCTTAGCAGAATACTATGCTACCGCATTGTAGGTCATAATCCAGACGGAGCCCGCGACGATCGTCAGCAAAATGACGAGCCCGAAAATAAGCGCCATCAGGTTGAAGCGCGGCTTCTCCTCATCCCGAATGTGCATGAAGAAGACCAGCTGAACGGCAAATTGCAGAACGGCCATCACGAGAATGAGCACGGTCGCAGCCGTTTTGCTCAGCAGATCATTCAGCACGACAACGAGCGGAATGATCGTCAGAATGATGGAGAATAGGAAGCCGATAACGTAAGACTTCATTGACCCGCCATGGGATCCGTGCTCAGCATCATGGGAATGCGTGTTATGCTTTTCCATCCTACATCACCCCCATCAAGTAAACGATCGTGAATACGAAAATCCACACGACGTCCAAGAAATGCCAGTATAAGCTGATGATGCTTACCTTGCGTTTTGTGACCGGCGTGATACCGCGGCGGCTTAGCTGAAGCATCAATCCGACCATCCAGACGAGACCGACCGAGACGTGCAGCCCGTGCGTTCCGACAAGAACGTAGAAGGCTGACCAATATGCGCTTGTTCCAATCGTAGCGCCCTCATGCACAAGGTGCATAAACTCGTTAACTTCCAGAAATACGAATGATGCGCCGAGCAAAGCGGTAATCGCGAGCCAGAGAATCAGACCGCGTTTGTTCCCTTTGTTCATTTCCAGAACGGCTACGCCGCTCGTGAAGCTGCTTGTGAGCAGGATGAAGGTCGAAATGATAATACCGTTCATTTCGAGCAATTCCGCACCTGTCGGTCCGCCGTCCGTGTTGAGACGGAGGACGACATAGGTAGCAAACAACGTACCGAATAAAATAACGTCGGTTATAAGAAACAGCCAGAAGCCGAACATTTTCAACGATTCTTGATCGTGATGCTCGTCATGGTGACCGCCGCCGTGACCGGCACCGTGTCCGCCATGCGCTCCTGCTGGAGTGGAAACTGCATGTGCCATTATTTTGTCCCCCTTAATGCGGCTTCCGTACGCTCGATTTCATCCACCGGAATGTAATAATCGGTATCGTAAGAGAACGAACGGGCAAGCATGCATATGGCTACGCCGATCATACCCGGAATGGCCATCCACAGCCAATCCCATACGAAGCCGAAACCTGCTGTAAACCAGCATAACGACATGATGAACGGAATGCTTGAATTTTTCGGCATATGAATCGGCTCAAGCGGAGCGAGTGGTTTGGCCGGCTCGCCGCTCGCAATTCGCT
Organism: Paenibacillus sp. Soil522; assembly: GCF_001428245.1. Taxonomy (GTDB): domain Bacteria; phylum Bacillota; class Bacilli; order Paenibacillales; family Paenibacillaceae; genus Pristimantibacillus. The sequence goes on from NZ_LMRV01000054.1 coordinate 35,809, forward strand.
GCTTCTCTTCCCACCACTCGTCTTGGCTGGTAACCTGCGGCAAGCGAGCGAAGTTGTAGAGCGGTGCAGGCGATGGAATCGACCATTCCAGCGTGCGTCCGTCCCAAGTATCTCCGGATTTTGCTTTCTTGTAAAACTTGATGCTGTGAGCGATCTGCCACATTTGGAAAATAAACGCGATCCCCATTAGGAATGCTCCTACAGTAGATACGACGTTAAGCGGCTGCCAGCCCATATCGAAGTCGTATTCGTTGAAGCGGCGCGTCATCCCCATGAGGCCAAGCGCGTATTGCGGCATGAAACAAACGTAGAAGCCGATGTTCCAGAACCAGAATGCCCATTTACCAATTCCCTCATGCAGGGTGAATCCGAACATTTTTGGCCACCAATAGTAAAGGCCTGCGAAGAAGCCGAACACGACCCCGCCGATGATAACTTGGTGGAAATGCGCAATTAGGAAGTAACTGTTGTGGAACTGGAAGTCGGCTGGTGCGACCGAAAGCAGTACACCGGTCATCCCCCCAACGACGAAGCAAGGAATGAACGCAACTGTCCACATCATTGGTGTTGTAAATTTAATACGACCGCGATACATCGTAAACAGCCAGTTGAACACCTTAACCCCGGTCGGAATGGCGATTAGCATCGTCGTTAATGCAAAGAACGCGTTGACGTTGGCCCCGGAGCCCATCGTAAAGAAGTGATGCGCCCATGTGAAGAAGGAGAAGAAGCTGATAGACATAAGTGCGAATACCATCGATTTGTAACCAAACAGCTTTTTCTTCGAAAATGTTGAGACAATTTCTGAAAATATACCAAATGCCGGCAAAACGATAATATATACTTCCGGGTGTCCCCACATCCAGATGAGGTTGATGTACATCATCGGATTGCCGCCGCCGTCGAGCGTGAAGAAGTGAGCGCCCAGATAGCGGTCAATAAACAGCAGGAACAGCGTAACCGTTAATATTGGGAAAGCGAACATAATGGTAATGCATGACGATAGGACTGACCAGACAAACATCGGCATTTGCATAAGCTTCATGCCCGGCGCGCGCATTTTCAGAATCGTGACAACGAAGTTAATGCCCGTAGCCAAGGAGCCGATACCTGAAATTTGAATACCCCAGATATAAAAGTCTTGTCCAAGCCCCGGACTGCCTGACAGCTCGGAAAGCGGCGGATAAGCGAGCCAGCCTGCATCCGGCGAGCCGCCGATAATAAAGGATACGTTAAACAGCATCGCTCCAAAGAAGAACATCCAGAAGCTAAGGGAGTTCAGGAACGGAAAAGCAACGTCGCGCGCTCCGATTTGGAGCGGGACGACGATATTGAACAGACCGAACATAAGCGGCATCGCCATGAACAGAATCATAATAACGCCGTGCGTGGTGAAGATTTGGTTATAGTGTTCCGCGTGCAAAAATTCAAGCTCCGGAGCAGCAAGCTGAACCCGCATCAGCAGCGCATCGACGCCGCCGCGGAACAGCATGAGAATGGAAGCGATGATGTACATGATACCGATTTTTTTATGATCGACGCTAGTCAGCCATTCGGTCCACAGCCAGCGCCATTTTTTGAAAAAGGTGAGTACGAATAGAATCGCGACAAGCGATAATCCAATGGATACTTGAGCCCCTAAAATAAGCGGATCGCCGGTAACGAAAAATTCGGATGCGAATTGTTTAATTTTGTCTAACATGAGGGGTCCTCCTAAAAGTTTGTAGAACAAACTCGTTTCAAAAGCTTGCGCTTGTTAGTGGGTTAATGCCCCACATGGTTATGCGTGTTAGCGTCCGTGCTGCTGGCTGTGTGATGATGCGGCTCCATCGTAACCGCCGGAGCGGTCTCTTCATTCGCGGCTGCCGCAGGCTCCGCTGCTTCACTGCCATGATGCTGATGCGCGCCGCTGCCGCCGTTCACATATTGTTTAACGATTTTATTGAATAAGCCTTTAGGGAAGCCGGCGAATAGCTGCACATCCGAAGTGCCCGGCTCAGTCAGCTTCTCGAAACCCTCCATGGTTAGAGATGGAGAAGTAGCCTTCACTTCGTCTATCCAAGCTTTATAATCTTCCTCCGAAACAGCATCGACCTTAAACGTCATTTGCGCAAAATCTTTCCCTGTAAAGTTCGCGCCAGAGCCAAAATAGCTGCCTTGCTCATCAGCTTGCAGGAAGAGGGTCATCGCCATGCCTGACATCGTGTAAATTTGCCCGCCGAGCTGCGGAACCCAGAAGGAGTTCATCGCCGTGTCGGACGTTAATTGGAACTTAATCGGCACGTCTTCCGGAATTTTAATGTAATTGACGGTTGCGATATCCTCATCCGGATATTTGAACAGCCATTTCCAGTCAAGCGATGTGACTTGAATCGTGATGGGCGCCTTAGCCGATTCAATCGGTTTGGAAGGCTCGAGCGCATAAGTGTATTTAACAGTGACGATAGCCAGTATAAGAATAGCGATAATTGGAATGGTCCACCAAGTGATCTCCAGCTTCGTGCTGTGCTCCCAGTTAGGATTGTAGGCAGCCTTGCTGCCGGGCTTATCGCGGTACCGCCAAACGATAATAGCTGTCAGGATAAGCACGGGTACGATGATAACGGAACACAGAATGGTTGAAAAATAAATCAGATCCTTCTGAGATTCGCCGATTGGCCCTTTCGGATCGAGCACAATGAATTGCTCGCCGCAGCCGGAAAGCATAACGGCCATTAGCATAATAAGTACGGGTGTCAGTATACGAAGATACGGTCTCATCAATCGTTCAACTCCTCAAAATTACTGCTTACGACTACAATAGCAGATCTACAAGAGAATAACTGCGGGGTTAACAATTACGTCAAAAATTCGTCTTTTTTCTGTAACTGAACGTTCACGGCTTAGACAACTGTTACATTAAGGATACTTTGCAGCGCTGCTGCTCTTGTCCATCATTACCCAAACAAATAGACAGCCCCATACGGTCAACTTGAACTGTGACCCTATTTGTGGACGGTTTATAACAAACAGCCCTAGGCTTAACTAGCAAGGAGATGACCTCTGAATTCGTCGGGGGTCATCTTTTTT
>NZ_LMRV01000055.1 GCF_001428245.1 Paenibacillus sp. Soil522
GATTACAGGCGAAATTAAACGGCCTCAGTCCGATGGAATTTAGGACTAAGGCCGCATAACTGGTTTTTATTATTTGTACTGTCTACTTGACGGGGCGCAGTTCATAGGTACACCTCCGGCAGCCTTATTTTGTTATGGAAGGCATCTCGGCTAATCATCTTCCCAGACGGCTACTAATTCGTTGTTTTCGTTGTAGAGCTCAGCTGGATCCGATTCTTTGTTATTCCAAATATTCGCTGCACCCCATTGAAGCAGGTCAAAGTCCGAAGATATTGCCTGGTCTGCAGAGGTGATGACCACTTTTTGCTTCGCGTCCAAAACGTAGTGCTCAAACGGGTAGGTCTGGTTGCCGCGAACACTGATGAGCTTCCAGCCATTCATAGGGATCATTTCATTTGTCGTATTGGCTATGGTGACAAGCTCAGCTTGTTTGTCTACCTCGATGAGAATACCGTTTCGATCCGCTTTCTTCACAGGGAAAACGATAGGATTGCTTTCGGAGCTGCTGCTCCAAAGACCTTGCTTTGCTTGCTTGGCTTGCTGCTCAAGTTGTTTGTATGCGTTTTCCATCTTGACGTTTGGTTCAACAATTAATACTCTCGCCAGACCTTGCTCCAACAGCAGCTCGTTTAATATCCGGCCGTCCTTAAGCTCGACGACCGCAAGCGTACGCTCGAAACGATCAGTCAGCTCCTTGTCGAAGGATAGCCTGACCTCTTGTGATTCAGTCAACAGCTTCTCGGTAAAAGCGGATGCCTCAGGTCCGAACGCCTCCACCGGGTTATTAGGTTTCTTTGTTTCCGGCGTATCTACATAAAGCAGCCGTATCGTCGTTTCATCGGAACCGGTTTTGATCTTAAAGGTGTCGCCGTCAATAAAGCCGGCTACCTGATACCATTGGTTCGTTTGAATAACATTCGAGGAAATCTCAGAAATGGTCGAACAGCCGGCAAGCGGCATACAAATGAGCATGAGGAGAATGATTATAATTCTTTTCATCGATGCGGTACCTCCAGCCCGGTTTACGGTCAAAATAGGAACTACTTATTACTATAACACATTTCGCATATGAAAATCGCGCAGAGCAATTTATAGCAGAGGCATAAAAAAGTGTTAAATTTTGCATACTGTCAGAAAGAAGAACTCTGTTTAGGCTTATGCTTTCGAAGTACGTTTGTTCCACAAACGTAAGCTTATGCTTTCGTAGCAGGTTTGTTCCACAAACTTTTAAGGAGGAGAAGGATGCACGATCTTAATGAAAGGCCATTGATCGTTCAATCGGATTTAATGGTGCTGCTTGATGAGAGCAAGCCTTTGGCACAGCAGGCAAGAGAGAAGCTCGTTCTCTTCATGGACGCCATAAGAAGAGCAGGCTCTATACATACTTATCGCATGACGCCATTAACGCTTTGGAATGCGGCGGCTGCGGGAATCGCAGCGGACGATATTGTCGGGTGGCTGTCGGAATACGGACGGTATGAGCTGCCTTTTCAAGCGGAGGTAATGATACGGAGGCTGATTGGCAGATACAATAAGCTCTGGCTGACGACCGATTCGGATAAGCTGGTCCTGCATGGTGATTTGACTATAATGAATGAGCTGAAAGAGCAACCCTCCATTATGAGCTGTATTACAGCACCGCTGGAGGCCGCTGCTTGGGTGCTGAACGAAAGCTGCAGAGGAGCCCTGAAGCAGGAACTGACGCGTCTTGGATATCCTGTCATTGATATGGCGGGCTATCATTCCGGCGAAGCGCTTGCCCTGCAGCTAAAGGATCGTACGTCAAGCGGACGCAAATTCGAATTGAGGGACTATCAGCAGTCTGCGGTTGAGCTCTTTTATAAGGAGGGGACGGTGCAAGGAGGCAGCGGCGTAATCGTACTGCCATGCGGAGCGGGAAAAACGATCGTTGGAATTGCTGCACTGACTCGTTTAGGCAGAGCAACGCTTATTCTCACCTCCAATACGACCTCAGTCAAGCAGTGGAAGAACGAGCTGCTAGATAAAACGTCGCTGATGGATGCGGAGGTGGGTGAGTACTGCGGCACGTTGAAGCAGGTTCGACCGGTTACCATCGCCACCTACAACATTTTAACGCATCGAAAGTCGAAGGAGGCTCCCTTTACTCATATGAAGCTGTTCTTTGAACGGGATTGGGGGCTCATTATATACGACGAGGTGCATCTGCTGCCAGCTCCGGTATTCCGGATGACTGCGGATATACAAGCAACCCGGCGGCTCGGCTTAACGGCCACATTGGTTCGGGAGGATGGCTGCGCCGAGGATGTTTATTCCTTGATCGGCCCGAAGCAATTTGACATGCAGTGGAAGGCGGCGGAGGCCGGCTCTCATATTGCTGCTGTTTCGTGTACAGAAATAAGGGTGCCTCTCCATAAAAATAAGGAGCTTGTGTACGCACAGGCCAGCGCTCGTTCAAAGCTCAGATTGGCAGCTGAAAATCCGGGTAAAATCCCGGTCGTCCAGAGGCTTTTGCGTGAGCATACAGGCAAGCCGACCCTCATTATTGGGCAATATTTGAATCAGCTGCATGAGCTGTCCAAAACGCTGTCGGCCCCCGTGCTTACCGGAGAGGTGTCCCAGCAGGAGCGGCAGCAGCTGTATGACAGCTTTAAAGCAGGAGATCTATCGGTGCTGATCGTTTCGAAGGTAGCGAATTTTGCCGTTGATCTGCCTGATGCGGCAGTCGCAATCCAGCTCTCAGGCAGCTTTGGCTCGCGGCAGGAGGAAGCGCAGCGGATTGGAAGATTATTGAGACCGAAGGCCGGTAATAATTGTGCATGGTTTTATACGATTGTGACGGATCAAACGAAGGAAACGGAATTTGCGATGAAGAGACAACTGTTTATGCTTGAGCAGGGCTACCATTATGAGAGACTAAGCTTACCGCATGATGATTCGGGGATTGAGGAGGCTGCGGCTTTATGAAAATGCAGCAGCTGGCAGCTAAGCTTTCCACAGAGCATATGGCGAGCTTTATGCAGGCGCCGGCATGGCATTCAGCCAGTCAAAAGGGGCTGACATGGGCTGAGGCGGCTGTAAAGGACGGGGCTATTAAAGAGGCTGCAGCTTTGCTGACGCCATATGCAGCGGAGGTTTTCAAGGAGTTGCTTCGTCTCTTTGCGGCTATGCCCGTTGAAGGAGAGCGGCTCATTAAAGAATTGCGGAGGCACACCGGTCTATCAGGTGCCGAATGCCAGCATGGAATAGCAGTGCTTGAGGAGGCAGGCATTTTGTTTTCCGTGCAAAAAGTATGGGGGGAGAATCTGTATTTTACGCCGTTGGAATGCTTCACCGGATGGCAGAGGGCATTATTCCCATGCACAGCCGAACCGATATCCGTTCATGAGAGGGAAAGACTAATGAATGGCGTCATGAGGCCTTATTGCAGACCGTTGGGAAGACAGCTGTTATCTGCCTTTTCTGCTTTGGGAAGATGCGGTTTAGGTCTTACGGTTAGCGGTACGCTTCCTAAAAAAACGGTGGCCAAGCTGATGCAGGCTGTCGATATCGATGAACGCTATCTAAAAACATTCGATTTAAAATGGTCTTATCCGGACGTTTATCCTTTGACCGTGGCCTTTATTCTGGAAGCTGCGTCTGCATTTGGCTTGCTTGATGCTGCGGAAGGATCACTGAAATGGAACGAAGTGATGCTAAGCGGCTGGCTTAAGCTTGAGGAAGCAGCAAGGGAGCGTCAATTAATGAATTGGTGCCTAGGATTGCTCCTTCCTTCCGGAGCGGGAAGCGCACATTTAGCGGGGGCATTGATTGGATTGCAGGCAGGGGAATGGTATTCGGAGCGGGATATGGAAAAATGGCTGCGTGAGGCTACTGGAATGGATATGCTGACTAATGAAGGCATTACGGAGCTTGGCTGGTTCGGATTATGGCATAGCATGGGATGGCTCGAGCTTGTGGATTGTCATCAATCCGATGATAAGGAGATGTTTTTCAGATGGAAGTCTTCCGCGCCTTTGTTAAATGACAGCCAAACAGGTATCCCGGAGTCTTCTCCTTTCATAGCTGTTCAGCCGAATGGAGAGGTGATGGTTCAGCCGGAATGTCCCTTCAAGATCAGGTGGGAGCTGGAGCTGCTGGCGGAACGGAAATCGGATGAGCAGATCGCAGTCTACCGGCTGGAAGCCGCCTCGATATCCCGCGCACTGGAGCTTGGCAGAACACGGGCGGTCATTCAGGCTTTTCTTCAGCAGTCTTCGGGCGGAGCAGCCTTACCCCCTACGGTGGAGGCGTTGTTGGAAGTATGGACCAGCCGCGCATGCCGCACTGAATTTGCGGAGGTTGTGCTGCTGCGCTGCGATAACGAAGCGATGGCGGCGATCGTCCAGAATGATGCGGCCCTTGCTCCAATGCTCCTTCAAAAGCTTGGTTCCTTAGACTTCATTGTGAATAAGTCTCAAATCAATGAAATTAAAAGCATGCTGCAGAAAGCGGGCTATCCTGCACGCAAGGCGATACAATCAGGCGCTCGGAACGAACAACCCGGTTATCCAATTATTCATTCAGGATGTGAAGACGAAAGAGTTCTGGAAATATGCGCAACAGAAAAGACTAAAACGACTGCACCTTCTTATATTTATGAAGCTTTTCCGCTTCACCATTTTGAACTGAATAAATATGCTGCCAGGAAAAAGCTTCAAGCCTTTTCTCAATTGGAGCAAGTGCCTGCGATGTGGACGAAGCAGCTTCGCGCTTATCACCACTCTACGAGAAAGGAGCTTATTGAACAGGCGCTGCAATGGCAAACACCGGTGCAGCTGCGAATGGATCGCGAGCTTCGTTCATTTATTCCTGAGAAGCTCGAGCAGAAGGATGGCGGCTGGGCTGTCGTTGGGCTGCTGCGGGACGAACCGCAGCGCGAGTTGATCCGGCTTACACCGGATATGTGGGAGGAAATGCGGCTGGTCATTCCCGGTCAAGGAGCACCAATATAATTTCTAACTATTGGCTAAGCGAATATGATATGATAATGTAGAAAAAAGCGAATTGAAATGAGGTGGATGAATGCCAACGGCTGAAGGTTTAACGGCTGTTCAGTTGGAGCAATCGCAAGGCGGCGTTTCTTCTCTCGATATGGCGTCACTGCTGCTTTGTGCTTATGAATTAGGTGATTGGATCAATCAATCGGCTGAAGTTGCCGAATATTTATATTGGAAGTCGGCTGTGAATGAAGACGATGAAGTAAAGCAAATGTCGAAACGATTCGCGAAGGCAAAGGAGCTGTTTGCCGAATGCGAACGATTTGGCCGCTTTCACCCCGATTACAACGAAGCGAAAGACAAGGTAAAGCAAATTGAACGAGAGCTGAGCGAAATCGAAAGCGTTCGCCGCTTCAAGTTCGCGGAACAGGTCGTAGATGATATGCTTTACGATGTATCTCGTACCATTGCGGAGTCTGTTTCGGACAATATTAAAGTGCCCGGCAACGAAAAGGCCGGCGGCGGGGGCAGCTGCGGCAGCGGCGGTTCATGCAGTTGCGGAAGCGGCGGCTGCGGCTAATTTGATGCAGAACGCGGGCATTTGGTTTACGCTTATGAAGCAGGCTTGCGCGCAAACCTAAGCATATGCTACGAAGTAAGGTTTGCAGTGCAAACCTTTTAGGAGGGAAAGGATGCTACCGGATCGAACGGGATATATTGTATGGGTAAGTGATTTGAAAGCGGCTAGATCACTGGAAAGATTCGGGACGGTTCATTATATGTCGAGGAAGATGCATTACGTCGTCATGTACATGAATGCGGAGCGTTCTGATGAGGCTGTGCGGCAAATGGGGAAGCTTCCGTACGTTCGTAAGATTGAACGTTCTTACCGGAATGAAATTAAGACCGAATACAGTAAAGACAGTGAAGATAAAACGAGATTTTACAGCTTATAGAGAGCGTGAACGGTCAGCGCCGTTAATGACGGCGAAAGTTCATAGCGCTTAAATGATAAGCAGGTGCATGAATGAAAAATATAATCAATTATTTTCATAAAACGCACTTCTCAGTGACGAATAACGCTGAGAAGTGTTTTTTTATGCACTTATATCCATTAACTTACAAAAATGGTCTGACTTCAATTTATTGTTGTATTATCGGACAATCGTGGTAAAATGGAATTAAATTCATAGTATAAAAGCCCTGGTTCCTTGGAAGGAGTAGGTTGCGCATTGAAAGATAAAATGACGAGAAGGTGGAGCACATACGAGTCGTTTTATATCGATCTAGGCGATAAGAAAGTAGCGGATATCGTCATTACGAACCATGCCAAGAGTCGGTGGTTAGACCGGATCGAAAGCGAGAAAACCGGTTTTGAAGACATTGCTGAATTTCTATGGGAATGTTTGAAGCAAGGGCGGATCGAGCCCTATTACCGCAACGAACAGGATGTCTATTTAATTGACGATGATCTCGTATTTGTTGCTGAATTTGCTGAATCACTTACGGAAACGGATATTACCGGAATCCCTTTACATAAGATGATCATCGTAACCTTCCTGGGGCGCATGTCAGAAACCATTGAGCTTAGGGATCTTAAGTCCTATTATTCATGGCTTCGTCATTCTCGGCGCATGACTCTTGTAAAGAGCAGCAGAAAACGAAAATAAATTATTATTACTATACAATAATGAGCCGAGCGTGCAATCTGAATAAGATTGCACGCTTTTTTGATACGGTTGTAAGATTCTGTACAAGCTTTGTAGTATAATAAGCACCAGAAGAAAGGATGATTGGTTCATGGCGCTTAATTTTCATCAGCTGCACATATTTTGTACGGTTGCGGAACGCGGAAGTTTTTCAGCGGCGGCGCAATCATTACATATGACTCAGCCGGCCGTTACAATGCAAGTACAGTCACTGGAGGACTATTTCGGCACGAAGCTGCTGCAGCGCTCTACGAAACGGATTGAGCTGACGGAAGCTGGAAGGGCGCTTATGCCTTACGCTCAGCGCAGCATCGATTTAATTCGCGATACGGACCAGGCGATGTCCGCTTTCACGAAGCAGTTGAAGGGAAGACTTCAGCTCGGCTCGAGCTTAACGATAGGCGAATACATTTTGCCGCGCTTGCTCGGTCCGTTCGGTCAGGAGTATCCGCATATCTCAATAAGCATGAAAGTAATGAACACCTCGCAAATCATGGAAGATATTTTAACTCATCAGCTAAATTTTGGTTTGATCGAAGCTCCGGTTAATCATCCGGATATGCATATGGAAGCGGTTATGAGTGACGAGCTTAGATTGATTGTTTCCAAATCGCATCCGTTAGCTGAGCGTTCTTCCGTCACTTTAGAGGAAGTTATGAAATTTCCCTTCGTGCTCCGTGAGCAGGGCTCGGGGACTAGACTTGTTATGGAAGAGCAGCTGAGGAGGAAAAATATCGATCCCGCTTCGATGAAAATCGTAATGGAGCTGGGAAGCACGGGCGCTGTGAAATCGGCTGTTGAGGCTGGCTTAGGCATTTCCTTCGTCTCTTCCTCATCCGTAAAGCATGAGGTGGCGCTCGATTTAATCCGGATGATCAAAGTGTCGGATTCCAAGTTTCAGCGACAGTTTTATTCCATTTATTTGAAATCGGCTATATTGCCGATATCAGCCGTAACCTTCCTAACCTTTCTGAGAGAGAGGGATTTACAGCAATGGCTCTAATGAATGGTCGTGCTGATTTGCACACGCATACAACGGCTTCAGATGGCATGCAATCTCCGGCAGAGAACGTCCGATTGGCTAAAGCGGCGGGACTTTCGGCGGTCGCCATCACGGATCATGATACGGTCGCGGGCGTAGCGGAAGCGATGCTGGAGGGGGAGCGCCTCGGCATAACGGTTGTACCGGGTGTTGAGATGAGCACGGTTGCAAACGGGACGGATATTCATATTCTTGGTTATTACACGAATAATGATGATGTAAAGTGGCTGACGCGTCTCGCAAGCCTGCGCGGAATAAGAGATCAACGGAATGAGATGATCGTAAATAAGCTGCGGGAGCTCGGCATTGCTCTAACAATGGATGAGGTCATAGCTGCCGCACATGGAGAAAGTGCGATGGAATCGCAGAAAGCAGCTGACGCCAGCATCGGTCGCCCGCATATTGCTGCGGCGCTAATCCGCAAGGGTATCGTCTCTAATATGAAGGAAGCGTTCGATCGTTATTTAAAGACAGGTGCAGCGGCTTATGTCAATCCTCCAAGGCTGAATCCGTTTGAGGCCATTGATTGGATACGGGAGGCCGGCGGCACAAGCGTTATTGCGCATCCCGGCTTATACGGCAATGATTCATTAGTAGAGGAGATCATTCGTTACGGCGTTCAGGGGATCGAAGTGCTCCATTCTGACCATGGGCCCGAAGAAGAGCGGCGCTATGCTGGGCTCGCAGCGAGTTATCATTTGATTGCTACGGGCGGCTCGGATTTTCATGGTTCGCGTTCGGGAGTCGTTTTTCATGGTGCCATAGGCAGTCGTACAGTTCATGCAAATGTGCTGCAGCAGCTGGAGCCTTCTTGGAGAAGACAGCAATATGACGCGTAAATCCAATTCGATTTATGAAGCAGCGATACGCGGAGCATTGTTTCCTGATTGCGGAAATGGCAAGAGCTGCATAAAAAAATCAAAAACACGGCTTCTTATTCCAGGTGAATGAGAGACCGTGTTTTTTGATGTTTAAGCTCGTATGAGCTGCTGGCTATTACATAAGATTGTTGAACGCATTTTTTATTTTTGGCATAAGTTTAAACTTCGGCCGTTTACTTTAATTCACATGCCAGCGATTTAATGCGCTGCTCGTCCGGTGTTATAAACAGCGTTTTTTGGTTGTCGTAAATGACGAAGCCTGGCTTCGCGCCGTTTGGCTTCCGTACATGCCGAATGAACGTGTAATCAACCGGAATCGAGCTGGAGTCGCGAGCTTGACTATAATGCGCTGAAAGCATTGCCGCCTCCTCAAGCGTTGCATTGCCGAAGTCGCCGCCTCTGATGACGACATGCGAGCCGGGAATATCCTTCGTATGAAGCCATGTATCGGATGGCGAGGCGAGCCGGTTCGTTAAATATTCGTTTTGCGTATTGTTTTTGCCTACATACATTGTTACACCTTCGGAGGAGGTGTAGCAATGCAAGGTTGGCTTAAGCGCTTTTTTCTTTTTCGGTCCGCGCCGGCCGCGCTCCTTCATATAGCCCTGTTCCACGAGCTCGTCGCGAATTTCGCCTATATCGCCAAGCGAGGCGTTATCGACCTGCTGCAGCAGCGCTTCAAAATATTGAATTTCGGTACGGGCGATCTCCATTTGCTCTGCGACGATGGATAAGCTGTTCTTATGCTTCGTGTACCGCCGGAAATAACGCTGCGCGTTGTCAGAAGGCGAGAGCTGAGGATCAAGCTCAATCGTGACCGTGGCTTGATCCTCATCATAAAAGTTAATGAGCTCTATTGAAGTATCGCCGCGTTTCATTTGATGCATATAAGCCGTAAGCAGTTCGCCTAATACTCTATATTTCTCTGCAGCGTTCGCCTCGACGAGCGTTTCTTCCAGCTTTTTAATTTTTGTGATGTTTTTTGCTTTTTCATTTTGGACGAAACGGATGAGGTCCGCGGCACGCTGCTTAACGGTGTCCCGTTCGGCCTTGTTGCCGTAGAAGCCCTCAAGACAAGCGCTAACGTCAGGGAAAACCGCGGCTTCTCCGTCAATATGCGTGAGCTCCGTGATCGAGAAAAATGATTTTCCGGTATCCGTATTTGTTATGATAGTAGGCTTGTATTGATCCTTCTTTACCAGCTGGATAAAGCTTGCGAAGCTGCTCCATATTTCGCTTATGGTCGGCTGCGATGCGCCTTCTGCATTCGGAAGCTTGTCTGCGTCAGGCTGCGCGCGATACACGAGCTCCTTGGCGAGCAAGGGGCTGAAGCCGCTAAGCTTATCTACCAGCCTTTTATAAAGTGGTGCAGTCTCATCGGTGTCGCTTAGCGCTTCCGAAAATTGCTGCTCGTCTGCAATCGTTAAAGGATCGAGCTTGCCCTGCTCAGGCGGAGAGGTGTAAATACTGCCCGGCAATACAATACGATGGCTGCTAATTGCAGGAGTGACATGATGTATGCCGTCATGAATAATGCCCGTTGATGGATCCATCAAAATAATGTTGCTGTGACGTCCCATGATTTCGATAATAATCGTTTTGTTCGATAAATCGCCGAGCTCGTCGCGATGCTTCACTTCGATATGAATGATGCGCTCGCGCCCGATTTGACGAATGGATTCAATGACGCCCCCCTCGCAATGCTTCCGTAGCAGCATGCAAAACATAGGCGCTTCCATAGGGTTGACGTATGTGCCTGTCGTCCAGTGCACGCGAGGATAGGTCGGATTGGCGGACACAAGCAGCTTGCCCTGCATACCCGCGCCGCGAATGCTGAATACTAGCTCGTGGTCGGTAGGCTGGTGAATTTTATATATACGCGCGCCGACGCAGCGCTGAAGGTCATGCGTGATCGCATGGGTGACGATGCCGTCTAATGCCATGGTGTATGGTTCCTCGCTTCCTTGGTTAGTCTTTCTCTATCATGCCATAGATGAGACAAAAACTTAAGTCCTTCATGGGATATTTTGTGGGCTGTCCGAATACATTTACCCTATAAAGGCTGTCCGAAGGGCCGGCGCCGTTGCTGCTTGGCTCGGTATATTACGGGAGGGAGTTATACCATGGAACAAATGAAATGGCATCAAATGGGGATAAGTGAGTTGGTTGACGCGTTAGTCAGCTCCCCGGATCAAGGGCTGACGACGTCGGAAGCGGCGCAGCGGCTGGAAAAACACGGACGAAATGAATTGAGGGAGGGCAAGCGCGTCTCGCCGATCTTATTGTTCCTCAATCAATTTAAAGATTTTATGGTGCTTGTATTGATGGGAGCGACATTAATTTCCGGCTTGCTGGGAGAATATTTAGACGCGATTACGATTGTCGCTATTATTGTAATTAACGCGGTACTTGGCTTCGTTCAGGAATTTCGGGCGGAACGCTCGCTGCGGGCGCTAAAGGAATTGTCTGCCCCGACGGCCAAAGTTATTCGCGGAGGAGAATTGCTGACCGTCCCTGCTAAGGAGCTCGTTGCAGGTGATCTTATTTACCTGGAGAGCGGAGACCGGATTCCGGCTGACGTGCGTCTGCTCGAAGCGAACAGCTGCTATGTAGAGGAATCTGCTTTGACGGGAGAATCGGTGCCGGTCGGGAAGCATGCTGCGGCTATCTGCGATGATGATCTGCCTTTAGGTGATCAGCGAAACATTGGATTCATGGGCACGATGCTCACGCGGGGCACGGCAAAAGCGGTTGTCATTCGTACGGGCATGGGTACGGAAATGGGTAAAATCGCGGGTCTTATCGAGCAGACGGAATCGATGGAGACGCCGCTGCAGCATCGGCTGGAGCAGCTTGGCAAAATTTTAATCGTCGTTGCGATAGGATTGACGATCATGGTTGTCGCAGCAGGTATTTTGCACGGCCAGCCAGCATACGGCATGTTTCTGGCCGGTGTTAGCTTGGCGGTTGCGGCCATTCCGGAGGGACTGCCGGCTATCGTGACAATCGCGCTCGCGCTGGGCGTACAGCGGATGATCAAACGGAAGGCAATCGTACGCAAGCTGCCGTCTGTCGAGACGCTCGGCTGCGCATCGGTTATTTGCTCGGACAAAACGGGGACGCTGACTCAAAATAAAATGACGGTTACGCATGTATGGATAAGCGGGAGGCAGCTTGAAGTAAGCGGTGAAGGATATGATCCGACAGGCGCTATTTATGAAGATGGCAACGCGCTTGATATCAAGCATGATTTATCCGTTAAACGTCTTCTCCAGGTGAGTGCCTTATGCAATAATGCTCAGCTGGTGAAGGTGGAACCGGCGGATAAGGGCAAACGGAAAAATAAGGAAGTGCAGGAGGAATGGCTGCTTAAGGGAGATCCGACAGAGGGTGCGCTAGCGGTGCTGTCAGCCAAGCTGGGCTCCTCCGCCAAATCGCTGGAGCAGCTTTACAGACGGGAGAAGGAGTTTCCCTTTGATTCGGAGCGGAAGCGGATGTCAGTCGTGGTTTCTCATCAAGGCGGACGTCTCATCTGTACGAAGGGAGCTCCTGATTTGCTGATGGATCATTGCTCCTATGTTCTCTGGGAGGGAAAGGTTGTGCCTTTCACGGCGACGCTTAAACGCAAATGCGCGGAAGCGGGCGAGCTTATGGCACAATCCGCGCTTCGGGTGCTCGGCCTTGCCTACCGTGATTTACGCGTCAGCGATGCTTGCGAGACGGAAAGCGATGCGGAATGCCAGCTTGTATTCGTAGGTCTGACCGGCATGATCGATCCGCCGCGCCGCGAAGTGAAGGAAGCGATCGCCACTTGCAGACGCGCGGGCATTAAGACGGTTATGATAACCGGCGATCATCAACTGACGGCCGAAGCGATTGCCGGGCAGCTTGGCATTATGCCGCGCGGCGGCATCGCAACGAGCGGCAGACAGCTGGAGGCGATGAGCGACGAGCAGCTTGACCGGCTGGTGGATAACATTTACGTTTACGCACGCGTCTCGCCAGAGCATAAATTGCGGATCGTTAAGTCGCTTCAGCGCCAAGGGCATGTCGTTGCGATGACCGGCGACGGCGTTAATGACGCTCCGGCGATTAAAGCGGCTGATATCGGCATCGCAATGGGCATTACCGGAACGGATGTATCGAAGGAAGCCTCAGCGCTCGTGCTGAGCGACGACAACTTCTCGACGATAGTAGCCGCTATTGAGGAAGGGCGGGGCATTTACGAAAATATTCGCAAATTTATCCGTTATTTATTAGCATCCAACGTCGGAGAAATACTCGTAATGTTTCTCGCGATGATGGCGGGGCTGCCGCTGCCGCTGGTGCCTATCCAAATTCTTTGGGTCAACCTGGTTACGGACGGCTTGCCGGCGATGGCGCTCGGCGTCGATCAGGCGGAGAAGGATTTGATGCAGCAAAAGCCGCGTTCGGCCAAAGAAAGTATTTTCTCCCGCAGGCTCGGCTGGAAAATCATTAGCCGAGGAATATTGATCGGGGTGTGTACGCTAGGTGCTTTCTGGATTTCATTGCATGACGCGCCCAGCAGCGCAGCGCAGCTGATGAAGGCACAGACGGTAGCATTCGCAACACTCGTCATGGCGCAGCTCATTCACGTATTCGACTGCAGAAGCTCGCGTTCTATTTTTCACCGCAATCCGTTTCAGAATAAATATTTGGTGCTCGCCGTGTTCTCATCGCTGCTGCTTATGATTGGCGTGCTTTATATCGAGGCGCTGCAGCCCATTTTCAAAACCGTTCCGCTTAATTTCCGCGAATGGTGTCTCGTATTTGTAGCCGCAGGAATTCCTACTTTCGTAATGGGAATTGGCAGCGTGCTGGGCACCTCGAAGAAAACGAAGACCAAAACAAAATGGCCGATCGGACCGCAAACCGCGGCAAGATAACAAAAAAATGCAAATGATGATACAAATTATGAATAGCCTTTCTTCTTGCTTTGCGGTATGCTATTAGGAATAAATAATAGCTTTATTATACCTAGAGATGCGGCAAGGAGAGGGCAAACAGATGAATTTCACAAAAATGCACGGTTTAGGAAATGACTTTGTCGTTATAGCAGGCGAGCAGCAGCTTCCTGATCATGTGGCGGATTTGGCAATCCGGCTTTGCAATCGATTTTTTGGCATCGGCGCTGATGGACTTGTCTATATTTTACCTTCGGAGATCGCAGATTTCCGTATGCGCATTATTAATTCCGATGGTTCAGAGGCAGAGCAATGCGGCAATGCCATCCGCTGCGTAGCTAAATATGTTTACGATAATGGCTTAACCGATAAAGAAGTAATTACGATCGAAACGTTAGGCGCCGGCGCCCAGAAGGTGCAGCTCACTGTTTCGGATGGCGAAGTATCATCTGTACGTGTTGATATGGGAGAGCCGATTTTGAATGGCCTTCAGGTGCCGACTACAATCGATGCCGAACAGGTTATCGAGCATCCGATCGAGGTGGATGGACATGAATTCCGTTTCACCGCCGTATCGATGGGTAACCCGCACTGCGTCATTTACGTAGACGATGCTGTACACTTTGATCTGAGCACATGGGGACCGAAGCTTGAAACGCATCCGTTATTTCCCCGCAAAATCAATGTTGAGTTTGTGACGGTTAACTCCCGTACGCATACCGATATGCGCGTATGGGAACGCGGCGCGGGCCCTACGCTAGCTTGCGGCACCGGCGCATGCGCAACGCTTGTCGCTTCGGTGTTGACCGGCGCGACAGACCGGACCGCTACCGTATCGCTCAAAGGCGGCGATCTTCTCATTGAGTGGAATGAGTCCGATAATCATGTTTATATGACTGGTCCGGCTGCGGTATCGTTCCGCGGCACGCTTTAAGAGCAACGTAAGATGGGTGGAATGAATATAATGAAACCGGATTTGCGGGAAGCGCTCCAGCAGCGTATCTTGACCGGGGACGGCGCGATGGGAACCTATCTGTATCAGATGGGGTTCCCTGTCGGCGTTTCTTATGAGGAATTTAATACACTGCGTCCCGATGTGATCGAGAACATTCATCGCCGCTACTACGAAGCCGGGGCGCGTGTAATCGAGACGAATACGTTTTCGGCCAATTTTGAGAAGCTTTCGAAATATGGCTTAGAGGGCGAGATGGATGCTATTAACCGTGCCGGCGTGCGCGCAGCCCGTGCTGCGATCGGTGATGATGCCTACGTCGTAGGAGCGGTTGGCTCCATTCGCGATGGTAAATTAAAAAATTTGCGAACGGCAAAAGTAATCGAAGCTTATCAGCGTCAAATGCATGCGCTTCTTGATGAGGGCGTGGACGGCATTTTGCTTGAAACGTTCTATGATCTCGATGAGATGCTCCTTGCGCTTCGGATTGCAAGAGCTGCTTCCGACGTTCCTGTTATTTGCCAGTTTGCGGTTGAGGATGTCGGCCGCACGCAGGACGGGAACGGGATGAAGGGAGCCTTTGATCAGCTTCAGGAAGCCGGTGCTGACGTGGTCGGTTTTAATTGCCGCAGCGGCCCTACCGGCATTATGAGGGCGATCGATTCGATAGCGGGACCAGTCGGTTTACCGTTATCGGTATATCCGAACGCAGGTATACCGGACTATATAGACGGCAAATATACGTATTCCGCGGGCCCTGAGTATTTTGCGGAGACAGCCCAGCGCTTCGCCGACCGCGGCGCACGCCTAATCGGCGGCTGCTGCGGAACGACGCCGGAGCATATTAAGGCAATTGCTGCGGCGCTTGATGGCTATATCCCTCAAATCGGACAACCTGCGGCAGCTGTGGCAGCGGTAGAGAAGATTGTCATAAAGCCGAATGAGAAGCCGGCTGCAGAAGACAAGGCACCGCAAAAGCTTGCTGTACAGGAGCCGTCAATCGTTGATCTGGTGCAGAAACGCCATACCGTCATTGTTGAGCTGGATCCGCCTCGTGATCTGGATATCCGCAAGTTTATGGACGGCGCTGCCGCGTTGAAGGAAGCGAAGGCGGATGCGGTTACGATGGCTGACAATTCGCTTGCGGTTACGCGCATGAGCAACATTGCGCTTGCAGCGCTTGTACAGGAGAAGGTAGGCATACGACCGCTCGTTCATATCGCATGCCGCGACCGCAACTTGATCGGGACGCAGTCTCATATGATGGGGTTGGACGCGCTCGATATCGACCACGTACTGGCTGTAACCGGAGACCCTGCACGGTTCGGCGACTTGCCGGATTCAAGCTCGGTATACGATCTTACCTCTTTCGAAATGATCCGGATGATTAAGCAGCTGAATGACGGAACGGCCTTCTCGGGCAAGCCGCTCAAGCAAAAGGCGAAGTTCGTCGTAGGTGCTGCGTTTAATCCGAACGTCAAGTATTTGGATAAGGCTGTACAGCGTCTTGAACGCAAAATATCGTCAGGTGCGGACTATATTATGACGCAGCCCATTTATGATCCGGACCTTATTGAACGAGTCGCGGAAGCGACGAAGCACCTATCCGTGCCTGTATTTATCGGTATTATGCCGCTTGCCAGCGGACGTAACGCTGAATATTTGCATAACGAGGTGCCGGGCATTCAGCTATCCGATGAGGTTCGGCAGCGGATGTCGGGTCTCGAAGGGGAAGCGGGCCGGGCGGAAGGCGTGCAGATCGCGAAGGAGCTGCTTGATGCCGCTTTGCCGTATTTTAAAGGGATCTATTTAATTACGCCGTTTATGTTCTATGAAATGGGTGTTCAGCTCACGGAATATGTGTGGCGGAAGACAGAGCGTATGTAGCTAAATACGATAGAATGAATGCGAAAAACAGCCTTTTTGGCCTGTTTTCGCATTTTCGCTTGTTCGTTTGTGAAAAATCAATTAATATGAAGCATAGATACAGTTGCCACATATATGCAGCATGGCAAGGACAGACTGCCCAAATGCAGCTGCGGCATATGCCGATGCATGCCCCGGGACGTATGTCCGGCACTTTTTTCGTCAACAATAGTGCAGTAGTTCTGTCGGTATTTGGCAAGAACGCAAACTTGTCGTATTCACATTTATAAATATAATAGGGTATTTGATCATTTGAAGGCAGATGCACAAGGGAAGGCCGTAGGCGAAGGAGGAACCAGGCTTGGCTATCAAACTAATTAATATCGGATTCGGGAACATTGTATCAGCAAACCGCATTATTTCAATCGTAAGCCCGGAATCAGCTCCGATTAAGAGAATCATTCAAGAGGCGCGCGACCGGCATATGCTCATTGATGCGACATACGGACGCCGCACGCGCGCTGTTATTATTACAGATAGCGATCATGTGATTTTATCGGCTGTTCAGCCGGAGACGGTTGCGCACCGGTTGTCCACTAAGGACGACGATAACGACGAATAGTACGGGGAGTAATATGGATAAGGGATTGCTAATTGTATTGTCCGGCCCTTCGGGGGTTGGCAAGGGGACGGTTTGTTCGGTTCTTCGTAATAAGGTTCCTGAGCTGGTGTATTCTGTGTCGGCAACGACCAGGCTGCCGCGTCAGGGTGAAGTAGACGGCGTCAATTATTTTTTCAAAAGCAAAGAGCAGTTCCAGGACATGATCGCGCGAGACGCGCTGCTGGAGCATGCCGAATATGTTGGTAATTACTACGGAACACCGCGTGAATTCGTAGAACGCACATTAGCGAGCGGCAAGGATGTTATTTTGGAGATCGAAGTGCAGGGAGCGCTTAAGGTGAAACAAAAGTTTCCCGAAGGCATTTTCGTATTTCTATTGCCTCCGTCCTTGGATGAGTTAAAGCAGCGAATTACCGGCCGTGGCACGGAATCATTGGATACGATCAATAATCGTATGTCTGTCGCCGTTGATGAGATGAATTTGCTCGGTCACTACGACTATGCGGTATTGAATGATGAGATAGATGCTGCCTGCGATCGTATTCGAAGCATCATGATTGCAGAGCATTGCCGCAGAGACAGATATTTGCCCTACGTTTCGGGAATGGTTGCTGCAATTGAGAAAGCATGAGTGAGGAGAATGTACGATGTTATATCCGTCCATTGACGAAATGGTGAAAAAAGTTGACAGTAAATACACGCTTGTCGTAGCAGCTTCCAGACGTGCCCGCATGCTTCGCAACGGAGACAAGTCGGAGCTTAGAAACCCGCGCTCCCGCAAGTTTGTGGGTGTTGCGCTTGAAGAAATTTACGGCGATATTCTCCAAGTGGAAAACCTCTCAACAAAAGAGGATTAATCGATTACCGATCATAGCAAAGAAACAACGGGGTGCATACTGGCGACAGTATTGCGCTCCGTTTTCTTTTCCCGAGCAATAAGGGATACAAAAGGCGCTTGCCATTTGGTAAACTATTTGAGGTGGAAAGGGGCGGCTTGCTTACGAAGCTGCTTTCTTTCGGAAACCTGGGAGGAGGGGGAATATGGACCCTATATTGTTTGGGATTATTTTTTTGGTCATTTCCATGCTTTTGCTGTCGTTCGTTATACGGGGTGCTATTGACTCATCCAAATTGACTAAACAGATGGAGACGCTAAATAGTGAGTTTCAAATGCTCAGAAAAGAAATAAGTGAAAATAAACATATCGTTGACAAAAGGGTGTAATGCACGGATTAGAAGAGCGAAGTGAGGTTGGCCCCTTGCAAATGAACAGGAGCTTTATGAAATAAAGGAATCATTAAGCAAAGTCATACCGTTCATAGGTCAACAATCAATTAACAAATAAATAAAAAGGAAGTCTGCACGAATGAACAGAGAATTAGAAGCGTATCCTGCTCTATCAAAGGGCATTGTAATGGGATTTGTTGAAAATTGCTTTTCACTCGATTATGAGGTGGATGAAGGGCTGGTCAGCAATATAAGCATCATTCCTACAGTAGGCGAGCAATATGTGGTGATGAAGCTCGATAACGGAAGATGGGAGCTTGCCGGAGGGACGCTGGAGCCGCAGGAGCACCATATGGATGCACTCGTGCGTGAGGTGAAGGAGGAGCTTGGCGCTGAGCTTGTTTCGTACACGCTGTTCGGATGCTTTAAATGCCGATCGTTCGCGTCCGAACCTTATAGGCCGCACATTCCGCATCCAAAGTTCGTTAGACTTGTCGGATATGGGGAGGTTCGTCTCGTTGGAGCTCCGCTTAATCCGCCTGATGGCGAGCAGGTCATTGCCGTTGAAGCCGTGGATATTGACGAGGCTGTGAAACGGTTCGAGGAGATTGGCCGGTTCGACATTGCCGAGCTTTACAAGCTGGCTCATGAGCTAAGAAGCGAAGCTCGCAATTATTTGCAGAATCAAGTATAATTGACCGCTCGAAATGTGAATGGTCTGGTTAGATTTTGCACCAGCATATGGTATGATAGAAGATGTGATTGAAGTTGCAGGACGATTGAACAGGAGGGAACGGAATGGACAAATTACGTTATCCGATTGGCAGGTACTCGTTCGATGGAATGACTGTTAAGCATCGTGAGCAGTGGATTGCAGATATAGAGAAGCTGCCTGCGCAGCTGAGAGCGGCGCTGGCGGATTTGGATGCGGAGCAGTTAGATACGTCTTACCGGAGCGGCGGCTGGACCTTGCGCCAGGTTGCGCATCATCTCGCGGATGCTTCAATGAATTGTTTCTCACGCTTCAAGCTTGCGCTCACGGAGTCCAATCCGACGATCAAGCCTTTTAACGAAGAGCGCTGGGCGGAGACGGCGGACAGTCTGCAAGCTTCTCCAGACATCAGTTTAGCGATCGTAGAGGGCATTTATGCGCGATGGGTATTGCTGCTTCGTTCGATGCAGCTTTCTGATTTTGATAAAATGTTCTATCATCCGGAGAAGGGCAGTCAGATTGGCCTAGCTTATTTTCTAGGATTTGTAGCGTGGCATGGCAAACATCATGTTGCCCAAATTACGAGCTTAAGGGAACGCAAGGATTGGTAGCTTAAGCAGAGGATTTGGCGGGTGGATGAAAACAGCAGCCTATGTGAAAATATAAGAAATGACAAGCTTGCTGTTCATGATGCGGCTTATTATTTCATCGCGAAACGGGCTGTCGCCGCTATAGGACGGCAACAGCCGTTTACGCTCGACAGGGAGAATCACCATGTTAAAAGGGAAATCGATTATACTCGGCATTACAGGCGGAATTGCAGCTTATAAAGGCGCAGCGCTATGCAGCAAGCTGGTGCAGGCGGGCGCGATTGTGCACATTATTATGACGGAATCGGCGACGAGATTTATAACGCCGTTGACTTTGCAAACGTTATCGCGAAACCCGGTCTATATCGATACGTTCGATGAGAGAGATCCTGCGGTCGTATCGCATATTCATTTGGCCGATCATGCGGATTTGATCGTTATCGCTCCGGCAACCGCTAATGCGATTGCAAAGCTTGCCGGAGGCCATGCCGATGATATGCTCAGCACGACGCTGCTTGCGGCAACTTGTCCGGTATTGGTCGCTCCGGCGATGAATGTACATATGTATGAGCATCCTGCTGTTGTTAATAATCTGGAGCTGCTTGCAGCGCGCGGTGTTATGTTCGTGGAGCCTGGAACGGGCCAGTTAGCCTGCGGTTATGTCGCTAAGGGACGGCTAGCGGAGCCTGAAGATATCGTACTTGCGATCGAGTCATGGTTTGGCAGAGGCGGCAAGCTGAAAGGGAAACGGGTGCTCGTAACCGCAGGAGGTACGATGGAGCGGCTGGATCCGGTAAGATATTTGACGAATGATTCATCCGGCAAAATGGGCTTTGCGATAGCGGAGGCGGCACTGTTAATGGGAGCCGATGTAACTTTGGTTGCCGGCCGTACCTCGGTGGCGCCTCCTGCGGGCGTTAAAGTCATTCGGGTAGAGTCCGCTGAGCAAATGCTGGAAGCAGTGACGGGCATCTATGACGATATGGACATTGTCGTGAAATCGGCCGCTGTTGCAGACTATCGGGCTGTGCAGATCAGCGGCCAGAAGCTGAAAAAAAGCGGCGAGAAGCTTGTGCTGGAGCTTGAGCGTACGACGGATATTTTAGAGACGCTTGGGCAGCGGAAGCAAAATCAATTTCTCGTTGGCTTTGCTGCAGAAACAGAGGATATCGATCATTACGCGATGGACAAGCTGCGCAGGAAGCATTGCGACCTTATCGTAGCAAACGATGTAAGCTTGGATGGGGCGGGCTTTAACGGAGATACGAACATCGTTCAAATATTTGGTTCGGAAGGGCTCGTGGAAGCTATGCCGCTTTTATCCAAGCGCGAGGTTGCGGTTCACTTGCTGGAATTGATTGCAGGAAGGCTTGCCTATTCCGGAGGGAACGGCAAATGATTGCTAAAGTAATTGTAGACGTGCCGAGCCGCCAGACGGATCGGCCGTTTGATTATAAGGTGCCTGCTGGATTTGAAGAATGGATCGAGGTGGGAAGCCGCGTCGGCGTTCCTTTCGGTGGCCGTGTGCTGCAGGGCTTCGTGACGCAGCTTACTGATACGACGGACATTGACGTCAAGCGGCTCAAGCCCATTTCGGAGCTGCTGGATCACGTTCCGCCGCTGCTGCCCGATCTTATCGAGCTGGCAAAATGGATGAGCGAGAAATATTGCTGCTCGTGGACGATGGCGCTGCAGGCGATGATACCGGCAGCCTTGAAGGGGAAGGCCGAGCGGCTTGTCGGCATTCAGGACGAAGAAGCGGCAAGGGAGGATCTTCCTGCGGCAATGACCGAATGGATGGGAACGAGCGGACAGCTGGTTAAGCTGGAGGTGCTGCTGGAGCGTTTTCCGGAGTATGCGAAGGCAGTGAAGTCCGCTCTTCGCGAAGGTGTGCTGGTCGAGCAAACCTCGATACGCGACCGTCTTGCTGTACGCAAAGTGCTGACCGTGTTCGTTCCTGAAGACGCGGAGGGCGTTCGCGCCCAAATGGACGCTTTGCCGCCTAGAGCTGCGAAGCAGCGCGAGGTGCTTGCTTACATGCTGGAGCATGGCGGACCGCTGCCGCTTGGACAGCTGCTCGCTCAGGCGGGCGGCTCAGCGGCCAGCGTTCGCTCGTTAGCGGAGAAAGGACTGATTGAGCTGCGCGAGGTGGAGCAGCAGCGCGATCCTTATGCGGGCCGGGAGTTCGAAAGAACGACTCCTCTCGAGCTGACTGAAGGCCAGAGGGATGTATATGCCCGGATCTCCAAGGCTGTTGATGCAGGCGAGCCGCAGACGATGCTGCTGCACGGGGTAACGGGAAGCGGCAAAACGGAGGTTTATTTGCAATCGATCCAATTTTGCCTGGAGCAGGAGAAGCAAGCGATCGTGCTCGTTCCTGAAATTTCGCTCACGCCTCAAATGGTTGAACGCTTTAAAGGACGGTTCGGAGATGCGGTTGCGGTGCTGCACAGCAGGCTGTCGAACGGAGAGCGTTACGACGAGTGGCGCAAAATCCGCAGCCGCCAGGTACAGGTAGCCATTGGAGCGCGTTCGGCTATTTTTGCACCGTTTGAACGTATTGGACTTATTATAATTGATGAAGAGCATGAATCTTCTTATAAACAGGAGGAAAGCCCAAAGTATCATGCGCGCGATGTGGCGGTAAGAAGAGCGAAGCAGCATGGGGCGGCGGTAGTGCTTGGTTCGGCAACGCCGTCACTGGAGTCCTTCGCGGCAGCAACCCGTCCGCTCTCGGCACGTGACCAAGGCCGTGAGCCGGCGCTGCTGCCGATGCCGGATCGCGCCCTCGGCAGACCGCTCCCGCCTGTAGCCGTCATCGATATGCGGGAGGAGCTGAAGGAAGGCAACCGCAGCATGTTCAGCCGCCTGCTGCACAGCTCGCTCGCGGAGCGGCTGGAGCGCGGTGAGCAGTCGGTGCTGCTGCTAAATCGCCGGGGCTACTCGACCTTCGTCATGTGCCGCTCCTGCGGGTATACGGCCGCTTGCCCGCACTGCGATATCTCGCTTACTTATCATCAGAAATCGCGTGCGCTGCGCTGCCACTATTGCGGGCATGCCGAGCAAGCGCCAACTGTGTGCCCGTCCTGCCAAAGCGAGCACATCCGTTATTTCGGCACCGGCACGCAGCGGGTCGAGGAGGAGCTCTCGAAGCTGTTTCCGGGCATTCGGGTGATCCGAATGGATGTCGATACGACCACGGAGAAAAACTCGCATGAGAAGCTGCTCAAGCAGTTCGGAGAACGGAAAGCGGATGTGCTGCTTGGCACTCAAATGGTAGCGAAGGGCCTCGATTTCCCATTCGTTACATTAGTTGGGGTGATCGCGGCGGACACATCGCTTAATTTGCCTGATTTTCGCGCTGCCGAACGAACGTTTCAACTGCTTACGCAGGTCGCTGGGCGCGCCGGCAGGCATCATTTGCCGGGTGAGGTTGTCATACAGACCTATGCGCCCGAGCACTATGCGGTCGTAACGGCGCAGCAGCATGATTACGCTGCTTTCGTCAGCGAAGAGCTCCGCCATCGCAGTACGATGGGCTATCCGCCGTATTGCAGGCTGATTCTCGTCACGATGTCGCATGAGCAGCTGCCCTTGCTTTCCTCTATCAGCGAGCAGTTCACTTCAGACCTGCGCGAGCTGGCCGAGAATGATGGTGTATTGCTGCCGCTTAACAGTGGGTTTAGCAGAGCGCTTGAGGTGCTTGGACCAGTCGCATCGCCGATTTCGAGAATGAAGGATCGCTACCGTTTTCAATGTGTGATAAAATATCGTGGGAACATCGATGCTTCATCCTTCGTTCGAAAGGCGCTCATTCCTTATACAGACGGGCCGCCGCAGCGTCAGGTGCAGTTCAGTATTGACGTAGATCCACAAGTTATATTATAAATAGCTATTACTATTTTAATGATCGCAAAGGAAGGGAATACTATGAGTATCCGTATTATTGTGAAAGAGCCAGATCCGGTATTGCGGGAAGTGGCTAAGGAAGTAACGAAGTTTAATGCAAATTTGCAAAAGCTGCTTAAAGATATGGCTGATACGATGTATGACGCTGAGGGAGTAGGGCTTGCAGCGCCTCAAATCGGCATTTCAAAGCGGGTTATCGTCGTTGATGTAGGCGATGAGAACGGCTTGGTCGAAATGGTTAATCCGGTCATCGTGGAGCAGGAGGGCGAGCAGCTTGGTCCTGAGGGCTGCTTGAGCATTCCTAACCTGAACGGAGACGTTCTACGCGCAGACCGCATCGTCGTTACAGGCCAAGACAGCAGCGGACAGACGTTTACGGTCGAAGCGAAGGGCTACTTCGCACGTGCGTTCCAGCATGAGGTTGACCATTTGAACGGCATCTTGTTTACCGATTTGGCGGAGAGCGTCTACGACATTTCGGAAAGAGTCAGAAAAGGCGGCGAATAGCTTCATGCGTATCGTATTTATGGGAACGCCGGATTTTGCCGTTCCCTCTTTGAAGCTGCTCTTGGAGCAGCATTACAATGTTGTCACTGTCGTAACGCAGCCAGACCGGCCGAAGGGCCGCAAAAAAACGTTGACGCCGCCGCCTGTAAAGGAAGCGGCGTTGTCGTTCGGGCTGCCTGTGCTGCAGCCTGAGCGGATGCGCAGCGCAGAAGCCGTTGCAGCGGTTGCAGAGCTGAAGCCGGATCTTATCGTAACGGCTGCTTACGGACAAATTTTGCCGAAAGCGCTGCTTGAGATTCCGCGTCTTGGCTGCATTAATGTGCATGGCTCCTTGCTGCCGAAATATCGCGGCGGCGCTCCTATACAACGCTCTATCATGAACGGAGAGAGCTCTACAGGCGTGACGATTATGTATATGGCGGAAGGATTGGACACGGGCGATATGATTAGTGTCGTGGAGCTTCCGATTACTGACGAGGATACGTCGGGAACAATGTTTGAGAAGCTAAGCAACGCCGGCGCGGAGCTGTTAGGCAAGACATTGCCGGCTATCATTGCCGGCGAGGCGAAAGCAGTGCCGCAGCAAAATGAACATGCGACCTATGCGCCAAATTTGACCCGCGAAGACGAGCGTATCGATTGGATGAAGTCTGCGCGTGCTATATTCAATCAGGTGCGGGGCTTGTCTCCAATGGCTGGAGCCTTCACCTTTCTGAATGGAGAAGTATTTAAGGTATGGCAGTGCGCGGTTCCTTCCGATGCTGCTCCGAAACCGGCTGCGTCAGTGCCTGGAACAGTCATAGCGGCAGATCATAACGGCATTCATGTACAGACCGGCGCGGGCGTGCTTGTTCTGCAGGAAATTCAGCCTGCCGGCAAGCGGACGATGAATGCGGCGGAATGGCTCAAGGGTGCGCGTCTTGAAATAGGCACGCAGCTCGGTGACGGAGGTGCAGGATGACGGAAGGCAATCGTAAGCCAAGCGGCAATAGCGGCAATGGCGGCAATGGCATGAAGAGCAAGCCTAAAGCCCGGCACGGGCATAAACGCCCTGCTAACGGCGGCGGCAAGCCTGCCCAGACTGCCCAGACTGGTCAGCAGCAACCGGGAACACGCAAGGCCAAATCTCCGCGCGAGCTGGCGATGGATACATTGGTAAAGGTCGCCGGGACCGGCGCTTACAGCAATTTGCAGCTTAATCGCACGCTGCAGGATGCAGGTCTGCAGCGCGCGGACGCAGGGCTTGTAACCGAGCTCGTGTACGGTACGATCCAGCGGCAAGCTACGCTTGATTATTGGCTAAGCCGGTTTGTTTCCAAAGGGTTACATAAGCTAGAGCCTTGGGTTCATCAGCTTCTCAGAATGAGCGCTTACCAGCTGCTCTACTTGGATCGCATCCCTCCGCATGCAGCGGTGAATGAAGCGGTAACGATCGCGAAGAAGCGCGGACATTCCGGCATTTCCGGCATGGTGAACGGCGTGCTGCGCAGCATCGACCGCGGCCGCGGAGAGCTGCAGGCTTCCGATATAAAAAATGCCGATCCAATCGTGCAAATCGCGCTGCGTCATTCCTACCCGGAATGGCTCGTAGGCCGCTGGGTTGCGGCTTACGGCGCGGAGACGGCAGAGGCCATCTGCGCAGCAGGCAACGAGCACCCGCATTCCAGCGTTCGCGTAAATACGCTTAGGGGCAGCCGCGAGGAGATAATCGGCCTTCTGAAAGCAGCGGGCTACGATGCTGTACCTTCTTTTATCGCGCCCGCCGGCATTGCGATAGACCGTGGAGGCAATCTGGCCGATACGGACGGATTCCGCGAAGGCTTGTGGTCGGTGCAGGATGAGAGCTCTATGTTGGTCGCAGAGGTCGTAGCTCCGAAAGCGGGCATGCAGGTATTGGATTGCTGCGCGGCACCGGGAGGCAAGAGCACGCATTTGGCCGAGCTGATGGGCGGCAAGGGGAAGGTATGGGCCAATGATTTGCATGCGCACAAGCGCGATTTGATCGTGACGCAGACCGAGCGTTTGAAGCTTCGCAACGTTGAAGCGATCACCGAGGATGCGCTTAAGCTGGCTGAACGCTTCAAACCGCAATCGATGGATGCCGTCCTGCTCGATGCGCCGTGCTCCGGATTCGGCGTTATTAGACGGAAGCCGGAAATCAAATGGACGAAGACAGCGGGTGATGTGTCGGATATTGCAGCGGTGCAGCAGCAATTGTTAAACGCAGTGTGCGGACTGGTTCGTCCGGGCGGCGTGCTTGTTTACAGCACATGCACAATTGAGAAGGACGAGAATGAGCAGCAGGTAGCAAGGTTTCTGCAGGAGCATCCTGAATTTGAGCTGGATCGCAATTGGCCGGAGGCCATTGCCTCACAGCTAAGGCAAGCGGGCGTTATCGGCGAGCATTTTGACGGTCAAGCGCAGCTGCTCCCGCAGCATTTTGACAGCGACGGCTTCTACATTGCTCGGATGGTAAAACGGCCTTAATCTGCCGTTATGGCTGAACATGGGCGTTTGTGGTAAAATAAATCGATGGCGGCGAACGAAATGCATTAGCCGCCCTACTTTAAGATACAGGTGTGATGAAATGAAAACATGTATATATGACTATACGCTCGAGCAGCTTCAGCAATGGCTGAAAGATAACGGCGAGCCGGCTTTTCGCGGCGGCCAGCTGTTTGATTGGCTGTATGTGAAGCGGGTAAAGAGCTTTGAAGATATGTCCAACCTCCCGAAGGCGCTGCGCGAGAAGCTGGATGAGCATTTTCAGATTATAACGCTAAGTGAGATTACGAAGTTTGAATCGAAGGACGGAACCGTTAAGTTTCTGTTCGGCCTTCATGACGCGCATGCGATCGAGACGGTTATTATGCGCCATAACTACGGCAACAGTATTTGCGTGACGACTCAGGTCGGCTGCCGGATCGGCTGTACGTTTTGCGCTTCGACGCTCGGCGGCTTGAAGCGGAATCTGACTGCGGGCGAGATCGTTGCACAAGTCGTGACTGCACAGCAGTTGCTCGACGCTACTGGTGAGCGCGTTTCCAGTATCGTTATTATGGGATCGGGCGAGCCTTTCGAGAACTACGACGCAACGATGACATTCCTTCGCATCATGATTCATGAGAAGGGGCTGAATATCGGGCAGCGTCACATTACCGTTTCGACGAGCGGCATCGTGCCAAGCATGTATAAGTTCGCGGAGGAAAACACGCAAATTAACTTGGCCCTGTCGATCCACGCGCCGAATGACGCGCTTCGCTCGAAGCTGATGCCGGTTAACCGCCGGTTCCCATTCGATGATGTCATTGCAGCTTGCCATAACTATATCGCGAAGACCGGCCGGAGAATTACGTTTGAGTACGCATTGATCGGCGGAGTGAATGATCAGGTAGAGCATGCGCAAGAGCTGGCAGACGTGCTTTCAGGCATGCTGTGCCACGTCAATTTAATTCCTGTAAACCATGTTCCTGAACGGAATTATGTCCGGACACCTCGTGAAGACATCTTTGAATTTCAACGCGTATTGGAGCGTAATAAAGTGAGCGTAACGATTCGTAGGGAGCAAGGCCATGACATAGCGGCTGCCTGCGGCCAATTAAGAGCGAAACATATGGATTCTCAGGCGAGGTGATGACTGATTGTTAACGGCAAACCGCAGTGATATCGGACGGGTTCGTCAGGTTAATGAAGACCAGTCTTGGGTTAGTCAATTAAATAACGGGATAACGCTCGCCATCGTAGCCGATGGCATGGGCGGGCATCAGGCCGGGGACGTTGCAAGCAAGAAGGCAGTGGACGCCTTCCGCAGCATGCTGGAGCAAAGCGCTGTGAAAACAGATTTGTCCCTGCAGGAAGGCAAAATGCTTATCCGGCAAGCAATTACTCAGGCGAATGAGGCTGTGTTTGAGCTGGCCTCCCGTAACGAGCATTATCATAACATGGGCACTACGATTGTGGCTGCGTTAGTTAAACAAGATAATGCGATTATCGGACATGTCGGTGACAGCCGCGCTTACAAGATTACCGCAGGCGTCATTACGCAAATAACGACTGATCATACACTCGTAAATGAATTGGTCAAATCCGGACAGCTTAGCATGGAAGAGGCCGCTCACCATCCGCGCCGCAACGTGCTTACTCGTGCCGTAGGCACGGATTCGCATGTTGATATCGACGTTCAATCGGTGGAGTGGTCCCCTCAGGATGTGCTGCTGCTGTGCAGCGATGGGTTATCGAACATGGTGAGTGAGCAGCAAATGCTGCAAACGGTCACTACTGAGCAGCTGGAGCTGGAAGCTAAAGCTGATCATCTCATTCAGCTTGCGCTGCATGCTGGCGGAGACGACAATATTACGGTCGTTCTCCTGCAAGAAGCAGCTGGTACGAATCGAGAGGGGTGACAAGGATGATCGGACAGGACTTAGGCGGACGTTATGAAATATTGACTCGTATTGGCGGCGGTGGAATGGCGCTTGTATATAAAGCGCATGATGTGCTGCTGAACAGAAAGGTCGCGGTGAAGGTGCTGCGGCAGCAATTTGTACATGACGAGGAATTTATTCGCCGTTTCCGTCGTGAGGCACAGTCAGCAGCTGCGCTATCTCATCCGAATGTCGTCAGTATTTATGATGTAGGACAAGAAGAGGATACGCATTATATTGTGATGGAATATATCGAAGGCCACAATTTGAATGAAATTATAAAAGAGAGTGCGCCGCTGCAAACAGATGAATCGGTGCGCATTGCCATGCAAATTGCCGACGCGCTTGATCATGCGCATCAGAATCATATTATTCATCGCGATATTAAGCCTCATAATATATTAATAGGAAAAAACGGTCGTGTGAAGGTTACCGACTTTGGCATCGCGCGTGCGGTTACGTCATCGACCATTACTCAGACCGGCTCGCTCATCGGCTCGGTACATTATTTTTCACCCGAGCATGCGAAAGGGATCAATACCGGAGAAAAGTCGGATTTATATTCACTCGGCATTGTGCTCTATCAAATGCTGACCGCACAGCTGCCGTTTCTCGGTGAAAGCCCGATTAGCGTAGCTTTGAAGCATTTGCAGGAAAACTTCGACGAGCCGCGTACAGTCAATCCGCATATTCCGCAAAGCGTCGAGAACGTCATTCTTAAAGCGATGCGCAAAAATCCGGGTGAACGTTACAGCTCGGCGCATGAAATGCTGCTGGATCTGGATACCTGCTTGCGCCCTGAGCGGTTGAAGGAGCCTAAAGTATCGTTTACGAGCATAAACGATTTCGACGAGACGCGCGTGATGCCTGCTATTCGCGGCGATATTCGGCCAGCAGCTCAGGCAGAGCGTGAGCAGCCGGTTAATCCAAACGCGAGTGAGGATAAGCATTGGGACGAGAAGGACATGGCGCCGAAGTCAAAGGGGTGGAAAAAACCGCTTACCGTCGTCGGCGTGACGCTGCTTTTGCTGGGGTTAATCATTTGGGGCTTTATTTGGCTCCTTGGCGTACTGGACGTCGCGGAAGTAGACGTGCCTTACGTCGTTGGCAAAACGGAAACGGAAGCGCGGCAGCTGATCGAGGCTGCGGGGCTTAAGATTGAAGAACCGGTCATTCACGAGCATAATCAGGAAATTCCGAAGGATCAGGTATTCAGTCAGACGAAGATGAATATGCGAGTCAAGGAAGGCTCCTTTATTCAAATATCTGTCAGTGATGGCCCGGAGCTGGAAGAGCTCGGCAACTATATCGGGAAATCACTGCAGACCGCGATTGATGAGCTGGGCGCATTAGGCATAACGGAGGAACAAATCATTATTGAACCCGTGTTCAGCGAGGAAGCTGTAGATACGATTATTCAACAGTCTCCAAAGCCGGGCGAGCAATATAATCCCGAATCGGCTGAATTCAATTTCATGGTCAGCAAAGGCCGAGAAACCGTACCGATGCCGAATTTAATTGGCAAGCGGCTGGACGAAGCGAAGGATCTGATCAAGGCAAACGAGCTGACGCTCGATGAGCCGGATATTTTATACGAGCCTAGTTATTTGCATCAGAAGGACTTTGTCATCAGTCAGGACCCGTACAAACCGAAGGATCTTGTATCCAAAGGGGCTAAAATATCGATCCGCGTAAGCTCAGGCCCGCCGGCCGATGCGAAGGAGCATCAATTCAATATTAATATTTCTCCGGCTGAAGCTGGAAAGACAAGTGAAATCCGAATTGTCTATTCCGATGCGCGCGGTGAAAACATTGAATGGGATAAAAGGCAAATTACGAGTACGCAAACCTTCCCTGTTACGGTGATTGTAGCGCCGGATACGGAAGCTAGAGTGACGGTTTATCGCGACAATCAGTTTATCGATACCAGAACGATAACGTATGATGAATTAATGAAGGGTACAAATTCATCCACCTTGACCATTCCGGGTGAAGAAGTGCAGGCGACAGAAGAGCCGGCACAAGCGGAGGTTACCGAAAGCAATGATGAGCCAATTGAAGAAGAGCAACAGCAGCAGCCATAATAGCAAAGCCGGTCATCTCAAAGGCACGATAGTAAAAGCGCTCAGCGGTTACTACTATGTGCGGGCGGAGAATGCGGCATCGGACTCGATCACGATCCAATGCCGCGCTCGGGGCGTCTTTAAAAATAAGGGACTTATGCCGCTTGTTGGCGATGTGGTCATGTACAGCCTAACGGAGAACGGAGAGGGCACCGTCGAAGAGCTATTACCCCGTTCATCAGAGCTTATTCGCCCGCCGGTTGCTAATATCGATCTTGCGATTCTCGTCTTTTCCGTGACGGAGCCTGCACTTAATTTGCAGCTGCTGGATAAGTTTCTTGTGCATATCGAGCATGTAGGCATACCTGTGGTTCTGTGCTTAAGCAAGCAGGATTTAGAGAATGACGGTTTGGAAACGGAGGAGGCGCGCGCTGCGGCTGCCTCCGTTAATCGTATATACCGGGCACTCGGCTATGAAGTGTACGGGACAAGCTCGCGCCTTGGCGAAGGGATCACTCCGTTTCAAGAAAGGCTGAAAGGCCATTTGGCGGTTTTCGCCGGACAATCGGGCGTAGGCAAATCGTCGCTGCTTAATGCGATCGTTCCCGGTCTAGAACTTGAGACAAATGTAATCAGCAACAGACTTGGACGAGGCAAGCATACGACTAGACATGTTGAGCTGATTGAAATTGGCGGCGGTTTAGTCGCGGACACGCCTGGATTTAGCCAGCTGGATTTTCACGAGCTGGGTATAGAGGATTTAGGCTATTGCTTTATCGAGATGCGCAAGCTGTCCCCTGATTGCAAATTTAGAGGCTGCACTCATGTGCATGAGCCAGGCTGCGCCGTCCTCGCCGCGGTTGAGAGCGGTGAGATCGAGAAAAGCAGATATGATCACTACTTACTGTTTCTAGAAGAGATGAAAGAGAAAAAACGGAGGTACTAACAACTATGACAATTATCGCCCCTTCCATACTATCAGCTAATTTCGCAAAACTTGGAGAGGAAATTGCGGCCGTGGAAGCGGCAGGAGCGGATTGGATTCACGTTGACGTGATGGACGGGCATTTTGTTCCCAATCTGACTTTTGGTCCGCCGGTTATATCTGCTGTACGCTCAGCGACTACGCTGCCATTTGATGTTCATTTGATGATTGAACGTCCGGAGTTGTCGATTGCAGACTATATAGCGGCAGGAGCTGACCGGATTACGGTACACGCCGAAGCCTGCGTGCATTTGCATAGAACGGTACATTATATTAAAGAAAAGGGGCTTCCGGTTGGCGTAGCGATCAATCCGGCAACGCCTGTTACCGTGCTGGAGCCTATTTTGCATGATCTCGACCTTGTGCTTATTATGACGGTTAATCCAGGATTCGGGGGACAAAAGTTCATTCCATATTCACTCGTGAAATTGCGTCAGCTCCGCACGATGCTGGAAGAGCAGGGCCTTGATGAGGTGCATGTTCAGGTTGACGGCGGCGTAAATCAATCAACGGCTGCAGTTATCCGCGAGGCCGGTGCTAATGTGCTTGTGGCGGGGAATGCCGTGTTCGGCGAAAAAGACCGTGCTGCGGCAATCGCAGTATTGCGTTAGCGGCTAGAGCGATGAATGAGCGGTTAAAAACGACATTTTGGCTACTCGGCTATACGGTTCTTGCAGGTCTAATGCTGGCGATTTTCTCGATGATAACGGAATTTTACCGGTATCTCTTTTCGTTGTTGGCATTATACATAGGGATACGCTTTTTCCGGAGATTTGAGACGCTTGGACTGCGGATTACCTTCTTCGTCTTGTCGATTGTATTTTATTTGCTTATCACCGTAATTGTAGCCGCAGTTATCTATATAAGGGGTAATTTAGACACAATAACGGGCTTGTAAGGCGCTTTCCTCCGCGGTTCACGATGGAATAGGACGAACTGACAACGCATAGGATGGTTACATGAGCGTAGGAATTTTGTCACGGATTAATTCGATGAGCGTGTCTGAGGAGGGATGAGGCATGAAATTTTATACAATAAAACTGCCTAAATTTTTGGGCGGGTTCGTAAAGGCGATTTTGAATACCTTCCAAAAAAATTAGGTCAGATGCTGCAGGACACCCTTCGGCCGTGATCGTAGAAATGTAAAAGAAAAGCACCTGAGCGCTCAGGTGCTTTTGTCTATGGCCAAAGAGCCATCATTATACGCGGGTAACTTTACCGGATTTCAGTGCGCGAGTGCTGACATAAACACGTTTCGGTTTACCGTCAACCAGGATGCGAACCTTCTGCACGTTTACGCCCCAAGAACGACGAGTTTTGTTGTTTGCGTGGGAAACGTTGTTACCTGTACCAGGTGCTTTACCTGTAAGAAAACATTTGCGGGACATGACTACACCTCCTTTAAATCTTGCGTGTGCAAAACTGATTCCATAAGCTATGGCTTCGTTATGCGTGAGGAAAACTTCATTCGAAAGCGAAATAACATTTAAACACACTTGAATATCGTATCATAAACATCGGTTCTGTTCAACCTAAATATATGGCCAGGTATGTTCTTGATTGAAGAGAAAGCTTGCAATGGCGTAGAAAGATTGGATTTGTCGAACAGACTTCAATAAAGAAGCCGTTTATAGTACAATGGTATATAGTCCATAATGTATAGAGTAAGGGAGTGTATTTCCATGCCACTGCAGCTTAGCACCGAATTAGGTTCCATACAGGTCTCAGACCATTGCATAGCCATTATTGCCGGCTCTGCGGCTATGGATTGTTATGGACTTGTTGGAATGGCGTCACGCAAACAACTGAAGGACGGAATTGCCGAGCTGCTCGGACGGGATAATTTGACTCGCGGCGTTGAAGTTAGACGTGAAAATGAAAAGCTTCATATTGACCTCTACATCATGGTGAGCTATGGAACGAAAATTTCCGAAGTCGCGCATAACATTCAATCCAAGGTGAAATATGTGCTGAATGACGTAATCGGTCTACAAGTGGAAGCAGTCCATATAATTGTGCAGGATGTCAGGGTACTTAAGTAACAGGGAGGGAAATTTCGTTGAGTAAGCGCTTTATAAACGGATCTGATTTTGCTGCAATGGCACTGCTCGGCGCGGACTATCTACAACGTAACGCAGAGCACGTTAACGCATTAAATGTGTTCCCGGTGCCGGATGGTGACACGGGTACAAACATGAACTTAACGATGTCCTCAGGCGTTCGTGAGCTCCGCAGCAAGCCGTCAAGCAGCATTGGAAAAGCGACAGAAGCAATGTCGAAGGGGCTGCTGATGGGCGCGCGGGGTAACTCTGGCGTTATTTTGTCACAGCTGTTCGGAGGCTTCTCCAAATCGCTTGCCGGACTTGACGAAGCAGGAACAGCGCAGTTGGCCGCTGCTTTGCAAAACGGTGTTGACCTCGCTTATAAAGCTGTTGTAAAGCCTGTAGAAGGAACAATACTTACCGTTGCTAAGGAAGCTGCCAAGCACGCCGTTCAATATGCACGCAGAACAAATGACGTAGCTGATTTGATGCGCGAAGTGCATCAGAAGGCATATGAAGTTTTGCAGCGCACCCCTGATTTATTGCCTGTTCTGAAGCAGGTCGGCGTAGTCGATTCAGGCGGACAAGGTCTGGTGTTTATTTACGAGGGCTTCGTACGCAGCCTTTTGGAGCTAGACGGCCATATGGATTCGAGCGCGATGCCATCAGAAGCAGCTCCGCCTGAAGAGGTAGCTGTTCCGACAATCGCTCCTGCGATTCGGGTGCAAGAGCGGATATCGGCGCAATCGCGCTTATCAACGGAAGCGATCGAGTTTTTATACGATATGGAATTTTTTATAAATCGCAAGCTAAGCGGGAAAGCAGGAGTGTTTTTTAATGAATCCGCTTACAAGCGGGCGCTTGGAAAAGACGGCGATTCTATACTGGTCATAACAGAAGACGATATTATTAAGGTCCATGTACACACGCGTAAACCGGGTGACGTGCTTAATCTATCGCTTCCTTACGGCGAATTAACCGATATTCATATCCTTAACATGCGCGAGCAGCATCGTGATCTGCTTGAGCACGAGCAAGACGATTCAAGCGTCGCAGACTTTTCCGCGGCTGAGCTGCTCGCAGGGCAGAACGTTCAAGGCATACCTCCAGGGCAGGTATTCGAATGGGCGCCGTATGGCATCATTGCGGTCGCAATAGGCGAGGGTATCGCAAACATCTTTTTGGAAAATGATGTGGATACGGTATTGTCCGGCGGCCAGACGATGAACCCTAGCACGGAGGATTTCGTGAAAGCGATCGAAGCGTTGTCTGCGGAGCATATTTATCTTCTCCCGAATAACGGAAACATTATTTTGGCGGCTGAGCAGGCAGCCGAGCTTAGCGAGCGCAGTGTTACTGTCATTCCGACCCGCACCATTCCGCAGGGCTTAGCGGCTGTCCTTGCTTTCAAGGAAGAAGAAACGGTCGAGCGCAATAGCGCATGGATGAAAAATGCGGCAGAACAGGTTCTCTCCGGACAAGTAACAAGGGCCGTACGAGATACTGCGATTGAAGGCGTAGACATTCGACAGGGCCATTATATCGGCATCAAGGAAAAAACGATCGTCGTTTCAGATGAGAGCTTGGAGTCGGCCTGCCAAACGCTTATCGTCAGTATGCTGGAATCAGGCGGTGATTTGTTAACGATTCTTACCGGCGTGGATGCTGAAGCAGCCGGGACTGCATCGCTTTGTGAATGGATTGGGGAACATTATCCTGAGCTGGAGCTGGAAGTGCAAAAGGGCGGACAACCGCTTTATCCTTACGTTTTTGCTTTAGAGTAAGATGCATTGTTTAAACGCGGGGAGGGGAATACGGTGGGAAAGGTTCGAATAGTAACGGATAGTACGGCTGACATTCCGGATGAGGTCAGGGAGCGATTGGGGATAAACATCATTCCTCTTAAGGTTCACTTTGGCGAGGAGACGTTTCTGGACGCCGTAACGATTAAGTCCGAGCAGTTCTACGAGAAGCTTGCACAGGCTTCTGCGCCTCCAACGACGTCGCAGCCGTCTCCGATAGAGTTCTCAGATGTATACCAGCGGTTGCTCGCTGAAGATGCGGACTCGCCGATTATTTCGCTGCATGTGTCAGCTGCGCTCAGCGGCACGTTTCAGTCGGCTAAAATTGCTTATTCCATGCTTGAGAATGATGCTGATGTTACGATAATGGATTCGAGATCAGCTTCTTACGGCTTCGGAATGCGTGTCGTGATGGCGGCTGAAATGGCGCAGGCAGGTGAATCGAAGGAACGGATTATCGAGGAAATCGATCGGCTGGAGCGAAATACGAATTTATATTTTCTAGTGGACACACTCGAGTATCTGCAAAAGGGCGGACGGATCGGGAAGGCATCGGCGTTGATCGGTTCGATTCTAAACATAAAGCCGATCCTGTCATTAGATCAGGATGGAGTCGTTACGGCGGTGGACAAGGTGCGCGGCTCGAAGAAAGCGATGACTCGTATCGCCGAGCTGTTAAAGGATACGTACGGAGACGAGCCTGTCGGGATTACTATGGCTTATTCTTTTCGCAAGGATTCGGCAGAGGAGTTATACGAGCTTCTCAAGAGCCGGTTCAATGTGCGGTCGGTTGGCTGGACAACGATAGGCGCAGTTATCGGGACGCATACTGGACCCGGCACATCGGCTGTGTTCATGTACAGGATGTGATAGGATGATGACGCTGGATCAAATTTCTGTTCGGCAAATCAAAGGCGTGAGTGCTCCTAAGGAACAGGAGCTTCACGCCTTTGGCGTGAGAACAGTTGCGGATATACTGGACTATTTTCCATTTCGCTACGAGGATTACCGCATTCGCGAGCTCACCGACGTGAAGGAAGGCGAGAAGGTGACGGTGCTCGGACATGTTAGAGGCATCCCTGTCCTGCAGCGTTACGGCAAGAGCAAATCGAGACTAACGTGCAAGGTTGAAGTCGGACAATGGCTGGTCACGGCGGTATGGTTCAATCGTCATTTTCTGCAGGATCAGCTTGTAACCGGCCGGGAAATTATGCTTACGGGCAAATGGGAACAACAGCGCCTTCAAATTACGGTATCGGACTCGGAATTTCCAGGCAGCGGCGGGCCGGCTAAATCCGGAACGCTGCAGCCGGTTTATTCGGTTGGCGGAAGCATAACGCAGCCGTGGATGCGGAAGACGGTGCGCCAAGCGTTGACGCAGTATGGAACGATGATCGAAGAAATGCTTCCACATGAGCTTGTCTGCCAGCATGATCTGATGGCGAGGCGCGATGCTGTGCAGCGCATCCATTTGCCGGATGATACGAAGGAAGGACAGGCAGCCCGCAGAAGGCTGGTATATGAGGAGCTGTTTCTGTTCCAGTTAAAGCTTCAAGCATACCGGGCGCTTAATCGCAAACGTAATGACGGCATTGCACATCGGATCGAAAGCGAGACGATTCGCCAGTTTGCTGCGATTCTCCCTTTCGAGCTGACCGATGCGCAGAAGAAGGTCGTCAATGAAATTTGCGTGGACATGAGAAGGCCGTCTTGTATGAATCGGTTGCTGCAGGGTGATGTTGGCTCCGGTAAAACGGTTGTTGCGGCGATTGCGTTATACGTTGCAGTCAAGTCAGGCCATCAAGGCGCACTGATGGTGCCGACCGAAATACTGGCGGACCAGCATATGCGCTCGCTCTCGAGAATGTTTGCAGATTTGGGCATAGAGGTCGCTTTGCTGACGGGGAGCGTCACGGAGCGCAAACGAAGGGACGTGCTCGCCGGTCTTCAGATGGGACTGATCGATATCGTTGTCGGGACGCATGCGCTTATTCAGGACGATGTTTTTTTTCGGAGCCTCGGGCTCATTGTTGTCGATGAACAGCATCGTTTCGGCGTGAATCAGCGGAGCGTGCTGCGCCGCAAAGGGATGAATCCCGACGTGCTTACGATGACTGCGACACCTATCCCAAGAACGATGGCGATTACGGCGTTCGGAGATATGGATGTGTCGACGATTCGCGAGCGGCCGCATGGGCGTAAGCCGATTAAGACGTATTGGGTGAAGCATAGTATGATGGAGCGCGTGCTTGCCTTTATTCGGAAAGAGGCGGATAAAGGGCGGCAAGCTTACATTATTTGTCCGTTGATCGAAGAGTCGGAAAAGCTCGATGTGCAAAATGCGATTGACCTATACGTGCAAACGCAGCAATCGTTTCCGGATTTGCGGGTCGGCTTGCTGCACGGACGGCTTTCAGCTGCGGAGAAGGAAGGCGTCATGGGCGCTTTCAGCACAAATGAAACGCATGTGCTAGTCGCTACGACGGTCGTCGAGGTAGGCGTGGACGTGCCTAATGCGACGCTTATGATCATTATGGACGCCGAGCGGTTCGGCTTGTCCCAGCTGCATCAATTGCGGGGGCGGGTAGGACGAGGCGAGCATCAATCGCATTGCATATTGGTAGCCGACCCGAAATCGGAAACCGGACGAGAGCGGATGAAAGTAATGACGGATACGGACGACGGCTTCGAGGTATCGCGGCGCGATCTTGAGATTCGAGGGCCGGGTGATTTTTTTGGCACGAAGCAGAGCGGTCTGCCGGAGTTCCGATTGGCGGACATGGTGGCCGATTATGAGGTGCTGGAGCTTGCCCGGGACGATGCCGCTGAATTAACGGGGCGTGACGATTTTTGGTCGAATGAGTCCTATGCCAGAGTTCGCAGCGTGCTGCAGAAGGATCCATTTTTTCAAGGGGAACAGCTGGACTAGGCAATATTTACCTCCAGGCGGCATATAGTTTAACGATGTGATTGGATTGCCGGATGGAGGTGTCAGGGCAGTGAGTTACCAAAACTATGGAATTCGGCCGCAGCTGGTCGAGCGCGTTAAATACAAGATGAAAAACCCTGTCGTGAAGGATCGAATCAGGCAGCTGCTGGGCAATGTGACGAAGTACGATTTGCAGGACCGGCCAAAGGTGAGGAAGCTTGTGAAAGCGGCGGCCGTTATTTTGCAGGAGCAGCTTACGGATACGCAGGAGGACCAGCTCGTTGCCTTCGTCATGGGGCAAAAAATCGATCCCAACAACACGTTTCATTTGTTGAAGCTGTGGGGGATGTTTCGCTGACCGCTTGGGGTCAGCGATTTTTTTTGCTTATACGGGCAGCCCTGGCCACTACCACAGCTCTAGCTGCTCGTCCGTCCAATAGGGCTCGATTAACGCAGGCTCGTCGTTGCGGACGTTTCCGACAGCTGCGGAGACAGGATATGCTTCGAGTTCATTCGCCGGGTATGGCTGCAGGAGCGGAGCAATCGCAGTGACGTCCGTTACGACGCGGTTCAGCCAGAGCTGTTCATCCTCGGGGCGCAAAATGACCGGCATGCGGTCGTGAATGGGGGCAACGAGCTCGTTCGGCGTCGTGGTCAAAATGGTGCAGCTATTTATTTTTGTTCCTTCGGGTGAGAGCCATGTTTCATACAAACCGGCCATACTGAATAAGGCTCTGCTCTTCAGCACGATCCGCATAGGCTGCTTGCCTTGTGCCGTCGTTTTCCACTCATAAAAGCCATCGGCTGGGATCAGGCAGCGTTTGCGTCTCAGCGGCGCCCTAAAGGCTGGCTTACCGGCTGCCGTCTCTGAGCGTGCGTTAAGCATCTGGAAGCCGATCTTCGGATTGTCAGCCCATGGGGGTATAAGTCCCCATTTCAGCTCTCCTAGCCGGTTGCTATTCCCGTCGTTTAAGATCGTTAGCACCAGCTGGCTGGGAGCTACATTATATTTCGGGCGGTGAAACGGCACCATCGTTTCTCCGATCATATATCTGACCATCAGCTCCTCCAGCGTGACGGTGAGCGTATATCTCCCGCACATGACTCTCATCCCCTTTCTATACGTTTCCCCCTATTATACATTGCGGCTGGCTGAAGCGCATATGTTGCTAAGATGGTATGACTAACCGCACGGTGGATGATACTGGATCATATAGACTTATAGCG
This sequence comes from Paenibacillus sp. Soil522, assembly GCF_001428245.1. Classification (GTDB taxonomy): domain Bacteria; phylum Bacillota; class Bacilli; order Paenibacillales; family Paenibacillaceae; genus Pristimantibacillus. Next base: position 39,373 of record NZ_LMRV01000055.1, read on the forward strand.
ATGCATCACTCCTGCATAGGCAATGACGTTGAATAAGGAGCGCTGACGATGGGCAAAAAGAATGAATCACGGACATATAGCCGTTCATTCGGCTACTGGCTGCGGGAGCTGCTCGCGCTGCCAGGTGCGGCGTTCGACTATGCCGTTGGAAAATGGGTGGCGATGACCGCAGCGCACACGATGATGGCCGAGGCGATACCACTGCAGCTGTCGGCTCCCGCTGTAGCAAAGCTGATGTATGCGTGGTCAAAGCCCGGCGCAGCGCTTGAGGCTGGGGCAACTTGCGGATGGACCGGAGAGGAGCTCGCGCTCATTGAACGAATCCGCACAGAGACGGCTGCTTGCAACCGCAATAATGTCACGCGGACAGAGGCCTACCGCAGCGTATATTTCCGCACGTCCGAGCTGCACTGGGCGCTGCTTGCCCATATGGTATCGCGCAATGGCGGCTGGAACATGACAGATTTGCAGGGGGAGTGGCTTCCTTGGCTGCTCAGCGCGGAGAAGCGGGAGGCGGTGTTCCGGTTTTTGGAGCAGGCGAACGCGTTGATCTTTCAGGATGCTTATCCGCAGCTGCTATTGTATGAATGGAGCCGGCGTGAGGGCAGGAGCTTGTTCCATCTGCTGCCGGCTTTTGGCGTATCGACGTTCATGATGCCGGTCTGGAAGCAGTTTTGGCGGGATCGCGATTCGGTGCCGCTGACGATTGCGCTGATCGTCAACGAGCAGCATTATATCGAGCAGCGCGTCGTGCAGCATCCTTATTTTCGCGAAAAGGTGCTTCATACGTTATTTTTTGGACTGCAGTCTCTGCTTCAGCTGAACGGCGTTATTTTTCCGTACGGGAATGGAAAAGAAAAAGGCGATGGAGCTGCCGTGCTGAAGCTCTCCGGGCTTATTATGGAGCGATTCGAAAATTTGCAGGAGCGGATTGAATTCGGCAAGCGGCTTTACGCGATGCTGTTTGGCATTCCGCGCGTATATGAGGGCGCCAAATGTTTTGCCGGGGCGGTTAAGCATACCGGCTCGCGCGCGGACTATGCACCGCATATGTTCGCGCGAGTGCGCAAGCAGCCTCCAAAACGCGTTTATGTTGAACGTCTGCTTGGCGGACGGCTGAAGCCGGGGGCCGAGCCGCTCTACAGTCCGGAGCTTCACACAGCTTGGGGCGATCAGCCGCTTGAAGCTTCAGATGGCGGCGACTGGTTTAAGTCGGCAGCTGACGTAGCGCCTTTTTTTCAAAAGCTGCCGCTGCCGCATACCTTTGAAATTACGAATGAATACGGACTCATACTGAGCAAGATCGAGCTGGCGGTACTTGCGATGCAGCGCGGGAAGTAAATCTGTATGGATCCCCCATTGCCCTGTAGTACATATGCTCAGTAGAATGACAGGCTATTGGTCTGTTACCGCTCCTTCAATATCTTTGATGGCAAACCACTCGCCATCGACCATAAAACGGCCTTTCAGCTGATCGATCCGATCCACGATGCCGATGACGGTAAGCTCCTCGAACGGGTGGAACAGACGGAGCGTAACGGGCTGCCGCTGCTGCAGCGAATCGGTCACGGAGCGGGCTACATTCTCCCACTCCTGTTCATCGAGCTCAATGCGCTGCCGCTGCCGCAATGCCTTCTCCTGCTCATTAATCGCTACCTTGTGCTCGGGCAGCATCATGCGGCTCGATTCCCAAAGCCCGTTTCCTTCAAGCTTCTTTCTCATTTGTAATGTCCTCCAATCTTCTCAGAGCGGTGCAGCGCCTGCCCGGCGGGAGTAATGGAAGCCGCTCTTAAAATAGCAGCGTCCCCGTACTTTTGTTTGAGTGCATCGGTCGCCCGTTCAAGCGCCATCGTCTTCTCGCGGTGCGGGTCAAACAAGGAAAGCTGGTACTCATCATCCTGCGAAAATGACGATAGGCTTACGCCGACCTTTCTCACCGGATAGCCGTCCCAGTGCCGCAGCACCAGCTCAATGGCGGTGCGGTAAACCTGATTGGTGACGTTGGTCTGATCGTCCATTTTCATTTGGCGGCTAAAGCCGGTTGGCCGGTCATAATCGGCCCCCATTAAGCCGACCGAAACGACCTGCCCCATATAACCTTTGCCCCGGCAGCGCTGGCAAACGAGCTCCGTCAGCTCAAGCAGCACGACCTTGATCTCCTCGAGCTTTCCATAGTCGCGCGGCAGCGTCATCATATGTCCCACCGTCTTCGGAGCAACCTGATGTGTACCCGGCGTAACGGGACTATCATCGATTCCATTCGCAATGCGCCAGTACAGCTCGGCGTTAATATCGGAGTTTTTGCCGAATTTGCGGCGCATCATCAGCTTTAGCTTCTCGAGCGGCGTTTCGGCTAATTGACCGATCGTCTCCAGCCCCATCGCATTAAAATGCCGCGTCATTCTGCTGCCGACCATGAACATTTTGGAGATGGGCAAGGTCCAAAGCGTTTCCTGGAGCTTATCCTTCGATAAAATATAAATGCCGGAGTCGTTTTTCTTCGCGTAGTTGTCGCAGGCCGTCTTCGCCAAAATTTTATTTTCCGCAATGCCGAAGCGGGTATACACCCCGAGCTCTGCTTGAATGCGGGTTTGGATGTGATGCGCCAGCTCCTCCGGCGATCCGTACAAATGCAGCGAGCCGCTCACATCGAGAAACTGCTCATCGATCGAATAGGGCTCGACGAGGTCGGTATAGGACTGATAAATACGCGTAATAATCATGGAAATATCGATATACAGCTGCATTCGCGGTCTAATGATCACTAGATCCGGACACTTCGCAAGCGAGTCGCCGAGCCTCTCGGCAGTCGTTACCCCGAAGGACTTGGCGATCGGACAAGCGGCGAGGATGATGCCGGATCTGCGTTCGGGATCGCCCGCAACGACAACCGGCAAATCGCGATATTCGGGATGCTCCGCCTTCTCCACTGAAGCATAAAACGATTGGCAATCCACAAGCATAATTACTTTGTCAAGAGACATGTCGGCTCACCAGCTCTGCCGCTAATACATTTGCCGCCAGAAAGACGCGCTGTGCGCTCGAGTCTATGCAGAAGGCTCTGACGTAACCGTCTCTCACGGATATGACCCGAATCCTTCGTTTCGTAAACTTGCCTTTTTGACTCATATAAATAACATCAACGACACAACCGATTGCGCTGAACCATTTTTCCAATGTCATGATGCTATCCCTCCACAGCAAGAACGTTTGTTCTTATTATATACAGAACATGCGTTCTTATACCACAGGATTTTTGTGGTTATTTTTGACAAGGTTTGTCGAGGCCCGCTGCGGAGACTTCTGAGCGGCAGTTCCGTGAGATTTTAATGACAAAGCAAGAGGGTGGTCCGGCATGGGGACTGCCCTCTTAGACGTGCAGGCAGCTCTTCGCCGGCGCAATTATGCAAATACGAGAGAGCAGCGTACATATTTACATCCATAATGCGCCAAAATAGAAGCAACATGGAAACGAAAGGTGCCGCTATGAACAAAAAAAACGCAGGAAGGCTAACGCCGTTCAGTCCATCGCTGCATGCGAACCTCGAAATGCTTCGCGATCGTTTCGGCAGAAGCTCGGATATCGTTATTCGGATGTTTCGCAGCGACGCGGCTCCAGATCGCGAGATCGCGATTATTTATGTGGATGGAATCGTGGACACGGAGACGATTAATGAAAGCGTCATGGAGCCGTTAATGTCGATGAAGCTGCCGCAGCACGCGTACGTCAAGGGCGGAAAGCTGCTGGAGGCGCTTCGCAGCTGCGTCGTTTCAATCGGATCGGTGCAGGATGTAAATACAGTGGAACAAGCTCTCCAATATATGACGAACGGGCTTTGCGTTATTTTGGCGGACGGGAGCGCTGCGGCATTGACCGCGGATGTGGGCGGAGGCGAGCAGCGCAGCGTTACGATACCTCAGACCCAAACGGTCATCCGGGGACCGCAGCACGGATTTGTAGAAAGCGTCCGAACCAACATTAGCTTGATCCGGCGCATTATCCGCTCCTCCGACCTTCATGTGCAAGTGCACAAGATCGGTCAGCAAACGCATACCAACGTAGCCGTGCTGTTTTTGCGCGGGGTAGCGGACGAAGGGATCGTGAAGGAGGTTTACCGCAGACTGGCGGCAATCGAAATAGACGGCGTGCTCGAGAGCGGATATGTAGAGGAATTTATTCAAGACGAGACCTTTACATTGTTTCCGACGCTATTGAATTCAGAGAGGCCGGATACTGTGGCAGCTGCGCTGCTTGAGGGTAGAGTAGCGGTCATGGTCGACGGGTCGCCTATGGCCCTAATGGCTCCGACAACTTTTTTTACCTTTTTTCAATCCCCGGAGGATTATTATCAACGGTTCGATATTGCGACATTCGTACGCATCATTCGTTACGCCGCGTATGTGGTCTCGATTTTGCTGCCTGCCTTATACATCGCTGTTACTACCTATCATCAAGAGATGCTTCCGACTACACTGCTTATTAGTCTAGCGGCGCAGCGGGAAGGCATCCCGTTCCCGGGGCTGGTCGAAGCGCTTCTGATGGAGATCACATTCGAGGTGCTGCGCGAGGCGGGGTTACGAATGCCGCGGGCGATCGGGCCCGCGATTTCGATCGTCGGCGCTCTCGTATTAGGGCAGTCTGCCGTGCAGGCGGGCATTGTGTCTGCGGGTATGGTTATCGTTGTATCCTTCACAGCCATATCTAACTTTGTTATGCCGGAATTTAATATGGCGGCAACCTCTCGCATTATCCGCTTCCTCTTTATGATCATGGCGGGTATTTTCGGGTTTTTCGGCATTTTTATTTCGGTGCTGTTTATGTTGATCCATCTAACGTCGCTGCGCTCCTTCGGCGTGCCGTACATGTCTCCGATGGCGCCGGGTCCGACAAAGCAAGGGATATGGAGAGATACGTTCATAAGGCTGCCATGGTGGGCGATTGTTCTTCGGCCGCTTGATTTGAATCTGCGTAATCCAAAACGGCGGCCGAACGGAAAAAAACCGCCGGCACAGCGCCATACCCGTAAGCCGTAACGAAAGGGAGGAACGGCAATGAATAAATGGAGGCTAATGCTTCCGCTGCTTGTTTGTTTGCTTATTAGCGGCTGCTGGAACCGCGTAGAGCTGAACGATATTGCCGTTATTTCCGCAACCGGCGTTGATTGGAAAGATGGAAAATGGGTGTTATCGTATCAGGTGGTTATTCCGCAAGCGATTTCCAGTCAGAGCGCTACCAGCAGCTCAGCGGCGGTCAATGTCTTTTCCACGAAGGGCGAGAGCTACCGGAGCGCGGTCAGCAAGGCGAGCCAGGAGACATCGCGGCGTCTCTACTTCTCGCATACGCAAATCGTCATCATCGGCCAGGAGGCTGCCCGCAAAGGGCTGGGTCCGCTGCTTGACACTTATTTGCGCAATCATGATTCCCGTGAGACGGTCAGCGTCTACCTGTCGAAGGGCAGCGCGCGCCGAATGCTGGAGCAGCTGATCCCGCTGGAGAAAATTCCAGCCGCAGCGATTCAACGCATGATCACCAATGAAGAATTGAACAGCTCTATATTTCGTCAAATGACGATTCATCAGGTGCTGCTGGATTTGCTGGGCACGACACATGCTACCGGCATTCCGGGCCTCGTTATGGCAGGAACGAATGAGAATATGGATAAGGCCGAGAAACTGACCCGTACGAATACGCCCTCCAAGGTTAGATTATTTGATTTGGGGCTAATTGCCGGCGATAAGCTGGTAGGCTGGATTAACAATGAAGAGAGCCAAGGCATCATGTGGCTTGCGAATCATGTGAAGAGAACGACGATCTCCTTTGCATGCTCGGAGGGCGGGGAAGGGCGAAAGAGCTCATCTATCCGAATTACGTTTGCGAAAACCAAGCTGCGTCCCGAGCCTTCAAGCGGCAAATGGATTATGCATGTGAATGCGGACGCGGAGGGGACGCTGATGGAATACAATTGCGAGGGCGATCTTTCGGAGCCGAATGAGGTGGAGAAGGTCGAGAAGCTCATTGAAGGCGAGATTGCCTCCATTATGGAGAAAGGCTGGAAGGCCGTACGCAGGCATAAGGTCGATGTGATCGGCTTCGGCACCGCGATCCACAAAAAATATCCGAAGCAGTGGTCGGAGGCGGAAGAAAGCTGGATGGAGCTGTTGCCAAGCACGGAAGTGAAGATCGCGGTAAAGGTGAAAGTATATTCAACAGGGATGAGCGGAAGCGGATTTAAGAAGGAACAGAAGAAGGAATAGAAGAAGGGCAGCTCATAAACGGAAAGGAGATACTATGCAGCAGATCGGGAAAAATCAGCTTTCTATTTTGATCATCGTTTTTTTGATCGGCAGCACGCCTTTATTCGAACTCGGCATAAAGGCTAAGCAAGACGCATGGATCGCAATGACGCTCGCTGCGTTTGCCGGCCTGCTGCTAACTGTCATGTATGTCCGCATACAAAAACGTTCTCCTGAATCGGAGCTGGCCGAGCTTTACATCATGCATTTCGGACGGTGGATCGGCGGCTTAGTAGGATTTCTCCATGCTTTGTGGTTTGCGTACGAATCGATGCGCAATGTACGGGATGTAGGCGAGCTTACGATGATGGCGCTGCTTACCTTAACTCCAAAGTGGATTGTTATGCTGCTTATTATCAGCGCGGCGGCATACACCGTCAGCAGGGGCCTTGAAGTATTTGTCCGCGTCGTGCAGCTGTTGTTTCCGATTGTAGCGCTTAGCTACACTGCCATTGTTTTATTTCTGTTTATTGCCAGATTGCCGAAGCTAACGCATTTGCTGCCTCTTTTGGAGAATGGGATGCTCCCCGTTGTGAAGGCTGCATTCCCGGACTTATTGTCCTTTCCATTTGGTCAAATCGTTGTTTTCCTCGTATTTTGGAAGCATGTCAGCGAGAAAGAAATTATCGGACGCGTCTCCTATTGGTCTTTTATCGGGGCATCCGTTTTTCTTATCCTTATGAATTCGATCACGATGTGCGTACTAGGACCGGAGATGGCTGCGATTACAGCTCTGCCGCTGCTTGAGGTCGTTCAGCTGATTAGGCTGGCTAACTTTCTGGAGCGGCTTGATGTTATCGTGACGCTGCTGCTGTTTATCGGTCTCTATGTAAAAATAACCGCGCTGTATATGGCCTCGGTATTCACGTTTAATGCGGTTACCGGCATAGCATACCGTTATTGCGTGCTGCCGATCGGTCTCATCATCTATGCAGCGTCGTTTTTGGAACCGAATAATACGTATCACATGTGGATCGGACTTAATATTACGCTGAAGATCGTTCCGTTATTTCAAGTCGTGCTGCCGCTGCTTATGCTTATGGTCGGCATACGGAAGAAGTATAAAACAGCAGGATAGACCGATAGTTGTTATGCACGCCTCACCGAAACGGCTGCGTCGACATATTTTATGGGTACAGCATGAAATATAAGATTTTATAAAGTTCACTGTTATAACCTGTCTATATTTCCTAGCGAAACGGGCTTTTGCCGCCAAAGGACTGCGTAAGCCGTTTACGCTTGCTTGAGGGGGATACGCGTGAGCGATGCCAATGGGTGCGTGACAAGCATTATTCTCGTTACCTACAATAAGCTTGATTACACGAAGCAATGCGTGGAGAGCATTCGGCGGCATACGCAGCGGAGCTGCTATGAGCTGATTATTGTAGATAACGGTTCGACGGATGGCACGGCAGAGTGGGCAAAAAACGAATGCGGCATCATTGTAATCGCCAATGGCTGCAATGAAGGATTTCCTAAGGGCAGTAATCAAGGGATGGCTGCGGCTTCGGGGGATCTTCTTATGATGCTTAATAACGATACGATCGTAACGCCGGGCTGGCTTGACGGATTGAAGCGCGGCTTGCTCAGCGATGACCGGATCGGGGCAGTCGGCCCCGTCACGAACTCGGCTTCATATTGGACGAATATTCCGGTCACGTATAAGACGATAGAGGAAATGGAGCTGTTCGCTTCCGCACTTCATGCCATCCCCGACAAAACGAAATGGGAGGAGCGCGTAAAGCTGGTCGGCTATTGCCTGCTCATGCGGCGGGAGGCGTGGGAGAAGGCCGGACCGCTTGACGAGCGATTCGGCATCGGCAACTTTGAGGATGACGACTATGGCTTGAGGCTGCGGCTGGCAGGCTACAGGCTATTGTTGTGCGGAGATACGTTTATTCATCATCATGGCAGCGTCTCTTTTAATTCCGATCCGGAGCTGTTTCAACAAACCTTGAGGAACAATGCACAAGTTTTTATGGAAAAATGGGGCTTTCATCCGGGAGATCTGGCGCAAATACGAATGGATTTCAGCACGGTCATTCAGCGGGAATCTCATGAATACAAACGCGATGATTGCTCGTTCATGGAAATCGGCTGCGGCTGCGGAGCGACAATTTTGCATATGAAGAAACAATTCCCGTATGCCAAATGGTACGGTGTCGAGCGTAACGAGCTGGCGGCGAGAGTTGCCGAGGCGTCGGGAATTACCGTATTCCGCTCGGGAGAGCAGGAGAATTGGGCTCTGCCTGCCGAAGGATTGGACGGAATAATGATCGGAGATGCCCATGCCTACGGGACGCCGCAAGCCATGAAGCGGCTTGTCAGTCTGCTGAAGCCCGGAGGCTGGATAATCGGCTGCTTTGCGAATCGATTTTATTTTGAGAATGTACGGCAATATTTGGATCCGGCGAATGTGAGGGCGAAGCGCCAAGCGGCTATCCAATATACGCTGCAGCAGGTTAATCAGCTGTACGTACAGTCCGGTTTTTCTTATGTGAAGGTTACGCTCGCCGAGCATAAACCGCAGGAGCAGCTTGATTATATTCGCCTCCTTGAGCAGCTAACGGATGAAGCGATTACGGATCAGCTTACAGCCGCTTATTTACTTGTGTACGGACGCGTCCCGTTTGCGGTCCAGCGGGAGGAAGCAGACAAAAACGGCGAGCCGGCTGAACTTGGAGGAAATGGAGAAGAAGGGGAAGAATCGTCGGCTCAGGCCTATATTCAGGAGACTGCGCAAGCAGAACAGACGAACGAAGCAAAGCAGTTATCGCCTCGAGAAGATGAATCGGACCAGCTCGCGGAGCAAAACGATGTGCGGTTTACAGGCGAGCGGCTGGTTGTAAATCAAACGGTCAAGCAAAGCTATAGCAGCGTCTATCATGAGCATATGAGCCGTTATGAATTTGCCGGTCCGCTGGTGAAGGGAATGCGCGTGCTGGATGCCGCGTGCGGAGCGGGTTATGGAAGCGCCATGCTAAAGCGGGCGGGAGCGGCTGAGGTGGTGGGTATCGACGTTGATAAACGATCGCTCGAGCTGGCCGAGCGGGACTACGGCAGCAGCGGCGTCTCGTTTGCGGAAGGAGATGTGCTGCGGCTGCCCTTTAAGGATGAATCGTTTGATGCTGTCGTTTCTTTCGAAACGATCGAGCATGTCACCGCGGGAGCGGATTGGATAAGGGAATCGGCTCGCGTGCTGAAGGATGGAGGCTTGTTTATCGTATCGACGCCGAATCGCACCGTTACGAATTCGCATATTTATTTTGAGGAGCAGCCCTTTAACCAGCATCACCGCTTTGAATACCGTACGGCTGAGCTGATAGGAGAGCTTGTGATGCACTACGCAGTCGAGGCCGTATATGGTCAGAATGCGTTCGATGATTCGAGGTTTCCTGCGATGCGCTGGCTGCGCCAAATGAACGCCATCGCACCGGATCGAGGCGAGGTGCATATGCGTACTTGGACGCCGCACATGCTGATCCCGCTCCACGAGCTTAAGAGCGCCGAGCCGATGTATGTCGTGGCGGTGTGCCGGAAGACGAAGCAAAATAAGGCTTGATGATAATCGTTTTAGAGAAAAACTAGCATAATGTGCGGGTTTTGCTATACAATTGATGGTGTTGACGAACCGAATATGTTCCGGGGAGCTGCTAAAGCCGGCTGAGAGGGAATTATCTGTACAATTCCGACCCGTTAAAACCTGATCTGGATAATGCCAGTGTAGGGACAGAAGCTTTGTTTGCTTGCCAGGCTCGTTCGGAGCGATTCGGCCTTTGCCGGTACAAACAGCTACAGTCGATTGTAGGGCGTCCTCCGGATAAGGGGGACGTTTTTTGCTTCCATCGCCTAATTCAATCGTGCAGGAGGCCATCCGGATTTGGCCGCGGCTAATGACACATACGGAAGCGACGGTGCAGCTGACGCTGCTCGGCTTCGCGGGAGGATCGGCGGTGGGCTTCGTGCTCCCGCTTTGCTGTATTTAATTCCCGGCGTATGAGCGGGATTCCTATCCGCATGTGCTGTCCGGAGGTATGCTGCAGCGGGTTTCTTTCCTTCGGGCAGCATCGAGGAGGCGCTGTTTCTATCCGATCGGATTATGCTTATGATCAGCGCGAAGGAAGGGAGCGGATAGAAGGTGAACGAAATCGAAGATGGCCAGCTTGAGGGAGCATTAAGCCCGGAGTCCGCCTTGCCCGCAGGCCCATGCATAGATGCGCATCTTCACATTGATTTGTATGCTGCAGAGGAGCGGGAGCCGCTGCTGGAAAAGGCTTTCGCTGAAGGCGTCGCTGCGGTGGTTACCGTCTCGATGCATCTGCAATCCTCGGTAGTGAACCGCGAAATTGCCCTTCGTTACGTTGGACGGGTGCATCCGGCTTACGGTTTTCATCCGGAGCAGCCTATTCCTGCTGAAGCGGAGCTCGATGAGCTGTTCGCATGGATTCGTTTGCGCCATGCAGCGGGCGAGAGGTTTGCAATTGGAGAGGTCGGGCTTCCGTATTATACGCGGACGGAGGCGGAAGAAGCGCGAGTGGGCGTGTCATTTGACGAGAAGCCTTATTTGGAGCTGCTTGAGCGATTCGCCGCACTGGCCGCTGAGCTGGATCGTCCGATTGTGCTGCATGCGGTATATGAGGATGCAGATAAGGCATGCGACATTCTGGAGAAGCATGGCGTTCGCAAAGTACATTTCCATTGGTTCAATGGCAGTGCTAACACGGTACGCCGGATGGCTGCCAGCGGCTACATGGTATCGGTTACGCCGGATATTGCTTACGAGGAGGAAATTCAGCGGCTTGTGGAGCAGTATCCTTTAGATCAGCTGATGGTGGAGACGGACGGGCCATGGCCGTTCGAAGGGCCGTATGCCTCTCAGCCGACCCGGCCCGCGATGGCTGCCGATGCGGCGGGGCATATTGCGGCCATAAAGGAGCAGCCCGCCCGGCGAGTTGCGGAAATACTTCTTGCCAATACTCTTCGCTTTTACGGAATCATATAGGAGTTTATAAATGAGGATAAAGGCCGACCCCTGAGGATGAACGATTCTTACAGGGCGGTCTTTTCGTTTGGTTGCACGTATCGTACGCAATTGTCAGTTGCCGTTGGTCCTGCCGCTGCATACAAAGATAAGGACAGGGTTAGATTACGGGCCACATAGCGCGGCAGAAAGGAGTAAAACGATGGCACAGCTGACTAGGATTCAATTTATTGCGGTGTTGGCACCAACGGTATTACGGGTTAAGCGGGAAGGGTCTGCGATGTTTCCTTCCGTGAGGTTAGCGCAAAACTTGCTCGAAACCGGAGGCGTGATTCACGAATGGTACAACTTAGGGGGCATCAAGGTTGGCAGCGGTCAGACGAATGCTTTCTGGCATGGAGAAGCAGTCGTTAAGGGCACATGGGAAGTTGTTGATGGGCGAAGCATGAATACGCGAGCTGCTTTCCGCGCCTACAAGAGCATCTATCACTTTTATAAGGATTTGGATTTGCTGCTGGCAGCTCCGCGGTATGAACGGGTGCGTAAAGCAATGACGCCTGAACGTCAAGCAGACATGCTATTTGCTTGCGGCTATGCGACTGATCCGGCTTATCCGAGCAAATTAAAAGTGATTATCGAGCAGTATGGATTAAAAAAATATGATGCGCTAGGCAGCAAGCAATTTCCGAAGCCGGAGAAGCTGAAGGATGCGGAGCTCATTGTTGTTTTGTACAAGGGGCAGGCCACTTCGGACGGCTACTTGATTGGAGGAGTGACCTGGGTGCCGGCCAGGCTGCTTGGCGAAGCTTTGGGAGCGGAAATCGGTTGGAGGGGATCGAAGGTAACCGTTAACGGAAAGGAGCTCGAATCCATTTTATCCGAAGCAACGGGCTATGTTCAAATTCGGGATCTGGCAGCAGAGCTTGGGCTTGCCGCCAGCTGGGATTCGGCAGCGAGAGTCATATTGCTGGCGTAGGCTGCAAGCAAACAAACCGGCGTCCGGCCATATGCGACCGGACGCCGGTTTGTTTGCCGTGCTTAAAATAAGCAGCTCATTTGCCTTTCCTGGATGCGGCCCAAAAGGCAAGTATAATAAGGGGAATAAGGATGTACCACGGGATTGTAATCGTGCCTCCAACGATAAAAGCCAGCGCCATCACGATAATGACGCCGAGGATAATGTAAAGACAGCCTCTGCCGAATGTTTCCATCGTCAATCGCCTCCTAAAACCCTCTATGCAAGCAGCTACTTCCTGAAAGTATATTCGATTATAACGTTTTTATGGGCTATAGGGTTGCAAAAATTAAAATGGACAGAGGTCGAAGCGACATAATTAAAGCTACTCGCTATGACAGGAACTTCCATGGATGCCTACTATTGCAGAGTTAATAATACAAATGTGATAAGCTATGCGACAGCGCCTAACTATCGTCAGTCTTATAAATTCGCGAAGCAGGAGGCCACCTTAATATGCAGGCTGCAAATAAGGAAAATATGAAAAATACGCTTTCGATTTTTGCATTAGGGGGTGTTCATGAAATTGGGAAAAACATGTACGTGATTCAATATGACGAAGATATCGTCGTGATTGACTGCGGATCCAAATTTCCCGACGAAAGCTTACCGGGGATCGATCTGATTGTTCCCGATATCACTTACCTGAAGGAAAATAAAGATAAGGTTCGGGCCATCATTTTCACCCATGGACATGAAGATCATATTGGGGGTATACCCTATATACTGAAGCAAATGAATATACCTATTTACGGGTCGCAGTTAACACTCGGATTAATAAAAAGAAAATTAAAAGAAAACAATCTTCTAAGAGATACGGAGCTCCATGAAATCAACTCGGACTCGGTTATTGAATTGGGTACGTTAAAGCTGGATTTTTTTAAAACGAATCACAGTATTCCCGACTGTCTCGGCGTCGTCTTCCATACACCTGAAGGCACAGTCGTACATACGGGCGATTTCAAGTTCGACTTAACGCCTGTTAATAAGGAGTATCCGGATATTCATAAAATGGCCAGCATAGGCGCTAACGGAGTACTCGCCTTGCTCTCTGAAAGCACAAATTCAGAACGGCCAGGCTTCACGCCTTCTGAAAGGCTTGTCGGCGAGCATATTGCGGATGCTTTCAAAAAAGCGGAGCATAAAGTATTTGTTTCAACTTTCGCTTCGAATGTTCACCGTCTCCAGCATGTTATTGATGCGGCACAGCAAACGAACCGGAAGCTGCTATTGCTGGGACGAAGCATGGTGAATGTCGTATCGGTAGCGGAGGAGCTTGGCCATTTGAATATTCCGGAAGGAATGCTGGTCGAGGTGAAAGAAGCAAGTGAGATGCCACGGGATAGAATTGCCGTGCTCTGTACGGGTAGTCAAGGGGAGCCAATGGCTGCACTTTCTCGTCTCGCAAGCTCGAGCTACCGTCAGGTGGAAATACAGTCCGGCGATACCGTAATCTTTGCTGCTTCTCCGATACCCGGAAATGAGCGGAACGTATCCCAGATCGTGGATAATTTATATCTTTTAGGCGCAAACGTCATTTATGGCTCAGGTACAGTGACAGGCATGCATGTATCCGGACATGCCAGTCAGGAAGAGCTTAAATTAATGTTAACGCTAATGAAACCGAAGTATTTTATCCCTATTCACGGCGAGTACCGTATGCTGTTTCAACATCGTTTATTAGCGGAAGCAGTCGGAGTGGAAAGAGACAATATATTTATTGTCAACAATGGCGATGTCGTTGATTTTAAAGATCAGGCCGCCGTCCAAAGCCGGAAAATACCAGCAGGGAATACACTTGTTGACGGGTGGGGGATAGGCGACGTCGGAAATGCCGTATTACGGGACCGGAAACACCTTGCCGAGGATGGCATTCTCGTTGTGGTCGTTACATTAAGCAAAGAAGAAGGCAACTTATTGTCCGGGCCGGATATGATCAGCCGAGGATTCATTTATGTTCGGGAATCGGAGGTTTTAATGGAGAAAATAAACGATTTGGTTATACAGGAAATTAAAGAATTGCAAAGTAGCGGTAATTTTATAAAATGGACGATTCTGAAGCACAAAATAAAAGAATCAGTTGGAAAGTATATTTACACACAAACCAAAAGAAGGCCAATGATTCTTCCCATTGTTATAGAAGTGTAATTTGGTTCCCGGTTTCCGTATAGTTTTTTGAGGTTGAGACAAAATAAGCCCGAACGAAAAAACTGATAAGGGGACGAGTAAATGAAAAAGTTTTGGTCCATTTTTTGTGTGATTTCATGTTTGGCTTTTGTACTTGCTGTACCTGCTTTTGCAGATCATTCGAGGACGGGCACGATGGAAAATTACACCAACAGAAGTATGGGCAATGCCGTTCCGGATACAGGTTTGCGCTCTGATACCAGAATAGGCATTGATAATACGACTCGCGCACTCGATGTAGACAACGATACAAGACTGAATACGAACGCGAACATGAACACGAACGCTTACAGAACGAACGCAGCAGACAATGACAATGATTTCAATTGGAGCTGGCTTGGGCTGTTCGGTCTGCTAGGCTTAATGGGTTTAAGAAACCGCAACCGTGAGCGTACCTGATAGTGGATGAAGCTCGTTAAACAACATAAAAACCCTGCTGTTACAGCAGGGTTTTTATGTTGTTAAACGTCGTTTCTAATGGACAAACCGTCCTTGCTCCGGCACAGCGATTTCTTTAAATTTTTTCGTTAGAAGCGTTAGGTTATCTTTTAGGGATTCACCGAACATGGGCTCCCCATGTCCCGTAATCGCTTAATAAGGATTAAGGGCAGCAAGCTTCTTAACGGATTTTTCCGCCGCATCCCAATCTGTCGTAAAATATTTTGGCGGACCGCTTATTTCCTGCTCCTGAGTTATGACTTTGTAAAGTGATTCCTGCTTGACCGTCACAAACGCATCACCGGCAATCAGGGTGCCATCCTCTTCACGGAACAGTGAGATATGGCCTGGCGTATGACCCGGCGTATGAATGTATTTCCAATCAGGCAGTCCCGGTATAATTCCATTCGCAGGCAGCGGCTTTACAAGGTCGTCCAGATCAATTCCATCATGGGGAAAGAAGGGGGACATTTCCGATACGAGTCCGCCATTTACGGTAGGATCTGCAGGCGGATAATCAGACTCGCCGGTTAAATAAGGGAGCTCCAGCTTATGCGCGTATACGGGAACATTCCACCGTTCAATCAATTCAATAATGGCACCGACATGGTCAAAATGACCGTGTGTTAAAATAATCGCTTTAGGCGCAGAATTGAAACGTTCCTCCGCCTCATTAATGATTTTTTTCGCGGATCTTGGCATACCGGCATCAACGAGAACCCAGCCCTCTTGCTCTTTATTCGGGTCTCCGATAAGACAAACATTTACGATTTGGATAGGGAGACAATAAATATCTGGCCGGTAAGCAAGACCCTCTCCGCTAGCAAAAGTCGTAATTGGCATAAAAGATTGCTCGAATGAGCTTTCCAACACTAAGCGCCTCCTTTGTCATCACTCTCCTCTATAAACTGTCCAAATGTTTTCTGCTTATTCCAGCCTCCGCGCAGTTGGATCGCATGGCGGGGATGGGATCTCTCCGCTCTCCGAAAGCTTCAACAAATAATAGCATTCCTCCCTGTACATATGATCAGGAACCAGCGGATTTATTCGGCTTAACAGCTCGGCACTTAAACCCAGCTCTTCAATTTCCTTTAAAAAACCCATAAAAACGCTCATCTCTAAGTTCACATCCGCATGGAACTTAGCCATAGCTAAGAATGCAATGTTATCAATAACCGGCTATCGCAAATGGGGAATAACGAATGGCAGCGTAAAAACAAATCACCCCCTTGCTAAATGGAGAAAAGCAAGAGGGTGATTTGTTTTTACTGACCTATTTATTTAGTGTTGAGCGTAGTTGGAATATTGGCCCGCATTGCTTTGATTACTCATGTAGCTTGGTGTTAAGGATGCAGTGCTCGACAGCTGATTGCACATGCTATTGATTTGCTGCAGCTGCTGCATAGCCGTTTGGTGGCCTTGCAGTGCGGTGTGAATAATTTGAGCCGCTTGATGCTCGCGCTGCGCAATTTGCTCAAGCTGCATGGCGTTCATTTCTTCCTGTTTAAGTAATTGTTGATACTGCATGGATGCTTGCTCTGTTTGCCGCATTAATTGATTGACGAGCTGGGAAATTTGCTGTGTTTGCGTAATTTGATTCAAAATAACGCCTCCTAAATGGATTGGAATTACTCGAATATTATGGATTGAAGCGTTCGTTTTTATTCCGGTTTTCGATTTGAAATTATTAATTTTATGTAAGGAGCGGCAATAAAGTTGTTGTAAAATATAAAAACACAAAAGACCCATGAAATGGGCCTTTTGAACAAATATTCAAAGGGGATATTAGTAACCTTTGCCATAACCGCCGACGCCGAAGATACCACAGCTACAAGCGATAATTACTAATAAAATGAAAAGGACAAGTATCGTTCCAGTATTATTGAAAACACCGCCTACATGACCAGACATTTATCATTGCACCTCCTTAAGTGTTGAGTACACTTTAAATTATGCGTGGTTTTAACGTTTTGATTGGGTGTTTGCCTCGGAGACATTTTATAAATGTCATTAGCCTGTAAAAAATATTTTGGAAGGTATTATGGCAATTTGAGTGCTTGAAGCATAAGTCTTAGACTTCTTTAGCAGCATTTATTAAAGCCGCCAACGAAACCTCCTACACAGCTGCATGCGATAATCACCAATAAAATGAAAAGGACCAGAATGGTACCAGTATTCGAAAAAGCACCACCAACGAATCCGGACATTGTTCATAACACCTCCTTGTTTCTTGAGTACTCTGTAGATTATGTATCGTTGCCGCATTCTGATTGGGTGTTTGTGACGGAGATGCTTTTTCCGTGTCACCCGCCTATAAATTGGCAGAATAACAGATGCTCAAAAAAGCCTATCGAGGCTAAAGACCATTTCTCGATAGGCTTTGATGCTTCATGTGTTTGAATCAGCTGATGATGTAATCGGACTACATGTTATAAGGTGCTCCCGGATACCGCATATTTTGTCCGAGCGGCGTAGTGGACGGCGCTTCCACTTCTCTTTCGATGTACGTCTTGTTACAGTGCATATTAGAAATACGCGGGATATAGACCGATGAGCCCGGTTGGATTTCTTTAGGATTAGCAATGTGCGGGTTTGCTTCCTCAAGAATGACGCTAGGTATGTTATACATATGGGAGACCTTTTCTAGTGTATCTCCGGCTAATGTCTGGTGGACAGCGAAGTACATATCATTTCTTGCATCTTCACCGTCCTCCCGGAAAAAAGGAAAGAAAAAAAACGGGGAAAAGAAGAAAAAGGGAAACAGAAAACGGCGTGGAAAAAAGGGATGAGGAAAAGGCCGGAAGGGCGAATGGAATCCTGGTCCGCCAAATGGTATAAATGCTCGATTCATTTTAAAACCTCCAAAGACAGTATAGTCAAATGACTATATAACATATGAACTTGAAAACAAATGGTTCCAATCAACCCTTGGATTAGGCTTGTTTCTTGGTTGTGCCGGAAATTGTTGACGCTATTTTTTATCAAAGCTATTATAGATTGAACAAATCCGTAAAGAGGAGAATGATCGTGCCGGATTGGTCGTATCAGACCTTGTTTCGCCCTTTATTATTTAAATTTCCTGCAAGACTGAGCAGATCTGTAACGCTGACAGCCATCGGCAAGCTGGGCAGATTGCCTGGCGGCTCATTCGCCATTCGAACGCTTGGACATATGAAGCCGTCGCCGTTACTGGCGCGGGATATGGCGGGCATCGCCGTCAACAGCCCTGTGGGCTTGTCCGGCGGCGTAGACCCGGAAGGCGCCGCACAAAAAGCATTGGCGCAATTTGGCTTCGGTTTTATTGAGCATGGGCCTGTCACGGTTCAACCTATCCGAAGCGATCAGCCGATAGAGAATCATATCGCTGCTGAAACCGTACGTTATCCAACCTATTACGAGAATGATGGCTTAGACGTTGTTGCCGCACGCCTTGCAAAGCCTGGACATCAATTGCCGCAGCTTGCCCGCATCACTCCGATGCCGCATGCTTTGCCTGATCAGGCGATTGTAGAGCTTGGCAGAATGATGGAGAAACTCCATGCCTCGGGAGCAGCAGGGTTCTATGTAGATGTGCTGCAAGCGGCAAGAAGCTTTGCGGATTCACAAGCTGTTCTAAACCGTTTGCCGGAGCTTGCGGCTGCCAATCATTATGCCGATAAACCTCTGTATTTGTATGTCCCGCCGGATTATCCGAATGAGAGGCTTATTGCTATATTAAGCAATCCGAAATCGATTATATGGAGCGGGGTGGTCATCGGTGAGGCTGTCCGTGATGGCGGAAGCGTTGGCGATGAAGGCGGTGGCGAAGCCATACGCGTGGGAAGAGAAGGTAAAGCTCTTGCCCTGGATAAAATAAAGCTGCTCCGCAGCGTGTGCGGACCCTCCCTGGTGATTAAAGCGGGAGGCGGAGTGCATGAGCCGCAGGATGCGCTCGATCTCCTGAAGGCGGGCGCGGACGGCATCATGCTGCATAGCGGCTTAGTGTATGCCGGTCCAGGCCTGCCGAAACGAATAAATGAAGCTATTGTTTATGAACAGGTTTGCAAGCTTCCCGTACCCCAAACACCCTCCTTCTGGAAGCATTGGGGGTGGATGTGCCTGCTGGGCATCGGGATGATGATTGGAGGTATTTTTTCCTGGATTATCGCTGCTACTTCCGTGCTGCTGCCTTATGATTTAGACTTTATAGGCATGTCGCTAGAGGAGCTGCGCCATATCAACCCTAATCTTCTTCATTTCATGTCACATGACCGGGTTACGCTGGCGGGAACGATGATTTCGATTGGCATTTTGTATTATCAGTTGGCTAAGCATGGAATAAGAGAAGGCATGGACTGGGCTAGAACGGCTTTGCTGACGTCGGGGGTTGTTGGTTTTTTAAGCTTTTTTTTATACTTGGGCTATGGTTATTTTGATCCGTTTCATGCACTGGCCTCGGCTATCCTGCTTCCGATGTTTTTTCTTTCGATGCGAAGCAATCCGGAGCAGCCCTATCGCCTTCCTGTCAACCTCCGCAACGACCGCGTATGGCGGCTTGCCATGTGGGGACAGCTTTGCTTTGTCGTGTTAGGTTTTGCGCTGGCTGCCGGCGGATTAACAATCGCTCTGGTTGGGGTTACAAACGTTTTCGTGAAGACCGATCTTGCTTATTTGTACGCCAGCTTTGCTGCTCTAAAAGAAGTAAACGCGAAGCTAATTCCGCTTATTGCCCATGACCGGGCCGGTTTTGGCGGCGCGCTGCTGTGCGATGCCTTAGCGATTCTCATCACAGCGCTATGGGGCAGCCGGCAAGGCGCCCGTTGGTTATGGTGGACGCTTCTGTTTGGCGGTGCGCCGGGTTTCTACGCTGGATTTAGCGTGCATTTTTCAATTGGATATACCGATTTCTGGCATCTTTCACCGGCTATATTTGCTTTGCTGCTCTATGTTTTCGGACTTATTTTGCTATACCCTTATTTGATGAAAAAGGCGCCGCTTACAAGTTTAACGTACAAATGAAAGCGGTAAGAAGGAAGATGTCTGCTTTTGTCGAAATGATAACGAGGGAGGTGATTAGCTTGGACTTGAAAGTGCCTGAAATCATGTTGCCTCAATTTAAAATGCCTAACTTGTCCGAACCGGTAAATACGCCAGGACAGAATTTAGCGAGCGAGTTTTACAAGAAAATAATCCGTATGATTAAAAATTTTGATGCGAGACTGGATGCTACCGAGCAGGTAGGCGTTAGGCTCGTTACATTTGGCAAGTCTGTAACTTTTCAAATAACCGATGTTGGATATGATGATCCCAGCTTGATCATGTTCACTGGAAATTTAGATGACGGAAGTCCTGTTACATTAATCCAGCATGTATCGCAAATCAGTTTCTTATTGATGGCTGTTAAAAGACAAAATCCAGAGGAGCCTAAAAGACCTATTGGGTTTCAAAGCCAATAATTTTATAGCTTG
The DNA here is from genome assembly GCF_001428245.1 of Paenibacillus sp. Soil522. Lineage (GTDB taxonomy): Bacteria > Bacillota > Bacilli > Paenibacillales > Paenibacillaceae > Pristimantibacillus. Next base: position 59,735 of record NZ_LMRV01000055.1, read on the forward strand.
AAAAAAATCGGGCGTCCCTTGCAGGACGTCCTTTTCACGGGAGGGGAGAGAGAGTTACAGGATATATGCTAACTCTGGGTTTATAGGAGACGGGGATGACATCGTAAAGCAAGCCATAGATTCAACGGAAGGATTTACGATTGTTCTTTGCGGACTAAAGGCGCTCCTAGAGCATGGCATCGTCCTGAATCTCGTGTACGATAAGGCTCCTGAAGCCCATGTTAAACGTTAAGAAGAGCCCTCAAATTGAGCTTTGCAAAAATAGCTAAAAACCAAAACGGCAGCCAAACCCTGGGGTTAGGACTGCCGTTTATTCATAATTGCTGGATTTGTTTGGACAAGTGTTTGTCCAACAAGTCATTACTTCGCCTACATGTAAGGGCGGTTTTGGTTCATCATCAATGAATGTTTTCATTACATCCTTGACTGCTTCAAATACACTTGTCAAATCATTCACTTCTTTCGTTTTTTTTAGTGTGTATAATGTCCCGAATAACTATGCACTTGTCTCTTAATGAATTGTGAAGAACATAACCCACTTATAAAAACAAATAATAAGGAAGAGATTGGAAGATGAATAATAAAGGGAATGTAATTGATCTGCAGTCACTGGTAAATGCAGCCGATGGCAGAAGCACACGAGGATGGTAATACCTAGGAAAGCACCTTCAATAAGAAAAAGGCTCCTCTAGAGCGGATCTCCAACCGCTTTAGAGGAGCAGAAAAAAAGGTTATATACGTATGGTAAACAATTAGCGCGCGTAATTCCAATTAGAAAAAATTAAGGTGGATTAGAATAAATTCATTATGTTTCATCTAAATAGCATATTGATGCAATAAGGCTTTAAACAAAAAATCGGGCGTCCCTTTCGGGACGCCCTTTTCATGGGAGAGGAGAAACCGGACGAAGAGCTTATGGGGAAACGTAAGTCTTCTCCGCGGTTGTCTACGGCATCTTGCGACGCCGATAAATGTATCTTGTCCGGTTTAAGAGGAAATATACATGATTAGGGTGAGAAATATTTTTGTGCACAGTTGGACGGGTCCTCTGCTCCGTAATTTTCGACATGCTTCTGCTTTATTAAGAAAGGGATTCTATGGTACGATAGGCGGGAATGAGATAGAAGGGGGCAATTGCAGTGAGAGTCATTGCGGGCGAGGCCAAGGGCCGCACGCTGAAGGCTGTGCCTGGCATGAACACGAGGCCGACAACGGATAAGGTAAAGGAAGCTATTTTCAGCATGATCGGGCCTTACTTCGACGGTGGAACGGCGCTGGATCTGTTTGCAGGTACGGGCGGTTTGGGCATTGAGGCCTGGAGCAGAGGTGTAGAGCGTACCGTCTTTATTGATCGGGAGAAAATAAGCGTAGAGATTATTCGGCAAAATGTACAAACGGCGAATATGGGCAGCGCCGCTGAAATTTATAGGAATGATGCGGAGCGTGCATTGAAAGCGCTAGCGAAGCGGGGACAGAAGTTCCGGCTTGTTTTTCTTGATCCGCCATACAAAATGATAACGATGGACAGTTTGATGGCGCAGCTCGCAGTGAATCAGCTGCTGGAGCCGGAGGCGATTATTGTAGTCGAGCATGATGCAGCACACCGGTATCCGGAGCAGCTGGAGCATTTTGAACAACTGAAGCACGCGAAATACGGGGATACCGCCGTGTCCATATTCCAATATATCAGCTCAGACAGTCACGACGGAAGTGAGGTCAATGTCAATGTCAATGAATAAACAAGAGCGTGTAGCCGTATACCCGGGAACCTTTGATCCTGTTACTTATGGACATCTGGATATTATTCGCAGATCCGCTAAGCAATTCGATAGGCTTATTGTAGCCGTTTTAAATAATTCCAGCAAAAATCCGATGTTCAGCGTTGAGGAGCGCAAGGCGCTGCTTGCCGAAGTCACGCGAGATATTCCGAATGTAGAGATCGACAGCTTCCGGGATTTGCTCGTCCGATTTATGAAGTCGCGGCAGGCTAACGTAATTATAAGAGGAATTCGATCGGTAACCGATTTTGAGTATGAGCTTCAGCTCGCTTCGACGAACCATTTGCTTGATGATGAGATCGATACGATGTTTATGATGACAAACCCTAAGTATTCCTATTTGAGCTCCAGCATTGTCAAGGAAATCGCACAGTTCAACGGGGCTGTTCATGAGCTGGTGCCGCCTGTTGTGGAGAAGCAATTGCGGGAGAAATATAAACCAAAGAGCTAAACGGATTTTCACCTAAGCCATTATTCGTCTTATAGCGATTATAGCGGTCTGCCAGCTCGGCGAAACGGCAGCAGCATAATAGAAATACCGAGTCCGAGGAGCGCAAGCAGAGCGCAGGCCGACAGGGAAAACTGCCATAATAACGGTAAATCACCGGCTCTCAAGGCAACAGCAACGGCTTTATCCGGCGAGAATGATTCGACTGGCGCAAATGCCGGTGCGGCTGCTGGTACGAGTAGAGGGTGCAGCAGGGACGTGGCCGGCTTCCAGAGCAGCAGCATGAATAGGAGGGCATGCAGCGCATGTGCGACTCTCCATGCAACGAACGGTAGAAGCTTAAGGTCCGTTCCGGTAATGGAATAGCCTGCTTGTAAAATGCCGCTGAGCCCGCTCCATGCGAGCACGGCTGCGATCGCAGCGGCGTTGCCAAGTGTTCCGGCTCCCGGCGCATCCCAGACAGCAGCTGCATAGGTACCCAAGTGGCCTTCAAAAAAGGCTTTGCTGATGAAGCTTAGTCCGGCTTTGTCCAGAAGAGATGAGAGAAGCGGCTCTGACAATTTGGCAAGAACAGCTGCGAAAATCATAAAACCGCCGATCAGCATCAGCTTCTGAACGCCGGCAGCAACGGCATCGCCAAGCGCTTTGCCGAAGCTGCGGCCATCCTGCTCCCTGCCGAGGCGGAGCGCTTCGGATGCTCGCTGAAGCATGCCAAGGCCTCGCTCCGTATCTTTAGCTGCAGTAGATTGCATATCCGATGCTTGGCCGCTTTGACTGAACAGCGTCATGAGAAGCATCAGCCATAGAGCAGACAGCCATACGATAACTGCAATGATCACTCCGACAATAGGTTTGTGCAGAAAGCCTGCGCCAATGACGACGAGCATGAACAACGGGTTAGGCATATGGGCAAAGGCAAGCAGCCGCTGGCCTTGCTGCTTGGTAACGAGACTTTTTTTGCGCAAAGAAGCAACCGCCTCCGCTCCTCCGGGATAGCCTCCCATCCAGCCTAGTACGAGCGCAAGCGCCGCTTCTCCCGGCAGCTTGAACAAGCGGTTCATTAATGGCTGCAGCAGTGAACCGATGGCATGCGCAAGGCCGAAGGCGGTAATTAGTTCAAATAATACGAGAAACGGCAGCAGGCCGGGAAATACGATGTTCCACCATACGGTTAGCCCTTGCAGCGAGGATTGAAATGCAGCATCCGGCTGAAGAATAATGGCAACGACAAGCAAGATGGACAGGAACGCAAGCAAAACCGTTTTAGCCAATGCTGCTCAACTCCTTTATTTCGCTGGGGAATATGAATGATAGGGCAGGCTGGTAAGCAGATTGAAGACATGAAGAATTGGACAATCGTATACGTTAAATAGTACGCATGCCGGGTGCCGGATAGACCACATGCGATCGCTAGTCCAGCAGTCGAAAAGCGATTTCGGCATGTCTGATAGGGAAAACGGAAGTTTGAATGGGGGGTGACAGGTGCAAAAGCAACGTGCTGGTTTACGCAGAATGGCGATGATTGGTTTATCGACCGCAGCATTCATGTGGGTGATATTGTACGCTCCAACGCCCTATGTTGTTTATGAGCCTGGAATTGCCGTTCCCGTTAAGTCGATGGTATTGATGGAAGAAGGCGATCGTCTGGGCGGCGGCGATTTTTTGCTTACTGCCGTAAAATTGACGGAGCCGAATTTTTTGCACACATTTCAGTCGATGTGGAATTCGAACATGGAGGTGCATCTCAAGCGGGATGTGCTTCGAGGCTATTCGAAGGAGCAATACGCAGACAGATTGAATGTTATTATGCAGGGGGCGCAAAATAATGCAATCGAAGCGGCTTATCGTTACGCTGGTTTTCCTTATGAGAGCAGAACGAACGGCATTGTCATATCCGATGTGCTTGTGAAGAAGAATACCGGGTCCAGCTCATTTAAGGCGGGGGATAAGCTTCTTGGAATTAACGGCGTTAAGCCGATCGGCAGTATGTCGGAATGGCTTGATAAACTGCAAAAGATAAGCAAGGACAAGCCGGTTCAATTCGAGATTGAACGTGGAGGAACACGGCTTAATGTGATCTTTGCAGCGAACTTATTTCATTCGACGATGACAAACGAGCAGCGCTTAGAGGCGATTGGCATCATGAGTTTGACCGAGCTCCGCAGCTTGGAGCCGGCGGATGAAGGCAAACGTCTCACAATAACAGCTGGAGATATCGGCGGTCCTTCGGCCGGTCTGGTCTTTGCGCTGCAGGCTATAGATCTGCTCTCTAAAGGGGATTTATCGGGCGGCCTTCGCATAGCGGCAACCGGCACCATAACCGTGGACGGGAAAGTCGGCGCGATCGGCGGAATTAAGCAAAAAATCGTCATTGCAAGCAGCGAGGGCGCCCAGCTGTTTCTGGCGCCTGCGGATAATTTTGAGGAAGCCGAGGCGAAAGCAAAAGCGCTTGGCACCCCGATGAAGGTGGTTAGCGTTAAAACGCTGAAGGAAGCAATGGATCAAATACAAGCCTTTCATGATGCGTCTACATAAAAAGTTCGAGAACTCGCTGAAGTCCGAAATTATTCAACCGTAACCGGCTTCTCCGTAAAGTCACGGAACAACGAGTGTGCGGAGGTTGATCCAGGGACGCCGAGCATATAGACACTGCTCGCTTGCGTGTCCAGCTCCAGGTAGCGGAAAGGCTGCGGTGCCCGCGCTGCGCTAAGCAGCACGGGCAGCTTGGCGGAATTCCGCATGCGCCGAAGCAGATGCTTGCCTTTTTCCGTAAAACCAAGCACTCTTATATATTCAACTCCCGATGCGAGCTTGTCTTGTGTGAAGTCGGCTTTGCTGTGTCCTAGCAGAATAGAGAGAAGCGCGCGCTGCAGCTTCGTCCGGGTGTAGCGCTTCGTTTTCAAAGCCTCCAGTATGTCTTCGAATTGACGTGATGCCAGCTGCGGAAGGGCATTCCGGATCCGGTGTTCTATGCCCTCGGAAATCTCATGCAATTCGGCCAGTTCCGAAGGTGTGCGAGTTACAATGGCATGAAGCAGAGCGCTTGTAAAATGCTCCCAGCTGATTGGGCAATGGCCTGCCGACCATTCCTGCTGCAGCGTACGCAGGGTTGATTCCGGCACGAAGGAGCGCGCTGCTTCAAGCGAGCGCTGCTCAAGCAGCAGCTTGCGAATGGCGGTTGCGCTTGCAATCATACTGTCGGTCGCGGTTTCCTGGTTATACTGCGCCTTCTCGCGGGTAATGGTGAAGGGCTCCATTTTGCCGCCCAGCCGTTTCAAGGCAAGTAAATAATGGAGCGCCAATGTATGATTGGGAAGCGCGAATGGGAAATTAGCTGCAGAGGCATATCCTCGATCCGATAAGTAGGCGGTTATTGCGCTGCTGTATGCGCTTGGATAGCTTATGCCTGTTTGAAGCAGCTGCTTCAGGAGCGCCTTGAAGGCAGGCGGCTCATTCGCGACGGTTTCGGCTGCCTGCAGCAAAGGCTCAAGCTCACCGTTTTCCGTGCCGAAGCAGAAGCTTTCAACGACGCCTGTCGCCTCGAGGAGGGAGACAGCTCCATAGGCAAACCACTCGGCCGCTTGCGTCGCATAAGCGACTGGCAGCTCGATAACGAGATCACAGCCGCCCTCTAGCGCCATCTTCGTTCTGGCCCATTTATCGAGCAGGGCAGGCTCGCCGCGCTGCAGGAAATGACCGCTCATGACGGCAACGACAGCGTCCGCCTGCGTTATTTTGCGCGATTGTTGTAAATGATACAAATGTCCGTTATGAAACGGGTTGTATTCGACAATGAGTCCGACGGTGCGCATTCGTTTGACCCTCTCTCTGTTAATTGTTGGTTGTTTCACTATAGCATAGAGAGGGAGCTCAATCACGGATTGCTTTAGGTTTAGTGAAAAACAGTGTGAAAATGTTGACAAAACGGTATTCTGATAGATATAATAATCTTTGTTTGTTTGGGGTGATCTGATGCAGTTTCATATTCAAGAAACAATGTCCAAAGGGTTAAAAACGACAGTTAACGAAGAGTTGGATGTCAGTGACCTTTTTAAAGGACGCCAAGATGTTTATCGCACGGGACCGCTCCGGGTATCGCTTCAGGTAACAGGGCATGAAGGCTTTATTGAAGCTGATGGCGAGCTTGCCATCGATCTTGAGCTTGCTTGTTCACGCTGCCTCGATCCGGTGAAGGAACATACGATTATTCCTTTCTCGGAAGTATTCAAGCCGGCTTCGCCCAGCGCAGAGCGCGATGAGAATTCGGATGAGGAAGAGAGTGACTTTATTGAAGTAGATGCGGAGAGACTGGATTTGAGGCCTTATGTGGAAGAAGCGCTTCAATTGTTCATGCCTTTTGCACCGCTCTGCAGCAATGATTGTAAAGGTCTTTGTCCCACGTGCGGACAAAACTTAAATGAGCACAAATGCAGCTGTTCTACGGAGAAGATTGATGTCCGTTTTGCAGCGCTAAAGGATCTATTTAAGGAATAGCTAAGTTGTGATTGAATTTTTGAAGGAGGTGTTAAATATGGCAGTACCTCAGCGTAGAACATCCAAAACTCGCCGTGATAAACGTCGTACGCATTTCAAACTTGCAGTACCTGGCATGGTGAAATGTGAGCAATGCGGAGAGCTGAAATTGGCTCACCACGTATGCAAAGTTTGTGGATATTACAAAACAAAAGAGATCATTTCCCAATAGTGAATTGATGTCAGGGATAGCACTTCATCACGCGATGAAGTGCTATTTTTTTGCCGCATGAGAATGTTTTACTTGTTAATTCATAGCGCTAAAAACGATACTTTCTTGTGCTACATTGCGCTCGAGCGTATTTTTTTATATACTTATTTAGTACCAGGTGATAAAATCGGGCAACATACAAATACTAATCGTGCTGATGCTGATAGGGCTAAGGCGCGGTTTAAATCGTTTATCAGTCACTTCACGGTTAAAGGCGGTGCCGAACATCGAACGAATGCCCAAACGGCAGCGGCATCAGCAGCTTGCCCGATACATTGAAGAAAATCCTTTTATAACCGATCGGGAGCTCACGCGCCTGCTAAAGGTAAGCATCCAGACCATTCGGCTTGACCGGATGGAGCTTGGTATTCCGGAGCTTAGGGAGCGGCTGAAGCTGATGGCCGAACGCTCCTACGACTCGGTTCGATCGTTGCCATTGCATGAAGTAATCGGTGACATTGTCGATTTGGAGTTGGACAAAAGCGGAATCTCGGTGTTCGAGATTCGCGAAGAGCATGTATTCTCAAGGACCGGCATCGCTCGCGGTCATCACGTATTTGCACAGGCGAATTCACTTGCAGTTGCTATTATAGATGATGAAATTGCACTTACTGTAACGGCTGATATCAGATTTATCCGTCCAGTTAAGCTAGGGGAGAAATGTATTGCCAAGGCTTACGTCAGGTCCATCTCGGGCGAGCGAAGCAAGGCAAAGGTCGAGCTGTTTACGTATGTTGGCGATGAAATGGTGTTCCAGGGTAACTTTGTTATTTTCCGGTCCGCGGGAGATACAGAAACGGAAGGAGGAAACGAACGTGCGGATCGCTATTGATGCTATGGGCGGAGATAACGCTCCGAGCTTAATCGTACAGGGAACGCTTGAAGCGGCGGCGCAGTGGCCGGATACAGAGCTGCTGCTCGTTGGCAATACGTCAGTCATTGAACCGCTTATGAACGGGCGGAAGCCCGCTAACGTGACCATATGTCATGCGGACGAAGTCATCGGCGCCGACGATGAGCCGGTTAAGGCGGTGCGGCGCAAAAAGGGAGCGTCCATGGTTGTTGCCGGACAGCTTGTTCGCGAGAAGCAAGCCGATGCGATGCTCTCGGCAGGCAATACGGGGGCTCTGATGACGACGGGACTTCTCGTCGTTGGAAGGATGGAAGGCATCGAGAGACCGGCGCTTGCGCCTATGATGCCAACGATGGACGATGTCGGCATTCTGACGCTTGATTTAGGAGCGAATATGGATGCTAAACCGGAGCATTTGCTGCAATACGCAATTATGGGCAGTATATATCGCACTAAGGTTCATGGGCTGGAGAAGCCCAGAGTAGGACTTCTTAACGTCGGAACCGAGGCGATGAAGGGGAACGAGATGAGCAAAGCGGCATACGCCTTGCTGGAAACGGCGCCCATTCATTTTATTGGCAATGTCGAGGCCAGGGATGTTCTTAACCGTAATTGTGATGTGCTCGTTTGCGACGGCTTTGCCGGCAACATTATGCTGAAGGCGATGGAAGGCGCGGCAGGCACAATTTTCACATCGCTTAAAGACGCATTTGGTCAATCGCTAATGACGAAGCTGGCTGCGGCCATCATGCTGCCGAAGCTGCGCTCGCTCAAGAAAAGAATGGACTATAAGGAGCATGGCGGTGCGCCATTGCTTGGATTGAACGGCCTTGTTGTAAAATGTCATGGCTCGTCGGACGCGCTCGCCGTCAAAAATGCGGTAAGGCAAGCACGAAGCGCCATTCAAGGCCAACTGATTGAAACGATTGCAGCAGAAATAAACGGGAAGTGAGTGTGAGGAATGAGTTTACATCCTGTAGGCATTATTGGAACGGGCAAATATGTTCCAGAACGCATTTTAACGAATAAAGAGCTGGAAGCGATGGTCGAAACGAATGATGAATGGATCGTCACGCGCACGGGCATTAAAGAACGCCGCCTTGCATCCGCGGAGGAGGCAACGTCCGACCTTGCTCTGCATGCATCGCTTAAAGCAATCGCTGCGGCTGGTCTAACTGCGGAAGATATTGATCTTATCGTTGTAGCTACGATTACGCCTGATATGTTTTTTCCATCGACGGCATGCTTGCTGCAGGAAAAGCTGGGAGCCAAGAAAGCGGCTGCTTTTGATCTGTCGGCTGCTTGCTCCGGTTTTATTTACGGGCTGGCAACAGGTTCGAGCATGGTTGCAAGCGGCATGTACAAAAATGTGCTTGTCGTAGGCGCTGAGACGCTATCGCGCATTACGGATTATACCGACCGCAATACATGTATTCTGTTTGGAGACGGCGCAGGCGCTGTCGTCCTAGGACGGGTTGAAGAGGGCCGTGGATTCCAATCCTTCGAGCTTGGCGCGGACGGCAGCGGCGGAGAGCTGCTTAAAGTGTCGGGAGGAGGCTCCCGCATTCCGGCAACGGCAGAGAGCATCGAGACGAAGCAGCACTTCATTCACATGGCCGGCAATGACGTATTTAAGTTTGCCGTAAGGATCATGGGAGGCGCAGCCGAGGAAGCCTTGGTTAAGGCTGGACTTACGAAGGACGATATCGACCTTCTTGTCCCGCATCAGGCGAATATCCGGATTATTCAATCCGCTTTAAACCGGCTAGACCTTTCTGCGGATAAAGCGATGATTAATTTGGATAAATACGGAAATATGTCATCGGCATCCATTCCGGTTGCTCTTGCAGAAGCTGTAGAGCAGGGACGGGTGAGCGAAGGCGATCGCCTTGTGCTCGTGGGCTTTGGCGGCGGTTTGACGTGGGGCGCTTCGGTACTTGTCTGGTAATTTTTATGTTTAGGTAAACATCAAGTATAAAATAAACCGCGATAATCTTTCTTCTTATAATCGTTCTAAATTTCACCGCGTTCGAGCTTTGCCGCCGCTGGCCGGCGCAATGCGTATACGCGTGTCAGGGGGAAACGTATTGAGTAAAACAGCATTTGTTTTTCCGGGACAAGGCGCTCAGGTAGTCGGAATGGGCAAGGACGTCTACGATGCATTTGATCGTTCCCGCTCGATTTTTGAACAGGCGGATGAAGCTCTCGGCTTCTCCTTAAGCAGTATTATATTCGAAGGTCCGGATGAGGCGCTGAAGCAGACAGCAAATACTCAGCCTGCCCTGCTTACCGTCAGTGTCGCCTTGCTTGCGGCATTAGAAGGACGCGGACTGAGGCCGGATTATGTGGCTGGTCACAGCCTTGGAGAATACAGCGCGCTTGTCGCTGCCGGCGTGCTTAGCTTCGAGGATGCCGTTCGAACTGTTCGCGCCCGCGGACAGTTTATGGAGCAAGCCGTTCCGAGCGGACAAGGCGCAATGGCGGCAGTGTTAGGTGCGGAGCGCGGGACGCTCGCTGCGCTATGTGCAGCTATTACGGCTGATGGCACGGCTGTCGAGCTGGCGAATGTGAATTGCCCGGGACAAATCGTAGTGTCAGGCACAGCCGCAGGCGTTCAAGCAGTTGCCGAACGCGGTAAGGAAGAGGCTGGCGCGAAGCGGGTCATTCCGCTTGAAGTAAGCGGTCCTTTCCATTCTTCGCTCATGAAGCCTGCTGCGGTTAATCTTCAGGCAACGCTCGCAAGCATCGCGATGAAGGATGCGATCGTTCCCGTTGTGGCTAATGTGACTGCAAATGTCGCTACAGCGGCTGACGATATTCGCAGCTTACTCGTGGAGCAGGTTTATTCACCTGTGCTATGGGAAGACAGCGTTCGCTATTTAATCCAGCAGGGTGTTGATACATTTGTGGAAATCGGCTCGGGAACGGTTCTTGCCGGCTTGATTAAGAAAATCGACAAAAATGTAAGGGTCATTTCCATAAACAGCATCACTGCGCTTGAAGCGCTGCAGGTAACGGAACATTAGGATGGAGGCGATATGATGTTTGCCAGCTTGGAAGGTAAGAAAGCGCTCGTAACCGGGGCGTCGCGCGGAATAGGCAGATCGATTGCAATTGCACTTGCCGAAGCAGGCGCGGATGTTGCGGTTAACTACTCCGGCAGCGAGGCTGCGGCAGTTGAAACGGCACAAGCCGTTGAAGCTCTTGGAAGACGCGCAATTGTCATCAAAGCTAATGTCGGCAAAGCAAGCGAATTTGAAGCGATGGTCAAGGAAGTCATCGAACAATTTGGCGCAGTTGACATTTTGGTGAATAATGCGGGTATTACTAGAGATAATTTAATCATGCGTATGAAGGAGGACGAGTTCGACCAAGTTATTGAAACGAACCTTAAGGGCGTCTTCAATGGCATTAAAGCGGTCACTCGTTCGATGATGAAGCAGCGTTCCGGCCGGATCATCAACATTTCTTCGGTCGTTGGTGTGCTCGGAAATCCGGGACAAGCTAACTATGTCGCGGCGAAGGCTGGCGTAATCGGCCTGACTAAGGCTAGCGCTCGCGAGCTTGCGTCCCGCGGCATAACAGTTAACTGTGTTGCCCCTGGATTTATCCAAACCGAAATGACGGACAAGCTACCGGAAGAAATGCGCCAGTCGCTGGCTGGCCAAATACCGCTTGCCCGTCTCGGTGACCCGAGCGACATTGCAAATGCGGTCCGTTTCCTTGCTTCGGATGCCTCAGCCTATATGACTGGACAGACGATTCATGTGGACGGCGGCATGTATATGTAGCACTAAATAATTCCCCTTTGTGGAATTAGCACGGTTACGTATGGCATTTTATCTTTAATTCTCGTATAATACCATGGAGGAGGTGAACCGGATGTCCGAAGTAGTAGATCGCGTAAAACGTATCGTCATCGACCGACTAGGCGTAGACGAAGCGGAAGTTACACTTGAAGCTTCATTTAAAGATGACCTCGGCGCTGACTCTCTTGATGTCGTTGAATTGGTCATGGAGCTAGAAGACGAGTTTGATATGGAAATCTCTGATGAAGATGCAGAGACAATCACCACTGTGGGAGAAGTAGTTAAATACATACAATCTCATACGTAAGAAGGACAAGTCCCGTTTTAAAAAAAACGGGACTTATCTCCATCTAGACCGTTTTCATTGATTACGATTATGCAAAGCGTTATAGCTTGATACGCATCGATTTTATACCTCCTTATATTTCAAGCGTAAAGGCTCTCTCCGTTCACGAATGGTATCGCTTTTATTTACCGAGAAATATAAGCAGGGTATACGCATCAAATGAACGTCGACTTAAATGAAACAAGATGATGCAGCATGCTCATCTATATTGCTGGACATAGAGGTGAATCGAATGAAACAAAGAGTTGTTGTTACTGGTATGGGGGTTATTACCTCGCTCGGTTCCGATTTGGAGCAATTCTGGGGTAACCTGATGGAAGGAAAATCCGGGGTATCGGTTGTTGAGGCCTTCGATTTCTCCGAATACCCAACGCGCATTGCCGCAGAAATCAAAAATTTCAATCCCGAAGATTACGGTTTAGATAAAAAAGAAGCACGCAGAATGGACCGTTTCGTTCAATTTGCGGCAGTAGCCAGCCAGTTGGCGGTTAAAGATGCGGATTTGCAAATTGGCCAAAATGCGGACGCTGAACGCGTTGGAGTTATGGTTGGCTCCGGTATCGGCGGGCTTGGCACTTGGGAGGATCAGCATAATATTTTGCTGGAGAAGGGTCCTAAGCGCGTCAGCCCATTCTTTATCCCGATGATGATCGCGAACATGGCCTCCGGCCAAGTGTCGATGCTTACCGGCGCGAAAGGCCCGAACAGCACAGCGGTTACTGCTTGTGCGACGGGTACTCATTCCATCGGAGATTCGTTCAAAATGATTCAGCGCGGCGATGCCGACGTCATGATCGCCGGCGGTGCAGAAGCGACGATTAGACCTACAGGAATGGCGGGCTTCTGCTCGATGCGGGCGATGTCTGTACGCAATGATGAGCCGGCAAAGGCAAGTAGACCGTTCGACATAGACCGCGACGGTTTCGTTATGGGCGAAGGCGCTGGCGTATTGGTACTGGAGTCGCTTGAGCATGCTCAAGCACGCGGTGCAAAAATTTATGCAGAGGTGATTGGCTACGGCATGAGCGGCGACGCCCATCACATGACCGAGCCCGATCCGGATGGCGCTGCTCGCTGCATGACGAAGGCGTTGAAGGATGCCGGTATTGAACCTTCTGACATCGACTACATCAATGCGCACGGCACATCAACACCGGTAGGCGACCGCTCGGAGACGAAGGCGATTAAGAAAGCGCTTGGAGACCATGCTTACAAAGTAGCGGTCAGCTCGACAAAATCGATGACGGGCCATTTGCTTGGAGCTGCCGGTGGCGTAGAGGCCGTTATTCTTGGCTTGACACTCAAAAACGGTATCATTGCTCCGACCATTAATTTGGATAATCAGGATCCTGAATGCGATCTCGATTACGTCCCGAATACACCGCGTGAGGCGAATGTGAAGACGGCATTGTCAAACTCGTTCGGCTTCGGTGGTCACAATGCATCGATCGTGATGAAAGTTTATGAAGCGTGATTCCTTTTATGAGCTGCAGCAGCGGCTGCAGCTGAATTTTAAACGTACGAAGCTGCTGAAGCAGGCCTTCACCCACACTTCTTATGTCAATGAACACAAGCGCGGGTCTGCTCAGGACAATGAACGTTTGGAGTTTTTGGGTGATGCGGTGCTGCAGCTGCTAGTGTCGGAATATTTGTTCGCGACTTATCCGCAGCGACCGGAAGGCGAGCTGACGAGAATGCGCGCCTCTATCGTCTGCGAGCCTTCCTTGGCACAATTTGCGGAACGTCTGGAGCTCGGCTCCCACGTGCTGCTTGGGCGCGGTGAAGAGCAGCTAGGCGGCAGGCAGCGTCAGGCTTTGCTGGCTGACTTGTTTGAGTCGTTTGTCGGCGCGATCTTCCTTGATGCCGGCATTGAGCAAACGAGAGCCTTCCTTAATGAGCATATGTTCCCGTTCGTTGAGTCCAATGACTACGGCCTGCTTGTGAAGGATTCCAAGTCGAAGCTGCAGGAGCGCTCTCAGCATCATGGACTGGGTCCGGTTGAATATCGTATCATCGAGGAACGTGGACCAGCGCATGATCGTGAATTTGTCGTTGAAGTATATCTCGGGGAAGAACGCTTTGGCGTTGGAAACGGGAGAACGAAGAAGGAAGCGGAGCAGCGTGCTGCGGCTGAAGCATGGCGTACGCTGTCGCAGGAACAAGCTTAATCAGCGAAGAGAGTGTCCAGTGAAGGTCATGCGACCGGAAGGACACTCTTTTTTTCTTAAAATATAAGATATTTATAAGTTTCACACTTATAAATATACTTATATTTCACCGCGAAACAAGCTTTTGCCGCCAAGGACGGCGACAGCCGTTTGCGCTTGGTAATAACTGAAAATACATACATGTATTCGATATGATAATAAATGGCGACGACGCTTTTGTACGGTCTAAGGAAGGTGAAAGCCATTTTCACTGGGCTACCGTTAAACCGCCGTTAAGGTTATCAAGGCCCATTAGATGTGGTACAATGAGGGGTGAGGTGAAAACCAAAACATGTTTCTGAGACGGATTGAATTATCAGGTTTTAAGTCTTTCGCCGATAAGACTGAAATGGAATTTGTAACCGGAATTACAGCGGTGGTAGGTCCGAACGGCAGCGGAAAAAGTAACATTTCGGATGGCATACGCTGGGTGCTTGGCGAGCAAAGCGCGAAGAGTTTGCGCGGCGGCAAGATGGAGGATATTATTTTTGCCGGAAGCGATGCCCGTAAGGCTGTCAACTATAGCGAGGTTTCGCTTACGCTGGATAATGCTGACGGTGCGCTGCCTCTTGAGTATAACGAGGTAACGGTCACCCGCCGTGTACACCGGAGCGGCGATAGCGAATATTTGATTAACAAGCAGCCGTGCAGGCTAAAAGATATTACCGAGCTGTTTATGGATACCGGTATCGGTAAAGAGGCTTACTCCATCATCGGACAAGGTCGAATTGAAGAGATTTTAAGCACGCGCTCGGAGGACCGGCGCGGTATTTTTGAGGAAGCCTCCGGCATAGTCAAATACAAGTCGCGTAAACGCGAGGCGCAGAGAAAGCTCGATGAAACCGAGCAGAACCTGCTTCGCATACATGACCTTGTAGCGGAGCTTGAGGATCAAGTTGGTCCGCTGCGCAAGCAGTCGGAGAAAGCCATTCACTTTAAGGCTCTTAAGGAACAGTTGAAAACGAAAGAAATCTCAATGTACGTACATAACATTGAACAGATCCATAGCTCCTGGAATGAAGCGAACGGCAAGCTTGAGCGTTTGCAGCAGGAGCAGCTTCAGCTGTCCACTGTTGTCAGCAAGCATGATGCGCATTTGGAGAAGGATCGCCAGCAGCTGCGGGAGCTTGAGCAGGCTCTCGACCAGCTTCATGAAGCGATGCTGCAAATTAGCGAGGATTTTGAGAAATGCGAGGGCTATGGCGAGGTTCTTAAAGAGCGCAAACGCAATCTGGAGCAGAATAAACGGCAGCTTGAAGAATCTATTGCCGCGCAGGATGCCCGCATTGGCACTATGACTCAGGAGGAAGCGGAATTCCGCAGCCGCGCTGCGGCGCTTCAGCTTCAGCTGGCTGATCTCCGCGCGAAAATTACCGAAGAAGAAGCGCGATTGCTTGGCGTTGCGGGCGGTGCAGTTGCCGATGCGGAGGAAACGCTTAAGGGCGAGCTGCTGGAGGTGCTCAGCGCAATGGCTCAGCATCGCAATGAAATTCGATATGCGGCTCAGCAGCAGGAAACACTGCAGCGGCGTATGGAGCGAATTAGCGAGGACGAGACAAAATGGCAGGAGCAGCAAGCAAGACTGGATGAAAGACGGTCAGAGCTAACGCTTTCACTTGAATCTACGCTCGCTCGCCTGGAGCAGGCAAGGAACACATCGCTCGCCGAGTCTGAGCAAACCAGAACGATTTCGCAAAGCATGGAAGAAGTTACGTTAGCCATTCGAAAGTGGGAGCAGAAGCTCGACAGTCACGTTTCGAGACGCGACACGATGAAGGAAATGCAGGATGCTTTAGACGGCTTCATGCAGGGTGTTAAAGAAGTGCTCAAAGCCTCGAGGCGCGGCAGCGGCGGCATTAGCGGTGTTCATGGCGCGGTTGCGGAGCTTGTTCGTGTTCCTGAACGTATCGAAACGGCTGTTGAGACGGCGCTTGGCGGAGCGCTGCAGCACATTGTCATGGAGGACGAGAAAACGGCCCGTACCGCAATCGCCTTTCTGAAGCAGCGCCAGCTTGGACGGGCAACCTTCCTTCCGCTGGATGTCATCCGTGGCAGACAAGTGCCTGAGCATGACAAGCGGACTGCAGAATCGGTCGACGGTTTCGTTGGTGTTGCTGCTGATCTGGTCAGCTCGGATTCCCGTTATGCGGCGATAGTGAATAATTTGCTGGGTAATGTACTGCTTGCCGAGACGCTAGAACAAGCGAATCGGATCGCTTCGAAGTGCCAATACCGCTACCGCGTCGTTACACTTGAGGGCGATATCGTAAATGCCGGCGGATCGATGACGGGAGGCAGCTTGCAGAAGAAGGGGGCCAGCTTGCTTGGCCGTCAACGTCAGATCGACGCGCTTGACCAAGATATTGAGAATGCACGCAGGATGGTAGAGCAGCTGCGCAATAAGCTAAGCGATTTGCGCAAAAAGCATTCGATACGCACCCAAAAAATAGAGGAATTGCGCGCTGAAGGCGAGAAAAGCCGGATTGAGGAGCAGCAAATCAGAGCGGAGCTTCAGCAGCTGCACAATGAAGCCAAGCATTTGGATGAACAGCGGCAGCTATACTCGGCAGACCGCAATACGCATTTATCCGAGCAGAAGGATGCGCAGGCGGCGGCTGCAGCGGCAGAGCTCCGGTTAGAGCAGCTTGTCGTAGATGAGGCAAGGCTGCAGGAAGCGATCCGTATGGCGGAGGAGCGGCGTAGAGCGAGCGAATCGGCTAAGGAAGAGCTGCAAGGCCAGCTTACCGATATTAAGATCGCGGCGGCGAAGACGGATCAGGAAAGGCTCTCGTTCGAGGATCAATCGGCACGCGTGCGCGCTGATATACAGCGGGTGAAGCAGGAGCTGGCAGGGCTTCGCTCCTTGTCCGTACAGCAGGAGGAAGAGCTGAAGCGCCATGCCGATGAGACGGTGCAGCAGATTGAGCAGCTTAACCATCTTCGCTTGAAGAAGCAGGAATGCGCGGAACAGACGGATTTGAAGCGATCTGCGCGCGCACAGCGTATTACTGAGCTTGATCTGGGCGAAAGTGAGACGAAGGAGCAGCGTGCTCAGCTCAGACAAGTCGAAGAGCAAATGCGGCAGACGGAGATTGCTGCTAACCGGCTTGATGTGGAGCTGGATAATCTGCTTCGCAAGCTAAGCGAGGAATATGAGCTCAGCTATGAGCTTGCCAAAGAGCAGTATCCGGTGCCGGAGGATGTTGTCGGGACGCAGAACGAGGTTAGAGATATTAAACGCCAGATAACGGCTCTTGGCGAGGTTAACCTGGGCGCTATCGAGGAATATGAGCGGGTTAGCGAACGGTTTGAGTTTTTGTCAGAGCAGAAGAATGACTTAATCGATGCGAAAACGACGCTGTATCAGGTAATCCGTGAAATGGACGATGAAATGTCGAAACGGTTCAAAATGACTTTTGAAGCGATTCGCGGACATTTTGTCATCGTATTCGCGAAGCTATTCGGCGGTGGAAGGGCTGATCTTGTGCTCGTAGAGCCGGATCGCGTGCTTGATACCGGTATTGATATCGTTGCGCAGCCACCGGGCAAAAAGCTGCAAAACCTGCAGCTGCTGTCTGGCGGAGAGCGCGCATTGACGGCGATCGCCTTGCTGTTTGCCATTTTGCAGGTGAAGCCGGTTCCGTTCTGCGTGCTCGATGAGGTAGAAGCCGCGCTCGACGAAGCAAACGTATCGCGTTTCGCTCAATATTTGCGCGAGTTTTCGGAGCTGACGCAATTCATCGTAGTAACCCACCGCAAGGGTACAATGGAAGAAGCAGATGTGTTATATGGCGTTACGATGGAGGAAGGCGGCGTATCCAAGCTCGTATCGGTACGCTTAGAGGATGATGAAGAGCCGGTATCCGCATAAACAAATAAAGCCGGCAATGTGAGGATAGGGAGTTGAAACGATGAGTTTTTTTAAGAGGCTTAAGGAAAGTATCGCAACGAAGACGGAAGCGGTAACGAATGTTTTCAAAGAAGGCTTGTCGAAGACGCGTACTGCGTTCGTAGAAAAGGTCGAGGAGCTTATTACGCGCCGCAAAAAAATCGACGAGCAATTTTATGAGGAGCTTGAAGAGATTCTAATAGGCGCGGATGTTGGCGTAAACACCGTTATGCAGCTGATTGACGATCTTCGCGTCGAGGTGAAGAAGCGCAAGATCGAGGATGCCGCAGATTTGCAGCCGGTTCTTTCCGAGAAGCTGATCCAGCTTATGAAGAGTGACGATCAATCCGGTTTACGGATGGCTTCGAGCGGCATTACCGTTATTTTGTTCGTAGGGGTTAACGGTGTCGGCAAAACGACGACAATCGGAAAGCTTGCGCACAAGTTCAAGAGTGAGGGCAAAAGCGTGCTTATGGCAGCCGGTGATACGTTCCGTGCAGGAGCAATCGAGCAGCTTGAGGTATGGGGGCAGCGCGTAGGCGTCGACGTTATTAAGCAGCAGTCAGGAGCGGATCCGGCGGCCGTTATGTATGATGCGGTGCAAGCCGCTAAACAGCGCGGCGTAGATGTGCTCTTGTGCGATACAGCTGGAAGGCTGCAAAATAAAACGAATTTGATGGAAGAGCTCAATAAAATTTTCCGCGTCATAAGGCGCGAGCTGCCGGATGCCCCGCATGAGGTTCTGCTTGTGCTTGATGCAACGACAGGTCAAAACGCGCTCAGCCAAGCGAAGCTGTTCGGCGAGAAGAGCGGCGTCACCGGTCTTGTACTGACGAAGCTGGACGGTACCGCTAAGGGCGGCATCGTTATCGCGATTCGGAATGAGCTTAGCTTGCCGGTCAAGCTTGTTGGGCTAGGAGAGAAAATGGGCGACCTTCAGCAGTTTGATTCGGAGCAATTTATCCACGCGCTGTTTGCCGGGTTAATCCAACGCGAGGATGAGCAGGATTCGGAGAAAACGACGGAATAACGCGCTTTTGAGCCGAGCTCAATGCTGGTCTTTGCTGCTTGTAAAGGTGACAAGGGGAAATGCTTGACAGCTGCCTATGGCGTCATGTATGATAATAGACGTCGCCTAGTGTAAAGGTATTTACCTTGTCGGTGACGCAAGCATAATAACAGGAGGGGCTGCGGGGATGAAAGCAAATGAACCAGATGCCTTATCCAAAATGACCCGAATAAACTTGTTGTTCGACTTTTACGAGCCGCTCTTAACAGAGAAGCAGCGGACGTTCCTTAAATATTATTTTCACGATGATTTCTCCCTTGGAGAGATCGCGGCAGAGTTCGGCATTAGCCGGCAGGCGGTATATGAGCACATCAAGCGTGCTGAACAGGTGCTTGAGAGCTATGAAAGCAAGCTTGGCTTGCTTGTAAGGCATGAATCACTTCAACAATTAACGGTGCAGCTTGTCAACAGCGTAAACGAGCTTTCGATTGCTGAGCAGGACAGGCAGGCGCTTATGCGTGTCATTGCACAATTTAATTAGGCTGAATAATACATGAAGAGTGGAGGTGACGGTACATGGCAGCATTTGAGAGCTTATCAAGCCGGCTTCAAAATGTGTTCAGCAAGCTGAGGGGCAAAGGTAAGGTTTCCGAAGAAGATGTTAGTGAAGCGATGCGCGAGGTGCGATTGGCGCTTCTAGAGGCGGACGTTAACTTTAAGGTCGTGAAGGATTTTATCGCGAAAGTGAAGGAACGGGCAATTGGCCTCGATGTGTCAAAGAGCTTTACGCCCGGCATGGTCGTCATCGATATCGTAAATAAAGAGCTAACCGAGCTTATGGGCGGCACACAAAGCAAGCTGGTGAAGGCAAGCAAGCCTCCGACAGTCATTATGATGGCAGGCTTGCAGGGTGCCGGTAAGACGACGACGACAGGCAAGCTGGCAAAGCTGCTCCAGAAGAGCAACAATAAGCCGCTTCTCATCGCGTGTGATATTTATCGTCCCGCAGCGATTAAGCAGCTTCAGGTTCTTGGCGAACAGATTAATGCGCCGGTCTTCTCGCTTGGTGATCAGATTTCACCAGTCGAAATTGCGCGTGCCGGACTTCAGCATGCCAAAGAGAACGGCAATGATTATGTCATTATCGATACCGCAGGCCGCTTACATATCGACGAAGAGCTGATGGAAGAGCTGAAGCAAATTCATCAGATTACGAAGCCGGACGAAGTGCTTCTCGTCGTTGATGCGATGACCGGTCAAGATGCGGTTAACGTAGCGCAAAGCTTTCATGAGCAGCTCGCTTTAACCGGTGTCGTACTGACTAAGCTCGATGGCGATACCCGAGGTGGCGCGGCGCTTTCGGTCAAAGCCGTAACGGGCTGTCCGATTAAGTTCGCGGCGATGGGTGAGAAGATTGACTCCTTGGAGCCGTTCCATCCGGAGCGTATGGCATCCCGGATACTCGGCATGGGCGATATGCTCTCACTCATCGAGAAGGCGCAGTCGAGCATCGATGCAGAGAAAGCGAAGGAAATGGAACGTAAAATGCGCACAGCAGACTTTACGTTCGACGATTTCCTCGATCAGATGGAGCAGGTTCGCAATCTGGGGCCGCTCGATCAAATTATGGATATGCTGCCCGGCATGAACAAGATGAAGGGCATGAAGGATATAAAGGTCGATGAGAAGCAAATCGGCCGCGTCGAGGCGATTGTCCGCTCCATGACGAAAGATGAGAAGCAAAAGCCGGAGCTGCTAAATCATAGCCGCCGAAAGCGCGTTGCTGCCGGCAGCGGCACAACGGTCGTTGAGGTTAACCGCCTCATTAAGCAGTTTGACGACATGAAAAAAATGATGAAGCAATTCTCATCGATGATGGGACCGAAAGGGCCGAAGGGCGGCAAGAAAGGCCTGAAGGGCTTGCTCGGCAAAAATATGAAGTTCCCGTTTTAACAGCTGTTTACTCTTTGAAGGAGGTGAATTTTCATGGCAGTACGTATTCGTTTGAAAAGAATTGGTGCTCACAAAGCTCCTTTCTACCGCGTAGTAGTATCGGATTCCCGTTCACCGCGTGACGGACGTTTTATCGAAGAGATCGGCACTTATAACCCGGTTGCACAACCGGCTCAAGTTAAGATCGATGAAGAAAAAGCGTTGAAATGGCTGCAAACAGGCGCGCAAGCATCTGATACAGTTCGTGACTTGCTTTCCAAAGCTGGTGTTCTTAAAAAGTTCCATGAGCTTAGGCAACAGAAATAACTGTTGAATAGCGGAGGGCCTTGAGATGAAAGAATTGATACTTGTCATAGCGAAGGCATTGGTTGATCATCCGGATCAGGTGCTAATCAATGTGAAGGATGATGACCGAGGCACGATATACGAGCTTTCGGTTCACCCCGAGGATGTCGGTAAAATCATCGGTAAACAGGGACGCATAGCGAAAGCGATGCGTACGGTAGTGACTTCTGCTTCCGTCAAATCGCAAAAGCGCGTCATCGTCGACATTATGTCATGATGAACGTACAGGAAGAAGGTTAGGATGAATGTCCTAGCCTTTTTTTAATGTGCTGTTTTTTTAGTATAAGGCTTAACCTAGCGGCTTCGTTCTCCAGCGTGGAACGATGCCGTTTTTATATGTATAATAAGGGTATACACAAATGAAGGGCTGGTTGTAATGAGCGAAAAATGGTTTACAGTCGGGAAAATTGTTAATACGCACGGTCTTCGGGGAGAATTGAAAATACTTTCGCAAACGGATTTTGCAGATATCCGGTTCGCAGCCGGCAGTAAGCTGCTCATGCAGAATGAGGAAAACGGAGCAACGCTTGAAGTCAATGTTATTAGCTCCCGGCCGAACAAAAACGTATACATACTGAAGCTGGAAGGCTTCATTGACATTAATCAGGTTGAGAAATATAAGGGCTGGGTGCTTAAGGTATCCGAGTCTAATTTGGTTGATCTGGATGAAGGCGAATATTATTACCACGAGATAATTGGCTGCCGCGTCGTAACAGAAGAAGGTGAGGAACTGGGCACGATTTCCGAAATTTTAAGCCCGGGCGCCAATGATGTATGGGTTGTTGACCGGCCGAAAGGCTCCGGCAAGCAGCTGCTCTTACCCGTCATCGATGAAGTCTTAATAAGCGTCAACACAAAAGAAAAGATCGTGATGGTCCGCTTGATGGAAGGATTGATTTAAGCGATGAAAATAGATGTGCTGACGCTGTTTCCGGAAATGTTCGACGGCGTATTTCATGCGAGCATTTTAGGTAAAGCGAAAGAAAAAGGGATCGTCTCCCCTCAGGCTATTAACTTCCGTGCTTATTCGGGCAATAAGCATAATACGGTCGACGACTATCCGTACGGGGGCGGAGGCGGCATGGTATTGAAGCCTGAGCCGGTATTTGCGGCAGTTGAGGATCTTAAGCTGGACGAGCATGTAAAGCCTCGCGTCATCTTGCTATGTCCGCAAGGGGAGCAGTTTACACAGCAGAAGGCAGAAGAGCTAGCAAAAGAGAAGCATCTGGTCCTCATTTGCGGCCATTATGAAGGTTATGATGAGCGTATTCGCGAGCATCTGGTCACGGACGAGCTATCGATCGGCGATTATGTCCTAACAGGCGGAGAAATTCCGGCGATGGTGCTCATTGACAGCATCGTTAGATTGCTTCCAGGGGTGCTTGGCAACGAAACCTCAGCAGTTACAGACTCGTATAGCACGGGCTTACTTGAGCATCCACATTATACGCGGCCTTCTGAATTCCGCGGCTGGGAAGTACCGGATGTTCTCATTTCCGGCCATCATGCGAATATAGAGGTGTGGCGCCGCGAGCAGTCGCTGCTTAGGACGCTGCAGCGCCGTCCTGACCTGCTGAAGAGCGCTGCGCTTTCGGATAAGGAACGGAAATGGCTGGCTGCTCGGTCGAAGCAGGAGCCAAATAAAGCGGATAAATAGAATAACTTCAGTCAGAAGAAAGCCGCAGCGGATGCCGTTGCGGCTTTGTTCGAATATAAAACATAAGAATGACTAAGTTTTGAGCTTATGCGATCTTGTCACCAGACGTTTAAGCCGGAACAGAAGAGCAGTTTATGGAGTTGACCCAGCCATAGTGGGCAAAAATGCTATCCGGGTATCCGGCTGCGATGTTTTCTGCGGCAGAATGGTATTTAACGCCCGCAGCCTTCATGCGGTCAAAAGGGGACAATCAGTCGATTCGGTGTTAGTATACATAAAATAGGAATAAAAAAAATCGTGTTGTATTATTGGGCTGGTTATGGTAAAATTTCTAATGTTGTTCGTTAAGTCGGACGGTCCGCTATCAGCGATGAACCGGTTCAGAGGAATTCGGTGAGCTTATAAGAACGTCTATGGTGGAAGGAGTGAATCAAATGAATCTTTTGCAAACAATTGCGCAAGAAAATCTGCGCCAAGGTCTACCGAACTTTCGTCCTGGTGACACGCTAAAAGTTCATGTGAAAGTTATCGAGGGAACTCGTGAGCGTATCCAATTGTTCGAAGGCGTTGTAATTAAACGTCGCGGCGGTGGAATTAGCGAAACTTTTACAGTGCGTAAAATTTCCTACGGTGTTGGTGTGGAAAGAACTTTCCCGCTTAACTCGCCTAAAATCGAAAAAATCGAAGTGGCTCGCCGTGGTAAAGTACGTCGCGCGAAATTGTACTACCTACGTAGTCTTCGCGGAAAAGCTGCTCGTATTAAAGAAATTCGTTAAGAACAGACGACAAGAGGGGCTTGCGCAAACAAGCTCCTTTTCGTTTTTTCTCAAA
Source organism: Paenibacillus sp. Soil522 (assembly GCF_001428245.1). Taxonomy (GTDB): domain Bacteria; phylum Bacillota; class Bacilli; order Paenibacillales; family Paenibacillaceae; genus Pristimantibacillus. Next base: position 83,604 of record NZ_LMRV01000055.1, read on the forward strand.
GTCGTTTACATATTACAGCTTAGGGAAGAAGGCGGACAGAGTGGACTCACAGCAGCGAAATGACGGGCTGAACAATGGTAATACGAATGATTTGAAGGATACACAAAACCATACGAATATTCAGCAAAATTTGCCAGAACGTGCAGTGACCCATGGTTCCAGCTCCGGCAAGCAAAGCGGTACTTACAAAGAAATCGTCGAATGGATCAAGGCGCTAGTTATCGCGGTCGTGCTCGTATTTCTCATTCGCCAGTTTTTGTTCTCGCCGTTTATCGTGGACGGACCATCGATGCAGCCGAATTTTGAGACGGGTGAACGCTTAATTGTAAATAAAATATTGTACACGATCCGCGAGCCGAAATTCGGAGAGGTAGTCGTATTCGATGTTCCGGAGCAGGGCCGAAAATTCATTAAACGGGTTATTGGCGTGCCAGGCGATAAGATTAGACTGGAAGGCGATAACCTTTATATTAACGACAAGAAAATCGATGAGCCTTATATAAAGGAAGCTATTGAAGCGGCCCGCGCTGAAGGCAGGCTGTACAACACTGGACCCAACTTCCCGAATTCAGATGTGAAGGATATGACGGTTCCAGAAGGGACGATTTTTGCGCTTGGCGATAATCGGGGCGATAGCACGGATAGCCGATTTATCGGTTTTGTGACGGATAAGGAAGTTGTTGGCCGCGCCGATATTATTTTTTGGCCGCTGAACAAGCTGGAGTTTATTAAGCACTGGACTAAATGAGGTGAGTAGATGACCATTCAATGGTTTCCGGGTCATATGACCCGAGCGAAACGGCAAATACAGGACAAGCTCAAATTAATCGATCTTGCCATTGAACTATTGGATGCCCGGGTTCCGCTTTCGAGCCGTAATCCGATGATTGAGGAAATTTTGAACGGAAAGCCAAGGCTGATTGTATTGAACAAAGCTGATTTGGCCGATCCGAGGACGACTGAGCAATGGATGGCTTATTTCCGTAACGAAGGACATGAATCGATCGCGATCGATTCTTCGACGGGAACGAAGGTCAATGAGGTTCCGCTTAAGGCGAAGCAGATTTTGCATGAGAAAATAGCCCGTCAAATCGCCAAAGGAATAAATCCGCGCGCTATCCGCGGGTTAATCGTAGGCATACCGAATGTCGGAAAATCCACGCTTATTAATAAGCTGGCCGGCCGCGCCATTGCTTTAACAGGTGACCGGCCAGGCGTTACGAAGGGGCAGCAGTGGATTAAGATTGGAACGGAAATGGAACTGCTCGATACCCCTGGTATTTTGTGGCCGAAGTTTGAGGATGAGCTTGTCGGCTACCGGCTTGCGATGACAGGCGCGATAAGAGAACAGATTTTAAACGTAGACGATATTGCTTTTTTTGCGATGCGTGAGCTAGTGGACCGTTACTGGCCTAACATAAAAGAGCGCTATGAGCTTGAAACGCCTCCGAAGGATGTTTCCGATCCGGATGAAATCGTAAGGGTAATGGAGGATATCGGGCGCCGGAGAGGCTGTCTGGTAAGCGGTGGGCGTGTCGATTTGGAGAAAACATCCGGGATTATTTTGCGTGACTTGCGCGCAGGAAAGCTTGGACGCATTACGCTTGAAGCTCCACCTTATTGATTTGAAACGGGGGAACGTAACGTGCTGCAATATGAACAGTCGTTATGGCAAGAGGGATACAACGCCATTGCCGGCGTGGATGAGGTTGGCCGCGGATGTCTCTTCGGAGACGTTGTGGCTGCAGCCGTTATTTTGCCGCCGGGGCTAGTGATAGAGGGAGTAAATGACTCCAAGAAGTTATCCGAGAAGAAGCGAGACCAGCTCTATGACATTATATTGCGGGAATGCGTGGCCTGGTCGGCCGCTCGCGTTGATGCGGAAACGATTGACCGCATCAATATTAAGCAGGCTGCCAGGCTAGCGATGAAGCTTGCTGTGGAATCGCTGCAGATTCCTTCCGATTATTTGCTTGTCGATGCAGAGAAGGTTGACGTCACGCTGCCGCAGCTGTCGATTATCAAAGGCGATGCTACAAGCCAGTCGATCGCAGCGGCATCTATCGTGGCTAAGGTTACGCGTGATAGGCTTTGCGCGGCACAATGGGAGCAGGAATACCCCGTTTATGGAATCGCTGTACATAAAGGCTATGCGACGAAGCTGCATCGCGAACGATTGCTTGAGAATGGGCCTAGCCCATTGCATCGCAGATCGTTTCTTGGCAACTTATTTACGGGGGAGCAATTGCTTCTCTTCTAGCCGCTTCCTGGAAGGGATGCTGACTGACGCTCGATTGATTGTACGAGGCAATGAATGCCTGGTGTAATGATCGGCGTCTTTTTTTATTTTTAAGCTTGTTTTTCGAGATAAATCGCTTCATGCTTGGCTCTTTATAACCGATATAAGGTTTATGAGTTTTAATGGTGACGTACGAATTATAATACAGAATGATAAGCGCGTGGAAAGCAACTCGTAGATAGGCGCTGGAACTGCGGAGGCCGATGAACAGATGAATATAAGTCAAATGATGCGAAGCTTCTTGGGCGAAGCGTCTAGTGCGGATTCGCGTGCAATAGAGCTGAAGGTTGGACAAATCGTGCGGGGTGTCATCTTGCAGGTTATGGAAAATAATGAGGCACTCGTCCAAATAAACGGTGTACAGGTGCGGGCGAAGCTGGAGATCCCGCTTCAAGTGGGGCAGTCAGCCATGCTGCAGGTACAGCCGCAATCCGGTGGAGCACTCGTCATGCTAAAGCAGGTTGAACCGGGCGCAGTGGGATTGCCGGAGGACACATTTAAGGAATGGGCTAAGCAGCTGGCATTGCCCGAACAGAAGTGGGCCGCCCTTCTAGTAAAGGATTTAAGAAAAGAAGGCGTCATTTTGAACTGCGAGGTTGCACAAGTCTTTCAGCAGACAGCATCCGCGATGCCGGAAGGCGGAGATGCAAAGCAATGGATGCAGGCAGCTGCAGCTACGTTTAAACGGGGCTTGCCTATGACTGGCGCTACAGTTGGTGCCATGCAGCAGGTTATGTTCGGACGCAGTGCGCACGAGCTGCTTGAAACGCTGCAGCAGCAGCTATCGTCTATTGCAGCTGACACAGACGGAGTGACAGCAGCGAAGCCATTGCCGCATGCGGCTGCGCGTGTACTGGCTCTGCTAACGGAAGGCATGGAGCTGCTTCGCGGCGCAACTTCTTCGAGTGCGAGCGAGGCATTGCGTGCTTCAGGAGCAGGTTCAAAGGAAGCTGCAGCTGCCAAACCGCAGAATGCGCAATTGACAAGGACAGATTTACCTCAGGGCAGCGCAGCCGTTTTGGCTGCGGGAGAAGAGGGTTCCGGGCAGCAAGCAATGCCGCAAGCGGCTCGAGCTGCAGCAAGCCCGCCTAATTGGCTTGGACAGATGATGAAATGGATGGGGGTGGACCATGAGCTCCAGCTGGCCAAAGCGGTTACGATGGATACGCAGTCGAGTCAGCAAGCGCCTGCGTTACAATCACAGACAGCTTCAGCAGTTGCTGCTGTGAAGCCTTCTGCTGCATCGCCAAATCATCCTTCTCCGCAGATTGTCCCGGCAGTTGAAGTGAGCAGCAAGGAAGCGGCTCAAACGGTTATTACCGCCCAAGGCAGTACGGGTGATGCAGAGGATCAGCAGTCAATGAAAATTCAAGAACTTAAACATTCCGCGGAACGAGCTGCAGCAGCGGTTATCTCAGCCGTAGCGGAAGGCATGCCTGCTGCTGGTTCCTCCTCGCCTGCACAGCAGGAGTCACTGAAAAGCGCGCTGATTTCATTAGTTTCTGCGGAAAATACGCCGCCTGCCATTAAGGAAACTGCGCAGCAGCTCGTCCAGCAAATAACGGGACAGCAGCTTTTGCTCACGCCTGAACGCAATAGCTCGGTGCTGACACATGTGACTATGTTTATTCCGCTTAATAATACGGAAGGGAAACAGACCGCATCGGTTCATATTCAGACAAGACGCGGACGCAAAGGAGAACTGGACTCCTCCAACTGCAGGCTGCTGTTCAACTTATCGATGAATACGCTTGGAGACACGATGGTTGACGTAAATGTGATGGACAAAATTGTAAGCTTGAATTTATGGAACGATCATCCCGCCATCTCAATGCTCGCTGAGTCATCCCGTTCCGAAATTGCGGGCAGCCTTCAGCAAGCAGGCTATCAGCTGCTTTCGCTTCGTACAAAGCCTTTGCCAAAGGCTGGCGAGCAAAGGCTGGAGGAGACAGGGGCGGCGGCCAAGAACCAGCAGCTGCCTGAAATGTCCGCCTTTTCTTCCAATCGATACAAAGGAGTCGATTATCGCATATGAGCAGCGATCAGGAGAATAAACCGCAGCAATCGAAAATCAGGAAAGCAGTTGCGCTAAAATACGAGCCCGGTGAACGAGCGGCTCCGGTTATGGTAGCAAAAGGCAAAGGCCATTTGGCGGATCTTATACTGGAGAGAGCTATGGAAAACGGCATTCCCGTCCAAGAGGACTCCTCGTTAGTTGAAGTGCTCTCCAAGCTCGATATTGATCAAGAAATTCCCCCCGAGCTTTATACGCTGGTTGCTGAAATTTTAAGCTTCGTCTATCGTTCTGATCGCAAAGCGAGGGATATGAGAAATGGTTGATGGCGAAGGAGCGGTTAGCAGACAAATTAAATGGGACACTAGAAAGCATACGGGTCAGATCGGGGAAGCCGCAGCTTGCGTTTACTTGACGGAAGCAAACTATACCATAGTGGACCGTAATTGGCGCTGCCGCAGTGGAGAAATCGATATTATCGCGGAGCGGGAAGGCAGACTCATTTTTGTAGAGGTGCGGGCAAGAAAGGCTGGCGGCAGATTCGGCACGGCAGCTGAGTCGGTAGATCGTCGGAAGCAGCAAAAGCTGAGAGATACGGCTCAGGTATATTTGCGCAGCGTTGGGCGTTCTGATGCATCCGTTCGATTCGATGTAATTGCTATAAGCTTGAACGGAATGGATGAGTCGATCATCGAATGCAAGCATTTCGAATGCGCTTTTTAATAGAACGTCAAATCGAAGGGCTTTCTCTTAGGTTATAAACCTAAGAAGAAAGCCCATGCCTTTAAATGAAGAAAATGATTAAAAAGACCGATTAATAGGGATAAAACAGCTATGCGATCATGGAAGCTGCCTGTCCAGCCCGCGATATTGAATGGCTTCAGCGACATGCGCCGTTTCGACCGATTCACTGGCTTCGAGATCGGCTATGGTACGGGCAAGCCTCAACATTCGATCATACGCTCGCATGCTTATTCCAAGCGCATCAAAAGCATTTTCTAACAGGCTGACTGCACCTTGCTTTATGTTTACAGTTTTGCGGAGTGCAGCGCCTGTTAATTCGCCAATGACAGTGGTGCCGCTATCAACGTTTCGGGCGTGCCGGAAGGCTCTGGCTTCCAGAACGAGCCTCCTCATTTGAGCGGTGTCAAGAGAAGGTCCAGACTTTGCAATGTCCAATGAAATAGGGCGCGGTACCTCAAGCTGCAAATCGATGCGGTCAAGCAATGGGCCGGATATTTTTGAACGATAGCGGCAAATGGCAGCTGCGCTGCAAGTACAACGCTTTTCTCCATACTCATGTCCATAGTATCCGCACGGACAAGGATTATAAGAGGCTGCGAGCATAATGCTCGCGGGAAACTGGAACACAGCCTTGGAGCGGGAAATGGTCACAATTCGGTCCTCAAGCGGCTGACGCATGACCTCCAGCACTTGCCTTGGAAACTCAGGAAGTTCATCCAGGAAGAGAACACCGCGATGAGCGAGCGTTACTTCGCCAGGCTTCGGTATCGAGCCGCCTCCGATTAATCCGCCGGCAGAAATCGTATGGTGAGGCGCGCGGAATGGCGGATCGGTAATGAGGCCGCGGGAGCCTTCGAGGAGCTTGCCTGCCACGCTGTAAATTTTCGTAACCTCCAGCGCTTCCTGTTCGTTCAATAGCGGCAAAATGCCTGTCAGACGGCGAATCATCATCGTTTTACCGGTGCCTGGCGGTCCGCTCAGAAGAATATTATGATTGCCGGCTGCGGCAATGAGCATTGCGCGTTTGGCTTGATGCTGCCCGATGACATCCCCGTAATCTCCGGTACTATCTTGTCTCTCAAGTGAAGTTTGGTGCGAGTCTCGATTAAAGGAAGAGTTGTTGTCTGGATTGACGCGAATATGATGCCAGCCGTCTTGTTTCTTTTTGTGCAAATCAAGCTCGTTCAAATGATTTAACGCAAATAACTCCATACCTGTGATCCAGCTTGCTTCCTTCACGTTGCCGATTGGCAGCAAAACACGCGTAAACCCAAGCCTCTTTGCTTGCTCAAGCATCGCCAAAACGCCGGCTACCGGACGGACATTGCCGTTCAGGGAGAGCTCGCCTAACAGCAGCGTATTCTCGAAGAGGGCGGCGCTTATTTGACCGCTTGCCGTCAAAATTCCAGCCGCAATGGCCAAATCGAAGGATGTTCCTTCTTTACGCAAATCGGCAGGTGCCAGATTAACCGTAATCCTGTCCATTGGAAAGATGAAGCCGCTGTTTTTCAACGCCGCTCTCACGCGCTCGACAGACTCGCGGACTGCCGGATCAGGGAGGCCAACGATGTTGATTTGTGGTAAACCGCTCGAAATATCCACCTCTACCGATATACTTTTCCCGTCTACCCCATACACGCTTGCACTATGAATTAAACTAAACAAGACAAAAAGCACCCCCATTTGTGTGAATGAAGGTGCTTCCTTTCGATTCCGTCCCTAGATATGAATTTGGAAATATCATAGATTAGTTGTCTTCAGGTTGTCAATGTTTAAAATTTTCGCGTATAGAAAAGGTGTTTTGGTCATACTAGATGGCGTGGTTCCCTGGGTAATCAGATGTCAGCTATAGCTGTTCCATTTGTTTAATCTCAATTTGAGATGAAATCCATATCAAAAAAGCCGTATTAATTATGTCTGAAAATAAGGTAACAAATGTCGAAAGGTGCTACAATGATAGAGGTTTGTGTACATATGACTGATTTCAGTCTATGAAATGGAGGATTTCAACAATGAATATCCATGAGTATCAAGGGAAAGCGGTCTTGAAACAGTATGGTGTCGTCGTGCCAGAAGGAAAAGTAGCCTTCTCCGTAGACGAAGCTGTTGAAGCTGCTAAAGCGCTCGGAACACCGGTGGTTGTCGTGAAAGCACAAATTCACGCTGGCGGCCGTGGTAAAGCGGGCGGAGTTAAAGTGGCAAAAAGCATTGACGAGGTGCGTGCATACGCTGGCGAGATTTTAGGCAAAGTGCTCGTTACGCATCAAACAGGTCCAGAAGGCAAAGAAGTAAAACGTCTTCTGATCGAGCAAGGCTGCGACATCAAGAAAGAGTATTATATCGGTGTGGTATTAGACCGCGGTACGGGTCGTGTCGTTATGATGGCTTCGGAAGAGGGCGGCACAGAAATTGAAGAAGTAGCCGAGCACTCCCCGGAGAAAATTTTCAAAGAGATCGTTGATCCGGCTGTTGGCCTGCAAGCTTTCCAAGCCCGTAAATTGGCTTACGCAATCAACATCCCTAATGAGCTTGTTAACAAAACGGTTAAGTTCATGCTTTCGCTCTACACGGCTTTCGTAGAAAAAGACGCTTCCATTGCAGAAATCAATCCGCTCGTCGTAACTGGCGATGGACAAGTTATTGCACTTGATGCGAAGCTTAACTTCGATTCCAATGCGCTTTACCGTCACAAGGATATCATTGAGCTGCGCGACTTGGAAGAAGAAGACGCCAAAGAAATCGAAGCGTCTAAATTCGACCTTAGCTACATCGCTCTTGACGGCAACATCGGTTGCTTAGTTAATGGTGCGGGCCTTGCGATGGCGACTATGGATATTATCAAATATTACGGCGGCGACCCTGCCAACTTCCTAGACGTAGGGGGCGGTGCGACAGCTGAGAAGGTAACGGAAGCGTTCAAAATCATTTTGTCCGATGAAAAGGTTAAAGGTATTTTCGTAAATATTTTCGGCGGCATTATGCGTTGTGACGTTATTGCAAACGGTGTTGTCGAAGCAGCGAAGCAAGTCGGCCTTGACCGTCCGCTCGTTGTTCGTCTAGAAGGCACGAACGTAGACCTCGGCAAAAACATTTTGAAAGAATCGGGATTGAACATCGTGGCTGCGGATTCCATGGCGGACGGCGCGCAGAAGATTGTCGCTCTCGTGAAATAAGATAACTTGCTGTGTGGCTTTAGGCCGCATACGAATTCATTCAGGGGATGTGAGTTAAGAGTGAGCATTTTGGTCAATAAAGATACAAAAGTCATTACCCAAGGTATTACAGGAGCTACTGGCTTGTTCCATACAAAAGGCGGATTGGAATACGGCACGCAAATGGTTGGCGGCGTAACACCTGGTAAAGGTGGCACGAACGTTGACATTACACTTGATAACGGCACGCTCGTATCATTGCCTGTATTCAATACGGTTGCTCAGGCGAAAGCTGCTACTGGAGCTAACGCTTCGGTTATCTACGTACCACCGGCATTTGCTGCGGATGCGATCATGGAAGCTGTTGACGCTGAGCTTGACTTGGTCATTTGTATTACAGAAGGCATTCCAGTGCTTGACATGGTAAAAGTAAAACGTTACATGGACGGCAGCAAAACGGTTCTTATCGGGCCGAACTGCCCAGGCGTTATTACTCCGGATGAATGCAAAATCGGGATTATGCCAGGTTACATTCACACAGCTGGACACGTTGGCGTTATATCCCGCTCAGGAACATTGACTTATGAAGCGGTTCATCAATTGACGACTCGCGGAATTGGACAATCTTCTGCAGTAGGTATCGGTGGCGATCCGGTAAAAGGCTCCGAGTTTATTGATATCCTGAATCTCTTCAATGAAGATCCAGACACCTATGCGGTAATTATGATTGGTGAAATCGGCGGAACGGCAGAGGAAGAAGCCGCTGAGTGGATTAAAGCCAACATGAAAAAACCGGTTGTCGGCTTCATTGGCGGCGCAACGGCGCCTCCGGGCAAACGGATGGGACATGCAGGCGCAATCATTTCCGGCGGTAAAGGAACAGCTGCTGAAAAAATCGCAACGCTTGAAGCATGCGGTATTAAAGTAGCTCCAACACCATCCGAAATGGGTTCAACGCTTGTAAGCGTTCTTGAAGAGCAAGGCTTGCTCGAAAAATGCATTACCCGCAAATAATCATATCGATTTAAGCAAGGTAAGCAACCTTTCAACAACCCGAAAACGGGAGTTGAAAGGTTGCTTTTTTATTTGCCGGTTGCCATTATTTTTACGGTTGACTTGCAATCTTATGGCGTGTAACGCACAATAGATAAGAATGCAAGCCAGCCCAGTTGAAGAAAGGGTTGGTTGATATGGAGAAAAATAAAGATATTCGCAGACAAATGATTATTGCCTTTCATGAAATTCCAGGTATCGGATGGCATGCCATTCAGAAGGCCGTTACGCATCAATTTTGGAATAAAAGATCATGGAGTATAGAAGATTTACTTGCTATAGGCTTAAATCGGAGTCAAGCGCAATCAGCAGCAGAGCGTTATGCAGAACGTCCATGGATTTTGACAGAGGATCCATCCGAAGCGGTCGCCAGAGCGAATGCGGTTGCTTTAACGCCCTATGATTCCGCATATCCAAACCTTTTGAGAGAAATCGCCCAGCCGCCTTGGGTCTTATATGCAAGAGGGAGACTTGAATTATTGCAGCGACCTGCTGTCGCGGTTGTTGGAACGAGAGTGCCAACAGCTTATGGCAGGCATTCGGCGACTACGCTGGCACAGGATCTGTCCTCTGCAGGCTTAACGGTCGTAAGCGGTCTCGCAAGAGGCATCGATAGTAAAGCTCATGAAGCGGCGTTATACGGGGCAGGAGGCACGATTGCCATTCTGCCGACGCCGATCGATAAATGTTATCCGCCCGAAAACCTATCATTATTTCATAAGATTGCGGAGCACGGCTTGCTCGTCTCGGAAACGCCTATCGGAACGCCGCTGCATCCCGGACAGTTTCCTCAGCGTAATCGCATTATTGCAGCCTTGTCGGTTGGAACTGTCGTTGTGGAAGGGGCTACGAAGAGCGGCTCACTGATTACAGCGAAGCATGCATCGGACATGTCGCGGGAATTATTCGCGATCCCCGGCCCGATCTCATCCCCGAAGAGCAAGGGGCCGAATGAGCTCATTAAGCGGGGAGAAGCGAAGCTAATAAGCGGCGTTAACGATATTATCGACGAGCTGCATTGGCTGCCTGCTGCATTAGAAGCTTACAAGGATGCAGAAAAAGCGAGTCTTTCCAATCAGGAGGCAGAGGGTGCCAAGCTAACGGCAGAAGAGAACAATTTGATCGCTTTATTAAGGGATCAGCCGTTGTCAATTAATGAATTGCATGAGCTCTCAACCATTCCGTTTGGACATTTGAACGCACTTCTGCTAAATTTATGTATAAAACGCAAAATTGAATTGCAGCAAGGGTCAATATATATTGCTTTATAAGCTTGCAATGGAGAGAGGAGGTGCCTTACATGGCAGATTCTTTAGTTATCGTCGAATCGCCCGCAAAAGCCAAAACGATCGGAAAATATTTAGGCAGTAAATATATCGTTAAAGCTTCAATGGGACATATTCGCGATTTGCCCAAAAGCCAGATCGGCGTCGAGGTTGAAAACGATTTTAATCCAAAATATATAACGATACGCGGCAAAGGCAGCGTCCTCAAGGAATTGAAGGATGCCAGCAAAAAAGTTAAACATGTCTTTCTGGCAGCCGATCCGGATCGCGAAGGTGAAGCGATCGCTTGGCATTTGGCACACTACTTGGAGCTCGACGAGACCGATGCATGCCGCGTAGTATTTAATGAAATAACGAAACAAGCCGTTAAGGACGCATTCAAGACGCCGCGCAAAATTAATATGGATTTAGTGAATGCTCAACAGGCGAGACGGATTTTGGATCGATTGGTCGGATACAAAATCAGTCCTTTGCTATGGAAGAAAGTGAAAAAAGGCTTGTCAGCCGGCAGGGTGCAATCGGTTGCGGTTAAGCTCATCATCGATCGCGAAAACGAAATCGATGCTTTCACACCCGAGGAATACTGGTCCATTACTGCGAAGCTGAGTCATTCCGGCATTCCGTTTGATGCGAAATATTATTCCATAAACGGAGATAAGCGTGAACTTGGCAAGGAAGCGGAAGTGCAGGAAGTGCTCGGTGCGATGAAGGGCAGCCAGTTCACGGTCTCTGACGTAAGAGAGAAGGAGCGTCTGCGCAATCCGGCACCGCCATTCATCACGAGCTCGCTGCAGCAGGAAGCGGCAAGGAAGCTGGGCTTCCGCGCTTCTAAGACGATGTCTGTCGCGCAGCAGCTTTATGAAGGCGTTGAGCTGGGCAAGGAAGGCACCGTCGGTTTAATTACCTATATGAGAACCGATTCCACGCGGATATCGCCAGTTGCGCAAGAGGAAGCAAAGGAATTTATCACGGAAAAGTACGGTGCGTCATTCGTGCCTGAACAACCGCGAATTTATTTGAAGAAAAACAGCAACGCCCAGGATGCGCATGAAGCGATTCGGCCGACCTCTATTTTGCGGGATCCTGAATCGATGAAGCCTTTTTTGAGCCGCGATCAGTTCCGGTTATATAAACTCGTATGGGAACGCTTCGTATCAAGCCAAATGCAATCAGCGGTGCTGGATACGATGACGGTCGATTTGCAGGCGGGTGAGACGGTTTTTAGAGCTACGGGCTCTAAAGTCAAGTTTGCCGGCTTTATGAAGGTATATGTGGAAGGCAATGATGATGGCACGGTAGAGGAGCATAAATTTTTGCCGCCGCTAACAGCAGGGGATATTATAAACTCGGAATCCATTGATCCAAAGCAGCATTTCACGCAGCCGCCGCCGCGCTTTACGGAGGCTAGGCTTGTTAAGACGCTTGAGGAGCTCGGCATAGGTCGTCCAAGTACGTATGCGCCTACGCTTGAGACGATTCAGAAGCGCGGCTATATTGCAATGGAAGAGAAAAAATTTATGCCGACCGAGCTTGGTGATCTTGTTATCCAGCTTATGGAGGAGTTTTTCCCTGAAATTCTCGATGCCGAATTTACGGCTAACATGGAAGGCAACCTTGACCATGTGGAGGAAGGCACGGAGGATTGGGTAAAGGTTCTTGCGAAGTTTTATGAATCCTTTGAGAGAAGATTAGAAGTAGCTGAAGACGAGATGAAGGAAATCGAGATTCAGGATGAAGTGTCCGATGAGCTTTGTGAAAAATGCGGACGTCACTTGGTCTACAAAATGGGGCGCTTCGGTAAATTTCTGGCTTGCTCGGGCTTTCCGGATTGCCGTAATACAAAGCCGATCGTCAAAGACATTGGCGTTACTTGCCCGAAATGCGCGGAGGGAAAAATCATCGAGCGCCGCAGCAAAAAAGGCCGGATTTTCTATGGCTGCGATCAATATCCGGGCTGCGATTATGTTTCGTGGGACAAACCGACGAACAAGCCCTGTCCGCAATGCGATTCCAAGCTGGTGGAGAAGCGCAACCGCAGCGGCGCAAAGCTGCTCTGCCCAACCTGCGACTATTCTGAAGAGGTTATCGAAGAAGACGAGCAAGGTACGGATACCGAATAACGATGTAGCCTTCTCTTACCAAATGAATAATATGGGAGAGCGCATGCCCGTCAATTTCAAACGCATGAACAAGTCCTCCCTCCACACAGGGAGGACACCGTTGTTAAACGGCCTGTTCATTTACCGATAAGGATTATTTTTGATAAACAAGCTCGTACAAAAATGTAAGCGTGTCCCGCAGGAACGAAAGCGCTCCATGCCCTCCTGACATTACAGCATCTTTAGTTGATAAGCGGGTTAAAATAACTGAATTTTTTGTATTATGCTGAGAGAATTATATTTTGAAAGGATTGAACACATTTTGTCACAATCACAAAAAGTAACCGTCATTGGAGCAGGTCTTGCAGGAAGTGAGGCTGCATGGCAAATCGCATCGCAGGGAGTACCAGTAACTTTATACGAAATGCGTCCGGTAACGAAAACGCCAGCTCATCATACGAACCAATTTGCGGAGCTTGTCTGCAGCAACAGCCTGCGGGCCAATGGTCTCTCTAATGCTGTAGGCGTCCTAAAGGAAGAAATGCGCCGGCTTGACTCGCTAATTTTGAGCAGCGCCGATCAGCATGCCGTACCGGCAGGCGGGGCGCTAGCGGTTGACCGTGACGGCTTTTCCGGTGAGGTTACGCGCCGGCTGCATGAGCATCCGCTAGTCGAAGTGCGTAATGAGGAAGTGACGGAAATCCCGGCAGATGGTATCGTAGTCATCGCTACAGGGCCGCTGACAGCACCGGGTTTATCTTCCCAAATTCAAGAGCTGCTAGGCGAGGAGTACTTTTATTTTTACGATGCAGCTGCTCCAATCGTAGAAAAAGATTCAATCGATATGAATAAGGTTTATTTAGCTTCCAGATATGACAAAGGGGAAGCCGCATATTTGAACTGCCCAATGACGGAAGAAGAGTTTGGAATTTTCCATGAGGCGCTTACGACGGCAGAGAAAGCAGAAGTAAAGGATTTTGAGAAGGAAGTATACTTTGAAGGCTGTATGCCGATTGAAGTGATGGCGAGCAGAGGCAAGCAAACGGTATTATTCGGTCCAATGAAGCCCGTTGGCCTCGTCAACCCGCATACGGGCAAGCTGCCGCATGCCGTTATCCAGCTTCGTCAAGATAACGCCGCAGGTACTTTATATAACCTGGTTGGCTTCCAGACCCACCTGAAGTGGGGCGAGCAGAAGCGTGTATTCTCATTAATACCTGGACTGGAAAACGCGGAATTCGTTCGTTTTGGTGTCATGCACCGCAATACATTTATCAATTCACCGCGTCTGCTTAAGCCGACTTACCAGCTTAACAACCGCGACACGCTGTTCTTTGCAGGTCAAATGACCGGCGTTGAAGGTTATGTGGAATCGGCTGCGTCCGGCTTAATTGCCGGCATAAACGCTGCGAGACTTGCACGAGGTCTGGAGCCGCTTGTCCTGCCGGAGCATACTACGCTCGGAAGCATGGCTCATTATATTACGACTGCCGATTTCAAACATTTTCAGCCGATGAATGCTAATTTCGGGTTATTTCCGCCGCTTGAGAAGAAGATTCGGAGCAAGAAAGAAAAGAACGAAATGATCGCGAATCGCGCGCTGGAAAGTATCGAGCAATTTAAACGGGAACATTTGCAGTAACCTTTCGTAATGAAGGCATGACAATCTATTTTCAAGATGGAACCTTGGGGAGGCAAAGCAATGGAAATGCAATTTCACGCAACTACGATCTGTGCAGTTCGGCATGAAGGGAAAGGCGCTATTGCCGGGGACGGACAGGTAACTTTCGGGAACAGCATGGTCATGAAAAATTCAGCGAAAAAAGTAAGAAGGCTTTACCGCGGTCAAGTCATTGCAGGATTCGCGGGATCGGTCGCAGATGCGATTACTTTGTTCGAGAAGTTTGAGGCGAAGCTGGAGGAGCATCATGGCAATTTGCAGCGTTCAGCAGTGGAGCTTGCAAAGGAATGGCGTTCCGATCGCGTTTTACGCAGGCTGGAAGCGATGATGCTGGTTATGGACAAAACCGGCTTGCTGTTAATTTCGGGCAATGGCGAAATCATTGAGCCGGATGACGGCATTTTGGCAATAGGCTCGGGCGGAAGCTTCGCTTTGTCTGCGGCAAGAGCGCTTCATCGCCACGCGCCTCAATTGGAAGCAAAGGATATCGCGCGTTCTTCACTCGAGATCGCAGCTGAAATTTGCGTGTTCACGAATCATAATATTATCGTAGAAGAAATCGTATAAATCAATTAATCCTCTTTAGAATAGACGGCAAGCTTCGGGATGTCATAGGGAAGAATAGATATCGGAGGGATTTTATAATGGGAAATGATGCATTGACGCCACGGCAGATCGTAGCGGAGCTTGATAAGTATATCGTTGGGCAAAAGCCGGCGAAACGTTCCGTAGCAATTGCGCTTCGCAATCGTTATCGCAGAAGTTTGCTCGATGAAACGCTGCGCGATGAAATCGTTCCGAAAAATATTTTGATGATTGGACCAACCGGAGTCGGTAAAACGGAAATCGCCCGCCGTTTGGCGAAGCTGGTAAAGGCGCCTTTCGTAAAGCTTGAGGCGACAAAATTTACTGAAGTGGGCTATGTCGGCCGCGATGTTGAATCAATGGTCCGTGATCTCATCGAAACAGCCATTCGGATGGTGAAAACGGAAAAAACCGAAAAAGTCAAAGATAGAGCCGAAAAGCTTGCTAATGACCGGATCGTATCCTTGCTGGCGCCGTCCGCAACAAAAGCGAAGTCGCAAAAAAATCCGTTCGAGATGCTCTTTGGCAATCAACAGCAATCCGAGGAGCCGAAGGAAGAGCCTGAAGTAGAGAATGCGCTCTCTCAAAAACGCTCGCAGCTCAAGGAACAGCTGTCCTCAGGTAAGCTCGAAAATGAAATGATTGAAATTGAGGTCGAGGATACCTCGCCGAGTATGATGGATATGCTTTCTGGACAGGGGCCTGAAGGCATGGGCATGAATATGCAGGAGTTGTTCGGTCAGCTTATGCCGAAGAAGCCAAAGAGGCGCAAGCTTCCGATAAGGGAAGCACGTAAGGTGTTGACGCAAGAAGAAGCGAATAAGCTGATCGATATGGATGATGTGATCTCGGAATCAATTGCCAGGGCGGAGCAATCCGGCATTATTTTCATAGATGAGATTGATAAGATCGCAAGCCCTTCGCGCGGTTCCGGCCCGGATGTTTCCAGAGAAGGCGTTCAGCGCGATATTTTACCAATTGTAGAGGGTTCTACGGTAATGACCAAATATGGTCCGGTCAAAACGGATTATGTTCTGTTTATAGCCGCAGGCGCGTTTCATGTTGCTAAGCCTTCCGATCTGATTCCCGAGCTTCAAGGCCGCTTCCCGATTCGGGTAGAGCTTACAAGCCTCAGCCTGGAAGATTTTGTAAGCATATTGAAAGAGCCGAAAAATGCTTTAACGAAGCAATATGCGGCGCTGCTCGAGACGGAGGGCATACAAATCGAGTTTTCGGAGGAAGCGATTCGCGAGCTAGCATCTATCGCTGCTGAAGTAAATCGCAATACCGAAAATATTGGCGCGCGCCGCTTGCATACGATTTTGGAAAAGCTGCTTGAGGATTTATCGTTTGAAGCACCGGAGCTTTCGCTCGATAAAATGACGATAACGCCGGAATATGTTCGGGAAAAACTGGGAAGCATTGCACAGAACCGTGATTTAAGTCAATATATACTGTAGTTGTTATGAGTTTTAGGAGGCATCAGAATGACTTTACTAACAAAGACAAGAACGCTGAATCGATTGCTGCAACGTGCGGCCGGCAAAGCGCTCAGCTTTAGGGAAATGGCGGAAGTGCTTTGCACAACGATCCAGACGAATGTATTCGTCGTCAGTCGCAGAGGGAAAATACTTGGCTGTTCGGCCGTAGACGCATATGATCATGATTTTATGCGAACGTTATCTGCCGACGAGCTTCGTTTCCCGCAAGAGACTAACGTTCGTTTTCTAGATATGCAAGAATCGATGACGAATGTGAAACCGGATCCTGGTATTTACGAAACCTTTCCAAGGTTAGGGGATCAAGAAATAATGACGGTTGTGCCCATTATTGGCGGAGGAGACCGTTTGGGAACTTTAGTGCTGACCCGTTTGTCAGGCACTTTCGATGATGACGATCTTATATTGGCGGAGTATGGGTCAACGATCGTTGGTATGGAAATTTTGCGTGAGCGGACAGAGGAAATTGAGCAGGAGGTTCGCAGTCGAGCTGTCGTTTCAGTCGCGGTCGGTTCTTTATCGTTTAGTGAATTAGAAGCAGTCGAACATATTTTCGAAGAGCTTGATGGCAAGGAAGGCTTGCTCGTAGCGTCGAAAATCGCTGATCGAGTAGGTATTACCCGCTCAGTCATCGTTAACGCATTGCGCAAGCTTGAAAGTGCCGGCGTTATCGAAACGAGATCTTTAGGGATGAAAGGCACATACATTAAAATATTGAACCAGCAGCTGCTGCAAGAGCTGGAAAAAATTAAGTCCTGATTGCAGGACTATGAGAATAAAAGGGCCCTATCTTTTTTAAAAGATAGGGCTTTTTTCTTATTGTAATAATTTAGGTAATTGTTAAATATTAATTTATCAGCAAAAAACGACACAGTCGTCTCATTTTTTTAATATTTCTGTCGAACAAAGAAGGAAATTAGCGGTAATCTGTTGAATAGGTAAAATAGATCTCTTATGTGAAAGTGGTGAAACTACGTGAATTTGTTGAATGGCGCAGCATTCGGAAGAATGGAAGGTGCGCTTCAAGCAGCAGAAATGCGGCAACGCGTCATTTCTAACAATGTGGCAAATGGAGATACGCCGCATTTCAAACGGTCTGAGGTTTTATTTGAGGAATTATTAGGGCAAATGACGGGGGACCGGCAAGGTCGATTGACGGGTAAAAGAACGAATGATAGGCATATTGCTATAGGACCAGGATCACCCGGATCATCTAATGTGCCTATACCCCAAATTGTGACCGATGAATCAACTTCGATGAACAACAATGATAACAATGTTGACATCGACCGAGAAATGTCTTTGCTGGCCAAAAATCAATTGAGCTATAACCTGTATGTGCAACAAATTAATCATGACGTGAGAATGATGCGCACGGCGATTGAAGGGAGAGCCTAACGGTGAGATTGTCAACAGGGTTTGATATTAGCGCTTCCGCATTATCTGCGCAACGTCTGCGTATGGATGTTATTTCTTCAAATATAGCAAATGCAGAAACGACTCGAGGCAGTTTTGTAAACGGTCAATTCCAGCCATATAAGAGGAAGATGGTCGTTATGGAACCGATGCAGCAGTCGTTTTCAAGTGTGCTTTCCAGTCAATTAAGTGGAAGCTCGGCAGCGCAAGGCGTTAAAGTAACAAAAATAAAAGAAGACCACTCGCCGAACAAGCTAATCTACAATCCAACTCATCCTGATGCGGATGCCAATGGCTACTTGAATATGCCGAATGTGGACGTTACGAAGGAAATGGTGGATATGATTTCGGCGACACGTTCCTATGAAGCAAACGTAACGGTTTTAAATGCTTCCAAATCGATGTTTGTTAAGGCATTAGAAATCGGCAAATAACCATACATAATCATTCTGTAAAGTATTGGAGGAATATTGATGATACAAGCGATGTCGCTTGGACCGGTGCAGCCCGCGAAACTAATTGATACAAAATCGGTTCAAGAAGCGACTCCGGCACAATTAACACAGTCCTTTGGACAATTTTTGCAAACGGCAATCGATAATGTAAGTAACCAAGAACAAAACGTACATAAGCTTAATGATAAATACATAATGGGTCAGGCGGATGTTTCGAAGGTTCTCATTGCTTCAGAGCAATCACAGTTGAGTTTGCAGCTCACCTCACAAGTCCGCAACAAAGTAGTTGAGGCTTATCAAGAAATAATGCGGATGCAAATCTAATCATACTTAAGACCTAGCATAGTATTTGGGTGAGGTGACAACGTGAACGAGAGAATCGCCCAATATCGAGATAGGCTCACTCAATTTTGGGGCCAAATGGGCAGAAAACAAAAAATATGGTTGGGGGCATCTATTAGTGGACTGTTGTTAACAATCATTTTGTTAACGATCGTGTTTTCGAGAACGGAATACGAAATTGCTTTCCAAGATTTAGACACGACCGATGCAGCAGCTATTATGACTTACTTGGATAGCAGTGGAATTGTTTATCAGCTCAGTAACAACGGGAAAAGCATTTCAGTGCCAAGCACGGATGCATCCCGAATTAAGGTAGATGTCGGCTCGCAAGGATTAGTTCAAAACGGTTCAATCGGATTCGAAGCCTTTAGTGCAAGCTCCAGTCAATTTGGAACAACTGAAAATGAATTTAACGTGAAGTATCTCAATGCCTTGAATGGAGAAATACAGCAGCTTCTAAATGCTATGCAAGGTGTGGATAGTTCGAAAGTTTTGGTTAATTTGCCGGAAGAAAGTGTATTTCTTTCAGCGGAAGACGCTGAACAAGCATCCGCATCAATCATGTTGAAGTTTATTTCAGGCTATCGGCCTAGTCAAAAAGAAATCGACGGGTATTATAACCTCGTAAAAACCGCTGTTCCAAATTTAGCGATCAAAGATATCACGATTTCTAGTCCCCAAGGAGAATTGACATATTCTGAAACAGATGGTGGATTGGCTGGCAGTACAGATGCTGTAGAATCGCAATTCATCATTCAACGGAAATATGAAGCCGAGCTTAAGAAAAACATTCAGCAATTTCTCGGGCCGATCGTCGGAGCTGATAATTTAGTTATTCAAGTGTCCAGCAGCATGAACTTCGATAAGAAGACATCGCAGGAATCAGTCGTGAAGCCGCTTGATAACAACAATAATAACGGAATTATTATTAGCGAAGAGATCAACAACAGCACTTCGACCGGCAATTCGGGAGAGGCTGGCGGCGTTGCAGGAACCGGGGAGACTGATGTGCCGGGGTATGAGGCGGCGTCGACAGGCGGAAGCTCTTCTGAAACGAACTCGCAAATTCGGAATTATGATGTTACACGAATTAACAATAACATCGTATCCGGCCCTTTTGTTCTTAAAGACCTTTCTATTAGTATCGGAATCGAACAATCAGAAATGAATGATGAAGCGAGTAAAACAGCAATTATGACCTATTTAACTGCATTGGTAAGAGCGCAGCTCGCGGATTCTGGTCAAGATGTGAACGATGATGCACTCATGCAAAAGAAAGTATCCTTAATCGCAAGAACATTTTCCGGCAGCAGTTCTGATGATCAAGCAGGTCTGCTATCTACGCCATGGATGATTGGCATAGGTGTTGCTGCTCTTGCCATAATCGGCGGACTGATCTTTATGCTTGCCCGCAGACGCAAAAAAGTTGTCGAGGAAGAAATTGAATTGGCAGCTCCTGCTAAAGTAGAATATCCGACGCTTGATTTAGAAAGTATCAGTAACGATAGTCAAGCCCGTAAAAATCTTGAAACACTTGCAAAACGAAAACCGGATGAGTTCGTTAATCTTCTTCGCACATGGCTCGTGGATGAATAGAGGTGGTTCAATTGTCAAAGTTAATGCCAAGCTTAACAGGTCGCCAGAAAGCTGCTATTTTGCTTATTACGCTTGGACCTGAGGTATCGGCACAAATATTTAAGCATTTACGTGAAGAAGAAATTGAACAGCTAACGCTGGAAATCGCCAATGTACGAAAAGTGGACAGTATTGACCGAGAAACGATATTGAGCGAATTTCACCAAATTTGCATGGCTCAGGAGTACATAACGCAAGGTGGTATTTCCTACGCAAAAGACATATTGGAAAAAGCGCTGGGCGAACAAAAAGCGCTTGAGGTCATTAACCGATTGACAGCTACGCTGCAGGTAAGACCATTTGATTTCGCCAGAAAAGCGGAGCCTACGCAAATTTTAAACTTTATTCAAAATGAGAATTCGCAAACGATTGCTTTGGTCTTGTCCTATTTGCAATCTGAGCAATCCTCGCATATTCTTTCTTCTCTTCCTCAGGAGAAGCAAGCAGAGGTAGCAAGGCGAATCGCGTTGATGGACAGTACGTCGCCAGAGGTTATTTCTCAGGTTGAGCGCATCCTTGAGCAAAAGTTATCCGCTACGGTTACGCAGGACTACACAAATGCCGGGGGTATCGATTCTATCGTACAAATTTTGAACGGTGTCGACCGCGGTACGGAGAGAACCATTCTTGATGCGCTTGAAATTCAAGATCCGGAGCTTGCAGAAGAAATCAAGAAGCGCATGTTCGTGTTCGAGGATATTGTCAATATCGACAATCGCTCGATTCAACGTATCATTCGCGATATCGAGAATGCTGATCTTCAGCTGTCGCTTAAAGTGGCGAGCGAAGAGGTGCGTGAAGCGATATTCCGCAATATGTCGAAACGGATGGCAGAGACCTTCAAAGAAGAAATGGAGTTTATGGGGCCGGTCCGTCTGCGCGACGTGGAAGAAGCACAGACTCGTATCGTTGCTACCATTCGCAGACTAGAAGAGTCTGGTGAAATCATCATCGCCCGCGGTGG
Source organism: Paenibacillus sp. Soil522 (assembly GCF_001428245.1). GTDB lineage: Bacteria > Bacillota > Bacilli > Paenibacillales > Paenibacillaceae > Pristimantibacillus. Next base: position 104,828 of record NZ_LMRV01000055.1, read on the forward strand.
AGGAGACGACATCATTGTCTAATTTGATAAAATCTTCGAGCGTGATTACTCTTGATCAATTAAAACAGCTGGAATGGCTGTATCAACGAAATGTTGAAATGCACGAGCCGCTTGATCAGGAAGCGGACATTGAGCCTGTACCTGATGAAGAGACCATTTCTTTGCGAGATCAAATTTTGAATGATGCTCAGCTCTATGCGGAAGAAAGACTTCGCGAAGCGGCCCAGGAAAGCGAAAGGCTTCTGGCTGAAACGCAGCAGCAGATCGATGTTTGGTGGCTGCAAAGGCGTACGGATGACGAAGCAGCAGCCGAAGAATCGCGGCAAGCCGGCTTTGAGCTAGGTTATGCTGAAGGGGCTGCGCAATCAGAATCGGAATTGCGAGAGAGCTGGGAGTATAAGCTTTCCGAAGCATCGGATGTATTAAAAACTGCATTCGAAATGCGCGAGCAAATCATTCAGGAGGCGGAGCCATTTCTAGTTGAATTAAGTTGCGCCATTGCGGAAAAAATCATTGGACAGCAGCTTACGTTAGCGCCTGAGATGGCTATCGAGCTGATTCGCAAATCGTTGTCTCGAAGAAGAGAGCAGGGCGTAATCACGCTGTGCGTCGCGCCAGGCCAGCTCGCATTCGTACAAGCTGCCAGAGAAGAGCTTCATTTTGCGATCGATTCGCAAGCCGAGCTGCAAATTTTGCCTGACTCGACGGTAAAGGACAACGGTTGTGTCATTCGTTCTGTATATGGCAGCATCGACGCCCGGATCGATACGCAGCTAGCTGAGATTAAACGAGAGTTGATGCATCTTGCTCATCATAGCGGCGAAGAGCGAGGTCATTTCGATGAAAGTGAATAATTTGGATGTTCTAAAGTACATCGAGCACATGCAGCCACTTGATCCCGTGCGGGTAAACGGCAAAGTAACACAAGTTATCGGTCTGACGGTTGAATCGGAAGGGCCGGATGCGAGTATCGGTGACGTTTGCTTAATCTATCCTTCCAAAGGAGCGAAGCCGATCAAAGCAGAAGTCGTCGGATTTCGCGATAACAAGGTTATCTTGATGCCGCTCGGCGATCTTCATGCGATAAGCCCTGGCTGCGACGTCGTCGGCACCGGCAAGCCCTTAACGGTTCAGGTCGGATCAGAGCTGCTGGGTAAAGTGCTGGACGGCCTCGGCAATCCGCTCGACGGATCCTTCCTGCCTAGGCGGATGCAGCATTATTCGACGCATAATGAGCCGAGTAATCCGCTAAAGCGTCCACGAGTCGTTGAACCGCTCGGGATTGGCGTGAGAGCGATTGATGGCCTGCTTACCGTAGGACGCGGTCAGCGCGTCGGCATTTTCGCTGGTTCCGGTGTCGGCAAAAGTACGCTGCTAGGGATGATAGCAAGGAATACATCCGCTGACGTCAACGTAATCGCCTTAATCGGTGAGCGAGGACGTGAAGTGCTGGAGTTTATCGAGAAGGATCTGGGGCCTGAAGGGCTAGCTCGTTCGGTCGTAATCGTAGCTACTTCAGACCAGCCGGCATTAATTCGTATGAAAGGCGCTTTAATTGCGACTTCTATTGCTGAATATTTTCGCGATCGTGGTCTAAACGTTATGTTAATGATGGATTCGGTTACGCGTTATGCGATGGCGCTGCGCGAAGTTGGCCTTGCTATCGGTGAGCCTCCCGCTACACGCGGCTATACGCCTTCAGTATTCGCAGCTCTGCCAAAACTGCTTGAACGAGCAGGGACAGGTCCTACAGGTTCCATTACAGCCTTCTACACCGTGCTTGTCGACGGTGATGATATGAATGAGCCCATCGCGGACGCTGTCCGCGGAATTTTGGACGGTCACATCGTTTTGAGCCGGCAATTAGCTCATAAAGGACATTTTCCAGCAATCGATGTGTTAGCCTCTGTTAGTCGCGTTATGAAGGAAATTGTAACGGAAGAGCAGCAGGATGCGGCAAATGATTTGAAAAAACTACTGTCTATATATAAAGATTCGGAAGACTTGATAAATATCGGGGCGTACCAACGTGGCTCAAATGCAGAAATTGATATGGCGCTTCAATTTATTGAGCCGATTCAGAGTTATACGAGGCAGAAGACCAGCGAAAAGGTGAGCCTTGAGGAAGCGCAAAATCGTTTAATTACCGATTTTTACAGGAGTTGAACCGTTAGATGGCATCGTTTCGTTATTCATTTCAAAAGGTTGTTGATTTGAAGGCTAGTGAGAAGACACAAGCAGAATGGACTCTGTCATCAGCAATTGGCGCTCTTACAGAAGAGGAGCTGTCGCTTGAGCTGTTACGTGCGAAGCAGCGGGAATGGGAAGGCAAGCTGCATGAGGCTACGCGTATTGCCGTTCCCCTGTCAGAGCTTCAAGTCATCCAGCATTATTTGGATCATTTAGTAGCTTGTATTACAAGCAAATTGAAAGATGTGCTGCAAGCACAGAAGGCGGTTGAGCAAAGCAGGCTTAAGCTTTCAGACAAGATGAAGGATGAGAAAGTGTGGCTTAAAGCAAAAGATCATGCGCGTGACCGATTCCAGCATGCTATGCAAATCAAAGAGCAGAACGAGTTGGATGAGCTGGCAAGCGTCCGTTTCATGATACCAACCCCATAAACGTGATGCGTGAGACCGGCTAGAGGGAGTGAGTAGAATTGGCGGGTTTGGATAAAGAAAAGCAAGGTTACAGCGCGCTGGAACGAATCATGTTTTTGATGACGCCGATTTTATTCGCAATCGTTTTGCTCGGCGTACTGTATACCTTGTTCAATATTGATTTTCGCAATAAGATGCTGGAGGCCGGAAACTCGGTTCCCTTCTTAAAGGACGTGCTTCCTGAGCCTAAGGTTGCGGGAGGGGTATTAAATGATGATGAATTGAAAACAGCAAATATGTCTGCGAAAATTGCGGATTTGCAAGCGCAGCTGACTGCGATTGAAAGCGAACTGGCAGCTGCAAACCAGTCTAAGACTGCGCTTGAGCAAGAGGTTAAAGATTTGGAAAGCGATAACTCTCAGCTCAAGAGCGTTAATGATGAGCAATTGCTTAAGGATGAGGAATACGAAGCAAAAATTCAAGAATTAGCGAGTATGTTTTCCAAAATCACGCCAAGCAAGGCAGCCCCTATTTTGCAAAGCATGACTTTAGAAGAAATCGTGCTTGTATTTGCAAATATGCGTTCCGATGACAGGGTTCGTATTATGGAGAAGATGAATCCGCAGACGGCGGCCGACGCAGCTATGATGCTGAAGGATAATGTGAAGACAAAGGATTTGCAAATAGCCGCGCTTCAAGCAAAACTAAATGCTCAGAAGACGCCGGAAACGAAGAAAGCAACCTCCGTGCTTGATCAAGAGCAGTTAAGTGCAACGTTCACGGCTATGGATGCAAAAAGCGCCGCTGAATTGTTAATTAAAATGGTCGAGGTAAGTCCAAGCAAGGTGCTTCGGATTCTTAATTCGGTTGACAATCAGTCGAGATCGGCGATTCTGGCCGAAATGTCGGGAATTAATGAAGCGACCACAGCTCAGCTTGTATCCAAATTGATGACAGGCAGTTAACGGCTGATCAAGCAGCTTTTGAACCCCCTATTCGAAAGGAGGTGAGAAAAATGGAAATGATGATTCCACAAATTGCGTCAAGCCAGCCACAGGCTCAAGCGACTACAACTGGACAAGCGAGCAAAAGTACAGGCGGAGCGGTGTTCCAAAAAACGTTAGTGAAGCAGCTTAACGGCGGCGATGCTGCTGGTGGTACTGCAAATACGCTAGGCAATCAGCCAGTTGGAATTGTATTAAAGGAAGCGGCAAGCGAAACCACAGATTCCGCAGCTGCCCCAACTGTATCTGATCTGATGTCGATTATCGACGGATTGCTTGAACAGCTGGCTGAACCGGCAACAGAAGAAGGCGAAGCGCCAGCAGAAGATGAGCAGCAGCTGAAGCAATTAGAAGCTGTTCTCGATCAAATGAATGCGCTGCTCGCGCTGCTCGGAATTCCAGTTCCTGTTATTCAGCAGCCGGCTAAGCCATTGAATGCCGAGAATGGAAGCATGTCCGATCAGCAAGCGGTTGCGAACATCAGGGCTGTAAAGTCTAACTTGCAGGATACGCTGCTGCAAATACAAGCCATGCTTCAGCAGGGGGCGACTAAGCTGATTCAACAACAAGAGCCAACGGAATGGGTAGCGAAGCAGCTTCAAGCGTTAACAGCGATTTTGGAAGGCGAGACGGTGGATACGAATAAACCGCAGACGAAATCGTCAGCCTTCACACAACAACTGTTTTCAGCGCAAACTGCTCCACAAGCTCAGGTTAGCACGCTGTTGCAGCGCTTATCGCAGCAAGCGGCAGTTCATCCGGCACTCCTATCTACAGCAGTTCAAAGCTCGGAGAAAGGCGTCGATTCAGAAACAGCCGCTTCATCGGCTGAATCGCCCCCGCTGGTTCAGCCGGGCGCAAGTAATCCGGATACGCTGCGAGGTTTCGCACCGCTGGTTGCAAATGCAGCAGCTGCTTCGACTTCATATGTCGTTGCGGATGAGTTTGCTAAGTCGATGACGGGATTGATCGTACAAAAGTTTGATTTAACATCCGTCAATGGTGTTTCAGAAGCGAAGATTATACTTTTCCCTGAACATATGGGACAAGTGGACGTACGAATTACGATGCAAAATGGCTTATTGACGGCAATCTTCCAAACCGACACAGCTATGGCCAAAGATATGCTGGATAATCAAATGGCGCAGCTTCGTTCCGCTCTTCAAGCACAAGGCCTAATGGTCGATAAGCTTGAGGTGTCGCAGGGGCAATCGATGACACAGCTGTCTCAGCAGCATCAAGGTCATGGAAGCAGTCAGCAGCAAGATTCCAGCCGTCAGTCTTTTCACGGCGAAGAGGGATCGAGCGAAACTCATTTTGAAACCGAAATGATTGAACAATCGGCAATTCAAGGACTTGGCTTCGGCAGAGGAATAAACGTTAAGGCTTAGCAGAGCAATCGTACCGCTAGAGAGATCGGAGGTGATCGGAAATGGCAGATAGCATTTCTACTCGCGCAGTTTGGCCGAACTATAGTCAAGCGAACGTGCAAGCCGCAGCAAACAAAACTAGCACGGATACGCTTGGCAAGGATCAGTTCCTAAGCATTCTAGTAACGCAGCTTCGTAATCAGGATCCCATGCAGCCGCTGCAGGATAAGGATTTCATCGCACAGATGGCTCAATTCACCTCGGTGGAGCAGCTTATGAACATGTCTACTGAGCTTACCTTAATGCGTCAGAATATAGGCTCCGCTTCAACCATGATTGGCAAAACGATTGAATGGAACGAAGCTGACGATGCAGGAGAAGTCACAACCCAAAAGGGCGTTGTTGATGCCATTATATCGAAGGACGGCATTCTATATGCAAGAGTAGGCGGTGCTGAGATCGCTCTTGATTATGTCACAGCGATATCGGAAACGAATAGTGACAGTGCTAGCACAGAGGAAACGGCAGATAATGCCGGCGTCGGACCTGCGGATAATTCATCTTCTGAATCAGCGGATGCTGAGGAGGGGGCGGAAACCTAGTGAACGATGGCGTGAAAATCGGCCATATTTTCCCGGTTAAATCCACATCCATTCAATCAGGCAAAACGGCAGCTATCCGTTTACCGCAATCAACAGAGTTTCAAGGCATGCTTGATGCGAAAATGCTTAAGTTCAGCCATCATGCCGAGGTGCGCATGCAGCAGCGAGGCATTAAACTACAGCCGGAATCGTTAACGAAAATTATCAATGCCGTTGAAGAGGCTGCATCTAAAGGCGCTCAGGATACTTTAATCGTTTTTCGAGATATTGCAATGATTGTGAATGTTCCAAACCGCACTGTAGTAACGGCTATGGATGGCGGACAAATGAGAAGTAACGTATTTACTCATATAGACAGTGCTATTATTTTATCGTAAGGCTGGACCTATCAGGAAGCCTCAAGCTGCGGACCGATTGAAGCAGCTATATGATAGTGCATACATACTTAGAAGCCAAAGAGACCAATCCATATTCCAGGAGGAAAAACGAAAAATGTTAAGATCGATGTATTCGGGCGTATCCGGTATGCGCGGCTTTCAAACAAAGCTTGATGTCATTGGCAACAATATCGCCAACGTCAACACGGTTGGTTTTAAAGCAGGCCGCGTCATGTTTAAAGATATTCTAAGCCAGACTGTTGCAGGCGTTACCGCACCTGAGGAAGGCGTGCGAGGTGGCGTAAACGCGAAGCAAGTCGGTTTAGGCGTATCTATCAGATCTATCGATACGGTACATACCGCAGGAAGCGCAATGACGACGAATCAGGTGACAGATCTACGTATCGACGGCGACGGCTTCTTCGTTGTCCGAGCTAACGACGAATCTGAAATGCTTCTGACGCGCGCAGGAAACTTTACGCTGGATGCGAACAGACAGCTTGTAACAGGCGATGGATATTTTGTACTTAGCGTCGATCAGGAGCCGATCGTTCTTGACGAAGCGATTACTGCTTTTTCCATTGGTCAAGATGGAACGATTACGGGCGTAACGGCTGACGGTACGGAAGCTGTTGCACAGCTTGGCGTTGCGAAGGTTGTAAACCCTAGCGGTCTTGAGAAGCTTGGCGGCAATATGTACCGTGTGACGGCCAATGCTAACCCGGACGCTTCGATTGAAGACTTTATGACGTTCGCAGGCGACCCGGAGCTCGGTACTGGATCGATCATTGCCGGACAGCTGGAAATGTCTAACGTTGATTTGACAGCTGAATTTACGGAAATGATCGTTGCGCAGCGCGGTTTTCAAGCAAATTCACGCATTATTACAACATCCGATGAAATATTGCAAGAGGTAGTTAACTTAAAACGATAGGTAAGTCATAACGGGCGGGAGGCCTAGTGCCTCCCCTAGGTGTGAGGGGGTAACTAATGATTACTGTAACGCGATTAAATGGAACTAGAGTCACGATAAATGCACTATTAATTGAAGTGATCGAAGAATCTGCGGATACCGTTATTACGCTTACGACAGGAAAAAAGCTGGTAGTAAAAGAGAAGACAGCTGAGCTGTTGTTGCTTAACGGGCAGTATCTTCGGACAATTGGCCTCGTTGCGGCGGCCCAAAAGAGTGAGCAAATGGAGGGGCCCTCAGCATGAAAAAAATGCTTCCATGGTTAATTACTATTTTGTTATCTATAACATTAATCGCAATTGTAGCCATTATATTGTTTAAATCCTTTTTTACCGACCCTAAGGAGCAAGCGACGGAGACAAAAACCATTGAAGTTAAAGTGTTGTCTGCGGATGAGCGTGTAGAGGTTACATCCGAATTAAAGGATTTCAGAAGAAACCTGAAAGACCCCGAATATGTTGTTGTTCTTAGCTTTGCTTTCCAGCTTGACAGCAAGAAAACAAAGGAAGAGTTCGATAAGCTGACCGAAATCGAGGTTAGACCCATCATTAACCGTACACTAGCTGATATGACCGCTGACGAGCTGAAAGGCTCTCAGGGCGAAGATGCACTCGAATCCAAGCTGCTTAATCTTATTAATCCCATTATCCCAAAAGGTAAATTGGTTAAGGTAGAAATCACAAACTTTATTATTACAGAAATTTAACTGACTACGCCGACATTCCTCGAAGGAGGTGAGATATTTGGTTGATGTTTTATCGCAAAATGAAATTGATGCGCTGCTTGCTGCTTTGGATTCCGGAGAAATGGATGCAGAGGAATTAAAAAAGGAAGAGACGACACGGAAAGTCAGTTTGTATGATTTCAAGCGCGCCGTTCGTTTTTCGAAGGATCATATTCGAAGCTTGACCCGGATTCACGAAAACTTTGCGCGATATTTGACAACCTATTTCTCAGCGCAACTACGCACATTTGTTCAAATAAATGTCGTGCAGGTCGAGCAATTGCCTTATGACGAATTTATTCGTTCGATTCCTAAGATGACGATCTTGAACATCTTTGAAGCGGAACCGCTGGAAGGGCGGATGGTGCTTGAGGTTCATCCAAACGTAGCTTACGCCATGCTTGATCGAATGTTAGGCGGACAAGGTATAGCGCCTTCAAAATTTAATAGCTTAACTGAGATCGAGACGATCATCATGGAGCGTATCTTCAGCCGAACGTTTGAAAGCCTGCAGGAAGCATGGAAAACGATAATTGATATTTCTCCTAGACTGGAAGCTTTGGAAACGAATCCTCAGTTCATGCAGATCGTATCTCCGAACGAGACGATAGCACTTATTTCTTTCAGCACCAAAATTGGTGATACAACAGGAATGATAAACCTTTGTATCCCGCATGTCGTTATCGAACCGATTATGTCCAGATTATCTGTTCATCATTGGTTTGTTTCGCAGAAGAAAGCCCGTGCGCCGGAAGAGGTTGAAATATTGGAGCAGCGGGTGAACAAAGCGAAGCTTCCAATTGTTGCTGAGCTTGGTGAATCCTCACTTACGATCAATGAGTTTCTGGGACTGAATATAGGCGATGTTATTTCATTGAATAAGTCAGTCGATGATGGTCTGAAAATTAAAGTTGGAGAGAAGCTTAAGTTTATTGGCAGTCCGGGCTCCGTTAAGGATCGACTGGCTGTTCAAGTAGATCAGGTTGTCAGCGAAGGAGTGGAAGAAGATTATGACGAGTAAGGACTATTTGTCACAAGAGGAAATTGATGCATTGCTTCGTCAATCCGTAAGTGAGCCGGAACCGGAGCTGCCCTCTGAGGCCGGACAACAACTTTCAGACTTCTTATCCGAAATGGAACAGTCTGCGCTGGGCGAAATTGGAAATATCACCTTTGGCAGTGCCGCGACAGCACTATCGACGCTGCTGGGCAAAAAAGTAGACATCACGACGCCGCAGGTTACCATCGTAAAAAAAGACGAACTCCCGGACATTTTCCCAAAACCGCATGTCGCGGTCAGCGTGCAATATGTTGACGGATTTCAAGGCATTAACTCTCTCGTTATTAAGACAAAGGATGCCCAAATCATTGCTGACTTGATGCTAGGCGGTGACGGGCACAACATCTCTGTCGAAGAATTGAACGAAATTCATATTAGTGCTGTACAAGAAGCCATGAATCAAATGATGGGTTCTTCCGCGACGTCGATGTCAACGATTTTTAATCGTTTTGTCAACATTTCACCGCCAGGAATTGATATTTTAGATGTGAATAACGGCGATGGCATGGAGCATTTGCCGCCAGTGGATTTGTTTATTAAAATTTCGTTCCGGTTGACAATCGGCGATCTTATCGATTCGACTATTATGCAGCTTCTTCCTATCCCTTTTGCAAAACAAATGGTTGATATATTAATGGGTGTAGTAGAAGAACCGCCAGCGCAGCCTGCAGTTACGGCTCCAGCTGCGGCTCCCGCAGCGCAGCAAGCAATGGCTATGCAGGAAACGGCTGCGGCAGCTCACATGAACGCAGTGCCGCCGCAAATGCACATGGCTCCGCCTTTGCAGCAAATGCCGCAAATGAACCATATGAACCAGATGTATGAAATGAACCAGATGAACCAAATGAACCAAATGAACCAAATGAACCAAATGCCGCCCATGCAGTTTCAGACGCCTGCATCCGGCTACGACATGCCCATGCAGCCGCTTGGGCCGCATACATATGGTCATGCAGCTAACCGCAATGTAAACGTACAACCCGTCCAATTTGCTAATTTTGGCAACGCTCCGTTGATACAGCCAGATGAAACAAACCTCAATTTATTGCTCGACATACCGCTTAAGGTCACGGTAGAATTAGGAAGGACCCAGAAGCAAATAAAAGATATTTTGGAGCTGTCGCAAGGTTCGATTATCGAGCTGGACAAGCTAGCTGGCGAGCCGGTCGACATCCTGGTGAATAATAAGCTAATTGCCAAAGGCGAGGTTGTTGTTATCGATGAAAACTTTGGTGTTCGCGTAACGGATATCGTAAGTCAATGGGACCGTATTCAAAAATTACAATAGTATCCTGGGAGGATAAAAAAAGATGGCAAACCGCATTCTTATCGTAGACGACGCAGCTTTTATGCGCATGATGATTCGTGACATTTTATCAAAGAACGGCTACGAAGTCGTCGGTGAAGCCCCGGATGGCGCTCAGGCGGTTGAAAAGTACAAGGAACTGAAACCGGATTTGACAACAATGGATATTACGATGCCTGAGATGGACGGAATCTCCGCATTGAAAGAGATCAAAAAGCTAGATAGCAATGCCAAAGTAATTATGTGTTCAGCAATGGGTCAGCAAGCAATGGTTATTGATGCGATCCAAGCAGGCGCAAAGGACTTCATCGTTAAACCGTTCCAAGCCGATCGCGTAATTGAAGCGATCAAGAAAACGCTCGGATAACGGTTAGACACGATGTTAAACTTACCTTCGCGCATTTCAATGGTGTCTGCTCTTGGGATGGCGATTTGGCCTCGTTTTGCTGCTGCTGCAACAGACGGCAGCAGCGCAAACAATGATGAACAGATGGTGTTCACTGGTACTAAGGATTTAGCGGGTAGCTTGATTTGGGTCATCATCTCGCTTGCCATCGTTATCGTGTTGATCATTTTAGTCATTAAATGGTTGTCTCAGCGCAACCGCACGTGGGGAACGAACCGTTCACTTCGTTCACTCGGCGGAATTGCGCTCGGACAAAACAACTCGCTTCAAGTCGTTGAAATTGCTGGACGGATATACATTGTTGGTGTCGGCGAGAACATTACCTTAATTGATAAGATTGACAATGCCGAGCAGGCAAACGCTGTTCTTGCTGCGCTTGAGCGACAGCAGCAATCTGCTTGGTCAAAAGACCTAATAACTGAGCTGCTTGGCAAACTAAGAAACCGTAACGAAAAAGCCGAGCCTGAGCTTTCAGAAGAGCAATGGAATTCAACCTCCTCCTTTCAGCATTTGTTGCAAGACAAGCTTAGTAAACAAGCAGACCGCAAACAACAATTGGAATCGTTGCTTCATGAATCTAAATCAAATGAACGGTTGATGGATGATGAAAAATAAGTGGTGGATATCAATCGTTGCTGTACAGCTGCTTGCCATGCTCATACATAATCAGGCATTTGCGGAGCCATTGCCCGACGTTTCTATTAACATTGGCGACGGAAGCGGCGACACGCCCGGTAATAGCGCATTATCCATTCTTCTATTAATAACAGTATTAAGCATCGCGCCGGCAATTATGGTGCTAATGACCAGCTTTACGAGAATTGTTATCGTCCTGGGCTTTGTAAGAACTTCGCTTGGAACGCAGCAAATGCCTCCCAATCAAGTGTTAATCGGACTTGCGATGTTTTTAACTTTTTTCATCATGGCGCCAACGTTTTCGCAGGTCAATGACGTTGCTCTTCAGCCCTATTTAAAAGGTCAAATCTCGCAAACCGAGGCTTTTCAAGAAGCGTCCGTGCCAATGAAGAAATTTATGTTCTCCCATACGAGGGAAAAGGATTTAATGCTCTTCATGAACTACACCAAAACGGAGAAGCCTGCTTCATTTAAAGAGATTCCAATAACGGTATTAATACCGGCATATGCAATAAGCGAGCTCAAAACAGCTTTTCAAATGGGATTTATGATTTTCATTCCGTTTCTGGTCATCGATATGATTGTTGCGAGCACATTGATGGCAATGGGGATGATGATGCTGCCTCCTGTCATGATATCATTGCCGTTTAAACTGCTTCTATTTGTATTAGTAGATGGATGGTATTTGATCGTAAAATCTTTATTATTAAGCTTCAACACGTGATACTAGCAGGGAGTGACGTTCGATGAGTACTGATTTCATAATCGGATTGGCCAGCGAGGCCGTATTCGTGGTTTTGAAAGCCAGTGCACCAATGCTCGTTCTTGCTTTGGTCGTAGGGTTACTTGTCAGCATATTTCAGGCTACAACGCAGATTCAAGAGCAGACGCTGGCATTTGTCCCGAAAATTGTAGCTGTTTTCGTATCCATCATTATTTTTGGACCATGGATTCTTAATACGGTTATCGACTTTACTTACAATCTGCTGAACAATCTTCATCATTACATCGGTTAGGTTGTGAGTGAATGAACGCGATCGTACAAGGTTTTCCTATTTTTTTGCTTATCTTTTGTCGAATAACTGCGTTTTTCGTCGTCGTGCCTGTGTTCTCCTCGCGCGGCGTACCGAATGTGTTTAAGATCGGTTTCGGCTTCTTCATTTCGTTTATCGTTTTTTTAACGTACGGAATGAAGCAGACGATTGTACCGGACGCGGAATATGTACTTATTCTGTTTCGTGAAATATTGGTCGGCGTACTGATGGGTTATGTGGTCTATTTGTTTTTCGCCGTTGTTCAAACCGCTGGCGCCTTTATGGATTTGCAGGTTGGTTTTGCAATGGCAAACATAGTAGATCCTCATACGGGTACGTCAGCCCCTTTGCTAGGCAATTTTAAGTACATGCTGATCATCATCATTTTTCTGATGATGAACGGCCATCATTTTTTAATAACGGGTCTCATGGATAGCTACAAATGGATGCCTTTGTCAAATGAGCTGTTTAGCAGATTGATGAGCGGCAGCGTGACCGACTTTTTAACGAGATTGATAGGCAACACGTTTCTGCTTGCCATTCAAGTAGCTGCGCCGCTTATTGTGGCCATGTTTTTGACAGATGTAGGCTTGGGTTTCCTGACAAAAACAGCTCCTCAGTTCAATGTATTTGTAATCGGCATCCCGCTAAAGCTTATCATCGGCATGATTTTGCTTGTCTTGTTAATGCCAAGCCTTGCTGGCATATTCGAAAGATTGTTTTCCATCATGTTTGGCGCTCTGGAACAGCTATTCGGTATTGTGCTGGGACCGCCGCCTGAAGGGCAATAGGAGGATGCTGCCCATGCGCAATTACCGTCTAAAGCTTGATCTTCAGCTGTTCAGTCAGGAAAAGACTGAGCAAGCCACTCCGAGAAAACGGGATGAAGCAAGAAAGAAAGGTCAGATCGCCAGATCCGCCGACTTGCCAGGTTCACTTATATTAATGTTTGTTTTTATGAGCTTCATCATGTTAGGCGGTTATTTCAAAGCGCATATTATGATGCTGTTCGGAAATTTATTCGAAGACTGGCTGTTGATGGATTTAACGGCTGGAAACGTGATGACGCTCTTCAATGATGTAGCCGTCCAGCTGCTGCTCATTTTGCTTCCGATATTTGCAATAGCCGTTATTACCGGGATTCTTGGAAACATTGTGCAGTTTGGTTTTTTGTTGACAGGCGATCCTCTTAAAATGAAATTTAGCAAGCTGAACCCGGTTAACGGGTTTAAACAAATCTTTTCAACAAAAACAGTAGTTGAATTTTTTAAAAGTATTTTGAAGCTGCTGATCGTAGCAGTGCTCGTATATATGACGATCATGAAGGAATGGAATCGGATATTGGTATTGGCAAGCCTTCCGGTTCAACAAATATTTAGCTTTATCGCAGGTTTAACCGTGAAGCTGGGGATCGAAATCGGTACGGTGCTTACGGTACTTGCGCTGGCCGATTATTTCTATCAACGCTTTGAACATAACAAAAGCTTGAAAATGTCCAAGCAAGATATAAAGGATGAACACAAGAAATCGGAGGGTGACCCGATCATCAAGGGCCGTATTCGTGAGCGTCAGCGCAAAATGGCGCTTCAGCGAATGATGCAGGAGGTTCCAAAAGCGGATGTCATCATTACAAACCCTACACATTTCGCTATCGCATTGAAATACGATGCAACGAAGATGGAAGCGCCCAAGATCATTGCCAAAGGGATGGACCACGTTGCGCTTCGCATCAAAGAAATAGCCAAACAAAATGGTGTAGTAACAATGGAAAATAAGCCGCTGGCCAGAGCGCTTTTCGAACGGGCTGAGATTGGAGATGTTATTCCCCCAGACCTGTTCCAAGCTGTGGCTGAGGTGCTCGCATATGTATATAAGCTGAAAGGACGCGTGAAATAATCATAACACTACGGGAGGAGGCGGCGTCATGAAAGCAAAGGACTTTGTAGTACTTTTTGGCGTAATTGGAATTGTGCTCATGATGATAATCCCGATCCCAGTCCTACTACTAGACATTCTCATTATTTTAAACATTTCGATCGCTTTGATGATTTTACTAATCGCTATGAATACGAGAGAGGCACTTGATTTCTCTATATTCCCGGCCATTCTATTAATCACTACTCTATTCCGACTAGCGCTGAATGTTTCAACGACTAGAAATATTTTGTCGCATGCTGAAGCGGGGGAGGTCGTCGCTACATTTGGCAGCTGGGTTGGCGGGGGAGAAATTGCAATCGGCTTTATCGTCTTCCTCATCCTCGTTGTCGTTCAATTTATCGTCATCACCAAAGGCTCTGAGCGGGTAGCGGAGGTCGCAGCAAGATTTACGTTAGACGCGATGCCAGGTAAACAAATGAGTATCGATGCGGACTTGAACGCCGGATTGATCAATGAACAGCAAGCGAAAGCCCGCCGATCCAAAATTGAACGGGAAGCTGATTTTTACGGTGCGATGGACGGTGCCAGTAAATTCGTAAAAGGCGATGCAATTGCCTCTATCATCATTCTAGCCATCAACTTGGTAGGCGGATTCATTATCGGTATGGCTATCCATGATTTAAGCTTTGGAGAATCGCTTTCAACCTTCTCTATCCTTACAATCGGAGACGGACTCGTCAGTCAAATACCTGCCTTGCTTATTTCAACCGCCGCAGGCTTGATCGTTACCCGTGCTGCATCTGACGGTAACCTGGCGGAGGATGTTACGGCGCAGCTGTTCAAATATCCGAAGCTCTTATTTATCGCCGCAGGAACGATAGCTTTATTAGGACTTACACCAATCGGGCCAATGCGGACATGGCCATTCGCTATTTTGCTTGCATACGGCGGCTGGTACATGCATAAGGCGATTCATAAGCAGAAGGAGCAAGAGGAGATGCTCGTTGAAGAGCAGCAGATTGAAGAGGTTCGCAGTCCCGAAAGCGTCATTAGTCTTCTGCAAATTGATCCGATTGAATTCGAGTTTGGTTATGGTCTTATACCGCTTGCGGATACGCAGCAGGGTGGAGATTTGCTTGATCGGATCATAATGATCCGCAGGCAATGCGCTCTGGAACTGGGGCTCGTTGTTCCAGTTATTCGGATCCGGGATAATATTCAACTAAAGCCGAATGAGTATGTAATCAAAATTAAAGGAAACACCGTTGCTCGCGGTGACTTGCTGCTCAATCATTATTTGGCCATGAGCCCGGGTTTTGAGGATGATTCGGTCATCGGGATAGAAACAATCGAGCCAGCCTTCGGATTGCCTGCCATTTGGATCGATGAGCAAATGAAGGAGAGAGCTGAGCTGTCCGGCTATACAGTCGTAGATCCGCCTTCAGTCGTGGCAACGCATTTGACGGAAATCATTAAACGTCATGCACATGAGCTCATTGGACGCCAAGAAACGAAGCTGCTGGTAGAAAATGTGAAAGAATCGTATCCGGCGCTTATTGATGAATTGATTCCTTCCATTCTTACAATCGGCGACGTACAGAAAGTATTGTCTAAGCTGCTGCGTGAAAAGGTATCGATTCGTAACCTCGTTACCATATTTGAAGCATTAGCTGATCACGGTAACTATACGAAGGACGCTGATATATTGACAGAGTATGTACGTCAGTCATTATCCAGACAAATTACACAGCAGTTTTCTTCAGGCAGCGACACCCTGCGGGTTATTACGGTCGGGCCGCAGCTTGAGAAAAAAATTGCAGAGTCTGTACAGCAGTCGGAGCAAGGCAGCTATATTGCGCTCGATCCCGTTTCTACGCAGCAGATCTATCAGAAGCTTAATGAGCATGTCAATCGTCAAATTCAATCCGGCCAACAACCTGTCGTACTCGCATCACCTGCAATCCGAATGTATTTGAGACAGATTGTGGAGAGAACGATGCAGGATGTGCCTGTGCTTTCCTACAGCGAGCTTGAACCGAACATTGAAGTACAAAGCATCGGGGTGGTGAACCTATGAGAGTAAAACGTTATGTGGTAAATGCACTGCCTGAGGCTGTTTCGATGATTAGGAGCGAGCTTGGGAAGGATGCCGTTATTTTGAATACGAAGGAAATAAAGGTTGGCGGGTTTATGGGAATGTTTCGTAAGAAGAAGATGGAGGTTATAGCCGCTATCGAATCGAATCAAACGCCTCCTCCGCCGCAGCCTCTGCGTAAAGCGGATCCCCAAGTGGATGCGGCCGTTGAGCAAATATTGCTTACGGCGCAGCGCACAGCTACTGCAGTAATGGAGCCGCCCGCAGCTCCTATTGTTGCGGAGCAAAATGCGAGAATCGAACGGGAACAGTTCATTATGGATGAGATTCGAGATTTAAGAGAATACATAGTCAAGCTCTCTAAACAATCAAGCAATCAAATGGCGATGTCCGAGCAATTGATTCAGCTCAAAGAGCATTTGATCGAGCAGGAATTGGATGCGCCTTGGATCGAACGGTTGCTTGAAACGATTATGGACAAGCAGAACGAGGAACGAATTGAATTCAACAGGGAGCAGGTTTGGGATCATGCCGCTTCTCGCCTTGAAGAGTGGCTGCGGCCTTACGTAGGCAGCGGTATTAGCAGTCAAGCAAGAGTCGTGCATTTTGTCGGACCAACCGGTGTAGGCAAAACGACTACGATCGCAAAGCTTGCAGCAGAGCATACGATTAAGAACGGACGGAAGGTTGGATTTATTACTTCTGATACATACCGAATTGCAGCAGTCGATCAGCTTAGGACATATGCAAACATATTGAACGTACCTCTAGAGGTCGTTTTCTCGCCAATGGATTTGCCGCGTGCCTTCATGCAGCTTGCCGAGCGGGATTTAATTTATATGGATACAGCAGGGCGGAATTTCCGCAGCGAGCTGCATGTATCCGAAGTGAACAGCTTACTTCAAACAACCGAGCCCAGCGAAACGGTGCTGGTGCTTAGCATGACAGGCAAGACTCGCGACATGGCTGCGGTTGCGGAACATTTTAGCAAATACGGTGTTCGCAAAGTATTGTTTACGAAGCTGGATGAAACAGCGGTCTTCGGAGCAATTTTTAACCTGATCATGAACTTTGAACTGCTTCCTACTTATATGGCCAGCGGACAGACCGTTCCGGACGATATTGCGAAGTTTCAAGTAGAAACGTACATACAGCAGCTGCTCGGGAGTAAGAGCCCATGATGGATCAAGCGGAAGCGTTACGTAACTTAGTAAAGCAGCAAGAGCTTCAGGACGAAGGCCGTACGACTCGCGTTGTAACGGTTACCAGCGGGAAGGGCGGCGTCGGGAAATCGAATTTTAGCCTGAATTTCGCATTGTCGCTGCAGCGGTTGGGGAAAAAAGTGCTTGTGTTCGATGCAGATCTCGGGATGGCTAACATTGATGTGCTGATGGGCGTATCATCAACCTATAATTTATATCATTTGCTTAAGCAGGAAAAAACGATTTGGGAAATCGTACAGGAAGGGCCGGAGGGACTTAACTTTATCGCCGGCGGATCCGGTTTACGCGACTTGATGGATTTATCTGCGGAGCAGCTTGACCGCTTCGCGGATGAAATAGGCAAGCTGCATGGCAAATATGATGTGATTCTGTTTGATACGGGTGCCGGACTTTCGAAGGAAACGGTTAAGTTTATCACTTCCGCCCAGGAAACAATCGTCGTCACTACACCTGAGCCGACATCGATTACGGATGCTTATGCGTTAATTAAGATGGTTAAAGCGATGGACGTTGACGTTCAATTCAAGTTAATAGTCAATCGCGCCACTGATTTCCGGGAAGGCAAGCAAACCGCTGATAAAATCAGCATGGTTGCTCAAAGGTTTCTTCAATCTGATTTGCCTCATTTAGGCATTTTGCCAGATGATCCAAACGTTTCTAAAGCTGTTAAGCGTCAAATGCCGTTTACTGTTGCTTACCCGGGAAGTGAAGCATCGCTTGCGGTTGAACGGATTGCGAAGCACTTTCTTGAGATCCCGCAGAGCACTGCAGTTAGCGGCGGAGTCAAAGGGTTTTTGCATAAAATGTTCAGACGCTCAAGATAATCCTTTGGAAGTGAGGAGGAAACAAAATGGCTCCTTATCGTATTCTTGTTGTTGATGATTCCGGATTTATGCGGAAATTCATAAGCGATTTAATTGTTAAAGATCCGCAATTTACGATTGTGGCGACTGCTGAAAATGGATTAGACGCCATTGAAGCCGTTCGGGAATGGAAACCGGATGCTGTTACATTAGATTTGGAAATGCCGTTAATGAACGGAATAGAAGCACTGAAAAGGATAATGAAAGACAACCCAACGCCTGTCATCATGCTCTCGGGAATTAGCGAGGACAATACGAGAGAGACGATTAAGGCGCTGCAATTCGGCGCATTCGACTTTATAAGAAAGCCTTCAAGCGCCATTTCGAACGATATTCATCAGGTCGGCGAGGTTTTGCTTGAGAAATTGCGTTTCGCCGTGCTGACGAAGCGGCATCAACCTGTCATTACGATTAGCGAGATGCCGGAGTCGATTGTCGAAGAAGCAAAGCCAATTATACATAGTAGAGACCATACTTTGAAAAAGCCACTGCAGCTTGAGGAGCCTGTTATTGCACCGCTGCCTGCACCTATCAAAGATCGGTACAAGCCGGTTTTTTCGAAAGTAGAGCACAAGCAGCGGCTGCAGCAAGAGGTAACCCCTTTACATACAAAACCAAAAGGCGCAAAGCCTGAAGTAGCTGAGCCGAGTAAGGCCGCTTCGGCGTTTGCTGCTCGCAAATCCGTCATCAAGGAATCGCTGGCTGATGCTAAACCTCTTTTTGCAGAGCCACCCTCTATAAAAAAGGCCAAGTTTAGCGGTCTGCAAGCAGTTTTCAAACATATAGTAGCAATCGGTACATCGACAGGCGGACCGAGAGCGCTCCATGAAGTCATTACTTCTTTGCCTGCTGATTTTCCGGCTCCTGTGCTTATCGTACAACATATGCCTCCAAAATTTACAAAATCGCTTGCTCAGCGGCTTGATAGCTTTAGCGGGCTGCATGTTGTTGAGGCGGAGCAGGGGCAGAGGGTGGTTGCTGGAGTTGTTTATCTTGCACCTGGCGGATATCACATGGAGCTTGCTAAGGATTCGTCCGGCTACTTGATATTATTGACTGAGCAGCCTCAACGCAACGGTCATCGCCCTTCCGTCGACGTTTTGTTTGACTCGTTGACAGCATTTCGGGAGCTTAAGCGGCATGCAGTCATCATGACGGGTATGGGAAGCGATGGCGCGAAGGGCATGAAGCTGCTAGTCGAATGCGGTGCCGAAACAACGATTGCCGAAGCAGAAGAAACCTGTGTCGTTTATGGCATGCCCAGGTCCGCGGTTGAGGCTGGTTGCGTGGGCAAAGTACTGCCGCTGCAGCACATTGCCCCGCAGCTTGTGCAGGCAGTGCTGAAATAAATAGGCTAGATCGCTTAACCATACTTACAGGAGGTGCTGGGAAATGGATATGAATGCCTATTTATCGATGTTTATCGATGAATCTAATGATCACCTGCAAGCGTTGAATGAAAACTTGCTTCGACTGGAAAGCGAACCTGAGGAGCTTAGTATCGTTCAAAATATATTTCGTTCAGCTCATACGCTGAAAGGGATGTCGGCCACTATGGGCTTTGAAGATTTGGCTGCGCTGACGCATGAAATGGAAAACGTGCTCGACCTCGTTCGAAACAGCAAGCTGAAAATGGACAGCTTTATTTTTGACACCTTGTTTAAAGGCCTGGATGCGCTTGAAGCGATGGTCCAGGATATCGTAGGCGGAGGTACAGGGAAAGCTGACGTCACTTCCATCGTGAACTCATTGCAAATTATTTTAAAGAGCGACTATAGTGCGAGCAAAGCGGTTGAAGCTGGAGCAGTGGCAGCAAGTTCAGCAGGCGCTTCAGGTTCAAGCGCATCAGGGGTGATGCTGCTCGATGAATTCCAATCCTCCGTATTGCTTCAATCGATCGAGACGGGCCACAACGTTTTTCACATTCAGATAGCTATTCGCGATAATTGCATGCTAAAAGCGGTTCGCGCTTATATGGTGTTTGAACTGCTTGAACGTACGGGAGAAGTTATTAAATCCGATCCGTCCGTTCAGGATATTGAGCAGGAAAAGTTCGATTTCACCTTCACTGTGTTTACAATTTCTCAAGTGACACAGGAAGATCTTCAAGCACAGCTTCTTAACATATCTGAGATTGAGTCTGCTGTTGTAACGTTACTGGACTCAGAAACGTTAGCTGTACTCAGTCAATCCCATGCAGCTGCGGCAGTAGAAGTTATTGAGGCTGCTGAGGTTGCGAAGGCTGATACTCCGTCGAAAGCTGGTGGAGATGCGCCGCGTGAAGCAGCAGCAAGCAAAGGACAAGCTTCTGCCGCACCAGCTAATGTATCCCGAACAATTCGTGTCGATATTGAGCGATTGGATACACTTATGAACTTGTTTAGCGAATTGCTCATCGATCGCGTAAGACTTGAGCAGCTTTCTAGCGAAATTAAGCGAAACGACTTAACCGAAACGGTAGAGCATATGACACGCGTAAGCTCGGACCTGCAAAGCATCGTTCTTAAGCTGCGGATGGTTCCTGTGGATTCCGTTTTCAATCGTTTCCCTCGAATGATTAGAGATTTGGCTAAATCGTTAGACAAAAAAATTGATCTTGTCATTACAGGTGCTGACACAGAACTTGACCGTACCGTTATTGATGAAATTGGCGACCCGCTAGTTCACTTGCTTCGTAATTCGGTTGACCATGGCATTGAAACCGTCGATGAGCGAATTGCAGCCGGTAAGCCGGAAACAGGTACAATCTACCTGCGTGCCTATCACAGCGGAAATCATGTCTTTATCGAAGTGGAAGAGGATGGCCGCGGCATCCACCAAGAACGTGTTCTCAAAACAGCTGTTAAAAATGGTGTCGTCTCCGAGGAGCAAGCTAAGCTGCTGTCCCCGGATGAAATCAATATGCTTATTTTTGCAGCAGGCTTCAGCACCGCCGATAAAATTTCGGATATTTCAGGACGAGGCGTCGGTCTAGATGTCGTGCGGTCCAAAATCACCTCTTTAGGCGGTAACGTGACAATCGATTCCGTATTTGGAAGAGGAACAAAGTTTTCAGTTCAGCTGCCGTTAACCCTTTCTATTATTTCGGCGATGCTTATTCAGCTGGGCTCTGAGAAATATGCAATTCCTTTATCCTCTATCGTCGAAACCGGAATCATTCGCAAGGAACAAATTTTGCATGTTCATGGCCATAAAATGATTGAGTTTAGAAACACGATCATACCGTTGATATCGCTTAGCAAAGTGCTTGAATCTCCGGATTTCAATGAAATTAACGAGCAAGAAACCGAAATTGTAGTCATTCGTAAAGGCGAGAAATGGGCTGCCGTTATGGTTGATGAATTTATTGGCCAAAGTGAAATTGTCCTAAAAACATTAGGCAAATATTTAACGAATATTGAAGCGATTTCTGGCGCAACGATACTTGGCGACGGGTATGTCGCATTGATTATTGATCCGAATGCATTAATCAAATAGGGAGGTTTTTAAGATGGGGGAAGAATTAAAAGTTATCGTGTTCGCACTTGGCAACGAAGAGTACGGAATTGAAGTAGATAAGGTCCGCACGATTGAAAGAATATCTCCGATTACGCGCGTCCCGAAAACTGCTGCTTTTATCAAAGGGGTTATTAATTTGCGCGGCGTGGTCGTTCCTGTCATCGACCTGCGTGGCCGTTTTAACCTGCCGGAAACGACGGCTACCGAAAACTCCAGAATTATTGTTGTCGTTGCAGAGGACATCGAGGTTGGCTTTATCGTTGATTCAGCGAATGATGTCATCGATATCGATACGGATACGATCGATTTGCCGCCGGAAATTGTTGGAGGCATTAAAGCTAAATACTTAAGAGGCATTGCAAAGCTTGGTGAAGGTCGACTTCTCATCATGCTGAACTTGTCCGAGGTGTTGAACAAGAGCGAAATCATTCAATTAGAGCAAATAGAGGTATAACTAGTGAACCTATTTAGCCGCTTTGAAGCATTTGAACTGGATGTATTGAAAGAAGTCGGCAACATCGGGGCAGGTAACGCTGCGACCGCGCTATCGCGCTTATTAGACAAACCAGTCGATATGGCTGTACCAAAAGTAAGCTTACTCCCCTTCGAAGAGGTTGCAGAACGGGTTGGCGGCTCCGAACAAATCGTGCTCGCCGTGTTTCTTCGGGTGGAAGGAGAAGCTCCCGGCAACATGTTTTTCATAATAGAAGAAGCATCTGCCAGACGTATATTGCGTCAGCTGCTTTCGATGAACATTGAGGAGAAGGATGGCTACTCCGAAATGGAGCTGTCTGCGCTATGCGAGATCGGCAATATTTTGGCAGGCTCTTATTTATCCTCTTTAGCTGATTTTATGCATTTAACGATGGCCCCATCCGTTCCTGCTATAGCAGTAGATATGGCAGGAGCCGTACTGAGCTACGGGTTAATGCAGTACGGAGAGATGGGGGACTCGGCCCTTCTAATCGAAACGACATTTTTGGAAGATTGCCAATCACTTGAAGGACACTTCTTCCTCATTCCAGATCCAGAGTCGTTTGAAAAGATTTTTAGGGCTTTGGGAGTCGTTAGCGAATGATACAACAAAATTTGGTCAAAGTCGGCATGGCTGATTTAAATATTGCAACTGATGGAGCAATACTCAAAACGACCGGCTTAGGATCTTGTGTGGGGCTTACTCTGTATGACCCCGTCCGAAAAATTGCCGGAATGGCACATGTGATGCTGCCGTCATCAGAAATTGCCCGAGAGATTAAAATGAACTTGGCCAAATATGCCGATACTGCCATCCCCGAATTGCTTGATCGGATGATAACAGCCGGCGCATATGTCGAGCGGATGAAAGCAAAGATGGCTGGTGGTGCTCAAATGTTTGCCATGACGGGCCATACTGATTCCTTAAGAATTGGTCCCCGTAACGTAGAGTCATGTACGGAGATGCTGCGAAGATTTAAAATCCCGGTTATTTCTCAGGATACGGGAGGAAGCTTTGGACGGACGATTGAATTTGACAGTACAAGCGGAATGCTGTCCATCAGAAGCGTGCAGTTTGGAACAAAGGAGATTTGATATGCTGGGGACATGGCGATGGAATGTCGTATTTGGTATTTTTGGCACCGTGCTTACGGTAGCTTTCTCGATCGGAAACAATCCGATTACTGTTATGCTGCTTAGAAGTATGTATGCTTTCATCGCTTTTTTTGTTCTAGCGTATGGAGTACGGGCAATATTGGCATATATTCTTCAGCCCCCATCTCTTGTGGGCGAGCAGACCGAAGATGAAGAAGGCAAAGGCACACTGCTTGATTTGCAAACTCCTGATGAGTCAATGGATATTAACCAAATGCTAAAATCGCAGCTGCAGGATGGCGGGTCAGCGCCATCCGCTGATGCTTTATCTAATGAAGCAGCCGGCTTTCGACCATTAAATCCTCCACAATTATTATCTACAAAAAATACTCAGCCGGAAGAATTGGTTAAAGCCATTCGTCACCTGACAGGAGAGTGAGTCGATGATCGAGCAGAAAACCCCTCATTTGACAAACTTGCAGATGTGGCAAGCATGGAGAGAACAGGGCGATTTGGAAGCTAAGAAAAGGCTTATCGAGCAATACTTGCCGCTTGTTGATTATGTTACGAATCGAATGGCGATCGGGCTTCCAAAAAACGTTATTAAGGACGATCTTTACAGCAATGGCGTAATGGGCCTTATTGATGCGATCGAGAAATTTGATTACCTACGCGGCTTGCAATTCGAAACCTATGCGTCTTGGCGTATTCGCGGTGCCATTATTGATGGATTACGGCAGGGGGACTGGGTTCCGCGTTCCGTAAGGGAGAAAGCGAAAAGAGTGGAAGAGGCTTATCAGCATTTGGAGCAGCAATATTTGCGATCCGTAACTGATGCTGAGATTAGTCGTTACCTTGAAGTCTCTGAGAAAGAATTTACGAACATGCTCCAAGATATTGCGGTCACAACCGTGTGCTCCTTGGAAGATCCGATTAGGGAAGAGGAATCGGAGACGAGAATGTCATTGCTTATAGATGACAAAGCAAAAAATCCGGATCATAAGGTACATGAGTTTTATTTAAAAGAATCATTGATTAAAGGTATTGAACGGCTTACGGAAAAGGAACGCACAGTCGTTTCTCTGTTTTACTACGAGGAATTATCATTAAGTGAAATTGCTGAAGTAATGACATTATCACCATCGAGAATTTCCCAGCTCCACTCGAAAGCGATTTTGCGGCTGCGGGGAGCTTTGGCTAAGCATAAAGATCAACTCTTGCAGCATTAGAAAGGAGGGCAGTATAGTGGATAATCTACAATTTGAATCATACCTTAGCATTCAGATATCAGCTGATAAGCTGGCTGCATTTTTAACATTTAGCCGAGTTTCAGATGAATTTAAGTGTAAGGGCGACGAGCTAGAGCGTTTCGTGCGCAGCAAGGGGGTCGTTCACGGCTTGAAAACTGAAGTTCTGAATCAAATTGCTGCTAATCCTCCGGCATATCATAAGGAGCAGACGCTGGTTGCACAAGGTGAGCCTCCAGTACCAGGTAAGGACGGCTTTATCAAGCTTGTCTATGATATGGAATCTGGGATTAGCGCCCCTGCGGAGCTTGAGCATGGAAAGGTCGACTTTAAAGAGGTCGTGCAGCTCAAAAACATCAAGCGCGGTCAATTGATTGCAGAACGCTTCGATCCTCAGCCGGGACCGTTCGGAAAAACCGTAACGGGCGAGGAAATTCCGGCCAAGCTCGGCAAGCATGTCAGATTTAAAGTTGGCAAAAATGTCGTGCTCAACGATGGCCAGACAGGGATGTACTCCGCTATTGACGGTCTTATTTCACTTACGGAAAAAGAGAAAATCAATGTTTTTCCTGTTTATGAAGTGAATGGCGACGTCGATTATAGCGTCGGAAACATTGATTTTGTAGGAACGGTAGTCATTAGAGGCAATGTGCTGAGCGGTTTCCGGATCAAAGCATCCGGCGATATTCGGGTAATTGGCGGTGTCGAAGGGGCTGAAATCGAGTCAGAGGGTTCCGTTGAAATTACGGGCGGCATCCTGGGGAGCAATAAAGGTTTTGTAAAGGCTGGACGTAATGTGCGAAGCACATTCATTCAAGAAGGCAATGTAGTGGCCGGTGAAGAGGTGCTCGTCTCCCAAAGCATCATGCATTCGCATGTAAGAGCGGGGAAAAATGTCATTTGCTCCGGCGCCAAAGGATTAATCGTTGGCGGGCTCGTGCAGGCAGGCGATTTTGTCAGCGCTCGAACGGTCGGGAACTCCATGTCCACAGCAACGACGATTGAGGTAGGCGTAAAGCCTGAATACCGTATAGAGCTGCTCGAGCTGAGAACCAGACTTAAACAGAATATGGAAAATTTGGACAAAACGGATAAGGCTCTTGCTATTTTGGATCAATTGGCAGCAGCAGGCCAGTTGTCTCCGGAAAAGCTGGCATTGCGCATTAAACTTACGGCTACGAAGCGTCAAATGCTCCTGGAAAATGACCATACTAAAGACAGAATTCTTAATATTGAGAAATCGCTTGAGGATGCTGACCGCTCGAAGATCGATGTTAGCAATATTGTGTATGGTGGAACGAAAATCGTGATAGGCAGATATACCAAGTTCGTGAAGGATTCATCGCAGCGTGTATCATTCCGGTATTCTGAAGGCGATATCGTTCTACTTCCGTATACCAAATAGATAGCACAAATTAGGGAAAAATAGTGCTATAGAGCAATCGAATGGGCTTCATGTCCGCAGCGGGAATGATGGGCAGCAGGGGAATGCTTATCAGAAGCCAAGTCAGAAGCGTTCAGATTCGGAGACTGCGGATAGTGAGCAAGAGCAGCCTCCGGCTCATCCTTTTAAAGGGCATAAGTTAGATATAAAATTGTAAAAAAATAAAAGGCGAATATTAGAAAGGCAGGCTATGAACGATGCAGCCATATTTGCAATATATTGTATTATTCGGAGCGGTTGTCATTGTTGGCGCCTTTGTAATGCCTCGGAAAAAGCAGGATAGAGCACTTCCGCCGCAAACTATACAAAATATAGAAACCGCATTAGAGCAGTTTATGGAAAACATGGAGAAGGATAATGAAGACCTCGTTCTCCTAGTCAGAAAAGCGCAGCAGGAGACAAAATCTGATGCTGAGCGCCAAGAGCAAAGGATTGCTCAGCTGGAGAAAAAATGCGAACTGCTTGCAGAGCAGCTGCAATTGGCACTATCCCATTCTGCATCGTTGGCGCTCCAGAATGATACTCCTCCCCAAACCAAAGCAATCGATACGACTAAGCATGAAGTGAAGCATGCTCTGCAGCAAGAGCCCATAATTGAAGAACCTCCGATGATTAACAGTATCCATGCCCGGTACTCGGAGCTTTTCATGTTATATGAGCAAGGCAAATCCATAGAAATGATATCCAAAAAGCTTGGAATGAATAAAGGCGAGGTACAGCTTATTATTCAACTGGCAAAGCAGGAGGCGGCTGTCCATGCTTAAAAACCGGGCATTTCTGATTGGCCTCGGCTCGGGTATCATCCTAGGGGCTTTACTTTTCCAGCTCATGCTCTCAGGCGAGCAGAGCAGACAAAAGCTGGGCCAATTTGGGAATGAAACGGCTGAGAAGCTTTATACGCGTGCAGAAGTCGATGCATTACTTGAGGCAGAGAGACTGAAAGAGCAGCCTTCCGCCTCCGTTAAGCCGGTCAAGGAGGAGCTAAGCGGGGGTAAGACTAAAGAGACCGCACCCACCGAGCCAGTCAAGGAGAAGGCCGCAGCTGTGCATGTCATCCGGATCGAAGCGGGTTTAGGAATAGCCAAAACGGCGGAGCTGCTTGCCGGACAAAATATTATTCATGACCAGGCAGCTTTCATCAGTCATATGAACAAGTCGAAAAAGCTGGTCCGTGCCGGTTATTTTTTGTTTCAAGAAAATATATCTGTGGATGAAGCCATTACAGTCGTTACGGGGCAGCCGATAACGAAAGCGCAAGCGGATGCGATTACTGCTAGCAATTAAGAAAGCTAACCTATCTTTTCGAAAAACGTCTGTTGCACGTGCTAGTTATTTATGGTATATTAATTCACGGTGTTAAAAACGCACGCGGGTCAATTTTGTCAAACGGTGCTTCCGCCCGGCGGAAGTTTTGGCGAAAGATGCGACTAGCGGAGGAGCACTAAAAAACCATTACAGGAGGTGTTGAAGAAATGGCGGTTATTTCCATGAAACAGCTACTAGAAGCTGGGGTACACTTCGGTCATCAGACTCGTCGTTGGAACCCGAAGATGGATCGTTATATCTTCACAGAAAGAAACGGAATTTACATTATCGATTTGCAAAAAACGGTTAAAAAAGTTGACGAAGCGTACAACTTTGTTAAATCGATCGCTGCAGACGGCGGCACTATGCTGTTCGTAGGTACGAAAAAACAAGCACAAGATTCCGTGAAAGAAGAAGCAGAGCGTTGCGGCAACTTCTACATCAACCAACGTTGGCTCGGCGGAACTTTGACTAACTTCCAAACGATTCAAAAACGTATCGATCGTTTGAAACAGCTTGAGAAATGGGAAGAGGACGGCACTTTTGAAGTTCTTCCGAAGAAAGAAGTTATCATTCTTCGTAAAGAAAAAGACCGTTTGGAAAAATTCCTTGGCGGTATTAAAGGAATGAAAGGTTTGCCAAGCGCGTTGTTCATCATTGACCCGCGCAAAGAGCGTATCGCTGTTGCGGAAGCTCGCAAACTTGGTATCCCAATCGTTGGTATCGTTGATACGAACTGTGATCCAGACGAAATCGACTATGTCATCCCAGGTAACGATGATGCAATTCGTGCCGTTAAATTGTTGACGTCGAAAATGGCAGATGCAATCGTTGAAGCTAACCAAGGCGAACAAACAACGGCTTAATTTAGAGGCTTTAGGTAGTCAACAAAGGGTGGTCAGATGGTGATAAACCTCTCACTGCCCTTTTTTCGAATAAATATATAATTACGGAGCTAAATGGCTTCGTAAAACTTATAGGAGGGCTTATAATGGCAGTTAGTGCTAGCGCTGTAAAAGAACTACGTGAAAGAACTGGAGCAGGTATGCTCGATTGCAAGAAAGCTTTGGACGAAACAAACAATGATATCGAAAAAGCGATCGCGTTTCTTCGTGAAAAAGGTTTGGCGGCTGCAGCAAACAAAGCTGGCCGTATTGCAACTGAAGGCGTAGTTGAATCGTATATCCACGCTGGCGGCCGTATCGGCGTTATCGTTGAAGTTAACTGCGAAACAGATTTCGTTGCGAAAACAGAACAATTCCGTGATTTCGCAAGAGATGTTGCTATGCAAATCGCAGCAGCTAATCCGAAATTTGTTCGTCGTGAGGATGTTTCTTCTGAAGAGCTTGAAAAAGAACGTGAAATTTTGAAAGCTCAAGCGCTAAACGAAGGCAAACCGGAAAAAATCGTTGAGAAAATGGTTGAAGGACGTATTTCGAAATACTACGAAGAGTTCTGTCTTCTTGAGCAATCCTTCATCAAAGACCCAGACAAAACAATCGCTACTTTGCTTAATGAAAAAATTAGCAAAATCGGCGAAAACATCTCTATCCGCCGCTTCGTTCGTTATGAGCTTGGTGAAGGCCTAGAGAAAAAAGTAGACAACTTTGTTGAAGAAGTAATGGCTCAAGTTAAACATTAATCCGAACGCACAGGCGGGGCGGGGCGTCCGCCCCGCCTGCTTGTATGAATAGAACAAATTTGAAGTGCCTCTTCTAATGAGGTGCATGATGGAGGTATTAATGTTGGAGAATCCTGTTTATAAGCGTATCGTATTGAAAGTTAGCGGTGAGGCGTTGTCCGGATCGGAAGGATATGGGATTGAATCTTCGGTCATTTCTTCGATTGCTGATCAGGTGAAGGAAGTCGTTGCACTTGGAATAGAAGTAGCGATTGTCGTCGGCGGCGGCAACATTTGGCGCGGTATTGCCGGCACTGCAAAAGGGATCGACCGTGCTACAGCCGATTACATGGGTATGCTGGCTACCCTTATGAATGCACTCGCACTTCAAGATGCACTGGAACAAATTGATGTGCCAACCCGCGTACAAACATCGATCGCAATGCAGCAAATTGCTGAGCCTTACATCAGACGCCGTGCAATTCGTCATTTGGAAAAAGGCCGCGTCGTTATTTTTGCTGCAGGGACAGGAAATCCGTTCTTCTCAACGGATACGACAGCAGCGCTGCGTGCGGCTGAGATCGAAGCAGAAGTTATCTTAATGGCGAAAAACAAAGTGGATGGCGTATATTCCGCTGATCCATTTAAGGATAATACTGCTGAGAAGTTTGCGGAGCTTACATACATGGATATGCTGAACCGTAATCTAGGAGTAATGGATTCAACAGCAGCCTCACTTTGCATGGACAATAATATTCCGCTTATCGTATTTGCAATTACGGAGAAAGGGAATATTAAACGCGTCGTACTGGGTGAGAAAATCGGAACGATTGTGAGAGGAAGTGCAAAATAATGCCACAAGATTTGAAAAAAAATGCAGAAGAACGTATGGATAAAGCGATCTCGGCGCTAAAACGTGATTTATCCTCCTTACGCGCTGGTAAAGCAAACCCTTCTTTGCTGGACCGCATTCAAGTGGAATATTACGGAGCAATGACGCCTGTAAATCAATTGGCTAACATTAACACTCCTGACTCGCGCACTTTGTTTATTCAACCGTGGGACAAATCGTCTATGTCGGCAATCGAGAAAGCGATTATGAAATCGGATCTTGGTCTAACGCCTTCCAACGATGGCGTAGCGATTCGTATTTCTATTCCGCCGCTTACGGAAGAGCGTCGTGCAGAGCTTGTAAAAACTTCGAAGAAGTTTGGTGAAGAAGCGAAGGTGGCGATTCGCAATATTCGCCGTGACGCTAACGATGGCATAAAGAAGCTTGAGAAAACGACGATTTCTGAAGACGAATCGCGTGGACATCAAGAGGATATTCAGAAAGTAACGGATAAATTTATTGCTGAAGTAGACAAAGTGCTAGTTGCCAAAGAAAAAGAAATTATGGAAGTATAATGATACTCTGGGCCCCTCCGATAGGTGGGGTTTGGTTTTGATTTCGGTTGGGAGGAAGTAAGATGATCGAGCGACTTTGGGCCAAACTAGGCAAATCGTCCTTACAGCCGACTGATTCTGTGGCCTTAGAAAATGTGCCGGAGCATGTTGCGATTATAATGGACGGGAACGGTCGTTGGGCTAAGGATCGTGGATTGCCACGAATGGCAGGTCATCATTCCGGCATGAAAGCGGTCAAACGCATTACAATTGCAGCAGATCGGTTAGGCGTCAAATATTTGACGTTATATGCGTTTTCAACGGAAAACTGGAAGAGACCGAAAGCTGAAGTGGATTTCCTCATGAAGCTGCCGCAGCAATTTCTTGAAATCGAATTGGAAGAGCTGATTGCTAATAATGTGCAGGTCCGTATGATGGGACATAAAGAGGATTTGCCATCATTTACAATAAGCGCAGTTGAAGAAGCAATCGTCAAGACCGCTAATAATACAGGACTTGTTTTGAATTTTGCTTTAAATTACGGAAGCCGTAAGGAAATGCTTGAAGCTGTAAAAAATATCGCAGCAGATGTTCAAAATGGACAATTGGCCATAGATGATATTGATGATAAAGTGATGGCCGACCGATTGCTTACGAGCGGATTGCCCGACCCGGACTTGCTTATTCGTACAAGCGGAGAATTGCGACTAAGCAATTTTATGATGTGGCAGCTTGCATACAGTGAATTGTGGTTTACGGATGTGTATTGGCCGGAATTTACGGAAGCGCATTTTCAAGAGGCGATTTTGGAATATCAACGCCGTGCGCGTCGATATGGTGGATTGTAGCTTCAAGCATCGGAGTGTGACTTCTCTTTGAGACAACGAATTATTACCGGAGTTGTAGCAGGTGCAGGGTTCATCGGACTAACGGTAGCAGGCGGATGGTTATATACGAGTCTCCTCATATTACTTGCAGTTATCGGCTTTACAGAATATGCGCGCATGAATGGTGTAGCATGGTCGCATCCGTCTTCTTTGCTCGGATACGCGGGCGTGCTACTGTTCGTGCTTCCTTGGTCAGAATGGGGGATTACGGTTCCGTCAGTGCTGACAATTGTTTGGATGCTTGCTTTCTTACTGCTTGCTCTGACCGTAATTACAAAAAATAGAACGACAATTGATGGCGCCGCACTTATGTTGCTTGGCGCTTTATATGTAGGTTATGGCTTTGCAGCCATGGTTGAAGTGCGTCAAATCGAGCAGTACGGTTTATTATGGACGTTTTTGTCCTTTGGGTGCATCTGGTCATCGGATATAGGTGCTTATTTTACGGGACGGGCTATCGGAAAAACAAAGCTCTGGCCGTCGATTAGCCCAAACAAAACGGTTGAAGGCGCCTTGGGGGGCGTGTTTCTTTCCTTAATCGTATCCGCGATATTCGCTTTAACGATTCCGGATTTTGTTGCTTTACCAAAAGCCTTGCTGATTGGATTAATTGCTGCAGCTGCCGGTCAATTCGGAGATCTGATACAATCGGCTTACAAGCGGGTGAGAGACATTAAGGATACAGGCACGTTGTTACCGGGACATGGCGGTGTGCTTGACCGATGCGACAGCTGGCTCATCGTATTTCCGCTGTTAGTGCTGACAGAGCTGCTGCCCGTATAAGTCAGGAGGTTTTTTGCATGAAAAAAATAAGTATACTGGGTTCGACAGGTTCAATCGGAACACAGACGCTCGATATTGTAGCTCACGATCCTGAACGCTATAAGGTTGTCGGCTTATCCGCAGGGACAAATGTCGATCTGATCATAGAGCAAGCGAAGCGATTTAAGCCCGTGCTCGTAAGCTTAGCAACAAAGGAAGCTGCTGACGCCGCACGTCCTCACATGCCGCCGGGCACGAGAACGGTCTATGGTGAAGAGGGGCTTATCGAAGCCGCGGCTGGTACGGATGCTGACATCGTTGTAACAGCTATTGTGGGAAGCAGAGGGCTGCCCGCTACATTAGCGGCTATTGAAGCCGGCAAAACGATTGGCTTGGCGAACAAAGAGACGCTCGTTACTGCGGGTCATATCGTGATGGATCGAGCTAGGCAGCACGGGGTATCGGTATTGCCGATTGACAGCGAGCATTCTGCGATATTCCAATGCTTGAACGGTGAAAATCGTCATTCGATCAAACAAATCACGCTGACGGCTTCCGGCGGTTCTTTTCGCGATCGCACAAGGGAGCAGCTTGAAGGCGTGACGGTTGCTGAAGCGCTCAATCATCCAAACTGGTCAATGGGCGCGAAAATTACGATTGATTCTGCAACGATGGTCAATAAGGGGCTTGAGGTCATCGAGGCAAGATGGCTGTTCGATGTTACATACGATCAAATAGATGTCATTATTCATCCGGAAAGCATCATTCATTCTTATGTCGAGTTCGCCGATCACAGCATAATCGCACAGCTTGGTCTGCCGGATATGCGTGTGCCGATTCAATACGCTTTATCCTATCCGGAGCGTAACGCAACGCCAACGGGCAGGCTGAATCTGGCTCAAATCGGCAAGCTGAATTTCCGTGAGATGGATTTCGCCAGATATCCTTGTCTAAGGCTGGCCTTTGAGTGCGGCCGTCAGGGTCAATCGGCGCCTGCGGTATTTAATGCAGCTAACGAGGTAGCCGTCGCGCGCTTTTTGAAGGGCGAAATTACGTTTCTTGACATCGAGCGGATATTGGAGACAGTAGTCGGTCGACACGAAGCATCTGATATCAATGACTTGCAAATGATCGCAGAAGTGGACGCTTGGGCGCGTCAGCTGGCAGAATCCGTATAATATCGGTCAAATACCGGTTCTCTTGTATCGGACGGGAGAATAATGATAATCTATGTACAGGCCGTAACGAACAGGAGGCTTCAGCTTAATGCACATGATTCAAGTCGTCTTTTTGACTGTACTCGTCTTTTTCGTTATCGTATCGATCCACGAATGGGGTCATTACTATTTCGCAAAACGCGCGGGCATATTGGTTCGGGAATTTGCAATTGGCTTCGGACCAAAACTCTTTTCCGTAAAACGTGGTGAGACCAGATATACGCTTAGGCTTATTCCTGCAGGTGGATTTGTTCGGATGGCCGGAGAGGATCCTGAGATCATCGATGTTCAGCCAGGGCAAACGATAGCTGTCCGTGTGAAAGATAACCGGATCACCCGGCTCTATTTGGACCGGCTTGATGAGCGCAGCGGTGTTATTCGCGGTGAAGTCGTTGCCATTGATTTAGAACGCAAGCTTGCTGTTACATTGGACGTTGAAGGGGAGAACGAAAGCTTCGCGGTGCATCCCGCTGCGTTGATGATTACAAAAGGCAAGGAAACGCAGATCGCGCCGCTAGACCGTCAATTCGGCAGCAAAACGGTAGCTCAGCGCGCGCTTGCTATATTTGCAGGGCCGATGATGAACTTCATACTCGCATTCGTATTGTTTGCTGCGTATATTCAGATGGCCGGTATTCCTGTCGGGACACCGGATAAGCTGCTCGTTGGCGAAATAACAGAAGGCATGCCTGCATCTAAGGTTGATCTGAAAGAGGGCGACGTGATTGATGCGATCAATGGTGTCAAAATCGGTACGGATTATGACAAAATGATTGCAATCATCGGACAATCGCCAAATGTGCCTGTTAGAATGGATATCATTCGAGATGGCAAAGCCCAGCAGGTCATTATAACGCCTGAGCCAAACGAAGAAGGGGTAGGCAAAGTGGGGATTAGGTCTACACTGCCGGAGATGCCGAAACGACCAGCTACCTTTAAAGAAACGTTTACTGGTGCAGGAAAGCTGATGAAGACTATGACGATAAGTATTTTTGAAGGGTTCAAGAAGCTTATTTTTGGAGAGTTCAAGCTTGATGATCTTGGAGGTCCTGTACGAACCGCTGAGGTAACAAGTCAGATTGCTCAGCAGGGCATTACTCAGCTTACATCGTGGACGGCATTACTCAGCTTGTATTTAGGAATATTCAACTTGCTGCCGATACCGGCATTAGACGGCAGTCGTCTCATATTCCTGGGAATTGAAGCCATTCGCCGTCGTCCAATTGATCCAAACCGGGAAAGTATGGTGCATTTCGTTGGCTTTGCGCTCATCATGCTGCTGATGCTAGTAGTTACTTATAATGATATTTTACGATTGGTTAGAGGGGAGTAATTAGTCGCTCATGTCTAAGGATAAACAGTTTGTCACAGAAATTACGCCACAAAGCGAAGATTTCTCCAGATGGTATTTAGATGCAATTAAAAAAGCGGAGCTTATGGATTACTCACCGGTACGGGGCTGTATCGTGTTCCGTCCGGAAGGCTATGAGCTTTGGGAAAATATTCAGCGCGATCTGGACCGGCGCTTCAAGGAAACCGGTCATCGCAATGCATATTTCCCTATATTTATCCCCGAAAGCTTCTTTCAGAAAGAAAAGGAGCATGTCGAAGGCTTTAATCCTGAGCTGCCATGGGTAACGGAAGCAGCAGGCGAGAAGCTCGAAGAGCGCCTCGCTATACGTCCGACATCGGAAACGATGTTTGGCCATATGTATTCGAAATGGATTCAATCGTATCGTGATCTTCCTTTGCTTATTAACCAATGGGCAAACGTGGTTCGTTGGGAGAAGCGGACGATGCCATTCCTGCGGACGAGCGAATTTTTGTGGCAGGAAGGCCATACAGCTCATGAGACGGAAGAGGAAGCGCGTCAAGAGACGATGCAGATGCTCGATGTTTATACGCAGTTCGTAGAGGAGTTTCTCGCTATACCGGTTATTAAAGGTGAGAAAACGCCTTCGGAGCGTTTCGCGGGTGCGGTTGATACGTATTCCATCGAGGCGATGATGAAGGACGGGAAGGCCGTACAAGCAGGTACCTCCCATTACCTCGGCACGAAGTTTGCGGTCGCTTTCGACATTAAATTTCTTGATCGTGAAAATACATTGCAGTTCGCGCATACGACTTCTTGGGGCGTTAGCACAAGGCTAATCGGCGCATTAGTTATGGTTCATGGCGATGATCGCGGTCTGGCGCTGCCTCCGAAGGTGGCACCAACTCAAGTTATTATGATTCCGATTGGTCCTGCGAAAATGCGCGAGCAGGTTGTCGGCCGTGTTGACGAGCTTTATGCCGAGCTCAAAAAAGCCGGCATACGGGTACGTGTGGACGATCGCGCAGACGTCAGTCCAGGCTGGAAATTTAACGAATACGAGATGCGCGGCGTACCGCTGCGTCTAGAGCTTGGACCGCGTGATATGGAAAACGGACAAGTTGTGCTCGTATCCCGCATCACAGGCGAGAAGCGCATTGTACAGCAAGTGAATCTCATCGCTGAAGTAGAAGCCCTCCTGGAAGAAACACATCAAGAAATGTACAACCGGGCGAAGCAATTCCGCATCGACAACTCGCGTTCGGTTGATACGCTTGATGAAATGAAGAGCTTTCTCGAGGAGCAGCGCGGCTTCGTAGAAGCTGGCTGGTGCGGATCTGCCGCATGCGAGAAACAGGTTAAAGAAGAAACAGGCGCTACTAGCCGCAATATTCCTTTCGAGCCTGCAACGCAAAAGAAAACATGTCTTGTATGCGGCGATGTAGCCAAGCATACTGTCGTATTTGCACGTGCTTATTAAGAACTGAAGCTAGCTCGGTTCGGATCTTAAGGAGTGGAGTTTTATGAGCCAAACCGCGGACAAGCGGCAGCGCTTCGAGCTGCTATTACAGCAGTCGCAGCTGCCGCATGAACTTATACAAACTTATTTTCAAGATGGATATATTGATCAAGTCATCGTTAGCAACAGCAACCGTGAATGGACGTTTTGCATCCGCAAAACGTCCATGGTTCCTTTACAGGCCTATAATGGACTGTGTCAAGCCGTTCGATTGAAATTTGAGCATATCGCAGCAGTGACCTTCGTACTCATCTACGATCCAGTAGTGGAGACGGAGTCCATTGTTTTGCAGTACTGGGGATTATTCATGGAGTGGGCGCAGCGCGAGATCGCTTCCGTAAACGGATGGCTGCAGAAGGCTACCATTGAAGTCGAGGGCGACGTGCTGACGCTGTCTTTGCTCGATAATACAGGTTTGGAGCTTTCCCGCAAGAAACGTTTGGATGAGGAAATCATTCGTTTTTACAATCAATATTTCCAGCGCACATGCAAAGTGAAGATGATCGTCAGCGAGTCCAGGCAGGAAATTTTGGAC
Source organism: Paenibacillus sp. Soil522 (assembly GCF_001428245.1). Taxonomy (GTDB): domain Bacteria; phylum Bacillota; class Bacilli; order Paenibacillales; family Paenibacillaceae; genus Pristimantibacillus. Next base: position 141,281 of record NZ_LMRV01000055.1, read on the forward strand.
GAGTACGCCCTTCGGATAGAGCAGGAGGAGCGAGAGTACGTTCAGGAGCTAATGGCTAGCTCGCAATCTGAATCGGAGCTCGTAGACGAGGCTGAAATTAAGCTTGCTGTCGGTTATGACATTCGCGATGAGCCTGTTCCATTAATGAACATTATGGAGGAAGAGAAGAAAATTACGGTGCAAGGCGCAGTATTTGGTCTTGACGTGAAGGAGCTTCGCAACGGAAGCACGTTATTTACGTTTAATGTCACCGACTTTTCGGATTCCATAGCAATGAAGATGTTTGCTAAGACGAAGGACGACGTAAAAATATTAAACCAGCTGGCTAACGGCAAGTGGGTCAAAGCACGCGGGCGGATCGAATATGACCGTTTCATGCAAGAGCCTGAGCTGGTTATGATGCCAAATGATTTGCATGAGGTGAAATCGCCTCCTGAACGTATGGATAAAGCAGAAGAAAAGCGCGTCGAGTTTCATCTTCATACAACGATGAGCGCAATGGACGCGGTAACGCCAATAGACGTATATATAAAGACCGCCGCAAAATGGGGACACAAGGCCATTGCGGTAACGGATCACAGCAACATACAATGTTATCCCGATGCGAATAAAGCAGCTAAAAAAAATGGCATCAAGGTGCTGTTCGGCGTAGAAGCGAATGTCGTTAACGATGCGGTTCCTATGGTGCTGGAATCCAGGCCAGAGCCGCTTGCAACAGCAACTTACGTCGTGTTCGATATAGAGACGACAGGCTTATCGGTAATCAACAACAAAATTATAGAGCTAGCCGGCGTTAAAATGCGTGAAGGCAAGGAAATCGACCGTTTCTCTACGCTCATTGATCCGCATGAAAAAATTCCATATCATATCCAGCAATTAACAAATATCAATGATGATATGGTAAAAGGACAGCCGGACATTGAGCCGAAGCTTCGCGAATTTATCGAGTTTATCGGTGATGATGTGCTGGTCGCGCATAATGCTCGATTCGATATCGGTTTTATTCAAGCGAATTGTAAAGCATTTGGCATGCCACAGGTGAAAAATCCAGTTCTTGATACGTTGGAGCTGGCCAGATTTATTTTTCCGACTCTCAAAAATCACCGTTTGAATACGTTAGCGGATAAATATAAGATCAGTCTCGAAAACCATCACCGCGCCGTAGATGACTCACTTGCGCTCGGCGGCGTGCTTTACGGCTTGATCGCGGATGCAGCTGAGCGTAATATAACAAACCTGCATCAATTAAACGATTATGTCGGCATTGATCTATCGAATTCACGTCCGTTCCACAGCAATATTTACGCGTTAAATGCGGTCGGCAAGAAAAATTTGTTTAAGCTTATTTCTATTTCTCATACCGAGCATTTTAAACGTGTTGCTACGATTCCAAAGAGCAAGCTTGTTCAGCTCCGTGAAGGCTTGCTCGTTATTTCCGGCTGCGAGAAGGGCGAGTTTTTCGAGACGGTGTTGAACAAATCGTACGAAGAAGCGCTGGACGTTGCCCGCTTTTATGACGTCCTTGAAATTCAACCGATCGACTTTTATATGCATCTGGTTGAGAAAGGACTGGTCGGCAGCCGGGCTGAGATCGAGCAAGCACATCGCCGGATCTGTGAAATCGGTGATGAGCTCGGTAAACCGGTAATCGCTACCGGTAACGTACATTATTTGAATCCGCGCGACAAAATGTACCGGGATATTACCATTCACGGCATTACGGGCTTCAGTCCACTGAAGAGCATACGCAAGCCTGATGCCCACTTCCGCACAACGGAAGAAATGCTGGAGGAGTTTGCTTTTCTCGGAGAAGCAAGAGCATATGAGGTTGTGGTGAAAAATACGGTCGAGCTCGCGGATCGTTTTGAGCCGTATGATATGTTCCCGACAGGCCTGTTCGCACCTAACATTGAAGGGGCGGATGAGGAAATTCGCAACACCTGCTATGAAACGGCGAAATCGATGTATGGCGAAGATTTGCCGCAGGTCGTTATTGACCGCTTGGAGAAAGAACTAGTGCCGATCATTAAATTTAAGTTTTCCGCCAACTATTTGATTTCCGAAAAGCTCGTGAAGAAATCCAATGAGGACGGTTACTTGGTCGGCTCGAGGGGATCGGTCGGATCTTCAGTCGTCGCTACGTTTCTAGGCATTTCTGAGGTAAATCCGCTGCCCGCCCATTATTTGTGCAAAAATTCGGATTGCCGCCATAGCGAGTGGTTTTTGGATGGAAGTATTCCAAGCGGCTTCGATTTACCGGACAAATTATGTCCGAAATGCGATAAGCCGATGAAGGGTGAAGGACAAGATATCCCGTTTGAAACATTTCTTGGCTTTAAAGGCGACAAGGTTCCCGATATCGATCTTAACTTTTCGGGCGATTATCAGTCAGTCGCCCATAATTATACAAAAGTATTGTTTGGCGAGAAGAGCGTATTCCGTGCGGGTACGATCGGTACTGTCGCAGAAAAAACGGCCTACGGCTTCACTAAAAAATACGAAGAGGAGCACGGCAAGAAATGGCGCGGAGCGGAGCTCGCGAGACTTGCTAGCGGCTGTACCGGCGTAAAGCGGAGTACCGGACAGCATCCAGGCGGTATTGTCGTCGTTCCCGACTATATAGAGGTTGAGGATATTACACCCGTGCAGTACCCCGCGGATGATGTGAACGCGGAATGGAAGACGACTCATTTCGATTATCATGCTTTTGATGAAAACTTGCTGAAGCTCGATATACTCGGACATGATGATCCAACCATGATGCGGATGCTGCAGGATTTGACGGGTGTCGATCCGACTACCATTCCGATGAACGATCCTAAAGTAATGAGCATGTTTAACTCTACGAAGGCGCTTGAAGTTCCGGGCGAGCAAATACGTTCTTCGGTTGCGACTTACGGCGTACCGGAGATGGGAACAAAATTCGTAAGGCAAATGCTTCAGGAAACGCAGCCATCCTCTTTTGCGGATTTGCTGCAAATTTCTGGTTTGTCTCACGGTACGGGCGTTTGGCTCGGAAATGCCCAAGAGTTAATTAAGAACGGAACCTGCAACATCAAGACGGTTATCGGCTGCCGGGATGACATCATGCTGTTCCTGATTTATAAAGCGGGCATGGATGCGGGTCTTGCGTTTAAAATTACGGAAAGCGTGCGTAAAGGTAAAGGCTTGACGCCGGAGTGGATTGAAGAGATGAAACGGTGCAAGGTGCCGCAGTGGTACATCGATTCCTGCCTGCGCATCGAGTATATGTTCCCGAAAGCGCATGCTGCCGCCTATGTTATATCGGCGGTCCGCACCGCATTTTTCAAACTCTATTATCCGATTCAGTACTATGCCACTTACTTTACGGTCAGAGCGGATGATTTTGATTTAGAGCTGCTGTGCCAAGGGTACGATGCGATTTTGCGGAAGCTGATTGAAATCGAAGCCAAAGGATTTAATGCGCTGCCTAAAGAGAAAAACATGGTTTCCCAGCTGGAAATGTCACTTGAAATGACAGCCAGAGGCTTCTCATTCAAGCCGATTGACCTGTACCGCTCCGATGCGACGAAGTTTCTTGTTGACGGTGATTCGCTTATTCCGCCATTTGCTGCTATTGCAGGTATCGGGGATAACGCGGCGCGCAACATTGCAGCTTCTAGAAATGAAGGCGAGTACTTGTCGATCGAGGATTTCCAAATGAAATCGAAGGCGACGAAGACGATTGTTGAGGTGCTCGGCAACATGGGATGCTTCCGTGGTTTGCCTGAATCCAATCAGCTTTCATTGTTTTAGAATAAAGCCGGCTAGAAAAGATTTCTTGTCACTATAGTGCGGTTATGATATAATTTTTCTGGCAATGATGATGATAAAGACTTTGATGCAGAAGAGTGGGGAAACCCACTCTTTACGTTTTGTATTCGGCAAAATGGCATAGTGCGTATAAACAGGAGGTCAATTGAATTTGAGTATTTCCAAAATCAAAGCTGCCGTCCAGGAAATGGTACTACCATACCTCAGCAGCAATGGATTTGAACTGGTTGATATTGAATATGTCAAAGAAGGAAGCAACTATTTCCTTCGCATATTCGTAGATAAAGAAGGCGGCATTGATATCGATGATTGCGGCCGTATCAGTGAATTTATGAGCGAGCAATTGGATAAAAACGATCCGGTAACAGACGCTTATTTTCTAGAGGTTTCTTCCCCTGGCGCAGAAAGACCGCTTAAGAAGGAAGAAGATGTCAGTAAAGCAATCGGTAAACACGTTTACATAACGACATATGAACCGATTAGCGGCGCTAAAGAATTCGAAGGGCTGCTTCTTGCATTTGACGGGGAAAACGCGGTTGTACGTACAGGGAAGAAGGATTATACGATTCCTTATGCCAAGGTAGCAAGCGCAAGGCTCGCTATCGTGTTTTAAATATTCGTTTTCTATATTGAAAGGGGGAAATCCAGTCCAATGAGCATGGATTTTATTGAAGCTTTACAGGAAATAGAAAGAGACAAGGGGATTACGAAGGATGTGCTCCTGGAAGCCATCGAGGCCGCGCTTATCTCCAGCTACAAAAGGAATTTTAATACTGCGCAAAACGTACGGGTCGATATAAATCGTCATACTGGCGTTATTAAAGTATATGCGCGCAAGACGGTTGTCGATGAGGTGCTGGACCCGCGTCTGGAAATTACGGTAGAGGCATCGCGTGAAATCAATCCTCATTATCAGCTCGATGATATCGCTGATATTGAAGTGACGCCGCGTGATTTTGGACGTATTGCTGCCCAAACAGCGAAGCAGGTTGTTACACAACGTATTCGTGAAGCAGAGCGCGGACTGATTTATAACGCATTTATCGATAAAGAGGAAGATATCGTCAACGGTATCGTTCAGCGTCAGGATGTTCGCAACTTGTTTGTGGATCTTGGCAAGGTTGAGGCTGTATTGCCTTTGACTGAGCTAATGCCGACCGACAAGTTTAAGCACGGTGACCGCGTGAAGTCTTATATCACGAAAGTGGAAAATACGACTAAAGGCCCGCAAATCATTTTATCCCGTACGCATCCTGGCTTGCTTAAACGTTTGTTCGAGCTTGAAGTGCCGGAAATCTATGACGGTGTCGTGGAAATCCGTTCGGTTGCCCGCGAAGCCGGCTTCCGTTCGAAAATCGCCGTTCATTCCCGAAATTCCGAGGTCGATCCGGTAGGTTCATGTGTTGGGCAAAAAGGTCTGCGCGTTCAGACGATCGTAAACGAGCTTAAAGGCGAGAAAATCGATATCGTTCGTTGGTCTGAAAGCGTGGATGAATATGTTGCGAATGCACTCAGCCCATCCAAGGTGCTTGAGGTTATCGTGCACGAACAAGAGAAGATGGCTAGAGTTATCGTGCCAGACTATCAGTTATCGCTTGCGATCGGTATCAAAGGTCAAAATGCGAGGCTTGCCGCTAAGCTTACTGGCTGGAAAATTGACATCAAGAGCGAAACGCAAGCGGAGCAGGAGTATGGCCGTCCTAAATCATTGACAACGGTTATGCATCAGGACTCGGTTTCCATCGATTAATCAATCGTTAGATGGATAGCGTCAATTCAGTTGGCATAGGAGGGGTGTACAATGAGACCGAGAAAAGTACCACTTCGCAAATGCGTCGCTTGTCAGGAGATGAAGCCGAAGAAGGAACTTATTCGGATTGTGCGGACACCGGCCGAAGAGGTGCAGATTGACCTGACAGGCAAAAAAGCGGGCCGCGGAGCGTATTTGTGCGGTAAAGTGAGCTGCTTTAAATTAGCGAAGAAATCCAAAGCGCTTGATCGAGCGTTAAAGCAGCATGTTGGAGAGCATATTTATGATCAGCTTGAGCAGGATTTTGTAGCGGTAGAGGAGCAGTTTATTGCCGGCAAGGAGCTGATAAGCGATGAAGCAGAATAAGAGCTTATCGCAGCTTGGCATGGCTATGCGTGCCGGCAAGCTTATTACAGGCGATGAAATCGTGCTTAAAGCGGTAAGATCCAAGCAAGTGCATCTTGTTATTATTGCAGGGGATGCTTCAGAAAATACGAAAAAAAAATTTCGTGACAAATGCAACACCTACGGTATACAACTCGCTGAAGCATTCGACCGTGAGCAACTAGGAAAGGCGATTGGTAAGCCAGAACGGGTTGTAATAGCGGTAACCGATGCACAATTCGGAAAAATGATTGCGAGTCATCTGAGTCATAATACGGAGGTGGACCATATTGGACAATAAACAAGACAGCAAGGACAATAAAGATAAGCTGCGCGTTTACGAGTATGCCAAGTCACTTAATATGAGCAGCAAAGAAATCATTACGATTCTTAAACGACTTGATTTACCTGTCAATAACCATATGAGTGTCATGGAGAATGAGATGGTAAACAAAGTCGAAGGATTTTTTCGCAATATTAAACAAAATGCCGCCGCTAAGCGTGCACAGGAAACAACTAGCGTATCGGTATCCTCCGCTCAACCAACTGCAAGCAGGCCGCAATCGCAGCAGCCGCAGCAGCAGGAACGGAAGGTACTTCCAATTCAGGAAAACAAAAATCTAAAGCAAGACAGACAGGGGCCTATGAATTCTATTAATACGAAACCACAAACCAACCAACAGCAGTCTGAACAAAGACCAGCAGGACAACAATCGAGCCGACCAGCACAACAGTCTAGCAATAACCGTCCGTCACAAGGAAACAATAGCTCCAGCCGACCGAACCAAGGACAAGGCGGACAAGGAAATCGCCCGGGTCAATCAAACGCGGGTTCAAGCCGTCCAGGTCAAGGTCAAGGAGGTTCAAATAACCGTCCGGCATCATCCGGCCAAAATCGTCCTCCACAAGGCGGACAAGGAAATGCGACAAGCCGCCCAAGTGCTCCTCGTCAGGATGCAGGCAGCCGTCCAGCATCATCGGGACAAAGCCGTTTTGACACCAAACCGGCACAAGGCCAATCACGCGGCAATGACGACAAGAAAAACGCAAGACCAGGACAAAAACGGTTTGAAGATGGTAAACCGGGTGGCTTTAGAGGTAACAACAACCGCGGTCAAAAAGGACGCGGAGGGAGATTCCAGCAGCAGCAGCCGCCACGCGAGAAAATTGACAATACACCTAAAAAAATCATTGTACGCGGTACGATGACTGTTGGCGAATTGGCTAAATTGCTTCATAAAGATGCATCAGAAGTAATCAAAAAGCTGATTTTCCTGGGTGTTATGGCTACGATCAACCAAGAGATCGATATGGACGCCATTCATTTGATCGCTACTGATTACGGCGTAGAGGTTGAAGTGAAAATTCCGGTTGAGGAAGATGACTTCGAAACCGTTGAAGAGACAGACGAAGATGAAAATTTGGTATCACGTCCACCGGTTGTTACCATTATGGGTCACGTTGACCACGGTAAAACGACCCTGCTTGATGCGATTCGCAAAACGAACGTAACAGGCGGAGAAGCGGGCGGTATCACGCAGCATATCGGTGCCTATCAAGTTGAAATTAACCAAAAGAAAATTACGTTCCTCGATACACCGGGTCACGAAGCGTTTACGCTTATGCGTGCCCGCGGCGCGCAGGTAACGGACATCACAATTATCGTTGTAGCAGCTGATGACGGCATTATGCCGCAAACAGTTGAAGCGATCAACCATGCCAAAGCAGCCGGCGTTCCCATTATCGTTGCGGTTAACAAAATCGATAAGCCGGAAGCGAACACTGAGAAAATCAAACAAGAAATGACCGAATATGAACTCGTTCCGGAAGAGTGGGGCGGCGATACGATTTTTGTCGAAGTTTCCGCTAAGCAAAGAATCGGTCTTGAAGGTCTTCTCGAAATGATTTTGCTCGTTTCAGAAGTAAATGATTACAAGGCGAACCCGAACAAGCGCGCTCGCGCTACCGTTATTGAAGCCGAGCTTGATAAAGGTAAAGGTCCGGTTGCACGTATTCTTGTGCAGCATGGTACATTGAAAATCGGTGATGCTTTCGTTGCAGGTAACTGTTTCGGTCGTATTAGAGCAATGGTTAACGATAAAGGCCGCCGATTAAAAGAAGTCGGTCCTTCTACTCCAGTGGAAATTACTGGTTTAACCGAAGTTCCGCAAGCCGGAGATCCGTTCATGGTATTTGAAGATGAGCGTAAAGCCCGTGCCATTGCTGACCGTCGTTCCATTAAACAGCGTCAATCGGATATGGGTGCGAATACGCGCGTAACTCTTGACGATCTGTATAACCATATCAAAGATGGTGAAATTAAAGATCTGAACGTTATTATTAAATCCGACGTTCAAGGCTCGGCAGAGGCACTTAAAGGCTCGCTTGCAAAAATTGATATCGAAGGTGTTCGCGTCAAAATCATCCACAGCGGTGTTGGTGCGATTACGGAATCCGACATCATTTTGGCGTCAGCTTCAAATGCAATCGTAATCGGGTTTAACGTTCGTCCTGATCCGCAAGCTGAAGCAACAATCGCGCAAGAAAAAGTTGACGTGCGCATGCATCGCGTCATTTACAATGTAATTGATGAGATTGAGCAAGCTATGAAGGGGATGCTTGATCCAATCTTCAAAGAGGTTGTTATCGGTCAAGCTGAGGTGCGGAACGTATTTAAGGTTACGAAAGTTGGCGCTATTGCAGGTTGTATGATCACTTCCGGTAAAATTACTCGTAACGCGGAAGCGCGTCTTATCCGTGGAGGCATTGTCGTCTTCACAGGCAAGATCGATTCCCTTAAGCGTTTCAAAGATGATGCCAAAGAAGTTGCTCAAGGTTATGAGTGCGGTATAACGCTAGATCGTTACAACGATGTTCGTGAGGGAGACACAATCGAAGCGTTTGTCATGGAATCGGTAGAGAGGTGAGTATAGCATGGCAAAAATCCGGGTAGGACGGGTCGGCGAACAAATTAAAAAAGAGCTGAGCCAAATTATACAAACAGAGCTGAAAGATCCAAGAATCGGTTTCATTACCGTAACCGGTGTTGAAACGTCAAGCGATCTATCGCAAGCTAAAGTGTTTTTAAGCGTGCTTGGCAGTGAGGAACAGAAGGAAGCTACGCTTAAAGCTCTTGCAAACGGAACAGGCTTTATCCGCACAGAGCTTGGCAAGCGCATGCGTCTTCGTCATACTCCAGTATTGCTGTTCAAGTTTGACAGCAGTATCGAGTACGGCAGCCGTATCGAAGCTCTGCTTGAAAACATCAATAGCGGGAATTCAGTTCGATGACGGTACAAGGTAGCTATTTGAAGCAGCTGGATGATGCGCTGGCATTCTTCAGTGATTCCGATCACTTTCTGGTCGTGTCGCATGTTCAGCCAGACGGTGATGCTATAAGCTCTACTGTAGCCGTAGGCTGGCTGCTTCAGAAGCTGGGCAAATCGGCTGTGCTGATGAATGAAAGCGAATTGCCTACGAGACTTAGCTACTTACATCAATTCGATTCGATTGTTAACTATAAGCAAGCTGTGCCCCAGCAAAAATTCAATGCCATTATTTCGGTCGATTGCGCGGATTTCAAACGCATTGGAGAGGTAGCGAGCAGTTTTGCTCCAGAAGCAAAACTGCTCAATATTGATCACCATCCGACGAACAACGGATTTGGTACCGTAAATGTCATACGAGCGGAAGCTGCTGCCACAGTTGAAATATTGTTTGATCTAATCGAGCGGGCAGCAATTTCGTTGGATCTGAATTGTGCAACGGCTATCTACACCGGTTTATTAACAGACACGGGCGGCTTCCGTTACTCTAACACGAGTCCGCGCGTAATGGAGATTGCCGCACAACTTCTTGCTGTAGGCGTGTCCGGTAACGAGCTTGCCGATCATTTGCTTGAGAAAATGACGATGGCAAAGCTTAAGCTTCTACAAATTGCTTTAAACCGGCTCACCTTTTCAGATAACCTGGAGATCGGTTGGGTTTATATCGGCAAGGATGATTTGCGTAATACAGGTGCGGTATCTGAAGACCTTGAAGGTATCGTGAATTATGCTCTTAATGTTGATGGGGTAGAGGTCGGCATACTATTTAAAGAAACAGATGACGGCGCCGTCAAAGCCAGTCTGCGCTCAGCAGGCAAGGCTAATGTAGCCGCAATCGCTCAAGCATTTGGCGGTGGCGGTCATGTTAGGGCAGCAGGCTGTCGGCTCGAAGGTTCATTATCAGATTCGATTACAGTGCTAGTGGAAGCGGTCAGAAAGGCGTTGATTTAAACGATGGACGGCATTTTGGCAGTTTGGAAGCCTGAAGGCTGGACTTCTCACGATGTGGTTGCGAAGGTTCGCCGAATACTAAAGATGAAGCGGATTGGACATGCAGGAACGCTTGATCCTATGGTGACTGGTGTATTGCCATTATGTTTGGGGCGTGCAACTAGAGTGGTTGAATATGTACAAGAGCGACCTAAGTCATATGAAGCCGTATTGCAGCTTGGTATTGCTACGGATACGGAAGACTTAACCGGAACCGTCATCGAGCGCCAAGCGTCAGTAGCTGTTACTGAGGAAGCGGTTCGTCAAGCATTATCGCGTTTTACCGGTGAAATTGAACAAGTTCCGCCGATGTATTCTGCGGTAAAAGTGGATGGCAAACGATTGTACGAGCTTGCCAGAGAAGGAAAGACCGTTGAGCGGAAATCGAGAAAAGTAACGATTCATCAGATTGATCTCATGGACGCGCAGCTTGAGCTCGAACAGCCGAAAATAACGTTCTCGGTCATCTGTTCGAAAGGTACATACATTCGCACCTTATGTGTAGACATCGGCAAAGCGCTAGGCGTTCCTGCGACTATGGCCCACTTGACGAGAACGATGTCAGGCGGCATAACGAAGGAAAGCTGCTTGACGCTGGAACAGATCGAGGAATTGCAGCAGGCTGGTAAGTTAGGCGAGCATTTAATCGCCGCAGATGAAGCCATTACGCATTTGGAGCGGGCAATCGTTCCGGAATTGATTGGAAAGCTTGCGCTGCAGGGGCAGAAGGTTAACCTAAACCATGCCGGTATTTTGGCTGCAACGGCTGAAGATGGACAACTAATTCGTCTTTATAACGAACATAGCTCTTTTCTTGGCATTTTTCAGATTGACCAGGGAGCAGCCGTTTTCAGACCGGTAAAAGTATTTTCAGCTTAACCTATCGATGTAGAAAGTTAACAGGGAATGCAGGTGTTTCAGCGTTGGAAATTATTCCATTAAGTTTTCCTTTAAACGGATTGTCCACGTTATCGCTGGACAGACCGCTTTCCATAGCAATCGGTCACTTTGACGGCGTTCATCGCGGGCACCAAAACGTGATTCGCCAAGCCGTGAATGAGGCGAAGGGAGCCGAAATGCTATCTGCGGTCTTAACCTTCGATCCCCATCCGAAGGAAGTTCTCGGACAAGGGGATCAATACTACCGTTGTCTTACACCTCTTGACGCTAAGACTGCTTTATTTGCTGAGCTCGGAGTAGACCTTGTATTTATTATGAGGTTTGATCACGAGTTTGCTTCCGTATCTCCTGAGCGATTTGTGAACGAGGTGCTGCGGACGCTGCGTGCCAAGCAGGTAGTTGTTGGCTTCGATTTTAATTTTGGCCATAAAGGCTTAGGCAATACAGAAGCTTTGAAACAGTTAGGGCAACCTGACATAGCCGTTCATGTCATTGAACCTCTGTTCGAGAACGGAATAAAAGTGAGCAGCACCTATATCCGTGAAGCGCTTGAACTGGGTGATCTTGAATTGGCTGAACGTTTGCTTGGACGCCCTTATGAAGTACGCGGCAATATCGTGCATGGAGATAAGCGAGGACGGACGATCGGCTTTCCTACAGCTAACCTCCGATTTAATGCTTCGTTCATCGCGCCAAGACTGGGCGTCTACGCGATAACGGCTTGGATTAATGATAAAGCATACCCTGGCGTCTTGAATTACGGTTTAAAGCCAACCTTTCATGAGAAAGAGCTGCAGCCGGTAATGGAGGCTCATTTGTTTGACTTTAACGGGAACATCTATGGCGAACAGATGCGTTTGCAATTCCATTCATTCATCCGTTCCGAGAAAAAATTCAATTCCATTGATGACCTTATCAAACAAATCGAATCCGACTCTCATCAGGCTAAGGAAATTCTCGGTTATCACTGATGTGCATGTTTGTTTTTTAGGGTGATCGCAACGTCTTGAAGGAATGAAGATAAGCAACTCGACAACTGTTCACATTATATGTTATACTATACAACGTTGTGAGTAGACATACAGCTGTGTGTGTGCTGTTCATAACTTAACCTTAGCTTGGGTGTCCGATCTCACCGGCGGCAGCGAGGCTAATGGCGATTATTTAGAAGGAGGTGAATTAGGATGGCAATTACACAAGTACGTAAAAACGAACTGATTGAGACGCATAAGACACATGCAACGGACACGGGTTCTCCGGAAGTTCAAGTAGCTATCCTGACTGAAAACATCGTTAACTTGACTCAACATTTGCGGGAGCACAAGAAAGATCATCATTCCCGCCGTGGTTTGCTCAAGATGGTAGGTCAGCGCCGTAAGCTGCTTGCATACCTCAAAAACAATGATGTTAGACGTTACAGCGCATTGATCGAAAAACTCGGCCTACGCCGTTAAAACATGCGTAATGAAAAGCAACCTGGTTGTCCAGCCGTCCGGGAATACCGGATAAGCGGATTCGGGTTGCTTTTTGTAATAGGGAGACACTCAGAAAAACCTGCCAATTTGCAGTAAAATAGACTAAACAAATAACCTTTAGGAGGGATAAAATGGTACAACGAATTGAGATGATAGTAGGCGGAAGACCACTATCCATTGAAACAGGCCGACTTGCGAAGCAAGCGAATGCCTCTGTAACTGTGCAATATGGGGATACTGTCGTATTGTGTACTGTAACAGCTTCTGCAGGACCGAAAGATTTGGATTTCTTTCCATTAACGGTAAACTACGAAGAACGTTTGTACGCAGTTGGTAAAATCCCTGGTGGATTCATTAAACGTGAAGGCCGTCCAAGCGAGAAGGCGATTTTGTCCAGCCGGCTTACGGACAGGCCTATTCGTCCGTTGTTCCCGGATGGCTTCCGAAATGACGTACAAGTCATGAACATCGTTATGAGCGTAGACCAGGACTGTCCGCCGGAAATTGCATCTATGATCGGTACATCTGCTGCATTATCGATTTCTGACGTTCCATTCGACGGTCCGATTGGCGGCGTAAGCGTTGGTCGTGTGAATGGTCAATTTGTCATAAACCCGACAGTTGAGCAGGAGCAGCAAACAGATCTTTTTGTTGTCGTAGCCGGCACAAAGGATGCCATTATGATGGTTGAAGCGGAAGCGAACGAGGTTACTGAAGAAGTTATGCTCGAAGCGATTATGTTCGGTCACGATGAAATCAAAAACATTGTTGCCAAAATCGAGGAATTGCAAGCGATTGCCGGCAAACCAAAAATGGAAGTTAAGCTACATACCGTGAATGCACAAGTAAGTGCTGAAGTTCGCGCTTTTGCTTCTGCCCAGCTGGTAGAAGCCATTAAAGTGGAAGAGAAGCATGCCCGCCAGGACGCAATTGACGCTGTTAACAACGCGGCGATTGCTCACTTTGAAGAGCAATATATCGATACGCCTGAGCTGATTTCCGATGTGAAGGAAGTCCTTTATGACATCGTGAAAGAAGAGGTTCGCCGGCTTATTTCACATGATAAGGTTCGTCCAGACGGTCGTTCGCTGGAAGAAATTCGTCCGATTGACTGTGACGTAGCTCTTCTGCCGCGCACACACGGATCGGGCTTGTTCACGCGTGGACAAACACAAGCGCTAAGCGTTTGTACGTTAGGCGCGATGGGTGACGTTCAGATTTTGGACGGCATATCTCCTGAGGAAACAAAACGTTTTATGCATCACTACAACTTCCCGCCATTCAGCGTAGGTGAGGCTCGTCCGCTTCGTCCGCCGGGACGCCGGGAAATTGGTCACGGAGCACTTGGTGAGCGCGCGCTTTCCAAAGTAATCCCATCGGAAGCGGAATTCCCTTATACGATTCGTCTCGTTTCCGAAGTGCTGGAATCAAATGGTTCATCATCACAAGCAAGCATCTGCGCAAGCACGCTGGCTATGATGGATGCAGGCGTACCTATCAAAGCACCTGTAGCAGGTATCGCGATGGGTCTCATTAAAGACGGCGAACACTTCGCTATCCTCTCTGATATTCAAGGTATGGAGGATCATCTTGGCGATATGGACTTCAAGGTTGCTGGTACAGCTGCAGGCGTAACGGCTATTCAAATGGATATCAAAATTGCAGGCATTAATCGTGCGATTTTGCAGCAAGCTCTTGAACAAGCGCGTCAAGGACGTATTTTCATCCTGGGTAAAATGCTGGAAAGCCTGCCGACTACTCGGACAAGCTTATCGAAGTATGCGCCGAAAATTTTGACGCTTCGCATTAACCCGGACAAAATCCGTGATGTTATCGGCGCAGGCGGAAAAATCATCAACAAAATTATTGAAGAAACAGGCGTTAAAATCGATATCGAGCAAGACGGAATGGTATTCATTGCCTCCTCAAACGAGGAGATGAACCAGAAGGCAAAAGCGATTATCGAAGGTATTGTAAGAGAGGTTGTCGTTGGCGAAATTTACGTGGGTACAGTTAAGCGTGTAGAAAAATTCGGTGCATTTGTTGAGATTTTGCCGAATAAGGATGGACTTGTCCATATTTCGCAGCTGTCGACTGAACGTGTTGCCAAAACGGAGGATGTCGTGAACATTGGCGACCAAATCAAAGTTAAAGTAACAGAGATCGACCAACAAGGCCGGATTAATTTGTCTGCCAAAGTTTTAATGACGCAAGAAGCATCTCCGCAATAAGAGTACATCTCTAAGGCCGAAAATAGCAGCACAAGAAAGAAAAGAGCCAGATTTGATCTGTCTCTTTTTGTTTTTTTATATAGAACCGAATTGCCGTTACTCGTTTACGCTTGCATAATCTCGTCCCATATTTCATACAAATGGATTAACATGCTTCTTTAAGGTCAAGCTTAGGAAGAGTGCGAGGTCGTTAATGGGAGTGGGAGTTATGATGGTAAGAAAAGCTGCTGCAATTGCAGCAAGCATGCTCATGCTGCTTGTTTTCGTGAGCATTAATGATGATGTATCGCAATTTCTTGCCTCATTGAAATATGGCAATGCTAAACCGGCTTTAGCGGTGCTTACTGCTTCCCAGACGGAGCGTCAAAGGCTGCTGTCCATCATCTCCGCGGAAGCGGATAAGCGAAAAATTGATCCTGTTAATGCGCGGATTGACCGCGTATGGAAAGCGATACCTGGTTATAATGGGATAGAAGTGGATGTAGAGAAAACGCTCGAAGCAGCATTGCTTGCGCCTCCCGCGAATACGATTCAATATGTCTTTAAAGAAGTTGAGCCGAAAATCAAGCTTAACGATCTTGGCCCTTATCCCATCTACCGCGGAAATCCGAACAAGAAGATGATTTCCCTCATGATTAATGTAGCTTGGGGTAATGAATACATAGATTCTATTTTAAAAACACTGAAACGGGAAAATGTGAAAGCAACCTTTTTCCTTGATGGCAGCTGGTTGAACAAGAACGCGGATATCGCCAAACGAATACAAGGCGAAGGACATGAGATGTCTAATCATGCATATACTCATCCTGATATGAGAGCTTTAAGCAGGCAGGCGCAATCTAATCAAATTTCCAAAACCGAGGCGTTATTGAAATCCACATTGAACGTAAATAACAAATGGTTTGCTCCTCCGTCAGGCTCGTTTAATCAAGCTACCGTTCAAATTGCCGAGGAGCAGGGATTAAAAACGGTGCTGTGGACAATCGACACGGTTGATTGGCAGAAACCTCCGGCTGATTCAATTATACGCAAAATATCGATGAAGCTGGAGCCGGGCGCATTAATATTGATGCATCCCACATCATCGACGCGTGATGCGCTTGCAGGCATAATCGCTACGGCTAAAACAAATGGCTATGCGCTTGGGACGGTCAGCGAGACGCTTTCATCCAAGCGCATACCTGCTGCTGTTGAGGGGGCCGACTGATTCTGCTATAGTAAAAACATTCATGTCTACAAACACATGCTTACGATGTCAGTTTTGTTCGGCAAACTTATAATGAAGGATTGCCGCGCAAAACAATAGGAGGACTACTGGTGAAAAAATACACGCTTAGCAATGGATTACGCATTGTCGTCGAATACATTCCGACCGTAAGATCGGTTTCTTTTGGAATCTGGGTCAAAACGGGCTCACGCAATGAGACGCCTGAAAACAACGGAATCTCACATTTTATTGAACACATGCTGTTCAAAGGCACAGAGAACCGTACGTCGAAGGACATCGCCGACTTATTTGACGGCATTGGCGGTAATGTCAATGCGTTTACTTCTAAGGAATATACCTGTTATTTTGCAAAAGTGCTTGATGAGCATTTGCCGCTCGCTGTGGACGCGCTTTCAGACATGTTCTTCCATTCTAAGCTTGATCCCGAGGAGCTGGCGAAGGAAAAGAATGTCATTCTCGAGGAAATCTCCATGTACGAGGATACCCCCGATGATAAGGTGCATGACGAAGCATCGCGTGCTGCATTTGGAGACCATCCGTTAGCTTATTCGATTTTGGGGATTAAGGATCGTTTATCGGCCATGGATTCGAATACGCTTCTCGGGTATATGAAAGATGCGTACACGCTTGAGAATACGGTCATCAGTGTTGCAGGCAACGTGGAAGAGCAAGGCTTGCTCGCATTATTGGAGAAGCATTTTAGAGGCTTTACGAACAGCAAGCCGTCATCCTCGATCGTTAGTCCGCCGACTTTCCACGGTGATTACTTATTTTACAAGAAGAAAACCGAACAAAATCATTTATGTATATCATTTCCAGGCTGCTCAATTACTGATTCTCACTTGTATGCCATGATTCTGCTGAACAACGCGCTTGGCGGCGGAATGAGCTCACGGTTGTTCCAAGAAATTAGAGAGAAGCGCGGACTTGCTTATTCCGTCTATTCCTACCACACGTCCTATGCAGATACGGGCTTGTTTACTCTATATGCGGGAACGGCACCTAAGCAAACCAAGGAGGTGCTCGACTTGACGATGGAGCAGCTAAACGAGCTGTCTGTTAAAGGTCTAGGCGAGGATGAATTGCACCGTGGCAAGGAGCAGCTGAAAGGAAGCTTGATTTTGAGCTTAGAGAGCACAAGTAGCAGAATGAACCGTTTAGGCAAAAACGAGCTGATGCTCGGTCAACACTACACGTTAGACGAGCTGCTGAAGCGGATCGATTCGGTGCAGATGGCGGATGTCGTTGAAGTGACGAAGAGAATGTTATCCGTACCTTTTTCGGTCGCAATGGTAGGCTCTAATGATAAAGCAGCAGCGCAGCTTGGGAGGAATCAATTTGTATCAAGTTCTGTTTAAACGACTAGAAGGCAATGAAGATATCACGATTCCGCGAAAAATGTCCGAATGGGCTGCGGGCTTTGACCTGCAGGCTGCTGTAGGTGACCCTGTCGTGCTTGCGCCAGGGGAGCGCAAGCTTATTCCTACCGGCTTTGCAATGGCTATGCCCGGCGAGCTGGAAGCGCAAATCAGACCGCGCAGCGGACTCGCATACAAGCATGGCATTACTTGCTTGAATTCACCAGGAACGATCGATGCGGACTACCGGGGCGAGGTAAAGGTGCTTCTTATCAATTTGGGCCAGCAGCCATTTACGATTACGCGCGGAGAGCGGATCGCGCAAATGGTTTTCCAGCAGGTGCCTGCGGTTATCATTGCGGAAACAGAAGAATTGCCTGATACTGTACGAGGCGCGGGCGGTTTTGGACATACGGGCGTATAGGCCTGCATTGAATAAACATATAACTTTTTTTAAAAAAAGATCAGGTCATTTGCCTGATCTTTTTTTTATTTTTCACCCCGCTCTGGGCGCAAGCATAAGATGATCTAGATCTAGTAGCAAGAAAGGAGTGAAGCTTAATGCTAACAGGCGTTCAAGTGCTGCTGCTTGGCGGTGATGCAAGACAGCTCGAGGTCATACGCAAGCTGACAGAGCTTGATGCTGCCGTCACCGTCTCAGGCTTTGACGGCTTACATTCGTCGCTGGACGGAGCCGTTCAAGCAGAGTTCGAAGAACAGCTGTTCGAAGGCGTCGACGCGCTTCTGCTGCCCGCGGTAGGCACAGATGACCAAGGCTTGATTCATGCTGTTTTCAGCGATCGTCAAATGCAGCTGACTGATAGCCATTTTGCAAAGCTGCCTAAGCACTGCACGGTGTATACGGGAATGGCCAAACCATATTTACGCCAGCTGTGCGAGCAGCACAATTTATCATTAATTGAGCTGTTTGACCGTGATGATGTCGCGATATACAATTCCATACCGACTGCGGAAGGCGCATTGATGATGGCGATTCAGAATACCGATATTACCATTCACGGTGCATCATCCATGGTACTCGGATTTGGCAGAACCGGATTTACGATGGCTCGCACACTTCAAGGTTTAGGATCGAAGGTGAAGGTTGGCGTACGTCGATCGGAGCAGTTTGCAAGAGCTTCGGAAATGGGCTTTGAGCCTTTCTACATCAGTGGTTTGTTGCAGCATGTAAGCAATATTGACTTGCTTTTTAATACAATTCCGACTATGATAGTCACAGCGCAAATTATCGCAAATTTACCTTCGCGGGCCGTAATAATCGACCTTGCATCGAAGCCTGGCGGCACTGATTTCCGCTTTGCGGAGAAGCGGGGAATTAAAGCGATGCTCGCACCCGGACTACCCGGTATCGTCGCACCCAAAACAGCTGGACGTATCATGGCGGATTGCTTATCACAGTTGATTTTGGAAGATACGATTAAGCGGGGGAATGGGATATGAACTGGTCTGGAATAACAGTGGGTTATGCTTTGTCTGGCTCGCACTGTACATTTGCTGAGGTTATGCCTGAGATTAAACGGTTCGTCGATGCAGGCGCGAATGTGGTGCCGATCGTATCGAATACGCTTATGACCACGGACACGAGATTCGGAAAGTCCGAGGATTGGCAGGCGCAGCTTAAAGCAATTACTGGAAATGAACTGATATCTACGATCGTGCAGGCGGAGCCGCTTGGTCCTTCTAAGCTGCTGGACGTTCTCGTTATCGCGCCTTGCACAGGCAACACGACGAGCAGACTAGCAAATGCGATAACAGACAGCGCTGTGCTCATGGCTGCCAAGGCGCAAATGCGCAATGGACGTCCGATTGTGCTTGCCATTTCAACAAATGATGGACTCGGTTTAAATGCCGCTAACATAGCGAAGCTGCTAGTGGCTAAACATATTTATTTCGTACCGTTCGGCCAAGATAACCCTGTGCAGAAGCCTAATTCACTTGTTGCCAGAATGGATTTGGTCTTGGAAGCATGCGAAGCCGCCCTTGCGGGAAAACAGCTGCAGCCTCTGCTTGTCGAACGGCACTAATGACACATGTATAGAGGGGAGACGACAACAAATGTCGAATCAGAAATTGTTTAATGTTGCTGTAGTAGGAGCAACAGGCGCAGTAGGGGAACAAATAATAAAATTACTAGAGTCAAGAAACTTCCCGATTCAGAACCTTAAGCTATTATCGTCTGCTCGTTCAGCAGGCACCAAGATTAATTTCAAAGGTCAAGAGCTGACGGTAGAAGAAGCAACGCCGGATAGCTTCAAAGGTATTGAAATTGCTTTGTTCAGCGCTGGCGGCGACGTTACTAAAGCGTTGGCTCCGCATGCGGTAGAGCATGGTGCAGTATGTATCGATAACACGAATGCATACCGTATGGATGAGAACACTCCGCTTGTCGTTCCTGAGGTGAATATCGAGAAGGTTAGCGAGCATAATGGCATTATCGCAAACCCGAATTGTTCGACAATCCAAATGGTAGCTGCGCTTAAGCCGCTTCAAGACCGCTATGGCATTTCCCGTATCATCGTTTCCACTTATCAAGCCGTTTCAGGTGCCGGAAGCCGTGCAATTGACGAAATGCTGCGTCAAACGCAGGCTGCACTCAATGGCGAAGCTGTAAACCCGGATATTTTGCCGGTAGGAGCTTTGCCGGTTAAGCATCAAATCGCATTCAATGCGGTTCCGCAAATCGATAAATTTCAAGAGAATGGCTACACGCTCGAAGAAATGAAAATGGTTCGCGAAACGAAAAAAATTATGGGTGACGAATCCATCCAGGTTACGGCCACATGCGTGCGTATTCCTGTCGTTTACGGTCACTCGGAATCCTTATATGTTGAACTCAAAAACGACTACGATTTAGAAGAGGTTAAACAGCTGCTAGCAGATGCACCGGGCATTACGCTCGTTGACGATCCTGCTAACCAGCAGTACCCTCTTGCGACTGACGCTGCCGGTAAGCCGGATGTATTTGTTGGTCGCTTGAGACGCGATCTAGGGTCTGACCGCGGACTTAATATGTGGATCGTATCCGATAACCTGCTCAAAGGCGCAGCATGGAATGCTGTTCAAATCGCTGAACATATCGCAAAGGGTTAATTTATTAAGTACTGGGTAATACGCTAGGCTGCTTCTTCTCGGGATCGATTACGGAGGATAATCATTATGCGCATCCTGATCCAAAAATTCGGGGGCACCTCATTATCTACCGATCATGCCAGAGAACACGTTATCCATCACATTAGTAGAGAACGCAGTAACGGCTTGGCTGTTGTCGTTGTTGTATCGGCCATGGGCCGCAAGGGTGATCCTTATGCAACGGATACTTTGCTGCAGCTCATTCGTAATAATGGCGACAAGCTTCCGATGCGGGAGCGGGATATGCTGCTAGGCTGCGGGGAAATTATTTCCGCAGCCGCTTTATGCAGTTTACTCATCGCAAGCGGCATTCCATCCGTCGTTTTAACCGGCGGACAGGCGGGCATAATTACTGACGAACAGTATGGGCAAGCCCGAATTAAACAAATTCATCCGGATAAGGTATTAGGTCATTTAGGGGCAGGAAAGGTCGTTATTGTAACCGGCTTTCAAGGCAGCACGGCACAAGGCGACACGACTACGCTCGGACGCGGTGGCAGTGATACATCTGCAACTGCGCTCGGTGCAGCGCTGCGAGCCGAAATGGTCGACATCTATACAGACGTAAACGGAATCTTGACAGCAGATCCTCGCATAGTTGAAGAGGCAAAGCCATTGTCTGTCGTAAGCTATGCTGAAATATGTAACATGGCAAGGCAAGGCGCGAAGGTTATTCATCCGCGTGCCGTAGAGATTGCCCAGCAGGCACGCATACCGCTGCGGGTACGATCTACCTTTTCGAACGAGACGGGTACGCTTGTAACCGACTCAGCCGAGCTAAAAGCAGAACTCAATGTTAAGGATCGGCATGTCACGGGAATTGCGCATGTATCCGGAATTACACAAATAACGGTTAAGGCTATCGAAGGCCGCAATGATGTGCAGCTGCAGGTGTTTCAATCGATGGCAAAACATCATATTAGTGTTGACTTTATAAATGTAACGCCTAGCGGTGCAATTTATACGGTATATGACCATGATGCTGAACGTGCAGTTAATGTGTTGAAGGATGGCGGTTTCGCGCCTTCAGCAATAAATGGCTGTGCAAAGGTATCCGTAATTGGCGGCGGAATGAATGGAGAGCCTGGCGTTATGGCGCGCATCGTGGAAGCGCTGACGGAACAGGGGATTTCCATCATGCAATCAGCTGATTCTAATACAACGATTTGGGTGCTCGTTCGTGAAGCGGATATGGCAGAGGCATTACGTTCTCTCCACGCGAAGTTCGAGCTTCATCGATAGAGAGCAATACTTTTGGGAGGAATTCAGATGGAATTTGGAAGGCTAATTACCGCGATGGTAACCCCATTCGATGCGGACGGTCATATTGATTGGCAAACGACCGGCCGACTGATTGATTATTTAATTGAGGAGCAGCAAAGCGATAGTCTTGTCGTTTCAGGCACTACTGGCGAATCGCCGACGCTGTCCGATGAAGAGAAGCTGGAGCTGTTCCGATTTGCTGTCAAGCATGCGAATGGTCGTTGCAAAATTATTGCCGGTACAGGGAGCAACAACACAGCCCATTCCATCCATTTGACGAAAGATGCGGAAGCGGCTGGTGTAGACGGCATCCTGCTTGTCGCTCCTTATTATAACCGTCCTAGCCAAGAAGGACTTTATCAGCACTTTAAGGCTGTTGCGGAAGCTACAGCTCTGCCTATCATATTGTATAACGTGGAAGGCCGCACTGGTGTGAACCTTTCCGCAGAAACGACGCTTCGCTTAGCGCAAATCGAAAATATTGTGGCAACGAAGGATTGCGCATCAACCGATCAATTAACGCAAATTATTAGCGGAGCTCCCGCTGATTTTAAAGTATACAGCGGAGATGATGGCGCAACTCTGCCAGCGTTGGCCGTTGGCGGATACGGTATTATCAGCGTAGCAAGCCATATTGTCGGAGCACAGATGAATGAGCTAATTAAAGCTTATATTAGTGGCAACGTGCAGGAAGCAGCTCGTATTAATGGGCTTTTACATCCGATTTTCAAAGGCCTGTTCTATTGCCCGCATCCGGTACCTAATCCAGTCGCAGTCAAATTTGCACTTGGTTTGAAAGGTTTCCCGGTCGGCGGTGTAAGGCTACCACTAGTAACAGTGAACGAATCAGAAGCCGCATTTTTACGCAATTTGATCGTATAAATAGACGCTATCGTTGACTGCAGCCGGTGCATCCAGCATCGGTTTTATTTTTTTGGGAAGCATAATGAATAATAGCAATATCGGGTTTCACTTGTATTCCATCTTTTTCTTCATGTATAATGATTTCAAGTGACTGGGT
The DNA here is from genome assembly GCF_001428245.1 of Paenibacillus sp. Soil522. Lineage (GTDB taxonomy): Bacteria > Bacillota > Bacilli > Paenibacillales > Paenibacillaceae > Pristimantibacillus. The sequence goes on from NZ_LMRV01000055.1 coordinate 164,152, forward strand.
GCGGCAAATATTTGGAAATGAACTTAACGTCAGAGCGGCATCTGACGATAACAGCACATAAGTATAAAAAAGGTTCGGCGTCACAACACAAATGGAAAAGTACGTAGCAAACTCGTACTTTTCCATATTAAGACAATACTTACGAAGCGTTCTAGCTTCGCAAAATTTAATAAGAGGATTACGAAGCAAGTATGCTTCGCAAAATTTTAAGGAGGAAAGATACACTTGTCTAAGAAGAACAACCAGGATAAACTGCTTATATTTGCATTAGGCGGAGTAGGCGAGATCGGTAAAAATATGTACGTCATCCAGTATAACAATGACATTGTTGTTGTTGACTCAGGCTTGAAGTTTCCAGAAGAGGACATGCTCGGAATCGATATTGTAATTCCGGATATCTCGTATCTAACGGAAAATCGCGATAAAGTTCGCGGAATAATTATTACGCATGGACATGAGGATCACATCGGCGGCTTGCCGTATGTACTAAAGAGCCTAAATGTTCCATTATATGCAACTAAACTTACACTCGGACTGATCGAAGGTAAACTGAAGGAAGCAGGCTTGCTAGGAGAAACGAAGCGTATTCTCATCAATGCAGACAGCGAAATTCAATTAGGCACTATCCGTGCTTCCTTCTTCAGAACGAATCACAGTATTCCTGATTCCGTTGGCGTTAGCTTGGATACGCCGGAAGGCACAGTCGTTCATACGGGTGACTTCAAATTCGACCATACACCGGTTAACGAGCAATTCGCTGATTTACAGCGTATCGCTGAAATTGGTAAACGTGGCGTTTTGGCGCTATTGTCGGACAGCACGAATGCTGAGCGTCCAGGATATACGCCGTCTGAAGCCCAGGTCGGCGACAATCTAGAAGATATTTTCCGGAAATCATTACAGCGCGTAGTCGTTGCTACCTTCGCATCCAATGTACACCGGATTCAACAAATTATTAATGCTGCAATCGCTACCCGCCGCAAAATCGCTGTTGTAGGCCGCAGCATGGTAAACGTTGTTGGCATCGCTTCCGATCTTGGTTACTTGAACATTCCAGAAGGTATGATTATCGAACCGGAGGAAGTTAATAAATTGGCAGCTGATCGGGTTGTCATTTTATGTACAGGCAGTCAAGGCGAGCCAATGTCGGCGCTTACGCGCATGGCTCGTTCAACACACCGCAAGGTGGATATTTTACCTGGAGATACGGTTATTATCGCCGCAACGCCGATTCCAGGCAACGAACGTTATGTTGGTCGTACGGTTGATGAATTATTCCGTTTGGGCGCAAATGTTATTTACGGCAATGGTTCGGTCTCAGGCGTTCACGTATCCGGTCACGGCAGCCAAGAAGAATTGAAGCTTATGCTTAACCTGATTAAGCCTAAATATTTCATTCCTATCCACGGTGAATACCGGATGCTTCGCCAGCATGCAAAGCTTGGAGAAGCGATCGGCATCGATCGTGAAAACATTTTTGTCATCGATAACGGCGATACTGTCGAATTCCAGAACGGAAACGGCCGTAAAGGCTCGAAAGTACAAGCCGGCAATGTATTAATTGATGGTTTGGGTGTTGGCGATGTCGGTAATATTGTACTGCGTGACCGTAAGCTGTTGTCGCAAGACGGCATTTTGGTTGTCGTGGTTACATTGAGCAAGCAGGATGGAGCGATTTTGTCAGGCCCGGATATTATTTCTCGCGGTTTCGTTTATGTTCGCGAATCCGAAGGTCTTCTTGATGAAGCTAATCGCATCGTTACTTCAACGCTTACACGACTGATGAATGATAAGGTGAATGAATGGGCATCGCTTAAAACGAATGTGAAGGACGCGCTTGGCCGCTTTTTGTACGAGCAGACTCGCCGCCGCCCAATGATTTTGCCAATTATTATGGAAGTATAATTCAATAGTTGAACAATGAAGAGAATCGCTTGTCCAATCCGCATTTGCCGCGGCGGACGCAAGCGATTCTCTTTTTTTTTATGTTGTATGTAATCGCTGCTTCAATTTGAATAAATTCGACATTAGACCCCATACTATGACAAGCATTAATTCATAAGAGGGGGATTGCACATGAATTGGCAATCACAGATGGACATAGCAGCAGAACAGACCGAACCAAATGTGGATGAGAAAAAAAAGGCGAGTGCTGTTGTCGAAACGATTCAGCAGCTCGGCCAGACTGCTATTCCCGCACAAACAGAGTCAAATATTTTTTGTATGACGATTATTGGACAAGTGGAAGGGCATCTCGTCTTGCCCCCGCAAAATAAAACGACTAAGTACGAGCATTTGATTCCGCAATTAGTGGCAGCAGAGCAAAATCATAAAATTGAAGGCATTTTTATCGTACTTAATACGGTAGGCGGCGATGTCGAAGCGGGACTGGCGATTGCTGAAATGATTTCATCCCTATCCAAGCCTACCGTAACGCTTGTGCTTGGCGGTGGACATTCCATCGGCGTTCCGATTGCAGTAGCAGGCGATATGTCGTTTATTGCAGAAACGGCGACGATGACGATACATCCGATTAGGTTAAACGGACTCGTGATCGGCGTACCGCAAACCTTCGAATATTTGGATAAAATGCAGGAACGTGTCGTCCGTTTTGTCATATCGCACTCCAATGTAACGGAGCACACCTTTAAAGAGCTGATGTTCAAAACCGGTGAGCTTACCCGCGATATCGGTACAACGGTCATTGGCTCGGATGCGGTGAAGCATGGGCTAATTGATGCGGTGGGCGGCTTGGGAGAAGCGCTTAAAGAATTAAATCGACGGATTGAAGCTGCTAAGATTGGAAAAGTCGAGGTGAAAAGTGTATGACAATATATACAAATATGCCCCTTGAAGTGGTATTGGAAGGCTTTCATGACGAAATGGAACAGCTGCAAGAGATATGGTCAAAAGGCGTTAAGATGCAGGTCATGCCTGTTGCGCCAGGAATGGGTAAAATTGTGCGTCTTCTAGAATGCAGCTTAGATGATTACTTAAATCCGAATTTAACACCTGGCACGATCGTCCATTACCAATAAATAGCAAACATACGTTCGTACGAATGTCTCATAGGAACATTTGTCCACCTATGGTATAATCTTTTACCAGAGGTGACGAATGTGGCAAAGAAAAAGAGACGAAAAAAATCAATCGGCACAAACTTAAAATATGAAGTATATGGCATTTTGCTCATTACGATCTCCATTATAGCTCTTTCTGGAGAAGCAGCTGTCGGGCGCTCGTTATCCAAGCTATTTGGACTTGTGCTCGGCAAGTTTTATTTCGTGCTTGCTATAATTGGCATAGTTGTCGGATTGACAGTCATGATTAAACGAGCTTGGCCAAAAGGCTGGACGAATAAGCGGACTGGCTTTTTTATTCTGGTACTCGCTTTTACTCTGATGAGCTCCATATCGGAAATTGACCAGAAACTGACCCCAACGGTTGATTTGACAGGTACGATGATATTCAGGCAGCTAAGCAGTGATTTGCAATTATCTCTAATAAGCGTACCGGCAGAGAACGATTTACCGATTAGAAGCAAAGAAATTAGCGGCGGTTACGTCGGCGCGATTCAATATTCATTATTTTTCTCCTTATTTGGTTACTACGGTGCAAAGTTAATTATGTTCGTCATGTTCGCTATTTCCATAATGCTGATGACGGGTAAGTCGTATGTGGAATTAGGAAGATTGGTGACCGCCAGAGCTACTCGAATGTTCAGATTACTGGCGGCCAAATGGGCGACAAGATCATCACGGCGTGTTTCAACTGCGGTGGCTAATGCAAATGCAGGACCGACGGATATGGACGATGATGAGACGATCGATGACGATCATGAAGGCTATGTCGTGTCTCCGCCAAGGAGGAGGAGATCCTTGTTTTTCTCTTGGAGACAGGATCGTGATACCGAGGAACCGGGCAATGAGGATGATGAGCAGGACGAATGGGTATTCGAGCCAAATGGCCCGAATGCACATGAAAACAATAATCCGGCTTGGCAAAATGATATGGAACCGCCATGGGAGAAGTCAGGCGAGGATCTACATACGGAAGTAAGGAATGCTGAGCCTGTGCGGGATGGTGTCATACCATGGGAAGAGGCTGGGACAGGCATCATTATCGATCATGAGTTGTCTGCTGGACCTAGCGGGGAAGAATGGAACGAGTCATGGCCTGTTCAGGAACATACCGATTCCGTGCTGGATGAGGAGGAGGAGGATGACCAGGAGGAGGATCCGGCTTTACAGGATTCGGAAATGCGATCTAATGTTGGCTCCGAAGCCTCGGAAGCCATAGTAAATGAGGAAAGTGTCATGCAGAGCGCACCTAAACACCAAATTGCTCTGGAAGAGGCAAATATAACAAAGCCATATTTGCTGCCTCCGTTTTCGCTGCTTACGAAGCCGAATTTACTTGGCAAAAGTGCTGATGCATCCGATATGTATGACTCGCGAAGAAAGCTCGAGGCAACGCTTGAAAGTTTTGGCGTGCGGGCTAAAGTGCTTGATGTCGTAAGAGGTCCCGCGGTTACGCGCTATGAGGTTCAGCCGGCAACAGGAGTTAAAGTTAGCCGTATCGTAGGACTTACGGATGATATCGCTCTTGCGTTAGCTGCCAAGGACATCCGTATGGAAGCGCCGATACCAGGTAAATCGGCGATCGGAATAGAAGTGCCGAACATGGAAGTATCCGTCGTCACGATGCGCGAGGTAATGGAGACGGCGACTTTCCAAAATGCATCGTCTAAATTATCAATCGCATTCGGTCGTGACATTTCCGGTCAGACGATTGTGGGCAATTTAGCAAAAATGCCCCATTTACTCGTTGCAGGCGCTACAGGATCAGGTAAATCGGTTTGTATTAACGGTATTATTACAAGTATTTTGTATAAAGCTGCACCGGACGAAGTGAAATTTCTCATGATTGACCCGAAGATGGTTGAATTGAATGTGTACAATGGAATACCGCATTTGCTTGCTCCTGTCGTTACGAATCCTAAGCGGGCTTCACTCGCCTTGAAGAAGATTGTTGTAGAGATGGAGAGCCGCTACGAGCTATTTTCTAAATCTGCGACGCGTAACATTGAAGGGTATAACAATTTAATGGCGGATAATCCGGCTGCAGTTCTTCCATATATCGTTGTTATTGTGGACGAGCTTGCGGATTTAATGATGGTTGCCGCGAATGACGTAGAGGATTCGATCGCAAGACTTGCCCAAATGGCGCGGGCTGCCGGAATTCATCTCATCATTGCGACTCAACGGCCGTCAGTCGATGTTATTACAGGTGTTATCAAAGCGAACATCCCGTCGCGTATCGCATTCGGCGTATCTTCTCAAGTCGACTCGCGAACCATTCTTGATATGGTTGGAGCTGAGAAGCTGCTTGGCCGCGGCGATATGCTGTTCTTACCTGTAGGAATGTCTAAGCCGATAAGGGTGCAAGGCGCCTTTCTATCGGATCAGGAAGTGGAAACGCTCGTTAATTATGCTCGCGGCCAAGCCGAAGCGGAATATAAAACAGATCTTGTGCCTGAGGTTGAAGAAGAATCATCCGAATCCAATGAGGTGCTCGATGAGCTTTACGATCAAGCGGTACAAATTATTTTGGAAGCGAAGCAAGCGTCGGTTTCCTTACTGCAGCGCCGAATGAGGATCGGTTATACTAGAGCTGCAAGGCTGATCGACCAAATGGAGGCTCGCTCCATTGTCGGTCCATATGAGGGAAGCAAGCCGCGGGAAGTGCTTATTACGTTGGACGAATTTCAAGCTGGCCGAGTCAGCTCCTAATTTCCGCTCATTGCAGGAAGAGGATCTTCATGCATAGAAGAGGGATCAATTTCTCATACTAAAGTTAGGTAACGCTACCTTAAGCGAACTAACTTGCAAGAGAAAGGCAGATCCCATCATGAGAAATCGTTTGATTTTGATGACCTCGATTATCGTGCTGTTGCTGTTCGGGTCCATTTCATTACTGCGCGGAGAGCATAACGAAACAGCGGAAACGTTCAGCAACGCTACTTTGACGGTAGGTTCCTCCGGTCAGGACGTCTATGAATTGCAAGGACGGCTCAAGCATCTCGGTTATTTCAAAGGTGAAGTAGACGGGAAGTTTGGTCAAAGCACTAAAAACGCGGTAACGTGGTTCCAATGGAAGTTCGGCATGAAATCGGACGGCGTTGTCGCAGCAAAAACAAAGCTTAAGCTTTGGGAGGCTACGAAAAGCTGGAAGCCGTCAGCAGCTCCTTCAGACTCGAAAGCAGGTGCCGGCGGGAAAGAAACCGCTAGCTCGAAAGGCAAGAAAACGTCAATTGCGAAGTCCAACCGGCTCGGCTTGACGGATAATGATTTGCAGATGATGGCCAACGCCGTTTACGGCGAAGCGCGCGGTGAGCCTTACGAGGGGCAAGTAGCAGTTGCAGCTGTTATTATTAACCGTTTGAAATCGCAAAGCTTTCCGAATACGATTTACGGCGTAATCTTCCAACCGGGCGCTTTCACTGCGGTTGCTGACGGGCAAATTTGGTTGACGCCGAATGAAAAGGCTAAAGAGGCGGTCGAGGATGCCATTAATGGCTGGGACCCAAGCGGCGGCTGCCTCTACTATTTTAATCCGGAAACGGCTACCTCGAAATGGATCTGGACCCGGACGCAAATCAAAACGATCGGCAAGCATATTTTCTGTATGTAACTATAAGGATTTCACGAAAGGAAGCAGCCATTACTGCCTAGCGCAGCAGTGGTTGCTTCTTCCATTTCCTATAGGTTAGAATGGTATAGTGAATTGTCAAATGGAATAGATTTACTCTATAACGCACCGATGAAAGGAGCAAACCGAGTGGCCCAATTCGAAAGAGGGCAGCTGCAGCGTATTCGTCTGCATGTGCTGCCTACAAAACGATTTAAAACGTTTGCTATTTCCTTATTTGCGGGACTTACTCTTGATGAAGCAACGGTAACTCCGGTTGCGCTTATCCCGTTCGTTCTGAGAAGAGGCACAGCGAATTTGCCGGAAACAATCGCTTTCCGTGAGAAGCTGGATGATTTATATGGAGCAGGCTTTGGTTTCGACGTGTATAAAAGAGGCGATTCCCAAATCGTTCAATTCCGCATGGATGTCATAAATGATGAATTTGTTTCGTCGAACACTCCGCTCCTTGCAGAATCGCTTCGCTTCCTGGGAGATGTGCTTACCGATCCGTTGTTAGACAATAATGGTTTCCACCATAAATATGTGGATGCAGAGAAAACGACGCTTAAGAAGAGGCTGGAGGCGATCGTGAACGATAAGATACGGTATGCCGCTGAGCGATGCCTGGAAGAGATGTGCGCGGATGAGCCTTACCGTCTTCATCCGCTTGGCAAGCTGGCAGACATCGATGCGATCACACCTTCGTCGTTGTATGCAAATTACGAGCAGTGGTTGGATAACGCCGCGCTTGATTTATATGTAGTTGGCGATACGACGCTGGAGGAAGTTACTGAGCTCGTAACGAAAGCCTTTAAGCTAAAGGAAGGCGCGCCATCTGTTTATTCGGTTCCAAATGTGCAGCATCCTGTTAAAGAAGTGAAAACCGTTACGGAGCGAATGGAGGTTAGTCAGGGCAAGCTGAATTTGGGTCTTCGTACCGGAGTAGGCTATGAAGATGACGCTTATCCGGCTGTTTTGATGTATAACGGCATTTTGGGCGGATACCCTCATTCGAAGCTTTTTTTGAACGTGCGCGAGAAGGAAAGCTTAGCGTATTATGCCTCATCACGGCTTGACGGTCATAAAGGTCTTTGCACGATTCAATCCGGCATAGAGTTTGCGAATTACGACCGTGCGGTTGTCATTATTAAGGAGCAGCTTGAAAGCATGCGCCAAGGCCAGCTTTCGGAGCTGGAGCTGAATCAAACGAAGGCGATGATTTCTAATCACCTCCGTGAGCTTCAGGATTCCGCCTATGAGATGATCGCCTATGATTTCAATAGCGTACTTACCGGGAAGCAGCGAAGCGCAGAGCAGCTGCTTGAGCAGGTTCAGGCGGTTACCGCTGAGGATATCGTAAAGGTTGCGGCTCGCGTGCAGCTGGATACGATTTACTTTTTGCGTGATCGAAAGGAGGCATAACGAATGCAAACCCTTAGCTATCCAAACGTGCAGGAAACGTTATATCGGGAAGTTCTTGATAACGGTCTTGAGGTTATCGTGCTGCCGAAGGAAGGCTTTAATAAAACCTATGCGACATTTTCCACGAAATATGGCTCGGTCGACAACCGGTTTTCGGTCGGCAATCAGCCTCCGGCGAAAGTGCCTGACGGCATAGCCCATTTCTTGGAGCATAAAATGTTCGAAGAGCCTACGGGCGACATTTTTGCCGTATTTGCATCTCAGGGAGCGTCAGCGAATGCGTTTACGAGCTTCGACAGAACGGTTTATTTGTTTTCGGCGACGGAGCAAATTAACAAGAACTTGGAGACGCTCATCAATTTCGTTCAAAACCCTTATTTTACGGATACAAACGTAGAGAAAGAAAAAGGAATTATCGAACAAGAAATTAATATGTACCGTGACAATGCCGATTGGAGAGTTTATTTCGGTCTGATTGATGCGCTTTATCACGAGCATCCGGTGCATATCGATATCGCCGGTACGGTGGAATCCATCAGACAAATCGACAAGGAAACCCTTTACCGCTGCTACGAGACGTTTTATCATCCATCTAATATGCTGTTGTTTATCGTCGGCAGCGTAAATGCTGAGGAAGTGTTTCAGCTTGTACGCGAGAATCAAAACGGAAAATCGTTTGAGCCTCAAGGTCCGATAGAGCGTTTTTTTGAGAAGGAGCCTGAATCCGTAAAGATTAAACGCAAGGTGACGGAGCTGCCTGTGTCATTGCCTAAGTGCATGCTCGGCTTAAAAGAAAAGAAGACGGGTCTAAGCGGCGAAGCCCTACTTCGTCAAGAAGTGACGACGAAGCTGATGTTGGAGGCTCTAATTGGTCCTAGCTCCAAGCTTTATCAACAGCTTTATGAAAATGATCTGATCTCGGATTCCTTCGGACACGAATACAATTCGAGCACCGGCTATGCCTTCTCGGTTATTGGCGGCGATACTCCTAACCCGGATGAGCTCATCAAGCAAATACGAACGTCTGTAGAAGGACTATTGGCCAGAGGAATCGAACCAACCGCGTTCGAGAGATCCAAACGAAAAAAAATCGGCGGATATTTACGCATGCTAAACTCCCCAGAAGCGATTGCCGGCGAATTTACGAAATATCGGTTCCGTGACAGCGATATGTTCGATGTGCTCGATTTCTATGAAAAATGTACGCTTGACGAGGTAAACGAGCGGCTGCGCGAGCATTTCGATTTTGACCAGCTTGCAGTATCGATTGTGGAACAGCCGTCAAAATGAAGACGCTCCAGCAAATGACGGTGCTTATTACCGGGGGAGGCCGCGGTATCGGGGCAGCCATTGCCAAACGATTTGCGGCTGAGGGTTTAAATATCGTCATACATTATTTGCAATCGCATGAAACGGCTAACGAGACGGCACGTACGTGCATGGCTCTTGGGGCAAACGTATTAACAATCTCTGCGGATTTACGCTCGAAGGAGCAGCTCGAGCGGATGCGGGAGAAGCTGGAGAGCCATAACATGCTTCCGGATATATTGGTTAACAATGGCGGTATCTCGCACTACGGCATGCTGATGGATGTGTCGGAGGAAGAATGGGATGAAGTGATGGCCGTTAACCTGAAGGGAATGTTTCTTTGCTCGCAGCTATTTATGCCTAATATGATTGCACAGCGTTATGGCCGAATTATTAATGTTTCTTCTATTTGGGGAATGTCGGGAGCATCCTGCGAAGTGCTTTATTCTACAACCAAGGGCGGCATGAACGCTTTTACGAAGGCGCTGGCGAAGGAGCTGGCGCCGACGGGCGTTACCGTCAACGCCGTTGCCCCAGGAGCTGTTGACACGGAAATGATGGACGGGTTTAATGCGGAGGAGAAGGCTGCGATGCAGCAGGAAATTCCAGTCGGACGATTCGGCTCCACTGATGAAATCGCTTCGCTTGTTTATTTTCTGGCGCTGCCGGAGTCATCCTACATTACGGGGCAAATCATCAGCCCTAACGGCGGTTGGCATACTTAATTTCGCTTAATTTCGAGACTGCCTTTTTTACGGACAAGTCTTTTGGCTTTTTGCATAATCAGAGCGGCATTTACACATGATAGAACTGTTGATGATTCTTTTCTATACCTGTAGGAGGCGAAGAAACATGTCAACTGTCCTTACTAATTTTGCAACATGGAAGCATTTTTTGGCAGACCGAGTATCGCATGCGAAAAAGATGGGGATGACGGAAGAAACAATTTCATCTTTAGCTTACGAAATCGGTTCCTTTCTCGAAGAGAAGGTCGATCCGAAAAATGAGGAAGAACGCGTGTTGAAGGAGCTATGGGATGTTGGTGACGAGAGTGAACGCAAAGCGCTTTCATGCATGATGGTCAAGCTCGTCCAAAATTCTTAACTGCCACCGTACGGAGACGATATTTTCGTCAACAGAAGCAGAAGCAGAAGCAGGAGAGCCTCCCACTAGGAGGCTTTTCTGCAATGTTTCTTTTTAGGTTGCAGGATTGTGACGAAAATTGTAGAATTATGTTTTATGACGAACATATCCATCATTTACATACTTCTATATCAACAGGTTTAGGACGGTGACAGTTTTGGAATCAAAACAGTGGTACATGGAATACAAAATACATAAGAACCGCCCGGGTTTACTCGGAGATATCGCCTCATTGCTAGGTATGCTTGAGGTTAATATTATGACCATTAACGGCGTTGAGGATCGGACACGGGGGATGCTCCTTCAGACCAATGACGACGAGAAGATTGAGTTGCTTGGTAAAATGCTGCAAAAGGTTGATAATATTACAGTAAATAAACTGAGAACGCCAACAATCGTCGATATATTGGCGGTTCGTCATGGACGTTATATCGAGCGCGATTCTGACGACCGCAAAACATTCCGCTTTACGCGCGATGAGCTTGGTATTTTGGTCGACTTTTTAGGCGAAGTGTTTAAGCGTGACGGTAACCAGGTTATAGGATTACGGGGGATGCCTCGAGTGGGTAAGACGGAATCTATCATTGCAGGCAGCGTATGCTCAAACAAGCGATGGACATTTGTGTCCTCTACTTTGCTTCGCCAAACGGTTAGAAGTCAGCTTTCTGATGACGAGATGCAGCCAAACAATATTTTTATTATTGACGGAATCGTAAGCACCATTCGCTCGAATGAGAAGCATTATGGCTTGCTGCAGGAAATTATGGCCATGCCATCGACGAAAGTGATTGAACACCCGGATATATTCATTAGGGAATCTAATTTCGATTATAGCCATTTTGACATTATTGTTGAATTACGCAATACGCCAGATGAGGAAATATCGTATGAATCTTTCACAGCAAACTATACAGACGATTTCTAATCGGAAGGAGGCCGTCTCATGTCTGATTTAGGTGAATTGCTTCGTAAAGCGAGGGACCAGCGCGGCTTAACGCTAGATGATATTCAAGAAACAACGAAAATAAGAAAACGGTACTTGGAAGCAATCGAGAGTGGAGACCACAGGGTTTTGCCCGGTCCATTTTATGTTCGGGCATTTGTGAAAAATTACTCAGAAGCTGTAGGGCTGGATCCTGAAGAAGTGCTTCGTTTGTATCAGCATGAGGTGCCTGCTCCACCGGTTGAACAAATTTCAGAGCCTATTGTGGCAAGATCGCCACGTCGGGTGAAGTCACAATCGTCAGAGAGACTTGGCAAAATCGGTTTCAATGTCATGATGTGGTCCTTTCTTATTTTGATCGTTGTCGTCATATGGGTTTATGTCATCAATAGCGACACAAACGATCCTAAACAGGTTGATAATAGCACGGATATTACGGAAGCCTCCGAACCGCCGGTAATCGATACGGAGGATAATGTCACAGGTACAGGGAACGTAAGCACGCCGACTGCCCCGCCCGTTTCTCCTACACCAACTGAAGCGCCGACTACCGTTACTTTCGGAAGCAAGGTGGGAAAGGCTGACCAATATGATATTGGACCAGCAGGCACCATCCATAAGGTTGAAGTTAAAGTAGCTGGCGGAAGAAGCTGGCTGGAGGTTCGCTCGGGCAGCAATACAGGAGAGAAGCTTTACTCGGCAAATGCAGAGGACGGAACTGTCGAATCCTATGATCTTACCGAACCAATCTACATTAATGTGGGCAGATCCGATCTGACGGAAATAAAAGTGGATGGCGTGCTTGTGCCGGACGGCGATCGGGCGGGCTCCAAAAAACTGCTGCTTAAGCCCGTTAGCGGTGGAACTCCGGCAGTCGACGGAACCACAGGTACCGAGGCAGGTACAGAAACAGGCACTGAATCAGGCACTGAATCAGGTACCGGGGCTGGCGCCGATCAGGTGAAAACTGAATAATGATTACAGTAACAAAGGAGAGGTTTTTAAATGGCTTCAGAAAATGCTTTTGATATCGTATCTAAGGTAGACATGCAAGAATTAGCGAACGCGATTAAGCAAGCGGAGCGTGAGATTGAAACGCGCTTTGACTTTAAAGGCAGCAAGAGCTCTATCGCACTTGAGAAGGAAGAGCTCGTAGTCGCTTCAGACGATGATTATAAGCTAAAAAACGTTCTTGATATATTATTGTCCAAAATGGTAAAACGAGGCGTTCCGATCAAAAACTTGGATTACGGAAAAATTGAAGGCGCATCGGGCAATACCGTTCGTCAGCGTATTAAGCTAAGACAAGGCATAGAGCAGGATGTTTCGAAGAAAATCAATATTTTAATCCGCGATTCGAAGCTGAAGGTAAAGAGCTTAATTCAAGGCGATCAGATAAGAGTATCAGGTAAAAGTCTTGACGATTTGCAAGCGGTTATGAAGCTGCTTAGAGAAGCAGACTTGCCTGTTGAGCTTCAATTTACTAATTATCGCTCATAATAATAATAATGAAGCTTCGTTTCATCGGAATTCGATAAACGGGGCTTTTCGTTTTTGCTGCAGCCGCAGTTCCAAAATGAGGCTTTAGCCGCTTTTGACACGTGTATTAGCATGTATTATACTTGGTTAGATAGCTTCAGGGAAGGATCTGGAGGATACATAGATGAGAGAGAGAACAAATGCATTAACTCAAGGTTGCTTAGCTAGTGATCCGCAACTGGAAATAAAATCCGGTTTTATTCTCAAACAAAGGGTTCCCGTAACGCACACCAATGAGTTAGATCGATCTAAGGAGGGAATTGCGTGAATCTGGCGAACCGCATTACACTTGCCAGAATATTTTTGGTGCCGGTTATTATGTTTTTTCTGCTTATTAAAGTGGATTTGGGGTCGTTCAGCATCTCGGACTTCTCCATTACATACAATCAAATCGCAGCGGCACTCATTTTTATTGTGGCGGCAAGTACAGACGGATTAGATGGCTACATTGCGCGTAAGAACAAAATCGTAACGAACCTCGGCAAGCTGCTCGACCCTTTGGCGGATAAGCTGCTTGTAGCTGCTGTTCTTATTTCGCTTGTTGAAATGGACAAGGTGAATGCTTTGATTGCGATTGTTATCATTAGCCGAGAATTCGCAGTAACGGGTCTCCGTCAGGTAGCGCTTCTTGAAGGCTCCGTAATGGCTGCCAGCAAATGGGGAAAATGGAAGACGGCTATTCAAATTACAATGATTATCGCGCTATTGATCAACAATTTTCCTTTCAATTTCATTGACTTTCCTTTCGATGTTGTCGCTAGCTGGGCGGCAGCCATCATTACAGTTTACTCAGGTATCGATTATTTCGTAAAGAACAAGCATTTGATTCCGGTAGAATAACTTCAAAGCATCTTTCCTTTAAACGGAGAGATGCTTTTGTATATTTGCTTACGGTCAAACTTACTTTTGAAGTCGGAGGGAAACCAGTATTATGAAAGCAGAAATCATCGCGGTCGGAACGGAGCTGCTGCTCGGCCAAATCGTAAATACGAATGCACAATTTTTGTCACAGAAGCTTGCTGGATTAGGTGTCGACGTTTATTTTCAAACGGTTGTCGGAGACAATTCCGAGCGGCTGCGGCAAGCGATTGAAATCGGGAGAAGCCGGGCGGATTTACTAGTCTTTACGGGGGGACTCGGACCGACACAGGATGATCTTACGAAGGATGTATTAGCTGATTATTTGAAGCGTAAGCTCATTATTCATGAGCCTTCGATGGCTCAAATCGAGGAAATGTTCAGCTCCCGCGGCATTCATATGGCCCTGAGCAACCGCCGGCAGGCGTTAATGATCGAAGGCGGTGATCCGCTCGAAAATACGACGGGCCTAGCCGTAGGCAACGGCTTATCCGTAGACGGTACGCTGTATTTGCTTCTTCCAGGGCCGCCGCGCGAAATGAAGCCGATGATGGATGGCGCCGGCGAGGTTTGGCTTCGTTCTGTGCTTGGTGAGACAAAGCCGCTTTATTCGCGAATACTGAAATTCGCCGGGATCGGAGAATCGAACCTTGAAGCGAAGCTGCTTGATTTGATCGACGGTCAGGTTGACCCAACGATTGCCCCTTACGCGAAGGAGGGCGAGGTTTCCATTCGGGTATCCACCAAAGCAGGCACACCTGATGAAGCGGGTCAGAAAATCGATAAAACGCTCGAGAAAATCAAGGAACGTGTCGGCGAGCATTTATACGCACAGCAGGATATCCCGATCGAAGAAGAGGTTGTACACCTGCTGAGAGCCTCAAGGCGCAAGCTGGCGAGCGCGGAAAGCTGCAGCGGGGGTTTGCTTGCCGAGCTTATTACAAACGTTCCTGGAAGCAGTGGAGAGTATGTAGGAGGGGTTGTTACCTACACCAATATAATGAAGCATCATTTGCTTAGCATTCCGATGACGCAGCTTGAGGGGGAAGGTACGCCCGGCGCCATTAGCGATTCGACTGCCGCATTGATGGCGGAGCGGGTCAGAGAGCTTGCGGACGCTGATTTTGGCGTTTCTTTGACAGGAGTTGCGGGACCGTCAGAATCCGAGGGCAAGCCTGTTGGGCTTGTTTATGTAGGTATCGCAGAGCGCGGCAAGAAGGCCGTCGTGCATACCTTGAACTTAAGCGGAGGCAGAAGCATGATTAGGCTGCGTGCAGTCAAGGTTGCTTTATATCGTCTGTGGCTGGCGCTGCAAGGGCGTTAAGGAATCGAAATCGGATGGCTGAAGTCTGCCGTTTCTGAGGAAATTCGATAAAATAAATAATATTTGTCAAATGTCGACTTTCAAGCTATAATTAATTATAGTTACCGGAAGAACCGTGGCGAAGATTACTTTGCTGCGGTTTTTTTATGTCCATATGAGGGGGAAACAAAAAGGCGAATGTATGTTCGAAAAAATGCTTGTCAACCTCTCGGAAAAAAGGTATCATAACATTATAAATAAAGAAGGATGTGAGTTTCTTGTCGGATCGTCGCGCTGCACTAGAAATGGCTTTGCGTCAAATTGAGAAGCAATTTGGTAAAGGCTCCATCATGAAATTAGGAGAATCCACACACATGCAGGTAGAGACCGTGCCTAGCGGCTCGCTTGCTCTAGATATCGCTTTAGGAATAGGCGGCTTGCCGCGTGGACGTGTTATTGAAATATATGGACCGGAATCTTCCGGTAAAACGACAGTTGCGCTTCATGCAATTGCAGAGGTTCAACG
The DNA here is from genome assembly GCF_001428245.1 of Paenibacillus sp. Soil522. Classification (GTDB taxonomy): domain Bacteria; phylum Bacillota; class Bacilli; order Paenibacillales; family Paenibacillaceae; genus Pristimantibacillus. The sequence goes on from NZ_LMRV01000055.1 coordinate 179,887, forward strand.
AATTGGCGGACAAGCTGCTTTTATCGATGCGGAGCATGCGCTAGATCCGCTTTATGCAAGCAAACTTGGTGTTAATATTGATGAGCTTTTGCTTTCACAGCCTGATACAGGCGAGCAAGCCTTGGAAATCGCTGAAGCACTCGTACGCAGTGGCGCTGTTGATATCGTCGTTATTGACTCCGTTGCGGCACTTGTACCGAAAGCCGAAATTGAAGGCGATATGGGTGATTCCCACGTAGGTCTTCAAGCACGTCTAATGTCACAGGCTTTGCGGAAACTTTCGGGGGCAATCAGCAAATCGAAGACGATTGCGATTTTCATCAACCAATTGCGTGAAAAAGTAGGCGTTATGTTCGGTAACCCCGAGACAACGCCAGGCGGACGCGCTTTGAAGTTCTACTCGAGTGTACGCCTTGACGTACGCCGTATCGAGACATTGAAGCAAGGCAATGATATGGTCGGTAACCGTACCCGTATTAAGGTCGTTAAGAACAAAGTTGCTCCTCCGTTTAAGCAAGCGGAAATCGACATCATGTACGGCGAAGGCATTTCCAGAGAAGGAACGCTTATCGATATTGGCGTAGAGATGGATATTGTGCAGAAGAGCGGTGCATGGTTCTCTTACAATGGCGAGCGTCTTGGCCAAGGCCGTGAGAATGCGAAGCAGTATTTGAAGGATCACAAGGATATCGCTGAAGTCATCGAAAAGCAGATTCGCGAAGCGAGCAACCTGTCGGCTGCAGCAACTCAGGCTAACTTTAAGGCTGAGGAAGACGACGAAGAGTTCGAAGATCTGGAATAAAATTACCTGATCATATATACTTACTGATGCTTCGCCGTCCCTTTAGGGGCGGCGATGCTGTGTTTAGAGAGGATGTACAGTGTGGCCTATAGCAATCCAAGCGATGTAGAAGAATGGATGATCCTATCTGTTCGACAGGACAAGAAGGAACGAAAATTATATCATCTCTTTGCTGAATCAGACAAAGAGATGCTATCGGTGCATGAAGACATATTGATCCGTTTTCGGCTGACGAAAGGGCAAATATTAACGGAAGTTCAAATGGAAGAAATACGAATGGAAGATGAACGGTACCGTGCTTATGTGCTGGCTATCGCTTATTTGGGTGCAAAGCCGCGAACAAGAAAGCAAATCGAACAATATTTAAATCGCAAATGGTTTGAGGCTGACAATATTCAATATGCGCTTGACCGTTTAGAAAGGGAGCATATTGTGGATGATGAACAATATGCTCATATGTTTGCTATCGGCCGGCTTAGAAACAGCTTGAAGGGGCGTCGCTTTATCAAGCAGGAGCTGCAGCTGCGAGGCGTGTCGAAAGAAGTCGCAGCGGAAGCAACCGAATCGTTAGACCGTAAGGTAGAACTGGCGTCAGCAAAAAAGGCTGCTGAGAAGAAATGGCGCTCTTTAAAAGGAGAGCCGATTGACCGAAAGCGCAAGCTAATGGGCTATTTAATGCGTAGAGGCTTTCCAGGAGATATCGTGAAGGAAGCGTTAAAGTCGATCGATCTGAATGGGGAAGACGATGTATTCGAGGAAGATGATGGGCTTTTGCTTGACAATTGATTTTACGAAACGATAAAATGAGGTTGTATTCCTTCATTTTTGAATCAATTTTCCTTCCAAAAGTTGATTCGAAACGATTATTTTCGTCAAATTAGTAAATGTTGAAACGGTTTGTAGCCGGTTGAAAACCTAATATCATCCCAAGCAGTGCCTTGGTGTATGCAGCAAGGAGGTGAAACAGATGCTTAATGAGGTCATTTGGATCTTGATCTGTCTCTTTGTTGGCGCAATTTTCTTTGGGATTGGTTATTTTATTCGAAAGTCGATTGCCGAGGCCAAAATTTCAAGCGCTGAGCAAGCAGCTGTCCAAATCGTAGAAAATGCGAAGAAAGAAGCTGAAGCTCAGAAGAAAGAAACCGTGCTAGAAGCAAAAGATGAAGTCCACAAACTTCGTTCCGAAGCCGAGAGAGACATTCGTGAACGACGCAACGAGGCTCAACGTCAGGAAAGACGTTTGCTCCAAAAAGAGGAGTCGCTGGATAAAAAGTTAGAAGCGCTAGAACGCAAAGAAGAAACTGTAGCCAACAAAGAAAAACGGATCGAAGAAACGCAAGAGCAGATTGATTCCATTTACAAGCAGCAGCTTAGTGAATTGGAACGTATATCAGGTCTGACAACGGAAGATGCGAAATCGATCATTTTATCCAATGTTGAACAGGAAGTACGACATGAAACAGCACAGATGATTAAAGAGATCGAGCAGCAAGCGAAAGAAGAAGCCGACAAGAAAGCCCGTGATATTATATCACTTGCTATTCAACGTTGTGCGGCTGATCATGTGGCTGAGACGACGGTTTCCGTCGTAACATTGCCTAATGAAGAAATGAAAGGCCGTATTATTGGGCGTGAAGGCCGAAATATCCGAGCTTTGGAAACATTGACTGGTATCGATCTCATTATCGACGATACACCGGAAGCGGTCATTTTGTCTGGTTTCGACCCGATAAGACGCGAAATTGCCCGCACTTCTTTGGAAAAGCTTGTGGCTGACGGTCGTATCCATCCTGCCCGCATTGAAGAAATGGTTGAAAAATCTCGTAAAGAAGTGGACGAGCGAATCCGTGAATACGGTGAGCAAGCTACTTTCGAGGTTGGCGTTCATGGCTTGCATCCGGATTTAATCAAGATTTTAGGTCGATTGAAGTACCGGACAAGTTATGGTCAAAACGTATTGAAGCATTCCATGGAGGTTGCTTACTTGACTGGCTTGATGGCAGCAGAGCTTGGCGAAGATATAACGCTGGCAAAGCGTGCAGGATTGCTGCATGATATCGGTAAAGCGCTGGACCACGAAGTGGAAGGCTCACACGTTGAAATCGGTGTTGAGCTTGCTAAGAAATACAAGGAGCATCCTGTCGTAATTAACAGTATTGCCTCCCACCACGGTGATACGGAAGCGACTTCTGTTATTGCGATGCTCGTAGGAGCGGCTGATGCATTATCGGCTGCACGTCCTGGGGCTCGTCGCGAAACGCTTGAAACGTACATTAAACGACTGGAAAAGCTCGAAGATATTTCCGAATCGTTTGAAGGCGTTGAGAAATCGTATGCGATCCAAGCTGGCCGCGAAGTACGCGTCATGGTGCAGCCAGAAAAAATCGACGACACGGAAGCATTCCGCCTCGCACGAGATATTACGAAAAAAATCGAGAGCGAACTCGATTATCCGGGACATATTAAAGTCACGGTTATTCGAGAGACACGCGCGGTTGAATATGCGAAGTAATCAACAAAAAAATATCAGCTTTACAGAAAAGTGGCTGCTTGTTAGCCACTTTTCTGTTTGCAGGCGTACAAAAAAGGAAGTGTAATGACATGAATGTATTATTTATCGGCGATATCGTAGGGAACGTAGGAAGAAATGCATTAAAGCGTGTGCTGCCAGCTCTTAAAAGTAAATATAACCCTCATATCATTATTGCAAATGGCGAGAATGCGGCTGCAGGCAGAGGGATTACGGCAACGATTGCGAAGGAATTTTTCGAATGGGGTATTCATGGCATAACGATGGGTAACCATACGTGGGATAATAAAGATATTTTTGAATGGATTGATGAAGAACCCCGCCTTGTTCGCCCGGCGAATTATGCAGAAGGCGCTCCTGGACAAGGCATGGCCTTTATCAAAGCCGGAGGGAAACAGCTGGCCATTATCAATTTGCAAGGCCGTACGTTTTTGCCGCCGATCGATTGCCCTTTCCGCAAGGCTGATGAGCTGATCGAAGAGGCTAGAGAGCAAACGCAAAACATTTTGGTCGATTTTCATGCGGAAGCAACCTCCGAGAAGATTGCGATGGGCTGGCATCTGGACGGCAGAGCTTCGATCGTGCTTGGAACTCATACGCATGTACAAACGAATGACGATACGATTTTGCCTGGAGGAACGGCTTACATAACCGATGTTGGCATGGTTGGTCCTAAGGAAGGCGTGCTAGGCATGGAGCGCAATGCTGTATTGCATAAATTTATTACGCAGCTGCCGGTCCGTTTTGTGGTGGATGAGGGAAAATGGCATTTGCATGCCATTTCCGTTCAGATCGATGATGCAACGGGACAAGCGCGCAAAATTGAGAAAATTCGTCTCACAGAGGACGAATGGCTTCTGATGTAACGCTTTTAATCTTCGAAAAGTTCCGACAATTCAGAACAGTTTGTGAATAGGCGAAATAAAAGCAGGAATTTTTTAATCTCCCTCGAATACTATTTAAAAGTGGAATCCATCCAACAGTCCAAGGGGAGGTACTTTTTTTATGGATGTATTAAAAGTTTCAGCAAAGTCCAATCCAAATTCCGTTGCAGGTGCGCTCGCAGGCGTTCTTCGTGAACGTGGCGGTGCGGAACTGCAAGCCATTGGTGCTGGTGCGTTAAACCAAGCGATTAAAGCAGTCGCGATTGCTCGCGGATTTGTCGCTCCCAGCGGGGTGGATTTAATTTGCATACCGGCTTTTACTGACATCGTTATCGACGGGGAGGATCGAACAGCAATCAAATTGATTGTTGAGCCTCGGTAGCAAGTCCAAGCGGCGTTAATGCATCAGCCAATTGGATAAAATGAAAGGGTTTCGCCTGTTTACGTCGTAGACAGGTTTTTTTGCTGCGAGTCAAACGAACGGTGAGGTGTCTCTATGAAAGTAGTCGATTTTCATTGCGATGTGCTCTGCAAGCTGCTGATTGATGAGGATTTAAATTTTCAAGGAAACGAGCCTGGCCGTTTAGATGTTACATACGAGCGCCTGAAGGCAGCAGGAACTGTTCTGCAGACATTTGCGATCTACATACCGCAATCTATGAACGGAAGATTAGAGCCTGTTTTGGAAAGCGTGGACCGCTTTCACCAAATGGTATTATCGTGCGAGGACATGATTTGGGTAAGAACGGCTCAGGATTTAGACGATTGTGTACGGGACGGAAAAATCGGAGCGCTTTTGTCGCTGGAAGGCGTCGATGGACTTCAAGGTCAAATGTCCCTGCTTCGAATCATGTATCGATTAGGCATTCGCGCTGCGGGACTGACCTGGAATCATGCCAACTGGGCAGCAGACGGAGCTATGGAGCCGCGCGGCGGAGGATTAACAATAAAAGGCAGAAGGTTTGTAGAAGAATGTGAAAATTTGGATATACTATTAGATGTATCCCATTTGTCAGAGCGGGCGTTTTGGGAGGTGGCCGAGCTTTCACAAAGACCAGTCATCGCCTCTCACTCCAATGCAAGAGCGATATGCGATCATCCGAGAAATTTAACGGATGCCCAGATTGAGAAATTAATTGCGAAGCAAGGCCTGATCGGGGTCACGTTCGTACCCTGGTTTGTATCGAACGCGGAGGTCGTAGTCATCGATGATTTGCTTCGTCATATCGAGCATATCTGTAAGCTTGGCGGAGAATCCCATATTATGCTTGGCTCTGATTTTGACGGGATTGACCGTTATATAGAGGGATTAACGCATCCAGGCGAGCTTATCTCGCTTCAAGAAGCGCTGCTGAAAAGGTATTCCGAGTGGCAAACCGAGCAGTTTATGTCTGGAAACGCGCTTCGTTTTCTGAGAAAGAGCCTCCCCAATGCTTAAGGGCTGTTCGATCTATTTGCGGTATGGAAACAATCGAAACAAACTATGTTTTGATTATGCGTTTACATCTTGATTTTTGTTCATGCGAGCTTTAAAATTGTTGTGACTGTTATGACTTATATTATATAATTGCTTGATGATATGAATATTTGTACGTTCTAGAAAAAGAGGAGTTGGGCATTTTGATCAGTCAATTGTCTTGGAAGATCGGGGGACAACAAGGCGAAGGCGTCGAAAGTACGGACCGGATCTTTTCCACGGCGCTTAATCGCTTGGGTTATTATTTATATGGGTATAGACATTTTTCTTCGAGGATCAAGGGCGGACATACGAATAATAAAATACGTATAAGCACAAAGCCGATTCGCGCAATTTCGGATGATTTGGATATTCTGGTTGCATTTGACCAAGAGAGTATTGATCTGAATGCAAAGGAACTTCGTCTCGGCGGCGTTATCGTCGCTGATGCAAAATTTAATCCAACCATACCTGATGGTATAAAAGCAAGACTGTTTGCCGTTCCTATTACAGCAATGGCTGAGGAGCTAGGCACGTCATTGATGAAAAACATGGTTGCTTCAGGCGCATCCTGGGCACTTCTTGGACTTCCGCTAGAAGTATTTAATAAAGCGGTTGAAGAAGAGTTCGGACGCAAAGGCGCAGCTATCGTTGAGAAAAATATTGAAGCGGTTAAACGCGGAGCTGAGTTTGTGCTGGAGCAAGCGGGCGGACCGCTTGATGAATTCAAGCTTGATGAGGCTGACGGGCAGCAGAAGCTGTTCATGATCGGAAATGAGGCGATCGGACTTGGCTCTATTGCGGCAGGCTGCCGTCTGATGGCCGCTTATCCGATTACGCCTGCATCCGAGATCATGGAATATCTGATCAAGAAACTTCCTAAGTTCGGCGGAACGGTCGTACAAACCGAGGATGAAATTGCAGCTGTAACGATGGCAATCGGCGCAAACTATGCAGGCGTTCGCACGATGACGGCATCCGCGGGTCCTGGCCTCTCGTTAATGATGGAGGCGATTGGTCTTGCAGGCATGACGGAAACGCCCCTTGTAATCGTGAATACGCAGCGGGGCGGTCCATCGACTGGACTGCCGACAAAGCAAGAGCAGTCGGACCTGAATGCCATGGTTTACGGTACGCATGGGGAAATTCCAAAAATCGTTATCGCGCCGGCTTCGATTGAAGACTGCTTCTACGATACGATCGAATCATTTAACTTGGCTGAGCAATACCAAGTTCCGGTTATTTTGATGACAGATTTGCAGCTATCGCTAGGTAAACAATCATGCGATGAGCTGGATTACAAGAAAATTGAAATCAAACGCGGCAAGCTGGTCGAAAATGTACCTGCGCTTGAAGGCCATGATTTGTTTAAGCGCTATGAGCTTACGGAGGACGGCATCTCCCCTCGCGTCTTGCCTGGCGAGAAGGGCGGTCTGCATCACGTAACAGGCGTTGAGCATGATGAGACGGGACGTCCGTCGGAAAATGCATTGAACCGTCAGAACATGATGGATAAGCGGCTTGGCAAGCTGAACGAGATGTATATTCGTGACGCGATCCGCGTAGACGCACCTTTTGATACGCCGGAATTGCTTCTTATCGGCATGGGCTCGACCGGCGGTACGATTGACGAGGCTAGAAGCCTGCTGTCGCAGGAAAAGATATCGTCGAACCACATTACGATTCGTCAAATTCATCCGTTCCCTACGAAGCTTCTGCTTCCTTACTTGCAAAATGCGAAAAAAGTGATCGTTATCGAGAACAACGCTACGGGACAGTTAGCAGCCCAAATTAAAATGAATGCAGGCTTTGCAGATAAAATTGAAAGCTTGCTTAAATATGACGGAAATCCGTTCTTGCCTTCCGACGTTCACAAAGCTTGTAAGGAGTTGAGTTTAGATGGCAACATTCAAAGAGTTTAGAAATAATGTAAAGCCCAACTGGTGCCCAGGCTGCGGAGATTTCTCCATTCAAGCGGCAATTCAACGTGCGGCTGCGAACGTAGGGCTGGAGCCTGAGCAGCTTGCTGTCATCTCGGGTATCGGCTGCTCCGGACGGATTTCCGGCTACATTAATGCATATGGCTTTCACGGCATACACGGTCGTGTGCTTCCAATCGCGCAAGGCGTTAAGCTTGCTAACCGCGAACTAACGGTTATCGCATCCGGAGGCGACGGAGACGGTTTCGCAATCGGCATGGGTCACACGGTTCACGCCATTCGCCGTAACCTGAACGTAACTTATATCGTGATGGATAACCAAATATACGGTTTGACGAAAGGTCAAACCTCGCCGCGCAGCGCCGAGGGCTTTAAAACGAAATCGACGCCTGAAGGCTCGATCGAGTCGACGCTTTCGCCGCTCGAAATTGCATTGTCCGCGGGCGCGACATTCGTTGCCCAATCGTTCTCCAGCGATTTGAAGCAATTGACGAAGCTGATTGAAGAGGGGATTAACCACGAAGGCTTCTCCCTTATCAACGTATTCAGCCCATGCGTTACGTTCAACAAAATCAATACTTACGACTGGTTCAAAGAAAACATCGTCAACCTGGAGCAATTCCCAGACTACGATCCATCGAACCGCGTGCAAGCGATGAACAAGATCATGGAAACGAACGGCATGCTCACGGGTCTTATTTATCAAAATAAAACGCGTAAGTCTTACGAGGATCTTGTTACCGGCTTCAAGCCTGAGGGCCTATCTAAGCAGAACATCAAGATTACTCCGGAAGAATTCGAGAAGCTTGTTGCCGAATTTAAATAAGCGGTATGATTAGCATACGGCCATTCGGCCGTATGCTTTTTCAAAATATAAGAATTTATAAGTTTCACATTTATAAATAAGCTTATATTTCACCGCGAAACGAGCTGTTACCGCCAAAGGACGGCGACAGCCGTTTACGCTTGATCGACAGGAGCGGCAGGTCGATTATTACATAGCAGGAGAGTGACAGCATGATACATAGAGAAGTACCAATCGGCGTATCCGCAAGACATATTCACTTATCACAGGAGCATGTTGAGCTATTGTTTGGCCAGGGATACGAATTAACGGAAATGAAGCCTTTGTCCCAACCGGGTCAATATGCAGCCAATGAGACGGTCGCTGTCGTTGGACCAAAAGGGAATTTCGCTAAAGTAAGAATTCTCGGTCCGGCCCGTAAACGGACACAGCTCGAGGTATCGCGTACGGATGCATTTGCGCTTGGCGTTAATCCGCCCGTACGGGAATCCGGCGATACGAAAGGCTCGGCGGGAATTAAGCTCCAAGGGCCTGCAGGCGAGGTAACAATAGAAGAGGGCGTAATCGTAGCAGCAAGGCATATACACTTCCACACGAGCGACGCAGAGCGGTTTGGCATAGCAGACAAGCAGTCGCTCAGAGTTCGCTTTGCCGGCGAGCGCGGCGTCGTGTTCGAAAATGTAGTCGCGCGCGTATCCGATCAATTTACGCTCGATATGCATATCGATACCGATGAAGCGAATGCGGCGGGCGTGAAAAACGGAGATATGGCAGAAATCATAGACTAACATTAAAAAAAGACTGCTCTCTGGTCGTCTGTGACGATTTGAAAGCAGTCTTTTGCATAGAGCAGCTGTCATTAACAGCGGTTAATGGCCCATCATCATAGACACTTCAGGTTTCTCTTCCGGATTTGTGCTTTGCTCTTGCTTCGGTCTGCGCAGCAATAATGCGACAATCGCACCGGCGATTGAAACGGAAGCTAGAATGAAGAACGTATCTCCATAGGAGGAATAGATGACGTTTGGTCCTGGATTTGTCGTGCTGTAGTGCTCTATTCTGCTGGCCAGTATTGTCGATAAGCCGGCGATTGCGAAGGAGGTCATTACCTGCTGTGCAGCAGCGGTTAAAGAGGTTACACGGCTAACAAGCTCTTTAGGTGCAGACTGCATGATGTGCGTATTAAGCGGCATCATCGACAAGCCCATGCCTGCGCCAAGCATCGTAAGTGGTATCATAAGCGTAAGAATAGTCGTATCCGCAGAAATTTGGCTAAGTATGAAGCCTGCAAACGTAACGATAGCTAAGCCGGAAATGACGACGGGACGGGCTCCAAAACGGTCAAACAGCTTGCCGCCGATCGGCATGAATATACCTGCAGCAATGGCTTGCGGAAGCAGGATAAGCCCCGTTTCAAAAGCGGAGTAGTTTTTGGCGATTTGCAGGAAAATAGGAACAAGGAACAACGTACCGAATAACGCGATTTGAACGATCCATTGCAGAACGATGCCGCGGGTGAAATTGCTTGATTTGAAAACACGAAGCTCGAGCAACGGTTCTTTGCGGCTAAGCTCAACGATTATGAAAACAATCAGCGCGATCCCGCCAACGATCATACCCGTCAATGCTGCAGGAGATGTCCAGCCGCTGCCTGCTCCGCCCTCTCCGCCGCCAGCTGAGCTTACGCCGTAAGCGAGCATAGCGAATGCCAGAGGCGCAAATATGATTCCTAAGAAATCAAGAGCGGGTACGCGTTTCCGTTCGACATTAGGCAATGTGCGAAGTCCGACGATAACGGCAACTACGCCGATCGGGAGATTGATAATAAAAATCCAATGCCAAGATACATAATCAACGAGCCAGCCGGCCACTACAGGGCCAAGAGCAGGTGCCAGAAGCATCGGAATACCGATCATGCCCATCACCGCGCCCTGCTTGCCCGGAGGGCTCAGTCTAAAGGTAAAGGCCATGGCGATTGGTGCAACCATACCGCCGCCAAGACCTTGGATGATCCGGAAAACGATAAGCTGCTCTGCTGTCGTGGCAAGGGCGCATAGACCCGAACCGAGCGTAAACATAATGATCGAGAACAAGAAAATCTGTTTCGCTCCAAATCGGTCGGACATCCATCCCGCAAGCGGAATAACGGCGGCTTGCGCAAGCGCGTAGCCCGTTATCGTCCATTGAACGAGAGACATGGAGCTTTTGAAATCAGCCATTAAACCAGGCATAGCGACATTCATTGCGGTGCCATCCAAAATAACCATAAACATACCGACTATAATAGCGGTGAGCGGTGCGATAATATTGCGAATCGACATCGGATCGCCATTGGGTGCTGCTTTTTTTGAAGCTGCAGACATTTCATTTCCTCCTATCCGAATATGGGGGTCTTCTCTTCCTCTTATTGACCTGTGCTAACTTGTCAGGCTACAATAAAAAGATGACCGCATCTATGTGCGGACAATTGTCCGCACTACTGAATCATAAAGACGGATTGAGCAATTGTCAATCGTTTATTTGTTAGCGCGGAAAAAGGAGACAGAATCGATGACTGCACCAGAAAACGGCAGAACGAAACAAGAACTAAGCAAAGCGATTTTGCACACTGCTAATCACTTGTTTACGGAGCATGGGGTAGAATCGGTCAGTATGCACCAAATTGCCAAATCGGTTGGGATTGGACAAGGTACCCTTTACCGAAGGTATTCTAATAAAGGCGATTTGTGCATGGATATGATGAAAGAGAACTTCGACATCTTTATCAGTGAAATCGATGAATATTTAACAGCGGGGGCGCAGCTGACCGTGCAGCAGCGCTTGAGCGGAGTCATGCGCAAAATTATCGCGTTCATCGATAAGGAGTCGAAATGGCTGGGCGTCATGCAATCCTATAATAAAATCGAAGATCATAAACCCGATTTTTTTCAAACGCCGCCCTATCAATATTTACACAATGTGCTCAGCAGCTTATTTCGGGAGGCTGTCGAGAAAGAGCAGGTTCATCCCATTGATCCGGCCTATTCGGCCCATTCTTTTATAGCTGTGCAATCGCCGCATACGTACAGGCATCTGCGGCATGTGATGGGCTATACGTGCGAAGAGATTCAGGACCGATTTTGTATGACCTTTATTGACCCTCTATTCCGTTAACTGGTATAATACTGATTTGGGCTATCCGAACAGCAACTATTTGTACCCATAAGGAAGTGAATCGGCATTGAAGAAGGAAAGTAGCCAGACCGCTGCGGACAAGAAGCAGGACCAGCTTAAGGATTACTCCAAATATTTTGATTTTAGCGATGCGAAAGTGATCGACCAGAATGAGCATTCAACGACCTACCGCATTAAAGGAAGGATCGTCAATATAAATGCGGCACCAAGCCACAAGGATGAGAAGAAACGCGGCAAAGAGGACATCGAGGTGCATTACGATTTTGCAATCCCCGATGAGCTGCGGACGATCGGCGCGGGCAAGCATTATCTGATCCAGACGTACGGCTGCCAAATGAACGAGCATGACACCGAGGTCATGAAGGGCATGTTCGAAGAAATGGGCTATACAGCCACAGAGGATCGGAAGCTTGCAGACGTTATTTTGCTCAATACTTGCGCGATCCGTGAAAACGCGGAGGACAAGGTGTTTGGCGAGCTAGGTCACCTCAAGACGCTGAAGACGGAGAAGCCGGACTTGCTGCTCGGCGTTTGCGGCTGCATGTCGCAGGAGGAATCGGTTGTCGGACGTATTTTGCAAAAGCATGCTTTTGTGGACATGATCTTTGGTACGCATAACATACACAGACTGCCGTATTTGCTGCAAAACGCTTATTTCAGCAAAGAACTGGTCGTCGAGGTATGGTCCAAGGAAGGCGACATTATCGAAAATATGCCTAAGAAGCGCGAAGGCATGCGTGCTTGGGTGAACATTATGTATGGCTGCGATAAGTTCTGTACTTATTGCATTGTGCCGTATACACGCGGCAAGGAGCGCAGCCGGCGTCCTGAGGATGTGATCGCCGAGGTGCGCGACTTAGCCCGCAAAGGGTTTAAGGAAATTACGCTGCTCGGCCAGAACGTTAATGCGTACGGGAAAGATTTCGAAGACATTAACTACCGCTTTGGCGATCTGATGTTGGACATGTCCAACATCGATATTCCGCGAATCCGCTTTATGACGAGCCACCCGCGTGATTTTGATGATCATTTAATTGAGGTGCTTGGAACGGGCGGCAATTTGGTGGAGCATATTCATTTGCCGGTGCAGTCCGGAAGCACTGAAATATTGAAACGAATGAGCCGCAAATATACCCGCGAGATGTATTTGGAGCTGGTGGGTAAAATTAAAAAAGCGATCCCAAGCGCCATGCTGACTTCGGATATCATCGTCGGCTTCCCTGGCGAAACGGATGAGCAGTTCGAGGATACGATGACGCTGGTTAAAGAAGTAGGCTTCGATTCCGCGTATACCTTCCTTTATTCTCCTCGCGAAGGAACACCTGCCGCAGGCATGGAGGACAATGTGCCGATAGAGGTGAAGAAGGCGCGGCTGCAGCGCTTAAACGCGCAGCTTGCTGCGAATGCGAGAGAAATGAATGAGAAGCTGCGAGGCCAAATCGTTGAAGTGCTCGTTGAAGGCGAAAGTAAAAACAATGCAAATGTCCTATCCGGACGGACGCGTACGAATAAATTAGTTCATTTGGAAGGTCCAAAGGAATGGATCGGGCAGTTCATTATGGCGAAGGTAACCGAGGCTCAAACCTGGTATATTAAAGCCGAAGCGATCGAACAGAGCCCGCAAGAAGCCGTTAGCTAACGGGAAAACAGGAGAGATGACAAATGGCAGAGCAGCATACAGCAGAAAATCAAGCGGGTCAATGCGATCACGGGCATGAGCATGGAGAGGGCTGCGGCATTCCGAGCTTTCATACGCGCGACCTTATTGTACGCGAAGATATTACGAAAAAAGCGAAGGAGCTGGCCGATCTAATCTTCACATCGGAGGAAGTACAGCACTATCGCCGCGCGGAGCAGCAAATCAATGGAAATGAGCGCATTCAGCAGCTTATTACCAAAATCAAAAAGAAACAAAAGGAAGTTGTCGCATTCGAAACGACTTTCAAAAACGCGGATATGGTTAAAAAAATTGAAGGCGAGATGGAAGAGCTGCAGGATGAGCTTGACGGTATTCCAATCGTAACCGAATTTCAACAAAGTCAATCCGACATTAACTATTTGCTGCAGCTTGTCATCTCAATTGTACGCGACACGGTAGCTGAGAAGATCAACGTGGAAGATGCGTCGGAGCCAGCTCCAGAGGAGTGCATCGAGTAAGCCGCTCTAGTCAACAAGTGAAGGCTGCCTGTATGAAAAGGAATAAGCCGTATATGATGCAGCTCCCGTCGGCGCAGTATCATATGCGGCTTTTTTTAAAATGAATTATTCAGATATTAAGAATTATCCGGGCACGGGGCCGAAAGGATAAATAACAAAAACCGCTTATCCCTTGTTGATGAGAATCAATGAAAGGAATAAGCGGTTTTTTATAAGTCAGCTGTGGCTTTGTGCGTTAAATGAAGATTTTTCCGCACGGCTGCTTGCGGTTGACGAGCGAATGTAGACAATGTAAGGTGTTAAGGAGATTGCTAAAATCGTGCCGGCGAGCGATTTCAGCGCATCACCGATGATGAAGGGATAAAACCCGGCTATCATCGCCTTCTGGAAGGTAAGATCGTAACCTTGCATGAGCCAAGGAATACCCGGAATGTATGCGCACAGTGAGCTGAATAACTCGAAAATAATGAAAAAAGCGATAAATGCGATGATTTTATTTCCTTTGGAGCCGCTGCTGCGTAAGAAGGCGCCAACCGCAAGGCTGACTAATAGCGCGCAGAACGGAAAGGCGAAGATAAAGCCGCCTGTAGGTCCTGTCAGATGTGCAATTCCGCCTTGGCCGCTGAACAACGGCAGGCCGAATGCCGCAAGCACGATGACGATGAATATGCTTAGGAAAGCGTTGCGCGGCGTCAGGAACAGGCCGGCTAACGCAACAGCTAATGTCTGAAGCGTAATGGGAACAAACGAGCCTCCGAGTTTAATCGTCAGTGAGCTCATGACGATAAACAATGCAGCGAATAAAGCAATGAAGACGAGCGATCGAATGTTATTGGTTTGCATAATTTGAAACGGCTCCTTTATGTAGCTGCGGATTTAATGTTAACCATATTTATTTGGACTCAGTTAACAAAATAGAATTGTAGCATAGCCAATCGTTTTGGGGAAGAGGTTGGGTGAAAGTTTTTTGGATGAAATCAGTCAGATCGAAATGAAGCAAGTAACGGTTACGCCGCCTGTCATGCTGGAAGGGCAGAAGCGGCTGCCCCTAATAAAAAATGTGTCCCTGACTATATATAAAGGGGAGTGGATAACGCTGGTTGGGCGAAACGGCAGCGGGAAGAGCACGCTTGCCAAAGTAGCTGCGGGCTTCCGTACAGCCGGCGTTGCCGGACAAATTACGAGGAGCATAAAGACTTCAGCAGAGGGCAAGCCGATTCCGATCGTGATGCAGCAGCCGGAGACAGCGATGGTCGGAGCAACGCCTTGGGAGGACGTCATTCTTATGCTTGAGCAAAATGAGCTGGCGGCTGCCGATATTCCATCAGAAGCCGCACTTGCGCTGCGAAAAGTCGGGATGGGCGACCGGCTGCATCAGCCAATTGAAACCCTATCCGGCGGGCAAAAGCAGCTGGTTGCCATAGCAGGCTGCTTGGCGGTGCAATCTCCATTGCTAGTTCTAGATGAAGTGACGGCTATGCTGGATCCCGAGGCAGCGTGCGCAGTGCTGGAGCAGGTCAGGCGCCTGCAGAAATCCGGCGTCACGGTTATGTGGATTACGCAAAAGCTGGAGGAGCTGCGCGAGGGAGATCGCATCGTGGCGATGAATGAAGGCTTGATTGCGTATGACGGACAAGCTGGAGAATGGTTTGCCAGATCTCAATCCGGGGCGAAAGACAGCATATGCGAGCAGCTCGGCTTTATAGCGCCTTATGCAGCGCAGGTCGCTTGGGAGCTTGAAGAGCAAGGCGTCAAGCTGCGGCCGTTTCCATTTACGGCCCATATGCTGGCAGAGGCGGTGAAACGCTATGAACGCTGATTGGAAGTTAAGCGGCGTTAGCGTCTATGCTGACGGAGCGGAAAAAAAACAGCTGCTTAAAGATGTTCATATGAGCTTCGAAGCGGGGAAAATTACTTTGCTGACCGGACGCAACGGTGCGGGAAAATCAACTTTGCTTGAGGCGATCGCAGGAATCCGAATGATCCAGGCGGGCAGCATCGAGCTCGGCGGTAATCCGCTGTGGGCGGAAGACAGCCGCAGAAGGCGGCTTAATCGGGACGTGGCGCTTAGGCTTTGCATAGCTATGCAAAGCTCTGAATCGCAATGGTTTGCTGCTACGGTTCGGGACGAGCTCCTTTATTCGCTAAAGCCTTACGATGTGGATGCCGCTAATGCGGAGGCGAGAATGGAGCGGGCGCTTGAGGGTGCAGGCTTGCCGCAGGAGATGCTGGAGCGTGATCCATGGACGCTCAGCGGAGGGCAGCAGCGACGGCTTTCACTCGCCTGTTTGCTGGCGTGCGAGCCGGAATGGCTGCTGCTGGACGAGCCGACGGCGGGGTTAGACGCCGCCGGTATCCGCCGCCTGTGCGCGGTGCTTGAGGCGCACAGGGCGGCGGGGCGCGGAGCGGTCGTGGCAACGCACGACCTCGACGCGCTGCTGCCGCTGGCGGACGCGGTCGCCGTGGTTGACGGCGGCACGGTCCGCGCAGCGGCTCCTGCGGCGGCGGTTGCGCATGCCGCAGCGGCGCCGCAGGCGCTTCGCGTGCTGGCGGAGCTGCGCGCGGAGGCGGCTTTGCCGCCGCAGGTGCCGGCGCGGAGCGACGGGGCGCCGTGGCCGGCGGCGCGCGAGGTTGCGGCGGCGCTGGCAGCGGAGCTGGCGCGGCGGACGGCGTTGCGGACGGCGCTGCATGCCGCCGCCCCAGCTGGTCAAGCGGAGGCGTGCATTTTGCCCAAACCATCACTGAAGGAAGAACAACCGTTAACCTGTAAACCGGAAGATGATCTTGCAGCAGCTAATGGATCCACTGCAGACTTCGCCCTTCCAGCAACAGAAAGACTTACGCCGCTCCGTTCCGACCGGTTCGATCCCCGTGCACTTGTCCTTGTTTATTTATTTCTTTCGGCAAGCGTGCTGGCGCAAAAAACGACTTTGGAGCTATCGCTTGCCGCGCTTGTAACGCTGTTGCTGTTAGTGCCATTTCGAGCGCTCATACGGCCTTGGCTGCGTGTCATTCGCGCTTATGTCATGATGATCCTTATTTTTTGCGTAATAGGGGGCGTAGAATTTGGGCCGTTATCCTTCGATTGGGATAAGGTCTGGCCGATTGCGATAAAGTTTGGCAAGCTGCTTCTTATTATGCTTATTGGGATGCCGATGCTTAAGCTCATGACGCCTTACAGGCTGCAGAGGGCCATCGAGCAAACGTTTGGCTGGCTTAACAGGCTGCGAGTACCGATTCATTCTTTCGCGCTAATCGTAACGCTAATTTTTCGGTTTATTCCGCTTTTAACAGGAGAGTGGGAGAGGTTTGCAAAGCTTGCACATGCGAGAGGGAAGGCGGTTACGCCTCTGAGAACAGTGCCATTCAACATGCTTCTTTCGGTTCTTATTCCTTATATGCGTTCTATGCTTCGTTTAGCGGAGCAGATGGCGGATGCGCTGGAGGCGCGCGGTTTCGGCTATTCGAAGCGAAAGCCCGCTTATGGCTTCCGCCTGCGATTCGGCCTGCCTGATGTCTATCTGCTCAGTATTGCTGCGGGAAGCGGCATATTGCTCTTCGTCTTAGCTTTCTTGCTTTAACAGCGGGAGAACGAAGGAAATCCACTGCCCATCCTCATCGGCAAGCAGCGTCCGCCAGCCGAGCGACGCTGCTTGCCTTATATTTTTTTCTTGATCATCGACGAACAACACATGGCTGCCTGACGGTATAAATGCGGCCGCCCTGGCGTAAATTTCCGGGTGAGGCTTTTTTAAAGCTGCCTCGCTTGAGATCGTTACGCTCTTCAAATAGGGCCTGATCGGCTTAACGATAGGCTCGATCCAAGCGGGTAGATGATTGCTTAGCAGGTGAATATCGGCGATATCGTTCCATTCAGCGATTTTCGCTAGCGCCGGCAATGGCTGCAAGCTTCTATCTATATAGGATCTCGCTCTTTCTGAGCTCAGCTTGGGCGCATGCTTATTGATCCATTCCCAAAACTGCTCCTCCGAAATGCTGCCCGTCCACAAATGTTCGCTTATTTGGCGTTTATATTCAGAGTAGAGCGCTTCTTCGGAAACGTTGGCTTCCGCTGCCAGCAGCCGCCAGAAGAGAGGCGATAAGTTTGTCGCAAGCACGCCGCCGATATCCAGCACGAGCTGGGGTCTCATCATCCTCTAACCTCCTCAGCACGCTCTTTACGTATGATCACCTTTGCATGGCGCTCCTTCATAGCCCACACGACGACAAGCGCGAATGCTATTGCGCCGAGCATTGAACCAAACAGGAAGCCTCCATTCAAGCCCCAGCTTTCATTCAGCCAGCCGGCCAGAAAAGGCCCCGAGAACATTCCGATCGCATACAATGCCTGATACAAGCCCATCGCGGTAGCGCGTCCGGGAAGCTCGACATCGCGAATAGCGAGTCCAAGCAGAAGAGGCATATGCAATCCCTGCGCAAAGCCGTTAATCGCTTGAGTCGCGACGAGCACGCCGAACGAATCCGCTAATACCATAGCCGCCGTGCAAATCGTGCTCAAAATAAAGCCAAGCCCAATCGTGCCCCAATAACCAAATCTAGGTGTGAACCACCTTGCTGTTACGAGTGAGGCGAAGGCATGAGGAAGCATGAAAGCAAACACAAGCATGGTCAGCTTAAGCCCGTCAGCTCCCATTTCTTCCGCTTTAAGCGGCGTAAACCCGAACATGGTAATAAAGAGAACGCCATGAGCGAGAATGGAGAGCAGCGATACCTGCAGCAGCGTTTTCGTTCGCACCACGTTTTTAATCATCGCAAAAGACATGCCCGGCTGCTCGCGAAGCTCCGAACGAGGCTCTTTTAGCATAAATGCAAGCAGAAATCCGATGACTGCAAGCACAGCCCCGGTGGCGAACGGCGCAATCGCGTTAAAACCGTCAGTGAGCCAGCCGCTAAGCAGCATGCCGATCATTTGCCCCGACACGGTCATCACGCTAATATTGCCCATCGCGCGTCCTGTCTGTCCGGCTCCAAAATAGCTGGCGTAAAGGACCGTGAAAGCGACCCAGGTGGAAGCGCAAACGCCTGCCATCAGCCTGCCCGCAAGCGGCCATATCCAAAGTCCCGGTATAAGAAACAGCAAGCAGCTGATTCCTGCGGTCAGCATGCCGAGCAGGATGAACGGCTTGCGCTTTCCGAAGCGGTCTGACAAGATACCGAGCGGGAAACGAACGAACATTTGCACGAAGCCGTAGCTTCCAAGCACGATGCCGATAAAAGGCAAAGTTAGTCCGCGATCGCTTAGGTAAGGCGATAAAGTAGGGACGTATACGTACATAGAGGTCCAGTATAAAATGGTTACAGTCGTAAAAAGCAATCTTTGTGCGGCCGATATTTGATTCATCGCTCTTAAAAACCCCTCTCACTTTCACTTTAGCGCATGGCAGCAGCCGTTGTCACTCCCTATTTTCAAAGCTCATTTGGAAACTTTCCCCATTCAATGGCGTATAAAGCAATGGACTTTTTAAGGTCTTTATCCAGTGGAAACGATTAATGGAAGAGGAGAATGCTTGTGAAAACAGAAAAACATCAAGCTAAAGAATGGCTTAAACCATTACGGGAATGGGTTGTATCGTTAGGCATAGCGGTTGCCGTAGCCATGCTGTTCCAGACGTATGTATATGCGCAATCGGAGGTCCGTAATGTGTCCATGCAAAATACGCTTGTCGCGGGACAACGTTTGATCGAGGATAAGTGGTCCTATCATTTTCACGAGCCGCGTCACGGGGATATTGTCATAATAAACGGCCCTGAGAGTGATTTGCGCCTGATTAAGCGAGTCGTTGGCTTACCGGGTGATGTAGTCGATATCCATAATGGGGAAGTATATTTGAACGGGGAAAAAATCGATGAGCATTACGTCAAAGGACAGACGTTTGCGGGCAGCGTAGACATCCCGTTTACAGTAGAAGAGGGGCAGCTGTTCGTCATGGGCGATAACCGCGAGCACAGCATGGACAGCCGGGAAATCGGTCCGATCGCAAGATCAAGCATCGAGGGCAAAGCCGTATTACGCGTATGGCCGCTTCCTAAGTTCGGAACGCTTGACAAATAGCAGGAGCAACGTACAGTTTGCTTAATTAAACCAGGCGAACTATTTATGCCGTTAAATAATAATGCCATTAATATATTAAGCCTTATTCAACAAACGTAATAATTTCGTAAGAATTGGTTACAAGTTCGTTTAGAAATAGCCGTTATGATAAACCATAGATTCAACAATAAGGATCAGCGAGGCGTGAAATGGATTGTCTATTCGAGTGAAGCTGTACATGTCTTACTTGGCAATGGTCTTCGTACCGATCATATTAATGAGTGCTTTTATGATCTTCATTTTTTATGCCGGCGGCGTCGAGGATGTTCGTCATTACTATGAGAGGGAAGACAAAGAGTCCTATCAGCAAGCGCTCGTATATGGCGAATTGTCATATGTGCTGCGTAATGATGCAGGCGAGCTGGAGAAGAAGCGATACGTGGCCGAGATTCAAGAAAGGCTGGGAGAGTTGTGGGCGGGCCTGCTTATTTCAAGGGAGGGGAAGATAACTTCGGTCGCCCCTTTTCTGGAGCGGGCCGCGCCGAATGAAAATTGGCAGCAGCTATTAGAGCAGCCGCCAGCAACGGTAACGTTCAATTCGTACCGCTTCGAAACGAGCACGGTCGATTTTGCCTATCCGGATGGAGGCGAAGGCAGAGCTGTGCTGCTCAGAAGGAACGATACCGTTCCTATTTATTGGAGACCTGTCGGCACAGCCTTCAGCTTGGCATTCATCGGTTTAACGAGCTTGCTGCTTACTTATTTCGTTTCCAGGAGCATCATCCGTCCGATTAAGAAGCTTGAGGCGGCGGCGCTTCAAATCAAGGACGGTGATCTGTCTCACAAAGTCGAGGCGACGACGAAGGGTGAAATCGGACAGCTCAGCATCGCATTCGAGGATATGAGGGTGCGGCTGAAGCAGTCGATCGATCAAAGCCTGCAATATGAAGAAAATCGCAAAATGCTGCTTTCCCACATTTCGCATGATCTGAAAACACCAATATCAGCAATAAAAGGCTATGTTGAAGGAATTATGGACGGAATTGCGAACACGGAGGAGAAGCGCAGCCGTTACATGGAGACCATCTACCGGAAGGCTGCGGATATGGATCAATTGATTGATGAGCTGTTCCTGTTCTCGAAGCTAGATCTGCAAACCGTCGCATTCGATTTTAAAGTAATCGATATTAGCCGTTATATGGAGCATTTCTTGGTCGAGCAGCGCTTCGATCTGGAGAAATCGGGCGTAAGACTGCTTTACAGAGAGCAAGCGGAGCCGATCATGATCGCAGCTGATCCGGATAAGCTCACCCGGGTACTCACTAATATTTTGAACAATTGCGTCAAATATATGGGTCAGCAGTCCGAGCATGCAGCAAAGCATATCACCGTTAGAGTAAAGGAATTAGAGCAGCACGCTCTCATAGAAATCGAAGATTCGGGTCCGGGCATTGATAAGGACGATTTGCCTCATATATTTGACCGCTTCTACCGTGCGGAGCAATCCCGCAATTCAGAAACAGGCGGAAGCGGTCTCGGGCTTGCAATTGTCAAACAAATTATTGAAGGGCACGGCGGTGTCGTATGGGCGGAAAATGCAGAGCATGGGGGAGCCCGCTTCTGTCTGAAGCTGCCTAAGTCGATACCCGTCAAAACGGTGGGCGCGCATGAAAAACATACTAATCATTGAAGACGAGAAAGCCATTGCCGAGCTGGAACGCGATTACTTGGAAAGCTACGGCTTTTCCGTGCACATTGAAGGGAAAGGCGATATCGGGCTGCAGAAAGCATTGGAAGGAAAGTTTGACCTTATTATTTTGGATGTCATGCTGCCAAAGATAGACGGCTTCGAAATTTGCCGCCAGATTAGACAGACGGTAAATATACCAGTACTTATGGTGACAGCTAAGAAGGAAGATATCGATAAAATTAGAGGGCTTGGCTTAGGGGCCGACGATTATATGACGAAGCCCTTCAGCCCAAGCGAGCTCGTTGCGCGTGTGAAAGCACATTTAGCCCGGTATGAACGGCTTACGTCGGACAAAACAGAGCGTGGCGACCTGATTCGCATCCGCGGTTTGTTCATTGATAAGCCATCCCGCAGAGTGATGATTCATGAACAGGAAGCGATGCTGACATCTAAGGAATACGAGCTGCTGCTTCTGCTGGCCTCTCATCCCAATCGCGTATTTGAGAAGGAAGAGCTGTTTGAGCGGATATGGGGGCTTGATTCGAACGGGGATGCAGCTACAGTCACGGTACATATTCGGAGACTGCGCGAGAAAATAGAGCATGACCCGTCAAAGCCCCAATATATCGAGACGATTTGGGGAGTTGGCTACCGTTTTAAAGTATAGATAGAAGACGAGGAGTGGAACAAATTGAAAAGCATTATACGATTTTCGATTAATAACAAATTTGCTTTATGGATATTGACGCTGCTGGTTTTAATCGCCGGGCTTTATTCGGGAATGAATATGAAGATGGAAACATTGCCAGACATAACGGTACCTATCGTTAGTGTGACGACGGTATATCCCGGGGCTGCCCCGGAAGAAATTATGGATAAAATCACGAAGCCGATCGAGCAGCGCACACGTAATCTGAACGGCGTGAACATCATCAGCTCAACGTCCTACGAGAATGCTTCCTCGGTTGTGATCGAGTATTCGTATGAGACGGATATGGATAAAGCGGCTGCCGAAGTGAAAAATGCACTTTCTGAGCTATCGCTTCCGGATGGCGCTCAGGACCCTTCGGTATCACGAATCAGCCTGAATGCCTTTCCGGTGCTATCGCTTAGCTTGTCTAACGACAGCATGAATTTGGAGCAGCTAACAAAGGAAGTTCAAGCAAATGTTTTGCCGAATTTGCAAGGCATTGAAGGTGTGGCAAGCATTCAAATTTCAGGCCAAAATGTGATGGAAGGCGAGCTTGCCTTTAAGAAGGATAAGCTGAAGCCATTCGGCTTGACTGAGGATATGGTAAAAGGGATCATTCAAGCTTCGGCCGTAACCGTCCCGCTTGGCATTTATGAATTCGGCGATACGGAGAAGGCGATCGTCGTTGACGGAAATATTTCTTCAGAGAATGATTTGAAAAATCTAATGATCATGCCGGGCGTCAAGCTAAGCGATATTGCGGATATTACCATTGTAGGCAAAGCGGAGTCGATTTCCCGTACGAACGGCAAAGATGCAATCGGTCTGAGTGTGGTGAAGGCGGCCGATTCCAATACCGTCGATGTCGTAAACAAAGTGAAAGAGGAAATCAAACAGCTTGAAGGAAAAAATGAAGGCTTATCGTTCGTCACGACGCTCGATCAAGGGAAACCTATTGAGGAATCCGTGAACACGATGTTAAGCAAAGCGGTCATAGGCGCGTTGTTCGCTGTCATTATTATTATGATCTTCTTACGCGATATTCGTTCCACGATCATTGCGGTTGTATCGATACCGTTGTCGATCCTGATAGCTCTCCTGCTTTTGAGCCGGATGGATATTACACTGAACATTATGACGCTAGGCGCAATGACTGTTGCTATCGGTCGGGTGATTGATGATTCCATAGTCGTAATCGAGAACGTCTACCGAAGAATGGCTCTCTCCACAGAGAAACTGAGGGGCAAGGATTTGATCTTCGACGCCACGCGCGAAATGTTCGTACC
The DNA here is from genome assembly GCF_001428245.1 of Paenibacillus sp. Soil522. Classification (GTDB taxonomy): domain Bacteria; phylum Bacillota; class Bacilli; order Paenibacillales; family Paenibacillaceae; genus Pristimantibacillus. Next base: position 203,354 of record NZ_LMRV01000055.1, read on the forward strand.
GATATTGGCGTCGACCATCGTAACGATTGCGGTATTTCTGCCGCTTGGATTTGTGTCCGGCATGATCGGCGAAATTTTCCTTCCGTTCGCATTAACGATCGTGTTCGCGCTATTGGCATCGCTCCTTGTAGCGATTACGGTTGTGCCGATGCTGGCGCATATGATGTTCCGTAAAGGCATAAAGCCGGGCAAAGCGCATCAAGACCGGCCGGGCCGTTTGGCGCAGGGGTACAAAGGCGTTCTTCTCTGGTCGCTCAATCACAAATTAGCCGCTTTTGGTCTGGCTGTCATTCTGTTAGTCGGAAGTTTATTCCTCGTTCCCGTTATTGGCGTCAGCTTCCTGGCCGGCGACGAGGAAAAAATGATGGTCGTATCCTATAACCCAGCCCCTGGCGAGACGCGCGAGCACGTTGAGAAGCTGTCGCTCGAAGCGGAACGGCAATTGCTTGATCGCGAAGGCATTGCAGTTGTGCAATATTCAGTGGGCGGTCAAAATCCATTTAGTCCGGGAGCTTCGAAGCAAGCCTTATTTAACCTGAGCTATGAGGATGAGTTTGCGGACTTCACCGCTGAAAAAGAAAAAATCGTACCGCTTCTTCAGGCGTTAGGCGGCAAAGGCGAATGGAAGCAGCAGGACTTCACCGGCGGCGGCCTTGGCGGATCGGGCGTATCGATGCTCGTCTATGGACCGGATATGAAGTCGCTGCAGCCAGTGGTTGACGAATTAGTGACAAAGCTTGAGGGCAACAAGGATTTGAAAAATATCGGTTCCAGCTTGTCTGAAACGTATGAGCAATACAGACTTGTGGCGAGTCAAGAGAAGCTGATTCAAAACGGCCTAACAGCTGGCCAAATTGCAATGGCGCTTAGTCCGGTTCGCGAACGTCCCGTATTGACGACTATCGAAAAGGACGGCGAAACATTCAACGTTTATGTAAAGGTTGAAGCAAAGGCGTATTCAAACAAAGCAGATCTTGAAAACGTGATGCTGACATCACAGATGGGCAAGGAAGTGGCGCTCAAAGACGTTGTGACGATCGAGGAAGGCGAATCGCCTAACACGATTACAAGACGCGATGACCGGATTTATGCCGAAGTAACGGCCGATGTAACGGCGTCTGATGTAGGTAAAGTATCAACTGAGCTTCAGAAGATGATTGACGGGACTGACCTTCCTGCTGGTGTTGACATTGAAATGGGCGGCGTAACAGACCAAATCAATGAATCGTTTACGCAGCTTGGATTAGCGATGCTGGCGGCAATCGCGGTTGTATATCTCGTGCTTGTCATTACGTTTGGCGGAGCCGTGACGCCTTTCGCGATATTATTCTCTCTGCCGTTTACGATTATTGGTGCATTAGCGGCATTGCTTATAGCAGGGGAAACCCTTAGTGTTACCGCGATGATCGGAGCGCTAATGTTAATCGGTATCGTAGTCACGAACGCGATCGTTCTAGTCGACCGCGTCATCCAGAAGGAGAAAGAAGGCTTATCCGTTCGCGAATCGTTGCTTGAAGCAGCGGGCACTCGGCTTCGTCCGATTTTAATGACGGCGATTGCTACTGTCGGGGCGCTGATTCCGCTTGCATTTGGCTTCGAATCCGGCGGACTGATCTCTAAAGGGATGGCGGTTACTGTCATCGGCGGCTTAACGAGCTCGACCTTGCTCACGCTCATTATTGTACCCGTCGTATATGAGTTCTTAAACCGTAAGAAAAAACCGCGCGCTGCAGAAGAAGGATAATGAGGCTTTATTTTAAGGTGTAACAGGGAGGCTGTCTACAAGGTCAACGACCTTGAAGGCAGCCTCCCTCTACGTAAACAATATTTCTATTAAACCTGTATATGGGCGAATGCAGCAGGAACACTAGCGGAGCTATCTTCATACGTTATGTCATGAACGATCAACGGCATTAGACCTGTTCGGGCTGCTCAACCTGCAGATCTCGATTCTTGTCTAAACCGTTGAATAAATCATGAACACATAACGGAGGTTACAGTGATGAATGAGTTTAAAAATGATCTTCAAAATCTGAATATTGACCCATACAAAACGAGCGGAATGACGCCAAATGCCGGTCAAGGTCAAGTTGATCCAGACAATTCAAGGCTCTGCATCGGCTTTTGCATTGGCTTTTGTATCGGTTTTTGTTCCTGCGGAAGCTGTTTCAGGTGCAGCAGTTGTTTCAGGTGCGCAAACTGCTTTAACTGCGCAAACTGCTTCCGCTGCGCTCGCTGCAGCAACTGCTCTCGTTGCGGCAGCTGTGCCCGCTGCAACGACTAGTGCATAATAAATGAGCAAGTAAATGGAAGTTCAAGACGCCCCTGTCAGCGATTCGGCTGACAGGGGCGTCTTTCTATATAGAAGCTGGCATGACGGACAAATAGGCATACATACCTTTATAGAGGAAATGTTGCAAGGATTTGTGACAATTTACGATAAGGAGGAATGAAATTTGGATTCTTCTATGCGTCTTAAAGTGAGAGGGGATACTTTTTTTCTCCCGAGCTCTGACGGAAGCGTCTATTTTCGAAACAATATCGGTTCGTTCCGAATGGAAGGCAGTACGATCAATCAATGGATTGAAAAATTAATGCCGGTCTTTAACGGAGAGCACTCGATGCATGAATTAACGGATGGCCTGCCGGATCAATACCAAAAGCACATATATGAAATCGCGGAAGTCCTGTATACGAACGGATTTGTTCGGGATGTAAGCCGGGACCGGCCGCATCAGCTTAAAGAAGCTGTTCTTAAGAAATATGCTTCTCAAATCGAATTTTTGGACAGCTTTGAAGGCTCGGGTGCATACAAGTTTCAGTTCTTTCGTCAATCAAACGTGCTCGCCGCCGGTTCCGGTACTTTTTTTGTATCGCTAGTGAAGTCTTTATTAGAGTCTGGGATGCCGCAAATTCGTATGGTGATTACGAATCCTGAAACGACGAATCGGCAGCGGATATTGGAGCTGGCGGAGCATGCCCGCCGAACAGACCCGGAGGTCAACGTGGATGAGGTCAGCCTGCCTAAGGAGGGGGGGATCGATTGGCGTTCGTTGGTGCAGCCGTTCGATGCGGTATTGTTTGTGTCGGGAGAGGATGGCGAGCAGGATCTAAGGGCTCTTCAAAAAATTTGCAGGGAGGAGAAAAAGGTTCTGCTGCCCGCCATAATGGTGAGGCAAGCAGGGCTTGCCGGGCCGCTTATACAACCGGATTCAGAGGGGGACTGGGAATCCGCATGGCGCCGGGTCCATCATCAAGCCGTCCATAAAGATTCCCGGCTTCACACTGTCTCCGTTACGGCAGAAGCTATGCTTGCGAATGTAATCGTCTTTGAATGGCTAAAAACGGCTACGGCAGTTGCTGTATCGGAGCTGAAAAATAAATTGTTCCTGCTTGATTTGGAGACATTGGAAGGGGGCTGGCACGCGTTCCTGCCGCATCCACTTGCAAGCGGTCGTCCCTGTATCGATCAGATAGACAATTTGGATCTGCTGTTAGAAAGTGAATCGGAACAGAAGCGCTCAACTGGCTTGATTACTTACTTCAGCCGGTTAACATCAAGTGAAACGGGTATTTTTCATGTATGGGAGGAAGGGGAGCTGCGGCAGCTTCCATTGTCCCAGTGCCGCGTGCAGACGGCAGACCCGTTGTCGGCAGGACCGTCTGAGATGCTGCCGGAAATCATTTGCAACGGCATCAATCATGAAGAGGTACGAAGGGAAGCAGGGCTTGCCGGCATCGAAGCTTATGTGTCGCGAATGTCAGACTTACTTGTAAATGCTGTACATGCGGAAAGCGACGGTGCCGCCCAGCCTCGAACGCTTGAATTTGTGGGAGTCGGAGCGGGGGAGTCGATCGCGGAAGGCATTTGCCGCGGTTTGCAAAAATGTCTGACAGACGAACATGTAAGGGCAGTAGAAGTTCATGCTCCATCTGTCAATCTAGTGCAGCTTGATAAAGTAGAGGATGAACGCTGCCGCTATTATTTAAGCGCGTTAACGACGATACAGGGTGCACCGTCGATCGGCTTTGATGAGGATGAAATAGGCTTCCCTGTCGCTTGGGTCGAATCAAACGGCTGCTGGTATGACGCGGTCGATTTCAATCGTACAAGGGCGCTGCGGAGAACATTGCAGCGAGCGCTGCTGGCTGCCCAAAACAAAGAAGCCCGCGATACGGCGAATCCGCTTAGTAAGTCTTCCATGAAAGTGAAAGAAGCTACGGCGGGAAACGTAACCATTCCGGCATGCGACCCATTGGAACATCGTGAGGTGCTGCAATCCGCTTTGCAGCAATTAAACCGTAACCGGAAGCGCCTGGTGGTCTACGATTTGTCATTTGAAGCGTTTTTGAAAGAGGGGCTGGCGGGAGCGTTCGGAGTGTCGCTTCGAGAGGAGGTTGAAGAGTGAGCGCAATCGTAGCAGTTATAGGGGAAGGGCAGCTCGCAGATTATGTTTGCGGCGAATTATCCGCAGACTACCAGATTGTCCGCCAGATGGATTTTACATCCGAAGTGCCGGAAACGGCTAAGTTGGCACTTGTACTGCATGATGGTTATATGCCATCAGATCATCAATTTGCAGAGGAAGAGTTTCAGCGCTCCGGTATACCTTGGCTGAGAGGGTTTGTTTCATTTGGCGAGGGTGTGATAGGACCGTTGGTTGTTCCTGGAGCGGCGGGATGCGGAAGTTGCGCCGATCTTCGCCGCTTAATGGCTGGAAACGACCGGAAGGAAATGTGGGAAATACAGCAGCACCTCATGCAGGAAGGGATTTCTTCCGACGTGTGGTCTTCGCGCCTAGGTCTTTTGCACATGGCTCAAGTAGTTGCAGCTGAGGTTCGGAGAGTGCTTACGGGTTCCCCTGCCCGAACAGAAAACCGGATCATGCTCATCCATCTGCAAACGTTGAACAGCACCGCTCATTTCTTTTTGCCGGATCCGCTCTGTCCGTCATGCGGACGAACACCTGAGGATTCTGCATCGGCTGCCAGGATTTCGCTGCAGCCTAGTCCGAAAATCAGTGAAAACAGCTATCGGTGCCGCTCGGCGGCTGAACTGAAAGCATTAGTGGCTAATGATTATTTGGACGCTCGGATGGGCTTTTTAAACGGAAAAATGATCGATCTCATGTCGCCATTTGCAGATTCGAGCATAAATTTGCCTTTGTTCTCGGGGGATGAAGGCTGCGCAGGCCGTACTCATTCCTATGCGGACAGCGAGATGACGGCCATTTTAGAAGGTTTGGAGCGATATTGCGGCATGTCGCCGCGCGGGAAGAGGACGGCCGTTCATGACAGTTACCTTAATTTAAAAGAGCTAGCGCTCAATCCCGTTTTGGTAGGCGTACACGGAAAGGATCAGTATGAGAGACCCGGCTTTCCATTCCGGCCGTTTGATCCAAGCAGGCAAATCGATTGGGTGTGGGGCTACTCGTTTTTGCAGGAGAGACCGATTCTCGTACCCGAGCTGCTCGCCTACTACAGCTCGGGATGCGGCCATGGATTTGTCTACGAAACCTCCAACGGTTGTGCGTTAGGCGGCAGCCTTGAGGAAGCCATTTTTTACGGCATATTGGAAGTAGTAGAACGCGATTCGTTCCTTATGGCCTGGTATGCGGAGCTGCCGCTTGCACCCCTGGATCCTTACTCCGCCGGGGATCTCGAGCTGAATTTAATGGTCGAACGTTTGCGCGAGGTGGTCTCTTATGACGTGCACTTATTCAACTCGACGATGGAACATGGCATTCCAAGCGTTTGGGCGCTCGCCAAAAACAGGACGGATAAGGGAGTAAACCTGATTTGCGCGGCTGGAGCGCATCCGGATCCGGTCCGTGCGGCAAAAGGCGCGATCCATGAGATCGCGGGCTTGCTGCTCTCGTTGAACGAGAAGCTGGAGGAGAACCGGGAGCAGTATGAACAAATGATGTATGATCCGTTTCTCGTCCGGCAAATGGACGATCATTCGATGCTGTACAGCTTAAAGCAAGCGGAGGAACGATTTGACTTTTTGCTCCAAAATGGCCGATCGTACCGGACTTTCGCAGAGGAATTTAAACCAAAGGCCGAGCATGCGGATTTGACTGATGATTTAAAGGCCTTTCTTCAAACGTTCCGCGAGTTAAATCTGGATGTGATCGTTGTGGATCAGACGACGCCGGAAACGCTGCGCAATGGACTTCATTGTGTGAAGGTATTGATTCCGGGCATGCTGCCGATGACGTTCGGTCAACATCTTATCCGCTTAAGCGGTTTGGAGAGGGTCCTTAGAATCCCTGCGGAGCTTGGGTATACAGATAAGCCTCTCACGCCTGAACAGCTAAATCAGCATCCGCATCCGTTTCCGTAAGTCCCGTCTGAAGTTTCAAAGCGGTTTTGCCCTAAGCAAAGCCTTTAGGAGGAGAAGGGATGAGTCTGAAGGCATTTTTGCACCAATTGCAATACGACCCGGACAAGGCCAAACCTCAAAATTGGGAGACCGACTGGGAAGACGCCCCGCTCCCGTATAAGCTTTACCGGCATTTGCCGGTTTTTCCCCTCTCCGCGGACATTCCGCTTACATTGAAGGTAGAGCGGGATTATGCAAAGCCAACGCTTCGGGAGCTCGGCCATTTTCTGTGGTATACATTCGGACTTACGCAGCTCAGCCAAGCTGTATACGGACCGGAAGCGGGTGGCGATTGGGGCGGCTCGATGCAGCTTTGCAGGCGCTACGTTCCTTCAGGCGGCGGTTTGTATCCAAGCGAGCTTTATCTTTATTTGAAGCTAGAGGATTTGCCTCAAGGCATTTATCATTATGATGTGGCGCATCATCGGTTGATACTGCTTCGCGAAGGTGATTTTGACTGCTACTTGGGAAAGGCGCTAGGCAATCGCTGCGACATTCCCGCTTGCTTCGGCGTCGCATTCGTGTCAACCATGTTTTGGAAAAATTACTATAAGTACAATAATTTCTCTTATCGCCTCCAGGGGCTGGATGCCGGACTTCTGATCGGACAGCTGCTGGAGGTGGCAAAAAGGTTCGGTTTTGCGACGGGGGTGTATTTTCAATTTCTTGACCGTGCCGTTAACCATCTGCTTGGGTTATCCGAGCAGGAAGAGAGCGCTTATGCGGCCGTTCCGCTTTCTGCTGAGCCGGATATCGAATGGTTTCATGAGAACAAGGACGAAGATCTCATGTCTGCGGCTGATTTATGCGGAGAACTAGCAGCGGTTGAGCATGAGCACTACAGGCGTTCGAAGAAAGTAGCGGATTATCCGATGCTCTTAAAGCTGAACGCTGCATCCATGACGGACTCCTCACAATTTTTCCGGCAAATCGGAAGGGAAATAGATGCCTCCGTTGAGAGCTCAGCGTATATGCTGCCGCGCGTGAATAGGCTGTCTTATGATCTGGCGGCGGTTTTCCGGGAGCGTTATTCACCGGAAAATGAATACGTTTTGCAGCCGGTTAGCAAATCCACCCTCGCTGCTCTACTACAAGAGGTTTTGGCATCCTTTAAGTACCGCAATGATTTGGATGGTAAGCTGCAGAGACCGCAAACCCGCGTTTCCCTTTATGGCTGCTTCTATGGCGTTGACGGGATTGGCAATGGAGCTTATCGCTATGACGGCTCGGAGCATGCCTTGCGGCTGGTTCGTTCCGGAGATCACCGGTCCTGGCTGCAGCAGGGGATGTCGCTGGATAACGTAAATTTGTATCAAGTACCGCTATGCTTTCATGTGGCAGGGGATATGGAACATTACCAAGCGAAGCTAGGCTATCGAGGCTATCGTATCCAACAAATGGAGGCGGGTATGCTCGTTCAACGTCTGCTGCTTGCAGCTGCCGCTTCCAAAATGGGGGGACGCCCGCTGCTCGGTTTTGATGCAAACGCGAGTGATGATCTTTACGGGATGGCTCCTTTCGGACATTCAAGCCTTATCCAAATTCCGGTCGGTCATTGCCGTGGTCGTTCGCGGCTTGAGGGGAGTTTGGCACACTAGCTGTTAAACCAAAAAGGACAGATGGAATGTTGATGACATTCCGCTGTCCTCTTTGGTTTATGCGTTTTGTTAAGCGGAGGGCCGCAAGTTTACCTGGGTTGCCCTGTTTCAGCCGGGTAGCATACGACAGGATAACATACATGGTGAGGGTGGGCCGATGGATGGTGCCATTCATGATGATCATCGAGTGAGGTGTTCTCCATACCATCGTGTCCATCCTGCGGATCATGATGCCCGTAGTGCACGTGGTGATCCCATGTTTCATGCATCGCAGGATGGTAATCATGCATGTGATGGTAGTCATGCATGTGATGGAAATCATGCATGTGATGGAAATCATGCATGTGATGGTAGTCATGCATGTGATGCAAGTCATGCATGTGATGGTAGTCATGCATGTGATGGTAGTCATGCATGTGATGCAAGTCATGCATGTGATGGAAATCATGCATATGATGCAAATCATGCATATGATGCAAGTCATGCATGTGATGGAAATCGAGCATATGATGGAAATCATGCATGTGGCTCAGATCTACGCAGCAATGACAATGGGTTTTCGGAGTCTTCTCAGTCTCGGCTTGTGTTTGCATTTCCGGTTGATTAGGGCTTACTTGCATTTGCTGGTAATAATCCGGCATGGCAGCCGATTGTTGTATATAAGGCTGATTTGATATCATGATTTGCCTCCTTTTTTTCATACTTTACAATATGCCTTAATCGAAAAAAGGGCACTTATCCCTATAAAATGGGCTTAAGCAGTGGAAACGGCTCCTTCTATCGCTATTAATCCAATTAGGCTGCATAGGACGAAACGAAGAAGGCGACGCTAGTACTATCACAATGAATCAGACAGGTGGTGGTAAAATGCTTCGTCATATCGTAATGAAGGCTGTGTTTGTCTTGCTGAGCCTAGCGCACTCTGAGGTGATGACAGCGGATGAGGCGGCCCTGCATGCGGAACCGGCTTATGCAAAGTGGGGTAAGCTTGCCATAGAGGAAACGTCGAAAATGTATCGTAACGCTTCCATTATCGATTATAAATATGAAGGCAGAACAAAGCTGTCAGAGGAGCAAGCGCAGGAGAACTTCGTGCTTTGGCTGCGAAAGGACTCGCGGGAATTTGGTGTTAGGGTCAGTATTACGATCCAGATAAGCTCGGATCAGCTGCTGCATCTCCAGATAAAGGAGCTTAATCCGAATTAATTGAAACATCCTATGCAGCTGCTCCGTAATAGTAGAAGCAAAATTAGATCATATGCTTCAGGATGAAGCGGGAGGAGCTTAACGATGCTAATTACGACAACGCCAACGATTGAGGGACGTCCGATTCAGGATTATGTAGGGGTCGTTACGGGTGAAGCGATTATGGGAGCCAACGTCGTTCGCGATTTTTTTGCATCGATTACGGACATCGTAGGAGGCCGCTCCGGTGCATATGAGGGCAAGCTGAAGGAAGCGCGTGACGTTGCGATCGATGAAATGAAAAATCAGGCTGCCCGGCTGGGAGCCAATGCGATCGTTGCCATCGATATTGATTACGAGGTCGTGCGGGAAGGAATGCTGATGGTTGCCGTTAGCGGAACGGCCGTTCGTCTATAACGGGATTGCAAATTATAGGAAAAGCGATACAAATTTGATTGGTATAAGCAACGCTTATGCAATCGGGTTTTATCGCTTTTTTTGTTGTGCAGCGGTAGACTATAGTTGGCATGCAAGGTTACTAGAGTGTGCTCTATTGATTTTACAATCTATTAGATAAAATGATAGGTTTCGGTTATACTCAGGATGAAAGCTTTGATAAAATGATTACCGGTTTACATGGTTTCCAGCATCTGATTTCAAACAAAATCAGATGCTTTTTTATTTGATTTTTTTTTTCAGTAGGAAAGCGGGCTGCATATGAGAATTAATAAATATATAAGCGAAACAGGCTTTTGTTCGAGAAGGGAAACGGATCGCTTAATAAGCGCCCGAAGAATTACGATTAATAATGTGATTTGTTTGCCGGGGGCTTCCGTAGCGCCTGAAGATGTTGTTCTTATTGACGGAAACGCAATAGCGAGCAAAGGGGAAGCCGTTTATATTGCGCTTAATAAACCGGTTGGCATAACTTGCACAGCAGCAAAGCATGTTAATGGTAATATTATTGATTTTATAAACCATCCCGCCCGGATTTTTGCGATTGGCAGATTGGATAAAGCATCGGAGGGATTAATTTTATTAACGAATGACGGAGATATCGTAAACAAAATGATGCGCTCGGAGAACGGACATGAGAAAGAATACTTGGTGAAAGTAGATAAACCGGTCACATCCCGGTTTCTTCAGGAAATGTCGAACGGCGTGGAGATTTTAGGCACTAGAACAAAGCCATGCGCTGCAATGATGCATAGTGAAAATGAGTTCCGGATTATCCTGACTGAAGGCCTTAATCTACAAATTCGGAGAATGTGCAAGGCTCTCGGTTTCAGAGTTTTACGGCTCGAACGCATAAGAATTATGGATATTACCTTGGACGGTTTAGAAAAAGGGGAATGGAAAGACCTCACCGCAGGCCAGTTACAGAGGCTTCACGCACAGCTTTATTAAAATAAGGCTTATAGATGCACGCATATGCTATGATGTCATTCCAATATAGACATTGACTTACCTTCGCGATACAATGCATGTGAACGAATAAAGAAAAGCTTGAAGGGATGGAATATATGTATCCGGAAATAACGACAGCTGAGCTGGAAAACCAGCTGAAAGAAGGCAAATCCTTAAACCTCGTTGATGTTCGTGAACCAGACGAATGGCAGGCCGGCCATATCAAGGAAGCACGCAGCATTCCGCTGTCTGAGCTTCAAGAGCGCATCAATGAGCTTCAGCAAGGCGACCAAGAAATCATACTCATCTGCCGCAGCGGCGGACGCAGCGGCAAAGCCTGCGACTTCCTGCACGCCCAAGGCTATAAAGTCGTCAACGTAGCCGGCGGCATGCTCCAATGGCCAGGCGAGGTTACATACGGCGAATAAACGGGAAAATTAATCCCTGCACAAAGCTATTTTTTGAAAAAGGTCCTTCTGAGGGCTTTTTTTTTTTATCCGAATTCATCCTCAAATATACGGTCGGCTGCAGGATAAAAACCTGCGGCTTTTTGATGTTAATGACCGTCCTATTTTAATAAATTCGCTTATTGGATCATAAAAAAGAGTATAAGGATTTAGCTCCTTGCAGCTTGTTATGGGGGTTAGATGTTAGCCGGATATATTTTTAACGACATTTAGGTTATTCTTAAAAGCATATTTGATTTCAGGTAAATTAGTTCAAGCTGCGTCGTAAATGAAGTGAAGGATTGGGTGATGGCAATGATCATAATCAAGTCGAAGGACGAAATTTTGAAAATGAAAAAAGCGGGTGAGATTTTAGCGGCCTGCCACCGGGAGCTGCGCACATTCATTCGTCCCGGTATTACGACACTGGAAATCGATCAATTTGTTGAAGCTTTTCTGAAAAAAAATGGAGCATTACCGGAACAAAAAGGTTATCACGGATATCCGTTCGCGACTTGCACTTCGGTTAATGATGTTATATGTCACGGTTTTCCTAGTCAGACGCTATTAGTGGAAGGAGATATCGTGACGGTTGATATGGTTGTCAATCTGGATGGCTGGCTTGCGGATTCGGCTTGGTCGTATGCGATCGGGAATGTGTCGGAAAAATCGCAGAAGCTGCTTGATGTTACGAAGGAATCGCTCTATAAAGGCATTGAGCAGGCCGTTGCGGGAAATAGAATCGGGGATATTTCGCATGCCATTCAAGTTTTTGCCGAAGCGCAAGGATTCTCGGTCGTGAGAGATTTTATAGGACATGGCATCGGCCAGGAAATGCATGAGGAGCCTCAAGTGCCCCACTATGGACCTCCTCACAAAGGAACGCGTTTAAAGGCTGGAATGGTGCTGACAATCGAACCGATGTTAAATACGGGGAAATATCACAGCAAAATCGATCAGGACGGCTGGACGGCCAGAACGGTAGACGGCGGCTTATCGGCTCAATATGAGCATACGATTGCCATTACGGAGGATGGTCCGGTCATTCTGACGGAGCAATAGGCGTGCATTCTAAAAAGTCTTTTTTCCATCTTGACATGACCATTGGTATCCTGTATAAATACATTTAAGCAAGCAATTGGATATAAATAACATTAGTGATTGGGACAGTAGTCTATGGCGGATAGTCACAGCGAGCCGGGTCGTTGGAAGCCGGTACGGATGCCTTAGATGAAACGGGCCCAGGAAATGGTTTGCCGAACCGAAATTGCAGCAGTAGGCAAATCCGGTCATAGACCGTTATGAAAACGAGGGGTCAAGCCAGAATTAGGCTTGGCACTTAGAGTGGTACCACGGGATCTTTACGGCTCTCGTCTCTTATTTTAGAGACGGGGGCTTTTTTTATTTTAGCGAAGTGGAGGAGAACGGAATGATTCATGAACAAATCATAGCGGCCATTGAAAAATTAATGCAAGGCATTCTAGCGGAGAATAAGCTGGAGCTGCCGGAAAATGTTAAGATCGCTCTCGAGCATCCTGTCAGTCTTGAGCATGGCGATTACAGCAGCAGCATAGCTATGCAGCTTGCAAAGCTATTGAAGCTCGCGCCGTCGCAGATCGCAAGCGAGTTCAAACAAAAGCTGCTTGCTCATCCGGGCATAGCCGCTTCTATCGAAAAAATCGAGGTTGCGCCTCCAGGCTTTCTTAACTTTTTTGTAAATTGGGCCTGGTGGGCGGAATCGGCTCAGCCGGCGCATTTAAACAAACGTTCCGGAAAAAAAGTGCTCATCGAGCATACGTCGATCAATCCGAACAAATCGGCTCATATCGGTCATTTGCGCAATTCCTGCATAGGCGACACGTTAGCGCGAATGCTGAGAAGGACGGGACATGAAGTAGAGGTGCATAACTATATCGATGACCTCGGCAATCAGTTGGCAGATACAGTGGTAGGCATTCTGAATACGACGACGGAGAAGCCTTATGAACGTTTTGGCGATTTTTGCTGGGAGACGTATGCCAAAATCAATAAAGCGTACAAGGAGCAGCCGGATATGCTGAAGCAGCGTGCGATTGTGCTTTCCCAGCTGGAGGAGGGCCATTCCAATACAGCATGGATGGGCCTGCTCATTGCGGAGAGAATCGTACGCGAGCATGTCGAGGAAATGAAGCGTTTCGGCATCACCTACGATGTTCTCGTGTGGGAAAGCAGCATCGTTAGGGAAGGCTTTTGGGCACGGGCGTTTGCGCTGCTGCAGACGACAGATATATTCCGTCTAGAAGACGAAGGAAAGCTGAAGGGCTGCTATGTGCTGAAGCAGCCGGCAGCCGAGGGTGAGCCGAATGAGCAATCGGAGTTCCATGCAGATAAAGTACTCGTTCGCTCGAATGGCATTTTGACCTATACCGCCAAGGACATCGCTTATCATCTCTGGAAGTTTGGTCTGCTCGATCAAGATTTTCGCTACAAAAACTTTTCGGATCGCCTATGGTCCACCCATTCGAGCGGTATAAGGAAGAAAATAGGCCGCGCCGATACGGTCATAAACGTGATCGATCAGAGGCAGGAATATCCGCAAGCGATGGTTAAGCAGGCGCTGCTCGCATTAGGTTATAAGAAGCAAGCAGAGCAGCTTAAACATGTCAGCTATGGAGTGGTATCGCTTAGTCAAGGCACGGCTAAGGGCCTCGGTATCGATACGTCCGACGGCAAGCATGCTTACGCCATGTCGGGCCGACAAGGGATCGGCATTAAAATTGCTGATTTTTTGGAACGAATGGAACAAATAATTGAAGCGAAACGTACCCGTAAAGACGGTTTAGCGAGTCATGCTATAGCGGCAGCATCTATCCGTTACTATTTGCTGCGTTACCACCTGCAGACGGAGGTAATATTTGATCTCGACCAGGCGACGGAGGTATCCGGGAATACCGGCGTTTATTTGCTTTATTCCTATGCGCGCTCCAGCAGCATTTTGAAGAAGACCGGTGTATCTGGTTCGCCCCCGCATGATTTATTGACGTTTAATGAGCTGGGGCCGCAGGAGCGAAGTCTGCTAAGACAGCTTGCTTATTGGCCTGAGACCCTTCAAGCAGCCGTTAAGGAGCTGGCTCCTAACCAGTTGTGCTCGTATGTTTATGAGCTATCTGCTTTATTTAATCACTTCTATGCAGCTTGTCCGATTCTTAAGGCAGAGGGCCAGGCGAGGAGCCTGCGCATATGGCTCACCGGGCGTTATAAGCAAACGATGCAGGATGCGCTGGTCATATTGGGATTACCCGCTCCGAACAGGATGTAGCCGGATGTTCCATTCATGCAATTCGATTGCCTGTCATATAGATAAACGCAGAGGTACAGGCATTTGAACGGCAATGAATGGAAGGCGGGTGCTTTCGTTGAAGCATGTTGCTCAGAATGATGAGACGGATCGGGATATAACGATAGATTTTGCGGTGCATGGTATGAGCTGCTCGGCTTGCGCAGCGAGGATCGAGAAGGCAGTCGGCAAAATGGATGGCGTTCAGATGGCGGCGGTCAGCTTTCCGCTTCGTACAGCGTGGGTACAGTTTAAGCCGGAGTTGCTCGGTCCTAAACAACTAGCCGAGCGGGTTAAGCAGCTGGGATTTGTCGCGCTCCTGAATGAGACGGCAGAGGCAGGACTGCATAAAGAACACAAAGCGCTTAAGCTAAGGCTCGCCGTATCGGCTGTTCTAACGCTGCCGTTATTAACCGGTATGGTGCAGCATATTCCTTTGCTTGAGCCATTGCTTGCCAGCTTGCCGGATTGGTTAACGCTGCCATGGCTGCAGCTCGCACTCGCTTCGATCATACAGTTTGTGATTGGACTGCCTTTTTATTTTGGCGCATATCATGCGGTGCGCGAGCGGAGCGCGAATATGGATGTGCTGGTTGTGATCGGTACGACCGCCGCCTATTTGTACAGCCATTATGTTGTATTTCAGAACGGCTTGTTCGGTCCGGATGCAGCTTCTGCTGCACATGCGCCACCGTTATATTTCGAAACCTCTGCTGTCGTGATTACGGCCGTGCTGCTGGGAAAATATATTGAAATCTCGGCCTCGCTTCGGGCGCAGCACGGTTCGGATGGGTATGGCAAGCTGCAGAGCCAAACGGCTGCGGTTGAACGTGCAGGGGAAGTGGTTCGCATGAAGACGGAGTTTGTGCGAGCCGGCGACATCGTGATCGTTCAGGCAGGCGAGGTTGTGCCGGTTGACGGTATCGTATGCGGCGGTCAGTCGGCAGCAGACGAATCCCTGCTCACGGGAGAAAGCTTGCCGATTGCTAAGCGGGAGGGCGATCCGGTGTGGGCGGGAACCCGAAATGAAAGCGCGCGGCTTCGCATCCGCACAAGGGCCGCCGGACATGATACGATGCTGAGCCGGATTCAAGAGCTTGTCCGGCAAGCGCAGCGGTCGAAATCAGCGATTCAGCGCAATGTCGATGCGGCGGCGAGCTGGTTTGTTCCGGTCATGCTCATCTTCGCGCTGGCAACGCTCGTGATGTGGGGAACGATTCTAGAGCCTGGCAATTGGAGTCAAGCCTATATTTGCGCTATAGCAGTCCTATTAGCGGCTTGCCCATGCGCTCTTGGGTTAGCGGCACCGATCTCGCTAGTCCTTGCATCCGCGAGGCTCGCGAAGCAAGGGATTGTGGCGAAGGAAGCGGGAGCGCTTGAGCGCTTAGCGAGAATTCAAACGATTATTTTTGATAAGACGGGGACATTAACGGAGGGCAAGCCGCATGTAAGCGCCATGGTGGCTGTTAATGGAAGCCGGGCTTCGGTGCTTCGATTGGCGGCAGCCGCCGAAGCCCAATCGGCTCATCCGCTTTCACTTGCCATTATACGTGAGGCTAACAAGCTTGGACTTGTTATCCCTGACGCCAGTCAGCATACGTTTACGCCAGGCGGTGGCGTTGAAGCGGTAGTTGAGAAACAACGATTCGCGGTAGGCAATGCCAGATTTGCGCATGAACGTGAATGGAACATGAGCAGCGAGGCCGCCGGATTTGCGAAGCAGCGCGAGGCTATGGGTGAAACGGTGCTTTACGCCGCACTCGAGGGACAATGCGTTGGCGTACTCGCATTTAGCGATATGGTTAAGGCAAATGCGGCAGATACGGTAAAGGAGCTAAGGGCGCTTGGCGTTTCGTCGCTTCTGGCAACAGGCGATCACGAAGCGCCGGCTCGAGCTGCTGCAAAAGCAGTAGGCATAGCAACCGTTCATGCTTCCATGCTGCCAGAGAGCAAGGTAGCGCTTATAGAGCAGCTGAAGCGTCAAGGCAAGCGGGTCGCAATGGCCGGCGATGGCTGGAATGATGCGCCGGCATTGGCTGCAGCGGATGTTGGGCTTGCGATGGGGGAAGGCACGGACGCGGCGCTGAGCGCAGGCCATATGACTTTGCTCTTCTCCCGCTTGCAGGCGATCCCTGAAGCGATCAGAATAAGCCGCTTAACGATTCGAAATGTCAGGCAAAACTTAACATTCGCCTTTCTATACAATGTGATCATCATTCCCTTTGCCGCATTTGGCCTGCTTGAGCCTTGGATGGCAGGAACGGCAATGGCGCTCAGCTCGGTATCGGTCGTCGGCAACGCACTCCGGCTCACGGGTCAGCTTCGGCGGAAGGCTGGAGCTGGCTAATGACGATGACGTGGCAGCAGGTGGGCTTCATTATATTGACCGGCTTGTTCAGCGCGCCGCATTGTATCGGAATGTGCGGGGGGATTGTGTCCGCCGTATCAATGAATTCCTCGGCATCTGCACATAAATCGATGCTTCTATACAATGCAGGACGTGTTCTATCCTATACTATGCTAGGAGCCCTTATGGGAGTGGTTGGTTCTTTTGTTGATGTGGCCGGCAAGCTTGCAGGCGTGCAAGGCCTAGCTTCTATTATAGGCGGCTGTTTTTTGCTGCTGTGGCTGTGGCGCAGATTTCAGCTCCCGCTTATGCACCGGTTATCCGTTATTCTTCACAGGAGATTAGCAGGCGGCGCACAGCGCTCAGTGAATCAAGAACATTGGCATTTGCTCGCTACGGGAGTTGCCTTCGGATTTTTGCCCTGCGGCTTGACGTATGCGATGCAGATGACGGCCGCCTCCACCGGCTCCGGGCTCCAAGGGGCGGCTGTCATGGCGTTGTTTGGACTTTCAACCTTTCCGGCATTAGCGGCTGCTGCGTCTATTGCCTCCTTTGCCAATAGGAAATGGCGGCGGTTCATGCGCAAAGCCAGCGTCATGACGGCAATATCCGTAGGCGTCATATCCATTTTGCGCGGGCTGGCCGTCAACGGTGTTATCCCGACGATAAATCCGTGGCTTTGGTAAGCAGGCTAATGGATTGCCCGTAATACTCTTATAATGGTGTACGTGTGATCGCCCGTTACAAGCGTTAATGCTGCTTTCCACGTGCCGGCCATTAAAGGTACGCCTTCACCCGAATACATTCCCGGAGCAGTTTCGGTCATGCTAAACTCGTAATCGCCGCAGATCATATTCAGCATATTAAGCTTGACCGTTAAGCCGGCACCCTGCAAGGGAGCGCCGGACAGATCGGTCAGTTCGATCAAAAAATGGTTGCTGTGAAGCACTTTAGCCGGATAATCATCGATCGACCATATCGCATGTCCGCTCTCAAACGCATGCTCTGTTATAGGGGGAGGCGCTTCCTCGCGATCACGGAGCAAGGTGAAAGCAATTCCGGCGAAAAGAGCAATAACGACAAAAATGCAGATGAATCTAAAAAGAGGGGAGATTGGCCTGTGCTGAGGCAACATGTCTGGTAATGACCTCCTTTACGGTAAACGGAAATAGATTTTCTTAAAGAGCGATGAAAGAGGCTTATTACGTTACCTATGCTTCAAATGGAAGGAGCAGAACGGGATTGCCGCTCTGAATAATTGTACGGATATTAATGGACAAATTTCGAGAGACAGTGTATATTAACAACTGATAATTTCATATTGTATAAACAGGTGTGGATACGAGGCTATCTTACAAGGAAGAAGCAGCTTGTAAACTCTCGTTGACACTTAATAGGGAAGACCGGTGAGAATCCGGCACGGACCCGCCACTGTAAGGATTGCCAGCGAAAGCACGCGTTCGCTGCGCTATCCGAGTCAGAAAATCTGCCTGTTTACATAACGCTTAAACCTACGTGGACTTAGGATGGTGTTAGGGAAGCTTTTCGCTTAGCTTGTTTTTAGAGAGCGTGTAATAGCATTTCTGGCACAATTGTCAGAGATGCTTTTTTATTTTATACGAAAAAATAATATAGGGGTGCAGGACAAGATGAATGGGATTAACCGAAATATGATGAAGTTTCTTTTCAGCATGCTGCTGACGATGATGCTCGTATTTACGAGCGCATGCGGCGCAAACAGCGAAACGGAGAACAAGCCTGGCAATACTGCTGCTAATTCGGAGCAGGCCGCTGCGAACGAGCCGGCGCCATCCGGGCAAGCTACTGTTTATCCGCTCACGCTAAAGGATGATACGGGCACGGAGATTACGTTCGAGCAGCAGCCGACGAAGGTTGTAACGCTTGTTCCTAGTGAAACGGAAGCCATTTATGCCATTGGCTCTGGCGAGCAAGTGGTTGGCGTCGACGAATACAGCAATTATCCGGAGGAAGCGGCATCCAAGCCGAAGGTCGGCGATATGACGACTAATATTGAAGCAGTCGCCGCGCTGGAGCCGGATCTCGTGCTTGCGTCATCTTCGATGAACACGGAAGCGATCATGAAGCTGCGCGAATTGAAAATTACGGTATATGCGACAGACCCGCTTACTTATGAAGCAGTTATTGCCAAAATCGAAAATTTAGGCCATATTATGAATAAACAATCCGAAGCGGCTGAAATTGCTGAGCATATGCGCTTAGTTAAGCAGCAGGTGACCGATGCCGTGAAGGACGCGGAGAAGAAGAACGTATACCTGGAATTTTCGCCTGGTTGGACGGTTGGATCCTCTACATTCCTCGATGAGCTGCTGACACTGGCGGGCGGTAAGAACATTGCAGCTGCTAAGCCAGGCTGGTACGAGGTCAGCGCAGAGGAAGTCGTTACTCAAAATCCGGAGCTTATTATTTACCCTGATTTGAAGGAGGACCCGAATCCAATCGTTGCAGGCATTGAAAGCCGTCCCGGCTGGAATGTCATCGATGCGGTGAAAAATAAGCAAATGTTTGCTGTGACCGAGGATCCGCTCGTACGCGTAGGACCGCGTCTTGCTGATGGTTTGCTCGAGCTTGCTAAAGTGATTCACCCGGATCTCGTAAAATAATCAAATGACCTATAAACTAGTTTGGTATGGAGGAGCAGCTATGCTCCTTCTTGCTGTTTCTATCGTTGTTAGTTTATCGATTGGCTCGGCTGGCATCTCTGTTAGGGACGTATGGGGCATCATGCTTCATCAGCTGCCTTGGCTTGCGGATAAGCCGCTTCCTTATACGCCGGGAGAAATAGCGATCGTAACACAGGTTAGGCTTTCACGCGTTTTGCTTGCTGTCCTTGTCGGCGCTTGCCTTGCGCTTGCGGGCACCGGCTTTCAAGGCGTGCTGCGCAATCCGTTAGCCGATCCGTATACGCTTGGCGTAGCCTCGGGCTGCTCGGTAGGCGCCGCATTCATTATATTGTTCGGGCTGCAGACTGCGATTGGCATGTGGACGATACCGCTTGTAGCCTTCGGTACGGGAACCGTTACGCTGCTTGGCGTCTTCTGGCTCTCGCGGAACAAAGGGGTCATGCTTATTGAAACGCTTATTTTGTCAGGAGTCATTGTTCAATCGTTTCTTGGCGCTTTCGTATCGTTCATGGTGTCGATGTCGGAGGGCGTCGTCAATCAGATTTTATTTTGGCTGATGGGCTCGCTTGCCATGCGGAGCTGGGATAATGTCTATATGCTTATTCCATTTCTGCTTGTCGGGCTTCCGCTCCTGCTCATCTACGGTCAATCGCTCAATTTATTCGTGCTTGGAGAGCGGCATGCTGCGCATCTCGGTATTCGCGTCGAACGAACGAAGCTAATCGTATTAATCAGCTCGACCCTGCTGACGGCTGCAGCCGTTTCCGTATCCGGCGTTATCGGTTTCGTCGGACTAGTGGTGCCGCATCTGATCCGTTTGCTTGTCGGTCCGGACTATCGGCTGATTACCCCTTTATCTGCTATCGGGGGCGGCGCATTCATCCTTTGGTCAGATACGCTTGCGCGAATGGCGCTGTCGCCAAAAGAAATTCCGCTGGGCGTCGTTACAGCACTTATCGGTGCGCCTTTCTTCGCCTATTTACTGCATAGGCAGAAGCTGAAGCAAGGAGGGACGATATGATCGAGGTGCAAGACATCGTTCAGACCGTGCAGGGAAGGCTTGTGCTGAAGGGCCTTTCCTGCTCGTTTAAGGAAGGGTGTATTTACGGCATTATTGGACCCAATGGCGTTGGCAAATCAACGCTGCTGCACTTACTTTCCGGAGTCGATCAGCCAAAGCAAGGAAAGGTGCTGCTTGCTGGCCGAAATATAGCTTCAATTCCGCGTAAGCAGCTTGCGAAAAAGCTGGCTGTGCTGCAGCAGGGCGGTCTGCCTCCTTCCATGTTCTCCGTACGCGAGGTCGTCAGCATGGGGAGATATCCGTTCCAAAACTGGCTTGGCAGCGAGGAAAATGATTCCGGGTCGATTATCGATGAGGCATTAGCCGCGATGGGTCTTCAAGAGCTGGAGCACCGCAAAATGGATCAGCTTAGCGGAGGAGAGCGGCAGCGCGTGGCGCTGGCAAAGCTGATGGCGCAGGAGCCGTCTATTATTTTGCTGGACGAGCCGACAACCTTTTTGGATATTGGCTTCCAGGTACAGCTGCTCGATACGGTGCGAATGTGGCAGCGCGAGCGCGGGCTGACTGTTATCGCCGTGCTTCATGATTTAAATTTAGCTTCTCTTTATTGTGACGAGCTCCTCGTTCTTCATCAAGGAAAGGTCGCTGCCGCAGGAACGCCTCATGAGGTGCTTACGTCAGCGCTAATCGAACATGTTTATGAGACAACAACTGCTATCATTGTGCATCCTTTGACAGGTGTTCCGCAAATTATGATTCAACCAAATTTATATAACTAAACAGCCCATGCGGGTTTGAAGGAGCTGACGAAATGGAAAGCGATTTGTATAAACAGCTTACAGATACGATTACTCAAATAAAGCCCTTCAACGAAGAGGCAGCGGTATTAGCCATGAGGCATTCTGATTCCTTAACGAAGCCCCCGGGCAGCTTAGGCAGGCTTGAAGCCATTGCAAAGCAGCTAGCCGGCATTTCTGGTCAATTATGGCCGGATTTATCACGTAAATCTGTCATTGTTATGGCAGGCGACCACGGCGTTTGCGATGAGGGGGTTAGTGCGTTTCCGCAGGCGGTGACGCCGCAGATGGTACTAAACTTTCTAAACGGCGGAGCGGCTGTCAACGTGTTGGCGCGGCAAGCTGGAGCAGACGTCATTTGCGTCGATATTGGCGTGAATGCGGATTTAGAGCATGAGCGGCTCGTAAGCCGCAAGGTAGTGCGCGGGACGGCCAATATGACGAAGCAGCCTGCTTTGACCCGTGAAGAAGCCATTAAAGCGATTTTGGTTGGAATAGAAGTCGTGAACGAGCAGGTACAGCGCGGCTGCCGTTTGTTTGCAACGGGTGAAATGGGCATTGGCAACACAACGGCCAGCGCCGCTATCACAACCGTATTGACGGGGCTAACGCCGGAAGAATCTGTAGGCCGCGGAACAGGCATTAACGATGCGGTCTGGTTAAACAAAGTGGATGTTGTGAAACGCGCGATCGCTGTTAATCAGATTGATCCGGCTGATCCAATCGATGTGCTCGCCAAGGTCGGCGGTGCGGAAATTGCCGGACTTGTCGGCGTCATTATCGGAGCTGCGGCGAACGGGTGTCCAGTCGTCATCGACGGCTATATTTCATCGGCTGCGGCGCTTGTCGCATCGCGTATCGCAGAGCAGACGCTTCCTTATATGCTTGCATCCCACCTCTCGCAGGAGCAAGGTCATTTGAAACTGCTGGAATCGATTGGCTTGCAGCCGATCATGCAGCTGGAGATGCGGCTGGGAGAGGGTACAGGAGCGGTATTATGTTTTCATTTTATTGACGCTGCGCTCCATCTCATGCAGGAGATGGCTACTTTTGAGAGCGCGGGCGTATCTAAGGGCTAGGTGATGGAAGTTGGCAATACTGGTAACCGGCGGAGCCCGCAGCGGAAAGAGCGGTTTCGCTGAGCAATATGCGAAGCGTGCTGCGGCCCGCGGCATTTATATCGCAACCTGTCTGCCTTATGATGACGAGATGATTGAGCGCATCGGAAAGCACCGGACAGATCGCGTCGAATCCGGCTTTAGCTGGGAAACGGAAGAGGAAGCCTATGAAGCAGCTGAACGGCTTAATCGGATGGCTGAGCAATTTAAAGCAGCAGCACAACATGGCCTGGAACCGCCCGTCGTGCTGCTCGATTGTTTAACCTTATGGCTGACGAATTGGCTCCTGCGAATCGAGCATGAATCGTTAGAAGAGAATCGTCTGGAAATAGAAATAGCAAAGCTGCTGGAAGCTATCCAAAATTATCCATATTCCTTGCTAATCGTCACGAATGAGGTTGGCTCCGGCATCGTGCCGGCTTATCCGCTGGGCAGATTGTTCCGAGACGAGGCAGGTCGTCTTAATCAGCAGGCAGCTGCGATTTGCGAACGTGTCTTTCTCGTTACGGCGGGCATTCCGGTCGAGCTGAAATCGCAAGCCTTCAGGTGGGACCAACTATGATTTTATACTCTATGAAGGAGCTGCTGCTGCTTGCGGCGGCAGCTATTGCGATTGACTGGTTTATTGGTGATCCGAAATGGCCCACCCATCCTGTTATATGGATTGGACGGCTCATTCGGCTGCTGGAGCGACTTCTCGCTCCAGAGCGGTTGACTGGACGACCTGCCGCTGTTAAGGTTTTGGGTATCATTCTAACTGCGGTAACGCTCGCGATAAGCTGGGGATCGATGTGGTTGATCGTTTGGGCAGCGGATGCCCTGCACCCGTGGCTTGGTTATGCGGTTAGCGCTTGGTTTATTTCGACTACGCTAGCGGTCAAGGGCTTGAAGGAAGCGGCCATGCTGGTCTATGTCCCGTTGGTTGAGGGGAGACTGGGTGAAGCGCGAAAATATGTCGGTTATATTGTCGGACGGGATACGGCGATGCTTGATGAACGGGAGGCTTCGCGGGCTGCTGTCGAGACCGTAGCCGAAAATACGGTAGACGCGCTAGTATCGCCGTTGTTGTTCGCACTTATCGGAGGAGCTCCGCTCGCTATGCTGTATCGCGCCGCGAATACGCTGGATTCTATGGTCGGTTATCGCAATGAGAAGTATATATGGTTTGGCTGGTGCTCGGCACGGACAGATGATGTGCTTAATTACATACCTGCACGGTTGACAGGCGTAATGCTTACGATCTCGGCATTGTTTTTTCGGCGCATGAAGGCAAGGCAAGCGGTTCGCGCCATATTTGCCTTTGCGCATCTTCATCCGAGCCCAAACAGCGGCATCCCGGAATCCGCGGTGGCGGGTGCGCTTGGCATTGAGCTGGGGGGCACGAATGTGTACTTCGGCGTACCTGGCGAACGGGCAAGAATGGGCTGGCCGACGCGCCTGCTGCAGCCGAACGATATTCTGCTTACCGTTCGTTTATTGTATAGCGTTAGCATTATTTTATTTGCGGGAGTGATAGCGGTATGGTTCGTCGTGAGGTAAAGCTGCATGTTCAAGCTCTTATCGCTGCATTTCAATTTTTAACGCGAATTCCGGTCCCGGTGACCGTTCCGTTTGTAGAACCCGTTCTTGCACGGAGTGTGATCTATTTCCCGCTCGCGGGAGCGCTTATTGGCGTTTGCCTAGCCGCTTTCGCTTTTGTTTTAGACCTTTTTGTTCCTGCATGGCCCTGCGCTGTAATCGTGCTCGCCTTTTGGACGGCATTAAGCGGAGGCCTGCATCTTGACGGCTGGATGGACACGGCAGACGGCGTGCTGAGTCACCGCTCCCGCGAGCGGATGCTCGAAATTATGAAGGATAGCCGGGTAGGGGCGATGGGTGTACTTGCTGCCGTGCTGCTGCTGTTGTTGAAAGCCTCGTTGGTATACGAATTATTAGATGGTGTTCAGGCTATGCCTTATTGGCCGCTGCTCGTGACCGTTCCGATATGGAGCCGGGCTTGGATGACCGCGGCAATTGCATGCTGGCCAAATGCAAGGCAAGGAGAAGGAATTGCCGTATTGTTTAATGAGGTTAAAGGTTTGCATGCTGCGGCAGCGTTTTTCGCAGCTGCTGCCGGCACATGGATCGTTTTATGGATTTCTGGCATGAAAGAGAACGCAGCATTCATCTTGCTGTTGATAATAGGATTGATTACCGTTTGTTGCGGTTGGCTTCTTGCCGCATGGTTGAATCGGAAGCTTGGCGGTTTGACCGGCGATACATACGGAGCTATGAACGAAGCGATTGAGGCGGTGCTGTTGTTGGCTGCGGTCATATGGCTTCACGCGCTATAGAAAAGGAGTTGCAAGTAAAGATGTTGGAAAGATACGGTCATGGCGGCGATTTGCGGACCGCGGAGGAAGCTTTCGGAATACCTGCACAAAAATTTGTAGATTTCAGCTCGAACATGAATCCGCTGGGACCGCCGCTTAGTGTAAAGCAAGCCTTACTCGCTTATGCGGAGCTTATCGGACAATACCCGGACCCTGCCGTGCGCGGACTGAGACGGAAGCTCTCTAAGCTGCACAATATCGATGAGCAATCGATTGTCGTCGGCAATGGGGCAGCGGAATTAATAGATCTTATCGTACGTGTGCTGCAGCCCAAATTAACGACGCTGGCTATTCCTTGCTTTGACGAATATGGAGATGCAATACGGAAAATTGGCGGAGCGGTGTATGAAGTTAAGCTGTCAGCGGATCATCAATTCGAATTGATATGGGATTCGGAGCATTTATGCGAAGCAGCTGCTGCCGGATCGTTATTCATTCTCGGCTCGCCGAACAATCCGACCGGGCAGCTTGTAGATCCGGAGCTCATCCGGAAGCTGTTGAAAAAGGGCGGATATGTTGTCGTTGACGAAGCATTTATGGATTTTGTTCCGGAGGAATCGTGTTACAGCCTTATTCAGGAGGCGACGAAAAATGAGAGATTATTCGTTATCCGCTCCATGACGAAATTTTATGCGATACCCGGCATTCGGCTTGGCTATATCGTAGGCATGCCAAAAACGTTGAGCGGATTAAGGCGCCTGCAGGTGCCTTGGAGCGTTAATTCCTTAGCACAGCTGATCGGAGAGTCGGTGCTGGACGAGGCGGATTATGCCGGACGGACGATTTCGTGGCTGCAAAAGGAAAGGCCGTGGCTGATCTCAGAGCTGGAGGCAATCGGCTTTGAAGTTAATCCTAGTGCGGCCAATTATTTACTCGTACGCATTCCGAAGGACGTTGGATTAAGCGCCAGCATGCTTCAGCTTGAGATGGGTAAGAAGGGCGTCCTCATTCGTGACGCGTCGAGATTTTCCGGCCTTGATCATACTTATATTCGGGTTGCCATTAAGCTTCGTGAGCAAAATGAGCAGCTGGTAGCGGCATTAAAGCTATGCTTGATTCAAAACGGGAGCCGTGGTGTGAAATGACTTATAAAGAAGAGCGTGCATCAGGGATAACCGCAGCTTTAGGCCGTACAATCATGGTACAGGGTACAGCTTCAGATGTAGGCAAAAGCTTGATTACAGCTGCGCTTTGCAGGATTTTCACGAAGGATGGCTGGCGTACGGCCCCCTTTAAATCGCAAAATATGTCGCTAAACTCTTATGTCACATGGGATGGTAAAGAAATCGGCCGCGCGCAAGGTATGCAGGCGGATGCTTGCGGCATCCTCGCGACGACGGACATGAATCCGATATTGCTTAAGCCGTCGGGAGAAATGAAATCGCAGGTCGTGGTGCACGGCAAGCCTTTGCGAGATTATAATGCAAAAGAATACCGCGAGAAATATTTGCCGGTCGCCGGCAGTATCGTCCAGGCGTCGCTTCGGCGTTTGCGCGAGGCGTATGACATCGTAGTGCTGGAAGGTGCGGGCAGTCCGGCTGAGATTAATTTGAAGGATCGCGATATCGTCAATATGCGGATGGCAGCTTGGGCGGACGCTCCCGTCATTCTTGTTGCCGATATTGATCGGGGCGGCGTATTTGCTTCCATCGTCGGTACCTTGGAGCTGCTTGAGCCGGAGGAGAGAGACCGCATATGCGGCTTCATCATTAACAAGTTCCGCGGCGATGTATCTTTGCTGCAAGCTGGCCTGGATTGGCTGGAGGATCGAACAGGGAAGCCAGTGCTTGGTGTCCTGCCATTTATGCCGGGCTTGGAGCTCGAGGATGAGGATTCGCTTTCACTTAGCAAACAGCAGGCCGCTGCCTTACATTCGGATGGTGCCAAGCTGCAGCGGGAGCTGGATATAGCCGTTATACAGCTGCCGCGCATTTCTAACTTTACGGATATCGACCCGCTGCGCTTCGAGACGGACGTTCAGCTTCGTTATATTGAACATGCAGGACAGTGGGGCAGTCCTGATGCTGTCATCCTTCCAGGCAGCAAAAATACGATCGAGGATTTATTATGGCTGAGGGAAACAGGCTTGGCCGAGCTAATACATAAACATGTGTCCAGCGGCGGGGCAGCAGTCGGTATTTGCGGCGGATACGAGATGCTGGGATCAAAGCTGTATGATCCGCTGCACATCGAATCGTCCGTGGAGGAAACGGACGGGTTATCCTTTTTTCCATTCGAGGTCCGCTTTACGGAGCAGAAAAAAACGGTGCGAGTCGAAGGTGCAGGCCAATTTAACGGTGATGCGTCACCCGCCAAGATCGAGGGTTATGAGATTCATATGGGCGAGGTGAACTGGCAGCAGGCGGACCAGTCCATGTATCGGCCGTTTCTAATTAGGGAGCATCGATCATTGCTGGAGGACGAGTCTCCTTCCCCTTACGAAGCCGAGGGAGCGAGCTCACCCGATGGAAAGTTGTGGGGAACTTTTATTCACGGTATATTGCATAATGACGATTTTCGCCGAAACTGGTTAAACAGCTTGCGTGAATCGAAGGGACTGGAGTCCTTACCGGCTGAACTGCGGTTTCAAGAAAGACGGGAAGCTGCGTTCGACCGGCTGGCGGAGCATGCGCGTCGCTACCTTAATACAGCGCTTATTTACGATCTACTAGGTTTGCCGGAGGAGGGCGCACGATGACTCAGCCTTTCCGTGGCGGCAGGCGATATGTTTCAACCATTTGGCGCGGCGTGAGCCTACAGCTGCTTGAGGACCGGATTGAAGCAAGCTGTCCGGATCGCCTATATACTCTAAGCAGCGCAGTTCATCCGGGAGGCTTCTCCTATTCGAACTGCATCATAAACTGGAAGGTGCCGCTCACCTATCAATGCGATGATCCCGTTCGCGAAATCGTGAGGAAATGCGGGGAATGGGGCTGCGATTCCAAGGATACGATCGGTCTGATCACCGCGGCGAAGCTGACGCATGCGTCCATCACCGAGCTTGAAGGCGACCGGTTTAAGCTGTTGTGCTGTACGACTGTCGGAACGCGTAACGCGGCGAGAGCAGGCTTGCAGCGCAGCACCTTTTCCGCTTATTCGCCGGGAACGATTAATACGATTATTATGATCGATGGCCAGATGACTGAAGCCGCGATGGTTAACGCAGTTATAACCGCGACAGAAGCAAAAACAGCCGCACTTCAGCAATTAGGCATCGTAGAGAGGGCGACCGGCGAATCGGCAACCGGCACCACGACAGACGCTATCGTGATCGGAGTAAGCCAGGCAGTAAGCTGGAATGCGGTACATGCTTATGCCGGCGCAGCGACTACGATCGGCTGCGCCATCGGCGAAGCCGTATATGAGACGGTGCTCGAAGCGGCCCGAACGCAGCAGGAGGACTAAGGCTGTCTTAGCCGGGAACGCTTGACAGAGAAGATTAAAATAATGAAGTATCCATTACAGCGGCAGCGATTTCATGTAAAATGAATAAGTTGAACTATCGTTCGGTGTTTCGATTATGCTGCGCTTAGAATGGGAGGATTTATCCTTTGATACGGATTATTGGCTATACCAAAAAAAAAGAGTGGCTGATGGACTTAACGCTCGAGGAGCTAAAGTCGGCGGAGCTGGATTGGTATTGGGTTGATTTTAACAACCCGAAGGAAGACGAATGCCGGCTGCTCGATACGTTTTTCCACTTTCATCCGCTGGCGATCGAGGATTGCTATCATTTGCTTCAACGGCCCAAATTGGATCATTACGACGACGTCCATTTTTTGGTGCTGCACGAAGTGGAACGGAAAACATTAACTGTTAATGAAATCAACATGTTCATCGGTCCGCAGTTTATCGTAACGTTTCACTATGAGCCTTCCCCGGAAATCGAGGATGCGCGGACAAAACTTACGTCTAAAAAGAAAATTGGCGAAAATGGCCACTTATATGCGGCATATCTCGTTATGGACAAGCTAGTCGATCAATATTTCCCTGCGGTTCACGAGCTGGAGGATCAGCTGCTGGATATGGAAATCGGCATCGGCGATGCGCAAAGCCAGACGGCGATGAGCGATATTTTTAACATCCGGTCCCGGCTGCTTCGGCTTCGCAAAACGATTGTGCCTATGCGGGACTTGTTGTATCGACTGATGAATTCGGACCGCATTGTAGGGCTGAAGCAATATTTGGCTTTCTATCATGATGTCTACGACCACCTGCTTAAGCTGTCGGAGATGATGGATTCCAGCAGAGAGATGACGGCTGACCTGCGCGACAACTATATTTCTTACAATTCCCATCGAATGAATTCGATTATGAAGACCCTTACCGTCATTACGACGATCTTTATGCCTTTGACTTTTTTGGCAGGTATATACGGGATGAACTTCAGCAATATGCCTGAGCTTAAATGGAGCTGGGGTTATTTTGCCGTAATATCGGTTATGTTCGTCATTGGAGTGGGGATGTATGCTTGGTTTAGGTCAAAGGGTTGGTTTAAATGAAGAAAGCTAAGGAGACTTTTACTGCAATGGAAATGAAAGAGACTGCCCGGATGAGCAGCAAACGTTTATTTGCGGTTATCGGTATTTTGGCGGGAATTCTGGCCGTTTTGGGAATCATGCTCTATCTGATGATAGTTGCGCTTGGCAACCGTACAGCAGCTGACGCCTTAGAAACGGGGCAAGAGCTGCACTATACCTATTATTCAGAGACAGCGCCCGGCGGTATGAAGCTTCATGTGCTACAAACGAAGGCAGCTTACGTTACGCTGGAAACGATCCATAATAATGTTACGCTTTCAGGCAAGGTCGGCATTAACGGCGGCTTTTTTTACGGCAATCAGCTGTTAAGCATCGGGGTGGTAAACAGCCTCCCGGTTAATAAGGAAGTTGGCAGCTTCGGAACGGGAACCGAAAATGTAAAGTTTGCGCGGGGGACACTCGTATGGGATGGCGCCTCGGATTCGTTAAGCGTGCAGGTCGTCAGCCATTCTTCTGAGCTGAAGGTAAAGGATCATACCCGCTTTTGGGCTCAAGGCGGCATTAGCATGAGTCTAGGCGATGATGCTAATTGGTACGGGCAAATGGTGAAGGAAAACGCGCCTTTCCCGGAGGATGACAGCTTGCGTTCAGCTGCGGTATATGATAATACCGGTGCATTATATTTAATCGTTAGTGAAACGAAGGGATCGTTAGCCGTATTTCGGGAAGCGATTGTTGCCAGCATCGGCGACGGGAAGCTTGTTGATGGCATTTTTCTGGATGGCGACGGCTCCTCGCAGCTTTTGAGCAGCGAGGCATCGCTGCCAGGTGACAGCAGGCCGGTCGTGCAAATGCTGCGAATAGTGAAATGAGACGGAATAAGATGAAGGAGCAATCAGCATGAAGCAACAGCAATTGCCCATTGATGCGGTAATGCCTCAGCTGCTGGGTTCGCTGCGCTGCGGAGTTAATGCCGTATTGGTTGCAGAGCCCGGAGCTGGGAAGACGACGCGCGTACCGCTTGCGCTGCTCGATCAGCCGTGGTTGTCGGGCAAAAAGATCATCATGCTCGAGCCGCGCAGGCTGGCTGCGCGCTCCGCTGCCCAGTTTATGGCGAAGTCGCTAGGGGAGCAGGTTGGCGGGACGGTTGGATACCGTGTAAGACTTGATTCGCGTGTCAGCCCGCGAACGCGCATCGAAGTCGTTACCGAGGGCGTGCTCACGCGCATGCTGCAGGAGGATCCGGCGCTTGAGCAGGTCGGAGCCGTCTTGTTCGACGAGTTTCACGAACGTCATTTGCACGGCGATCTTGGCCTTACGCTTTGCTTGCAGTCGCAGTCGCTGCTCCGTGAAGATTTGCGGCTGGTCGTCATGTCCGCAACGCTTGCTGCGGGGCCGATTGCTGAGCTGCTGGGCGGTGCGCCCGTCATACGAAGCGAAGGTCGGGTATTCCCGGTCGAGACGCATTATGCGCCAGCGAGGTTGACTGGACCGATCGAGCAGCACATGGCACGGACGATTGTAGAAGCACTTCGCGCGCATGAAGGGGATGTGCTGGCTTTTTTGCCGGGCGTCGCAGAAATACGCCGCACGGCCAGGCTGCTTAACGAGGCTGGACTCGCGGCACATATTCGAATCGAGGAGCTGCACGGCAGCTTACCGCTGGAGAAGCAGGATGCCGCTGTTGCTCCATGTCTTGATGGGGAGCGCAAGGTTGTCCTTGCTACTTCAATTGCGGAGTCCAGCTTAACGGTAGAGGGAGTTAAGATTGTTGTAGACGGCGGTCTGATGCGTGTTCCCCGCTTCTCGCCGCGAACGGGAATGACAAGGCTGGAAACGGTGCCTGTCTCCGCGGCATCGGCCGACCAACGGCGCGGCAGAGCGGGACGGCAGGCAGCAGGCAGCTGCTACCGGCTGTGGTCGGAGCTCGAGCATCCTTATTTGCCTGAGCAAAGCACGCCTGAGCTTCTCGAGGCGGATCTTGCATCGCTTGCGCTGGAGCTAGCGATTTGGGGCATCCAAGATCCGCTTGAGCTGGACTGGCTAACGGCGCCGCCCGCCGCGGCTTATGAACAAGCGATAGCCTTGCTGCGGCAGCTTAACGCGATCGATGACAGCTTCAAACCGACAGCGGCAGGCGCGAAAATGGCGCAGTTCGGTCTTCATCCGCGGCTTGGGGCAATGATTTTGCAGGCTTCTGAAATGGGATCAGCGAGGGCGGCTTGCGAGGTGGCTGCTTTGTTAAGCGAACGGGATATGCTTCCACAGGAGCGCAATGTAGACGTTCAGCTTCGGTTGGACCTGCTTTACCGGTTGACAGGACGAGATAGTAAAGCCCCAAAAAACGGGAGCGCCGAGCATCCCGGTATCGGAGCCGCGTACCGTATAATGGCTCAGGCAGATCAATGGGAGCGAGTCGTTTCGCAGCAATCTGCTGCTAAAAATGCCGATCGGCACTTGCAGCAAATTCCGCTTGGCGTCTTGCTCGCGTTCGCTTATCCCGATCGTATCGCACTGCGGCGCAGCGACGGCCGATATTTATTGGCAAACGGAAGAGGCGCGGTGCTGCCGGAGCTGCAGCCTTTATCGCGGTCGCCCTACCTCGCCGCTTGCGAGTTAGACGATGCGGGCACAGAGAGCCGGGTAAGGCTGGCGGCCGAGCTTCGGCAAAATGATATCGAGCAGTATTTAGCCGTATATATTACGGCCGAGGAAGCCGTGGAGTGGGATACGTCAGCCCAAGCGGTAAGGGCGAGGAAGCGTATGCGCCTAGGCTACATTGTGATGAAGGAATCGATGTTGCACCAGCCGGATGAAAATCGGGTGGCGGACACTTTAATTGCCGCGATTCGTCAGGCAGGCTTCGCTATGCTGCCGATGACGAAGCAAGCGCAGCAGCTGAAGGCCAGAATGAGACTAATGGCTCTAGCGGGCGATGATTGGCCGGACGCTTCCGATGAAGCGCTGCTGGATTCACTGGAGCAATGGTTAAAGCCGCATATTTACGGGATGAAGAGCCGCTCGGAGTTGCAGAAGCTGCAGATGCAGCAGCTGCTGGAAGGCAAGCTTAGCTGGAAGCAGAAGCAGGAGCTGGATGAGCAGGTTCCGACCCATATTGTCGTGCCTAGCGGATCACGCATTCCGGTTGATTATAGCGATCCCGAGTCTCCCGTGCTCGCCGTTCGATTGCAGGAGCTGTTCGGCTTGAAGAATACTCCTCTGCTCGCGAGAGGAAGACTTCCGGTGACGCTTCATTTGTTATCGCCGTCGCAGCGGCCGGTCCAAGTAACGAGAGATTTGAGCAGCTTTTGGGAGCATGCGTATTTCGAAGTGAGGAAGGATTTGAAGGGGCGCTATCCGAAGCATCATTGGCCGGATGATCCACACACAGCTGTGCCGACAAATAGAGCGAAGCCGAGACATACCTAAACGTCTCGGCTGATCTGTTAGTTTACGATAGGAGGCCCCTTTCGGAGAGGATGTGTTCTGAGCATATGGCTTATTACGTTTTGATGACCTATTTACTTGTGATTAACAGCTGCACATTCGCGTTAATGGGCTGGGATAAAAGGAGAGCCAAAAAACAGCGCCGCCGCGTACCGGAAAAACGTCTGTTTCTGTTTAGCGCGATAGGCGGCGCGGGCGGCACTTGGCTCGCGATGAAAGCTTGGCGCCATAAGACGATGCACCGCACTTTTACAGTAGGCATTCCCTTTTTGTTCGGTCTTAATCTATTGCTCATAATTGGAGTTGTCTGGCTCATTGGCGTGACCGTAAACTCATGATTGCTTTGGGAAGCCGTCCTATGGTATATTGGGGCTTCTCTTTTTTTTATCCAGCATACCAATACTTAGGAGGTAACTGACATGACAGTTCAAAGTGCCTATCAAGAAGAGCAAGAACGGTTAACAGAATCACTCCGTGACATTAAGACTCAGCTGCAAGCCATTGGTCCGCGCTACAAAGGCGACGATTTCACGGAGCAAATGCTCGATTTGCAGCAAGAGGAACGGAGACAAAGGCTTGAAATTTCGAAGCGCGAGCCTTATTTTGGCCGGATTGACTTTCAAGAGCTGCCAGCGGGCGAGCAGAAGCCATTATATATTGGTAAAGCGGGTGTCGCAAAGCAAGGCAGCAATGAGCTGCTTGTAATCGATTGGCGCGCGCCGGCAGCAAGCGTTTTCTATTCCTTCACAGGCGGCGAAGCGCCTGCTTCCTTCGAATCGCCTGACGGGGAAATCGAAGGCTTCATTCATTTAAAACGGAATTTCATGATTCGTCAGGGAGAGCTTATCCGTTTGGTCGACAGCTATGTGCGAGGCCAGGAAGAGGGCTCGGTCACTGACGAATTTCTTTTATATCGCCTCGGCGAGAATAAGGATAATAAGCTCCGCGATATCGTCTCGACGATTCAAGGCGAGCAGGACCGGATCATACGCGCGGACCGCAACAAAGCCTTGTTTATTCAAGGAGTAGCAGGGAGCGGTAAAACAACCGTTGCGCTGCATCGGCTCGCCTTTTTGCTCTATCAATACGCTGACCGGATGCGGGCGGAGCGTATGATTATTTTCGCCCCGAACCGCATGTTTCTCGACTACATATCCGGCGTATTGCCGGAGCTTGGCGTGGGCGATATCCAGCAGACAACGTTCAGCGACTGGACTCTTGAGCTGCTTGAGAATACGATAGCCGTCAGCGATCCTTCCGAAACGATGGCCTATTGGTTCGAGGAACGCCGGACAGCTGCCGAAATCGAGCATGCATCGGGCCGTTTTAAAGGGAATCTTGCTTTTAAAGCGATCGTCGATGAGCGAATTGCCGACTTCGAGCAGCGAATCGTACCGACGACGCCATTTGTGCCGGTCGACGGACTCATGCTATCGCCGAAGCAAATGCGTGAATGGTATGACACCGACTATGGCGAAGAAACGCTCATGAAAAAACGGGACCGATTGGTTAGCCGTATTCGCCGCTGGTTCGAGTCCGAGCTGAAGATGAAGGGCATCGCCGATAAGAAGGTTCGGGCGAAGGCGCTTACCAAGTTTAATAGCTATACCAAAAAAATTCCGGCCTACACGTCCGTTCAGCTCTATGCGTCTTTGTTCAGCGGGAAGCAACTCGCCGCCGGCATTCCTAAGCGGGTAGCAGCAGCTACCGCTGAGCGGATGAAAAATGGGAACGCGGCTGCGGAGGATTTGGCTCCGCTCGCTTATATTCAGCTTCAGCTGTTCGGCTTGCCGAAGCAGGCCTTCGATCATATCGTAATTGATGAAGCGCAGGATTATTCTCCATTCCAGCTTGAAGTGCTGCGCCTCTGCCAAAGAACGGCATCGATGACCGTGCTTGGCGATTTGCAGCAAGGGATACATGCTTATGCGGGGGTGCAAAGCTGGACGGAGCTTACGGCTTTGTTCGATGAAGAGCAGATTAGTTTTTATGAGCTGAATCGCAGCTATCGCTCGACGATGGAAATTATCGAATTCGCGAATAAAATATTAGGAAATATGACCGGCGGCGTCAAGCCTGCCGTCCCTGTCTTCCGCAGCGGCGATGCCGTACTTGCTGAACCCGTTTCGAGCGAGAAATGGCTTGCTGCGATAGAAGCCTCCGTTCGTGAATGGCAAGCGAAAGACGAATACGAAACGATATCCGTCATTGGCCGTACGGCTCATGAATGCGAAACAATCCACCGGCATTTGATTGATCGTGGAATGGAAGCATCGCTCGTGCAAAGCAAGCAGCCGGCTTACGGCGGCGGCTTGTCGGTCGTTCCCGTTTATTTATCGAAGGGACTAGAGTTCGACGCGGTTCTGGTTGCAGATGCAAGTGATGAAGCCTATACGCCTCTCGATGCCAAGCTGCTGTATGTCGGCTGCACGCGTGCCCTGCACAAGCTGAAGCTGTTTTATCGGGGAAATCTCTCTTCTCTGCTGGCAGGCGAAGCTTAACTTCGGTATGACATAAAGTTTTCTACTTGATCGCCGCGGTTATCGCGGCGGTCATTGCTGCGTTTCCGCTTCGGCATGAGCTGCTGCTGTATACGGGCAGCAAATTGGGTCAATAAAGTGAACGACGAATCCGAATACTGCACTTAAGCGTATTAGATGCGATAGAAGGAGAGTGATGCAAAAATGCAGCCTGTCATCGATACGCAACAAAATTTGCATGCAGCCTTGCGCGAGATTGAGGCGTGGGAACGTGATCAGAAGGATTTATGGTTTTGGGAGAAGCTTGGACGATTGCCTTTCATGCTGCTGGATAAAATAACGCCGAAGTTTGTGCAAGAAAAGCTTGGACAAGCCGTTGATGAGATTGGCAGCTATATTCAAAATGGCGGCAGGTATCTCATCTCGGAGCGCTCGATCATAGAGCGTATGCAGCGGAATGCAGCTCCGGACGGTGTGAGTGAACTGCCGGATGAAGAAGCGGCTTCGATAGAGCAGGTGGCAGTAATGCCTCTGGCTGTTATGAATTTAAGCGCTGAGCAGCTTGCAGCAAGCCGTAAGGCGGTGGCTACGCTGCAGGGCGCGACGACGGGCATCGGCGGAATATTCACCTTAGCGGTTGATATACCGGCTGTTCTTGGCTTATCGTTAAAGATCATACAGGAGATTGCGATCTGCTATGGCTTTGATCCGAAGAACAAGGAGGAACGCATATTTACCGTTAAGGTGATGCAGTTCGCGTCGTCGGATATCATTGGGAAGAAAGCGATTTTGGAGGAGCTCAGCGCATACGACAAAGCGGGCCGCGGCAATCAAATGATGTCACAGCTGCAGGGGTGGCGCGAGGTCGTAGCCGTATACCGGGATAATTTTGGCTGGAAGAAGCTGTTTCAAATGATACCGGTAGCAGGCATGCTGTTCGGAGCAATCATTAATCGCGGCATGCTGAACGATGTGGCGGAAGCTGCTGCGATGTTATATCGAAAGCGCAGAGTATTGTTGAAGCTGGCGGAGATCGAGGCGGGATCATGATAACGACTACCACGAGAAAAAGGATTGCCGGGCAAGCGAAAGCTTTTTTAGGCGAAGCCTATTTTGAGCTCGGAAAGAGCGAAGAAGAAGCAAAGCGCAGAATCGATGAGGTCCTGCAGCAAATCGAGCTGACCGGTTGCTATACACATACGTATGAAGAACTGAAGCACGGAACGAAAATGGCATGGCGCAACAATAACCGCTGCATAGGCCGGTTATTTTGGCAATCGCTTGAGGTATTCGATGCGCGCGATGTGCTCGATGAGCTTGACGCTGCTAACCGCATTTTCCAGCATATGAGCTATGCCACGAATAGCGGACGCATCCGTCCGGCGATTACAATCTTTCCCGCTAATCATTCGAATAACCGCATCCGAATATGGAACCATCAGCTCGTTCGCTATGCTGGCTATCGCAGGGATGAAGGGATTGTAGGAGATTCGGCATCGCTAGCCTTTACTGAAGTATGCGAGAATCTTGGCTGGAAGGGCGAGGGCACGCGATTCGACGTACTGCCCCTCGTCATTCACAAGGGAGGGGAAGCGCCGCATTGGTATCCATTGCCTAGGGAAACCGTACTTGAGGTTGCATTAACGCATCCTGAAAATAACGAGTTCGAGCAGTTAAAGCTGCAATGGTACAGCGTGCCGTTCATTTCCGATATGGAGCTTGAGATCGGCGGCATCGCCTATGCGGCGGCTCCATTTAACGGCTGGTATATGGGAACGGAAATCGGTGCGCGGAACCTGGCCGATTCTGACCGCTATAATCAATTGCCTAACGTCGCGAAGCTGTTCCAACTCGATATGACGACAAATACATCACTTTGGAAGGATCGCGCCTTAACAGAATTAAATATAGCTGTGCTTCATTCTTTCAAGAAGCACGGCGTCAGTATTGTAGATCATCATACAGCTGCAGAGCAGTTCCTTCGCTTTGAGAAGCAAGAGCAGGATCAGGGCAGGTCGGTGACCGGCCGTTGGTCATGGCTCATCCCGCCGCTGTCTCCCGCTACGACCGGCATTTGGCATCGCAGCTATGACGATGCGGAGCGCACGCCAGCCTACCGTTATCAGTCCGCACCCTATTAGGCTTACAAAATAACAGCTTGCAGCATCAGCCTCCGCGTATCAGATCAGATCAGACCGGGACCGGGGGTTAATGAGGCTTCATCCTCACCTTCTGGTATACCTCCAACATTTTATGCTTACCGCCCTCAAATTATATAGATTCCTAGTCCCATCTCAACATAAATGAACGAAAGACAGCGCACGTCTTATGACCCCCCCTCCTTTTATTTTGAAAGAAAGGATGCAGCATTCTAATGGTGTTCAGCTGCATTCCAAATGCAAATTATCCATGTATTTTCGTTCAGCGCTGCATGCCGTGCGAGGTTCTCTCGTCTGATGTCGCGAAGAGGCGGGATGTGCTATTCTAAGGTGATGACATTCACTAGCTTGGAGGAAATATAAACGTGGATTTTAATATGCAATATTTATCCTTTTTTGTCATTCACACCGATGGAGAGGAGAGTGCCGCCTCATCAGGCAAACGGTTCAAGCACTATCAGACACTTGAAGAGGATACATATGAGGACAGCGAAATTCAAAAGTTTTTGGATGATGAATTTAAGCGAATCGTCAAAAGAAAGGTAGAGCGCAATCCGAATTCCGCAAACGCTCCAACGAAAATCGGACGTTTTATGGTCGAGCCCGGCTATGAGCTGGGAAGCAATCAAAACTACAATTTATTTCAAAGGCTTCGCGAGGCAGATTCGAAGGAGCGTTTTATCGGTATCGCGGATGAACTCGTTCGGATCTACATGGACACGAGCGCCGTACGGGGTGGAGCCTTTATTATTGCACTCTCCAAGCTGAATACGTATTTCGACGAACCCTTTTTGTTTTTGCTGAAATGTGATTTTGAGCCGAAGATTGCCCGCATTTCCGATGAGCGAAGCTTGGTCTCGCAGGTAGAGATGGCGATTAGCGCACGCAGCATTAAGTCGATCCAGTACCCGCATATGCCGGAGGAAGGGATGCTCGAGCATTGGGAGCTTAAGATCCACCAAGCGTCGCATGCCAGATATTTCGAGGATTTTTTGAAATATGTGTCCTATGAGAAGCCTCTGCCCGAGGTAATGGGGGAACAGGTCGTCGAAATGGTGCATCAATATATCGCCGACAAATGGCAGGAGGATGAGAGCACCGAGCGCCGAGAGGAGGAAAATGCGGTTGAGGTGTGGGCGGCAAGCGAAAAGCGCGATCTGCAGGAGTGGTGGACGCCGGAGCAGGTAGAGGTTGCGGCGGCAGCTTTAGTTGAGCAGAAGCCGGATTTGGCGTTTTCGTTCAAGCTGGGAGACGTAACCGTGAAAGGACTGCTTGCAGACTTCGGCGGCGCTATTCATTTCGCCAAGCATAACGGCCGTTACGTTGTCGTGATCGAGGGCGACGCTTTTCAATTCGAAAAAGGCATGTCGCCGGTTGAGCTTGTTCAGCCTCTCGATTTGGTTGATGTCATGCCTCGTATTGGAAGCAGGAAGCCTCCTGAGGATGCTGATTCCGAATACAGCTACACACCGGCAGGCGAG
The DNA here is from genome assembly GCF_001428245.1 of Paenibacillus sp. Soil522. GTDB lineage: Bacteria > Bacillota > Bacilli > Paenibacillales > Paenibacillaceae > Pristimantibacillus. Next base: position 242,057 of record NZ_LMRV01000055.1, read on the forward strand.
GGCCCAAGTCATAATGATGATGTACCTTGGTAACAAATACGCATGTATTGAATTTATCAATAAGGGAGAGGATATTTAAGTGGACAACTTATTTTTTATAGAAATTGGCATGGGATGCGATCTGCACGGTCAAAATATTACAAAGGCATCGGTGCGTGCGGTACAAAACGCCATACACCACAATTCGATGCCGGGACTGCGGTCAGTGCTGCCAGGCGGGACGCTGGATAACATGAAGGTGCGGGTAAAGCTTGCGCTTCCTTGTGATCATGAGCTTCTTGATATCGAGCAGGTGAAGGCGGTGCTGCCATACGGTCAAGTGACTGTAGAGATTATGGACGGCGGCATGCTCACGACAAGCGGTGTAGTTCTTCCGGATAAAGATGACAAGAACGATTTGATTTACATCGTTAATGCATCGGTTGAGGTAGGCTGCTGATAGCATCTCCATTGCAAAAAGGGAGACAGATATGGTTTTAAAGCTCGTACTATTCGCGTTATTGCTTGTATTTACTGCATTCTTCGTTGCGACGGAGTTCTCCATCATTCGGATGCGCGCAAGCCGCGTCAATCAGATGGTAGCGGAGGGCATGAAAAATGCCAGAGCCGTTGAACAAGTGACGAGCAAGCTGGATGGTTATTTATCCGCTTGCCAGCTCGGCATTACCATTACCGCGCTTGGCCTCGGCTGGCTTGGTGAGCCGACGATTGAACTCATTTTGCATCCATTGTTCGATCGGCTGCATTTGGGAGTCGATATAAGCACCGTGCTGTCCTTCGTCATCTCATTTCTCATTGTGACCTATTTGCATGTCGTGCTTGGAGAGCTCGCTCCAAAGACGCTGGCCATTATCAAATCGGAGGAAGTCAGTCAATGGACAGCGCCGATTATTATCATATTTTACAAGGTGATGTATCCATTCATATGGCTGCTTAACGGCTCCGCGAACGGTCTAGTGCGTCTTTTGGGGTTTAAGCCGGCAAGCGAGCATGAGGCGCATTCAGAGGAAGAGATTCGGATGATTCTGTCGGAGAGCTATGAGAGCGGGAAAATCAACAAGAGTGAATACGGCTATGTTAACCGGATTTTTGCCTTTGATGAACGGCTTGCGCGCGAAATAATGGTGCCGAGAACGGATATGGTCTGTTTATTTGTGGAGCATACCCGCGATGAGAACTTGGCGGTTATCAAGAAAGAGCAGTATACGCGGTTTCCGGTTGCCAAGGGAAGCAAGGACAACATTATCGGGATTCTTAATACGAAACAATTTTTTCTGCGCTATGACACAGACCGGAATTCGGACATAACGATGGTCCTTCAGAGCGTCATGTCGGTGCCTGAGGTCATGCCGATCAATAAGCTGCTGCGAAAGATGCAGCAGGAGCGCGTACATATTGCGATACTGCTCGATGAGTACGGAGGCACGGCAGGTCTTATAACGATAGAGGACATCATCGAGGAGATCGTCGGGGAAATTCGCGATGAGTTCGATGCGGATGAAGTGAAGGAAATCGAACTCATTGAGCAGCAGCGTTATTTGGTCAATGGCAAAGCTTTAATAAGCGACTGGAACGAAGCTGCCGGAACTGATCTCGAAAGCAACGAGATGGATTCGATAGGAGGCTGGCTCTTTAATCAGAAGCCGGATTTGCCGATTGGGGAACCCTGGACGTTTGGAAAAATGACGTTCATCATTCGCGAACGCGACGATAACCGGATCCGTAAAATTGAAATTCAAACCGATTTGCTGGAAAATGAATTGGGTACATACGGACATGCCTAAGCTTGTATAAAATCAGCAAGCATTCGTTAATTAGTGTGGGGGAATCGGACGTTGGGAGATTTAATTAATGCCATCATTATGGGCATTGTGGAAGGGCTGACCGAGTTTTTGCCCGTATCATCAACCGGACATTTAATTTTGACGGCGGAGCTGCTGAATTTCACCGGCGACCGCGCGAAAACCTTTGAGGTGGTCATTCAGTTCGGAGCGGTGCTGGCCGTGCTGGTCCTGTACCGGAAGCGATTTGTTAAGCTGCTTAATTTCAAGATTGGAAATGGATCTGGGCTAAATGCTTTACATATACTGCTCGCAATGGCTCCTGCCGGTATCTTCGCTGTACTGCTGCATTCTTTGATCAAAGATTACTTGTTTAGACCGCAGACCGTGCTCATCGGCCTGATCGCCGGGGGGATTCTGATGATTATCGCCGATCGGGTAAAGAAGAAACCCGCTGCCGAGGAGCTCGACGATATTTCGTATAAGCAAGCCTTCGCGATAGGCTGCTTCCAGGTGCTGTCCCTCTGGCCGGGCTTCTCGAGATCAGGCTCGACGATATCAGGAGGCATGTTGTTTGGCACAAGCCAGAAGGCAGCGGCGGAATTTACATTTATCGTATCCGTACCGATCATGGCCGGAGCGAGCGGAATCGATCTTCTCAAAAGCCGGGAGTTTCTAACGCTTTCTGATCTTCCCTTATTCCTGATCGGACTCCTTGCTGCCTTCATCGTCGGGATGATCGCTGTCGTCACCTTCATCAACATGATGAAAAAAATTAAGCTTTCCTGGTTTGCATATTATCGGTTTGCGCTTGCCGCACTATTTTCTTTTATTATCTTATAAGGCAAAATTACGGGCTTTTCAGCTATCATTTTTTCATATCCAAACGATCATTTTTTCTAATAAATTTGCAGAAATCAGGGCATATAGCCCTGATTTCTTTATTTTGCAGTGAGTTTATTTGCTTTCACATAAAAATGGTTGTTTTTGTGTGACAAATCAGCGTTGAACGTTTTGTCTGATTATGTTAGGTTATGTAGTGATGTATTACTATTTTTTATCTGACTTTTAAAATAAAAAGTGATTTTATGTTTATGAGAGGTGGATATTGTTGCAACTTCAGGTAACGAACAGTCCTTTTAGTCAAGAGCAAGTCGAGCTTCTTAATCGTCTTCTGCCATCCCTAACCGAGTCGCAGCAAATATGGCTTACAGGCTATATGTTCGCTCGTCAGTCATCGCTATCAGCCGGTGCTGGCATGCAAGCTATTTCCGAGCCTGCTGGTACAGCGGAGATTGTCTCTCTAGCCAGTCAGCCTGCTGTATCCCGCGAGGTTACCGTCCTTTTTGGTTCCCAAACCGGAAACAGCCAAAGAATCGCTACAAGCCTAACACGCAAGCTGGAAGAGCAAGGGTTTCAAGTGACGCTCTCCGCAATGAACAAATTTAAGCCAAATGGCTTGAAAAAAGTTGAAAATCTGCTTTTGGTTGTCAGTACTCATGGTGAAGGTGAGCCTCCGGATAATGCACGGGCTTTCTATGAATTCATCTACAGCAAGAGAGCGCCTCAATTGGATGGATTGCATTTCTCCGTGTTGGCACTGGGAGATACCTCTTATGAGTTTTTCTGCCAAACGGGTAAAGATTTCGACAAGCGTCTTGAGGAGCTTGGCGGTCAGCGCCTAAGTCCGCGCGTCGATTGTGATCTTGATTACGATGAGCTTGTTGCCGGCTGGTCTGGTCAGGTTTTGAACGCTTTAAATGAACGCTTGAATGCTTCTTCGGGTGCGGCTGTTGCAGTCAACGTGACGAGCAGCGTTACAGCGACAGAGGAATCGTCTTATTCGCGAACCAATCCTTTTAAGGCTGAGGTGCTTGCGAATCTGAACTTGAACGGTCGCGGTTCAGATCGGGAAACCCGCCACTTGGAGCTGTCCCTTGAGGGCTCCAATTTACAATATGAGCCAGGCGATAGTCTCGGTATTTACCCGGAGAATCATCCTGATCTTGTGGATGCGATTATTAAGGAAATGAATTGGAATCCTGACGAGATCGTTCCCGTCAACAAAAATGGCGAACAGGGCTCATTGCGCGAAGCGCTTCTGAAGCATTATGAAATAACTGCATTGACGAAGCCGCTGCTTACGCAAGCAGCTGAGCTTACTGCAAATTCGGCTTTGAAGGAACTGTTAGCGCCAGGTCAAGAGCAGGGACTAAAGAACTATATTAATGGCCGGGATCTTCTCGACTTGGTTCAAGATTTCTCTCCTTGGCAAGCAACGCCAAGCAGCTTTGTAGCCATTTTGAGAAAACTGCCTGCACGCCTGTATTCGATTGCGAGCAGTTTCAAAGCAAATAATGATGAAGTTCATCTGACGATCAGAGCTGTCCGCTATGAAGCTCATGGACGCGACCGCTACGGCGTTTGCTCGATTCATTGTGCTGAGCGGGTGCAGCCGGGTGACAGCTTGCCTATCTATATCCAGCAAAATCCTAACTTCAAGCTTCCTGCAAATCCGGATACACCGATCATCATGGTTGGGCCGGGTACGGGAGTCGCTCCGTTTAGAGCATTCCTTGAGGAGAGAGAGGAACTTGGAGCGGAAGGAAAATCATGGCTATTCTATGGCGATCGTCATTTCGTTACAGATTTCTTGTATCAAACCGATTGGCAGAGAATGCTTAAGGACGGCGTGCTGACGAAGCTGGATGTTGCTTTCTCACGTGATACGGATGAAAAGGTTTATGTACAGCATCGTCTACTGGAGAGAAGCCGTGAGCTATACGAATGGCTGCAGGAAGGCGCTTATGTTTATATTTGCGGTGACGAGAAGCACATGGCGCATGATGTGCATGCTGCTCTGATTACCGTTATCCAGCAGGAAGGCGGCAAGAGTCCGGAAGAAGCGGCAGCTTATTTGGACGATTTGCAGCAGCAGCAGCGGTACCAGCGCGACGTATATTAAGAAACAGTTATACAGCAGCAAGAGTAAGCGAAAGATTGCGAGAGGAGACAGCAACAAATGGCGAAAGAGCAATTGGTTAAACCTATCGGCGGGCCGCCAAGCGAGGTTGAGCATATTAAGATCGAGAGCAACTACCTGCGCGGCGCGCTAGTCGATACCTTAAGAAATCCGATTACTGGCGGTTTGCCGGAGGATGACAATCGGCTGATGAAATTTCATGGAAGTTATATGCAGGATGACAGAGATTTGCGCAACGAGCGCGAACGTCAAAAGCTGGAGCCGGCTTACCAGTTCATGATTCGGGTGGTGCTGCCAAGCGGTGTAGCGAGCTCGGAGCAATGGCTGGCTATGGATAGTCTGGCGCATAAGTACGGCAATGGAACGCTTCGTTTGACGACTCGTCAAACGTTCCAGCTGCATGGTATTTTAAAGTGGAATTTGAAGCCGACCATTCAAAAAATCAACAGCGGGCTGATGACTACATTGGCGGCTTGCGGCGACGTAAACCGTAACGTAATGTGCAGTCCTAATCCTTTCCAATCCGAAGTTCATGATGAGGTAAGCTACTGGGCACGTGAGGTCAATGATCATCTGGCTCCGCGCACACCGGCTTATCACGAAATTTGGCTGGATGGCGAGAAAGTGGTTGATGGCAAGCAAGACGGAGAAGTAGAACCGATTTATGGACCCGTTTATTTGCCGCGTAAGTTCAAAATCGGCTTTGCGATCCCTCCTCATAACGATGTAGATGTTTTCTCGCAGGATATCGGTTACATTGCGGTTGTGGAAGACGGCAAGCTGAAAGGCTTTAATATCTCAGTTGGCGGCGGTATGGGGATGACGCATGGCGATTCAGCTACTTATCCGCAGTTGGGTAAAGTAATCGGCTTCTGCCCGCCAGAGCGTATTGTCGATTTGGCTGAGAAGACCGTTATGATCCAGCGTGACTACGGCAATCGTTCAATCCGTAAAAATGCGCGGTTTAAGTACACGATTGACCGTCACGGCATTGAGTGGTTCAAAACCGAACTTCAAAACAGAATGGGATATCAGCTTGAAGCCGTTCGCCCGTACCAATTCGAAAACAGCGGCGACCGCTATGGCTGGCTGAAGGGCAGCAACGGCAAATGGAATTTGACGATTTATATCCAAAGCGGCCGTATTGAGGACAATGAAAACCTGCCTCTGATGACCGGACTGCGGGAAATCGCTAAGGTTCATACTGGGGACTTCCGGATTACGCCGAATCAGAATCTTATCATCGGTAATGTAACTACTCAGAAGAAACGCAAAATTACCGAATTGGCTGAGCAGTACGGACTCACGGACGGTGCGCATCTTTCTGCGCTGCGCAAAAGCGCAATCTCCTGCGTGTCCTTGCCGACATGCGGACTTGCTATGGCGGAAGCAGAGCGCTACCTGCCTACCTTGATCGACAAGCTGGAGCCGATTATTAATGAAGCGGGTCTTCGCGATAAAGAGATCAACATTCGTATGACCGGCTGCCCTAACGGCTGTGCTAGACCGGCACTCGGTGAAATCTCGTTTATTGGCAAGGCAGTCGGCAAATATAACATGTACATGGGTGCAGGTTTTGCCGGAGAAAGACTGAATAAGCTGTATCGGGAAAATATCGATGAAACAGAGATTTTGGATACGCTCAAGCCGATTATTCACCAGTATGCGAAAGAACGGCAGCCGGGTGAGAATTTTGGAGATTTTGTTATTCGTGCAGGTTATGTTAATGCGGTTCATGATGGACAGGAATTTCATAACTAATTAGCTGTAGCAAGGTAAGCATAAGAAGACCAGGGCGTTCTGCCCTGGTCTTTTGTCTGTTCATGGAGTATGATGCTTTAGGCTTGATTACGCAGCAGCTTCTTATCGAGTACAAAAGTGCCGAAAGGGAGGAAGGCAGCTATAAAGGCGGCTGCTACCTTGAATATGGACCACCGATGAGAAATCCATACGTGAAGCAAGGCAAGCATATAAAGAACGAATAATAGCCCGTGCAGTCCGCCTACAACGGTTACAGCCTGCGGGATATCGGCCCAGTATTTAAGCGGCATCGCAATGAGCAGCAGCACTAGAAAGGATATCCCTTCATAGAATCCGACGATACGCAGTCGGCCTAATGCGGATTTAAACATTTAATGACCTCCATCTGAAATGAAATCGGGCGCGGCTCCAAGCCAGTCCACTATAGTTGTACGAATTCGGAGACCGCTTGTTCCAATGTTTTTTTCAGTATTTATGGGCAGCTTAGGCCTAATTAGTCGGAGAGTTTAAGAAGCGCTAATAGGCTAGCCAAAGAGGGGCTGATTCTAAGCAGCTCATGCTGCTGCAGAATCAGCCCCTTATGTGTTTCCATCGTTGCAACATTTTCCCATAAAACTCCGTCTTATCTTCAAGGTCTATTTGCCTATTACAGAGAAAAGGTCGGGGAACGAGTTATGTTGAACAAAAAGCGTTGGATTAGTATTTTTCTGGTTTCGATCGTATTTGCCGGAAGTTTACTCGCCTTCCCGAAGAAAGCTTGGGCATGCTCTTGCGCAGAATCAGGGTCTGTTCAAGAAAACAAAAGCAGAAGCGACGCCGTATTTGAAGGAACTGCAGCCTCAGTAAAGCCATCCTCTTTATCTTTGTTTGGATCGCCCGCAAAGGCAGTGAAAGCAAGCTTTCAAGTAAATGAAGTATGGAAAGGGCAAGTAGCGCCATCTATCGAGGTGTTGACGGCTGGAAGCGGCGAAACCTGCGGCTATGAATTCCAGGAGGGTGAGCGTTATTTGGTCTATGCGACTGCAACGGGCACTTCGCTTGATGTCAGCTTATGCAGCGGAACGATTTTAACGAGCGAAGCGAATGAGCAAATGACATTGCTGGGCAGCGGTTCGCTGCCGCCGCAGCCCTCCTTTGCCAATAAGCAGACGAGCGCGTATCCGCGCAATCTCTATCTATCGATTGGAGCAGTTGTCGCTATCGCGCTTGCATTCTTTCTTTACAGGAAGCGTAAGCAGCCTATATCAAAAACATAGCGACAATGGTCGTAACGGCAAGGCCGATAAGCACGGGCTTCAAATTGCGGCGCGCGAGCTCGAACGGATCAACTCCGCAAATGGCTGCTGCAGGAATAAGCGCCCAAGGAATAATCGTACCGCCGCCAACCCATATTGCGGCAACTTGCCCAAGGGCAGTTAATGTGGCAAGGCCTGATCCGATCGCATGGCCAAACAGCTGGGCGATAGAGCCTGCCAGTGAAATGCCGGAGAAGCCTGAGCCATCAAGTCCGGTAACGGCCCCTACAATCGTTAACGTGATCGAGCCTACGGCACCATTTACCGGAACGACATGCGCAAGCGCGATACCCAAATCGTTAACGATCCCATGTGACGCTTCGGGCAGTTTTTCGCCAAACATCGCCAGAAATCCGGAATCGCCCAAATAGAAGAAAGCCGCAATCGGAATGACGGGTCCAAAAACTTTGAAGCCAAACAAGAAGCCTTCAATTAAATAGCTGGTTGTTTTCTCAAAGCCCTTTCCTTTATGCGTCAGCATCGTAATAAATAGCATGATGAGAATCGCGGTCCCGCCGATAAGTGCAGTTGCATCTCCGCCTTGAAGTTTAAGCACGAACATGGCAGCGACATCGAGCGCAAATAAAATAGGAATGATCGCGGCGAGCAGCCGCTTCGTTCTTAAGGATAATAAATAGCGATCGGCAAAGGCAAAAGTGTTTGAATCCTGTGCCGTATCTTTCGTTGAGACGATAAGCCCGTCACGCCAAGTGCCTAATTTCTGATCGCGGCGCATCATCCAGTAGGCGACGACTGTCGTTACCGCGCCCATCACGATGACTAATGGAATGCTGGCCTGCATGACAGAGCTGACAGGTATTCCTGCGGCATCCGCTGTAAGCTTAGGCGCTCCTTGAATGATATAATCACCCGATAAGGCGATGCCGTGCCCGAAGAGGTTCATGGCAACTGCTGCTCCAAGTGCAGGCAGACCAACCCTGATCGCAACCGGAAGCAGCACGGCTCCGATGAGGGCGACCGCTGGAGATGGCCAGAAAAACCACGATGTTACCATCATGATCAATCCGATACCCCAGAAGGCGAGCGCAGGCGTTCGCAGAAAACGGGTGAACGGAGAAATCATAATTTCGTTTATGCCGGTCCGGATGAGTATACGACTCATAGCGACGATAATAGAAATGATTAGAATGGTTCCCAGCAATTCTGTTATTGCATAAATAAAGCTGTTAAAAATACCGCTTACAGAACCGCTTGCCGAAGTGGTTGCAAGTATGCCGATTCCTAAAATCCCCGCAATACTGATAAGCGTAGTATCGCGTCGCATCAGCATAAATCCAATAATGGCGATTATAAAGCCTAAGTACACCCAGTGAAGCGCCGATAATTGAATTTCCATCCCGATCATCTCCTTGTGACATACACGAAACCAGCAAGAGCTGATAACGTATAGTAATGTATGCATGAATACAGATAGGCGTTCGTCACGGTAAATTGATAAGATAACGAGGAGGGATTGGATGATTAAACGAAGCGTAACGGCGTTGATGCTCTCTATAATGCTTCTAACAGCCGGCTGTGGTATTATTGAAGAAGCAGGCCAAACTTTAAATTTTGCAACGGAAACGACGGATTACTTACAATCGTTAACGGAGTTCGGACAAGATATGAATGCACTCGCGGAGCAGGCGGTAACAGACTTGGATGCTAGAACTGATTTAAAGGAGCGGCTTCTCGCGCTTAAGGAGCAGGTTATCAATTATGAAGGGCTCCAAGTGCCGGACTACGCCAAGGATCTTCATCAATCAATTGCCGAATACAACGCAACGCTTCAACAGGGACTCGATCAAGCTCTCACTAATTTAGAGCAGGGAAGAGCTGTGTTCGATTCAACGGGTATTCCGGATACAATCAGCAAAATTAACGAGCTGTTAAATCAAATCAATCAGCTCGCGCCGTGACGACCGAATAGGAAGGAAGAACATAAGTGATTAACATCAATGTACTGGAAGCTTCTATGACACATTCGAAGGAAGACGGGTACGTAGGCAAGGTTCATTTCGGAGTAGAAGGACATGTAAATGAGTACGAAATAGCCTTACATAGCAAGAAAGGCAAAGAGTGGGGCTATGGATTGTTTTTCTTGCATGAATCAGGCAAGGAAGAAGAATTGCTGGCGCTGGAGGATTTATTGGAAGAGGATGATGAGCTGTTCGACTTTCTCGTAGATACTGCGAAGGAAAAGCTCGTAAAATCTGAATAGCTATAGAAAAGCTCAAGCTGCAGCACCTTATCGGTGAAGCAGCTTGAGCTTTATTTGTTATTAGAGGCCAGCCGTTCCGGCTTAATGTCCGCTAGAGGAGGTCAAGCCTAAATCCCGGATAATGACCTTGCTCTCTTCATTAAGTCCAATGAAGGATACTTGCTTATTTAATTGCTCGTATTTGCTCTTTACTTTCGCAATTGCAGTTACAGCGGATTGATCCCAAATATGAGAGCTGCTGAAGTCAAGAGTTACGCGGGCTGGATCATTTTGATAATCGAACTGGGAGACAAAGCGGCTAGTCGTTCCGAAAAACAGCTGGCCGGACACGCTGTAAGTGCGAACTTCTGATTTACCCGCAGCGGCGGATACGTGTATTTTAGCCATTTTTCCAACGAATACAAATGCGCTTAATACGACGCCGGCAAAGACGCCTTTGGATAGGTCATGAGTGAAGAGAACAACGATTACGGTAACGATCATAATTAGCGCATCCGTTCGCGGAACTTTATGAATTTGGTAAACGGACTTCCAATCGAATGTGCTGATGGAGACCATAATCATTACACCGACCAAAGCGGCCATCGGAATTTTATTTACGACATCACTTAAGGCCATAATAAGAAAGAGCAGAAATGATCCCGCTACTAAGGTTGACAGCCTTGAACGGCCGCCGGATTTGACGTTAATGACCGATTGTCCAATCAATGCGCAGCCAGCCATACCGCCGAAGAAGCCGTTGACGATGTTCGCAATCCCTTGTCCCCGCACCTCTTTATTCTTGTTGCTAGTCGTGTCTGTCATTTCATCGAGAACCGAAGCGGTTAACAGAGACTCCAATATGCCGACTAATGCAAGCGAGAAGGAATAAGGCAAAATGATCCAAAGCGTTTTAAGCGAGAATAGCACCTCCGGGATGTGAAACAGGGGCAAAGTGCTCTCGATTAAGCCTCTATCGCCAACCGTTTTAAGATCAGCCCCGATAGCAACGGCAATAATGGAAACGATAATTATCGCAGCTAACGGTGATGGAATGGCCTTCGTGAATTTAGGCAGCGTATAGATGATAACTAACGTTAAAGCAACAAGGGCGTACATGATCCAGGATGCTCCGACAAAATGAACAAGCTGAGTCGTAAAGATTAGAATGCCGAGCGCATTGACAAAGCCAAGCATGACTGAATGCGGAACAAATTGTATGAGCTGTCCCAGCTTCAGAACACCCATTAAATATTGGATTACGCCTGCCAAAATCGTAGCTGCAAACATATATTCGATGCCATGGTCTTTGACTAGAGAGACCAATAACAACGCCATCGCACCCGTCGCAGCCGAGATCATGCCGGGTCTGCCGCCAACTATAGAAATAATGACAGCGATACAGAAGGAGGCATAAAGCCCAACCATCGGACCGACTCCAACCATTAACGAGAACGAGATCGATTCGGGAATGAGGGCTAGAGCAACAGTTATGCCAGCAAGTATATCACCCCGCACATTAGAAAACCATGATTTTTTAATTTTTTCAAGCACAGCAAAGAAACCTCCTAAACGTATTTTTTGTAAAACAAAATGACTTCGCAAGAAAACTTTCGTTGACTTTCCACTCTCAGAAAAGTCGGGGCCGATGCACACTAAGCGTAATTATACATCAAACGAAAAGAATAGATCTTATATCGACAGTTTGATTAAGCGCTTACATATTAGATTTTCAGAGGTTTTCTTTCATTTTCGCCCTTTTCGATAAAAATGTTGCTAAATGAAAAGAACCACCGCAATTCGCGATGGTTCCTTATGAGGAGATGTCCTACATTGGCCGTTCAACATGTTCCTGATCCTTCTTGCTTCTTCCTTTAATATACTTGTAAGCCATTAAGCCTAATCCGATTATCGCAAGCGCATAAATCATCCAAATACCGTAATTGTAGATGTGTTCAGAAAGAGCTTGCACCTGATCTCCAACGATTGAACCGATAATGAAGTAAATGAGCGTCCAAACGAAAGCAGATGGGTAGGCGAAAAGAATAAATCGTTTAAAGGGCATCCGATTCAGCCCCATGACATAAGGCGTGACATGTCTTAGAAAAGGAAGGCATAGGCTAAGACAAATCGCATAGCCGCCGTATCGTTCGCTTAACTGCTCGGACTTGGCGACGAATTTGCTTATGTTCTTTTTGCTGCTAAACCAGTTGGACAGCTTGCTGCCTGCGAATCTTCCGATGCTATATCCAAATGTCATAGCTGAGCAAATGCCGAGGCATGTCATTATAAAGGCAGGTAAGGGCAATAAAACGCCGGATTCCGCTAATGCGCCGCCCGTCATCACGACGGCTTCATTTGGAATGGGTAATCCGATTAAGCCAAGGCATAAGACGAGAAATAAGGCGAAATAGCCGATCTCTTCTATTATATTCAACAATAACTCATACATTGAGCAGCATCCTAACTTTCCAAATTATAGAAGTTCGATTAAATCACTTCAAATATGGTAACACATCCGAAACAGAAAGAATACCATTCATACGAATGACAATCGAGAAGGATTCAAAAATTAACCATTTCATAACTAATTTTTTGGTACAAGCAGATACAATAGGGGATGGTTTAAACGTATGAAGAGGTGGCTAATTTCATGTTTGATTTGAATATAATCGTTGATATTTCACGCTGACAGCGATCATAATAAGAAGGAAATTATTATGATTTATTTATTTTTCTGCAAGGAATGACCAAAAGGAGGAACAATGAACGCGAATCAGACTCGTAAAAAAGTAACAATCGCCCTGTTCGTCGCCACATTTCTCGCTGCAATCGAGGGGACGATCGTCAGCACGGCAATGCCCAGCATTACCGGAGAGCTTCATGGCATTCAACAGTATAGCTGGATTATATCGCTTTATTTGTTGGCAACTGTCATTACGACACCCGTATACGGCAAGCTGTCCGACCTATATGGACGCAAAAAGATGTTCATCATTGGAGCATTGATTTTTCTAGCAGGCTCTATGCTGTCCGGTGTGTCACAAACGATGAATCAGCTCATTTGGTACCGAGCGCTGCAAGGCTTGGGAGCGGGAGCGCTTACGACGATTCCGTATACGATCATCGGGGATTTATATCCGTTTGAACAGCGCGCCAAGGTACAGGGCTGGATGTCAAGCATATGGGGAATCGCAGGCATATCGGGTCCATTGTTAGGCGGCCTGTTGGTCGATTACGTATCCTGGCGCGCTATATTTTACATGAACCTTCCGTTTGGCATTGTGGCGATCTATTTGCTGTCAACTTCACTGCGGGAAGTTTTGAAAAAGAAAAAGAGGCATATTGATTACCCGGGTATCGTCACCTTTGCGATCGCGATGTTCAGCTTCCTGTATGCGATGGCGCTCATCCGCGATGACGAAGGTGGATGCGGCACTGATTGGATGATCAGTTTGTTATTTGCCATTGCTGTTCTATTTTTCGTCCTGTTTGTCCGTATTGAAAGTCGTTCGCCTGAACCGATTATCCCTTTCCAGCTATTCCGGAACCGGATTATCAGCATGGCGAATTTGAACAGCTTATTGTTATGCGTCATAAATGTCGTCGTCATTTTTTATTTGCCACTATGGATTCAGGGCGTGTACGGCAAACCGGCTACTTATTCGGGACTTGCCATGATTCCGCTCTCGATCGCTTGGCCGCTTGGCTCGATTTTGGCAGGGAATTGGATCTCCAAAAAAGGATTACGTTTCATCAGCGTAGCGGGTGCTTGTTTCTTGCTCGCTGGCAGCATTGGCTTTTCTTTCATGTCAGCTACAACACCAATTGCCTTATTCGTCGTTTATACGTTCATGTCGGGGCTTTCGTTCGGCTTATCGCTGACCTCCTTAACAGTTGCGGTATCTTCGGCGGTTGGATGGGAGCTTCGCGGCTCGGCTGTTGCCAGCAACAACTTCATCCGTACGTTAGGCCAGACAATTGGAATTACGGTATTCGGCATGCTGCTTCAAACAGGCCAGGCAGATGCGCTCGAGTCAACCGTGCTTGAAGGAAGCTTACATAACATTTTTGTTTGGGTAGCCGTATTGTCGGTTTTTGTCGTGTTTGTTTCTATTGGTTTGCCTAAGCTTAAGCAGACTGAACTCCAGCAAGGAAACGCTTCATAGAAAGGTCGTTTAAACGATGAAACAATTGGATTTGGAAGCAAATCACGGGCTGCTGTCAGAATGGAAAATGAAGTCGGTCATCGTACTTCGGGGACAGCGCCTCCTTGATGAATGGTATGAGAGCGGGAAAGATTCGATCGGCCCGCTCTATTCCTGCACCAAAAGCATTTTATCCGCATTGATCGGTATCGCCATCGATAAAGGTTTTATAACGAGCGTGGAACAGCCGATAACGGACTGCTTGGACCATCCGGCGGAAATCAGCGATGCGCTCGGTCAAATAACGATCAAGCATCTGCTTACGATGACGCCAGGCTTTGATTGGCCTGATTTTGACAAGCCTTACAAAGCATTAAAGGCTGCTGAGGAGCCGATCAGATTCGTGCTCGAGCAGCCGTTGATTTCTGAGCCGGGAACGGCTTTTGCCTATAATTCGGGAGGCTCGCACTTATTGTCGGCGATTCTGACGAAAGCGACGGGCCTATCGGCGCTCTCGTTTGCCAAGGATTATTTATTTGGTCCGCTCGGATTTCAAAGCGCTCGCTGGATGGAGCGAGCAGGCATTAATGAAGGGGGCGCGGGGCTCTATTTGTACGGCAGAGATCTTGCGAGGATAGGCAGCCTTTTTGTGCAAAAGGGACAATTCGAGCAGGAACAGCTGCTATCCTCCTCATGGGTGGAGCAATCGACGAAGCTGCATCATCGCGGATTGCTGCATTATGAGCCGCCGATTTATGGGGGATATGGCTACCATTGGTGGCATTCGCCTGAGAGCCACAACGGTCAATGCGACTGTTATTTCGCTTTTGGCCATGGCGGTCAATATTTGTTGGTGGCACCCGGACATGAGCTCGTCATCGTTATCCGGAAGAAAGTGACGAAGCGGAATGATGCAATATGGTCGAGGAGACTAATATTCGAGCATATTATTCCTGCTTGCATAGATAGGAACCGTTGATTTATTTATGCCTGAAATAGAGAGGCGCCTCGCCAAAGGCCGATGTCTTTTTTTGTTGTGTTTAATGTAATGTAATTGTAAGGTGCGAGCGTGAAATGGATAAAGAACATATAAATATTTAGCCGAATGTATTGCCTATCGTTTCATTCTGTTTTATGATGTTAGATAAACTTACACATCGAAAGCGAAAGATCATATTTTCTTTCTGTTTGGCAAAAACGATTCTTTACATTAGCGGCCGCGCTGGTCCATTCGATAGAGTTGAAAAGATATCGATTGATGCTGATGGAATGATGAGGCTTGGGGTTGCATTCGCAAAGCTGCGGAAATTATAGTCAGATTATTCTGCAAATTTAAGCAAGCAGTATGCTTAATGGCTTGAAAATCGTCCCGGGCGATGGAATTCCAGTTCAAATGGATGCGTTGGACTGGTATGCGAATGGAAATCGGTATGCAATTATGAATTAGTGGGTTGCTGAATAACAATTGTGAATATGCTAGTGTGAAGCTGCTTTCGTTTAAGGCTTATACAGTAAAAGTTGTAGTATTTATACACAGCGGCCGCTAATAAAGCTGGGTCGGCACGAGGAGGAGCAACATATGTCAACGATACTTATTCGGAACGCCGTGGTGATGACAATGAATAATCAAGACCATATTTTCACGGGCGATGTATTTATAGATGGCAATCGGATATCGCAAATGGGAGAACGGCTGGAAATACAAGCGGCAGACCGCATTATTGAGGCGGGAGGGAAGGTGCTGCTGCCCGGTTTCGTGCAAACGCACATCCATCTTTGTCAAACGCTATTCCGGGGAAGAGCCGATGACTTATCGCTGATTGAATGGTTAAAAGAGAAAATTTGGCCGCTCGAAGCTGCGCACAGCGAGGACTCGGTATACTACTCTGCCATGCTTGGGATCGGCGAATTGATAAGAAGCGGCACGACGACGATTCTAGATATGGAAACGGTCCATTATACACATTCCGCATTTCAAGCGATTAAGGAAAGCGGTATTCGAGCTCTCTCGGGTAAAGTGATGATGGACCACGGTACGGAGGTGCCGGTTGCCTTGCAGGAGAATACCCAAAAATCGCTTCAGGACAGTGTGGATTTATTGGAAAAATGGCATGGTGCCGAGAATGGACGGATTCAATACGCGTTTTGTCCGCGCTTCGTTGTTTCCTGTACGGAAGAG
This sequence comes from Paenibacillus sp. Soil522, assembly GCF_001428245.1. Taxonomy (GTDB): domain Bacteria; phylum Bacillota; class Bacilli; order Paenibacillales; family Paenibacillaceae; genus Pristimantibacillus. The sequence goes on from NZ_LMRV01000055.1 coordinate 258,404, forward strand.
CTGCTGGTTGGCGTGCGTGATCTTTCTGCTGAGTATGGCGTAATGGTGCATACTCATGCATCGGAAAATTTAGGTGAAATCGCGATGGTGGAAGCGGAACGCGGCATGAGAAATGTCGTTTATTTGGATCACATCGGGTTGGCAAAGCCGAATTTGATTTTGGCCCATAGCATTTGGCTCGATGACGAGGAGAAACGAATCATTCGGGATAGAGGCGTTAAGGTTACGCATTGTCCGGGATCCAATATGAAGCTTGCTTCGGGCATAGCGGAGATTCCGCTCCTGCTGGAGCAAGGCATTGATATCGGCATCGGAGCGGACGGGGCGCCTTGCAACAACAACCTGGATATGTTTCAGGAGATGCGATTGACTGCCTATATGCAAAAGGTCAAGCATGGTCCGACGATTATGAACGCAAAAACGGTGCTGCGGATGGCGACAATGGGCGGAGCTAAGGTGCTTGGCTTAGAGGAGGAGATCGGCAGCATCGAGATAGGCAAGCTTGCTGATTTGCAGCTTCTGGATTTGGAGGACTTTCATGTGTATCCGTCATTCGATGCCGACTGGTATTCGAGAGTCGTCTATGCGGCGACAAGAGGCGATGTCGATACGGTCCTTATCGACGGGCAAATCGTGATGGAGAACAAGCTTGTGAGAACGGTCGATAAGAAGGTTGTCTTAAAAGAAGCGGATCGCTCTTTGCGGAAATTGATAGAAAGACTGTAGCATTTGGAATTCGTTCTAACCGTAAAATAACCCTTTCGAGTGTTGATGCTTAGGGAGGAATAATTAATGGATATGTATGATGTACTGGCAGCGGTAAAGGCTGACGATCAACGCGGCGTACTGGCAACAATCGTTTGTGCAGAGGGCCATTCTTACCGGAAGGCAGGAGCAGCGATGCTGTTCAAACAGAGCGGCGAGCAAATTGGAACGGTTAGTCCGGGCTGCCTGGAGCATGATCTGCTGGAGAGAGCGGCAAGCATCATACATTCAGGTCAGTTTGAATTTATAGATTATAATTTGAATCCCGATGAGGATGTGATTTGGGGTGAGGCTGTCGGCTGCGGCGGGGAAATGCGCGTGCTGCTTGAGCCGATTGATGGACCATTGCGAATGATTCTGCTTGAGGCGAAGGAGAGGACCGATGCTGGTGTGCCGGTCAGGCTGCTTCGAAGCTGGAATGAAAAGGAAATCAGCTACAGTCTTGTCGATGACGTAGATACCGGACAATCGCTGGAAACTTCAGATGCGAAAGACGGGGTCTCCAATCATATGTCGTTTGTGATTAGCCCTAGGCCCCGGCTGGTCATATTCGGTGTCGGTAAGGACGCAGAGGCGGTCTATTCGCTGGTCAAGCAAATCGGATTTCATGTTGTGGTAGCGGATTGGCGGCCGTCACTATGCACGAAGGAGCGGTTCCCGGATGCGGAGATCGTCATTGGTTCGCCTGAGCAAATTACTGAGCAGCTTCAATTCCGCTCGGATGATTATTTGATCGTGTGCAGTCACAATCTGCACCAGGATAAGGATATGATTCGGCTCGCACTGCCGCTTCAGCTTGTATATATCGGCATTATGGGCTCGAAGAAACGAATTCGCATGCTGTTTGAGACGTTTCTCATTCCATCCAATGTAAGGGCGCCGATCGGGCTTTCAGTTGGCGCGGACGGCCCGTATGAAATAGCGGTGAGCATTGCGGCTGAGCTTATTGCCATACGCGCAGGCCGCAAAGCGCATCCGAGGAAGGAGAGGGGAAGAGATGCTTATTTCAGCCCTTTATTTAGCGGCAGGCCAGAGCTTACGCATGGGAGTACGCAAGCAGTCGCTCGAGCTGGCGAAGGGCAAGCCGCTCGCAATCGTGGGGCTGCATACTCTTTTGTCCAGCCCACTTAAAAATGTGATGGCTGTCGTCCATCCGGAGGATCCTTTAGAATGGTTATCTGTGGAAGGAGGGGCAGCAGGCCATGCTGCTCCTTCTGATGTTAAAGCTGTCCGTTTAGTTGCATGCCCGGAAGCTTCGCAAGGCATGTCTTATTCGATTCGATGCGGCCTTAAAGCGCTCATGGCCGATGAGCCCGCTCTTGATGCCATTGTGGTTGCTCTCGCAGACCAGCCATTTATTACATCCGAAATGATTGCCGAACTTATTCATTATTGGAGCGAGCGGCCGGAGCTGGATTTCGTTGCGACTGCGGCGCATGATGCAGGAGGCAAGTCAATCGTTTTAATGCCTCCTGCTGTTTTGTCTCGTTCAATGTTCGCATCAGTGCTGCTGCTAGAGGGGGATACGGGTGCGCGAAAACTGTTTCAGTCACCGGATTTTAAAGGCTGCGGTTTAGTGGCTGCGGATCGGACAACCTTGCTCGATATCGATACGCCTGCTGATATGGAACTGGCGAAAAAACATTATTCGGCCTATTTCATTTAGTGATAGATGAAGTCCATGTGAATATATATAACACAAATTGACGATTATTTCGTGCATGCTGCACAAAATGTGTCGTTCATTTATGTATGTTATATATGTTGACGTACAATTGACATGGATATATATTGAAGTTACGTTATTGGTCATAACCAAAACTAGCGAAAGCGACAGAAGCCGTTCCAGTGCGGCAGGCGTAAGCATTTTGCGTGGAGAGAATGGCAGCGTACATACGGGAAACCTTGTATCTGTTCATCTTTCGAGAAAATAGTGAGTCGGGGAGGAACGGTATGAAGCAGCACAAAAAAGTATTTTTCGCAGGTGCAGCACTTCTTTTAACGGTCGTATTAGTCATTAGCGGTTGTTCCAGCAGCAAGACGGACAAGGCAGAAAAGAATGCAAATGAGGGTGCGGTAAATTCGGCAACGGATGAGCCGGCGAAGCTGCCGCGTGTCGCATTCGTTTATATCGGGCCTCCTGGAGACGGCGGTTGGACATTCGAGCATGACAAGGGCAGATTGTACATGGAGGAGAAGCTGGGCATTAAAGCGGACACGGTCGAAAATGTACCGGAGAGCGCTGATGCGGAACGAATCATTACGGAGCTCGCGCAAAACCACGACATTATATTTACGACAAGCTTCGGTTATATGGATTACACGCTTAATGTCGCTAAAAAATTTCCGGATGTGAAGTTTCTTCATACCGCCGGCTACAAAACAAACGACAACATGGGCACGTATTTCGGAAAAAACTTTGATGCCAGCTATTTAAGCGGAATTGCAGCAGGAAAAATGACGAAGAAAAACGTGATCGGCTATGTCGGCGCGTTCCCGATTCCTGAAGTCATTTATAACATAAACGCTTTTACGCTAGGCGTGCAAAGCGTCAATCCGGATGCCAAGGTCAGCGTCGTATGGACGAATACCTGGTATGATCCTACAACCGAACGTCAGGCGGCAGTAAGCCTGCTTGATAAAGGAGCGGACATATTGCTCGCTTATCAGGATTCGCCGGCAACGCTGCAGGCCGCGGCTGAACGGGGCGCTATGGCGGGGGGTAACGACTCCGATATGACCCGGTTCGCGCCTGACGCATACTTAACGAACCCGATCTGGAACTGGGGCCCTTATTATACAAAGGCCGTTCAATCCGTAATCGACGGCACTTGGAAAGCCGAGCAATATTCAGGCTCGCTCGCTGACGGAATGGTTGATATTGCGCCGCTTGGGCCAAGCGTGCCAGAGGATGTGAAGACGTTAGTGAACGATACGAAAGCGAAGCTCATCAGCGGCAAGGTCAATGTTTTTACCGGTCCGATTTCGGACGCATCCGGCGCGGTCAAGGTGGAGGAAGGCAAAACATTGACGCTGGATGAAATTTTGGTTATGGATTGGTTCGTTAAAGGAGTAGTGGGTACGATTCCGAAATAAGCGGATTTGAACATACGGCTAAATTAACAAATCCCTGAATTAAGGGATTTGTTGATTTATTCACACCTATTTCACGAATGAAATGGCTTTCGTAGCGGTTTGCTTCGCAAACCTTAAGCTTATGCTTTCGTAGTGGTTTGCTTCGCAAACCTTAAGCTTATGCTTTCGTAGTGGTTTGCTTCGCAAACCTTAGGAGGGATGTTATGAATGATAGCTATTCGGTAGAAATGCGCCAGATCGTGAAGCATTTCGGTACGGTCGTGGCGAATGATTTTGTAGATTTCCGCGCGAAGCCGGGACAGATCCATGCTTTGCTCGGAGAGAACGGAGCGGGGAAAAGTACGATGATGTGCATGCTTTCTGGCGTATATAGGCCGACCAGCGGTGAAATTTTCATTCATGGTGAGCCGGCAAAAATCCGGTCTCCGAAGGATGCCATGAAGCTTGGCGTTGGCATGGTCTTTCAAAACTTCCGTCTCGTTCAAAATTTAACCGCCGCCGAAAATATCGTGCTGGGGGAGAAATCGTCGTTTTGGCGGGGAGCCAAATGGATGAACAATAAGCAGCATGAAATCGAAGCGATTGCGGAGCATTTTGGCTTATCCTTCCCGGTAAACCGTCCGATCTGGCAGCTCTCCGTTGGGGAGCAGCAGCGGGTGGAAATTGTTAAGACGCTTTATCGCGGCGCTGATCTTATTATTTTGGATGAGCCGACATCGGTGTTGACGCCCGGCGAGGCGGAGCAGCTGTTCGCAACGCTGCAGCGCATGAAGGCGGAGGGTAAGACGGTCATACTGACTACTCACAAGCTGAAGGAGGTTATGGTCGCATCGGATCATATCTCGGTCATGCGCAAAGGAAAGCTGATTCATTCCATGGGCAAAACAGACACGAATGAGCGCGAGCTTGCCAAGCTGATGGTCGGCAAGGAGCTCGGGGAAAGCCGTCCATTCCTTCCCCGCCCGCAAGGCAAGCGTTTGCTCGAAGTACAGCAAGTCGATGTATATGCGGATCATGGCAGGAAATCGCTTGATCATTTCTCGCTGCATGTGAATGAAGGAGAAATTGTCGGGGTGGCGGGTGTCGCGGGCAACGGGCAGAAGGAGCTTGCCGAGGTGCTTACTGGTCTGCGTTCGTGGAAGCGGGGGACGATTTATTTTAACGGAAAAGTACTGAAGAATGGATCTGTGAGGGCGGCAATCGAGTCGGGGATCGCCCATGTGCCTGAGAATCGGATGAAAAGCGGTCTCGCCGGAAGCCTCGGCATCGTTGACAATTTGTTGTTGAAATCGTACCGGACGAAAGAGCGGTCGCGCTTCGGTTTTCTGCGAATCGGCGTGAATCGCTCATGGTCGCAAAGTTTGGTCGAGCAATTTGATGTGAAAACGCCTGGACTCGATACGCCGGTTCAGCAATTATCCGGAGGGAACCAGCAGAAGCTGTTATTTGCAAGAGAGGTTCATCAGGAGCCGCTGCTCATGGTTGCCGTACATCCGACGCAGGGACTAGATGTCGGAGCGACCGAAGGGGTTCATCGTTTAATGGCCGAAATGCGGGATGAAGGCAAAAGCGTCTTGCTTATTTCAGAGGACTTAGACGAGGTCATCCAGCTCTCTGACCGGATTCTTGTCATTTATAACGGTCAAATCGCAGCTGAAGTGATAAGAGAGGAAGCGGATCGGGAGAAGATCGGCATGTATATGGCAGGTCTTCAGGATGCGGAGGAGGAAGCGGGATGAGTGAGCAAAAGCCCGTATTAAATAAAGGCGGAACGCTTTCAGCTGAGGCTGCTCATGAGCCTGGTAAATGGAATCGGCGCTCCTATCGTATTGAAATGGACAGCTCAAAGAGAGGCAGCGCCTGGTGGATACCTATCGTATCGGTGCTGCTGGCACTTGCCGTATGCGGCATTTTTATTGCAGCCAACGGAATGAACCCGTTTCCCGTATACAAAAAAATGTTCACAGGTGCTTTCGGCACTTCTTACGGGTTAACTGAAACGCTCGTAAAAACGATCCCGCTGCTGTTATGCGGACTTGGCGTAGCGATTGCTTACCGGATTTCGGTGTGGAATATCGGAGCGGAAGGGCAGTTTGCGGCAGGAGCGATGGCAGCGACTGCGGTGACGATTTATTTTCCGAATATGCCGGGTATCCTCATTATTCCTGCTATGATCGTTTTCAGTATCGTAGCGGGCGGCATATGGGGGCTGTTAACGGCAATTCCCCGCACCTACTTTCAAGTGAATGAGCTGGTCACTTCGCTGATGCTCAATTATGTTGCTTTGCTGGCGATGGATTATTTCGTGTTCGGTCCTTGGAAGGATCCGAAGGGCATGAATTTTCCGGGAACGCCGATGTTTACGGATGCGCAGTCGCTGCCCGTTTTGGGCGATACGAGGCTGCATCTCGGTCTATTGTTCGGCATCATCGCGATTGTCCTCTATGGCTTCTTCATTAAATACACGCGCTGGGGCTATGAGCTTCGGCTGATCGGCGCCAATTCTGAAGCTGCCAAAAATGCGGGCATCCGGATCAGCAGACATATTTTGCTGGTCATGATCATTAGCGGGGGATTGGCCGGACTGGCTGGGATGGCCGAGGTATCCGGAGTGACGCACCGTCTGATGTACGGCTTATCGCCGGGCTACGGCTATACCGCCATCATTGTGGCATGGCTCGCCAAACTGCATCCGATCGGGCTTGTCGTTTCCTCGTTCTTATTTGGAGGACTAATCGTTGGAGGATACAGCGTACAAACGATCGGCTTGCCTTCCTCGATTTCCGAAATGCTGCAGGGCGCCATTTTGTTTTTCCTTATTGCAGGCGGCACGATCAGTAAATTCCGGCTTCGCAGAATTCGTTGAAAAGGAGCGCATAAACGATGGAAATCGTGTATCAAATGCTGCTGGCCGCCATATCCTCTGGTACACCGCTATTATTTGCAACGCTGGGCGGCATATTGATCGAACGTTCAGGCATCATCCAGCTTGGCGCGGAAGGCCTAATGCTGATGGGAGCCGTTACGGCATGCCTGACATTTCTGCAAACCGGAAGCTTGCCGGTAACGCTGCTGGCCGTTTGCGGCATAAGTATTTTGCTGGGCGCCGTTCATGCATTTCTTAGCGTAACGCTTCGGGCGAATCAAATCGTATGCGGACTCGCGATGACTTTATTCGGAGCTGGGCTTAGCGCTTACCTGGGCAAGCCAATCAGCGGCCTTCCTGTCCCCGGAGCTGTGCCGAAGCTTGATATGCCGTGGCTTGAAGCCGTTCCGTTCGCAGGCCGAATCTTTGCTCATTTGGATGTATTAACCTGGTTCAGCTTCCTGCTTGTCATTGTTCTTCATCTCTTCATTCATCGTACCTCGTGGGGACTTCATCTGCGGGCGATAGGCGACAATCCGGCTACCGCGGATGTTATGGGAATACGCGTTCAAGCGTTTCGTTACGGCTATATCGTTATCGGCTCGATCCTTATTGGATTAGCAGGGGCGGATTTGCTGCTCGTTTATTCTCCGACTTGGACGGAGGGGATGATTTCGGGACGAGGCTGGATTGCGGTCGCTTTAATTATTTTTGCCAGATGGAATCCGATCCGTGCGCTATTATGCGCTTATTTCTTTGGAGCGCTCGACATGCTGGGCTTCCGCATTCAATTAATAGGGAGCGAAATACCGTCCTACTTCTTAAAAATGATTCCTTATATCGTAACGATTCTAGTCCTTATGTTTCTCGGCTGGCGAAATCGCAATAAGCCATCCGGCTCGCCGGAATCGCTAGGTACGCCTTACGTTCGGGAGCAACGATTTTAACGACAACTGGAGGGGAGCAGGATGGGCATGAATGTACAGGAGACCATGTCGTCTCCTCTTGTGTGGCATCCGCAAACGGCTGCGGAAGCATGGATATTGAAACAAAATTTTGGGATAGAAAGCGTATATATATCCGGTGGAACCTTACTTCGTACGCATTGGGAGTCAGGGGTAGCTGCAATGCCGCAGCATTTGATCGATTTGAGCGCCATTCGCGGTTTGAATGACTGCAAAATCGGCGAGCAAGACCTGCTAATAGGCGGCCAAATGAGCCTTCAGGCCTGTCGTACGAACTTATTTCTGCAGCGTCATTTTCCAATGGTCACCGAGGCGATTCGAACGATTGCAGCGCCATCCATTCGTCAAATTGCTACGATCGGGGGCAATGTGGCCTCCAATATCGGCGATTCGATACCTGCGCTGCTGGTATATGACGCCGAAGTGAGCTGGTATGACGGTTCGGCCGAGCTTCAGACGCCTTTATCGGAATGGCTGCTGCATGCAAACGACTCGAGCCGGGAAAATGAGCGTTTGCTGCTTAGTTTACAGCTTCCTTTTAAGAAAAGCGAGGACGATTCAATACATGATAGTGATGAAGAGAAGGATTCGAATGCGAAAATGAAGCGTTTTAGCGCTTACCATAAAGTGGGACGCCGCGAAGCGTTCACGCCTTCTGTCGTTACGGCAGCCATTAAAGGATCGCTTACGAAATCCGGCGTTTTGAAGGAAATTCGAATAGCGCTCGGAGGAGGACAGACGATTCCTCAGCGGATAGAACAATTAGAAAAAGAAATAATCGAAGCGGCCGTGGATGCCCGGCTTCTGCAGCATGTATATGACCGAATCCTTCAGCTTTATGAGCCTCGGGAGGATATATTCGCATCGGCCGCCTATCGGAAGACGACAGCAGCAAATTTAATCGTTACCGAGCTGTGGAAAGCAGCCAAAGTTTAGACGTGTATGGGGAGGATGAGGCTTATGCTTTTAAACCGCGCTAGCAGTGGGGGACGATGGCGAATCCGCCCTGACGGTCCGGGTAAGGTGACGGGCAGCTTAGCCTATTTAACGGATATGTCTAAGGAAGATATGCTTTATGGACTAGTGCTGCGCAGCGAGCATCCGCATGCCCGAATCGTCTCGATTCATACGGATAAGGCGAAGCAATTGCCGGGAGTTCATGCGGTGCTCACGTATTTGGACATCCCCGGATTAAATGCTTTCGGCATCGCTCATCCGGATCAGCCTGTTTTGTGCGAGGACCGGGTGCGGTATGTGGGGGACGCGCTGGCGACAGTGGCAGCTGATAATATAGCAATTGCCCAGCATGCGATTGAATTAATTGAAGTCGAATACGATATTTTGCAGATCGCAGATGATCCCGAGCAGGCGCTATTGGCGGATGCGCCGCAGCTTCACCCTCGCGGGAATGCGATGCATCGTACATCGTTCACTAGAGGCGACATAGAAGAAGGTTTCGCGAAATGCGCGCATATTATAGAAGAAACCTATTATACACCTCGTCAAATGCACACATACATGGAAACGGAAGGCGGCTTGTTTGTTCCTGAGGACAACGGACGATTGACGGTCTATTCACCGACACAGCACGGTTTCATGGATCGGATGCAGTTATCCCGTATTTTGGCGAAGCCGCAGGAAGAAATCCGAATCGTCTCAAGTCCAATCGGCGGCTCGTTCGGCGGGAAAGACGAATTGAACGTACAGCCATACGGCGCGCTGCTTGCGTTAAATACAGGGAAGCCCATCAAGATGCATAACTCCAGACAGGAATCCGTGCGGGCAGGCTTAAAGCGGCATCCGATGAAAATTACGATGAAAACGGGCACGGATGCTGCGGGCAAATTGCGGGCCCATCAAGTCACCATTATCTCGGATACCGGCCCCTATTCGACACTGGGAGCTGAGGTGTTAAACTTTGCGACCGAGCATGTCATTGGTCCTTATAAGTACGAGCATTTGGATGTAAAAGGCGTATCGGTGTTTACGAATAACGGCATGTCCGGCGAATTCCGGGGCTTCGGCGGCAATCAAGCGATCTTCGCGCTGGAAGGACAAATGGAACGGCTGGCTGAACGGCTTTGCATGGAGCCTTGGGCGTTCCGTCGACTGAATATGCGTCAGGTGGATGATCCCGGCCCTTTCGATCAGCCTATCGCGATGACGGAAGGCGCCGAACAAGTGTGGAGGGCCATAGCGGGATGTCCGCTGTGGCTGGAGAGAGGACGCTTGGAAGCATCCGGCCAGCAATCCGCCGAGCCTTGGATTAAGACGGGAATTGGCGCCGCCTTTACGATGCATGGCGCAGGGCTCGGCGTCGGCATTCCCGATCCGGCCGGCGGACGGTTAGAACTGGCGGCAGACGGGAAAATCGAAGCGGTATTCGGCTACGAGGAATTTGGGCAAGGCCTGATTGCAACGCTGGAGCAGATGCTGATCGAGCAGTTCGGTTTAGCCGCGGCAGATATCCGGATCATTATCGGGGACACCGATGTCGTGCCGGATAGCGGATCAACGACCGCATCGCGCGCAACCGCGATGATGTGGAAATCGCTGCAAAGATTGAGGAACCCGTTTACTGAGCAAATGCTGAAGAGGGCAGCAGCTTTGGCCCTACGTCCGGCAGAACAGCTGCGGCTTAGCGAAGGCGGTATTCGGGAAAAAACAGGCGCTCCGCTGCTGCTTACGTATGAAGAGCTCGCGAAAGAGGATGGCGCACCGATCCGCTGCGAAACGTCATTTTCATTTCCAACATCTCCTACAGACCGGGTGGGCGCCCATTTTATGTACACCTACTCGGCCGTTGTTGCTAAGGTAGAGCTCAATACGTTAACCGGGCGGGTTCAGGTGCTTCAGCAATATCATGCCGTTGCGGCAGGACCGGTTGTAAATCCGCAGGGCTTCCTCGGACAAATCGAAGGCGGAAGCAGCATGGCGCTTGGTTTTACGCTGATGGAAGATGCGGTTATGGATAAGGGGCATTACATGACGCGAAATTTGGATACGTATCTCGTTCCGACAATAGCCGATCAAAGAGGGCTGGTTGAGGTCGAGCCGATTGAGCATTTGCCGGAAAACGATGACTACGGTCCGCGGGGAATTGGCGAGGTCGGATCTGTTACGCTGGCACCAGCTATAGCGGCAGCCATTCGGCAGGCAAGCGGCAAATGGATAACGAAATTGCCGGTTGAGCCAAGCTTTCTGCAGGAAGCGCCATTTTTTCTAACGAAGGGGTGAGTAGGAATGAGTGATAAGGGTGCGGAATCTCAGACGCCGTTTGCGCTGCAATGCTTCATTAATGGAGGAGAGAAAACGATCGAGGCTGCGCCCTCGACCAGGCTGCTAACGATTTTGCGGGAGGATCTGGCGCTTACCGGCACGAAGCGTTCTTGTGAAGTCGGACGATGCGGCGCATGTATGGTGCTGATCGATGGCAAAGCGGTCAATTCCTGCTTATCGATGGCCTATCAATGCTCTGGAAAACAAATCACGACGATCGAAGGCGTAGCGGTAAGCGGAATGGATCCGATCCAGCAGGCATTTCTGGAGGAGGGCGGCTTTCAATGCGGCTATTGCACTCCGGGCATGGTCATTTCCGTCAAAGCGATGCTGGACGAAAATCCAAATCCATCCGAGGATGAAATAGCTGAAGCGTTGTCCGGCAATATATGCCGCTGTACCGGTTATGGTGGAATATGGCGTGCGGTTAAGCGAGCGATTGAAGGGAGGCGTGCTGCGACATGATCGATAAGGATAAGCATTTATTTTATTTATTACGCAGTATTGAAGTGTCGCGAAAGGCCAGAGAAGCCGGAAATACACCATTTGGAGCCATTCTTGTGTGCCCTGATGGCCAGATCGTGCTTGAGCAGGGCAATGTGGAGATTACGGAATCGAACTGTACCGGCCATGCGGAAAGAACGCTGATGGAGGAAGCCTCTAAGCGGTACGGTAGAGATGAGCTTTGGCATTTTACGCTTTATACGACGGCGGAACCCTGTGCGATGTGCGCAGGCTCGATTTATTGGGGAAATGTAGGCACAGTCGTTTATGGCATTACGGAGAAGCGCTTAGCCCAGCTTACAGGCGACGATGAACAAAACCCGACGCTGGATTTGCCCTGCCGCATCGTATTTCAGCAGGGCCGCAAACCAATTCAAGTAATCGGTCCGTTTCCGGAGGTTGAGGCGGCGGCGGTTGCGGTTCATGAGGGGTATTGGAGATGAAGATAACGATTGAAAAAATAAATGAAAGCAGCCGCGAGCAATTCGTCGAGTTTTTGGGCGACATTTTTGAGCATTCGCCGTGGATCGCCGTTTCAGCTTATGGAGCACGACCATTCGCTTCGGTTGACGCTCTGCATACAGCCATGATCAATGTCGTGCGTGAGTCAAGGGTGGAAACGATCGTCGACCTATTCCGTGCTCATCCCGATCTTGGAACGAGGCTTGCAGTCGCTGAATATTCCGCGCAGGAACAGCAAGGCGCTGGCCTGAATCAGCTAACGCCCGAAGAATATGAGCGTTTTTACAGTTTGAATCAAACGTATATGAGGACCTTCGGTTTTCCTTTTATTTTAGCGGTGAGAGGGAAGAAGAAGGAGGATATATTGGATGCGATGAATGCGAGAATATGGAACACGGCTAGTGAAGAAGCGGAGCAGGCACTTCTTGAAATCGAAAAAATAACCAGGTTCCGATTAAGAGATCTCATCATAGAGTAGAGAAAGGAAGAAGCATCATGTTAAAATTACGCAGCGGACGCACGCTTTATTATGGTAAAGGGGACGTACTGAGCTATCGGACATATGCGGCTCCGCTCTCCGTCAAATCGATACCGGAATCGCCATATAAGGGCGATACAAACGTTATTTTTGCTCATAACATAACCTTTTCGGTGAGCAGCGAGGTGCTGCTTACCTCCTTCACGGAAGGGGACAATACGCAGGTCGTAGCTACGGACTCCATGAAAAATTTTATTTTGCGCCAAACGGCGAATTATGATGGAAGCACGACAGAGGGGCTTCTTGCCTTCATCAGTGAACGGTTTCTGGAGCGTTATCCGCATATCGATGCCATCGAAATTAGTGCTGACCGGCTGCCGTTCAGCTCCGTCACTTTAGCGGCAGGAAGCGGTTGGAGTGATAGCCAGCTCGTATTCCGCAGGTCGCATAACGAGCATGCCAGCGCCTTTCAAAAATGGGTCCGTACCGCTAATGGCGCAGCACTTGCCGAGCAAGAAAGCGCCTTGTCGCAAATTCAGCTTATTAAGGTTAGCGGCAGCTCCTTCTATGGCTTCATTCGCGATGAATATACGACTTTGCCTGAAAGCTTTGACCGGCCTTTATTTATTTTTTTAGATATCTTTTGGACGTATGAAGACGCAGAGGATGCTTTCGACAGCGAGCGCGGCCGGTACGTTCCTTCCGAGCAGGTCCATGATCTTGCTCATACGCTGTTCCATTCGGCGAATTCGCCGTCTATCCAATATTTGATCTATCGAATTGGGAAAAGCATCTTAACGAGCTTTCCGCAGCTGGCCGAAGTCCGCTTCGAATCAAACAACCGTACATGGGAGACGGTAGTGGAGCCGGATCATTCCGCAGCAGCCGGCGTTTACACAGAGCCGCGTCCTCCTTATGGCTTCCAAGGCTTTACGCTGACAAGAGCTGATCTGGAGGAAGGGACGGAATCCTCATGAGCGGACGGATAACGACTCATGTTCTTGATCTTGCAGGCGGAAAACCGGTTGTCGGCATAGCAATCGAGCTTTGGTATTTAGGGGAGAAAGCTGGAAATACGGATGAAGAGTACATGCCGAAACTGATAGGCGCATATAAGACGAATGATGACGGGCGCGTTGATCAGCCATTGCTTGAAGGTGAGGAGGTCCAGCCAGGCGTGTATGAGCTTATATTCGCGGCTGGCGAATTTTTCAGGCGTACGGAGCATTTGGCAGCATTCTCAAATAGCTTATTCGATCTGATTCCGATCCGTTTCCAGATTCGAGACGCAACATTGCATTATCATGTTCCGTTATTAGTCGCTCCCGGCGGGTACAGCACATATCGCGGGAGCTAGACATGCATGGGAATGTATATAAGCCTTAGCGGAAGTGTATGAATAGATATATATGGAGAGGAGATTTGGCGATGACATTAGTAAATGAACAATCGGCAGCAGTTAGGGCGTTATTGCCGCAGCTGCCAAAGGTCGATTTGCATGTGCATCTGGACGGAAGTGTAAAGCCGGAAACGTTAATGGAGCTTGCGAGGGAACAGGGAAGCCCTTTGCCGATAGTCTCGGAAGATGAGCTGCTTGCTCATATGCAAGCCGGAGAGCATTGTGAGAGCTTGAAGGAATATTTAAGTAAATTCAGCTTTGTATTGCCCTATTTGCAAACGGGAGCGGCTTTAGAAAGAGTCGCTTTCGAGGTGGTTGAGCAAGCCGCCAAGGAGGGGGTACACTATATTGAAGTGCGATTCGCGCCTCAGCTGCATCGCCTGCAGGGCTTAACCATACACGAAGCTATCCATCATGTCGTAGAGGGCTTGAGGCGTGGCGAGCAAGTATTCGGAACGGTAGCGAGAGCGATCATTATTTGTTTGAGAAGCCATTCGTACCCATGGAATAAGGACGTTGTTGAAGAAGCGGCGCAATTTTATAGAAAAGGGGTCGTTGCAGTCGATTTGGCCGGGGATGAAGCTTCGTTTCCCGCGCATCTGTTCCTCCAGCTGTTCGAAGGGGCTCAGTTGCTTGGCTTGCCGATTACGATTCATGCGGGAGAAGCCGCAGGTGCGGAAAACGTTCACGTAGCCATCACAGATCTTGGCGCAGTTCGAATCGGTCATGGCGTACGGATGCTGGAGGATCCCGAGGTAGTTGCGCTAGTAAAGGAACGGCAAATACCGCTTGAGATGTGCCCGGTCAGCAACATCCAGACGAAAGCCGTCTCGGACTGGGATGCCTACCCGATACGACGCTATTTGGAGCAAGGCATCATGGTTACCGTAAATACGGATAATATGACCGTCTCCGATACGTCGTTACAGAAGGAATATGAGCATTTAATCGAGTATTGCGGCATCACGCTGGACGAGATTGCGAGAATCATAATGAACGGCGTGAAAGCGGCTTTTTTGGAAGAAGATGAGAAAAAGGCGATGATTGCGAGGTTTGAAAGTGAATTCGCAGCATTGGGCCTGCGTGTATCATAATCGCGATAAGTTAGTGTGCTGGGGGAGGCTTCACGTCTGTGATTGACGTGAAGCCTTTCTTTGTTCGCGCTTTTCGAGGCGCATCCGAGTTAAGCTTTACCATTCAAGCTTTGGCTTTTGTTTCCAAATGAATCTGACGTTGTTATACTGGAAGGAAGGACGGAGCAAGCTTTCATTGTAGAACATGAAACGAGAATATGATGAGCAGATCAAGGCGGCGATAAGATGGATCACACCACTCCAAGAGCAAAAGAGCTTTTTACCTTATATTTCGGGAGCCACTTTCAGATGCACCGTGATGGAAAGCTAGAGGAATATAAAAGCTATAACATTTCAAAGGAAGAGGAAGCCGGGTGGTTCGAGGAAATGATTGCAAAATATACGGGCGAGCTGTCCATAAGGAGCTGGGATCCCGTTATCGGTCTATTGACCGTTGCTAAAAACTATCCGGACAGCCGAATTCTGGACAACGTTATTACTTTTGCTTCCAGGCATGTCATGTCATCAGACAGCATCGTCAAGCTTATGTATGCCGAGAACATCATCGCGATTATTAAGCTGGTTAGCAATAAATGTTCCACCGAGCAGCTGCACCGTGCTTACAAAGTAACTGCGCTTATATTGGAGGACATTATTTCCAAGCCGTTAATTATCGACCCGGGCCATGAGCTGCACGAATTCCATTTGAAAGACAAGAGGTCATTAAATAATCGAGCGTCCAAAAGCATTGAAGTCATAAAGGAAATGCTTAATTGAGCTGGTTTCATTATTACAAGCGCCGGCTTTGCTTCAAAAGGGAAATAGCATATTGAACAGTCGTGGATGCTATGGGGGTCTATATGAAAAAGAAGAATAAAATGCTCCTTTTTATCGGCATGATTATCCTGCTGCTCGCTTTATTTCGATGGAATTCTACTACAAAGATAACAACAGCGCTGGTGATGGTGATCGACGTAAAAGCAAATGAAATCCTTGTACAGGATTTGAGCGGAAACCGCGAAACCGTTCAAATACCAGAGGGTATTTATAAATTAATTGTAGTGAATAGACAATATTGGATCAAATACGAGCACCGGGAATGGGAGAAACCGGAATTGCTCTCCATTGAACCTCAATAGGGAATGCAGCATTTTATTTGACTAAGTTGAGTCAAGGAGGCTGTCTCAGCAGGGTTAATGTCTAGTGAGACCGCTATCCTGTAAATTGATAATGATGCAACAACTGAAGCAGACACTTCGTTTGAAAGGTAACTGACAATAGGGGGCCTTTTTAATGAAAATAAAATTTGGAATACTGTCATGTGCAATTTTGGTCGTTTTAACAGGCTGCTTGGCTAATCCATCGGATAAACGGCCGGAAAATGTGAAAGTAGAAGCGAATTGGGTCGTTGACGAAGATAAGCTTACATTGGATCATGTGAAAAAAGCAATTGAAGCAGAGGGAGTTGAGCTGTTTCTGAGAGATGAGAAGAATGATTGGGTATTGAATCAGGTAAAGCCCAATAGATTTTCGATCGGCTGGCCAACGGAAAAAACGGTACGTCCAGAATACATTTCGATTTATATATATAAGACAGAGCAAGCACGCAAAGAAGGCTTAGATGATTTTAACATGCAAAAGGAAAAGTATGATATGCAAATACCGAATATTTACGAGCACAAAAATGCTCTTATTTTGTATTGGCATCATGAGAATGTCGACAATGCTCACAACAGTAAGTTTGGTTCACAAATTGAAGCGGCTATTCAAAAAATATGATTATAAGCCCCTTTGTCCGTTGCAGCCGGTGCTCGGAGGAACAGCAAGCTGAAGAATGAAATAAATAAGAGCCGCGGTTAGAAAAGACGAGTGCTCTTATGTGCTTGTGTTTCGATAATTCTTCAGCGGTTAGGAGAGTCCATATGAATGATAGGTTAGACCGGATACGAACGGCCGAGAAAAAATATCATGAGGCCTGTTATGATGATTATAAATTGTTTGAGGAAGGATCATGGCTTCATAAACCGGTGAAAACAGTAATGGCAAACCTCTCTTTACTGGAAAACAAAGAGGAACTGCAAATTCTGGATCTTGGCTGCGGAGTTGGAAGAAACAGCATTCCGATTGCGGAAGTTTTGCGGAATAGTCGGGGTCAGGTCGTATGTGTCGATCTGCTGGAGTCAGCATTAAGCAAATTAATGAGCTATGGCGAGCAATATGGCCTGAACAATCATCTATTGCCTGTGCTTTGCGATATTGGCCATTATACGATTCCCGTCAACGAATTTGATTATATAGTCGCCGTATCCTCGCTTGAACATGTGAACTCTGAAGCTGTGCTGGTGGATGTTTTAGATCAAATGAGAGCAGGAACAAAAGAACAAGGCATAAACTGCATGATCATTAATACGAACATTCAAGAAATGGATATTCAGACCGGTGAAAGCTTAGAGCCGTATGTCGAAATAAACAAATGCACGGAAGCGATGATCGAGCTGTTGAATAATGCTTATAAAGGGTGGGAAGTATTGGATTCTCACGTAAAAGAGCTGGAATTTCCAATTAGTCGAAATGAGCAGGAAATTTTACTGAAAAGTGATTGCTTAACTTATGTCGTTCGGAATATAGCGAAAAAGAGGGAGCTATAAGAGCATGCTCTATCATTTTAGCGAGGAATCGGCTATCAAACGGTTTACTCCAAGGGCACAAAAAGCATATCCGGATCTGGAGCCGGTCGTATTCGCGATTCATGAGGAGAAAGCGGTGCATTACTATTTTCCAAGAGACTGCCCCCGGGTCATTTACTGGAAAGCAGACTGGAGCAGCGAGGAGGACATTCAACGATTTTTCTCTGACAGCATCGTGAATAAAATCATCGTTGTGGAAAATGATTGGCTGAACCGCATTCGTCACACTCAGCTATATAGATATACATTCGCCGAGGACACCTTTAAATGGTTTGATGAAGCGAGCACTGCAGGCTATTACATTTCTTATGATGAGGTTAAACCCTTGAAGGTCGAGCGAGTCAGCGATCTGATCGGACAAATTGTAGAGAAAGCGGTCGAATTAAGATTTACACCGAATTTATATCCGCTTAAAGACCGTATTATCGCATCCACGCTCGACTATTCCATCATTCGTTTTCGAAATGCCCAGCCGTTATAGCATGCAATAATGAAGCAGATCACCTGGAAATGGGGTCAACGGCGATGAATCTTAAACCTTCAAGGACGTTTCGTTTAGCGCTAATATCGAGTTTCTTATTTATTATGAGTGACGTATTCTTGTTAATAAACCAATATACGAATGATGGTCCGGTGGCATTAGGCTTCTTGTACTTTTTAACCGGGATCATTATGCTAGACCTGTTTATTATATTAATCGTTGATTTAGTCAATAAAAATCATCATGTTATCCAAGCCAGATTGATCAGTAAGCATGGTCATGTCATTTACGTACTTCGATCGAACGGAAAGGTAAATAAGATTAAAATTGCTGTTCCTGAAATTTTAGTACAATTAGTACCGGAGCAGCAGGTGGAGATCACGTTATCCTCACTCACTCATATACCTTTGCATATTGTTTCGATTAATAAGCCTCAAGTGGCTCCTAAGCTCCGAAGCTTTGACCATATCGATTGGGCGAATCATCTGATTAATAAAGCATTGCAAGTCTGTAACGGTTCCGTCGAAAAGCCACTGCGCCTGCTCGCCCATATTCTCGCTGCGGAGAAGGTGTGGCTTGCCCGGATAAATGGCGAGGATGCAGCCGCAATTTCCATATGGCCTGAATATACGCTTGAGCAATGCGAGCATGTACGCGAACACAATAAAATCGGTTATCAGACCTTTCTTTCACAGCTAAAGGAAGCTGATTTCACTAAAATAATCTCCTATCAAAACAGTAAGGGTATTGCTTTTAACACAACGATAAGCGACATACTGACCCATGTTTCACTTCATGGCAGCTATCATCGCGGACAGATTGCTGCGCTTCTCAGGCAGGCTGGTGAAGCTATGGTCAATACGGACTATATCGCCTATGTAAGACAGCTGGAAATAGAGTGAAACAATTAAGCTAACGTCCAGGATAATTGAACTAAATTGTAATATTTGGTATAATAAAAATATCAACATAATAATGGAGTGTTTCGATAAAAATTGAAATATATACAAAATTAAAAGAAATGGAGAACTGCAAATGATTAATAAAGTCGGGCAAATTATGTTATATGTGTATGACCAAGATGAGTCACTGAAATTTTGGACAGAAAAAGCAGGGTTTAGCTTAGTTGCTGAGGAAAATAACGGGCAAATGAGATGGATTGAAATTGCTCCAACAAACGAAATACAAACGAGTATTGTGCTCCACAATAAGGAACTAATTGCTAAAATGCAGCCTGAATTAAATCTCAATACACCATCGTTATTGTTTTTCTCGGAAGAACTCGATAGCTTATATAAAGAATTTACAGACAAAAATATCACAGTCGGAGAACTTGTAAATATGCCTTCTGGAAGAGTATTCAACTTTGCTGATAATGAAGGAAATTACTTTGCGGTTATGGAAAAAAAGTAATCACAATTAGGCATACGTCATATTTACTCTTAATAAGGCTCAATGGTTAAGCTAATGGGGAACTAGATAGTGTAATAAGAACAGGCTGCCGATTATATCGGCAGCCTATTCAGCTGACGGTCAGGATTGCGCGGCGAAAACTTTAGTGGTTAGGTTGGTTGTATTAAGAAAGGGCAGGATGATTTCAACATAAACGATATGGATATAGAGCTTGAATCCCTCGCAGAATTTATGGCCGTTCGACTGCTCCAAAGCATACGCAGTATAAAAAAGAGCACCTAAAGTACTATGGCAAAAGAATTCAAAGGGAGGAATCGTTTATCGCATGTTGTATTATAGATATAAAGAGTCTATAATATACCTTATTCAAGGATACATGAACATACTGTGAAAGGAATGATAACTATGACTTATGATTGTGCCATTATAGGTGGAGGTCCGGCAGGACTAAATGCGGCATTGGTGCTGGGAAGGGCAAGAAGAACTGTGGCTCTGTTCGATAACAATCAACCCCGAAATGCGGTTACGCATGCCTCTCATGGTTTTCTTACTCGGGATGGCATTACACCGACTGAATTCCGACGAATTGCTTACGAAGAGGTACTGCGATATCCTTCGGTAGAGCACCATTCCCCAAAAGTAACGGATATACGCAAGCTTCATGACGGATTCGAGATCATCACGGATAGGGATGAGCCGATCCAATCCCGCAAGTTATTAATCGCCACCGGTCTAAAGGAGATTTTACCAGATATTCCGGGCCTTGCAGACCTATATGGCAAAAGCCTTTTCTACTGTCCCTATTGCGATGGTTGGGAGCTCAAGGACCAGCCGTTGATCGTGTTGTCGGAGAATCCAAGCGTGTATCACATGGCCAAGCTGCTCTACAATTGGAGTCGTGATCTCGTAATCTGTACCAATGGCCGTAGCGTTCTTACGGTTGAACAAAAACAGATACTGGCTTCTCGAAATATCATCGTGTCGGAACAAACGGTAACAGCTTTCCACGGCAGTGAGGGCAAGCTGCGGCAGGTGGAATTTACAGACGGCTCGCGAATTGACATAACGGGTGGATTCGTAACGCCTCAATGGCTACCGCAGGCTGCTTTCCAAGAGCTTGGTTTTGAAACAACAGAATTAGGCGGGATCGTGACCGATGGAATGGGAAAAAGTATGGTACCCGGGTTGTTTGCGGCCGGAGAAGCTACTTCCGGAGCTCCCTCGCATCTGATTGTTTCTGCAGCCGCTGGTAGTGTTGCAGCTGTCGGCATCAATATGGAATTGATGGAGGAGGATTTCTCCTCTTAAAATAATACCCAAACTGATTATGCATCGTTTTGGACAATATTTTGCGATTTCAAGTTTTATTTATCCTTATTTCGGGAGTATGAAATACTTGACGATGCCTATATATAAAATCTATTATAGATAAATAAAATCTTTTATTGAGGAAGATGGTTTAGCATGAAGTACTCGAAAGCAACGAACTATGCCCTACACACCATGCTCTTTCTTGTAGCAGCCACTCCGAATAAACCTGTTGGTGTGCAGCAGTTGGCGGAGCGGCAAGAGGTTTCCCCTACCTATCTATCCAAAATATTAACCAAGCTAGTTAAGGCGGGAATGATTGAATCGGCATCAGGCGCTAATGGCGGGTATAGGTTAAAACGAAATTGGGAAGACATTTCGTTCCTTGATATTATTCATGCCATTGAAGGGACTGCCTCCTTGTTCGATTGTAGCTTGGATCATGGACCGGAATGTCCGATTCAGCATGTGGTACTATCTGCAGAAAAAAAGATGGAAGAACATTTAAGAAATCAGACCATGTCTGAGCTCGCCCAAAAAATGAAGATAGTTCTGTAAAAAATTATCTTTTTTTAATTAATTGCAGATATCATGAATCTTTAAAATCTATTTTATTTACTGATCAAACTTTCAATCTTGTTCGAGCCGTTTAGGCAGCTGCCGTCATGGAGGGTTTATGCCAGCTGTATGGTTTGGGTAGAGATAGGGGAACCTAAAGCCTGGAAATAAGGGGAACGGAGGGAAAGTACGCGTGGATTTTTTCAAAAGCCAAGAGTCATTGACGGCAATGGAATGGATTTTGCGCAGCATTGTTGGATTTGTTTTTCTGCTAATTGCTGCAAAAATGATGGGCCAGCGTTCCATATCGCAGCTAAGGTTTCTTGATTTCATTATCGCGCTGACGCTCGGCAATATTATTGCTCATCCGCTGTCGGACGAGCATCTTGGGCTGAAAGGCTCGATGATTACGACCGTTTCGATCGTTTTTCTGTACATAGTCGCGATCTGGCTCAGTCTGAAGATCCCGCTGCTCAAACAATTTTTCGATCCGCCGGCGGTTACCCTTATTCAGGATGGGAAGCTTGATTATCGAAACCTCTCGAAAGTGAAGCTACCTATTGAATTCTTGTACGCAGAGCTGCGAAAATCGAACGTAGAGGATATCTCGAAGGTTGCCTTTGCTGCATGGGAGCCAGGCGGTACGCTATCTGTCTTCGTAAATACGGCTTATCAGCCTGTAACTCCGGCGGACCTGAAGATGCCCACGCAACCCTTTAACCTGACCAAACCGATCATTACCGATGGCCACATGGAACATGCGCTGCTGCGCGAGATCGGCAAGGACCAAGCATGGCTGGAAACGAAAATTCGGCCCCTCGCATTGAACAATGTTATCTTGGCGACGGTAGACAGCAAGCTAAACGTGCAGGTGCATGTGGTTCAGGAGCCAAAGACTCCCTAGTTTTTTATGGGAAGTTATCAAACAAATTAGTGTAAAAGAGAAAGGCAGTCGAATCAATCGGCTGCCTTTCACCCACTAACGGGCTGGTCTTCCTCATCATTGGGTGCGGTCAACAGTCAGCAAATAGTCCGTCGCAGCTGAATAGTGGTGAAGGTGAATTCATTTTTCGATTTCATTCAAAAATGTATGGAACATGGGACGATTCCATTCATATTGCTAATATTCCAAGTATCTTGATTGCTCAATACCGATCAAGAAGCGCCTATGGGGTTTCAGACAGCTTTAGTCAGATCAAATGGGGAAGCCCATCTGGAGCCGGAGACTGATCACGGCGGTGAACAAAGCGAGCAAAAAAACGGCGTTATCCATGGTTTGGCAAAATTCAACCTGACAACTACCGACATAACACAGCTTCAAATTATGATTACGGACTGGTCCAAACGGATCAGCTCTAAGGTTCGGTATGTCCGGTCCTCTGCGCACAAGTCATAAGCGTTGAGCCGCTCCCACTGAAAAAGTCTAAAACAATATCTCCGTGCTGGCTGCTGTTACGATGTGCTGGATTGCAGTTAGTTTCAGACAACTGGGATAAAATACAAGCCTCCATCTCATACTAACTATGAGATGGAGGTGAACGCTATGCCCAAAAATGACGCAGATCCCAAGCATGACCGTGAAGATAATCGAGCAGATAAGAAAGACAATCAGCAGAATAACGCTAATTTCACTGAAGAAGCACAAACCCTAACGAGCAACAAGGCCGCTGATTACGTCCCAAGTTTAAATGGTATCCCCAAAAATCAAGTTTAAGTAACTGCAGGCTGCTCTTCTCGTCATTATATGATGGAAGAGCGGCCTTTTAAGTGAAGATTAAAACGCCAAATTTAGTCTAATAGTCTAGTTTATCATGCCATTATCAAAATGCTATCTGGTGCATTATCAGCAGAAAGAGGTTATGAGGTTGGGTATGATATCTGCTTAGAGGAACTCATCAACCTCAATCCGCATGTTTTGAGTGCTGATCAGTCTGCCGAAGGTTCTTCTACGGGGCGTCATTACGGGTAGGATAATGTAATAGATAATCGAATAATTATTAATAAATCTTGGTAAAGGAGCGGTCTTAATGAGCAATCATTTACTCGAATTTACGCGTATTTCGGTTTTTAGGATGTGTGAACATTACCTTCCTAAATTGAAAATAACTTTAGATGGTTTGGATAAAGGGGTTCTTTGGACACATGAAAAAGAGACTCTTAATTCAATCGGAAGCATTGTGCTACACGTTGGACAGCACATTCAACGGCATGTTATCAGATATTCAAATAATGGGAAGGTCGAAGGTGGTATAGAAAATCACTTTCCTGATGAAACTGCTCTTTCCTCATTGGACTTAATTCTATTTATTTCTGACCACTTTAGTTCTTGGAGAGAGATAATGACCGATTACATGGAAGGGAATAGGGACGAGGAAAACCTCGATATGTTTGATATTTATCATTTAGTTGAACATACGGGGTATCATTTAGGACAAATTATCGACCGAGTACAAAGAATGACCGATAGAAGGTTCCAATTTGTTCAAAATGGAATCAATGAAAAAAGTTTAAAAGAGCTTACTTATAAAGATTAAAGAGGATACTGTTTATTAAACTAATGAGAAACAAGAGCTAATAAAAATGAGGTTGCCGATCCTAGTGCAGCCTTTGCTCAACTAACGTGCAGAATAGTGTAATGATTTTCCTCTTTAGGGAAAGCTAGCCCCAAATAATGAGGTGGAATAATGAAAAGAAAATTGTACGTGTTGCTGGTTATCTCCCTTCTGGTTAGTGCTTCCACTGCTTTTGCTGATTCATCCCCATTTAATACACCCCCAGGTAGTTCTGATATGCGAGTGTTTAGATTGACTGCAAATGAAGTCCAATCAGTACATGTAAAATGGGGTCCTAGATTTCGTTGGATGCTAACAAGAAATGAGATTGATTCACTTCTTACAATATTACGAAAAGCAAGAAAGGAAGATATAAAACCATATTACGGACCTATGCCAAAAGGAGGGCCATTTCAAGTAAGTTTAATGACGAAATCAAATGAACATTTCACTTTCACGGTTGGTGCTGGTGGAGAGGGGTATGTTCTTTGCGAGGGGGCAAGGTATTTCTGCCGGAGTTTCGTTACTTTATGAAACCATTTATCGTTCGAAGAGCCAATGAAGCTGTTATGGGCAGCACAACAATCAACACCACACTGCGTCTAAACTAGCGAGTAAAGTAATTGGACGATTAGAGGTTTATATGACAACAACTACGAACTAAGGTATAGTACACCACGAGGCTGCTGGGGATTGTTTTGGCAGTCTAGCTGTGGGTTAACGAGCAGGATAGTAGGATGGAATAACAAATTCAATCTTAAAGGGAAGCTGATATTTCGTGACGGATCCACAAATGATGGAAGCTATTAAAAATAAGGACATTGATTCTGTTAGCTCAATAATTAAATCGGGCATTGATTTGAACCTCCGCACCCCAGGATCGGTTACATACTTAAATCAGGTATGGTGTGGTTACAGCGATTATGATTTTGAAATGGTCAAACTTTTGATTGAAAATGGAGCGTACTTGAATGATCCCGCTTATCCTGCAATCGTGTGCGCTTCGAGTAGGGGGAGAGTTGAAGAAATTGAATATGTGCTTGAACGAGGAGCTAATATTAATGCCATTACCCATGTAGGAACTTCTGCCCTGTGGCAGGCATCTTACCATGGATATTTAGATGTAATAAAGTTTTTACTTCAAGCTGGTTTAGACATTAACCAACACGGAGGTCACGCAGTTCAAATCGCATCTTCGAACGGGAACCTTGAAGTTGTACAGCTACTGGTAGCTGAACAAGCCAATATTAATTATCAAGTGTTCGACAGGAATAAACAAGATCTGTCCTCAACTCCGCTTCATAAGTCAGCTTTATTTGGACATTTAGAAATTATGCGATTTTTGCTTGAAAATGGAGCGAATCCGGTCTTGAAGGACTATTACGGATATCGCCCATATACATTGGTTAAGAAACGTAAAAATAAAGATGCCATGGACTTAATAGCTTCTTACGAACCAAAAGAGCTACATGATTTGGAAAAAAGGGCTGATGAGTTGAAGAAACGCGGTCTTCCGACAGCAATTTTGAAAGATTTAGGTGAGGTAAGGAAACGGATTGATCTCAGTGGATCAAATTATATGAATTTTATTGAATATTGCTCAATAGAAGATGTAACGGAGATGGATTTAAATGGAGTAGCAATGTTAAATCTTCTATTTGATACAGATGCATACGATGCGTTAGGTTTCCTGGTATGGGTTCCTTCAAGGAAGGTTTTAGCAAGTTATGATGTTGAGCATGAGAAATTAGTAATTCTAAGTGATACCACTTGGAAAGGTTTTAGAAAATCACCTAGTGTTTTCATTGATCGTGTACTCAATGGAGAATACGATGAGATATTTGGTAACTAGATGAGAGAGGTGTAATATGAAAGCTTTTATTGTAACAGGTACGTCTCGTGGATTAGGCTTCGAGATCTGTAAACAACTTATTAAGCGTAATCATCTTATCATTTCTATAGCTAGGAACAATAATGATACTCTATTAGAATTAGCCGCCCAAAACAATTGTGAAATGCATTTTGTGAAATATGATCTGCAGTACACAGAGGGTATCTCAGACTTAATTCAAGGGATTCTTAAACTGGTGATTAATACCAAGTTAGAATCAATAACATTGATCAATAACGCAGCTCAAGTAACTCCATTAGGCTCTATAGATTGCTGCACACCTGAAGAAACTGTAAGAAATGTACAAACAAACTTATTAGCTCCAATCTTACTGACCCAATCTTTAATAAAGCAGACGGAGCAGTGGGGTATTCATAGAGTCATAGTAAATATCTCTTCAGGTTCAGCAAAGCAAGCAGCAGCTGGAATGAGCGTATACTGCGCCTCGAAGGCTGCATTAAATATGTTCACATCTTGCATACAACTTGAGAGCCATAGATCGTTAACGACTTACACAGTGGATCCAGGCATGGTTGACACCGATATGCAAGCTGTGGCACGTATCGAAGAAGGTCTACCAATGTCAGATTTTTTTAGGGAAGTTAAAGAAACAGGTTCTTTAAAATCTGCCGATGATGTTGCGAAAAAAATTGTTAAAAGGGTCTTAACTTCTTAAGGAAAAGCATTACGCTCCCTCGGGGACGAAAGTTCATTAAAGCTGCGGCAGTCTAGTACTTTATTTTCCTTGAAACATAGAACAATGATTTGATTGGTGTCGAGGTGACAATCGTGATCGTATGGATTAACGGTGCTTTTGGAGCGGGAAAAACGCAGACGTCACATGAATTGCATAGAAGAACGGAAAACTCATACGTATATGATCCGGAGAATGCTGGTTATTTTATAAGAAAAAATGTACCGGTAGCGATCCAACAGGATGATTTTCAAAACTACCCGATGTGGCGTGAGTTTAATTATGTTATGCTTAAGCATCTTGACGAAACCTATGACGGTATGATCATCGCGCCTATGACGATTGTGAATCCTCAATATTTTTATGAAATTGTAGGCCGCTTGAGGCATGATGGCGTAGCTGTTTACCACTTTGCTTTGTGTGCATCAGAAGCCACTTTAAAAAAGAGACTTCGAGGCAGAGGAGAGCGGAATAACTCTTGGGCGGAGCAGCAAATTGAGCGATGTGTTGCAGGCTTGTCGGAAGAAACTTTTCAGCATCATCTGGATACGGAACATACGACCATTCAGGATAATGTGGAGCGTATCGCTTCGATGTCAAATATCAACCGGATCATAGAGGTCCGATAAAAAAAGCGTATGACCGTGTACTCACACAGGTTAAACATATACGATTCTTATGATTTATGAACCAACTAGGAGGAGCAGCATGTCTAACTTAATGCAAAACAAAGTAATCGTTATTATGGGTGTAGCGAATGATCGCAGCATTGCATGGGGAGTGGCAAAATCACTTCATCAACAAGGAGCTAAGCTTA
Organism: Paenibacillus sp. Soil522; assembly: GCF_001428245.1. Lineage (GTDB taxonomy): Bacteria > Bacillota > Bacilli > Paenibacillales > Paenibacillaceae > Pristimantibacillus. The sequence goes on from NZ_LMRV01000055.1 coordinate 285,692, forward strand.
TTTTCACTTACCGTAAGGAAAGATCATTAGATAAGCTGAACAAGCTATTAGAGCAGCATCAAATCGAAGCGCTGCAGACGGTATCCTGTGACGTGCTCGATGATAGCAGCATAACAGCTGCGTTTCATGAAATTGGGCAAACCTCAGGCGTTATTCACGGTGTGGTGCATTCGGTTGCTTTTGCCGAGAAGGATGAGCTGCAGGGAGAATATGTTGATACGACAAGAGAAGGGTATATGCTGGCTCAGAACTCAAGCTCGTATTCCTTGGTAGCCGTTGCGCGTGAAGCGAAGAAGTTGATGACTGAAGGCGGCAGCATCGTTACTCAAACTTATATTGGCGCGGAGCGGGTCGTTAAAAATTATAATGTAATGGGGGTAGCGAAGGCAGCGCTGGAAGCAAGCGTGATGTATTTAGCCGAGGATTTGGGGAAATACGGCATTCGCGTAAATGCGGTTTCAGCAGGACCTATCCGCACGCTCGCCGCAAAAGGCGTTTCGGGCTTTAATGACATTATGTCCACGATTGAAGAAAGAGCCCCGCTGCGCCGAAATATCGACCAGGAGGAAGTGGGCGATGCCACGATGTTCCTTTTGAGCCATTTATCCAGAGGAATAACGGGAGAAGTTCTTCACGTTGATGCAGGTTATCATATCCTTGGCTTGTAAACGGCTGAGTGGACAATAAGAGAACTAAACAAGGCTCAGATCTCTGCATGAGGTCTGAGCCTTGTTTTGGATGCGATCATTGCTATTCATTCTTCTTGTTCTTCGAATGTAATGCAGCTCCGATTTGCCGGTTGACGGCTTTCACATCAATGGTTTTTATAGCGCTATCTTTAAGCTGATATTTCTTCTTTAAACTCAATATGCGATAGACGCTCTGATCCAGCATATCCCTCGTAATTGCTCCTGCTTGCGCGCTTTTTCTTAGCGCTTTGATCACAGCTAATTGCTTATCATATTCATGCCCGACTAGTATAATATCGCTGCCGGCTTGAACGGATTTGACAGCTGCTTCGCCGATATTGTAATGCTTCGTAATTCCGCCCATGGTCATATCGTCTGTTATGATAACACCATCAAAGCCCAGACTGCCGCGCAGCAAATTCGTAATCAAATATTTGGACAGGGAGGCCGGATACTTGTCATCCACTTGCGGAATTAATAAGTGGGCAATCATAATCGCGTCTGCATCCTGGCGAATGGCTTCGACGAAGGGAAGCAGCTCGAATGCCTCGAGCTCTTTTACGGTTTTGTTAACGACGGGCAAATCGAGATGCGAGTCGACCGTCGTATCGCCATGGCCTGGAAAATGCTTGACCACTACCGCGACATGCGTCGATTGTATAGCTTTCATCGTTTCTATGCCATGAGTTATGACGGTTTCGGGTTTCGAACCAAAGGACCTGTTGCCGATAACAGGATTATTGGGATTACTGTTAATATCTAATACAGGCGCAAAATCCATATTAAAGCCAAGGGAATGCACCTCTACGCCCAGCGATTGGCCAATTTGATACGTGTAATCCAAATCGTTTGCTCGACCGACGTCTGCTGCTGGCGGAAGTTGGGTAAATTCGGCAGGCATGCGGCTGACTTTTCCGCCTTCCTGATCAATGCTTAACCACAGAGGGGCAGCTTCTGCATGATTGGCGGCTTTCAATTGGTTAAGAAGCTTAACTGCTTGCGAAGCGCCTGTAATATTATCTTTGTACAAAATAAATCCGCCAACGTGATACTTTACGATCATTTCTTTTGAATTGGCTCCCATAGAAGTGCCATCTAAACCTACCATCACCATTTGTCCTATTTTATCATCTAAACTCATGGCAGATATTTGCTCTTTGATAGGGGCGGTCGTTTCGGTTGGTTCGACGCTCGGCCAGGCCGTGGGTTGTGAGCTCGGGCTAATAGTCGGGCTTGCGGATGGAGCCGTCTTTATCGGGACCGCACTACTACCGCAGCTAATGATCGGTGACACCATAATAAATAGTGATAGGATTGCGGCTATATGCTTCGTCATCCATAATTCCCCCCTTGTTGCAATATCCCCTTGAACGGTGCAAAGCATACCATTAATGGATTTAATGTTGCTGAAATTTCGCTGTCGTTGTTTGCAGATCATCATCCTGAGGAGATGAGGCTTTAGCATCATATTGCTCTGTTTCCAATCATAAACTGTATAGGTCTTGAAATCTATTGTCAGGCTCATTCGATTGATGAGGAGGATCATGATGGAGAATTCGCCTCGGGATCAAGCCAGCTCGAATGTTGTCCCGCAGCCTATAAGAATGAGCGATGGAGCGGGAGCTACCGATCTAGGCCCTCGTGATATTATGCGTGATAGAGAGAATCCTGATATGCTCGTACCGCCTGTTACGGATGCGGGCTTGCTTCCTAATATGAAATTCTCGTTTTCAGATACGCATATGCAGTTAAATCAGGGAGGCTGGTCGCGTGAGATAACCGTCCGGGATTTTCCAATTGCTACTACGCTTGCTGGTGTAAACATGAGATTGACGGCTGGCGGAGTTCGGGAATTGCATTGGCATCAACAAGCGGAATGGGCATATATGCTTTTAGGCAAGGCACGTATTACCTCTGTGGATCAAGCGGGGCGAAATTTTATCGCTGATGTTGGAGAAGGTGATCTTTGGTATTTTCCAGCAGGCATACCGCATTCCATTCAGGGCCTTGAAGGCGGCTGTGAATTTTTACTCGTCTTCGATGACGGCAGCTTCTCCGATCTAAACACCCTATCGATATCGGATTGGTTTGCGCATACACCAAAGGAGGTGCTTTCTGCCAACTTTGGGGTGCCGGAAAGTGCTTTTAGTCAAATTCCAAACGATCAGGTTTATATTTTTCAAGATACGGTGCCGGGCTCGCAGGAGAGTCAGAAGGTACAATCCCCCTATGGGACGATACCGTTAAGCTTTACGCATCGCTTGCTTGCTCAGCCTCCGCTCAAAACACCTGGGGGAAGCGTTCGAATTGTGGATTCATCTCATTTTCCCATTTCCAAAACGATAGCTGCCGCACTGGTTGAGGTAGAGCCTGGGGGAATGAGAGAACTCCATTGGCATCCAAACAATGACGAGTGGCAGTATTATCTTGCAGGCCAAGGACGTATGACCGTATTTGCCGGAAACGGGGTTGCTCGTACGTTTGATTATAGAGCTGGAGATGTAGGCTATGTCCCATTCGCGTTTGGTCACTATATTCAAAATACCGGCAACCAATCGTTATGGTTTTTGGAGATGTTCAAGAGCGACCGGTTTGTCGATGTTTCGTTAAATCAGTGGATGGCTTTAACGCCGCGCGATTTGGTTCGGGATAATTTGCACGTAGGTCCGGAACTGCTTGATGCGCTGCGCAAAGAGAAATGGTCTGTCGTTAAATATCCCGGCTGCACGTATGAAAATAAATAAACAAAGGATAAATGAAAAGAAGAATTTCCAAGCTTCCATTCCGGCAAAATGGAAATTCTTCTTTTGCTGTGTGTGTCTATACCGATAGAATTAATCTACTCAGTAAAACTAGCCCTGTGGTAAAATATTTCTAAGACGATTTGAACGGTTGGAGGTGCCGGAACGTGGAGCAAGATGAAATCGCAAAAAGTAACGCATCGCTTTTTGGTGTGCAGCGTTATTTTTTTATTTATGCAGGTGAGATACGGCTATCGTGATAGGAATGCTAATTTTCGCAGTGAGTATAAATTTATTTTGAGAATGTATCTAATAGGAGAGCTCTCTACATGCTGAAATATAATATTTGCTTTATCAAACGCGGGGATGAAATTTTATTGCTTAATCGGGAAAAGGCAAGCTGGATGGGGTGCTGGAACGGAATAGGCGGCAAGCTGGATCCGCAGGAAACGCCGCGCGAAGCGATGATTAGAGAAATGGAGGAAGAAACAGGGATAAAAGCGTATAGTCTGCATTTCAAAGGCTTGGTTACGTGGAGCGGCGACGATTTTGATTTTGGCGGCATGTATGCCTATATCGCGGAGGTGCCCGAGAGCTTTGATTATGCTGTGCCGATCAAAACCGATGAAGGAATATTAGATTGGAAAAAAATCGATTGGATATTGAATGACAATAATGTTGGCATCGTGTCCAATATCCCTAAGACACTGCCATGGATGCTGAATGAATCGAAATGCTTTGATCATCATTGTGTATATGTAAAGGGTCAATTGCTGGACATCGTTCAAACCGAGGTTTCCGCACAAATCGAGACGTCTGGCGAACGAAGAGAGCATTATCTGCAAAGGTACGTCGCGGAGCGAGGAGCGGGAGTAACATCGATTCGATAACCTAGTTGATTTATGTACACCTTTAGGTTATTTTTCTTATATGGTTGTTCATACATAGAAAATAAAGAATAGAGGAATGAAGTTGAAGTTTAGACCTTGTATCGATTTGCATGATGGGAAAGTGAAACAGATTGTTGGAGAAACGCTAAATGCCGAAATTATAGAAAATTTTGTATCCAAGCAGGATTCAGCCTACTATGCGGAGCTTTTTAAGAAGGATGCATTAACAGGCGGGCATGTTATTATGCTAGGCGGCGGAAATGAGACTGCAGCCGTGAGTGCTCTTAAGCAATATCCTGGCGGCCTGCAAATAGGCGGAGGCATCACCTCGGACAATGCAGCCTTTTATTTGGAGAAGGGTGCGTCGCATATTATTGTAACGTCGTATATTTTCAAGGATGGTCAATTGAATGAGAATCATCTTGCGAAAATCGTTTCTGAAGTCGGGAAGGATCGTTTAGTTATCGATCTGAGCTGCAAGGAGAAGGACGGCAAATGGTTCGTCGTGACGAATCAATGGAAGCAGTTCAGTGATTTTGAAGTGAACAAGGAAAATATTCAATATCTAGAGCAATATTGCGATGAGTTTCTTGTACACGCCGTGGACGTTGAAGGCAAGCAGCGCGGCATTCAGCAAAGCCTCGTTAGCTCGCTCGCGGACTGGGTGAGCATTCCGACTACTTATGCCGGCGGCGCGAGATCGATTGCGGATATGGATCAATTTAATGTGCTGTCAAACGGCAAGCTGGATATTACGATTGGCAGCGCGCTGGATATTTTTGGAGGCAATCTGTCTTATGAAGAAGTGGTTGCGTATAGTAATCAAAAGCAAAAGATAATATAAAAATATGAGGACATAGCGATCCCAATTAACTAGCCAACAATTTGTTGGCTTTTTTTTGTATACGTAACATGATACATATTCGCCATCAGCTTATTGCCGACGTTTCGCGAATAATCGTCTCTGCCGCCTTTTCCCAATGCTGCTTCATCATTTCACGCATATAGAGGTCATCGAGCTTTTCCTGGATGAAAGGCAATGGACGTCATGTTCAAGCTTTTCGAAAGCATTTACTATACGAATTTAATGCATCATGTGGTAAAATTTTGTTAATTGACTTGAAGTATTTGGAGGAATGACAGCTATGAGACCGGATCATTATAAACTGCTGTACGATTTTGTAAGTTGGGCGGGCGAGCAGCCGCATATTGCAGGCATCGCGTTGGTAGGTCCTGGTGCAGACGATGAGAATGAAGAAGACTCGGATTTGAGCTTCCTCATTATTTCAGATAAGAAAACGAAAACATTGGAAACTATCCTTCATCAATTTCAGTTCGACCTCATGGAGCAAGCAACGAGGGAGGAGTGGGGATTGCTTACTACCTTAAGAATCGTCTATGGCGGCGGGATTAAAGCTGAGTATGGTGTTGCAGGCGAAGAGTGGCTCCAGCTGCCGATGGATCAAGCGATGGGAGATACGGTAATGAAGGGCTTTAAAGTGATATGGGAACGAGAAGAGATGTTCGGCCAGATTACGGGTTATATTGAGGCTCATCAATTCTAGTCCTATAATAAGTGTCTACCAATATTGTAAAATAAATAGGCAGCCTCGTCGAAGGCGGCCTATTTATTTGCTACCGAAGGAGAAATGGATATGATCGTCATTCGTCCGTATCAAGCAGAGGATTTAATCGCCATGACTGCTCTAATGCTGGATCTTGGCTATCCAACGACTGCCGAGCAGATGAGAAGTAGAATGGGCATCATTGAAACATTGCCAGGTTCCTATACCTACCTCGCAGCTCTTGAGGGGAAAGTGGTAGGTATGATTGGCATACGTCAAATTTATTCGTATGAGGAGGACGGCTTCGTTACGCAAATCTCCTTATTAGTCACGAAAAAAGAATACGAATTTCAAGGAATCGGGACTTCATTAGTACGGTTTGCAGAAGCGTGGGCACTAGAACGGCATTCGGGTATGCTTTATTTAACAAGCGGAATGAAGCCGGAGAGAATACGAGCCCATAAGTTCTATAAGTCACTCGGCTTTGAAACGACCGGCTATCGTTTTGTTAAAAAACTGACTATCCCACAATCCTATTAAGTTGTATAATCATGGAAATAAAGGAGGCGGCTGCAACGGATATAAAAGCGGTTTTTTTTGATTTGGACAATACGCTACTCGATCGAACGAATTCATTTAAATCATTTGCTTCCACGTTACTTAATCGTTATTTCGGTCACTTAGAATCCCATCACCAGATGTTAGAACTTATCATTAAATTAGATCTTGACGGCTACAAGGACAAGCGGGATCTGTTCCGTGAATTGCTGGATCAGCTGCCCTGGCCTATCAAGCCAGAGCATGATGAACTTATGAATTATTATAACGAGCACTATGTGAAAAATGCTGCACTCATGGATCAGGCTTTGGAGGTCATTCGCCACACGAGAAGCAAATATAAAACCGCGCTTATTACGAATGGCAGAAACCAAATACAATATGGGAAAATTGATCAATTAGGCATTAGAGCGGAATTCGATTTTATTATCGTTTCAGAGGAAGCGGGATATAAGAAACCGGATCGCCGCATCTTTGAAGCTGCATTGACCGGTATGCAGCTGCGGCCTGAGCAATGCATTTATATTGGTGACCATCCTGTAAACGATATCGAGGGAGCTTTTAACGCTGGACTAGACACCATTTGGATTAAAATGAATCAGCCTTGGCGTGAAGGGCTGGTGGCCAAGCCGCTGCATACCATCGAACGGCTTGGCGAATTGCTACTGATAATTTGAAACTTAAAGCAGTATAACTGAAACGGAGGAGAAGCATTGATTCACTATCAAAATAGTAAAGACTTGTCCGCCGGGGATTTATCGCTCGTTTTCGCAAACTCCGGAATTAAACGTCCCTATCAGGATTTAGATCGGCTGCAAAAAATGATCGATAACGCAGACATTATTATCAGCGCTTGGGATGGCGATAAGTTAGTAGGCATTGCCCGTGCCATCACGGATTATGCTTATTGCTGCTATCTTTCGGATTTAGCTGTCGATCATGAATATCAGAAGCTTGGAATCGGGAAGACGCTGGTCGAGCAGTTAAAACATACGCTTGGAGATGAAGTATCTCTCGTATTGCTTTCCGCTCCTTCAGCCGTTGATTATTATCCACGTATCGGCTTCACTCATCATGATAAGTGTTACTTTATTGCCAGAGAGCGATGATCGTGCCGTATCCAAGCACATCCAGCTGGCTGTATGCGGGTACGATTGCCTACTCACAGGTTATCGATGATGTATTGGAAAGCATCGTGAAATAATAAACGATAAAATGAATGAAGGACTGTACCTGCATGCGATTCTCGCGATAGGTTACGGTCCTTTTTTCGTGTGTTTAGCCTTCCGCATAGTCAAAAATCGATGTATAATCATGGAAGATATGACAAGTTACAAGGATGTGTAAACCGATGAACTTTGTTATGACGCGTACGGTTCCCATACTAATATAAATTCGCTAGGCCGGGCTTTGATGAGGAATGGAATCAAGTGAGCCTTACGGATCCATTTGGCAATCGTCTTCACTTCTTCACGGCGAAATCATAATCATTTGAATAGACAGGGATTGGCATAATGGAGGCTGGAATATTGGATCAATTGACTTTGATTAGGGCAAGAGAAGTAGCCATTGCTGCAGCGTATGAAGCGGGACGGCTTACACGCGAGAGGTTTGGAAAGTTGAATCACGGTGTGGAGAAGGATGAATTCGGTGATATCGTGACGGAAGTCGATCATTTGGCTGAGAACATCATCCTGAACAAAATTCGGCGAGTGTTTCCAGCGCATAAAATTCGGTCAGAGGAATACGGCGAGAATGATCTGCAGAGCGATTGGATGTGGCTGGTTGACCCGCTTGACGGAACGAATAATTATGCTGTAGGTTTACCACTGTTTGGCATATCGATAACGCTGGCTTATAAACAATATCCTGTTCTAGCCGTAATCTATGAGCCGATGACGGATCGGTTGTACGTTGCAACTGAAGGGGAAGGCACGCTCTGTAATTCGCAGCCGGTGAGCATCAGCGGGGCAAAAGCATTTCAAAAAGCGAGAGTAGGCTGGATTCAAGGACATGCGGTTCAAAATGAACAACGGGCGGTCAAGCTAAGACATTACATAGACGTCAACACAAAACGGATGATGCGGCTTTGGGCACCGACACTGCAATGGACGATGCTAGCCAGAGGCGATTTGGATGCCATCATCGTTTATAATTCGGAAGGCGAGGATTTATATTCCGGAATTCTTATGGTGAAGGAAGCAGGTGGTGTCATCATCGATTATGACGGTCATTCCTTTACCGGCATAAACGAGCAGCCTTTTTTGATTGCATGCCAGCCCAAGCATCAGAATTATTTTATACAGATGGTTAAAGAAGGCTTGGCTTAACAGCATGATATCCATTACACGCATCTAGTACTGATACAGAAGAGTGGTGATCATTTTGAGAAAAACAATTAAAGCGACTGGCCGAACAGGGATAATATAAGGAGTGACTATATGGAAGAAGCGCTAATCGGCAGCTTTATTTCCGCGATGGCTACCGTGCTTGGTGCGGTACCGCTGCTCTTTGTCCAAAGCCTTTCGGAGAAATGGAAAGATGTGCTTATCGCGTTTACCGCCGGAATTATGGTATCCGCGTCTACCTTCGGCTTGCTTCCACAAGCTTTGAAGGAATCAGGACTAATCCCTTTAACCTTAGGACTGCTGATTGGCGTAATAACGCTTGACCTGCTCGAGAAAAACATTCCCCATATTGATGTGGAGCATAAGAGAGGAATCAACTCCTTTGATAACAAGTCGCTGCTCGTCATTTTTGCCTTATTCATCCACAATATTCCGGAAGGACTTAGCACGGGCTTTAGTTACGCAAGTATAAATGGCGGGCTCGGCCATATGGTAGCCATCGCTATCGGAGCGCAAAATATACCCGAAGGGCTTGTACTCGCGATATTTCTTATACATTCCAAGGTCAGCAAGTTCAAGCTTATGCTCATCGTTACCTTGACCGGTCTCATGGAAGTCTTATCCGCAATTGTCGGTTATTCTGCAGCAAGCTTTGTGGCCGGTTTGATCGGTTATGGGCTTGCATTTGCATCCGGAGCAATGCTGTTCATCGTTTATAAGGAACTAATACCGGAGACGCATGGACACGGCTATGAACGGTCGGCTACGTATTCCTTCATTATCGGATTGCTGCTCATGATTTATATCAGCCATTTCTTTGGTTAGTGTCCATAATAGATCTTCCCTTTTTCGGCAAAAAGCATAATTGTTCTGTTAAGTCTTGGTATTTGTCTCTTTATTCGTTTACAATGGACGAGTGCAGACACTTTACAGAGATCCGGAAGCGGCAGAGAAAGCCATTGCATAGTTGCTATCCGTATTTACAAGAGGGGAACGATAATCGATGGAAAAAAGGTATTCACGCGAATCAAAGTGCTACAAAACGGCAAGGGTATTTCCGCCGGACGTAAACAATCATAATACTTTATTTGGCGGTAAACTGATGGCTTACATAGACGATATTGCATCAATTGCGGCAACGAAGCATTGCAGACGTTCTGTTGTGACGGCCTCAACGGATTCCGTAGACTTTCTGCATCCGATTAGACCTACGGATTCGGTATGCTTAGAGTCATTTGTTACGTGGACAGGCCGCACCTCGGTAGAAGTATTTGTTAAGGTCATTAAGGAAGATTTGCTAAGCGGCGAACGCAAGGTCGCCGCAACCTCTTTCTTAACGTTCGTCGCATTGGACGAGAACCGCAAGCCCGTGCCTGTTCCGCTAGTCGTTCCAGAAACGGAGGAGGAGCTGAAGCTGTTCGAGACAGCTCCACACCGTGCGGAGATGCGCAGAATGAGAAGAGAAGAGAGTAAAAAATTCGCTGGATTTTTAACGGTGAAGCATCCTTGGGATTAATGATCAACAGCTAAGGGTAACTTATTAGAGTCCAGTTAAAGACCGCTACGGTATCCATTCCCGTAGCGGTCTTTATGCGATTGACGACAAGTTATCGCTGCAGCCTTAAATCAAGCCTGCTTCTTTTAAAAATTGACATAGGATTTTAAATTGTAAATTTTCTCGATCAGATATAGGTAAAACACAAGATGTTTCCACGGTAATAGCTCTCGCATTTAATAAGTTATTTGCTGCAGTACGACCCGAACCAGGTAATTTCTGCAAACGAATGGTAAAATGTCTTGATTCTTGAACGATAGAAACGGACATAAACCTAAAGACAATTCTATATTTGGTGATAAGGCGCATGAATGATTTTAAGAGCGATTTGACGTAAAATGCCAAAAACTCGACGAGAGAACGTGTGTTCCTGTTATGTGGAGGTATAAAATTACAATGAGGTTATATCTATAAGAATACGTTAAGGAGTAATTTCACTGCGCAGCGGGGAGAAAGAAGTAAGTAAGAAAATTCCCAAATAACTTATGTAAGGCAGCCCGTTAGAAATGGGCTGCCTTTGCTGCAGCTTAACAGCTTTTACCGTTGTTTTTGTTCGCTTTCTTCGGAATATCTCCGGCATCTCGGCTTTGTTTATCGCCAAATTGCTCGAGCCGGGATGGGCTTGCTGCCGGACCATCGTTATCGGGCTTATTGTTTCTTCCTGTCATTGTCATCACCTCCAGCAAGTATAGATTGAGCAGAGTAAGCTCATTTCATACTTGCGAGCAGGTACGATTGCCAGATGTCTTCACTTGAAATGATATTTATGCTACACTATAATATGTAGTGGAAGGAGGGGCCTATGGAAATTAAAAATTTTAAATACGGCGAGGTAGGCTTAAACCGTTTTTTTGGTTCTCTGGAAGCCAAAATAATGGACAATCTCTGGGAAGCAGATGAGCTAAGCATTAAGGAAGTCCAGCTCCGGCTCGAGAAGGAAAAGCCAGTCAACTTTAATACAGTCATGACGGTCATGAACCGTTTATTGGACAAAGGTATATTGGAAAAAAGATTAAAAGGCAGACTTTCGTTATTTCGCCCGATTGAGTCTAAGGAAGCGTTCATCGAGCAGCAATCTAAGCGATTAACGGAAAACCTTCTTGATGAATTTGGCGACGTTGTTATCAATCATATGATTGATGCGATCAAAGACGTCGATAAGTCACTATTGGATAAACTGGAAAATAAAATTCAACAATTAAAAAAGGATTCACAATGATGAGGTGGCAGCGAAAATCGACAATGGTCATGGCGCTCAGCCTTTTGATAGCCATTTTAGTTTGGAGTCAGATGGGGATGTACATAGCCCATCTCATTTTTGGCGTCAATCTGAAGGTGAACTTCTTCAAGTTTTGTATTAGCTTGTTTAAAGAGAATTCACTTTATTATTTTTTAGTCATCACTTTTCTGAATTCATTAATTGCATATGCGGTATTGATTTCAGTGATGAAGATCATCCAGCAGTACGTACAATCGAGACGGTTTAAAATAAAGCTTATGTCACTTAGAAATATCAATTTAACCGCCAGCATCATTCAGAATTTCCAGCCGATCAATCAAAATATTATCGTAATTGATCATAAACACGCGATGGCGTTTACGGCTGGTATCAGAAGGCCAATTGTCGTACTGTCCAGCGGATTGATTGAAATGCTTGACCATCAGGAGCTGGAAGCCGTTATTGAGCATGAATCGTTTCATCAAAGCCATTATGATTCTGCGAAAATATTTCTGCTGCAGCTCATATCGCAGTCACTCTGGTTTATTCCAATTACGAAGTGGGCGTATCATAATTTTAAGCTGATTACTGAATTGTTGGCCGATGAATATGCGATTAATAAAACCGGCTCTGAGCTTGGCTTAGGCAGCGCGTTGTTAAAATTGATAAAAAAAGGATTCAATGATAATCCCACACCTGTATTAGTGTACTTTTCAGACGGTGCAGTAAATTACAGATTGCAGCAATTAGTCGATCCTGATCAAGCGATACCAGTGAGGCTGGGTACAACCTCAATAATCATTTCTATTCACGTCCTGCTTCTATTTATGGGCATGATTATATTAGCTGTAACATGATTTTTTTGAAATCAAACACTACATAAAGTAGTGTTACGGGAGAGGGAAATATTTTATGAATGAGCACATCGGAATACATCAACAATCTGGATCATCGTATTTTTTGCTTTATACGGCTGCATTAATTTTATTACTGGCATTGATTAGTTATTGGTATGCTTCCAAATGGAATAAGGAAAATACAAGCCGTTTAAAGAAGGAAGAAAAGGCAGCCTTAAAGAAGAAGACGAAAAAAATACGTACTGCTGCACATATCCTTTTGAGCATCTCCGTATTAGTCATTATCGTTCATTTCGCAAAAGATTTAGGAAAAGAGTATGATGTAAAGTCTTTAAATTTTAAGGCAGCTATCGAAGTAACAGAGGACAAAAACTATGGCTCTGATCATTCGGATGAGCCCGTTCAATATGAAATGAAAATTCCGACCTCCGGGACACATAGTCCCCATGATTTGAAGTTTGGTTTCTACGCGGAAAAGCCGCCGTACGAGAAACTCGTTCATAATTTAGAGCATGGCGATATTATCATTTACTACCGTGCCGATGCCGATCCGAAAATAATCGAGCAGCTTAAATATTTTGTGAATTACAGAGAAGCGGGTGCGGGCATATTGGCCGTTCCAAATGAGGATATCCCTGCCGGTAAAGAAGTGGTCGTTACAGCTTGGACCAAAACGATGGAGCTAAGCGTCTATGACGATCAAAAAATAGGAACATTTATTTATGAATATATCAATGAAGGTCCTGAGAAAATCCCTGTGCAAATACGTGCCGGCGGCGGAACGATGTAAGATTTGGAATGAAAAGAATAGGGGAACAACAAAAAACCACTAGGCAAATTTAAGCTGACTAGTGGTTTCTTTCTTTGTTGATCAAAATTTCTGCTTCTATCGACATGACAAGGGGGTAGATTTATTTGATCATCCCACAGGCAATTCGATTTCCCGAGTTACCGGAAGGGTCCGTTACATAATCATCAGCTTTTTCATGAATGACTAATGATGTTCCTTCAGGTTTTAATAAAGAATGGGGCTTGCCTTGTTCGAGAGTAACGGTTTCACTAACGATCATCGTTTTTACTTTACCATCGGCTCCAACAAGGATGTTGGGCAAATCGCCTGCGTGGTATCCTTGGGGATTATGGAAACCGTGGAGTTTGCTTTGCGGGTTGAAATGCGGTCCTGCAGTCATGAAATCAGGACCATCGCATTGACCGATATTATGATAATGTATGCCGTGTATCCCTGGAGGAAGACTTTCGGCTTCAACGAGGATATACACTTTATTCGCTTTTTGGGAAAACTCGGCTGTACCAATGTTTTTTCCAGCACTATTAATTATATTAACTTTTAAAGCATCCGGATTGGATGTAGTCATTGCAGTTCCTAGCGTAAGGGCGGCTAACATCATACCGGCTAAAATAAAAATTCTCTTCATTTTATTCCTCCTGAATTCCGATTATTGGGACTAAGTTCCGTTAGAACAGGGATAGGCATTCACAATTTCACTGCACCAACCTATTTTTTACATGATTACTGTTTTTTAAACAGAAGGAGAGAGATGACGGGTTTCTGAAATAGCCAAAGGACTAAACGAATCCAAAAGATTGGACGAGCGGGCAGGAAACTGGTACACTTGTCAGGGTTGCTCCTTTTAAAGCGGTTTCAATTGCCAAACTTATAGGGGGCCCATCAGATTCCGCTTGCAGGCAGGAGTGTTACAAACGTTGAGAAAATATAATATTATTCGTCCGCTGATCCTGATTGTGATTGCATTGCTCGTTAAGAGCCTGGTTTCCAATCTTTGTATGGTGATGGGAATGGCTCCGGCGCCGGCAGAAAATATCGGTTTTATTGCCATGATTGTCGCCGCACTCATTATTTATTCTAAAGTTGTCCGGAATCGACGCAAATAACGAAGAAACACCGACTCGGATTTGAGAGTCGGTGTTTCTTCGTTATAGCTTTCAGCTGACATCATTATTACATCTTAGTACATATTCACAAAACTCGTATTTTGTACATATGTCTGTAAATCGATTAAATCCCCCGTGTGGCAATCATGTGCAGCACCTGTCGGAGTACAAGAACGAATTAGTAACCTTTAATGCTGTCTTTGGTCGAGAAACGCTGCAAACGCCCGTTTCAGGCAAATGGAGCTTCACTTCCCGTGCCGAGTCCCAGTCGCCTGTTAAAGCTGCTACTACACTTCTAACTTGCTCGTAACCCGTAGCAAGTAAAAATGTAGGTGCACGTCCGTAGCTCTTCGCCCCTACGATATAAAATCGATGCTCCGGCTGGCTAAGTTCAGCTTCTCCATGCGGCCGAACTGTACCACAGCTGTGAATGTTAGGATCAATGAGATCTGCCAGCTTCGGTACGCACTCAATGGATGAATCAGCTGCATATCGAAGTTCTCTGATGAATGAGAAATTCGGCCTTGCTCCCGTAGCAGCAATAATCTCATCCACTCCATTAATCGAAGCACCGGCTCCAATTAGGTTTAACTTCTCACCCTCTTGTTCGAGACCATGGATATAAAATGGTGTATGGACATTTACTAATCCTTCTTTCACAAGTTTCGCCGCACGTGATCCAAGTTCTCCTCTAGCTGGCAGTCCATCAAGCTCACCGCCTCCAAAAGCGTCCTCAATGGATTGTTTTCTTAAAACCCAATGAATATTCGTTGCAGGATTTTGGAGCTTCAACTCATGCAGCAATAGAATCGCATGGATGGCTGAGTGTCCGCTACCGACGACAGCTACTGTTTTACCAGTGTAACGCTTTGCATTTGCACCTTTAATATCTGGAATACCATAATGAATATGTGAGCTGTAATCAGCCTCTTGAGCTGCATAATCACCACTAGCTCCAATTGGATTTGGTGATTTCCATGTACCTGTAGCATCAATTACGGCAGAAGTCTCCACACGATAGACAACGTTATTACTTTCATAAATGACTTCAAAAGGTACATTCTCCCTTCCGGCCGTTTTCATTTTATCAAAACCCTTTCGGTGAATGGCTACAACACGCGCCTCCGTCTTAATGTTCTGCTTTAATTTACTGAGTTCAGATAATGGATACAAATAATGATCAAATAATTGTTTTCCGGTTGGCAGCTCCTCTTTAGGAGGTGCTATCCAACCTGTTTCAGTAAGAAGCTCTGATGCTGCAGAATCGATGTTGAATTCCCATGGAGAAAACATTCGGATGTGGCCCCATTCCAATACAGAAGCTCCAACTGATGTTCCCTGCTCCAACAAAACAAACGGAATCCTTCTTTTTGTTAATTGAGCTGCGGCAGCCAAGGCCACAGGTCCTCCTCCAATAATAGCTACTGGTAATTGATTTTTCATTTTAACTCCTCCTCGAATTCGATTACACTCTAAGTGACGGTCCATTTGATCAAATAGATGCATTTATTTTTTTGTAATACTCTGCGTCCTTTCACGAGAAGATAACGTCAGTACTAGAAAGAAGAACTTAAAGAGGTGCAGAACATGGAAATCGTTCAAGTGTGGCAGCTTTTTCATCAACCTTTGAAGCAATTTGTGATCAATCGTACTGGAGATCCTCTTGCTGCCGATGACATTGTGCAGGATACGTTTATCAAAATTCATTTAAACATAAAAAACCTTAGGAACAACGAGAAGATAAAACCATGGGTCTATCAAATAACGCGAAACGCTATTATTGATTATTACAGGCGCGAACGATCTTTCGAAGAACTTCCCTTCAACCTTCCTTCCACTGAAGAAGAAATCGAAATCAGTACCCAGCTAGCATCCTGTATAAAACCGATGATCGAACAATTGCCAATTAAGTACCAAGAAGCGCTTACGATAACCGAGTTGCAAGGCTATACACAAGTCCAGCTAAGTAAGCAATTAGGCATTTCTCTTTCTGGTGCAAAATCAAGGGTACAAAGAGGCAGGTTAAAACTTAAGGAACTGCTACTTGCGTGCTGTCATGTTAATAAAGATCTTTTGGGGCATATACAGGATTACGATATCAAAGACCGTCTCCAAACAGAATCATGTACTTTCTCTTGCAATTGCGACTTATAAACTGCGTCTTATTTCAATTTCTCTCCGTCTTCATGAACGTTACAACAATATATGAAAATGGAGGAGTACAAAATGAACAAAGACAACACATTTCAAGGTTCCGACAACTGCTACGGTGGACCGGCCCCAAAAAACACACAATCTTGCTGTATAGCAGATGCAGATGCGAAGTTAGCAGGCAAAGATGGGTGCGGTTGTTCAACTGAGACACCGAGTAATCCTATAATCGTAAAGAGCACTTGCTGGGGGTAAGCGTAATTCAGTGGGGTCTAACCAAGACCCCTTTTTTTAAGATGTTTAACGACATATTTAGCATCAGAACCTACACCTCGAATTGTTGCTGAAGCAAAGGAACGTTGACCGGATAAGCCTAGATAATATAATCCAGGTATCGTGCTGCTCAAACCTCCTTTTTGAACGGCATACCCTCGATCATCCAATGCTCCCTCAACTCCATAAAGATATGGAATAATGGGTTTAAAACCTGTGGCAAAAATGATACTGTCTACTTTTTCTTTCGTTCCATCCGACCATATGACCCCTTCCGAATAGAACCTTTTGAACATATTTCTCTGTTGCAATTGACCATTCCGTAGCTTTTGTTTAAATCCACCTACATCAATGGCTCCTCCCGGACTTCCTACCGTCACTCCGAACCGCCAAAAAGGAAAAGCATCGTACCCTATGATCTTCATCCAAAAATGAACGTCTCTTCCAAGTAATCTTTGAGGTACTAATTGAACAGGCTGAAGCACTGCAAGAGTAGTGATTGAAGCCCCTTCACTGATCTCAGCTCCTATCTGCACAGCTGAATTACCTCTGCCCACTACGATAACTCGCTGGTTACGGTAGGAATTTGGTTTCCGGTACTGAGAAGAATGAATTATTGTCCCTTTAAAGTCTTCACCTCCCTCCAGTTTTGGAACGAATGGCTGATTAAATGAACCTGTAGCGCAAATGATGTTTTTAGTTCTGTATACCCCACCGTCTGACGCATGCAAGTAGAAAAGCTCGTTTTTTTCCACTCGATCCAACCGAACATTAAAATGTATCGGAAAGTTATTGTGCTTGGCATACATTTTTAAATAGGAGATGACTTCATCCCTTGTCGGGTAGATATCAGCTTTTAATGGGAATAGCATACCTGGCAATGAGGAATAGCACGCAGGCGAAAATAACCTCAGGTTGTCGTAGTATTGTGGCCAAGATCCAGTCGGTTCGGCATTCGATTCTAAGATGACATAATGAAGTCCATTTTTCTTCAAATGATATCCTGCAGCAAGACCTGCTTGCCCTGCTCCAATAACTATTACATCATATACTTCACTCATAATATCTCCTTAACCAACAAATTTATTTGCAATTTGCAAGTATAAGATTAAAAGATATGGAGTAATCTCATTACCCCATAGGTGTACAGCACATTTTTGATTTTTGCATGCTTGTGTTTAGTAATTGTAAGGACCGTATGACAGTATCCTTCTCAAATTCATTCATGAAGGAAAAGACTTCGTCTAAATAATCGTTCATCATTTTTTCAATTGAGCCCGCCACAAACTTCCCTTCGGTTGTCAGTGTTAACAGATATACTCTGCCATCTTCAGGAGAAGCACTTTTCTTCACTAAGTTCATCTTTATTAAGGATTGAATCTGTCGACTAAAGGTCGTAATATCCAAACCAAGCGTCTCTGCAACCTTTTGCATGGAAGGCAAGTTCTGGCGACCAATTTCTATTTAGCCCCTATTTAGACTTGGACAGTACACCCCTTACTTAGATACAATGAAATCAAGCGGAGGGGAACGAGATATGAAGAAGAAACAGTACGACGCTATTTAGCCCCTATTTAGACTTGGACAGTACACCCCTTACTTAGATACAATGAAATCAAGCGGAGGGGAACGAGATATGAAGAAGAAACAGTACGACTTAAACTTCAAGAAAATGGTTGTAACCAAGGGGAAAGAGATTGGCAATATGACTGCGGTAGCGCGTCAACATGAGCTTGACCCTAAGATGGTTCTCAGGTGGGCCAGAGATTTGAACCGTAAGGATCTGGATCAGTTAGACGGGAACAGTGTAAAGCAATCCAAGTTTATTCCTACCGCAGAAGACTATGCACAATTAGAAAAAGAGAATGAAAAACTGAAGAAGCTCTTTGCGGAGCAARCGTTAGAGAGGGACATTCTCAAAGACCTACTAAAAAAAACGAACCCGCACTTGCGGTTAAAATAGAGATTGCCCAGAAATATATCGGACAAGGTCATAACATCAGCTTGGTGCTGCGCGTATTGGAGGTCGAACGATCCTCGTATTATGCACATATAAGTAGAGATCAGCAAGAAGCAAAAACCATCCATAGGGTCGGTCGCCCCGCACCTGGTTATTCTTATAGACAAGACGGCGAGCCCGTTAGCGATGAACAGATTTGTGAATGGATCACTGAATTCCTGGCAGGAGAAGGCGCAGCGTACGGTTATCGTAAGCTTACGGTGCTTCTTAGAAGACGCTATACGCTGAAGATCAACAAGAAGAAAGTATACCGCCTGTGCAAGCTCATGGAAGTGCTTCGTCCACAGCGCAAAATCAACATAAAGTATCCCAAGCGACTGGCAAATAATCGCCTAATAACCGACTCAAATCAGTTGTGGGAGGTTGATATTAAATATGGATGGATCCATGGTGAGCAGCGATTCTTCTTCCTTATGAGCATTATTGACGTGTTTGATCGTGCCATCGTCGCCTATCATATTGGACTGACCTGTGAAGCCAAACATCTCGTTCAGATCACGCAGGAAGCGCTCATGAAGCGCCAGCTCTTTGATGAAACAGATAAGCCTGTCATACGTTCCGATAACGGCCCACAGTTTATCAGCCATCGATTTGAAGAGGCATGTGCGGAGTTTGTCATGATCCACGAGCGTATTCCGCCTAAAACACCAAATAAAAACGCTCATATTGAATCCTATCATGCCATCATAGAACTTGAGTGCTATCGTCGCCATGAATTTGAGTCCTATCCACAGGCCTATGAGATCGTTAGTCAGTTTATTCAAGATTACAACCGCATTCGTCTGCATGGCAGCATCTACGACTTCTCTCCATACGAATATATGAAGGCGCTTAAGGATGGGACTATGAAACCCAAGCAAGTTAAAGTCTAGCGCGGTTCAATTCAAAGAAAATGGAAGCAATTTAAAGTAATTCTTTGATCAATGTCGAATAAGAGGTGCAGTGTCCACAATAAGGGTGTTTAACCG
>NZ_LMRV01000056.1 GCF_001428245.1 Paenibacillus sp. Soil522
TCGTCTTAAACTCTGAGGTATATCGGTTCCGTTTTTCCATTGCTTCATTATAACTTATTTTTCTCCCTCCCGTGTCTCAACTTATGGGAGCATTATAAAGAGCGCCAAGCATTCTATCAAGTTTTTGAAATAATTGAAGAAGTTTTATTGAACGACTTTTTCGAAATTCCGCTGTATATGAACTTCGTTTCCGACAGTTCCATTTACGGGTCTATTGGTCATATAAGCTCGGATAACCTGTTCGGCTGTTTGGGCCAGCAGCTCCGGCGCTCTTTCTATCGCTGCCTGCAGCGTCATCGGAGCGTTCACAATACTATGAATACTATGAATGCCGAATTCGTACAGTTCTTCTATTCCTCTGCCGATGGATCCGGCAAGAACGAAAGTCGGAATACCAAGCTTCTGTGCTGCCTGTGCCACTCCCACAGGTGTTTTCCCGGACGCCGTCTGAAAATCGATTTGCCCTTCTCCCGTAAAGACAAGATCTGCCCCCCGCAAATGGTCGCGCAGCCTTGTATATTCAATGACGACATCAATCCCTCGCTTCATAATCGCAGGAAAGAACGCTTGAAACGCTCCGCCAAGCCCGCCTGCCGCTCCGGCACCCGGCATGTCATGCATCCGAATCCCTGTCTTCGATTGAACTAAATTGGCCCAATCATGCATATTTTTATCCAGGATTTCAACCATTTCAGGCGTTGCCCCTTTTTGCGGGCCAAAAACGAAGGTGGCGCCATTGGGACCGACCAAAGGATTTTTCACATCCGATGCGATTAAAAAGGTGGACTCGGCAATTCGGTGATCCCACTCGCTATCGTCGATGACGGCGATTCGGTCCAACTCCCCTCCACCGAAGCCAACGGATTCCCCGGAGAAATCAAGCAGCCGCATTCCCAGCGCTTGCAGCATCCCGATCCCGCCATCATTTGTAGCGCTTCCACCGATCGCTAAAATAAAATTCCGACATCCGTCATCGAGCGCTCTCCTGATGAGCTCGCCCGTTCCGTAGGTTGTTGTCACCATCGGATCTTTCCGGTCGTCGGAAACCAGGCATATGCCGGAAGCGCTCGCCATTTCGATGACACATGTTTCCCCGTTGCCAAGCAAGCCATACTCAGCTGGAACCGGGATGCCTAGTGGACCTGTTACTTTCACAAGGACTTTCGCTCCTCCAGTCGCAGCTACGAGGCTGTCGAGTGTTCCTTCCCCGCCGTCTGCAACCGGTACCAACACGGTTTCCGCATGAGGAGCGTAATTTTTGATTCCTTTCTCGATCGCTGCAGCCGCCTCCACAGCAGAAACGCTTCCTTTGAATGAATCCGGTGCGATTACGATTTTAATAATAAACACCTCCTAGCTTGATTCGAAGAAATCGCTTTCAACCGCTTCATGGTATTATTATACTAAGCGAATCAATATAAATCTTCAGATAAATAGTCTAAAAAAAAGTACAAATATACGATTTTTTCTGGTTGGTTTATATAACTTTCATTTATGCACATGGAGAAAGGACAGCGCCATTCATTTAAACGGCTACCCCAATCCCATTCCTTATTTAAGATGACGCCAATGCTTATACGGCAAGAAATATGTTAAACAAAGCTGCCTAAAATCAGTGTTCCGATCAATGCAACCATAGATGCAACAGTAGTAGCAGTTGTATAACACTTCAATGCGTCTTGTACTGTCATTCCGTAGAATTCTTTAACCGTCCAGTATCCCGAGTCATTTACATGGGAGAGTCCGATTGCTCCTGCACCAATAGCTACACATATAATCGCTGGATCAAGTCCAGGATAATTAGGTAAAAGCGGTAAAATGATGCCGGCTGCCGTCATCATTGAAACAGTAGCAGAACCTACAGCAGCTCTCATGATAAGGGCAACCAGCCATGCTAAAACGATAGGATTCATATCCAGGTTTGCCAGAACAGTTCCAAGTACCTTTCCTATTCCACTGTCCTGAAGCACCTGATTGAATGCTCCACCTGCACCTATAACAAGCAGTATGCCTGCTACAGGTCCAAAGCTGCCTTCAGTTAGCTTCAGTATATCTTCCTTATTCATCCCCCTTGAAAAACCAAGGCTAAAATATGAGAAAATGACAGAAATTAAAAGTGCAGAGATTGGATTACCCAAGAATTCAATGATCGGTAAATAAGAAGCATTTTCAGGAGCTGCTAATTCAACAATGGTTTTTAATACCATAATTAACATTGGTAAAAGTATTGTAAATAGTGTTATACCGAATGATGGAAGCTTTTCATCCGGTATAAGTTCGCTCTTGAAAAGATGCTTAGGAGGATTTACCTTTACAAACCTTGAAACGATATTACTAAAAACAGGGCCTCCTAAAATTGCGGCAGGTAATCCTACAATTAAGGACCATACAATAACGGTTCCAACGTCAGCATTAAGTATTCCAACAATTGCTAAAGCAGCAGGATGTGGCGGTACCAAACAATGAACGGTCATTAAAGCAGCTGCAACAGGAACTCCGATTTTAACAAGCGACATCTTTGTTTGAAGAGCAACACTGAATATTACAGGAATTAATAAAACCAAACCAACTTGAAAGAATACGGGGATACCACATATAAAGCCTACAATCATCATTGCCCAATGAGCTTTTTTCTCACCAAAGGCTCCGATTAATGTTCTTGCAAGACGCTGTGCTCCGCCAGAAACCTCAAGCATCTTTCCAAGAATTGTTCCAAGACCGAGAACAGTGGCAAGGAATCCTAGGGTATTCCCCATACCTTTTTGAAACGAAGCAGCAATCTCACCAAGGGGCATACCTGCTAAAATACCAAGTGTGAACCCGGAGATAATCAATGCAATAAATGCACTCAACTTTGTCTTCATAATAAGAAATACAATTAAAGCAATAGAAAAAAGCAGACAAAGAACCAAATATGTTACGCTAGTCATGATTTAACCCCCCTAATTTAGTCTGCGTCATTAGACCATGCATCTTAAGTTTTACATCTGTAAGGGCTTTCATTTTCACGCCAATAAATGCGCTTTATTGGCCGTATAAGTTCGGATGACCTGTATAAAAACACCTCATTTCTCGCTTTAAAGGAAGCGCTTTCATCTATATTCATTATAAATAGTGATAAAGCATAAATCATCGTATATAATAAATAAAAATCGATTAAAAATTTCTTCTTTTTTTGTATAGTTTAAACAATTTCTAACCATTAATTAAAAAGGCAGGTAAAGATATGCTTACCCGTGAAATTGCAGAAGCTATCGTTAAAGAAACCATGAACCGATTAAACCGGAATATAAACATTATGAACGATTCCGGGATGATTATAGCTTCCGGAGATCCGTCGCGAATTAACCAAGTGCATGAAGGAGCTCTGGAGGTGTTTAGAACAGGTAAACCTTTAATTATTACCAGTGAAAATACAGTTCAATGGGAAGGCACTCTGACAGGAATCAACCTTCCGATTGAATTCCAAAATAAAATCATCGGTGTCATTGGAATTACCGGGGAACCGAAAGAAGTCGAAGAATTTGGCGGTTTGGTGAAGATGACAACCGAACTGATGATTAAACAATCCTTCCTTGCTTTACAGATGGAATGGAAGCAGCGGACAAAAGAAATGATTATTGAAGAGCTAATTAAAGCGGAGCCAAACTTTGAAGCGATCGATCAATGGCTGAATTTGCTTCATATCCAGCTGTCTCCTCCTTATAGCGTATGTATCATCGAAATCAGGGAAAGAACGGTTCAAAATCAAGTACTCATAAAAAAGATAGAGGATATCATAAGTGAAGGCCAATACTTGGTTGGTTTTCTTAATGTAAACAGGCTTTTTATTCTGATGTCCGGGCTTCCCGAGAAGAAGACAACAAATAAACTGCTATATATGAAAGAGACACTTGAGCGAATGGGAATCCAGTTCAAAATCGGATATGCCGCCCAAGTCCATGAACTGAATAAGATCTCCATCGCTTTCAAGGAATCGGATCTTGCCCTGTTCATTGGGGATGATGAACGGCTGATGATTCCCTACGCCGATATCGAAACGAAGGCGCTCGTCTATCAATTGGATGAAGCTTTAAAACAAAGATATTTACAGCGCATATTCCCAAATGTATCACACAAAGATATACAGACGCTGCAAGCTTTTTTTGAATCTGATTTAAACATAACGGAAACGGCCAAAGCGTTATATATTCATCGGAATACGCTTCTTTATCGCCTAAAGAGAATTAAAGAAGAAATAGGATATGATCCTCAGCGTTTTAAAGAAGCCGTTCCTTTACAGCTAGCGGTTTGGATGTATCAAAAAAAATAACCACATTGAACGCGTCTTTGCAGATTTGAAGGAGAAGCATGGCATGCGGTGGACGACCATGAGAGGACTTAAGAAGGTCACCTTGCAGGCGATGCTCGTTTTCGCTGCCATGTAACTGAAAAAAATGGCGACCTGGCCATGGACATTGTCACTTAAAGGAAAGTTTTTCACTTTCCCGGTCTTTTTCTCTCGGAGGGTGATCCGGTCTTTTACCTTTCCTCTCTCATCCAACACATCAGCAATGGTCAGTTTCAGCAAATCGCTTACACGGAGACCACTATTGATTCCTAAAACGAACAGGCAATGGTCTCTTATGTTTTGACTTTTCAGTATCTTTTTCATGGTTTCTATCTTTTTCCGATCTCTAATCGGCTGAACAAACTCCATGGCGGCCTCCCTGCTATGTATCATACTTATCTATTGATTTTTAATATTTATGTATCATTCTATCACGAATTCACTGAGTGAAGTAGATTTTAAAGTCAGACAAACCCAATAGCCACGCGGGTTGAGAACATTTTCCCGAATGATACAAAACTGACTTGTGTATCATTCACCGTTGGAGTAAAATCATCTAGCTGTAACTATACATTTCCAAATCATCCATTTTTCAATTGAGTTAAACCTATTATTAAATTCAATTTTCATCAAGCAGATAATACTTACTGGCACATTCGGTGCAAATAAAACCGCTGTCTTGATCAATATCATTACCACGTCGATCGGATAATACTTGTCGTCATCACATTCCATACAAACCAATGCTTCCTCAAAACCATTCTCGCCTTCCAGGTAATCCGCTCGTTCCAGCAATGCTCCACACGTCTCTTCGCAGTTCCTACTTTGCGAATGCGGTCCGACAAAGCTAAGATGGAAGAAAGGAAACGGAGGTACCGCCCATGAATTTTCCTCCCATACACATGGACCATATGGACTTGAAGATCCCTTTCGGCGACCTTATGCTGAACATTCTATACGTGCGATTCGGCTATTTTTACAAATCAATGCAGGAACACGTGCACAGCAACAAAAGCTACGAGCTGCATTTCATTCCACAAGGGCAAGGCACCTTGGTCGCAAACGGCAAGCGTTATCTGATATCGGCTAACACCCTTTTTATGACCGGTCCGGATGTAGCGCACGAGCAGATTACGAATCCTGAAGACCCCATGGCCGAATATTGCATTTGCTTTGAAGTAATTGGGGAAATCGACGGCAAGGCTGACAAGACTGCGAAGGGGCAGGATCTCGCGCAAATGGCAGAAATCGTTGTCCGCACACCATTTTGGATCGGACAGGACATGCAGCATATGCTGCCGTTATTCCAACAGCTGGCGCATGAAACCACGCTTCAATATATAGGGTATTATTCGATGGTGACCGGGATCATTGAGCAGATCATTATTAAGCTAGTCCGAAACTATACAAACAATCGGCCTTCGCTTCGTCCCGTACAGCTAAAAACGCTCGATGATAATCGGCTCGTCATCATCGAGAACAGCTTTCTAGGTGAATATGCGACGATTACGCTTCAATCGCTGGCTGACAAGCTCGGACTTAGCGTGAGGCAGACGGAAAGAACGTTAAAAAACCGCTACGACGTATCTTTCACGCAGAAGCGGCAGCAGGCGAGAATGAGCGCGGCCGCCTATTTTCTTGTGACAACGCCGATGTCTGTAAGCCGTATCGCCGAACAAACCGGTTTCGCGACGCTTGAACACTTTAGTCAAACCTTTAAAAAGCTTTTCGGAATAACGCCAAGCGCTTATAGGGAGCACCATAAGCTCTCATAAACAATCGATACTCTGGGTTGGACGTTGCATACACTCCCTATACTCTCCGGGCGTCTGGCCAACATATTTGCGGAATACTTTATAGAACGTGCGGCGATTTTCGAACCCTACGCAGGCTGCGATCTTCTCGAGAGCAACTTGGTTCCTGCCGGCAAGCAATTCTTTTGCTTTGTCAATGCGGCATTGATTAATGTAGTACACGAACGAATCGCCCGTTTCCTTCTTAAATAATTGGCCGGTATAAGCCGGATGAAGATTTAAGTACGCCGCGGCGTCAGACAACGAGATATCCTTCATGAAGTTATTATGAATATAGTCCTTTAGCATTTTGACATGGTCGTTAATGGAATTTTGCTCTACATCCGGTTCCTTAATGGTTGAAGCATTGTTATGCTGCTGTCCGATTATCTCAAGGGCCATACGCTTCAATAGTTCAATAAGCTGCCGCTCGTCAATCGGCTTCAGCATATATTCCGCAACCTGAAGTCGTATCGCATCCTGCGCGTAATGAAAGACGTCGTATCCCGAAAGGATAATGAATCGTGTGACATTCTTAACCTTTGCCTTGCGAATAAAGGAGAGGCCGTCCATTTCAGGCATCTGAATATCGGTAATGATTAAATCCGGCCGGAAATAGGCCATCATGTCCAGCGCTTCTGTTCCATCGCAAGCTGTCGCGATCCTCGTGAATGCCGTATTTGCTTGTTCGACCATGTCCCGGATCCCCGACAGAATAATAGGTTCGTCATCCACAATCATCAGCTTGAGCATGGCTATTCCCCTCCAGCATAAGTCTTAGAGAGCATCTCGTCCATTCGCCCGGTATGCTTTCGATGGACAGTTCCGATTCTTGGCCGAAATAAGCTTTGACCCGTTCCGCAACGTTGTTAAGCCCTATACCCGTACCTTGATAGATGAATGTGGCAGCCGGTTCTCCGTTAATAATTTTCCTCAGTATCGCGATATTCTCCTGCCCGATGCCCTTCCCATTATCCCATACCTCAATGAGCGCGAAGCCATTGCCTTGCGTCAGCCGAATGGCGATTTGCTTGCCGTCCTTTTTCCCGGACAATCCATGAAGCAAAGCGTTTTCAACAAGCGGCTGCAAAATAAATCGCGGGCAACGGAGCATTAAGACATTATCGTCCGACTCGAATTCAAACTTTAACTCCCGCATCCGGATTTGATGAATCGCGATATACGAACGGACATGCTCTACCTCTTCCTTCAGCGTTGTATCGTTATTTTGGGATAAGCTGTATCTTAGAAGATTGCCTAATGAAAGTGCCATCTCCGCTACCTTGTGATCTTGGTTGGATCTGGCCAGCATTCGCATCGTTTCCAGCGTATTGTACAAAAAATGAGGTTGAATTTGCGCTTGCAGCATTTTGAAATCTGCCTCCTTCTTCAGCAATTCCACCTTCTGAACGCGGTTGACCAGTTCATCGATGCGGCCGATCATCGTGTTATAGTTCGAAATAAGAAATCCGATCTCATCCTTGCCGGGTTTGCCGGCATAGGGATTGCCGAGAAAATCCTGACCAACCTTCCTCATGTGCCGGGACAGCAACAGGATCCGTTTTGTCAGTGACGATAAAAGGACGTAATAGAAAACCGACAATAAAATAAGCAGCATAGCTCCCGCACCAGCCCACCACAGCTTCGTCCACATCGATTGGAAAAGGGTGTCTTGCCGGTTCACCTCAACGACGGTTAAGCCTAATCGCGGCGCCCGAACCGTATTCACAAGCAGCTTTCCGCGGTCTGCCCGAAACGACTTGTCTTCCCCGCGCCGGATGGCTGCTTGAATATCCGCGAGCTGTCCCGAACTAAGCTGCGTATCCCTGACTGCGTAGACAATATCTCCCTCCGATCCGGTCAGCAAGATCGCGTTTTTCGGATGTACGGCGCTTAGCGCTTGAAGAAACTCCTCGATGAGTGCCGGTTTTACCATAATTCGAAGGATCCCGAGCTCGCTGG
The DNA here is from genome assembly GCF_001428245.1 of Paenibacillus sp. Soil522. Classification (GTDB taxonomy): domain Bacteria; phylum Bacillota; class Bacilli; order Paenibacillales; family Paenibacillaceae; genus Pristimantibacillus. The sequence goes on from NZ_LMRV01000056.1 coordinate 8,086, forward strand.
TATACGAATCGTTATAGAGCTTGTGGTAATAGGTTAGAACGGGAACGGAGTCCGATTCAAACGATTTCTTCCACAATCCTTTGGCAGGACGGAGCCTTGCCATATCCTCCGCGCTTAGTACGCCTTCAAGCTCCGAATAGTCCCCAAATTCAGGAACGGCCATCAGCCGCTTCCCGGTTTTCGGATATGCAACGATCTGTTTGACCATCGGCTCTCCGAGAGCAGCGAAAGAGAAGGCGGGACTAATTTCCTTCAAGAACGAATAAATAAGCTCTCGGTCATCTGTATAATCGCCCCGCAAAAAATCAATTAATGCGGTATTGTTCTGGTATATGGTATACAACGACTCGATTTTGGCCATGTCAGCGTCGAGGTTAGCGGCCTGCTGCTCAATATTCTGCTGATTGGTCAGTTGATACTGGGTCATTAATCGCTCATGCAATTGATTATAAATAAAGACCGCAAAGACAAGGAACGGGAGCACAACGAGAAAAAGATAGCCTATAATCATCTTGGTGCTGATGCGCATAATCGACTCTCCCCTGGACAAGTTGGTAAAAATCGAAGGAGCTCATAGAAAAAGCAGCCCCCTAGTGAGCCTGCTTTTCCTATGAGCTTTAATGGTTTGCGTTATTTCGTCAACGCATCATACTTTTCCTTTAATGGACCGTATTGCTCGGTCGCCCATGCCTCCAGCTTCGCCATGCCTATTTTCTCCGCTTTCTCCAGCATGTCCTCATACGCCCGCAAAGCTTCTTCCTCCGTCGGCGCCAAATACACCTTCGTAACCTCCGTCCTCACCATATTGTCGATATTGGTCCGGATGATCTGCTCGGGCGAATCGGTTTCCGGATTAATCATCCCTATGGCCGGGTTAAACGTCGTAATTTTGGAGTAGGCCTCCCCTTGACGTGTCGTCTCCGATCCGCTTTTATAGGAGCCCAGAGCCATACCGACGCCGGTTTCCGTCGGTACTCCCCACCAATATACACCCTTTTGCTTCAGAACCTCCAAATCCTGAACATTGTAGTTGAACTCCGGATAACCCGCTTCATTCCATGTCCAGTCTTTCCCTTCAATTCCCCATTCAGCCAACCGCCAGCCTTCCTCCGAATGCAAATACTCCAGGAATCTTACCGTCGCCTCCACGTCCCTGTTATCCTTCGTCACATATACGCCGAGTCCGCCGGTTCCGGTGCTGATGACGGATGCCTTGTCGCCAAGCGGCTCGGCAAGCTGTACGAATTCTAAACCGCTTTCCTTACCGCTAGCGTTAAGACGGTCCGCGCCGGAATAAGTCCACGTATAAGCAAAACCCTTGCCGGCCAACATCATTTGCTCGGTTTCAGACTCATTTTTGTAGGCGAAATTCTCAGAAGTAACAAACCCGTTGCGGTACAAGCTATTTATATAGAGCATCGAATCGCGAGTCGCATTCTGCCTGAGGGAATATTCGATCTTGCCGTCTTTGTCGACAAAGCCTCCCGCAGCGCCGAATTGGGTATCGAAATAAGGCCGCTGCCAGTTCGGGTTCAAGATAAGCGGCACCATCTCGGGATGCTTCTCCTTTACTGCGGCGAACACCTTATCCAGATCATCAATCGTCTTGATGGATGGATTACCGAGCTCCTCCAAAATGTCCTTGCGCATCGTCAATCCAGGTACCATCATATGGGCGTAGGAATTGGCCTTCCACTCTGCTTCGGAAGAGAAATCGTTGCGGATCGCGTAATAATTGCCGTCGCTTACCGTGTTGACAAGCTCTTTGACCGAGTCGAACTTCACGTTTGGCGCGTATTTCGGAAAGATTTCATTGTAGGGCAAACTTAAATTTCCGTCTGACATAAGCTTGAAGTTAAAGGATAAGACGATGTCGGGCAAATCGCCCGAAGCAACCATCAAGGCGAGCTGCTTGTCGTCGGTTGCCACCGTCACCTTTGGCTTGACGCCGGTTGCCTTCGTAATTGCCTCCGGTATTTCGCCCGTCCAATCCTGGAACGGGTACCAGGTGGCATCCACGAACATCGTCAGCTCGACCGGAGGCTTGGAGCTATCGCCGACTCCATTCCCGGTCGCACTTTCCTCTCCGTTATTGGCCTCGCCGCTGTTTGCTGGCGCATTGCCGGCGTTGCCGCTGCATGCCGACAAAACCAATGACATTGCTGCGACCAGAACGATAAGTAATCTAAAGCTTTTGTTCATTTTTATACCCCCATGCTCTTAATTATTTTAAGGATGCCCGGCTTCCTTCAGCAAGACAACCGAAAAACCATATTCGAAATTAGCCTTTGACCGAGCCAAGCATCATGCCGGATACAAAATATTTTTGCAGGAATGGATAGACGCCGAGAATCGGGACAATGGAAACGACCATTGCCGTCGCTTGAATCGAGAACGGTGTAACGCTAGACCTTGACATTGCTGCCGACTGGGCTTCGCCCGATGGAACCATCGTCTGATTAATCACTTGCATCATGCGGTAGGTTAGCGTTCGCAATCCCTCATCCTGTACGAAATAAGCCGAATCAAGCCATGCGTTCCATTGCCCGGAGCCGATGAACAAGCTCATCGTCGCCAGAAGCGGCATGGAGACAGGCAAAATGATTTTAGTGAAAATGCGAACCTCCGAGGCGCCGTCGATCCTTGCCGATTCACCAAGCTCCTCGGGTATTTCGGTGAAGAACGTGATCGCGATCAGCAGGAAAAACAGGTTCAGCATGCCCGGAATGACGTAGACGCCGAACGTATTAATTAAGCCCAGGCTTTTCAGCACGATGTAGAAGGCAATTAATCCCCCGGAGAAATTCATCGCCACAACGACGATCAGGAAGTAGCTTTTGCGGAAGATCAAGTCGCGCTTGGCTAGTCCGTAGGCGACAATGCCGGTGAACAGGACCCCAAGTGCGGTTCCTACGATCGTACGCAGCATCGAAATTCCGAATGAGCTGATCCACTTCGGATCCTCGAGAAAGTATAGATAGTTGCCGAGCGTAAATTGCCGCGGCCACAAATACATGCCGCCGACCGCGGTGTCCGTGCCCGCATTAAGCGTAATCAATAGGATGTAGTAGAAAGGATAGAGCGTCACGAAGACGACGATAAAAAGAATAACGGAAATGATCGTGTCCAGCACCCGGTCTTCGGTCGTTTTTTTTCGGCGCATGATGGTTTACCACTCTCCTGTTTCTTATGTTGCTAGAACAACCCGGTACCCGAGACGCGCTTCGCAATGGCGTTGCTTGTGAAGATTAAGAAGACAGAAATAACGGATTGCATAAGATCGATCGCAGTCGCAAACGAGAACCTCCCCTGCGCTAAACCGATCGTGAACGCGTAAGTCTGAATGATCTGCGAAGTCTCGCTGTTAAGGGTATTACCAAGCAGCATGGATTGCTCGAAGTTCGAACCGACCAGCCCGCCGCCCAGCATGTTTCCGATCGTCAATATCAACACAACGATGCTTGCGCCCTTTAACCCCGGCAACGTGATGTGATAGATTCTTCTGAGCCGGCTCGCGCCGTCCATCTCCGCCGCCTCGTAAAGCGACGGGTCGATGCCGGCAAGCGCCGCGAGGAAAATAATCGTCCACCACCCCGCTTCCTTCCAAATCGCCGTCGAAACCGCGAGCCCCCAGAACGAGTCCGGATCCGTCAAAATATTGAGCGGCTCCTTGATCAGATGCAGGGATAGCAGCAAATCGTTGAAGATGCCGAACCCCGACGAGAAGAAGGCATACGAGATGCCGGTTACGACGACCCAAGAGATAAAATGAGGCAAATAACTGACGGTCTGCACGAACCGCTTTAGAAACACATGCCTTACTTCGCTAAGCAGGATAGCGAACAGAATCGGTATCGGGTACGAAAAAACGATTTTCAGTACGCTCAAAACGAGCGTATTGCGCACCAGCATCGGGAAGTTATAGTCGTTGATCAATTCCTTAAAGTGCGTCAGCCCTGCCCAAGAACTGGTGAATATACCGTCGATGCCGGTCGAGATTTTATAATTTTTAAATGCGATGATTATGCCGAACATCGGAATATAGCTGAACACCAGCAGAAATGCGAGTCCGATCCATACAAACAGCTGGAAGGGAAGTTGCTTCTGAAACCGCTTTATAAACAGATCGTTTTGAATGATTTCCGCCTCTCCTTTCGTTTTTCTTTGTGTGGGCTAACCGTCTGCCGCCTTTCCTAACTCCAATTATAAAAGCGCATACATTTTGTGAAAACGGTTCATTTCGTAGGTTTTGGTGTCCTTTTTCAAGATGGCGCTTCCCTTTATATTTTCCAATTCAAAGAGCCCTTGCTTCCGGAATTTCCAGTGCCAGGGCTCATTAACGACTAGCATTAATTAACAAGATTAAGCCAAATTAAATACAACTGTAACGTCAATCCCTGCACTCAGCGTTAAATGGATAGATTTGCCGAGCCCTTCCTGAATCACCTTAACGGCATTGCCGTTAACCAGTGCATCAGTCCAAGGGATGCCCGCTTTTAATTTAATCGCATTATCATTTTCGCTTGAATGGAGCGTAACGCGCACCGTTTTGGATAATAGATTCCAGGTTAACTCCTTAACCTCAACCCGGGTTCTTGCCATAAGTCCATTAATGGATCCCACTTTCCAGTCGGAAGGCAATGCCGGAACAATCTCGATTTCTCCGGTATTCGAGAAAAGCAACGCTTCATTTACTGCCCCCACGGCGCCAAATGCTGTATCCGTGCAATAGGTGTTGTTTCTTCTGTTTGTGTCATGGTCAGTCATGAGGGAGGCGTAATAACCGGTCTCGGTCATCATTGGCAATAGCGATGAGAGCACCCTGTCGCCATTTTTTAGCCTGGCATTGACCAGAGCCTTATGCACCCAGCCATGCCCCGCAGTCGCATCCTGCGTATTGTATTTGTCTCTGTTCTCGAGCGCGATCTTTGCAGCTTGAGCCAAGGCCCTATCATTTTGCGTTTCATAAGCCGGCCAAGCCGGATACAGATGGCTAAGATGCCGATGATTGTTATTCTCCGTATATTCGCTCATCGCCCATTCGCGTAAAGCGCCATCAACGTCATATTTGTAATCCGGCAGCAGCGCTAGCAAGGCTTCCCATTTGGCGATTGCGGCTTCATATCCATCCCGTTTTACGGCCTTTTCCAACATGATGACCATTTGAAGTCCGTCACTCGCTGCCGAAATATCCATAGCGGCATTGGCCGTAATCGTGCTGTTATAGCCAATCGGGTTATTCTCCGGCGAGTAGGCTGGGATAATCATATATTTTTCGCCTGGATTTAATGCCGTTTTTCCGTTCTGATGGCAGGCTTTGCCGTTCATATCCGTGTAGTATTCCGGTATGCAAATCTGTTCCCAGAAATTAGCCTGCTTTGTAAGCAGAGGGAGCAAAATATCCTTTTCCAGATCCAAGCACCCTCGGTTTAGGATCTCCGTGAATTCTTCATCGGTCAGGCCCCCATCCTTGACGCCGAGCAGCGGCTGCAGATCATCCATCCTCATGTTGGCATGGATCGGAATCTGCCGGTTGCCGTAACACTGCCAGTATTCATAGATGGGCAACAAACACCAGCTTGCCCCGGCATTCCAGTATTGAAACGGATAGTCGTTGTCATATTCCACATGCATCCCGCGGTCGCCGTCGGAGTTGACCGATACCTGCAGCGCATCGTGCATTCCGTACGCCATTCGAGCATTGTATTCAAAGTCCGGTGCGTTTCTCAAGAAAAACGTAATATAGCCAAGCTGCGCTTCCGTTAAATGACCCGTATTCATCGATGCGACTTGCAAATTGACGTTGGCATCAAGGGTGTAGATGCCGCGCCACCCGGGATTCCATTCCCCGGTCCACATCCCGTACAAGCGAGGCGCGCTGGAGCCGCTGCTGCAGATCATGGCATACCGTCCCTGGTTATACGCCTGCTCCATAAACGCATGATTGACTTTGGTCGCCGACGCTTTTTGAGCGTTGATCAGCGCCAGGTTGTCCAAATATTTTTCAGCTTTATCCCCGTGAATAAAAAAGCTTACAGCGTTATATTCAGATGCGTGCTTTTGGACATGTGGTGCGAGGGCGGCGGAGTAATCGAAATGACCAGATGCGTCCTTATATTTACCGGCAACGGCATTCGTATTCCGATATAGTTGATCGACGATTGCGTAGTGAGTCATCTCTGCAAAATCTTCAATTTTGCCCATTTCATGGGTTCTATTAGATTGCGTGATTAAATATACGGCATCCGCATTAATAATTTGAATGGCCGGATTCTTCTCGGTACCGACGTTCATTAGTTCGTTCGTGTCAAGGAGCAGCACTTTCTTCCTGGTACCATTTACAACAACGACCTGTGTCAGCCCTGCGTATCCTCCGTCGATCAGTTCGCTCCCGGGATAGGAAGGGTAATGGGCAACCAAGGCGATATACGCTGCATCGGGGTCGACCAACTTTTTATATTGAAGACCCGTAACCTCGGAAGCCGCATTCTGTGCTCTGCACATATTCGAAATGTCATCGATCGAGATCACCATGTTAATCTTTGCGCCGTTCGAAGATTGCGTTATCTTTGTGATCGATACGTCGTCCGCTCTAGACGTAAACGATGTTCGAATCCAAGATCCTAGCTCATCTTTGTAACTTACCCCCGTCTCCGCCGTTTCATAATTCGTCCACCGCTCATAGTCCGACACGCTTCCTTTGTTAGCCGCGCTTAGCCTGAGCTGGTGACCGGGATGGTAGCTATAAAAAAAGGTTCTTTTTCTGGTTGTACCGTCCGGAAACGTAATTTTCCATTGGTCATTTTGGTTAAAAACATTCCACCTGGCTTCGGCAAGTTGCCCCGTCAACTCCTCTGGAATCTCTCTAGGATGGGTGGATGGATAGTTGAACCACATATTTTGAAAAATAAAGCAGTCCGCATAAGGCGAGCCTGACGTGATATATCCGTTCTCGCCATTGCCGCTAACCATGCCGTCACGCCATTCGAAGCCAGGAGCGGAAGCCGGAACCTCCGTGTAGGTGCTGGCGAAATTTCCTTTTGCATACATGCGTGTATTTGTCATCCCGAAAGTCATCTTGTTCTCCTCCTAATCTGTTAGGACCAGCCTTCAGAATTAATCATATATATATAAACAGCGGTATGTTATGTATTTTGACGACTAATGGAGCGGAGATGATGTCGCATTTTCACAGAGAGAATCCAGTGAGTATGAATAGCTGCTATTCCCTTCGACTAGCATTCGCTCAATTAACACAAGTCCATGTTAGGTAATCCGAGCAAGTCACAATTCAAAGGATGAAAAAACACACCTTACTGGCTGCTCGCTCAGTAAGGTGTGTTTTGGTAAGATTCAATAAATCAAAAACAGGACTTACTTTATTCAATACCTTCAATGCATGACATAACCACGCATTTTTGCACTGATAGTAGCAGTAACTGGCGGCTCGAAAGGATCAGAATCTAGCATCCAATGATTGAATGGTTCAAACGGTCCAAGTCCTATCATCAGAATCGTCGAATCATGAATATGAATCGTTTTTCAATAGTCGTGAAAGCAAATGATAATGCTGAATAACGAGAACCAAAATGCCGCTCTCTAAAGGTGGGTTTGGTGTAAACATCAGTAGCTAATGTTAATAAGGCTTCGTCTAAGCTAACTTCCACATTACTTCATAATCTTGTCTAGTGTGTCCTAATTCCATTAGAGCGATTTTTCTATCTATAAGGTCAAAAGCTATTTGTTTTGATAGTGGTTCTTGTACAAAAAAACTACTTTTCGCCAAACTGTTTCCTCAACATCAGAATTTTTAATCGCATTATAAAGTTCTAACAGCATATCTTCTGTTATTTCCGAATCAATTTCGTCGTCCTTTATGATCTGTTTGCGTTCTTGATCCAACTTTTCGCGTAACGTCATCAGGCTTTCGGCCATGGATTGATAGCTGTATCGATGACGATATGGTCTCGGTCCCAAACCTCGTAATGCCCTTGACCTCCTCCCACGTAGGTAGAGCAAAGCCGGGAATATCGGCTACACGCGTAGCGATTCGATGTCTGTGTTTACTTTCGTCCGAGCAGACCACTTCGATTTCCAAAAATGGATTTTCGAGAGACTCCGCCACTTCGCGCCAGGCTTGGCGCGTTTCATGGATGGGATTGACCGTGTCTGCTATCACGTAGAGGCCTAACCGAAGATTCTGCGACGCAATATCATAACACACGATGTAACCCGCAGGTCCGTCAACCCAGGTCCCGGCAACCCGCATAGCCTGTTCCACGACGTCGACTCGGAGATACGTACCCGGAACTCTCTGGCCAAGGCAGCTGATAATGTGGTCTTTCCGGTGCCTGGCAAACCGCTAAATATATAGAGCACAAACTAACCTCCTTCACGATATCACTCGCATAAGTGTCCGTTCAACGAAAATAGAGTGCAGCTTCCGCGGCGGTCTGACTGGGATATCGATGTAAGGCACCGCCCTACAGCGGCGATCGCTCCAGTTCTTCTATCAATGGGGTTAATTATAAATGATATTAATGATATAAGATCATAAGAAATATTCATCACTCGTGCTGTAGTTCGGGTTCTATAACCTCTCCACAAAACCTGCTGACGTAGCCTTCAGCGGCCTCGTATAAATTGTTAAATATCGTTTATTCCGGTGCCGCAACAGCCGTTCCAAATCTTGCTCTGTCACATCAGGATGTTTGGCTAATTCATTGGCAAAGGTATGGCGCAAGTCATGCGGTCGCAGCGGTGAAAGGTGGCGCTCAGGATCTTTCAGCTCTGCATCGTGCCATTTACCGATTTGTTCCAAGATGCGGTTTATGGAACGAGGAAATAGCCGGCCATCTGCTTTTCGAGCCGGAGTACCTTTCCCACTCAAGAATAAAGCGAGCGTCTCATCCGAAGCATCCAGCTGGAGCTCCTCTTCCAAATAATCGGCCAGGGCAGACCTTGCATCGGCCGACAAGTTTTAAGGTTGGATTAAATCGATATTAGTGTGATAAAATAAATAATAGTAAGATGAATCAAAGGATGGTGTGATATGGAACATATATCGAAATTGGAAAGCGAGATTCGGACGAAGTATCAGATTACAATCCCTGAGGAAATACGCGTGAAAGCAAAATTGGCAGTTGGCGATAAACTGTTATGGCAGTATGATGAGGTTCGTGATGAGATCATTGTAATGCCAAAACCAAAATCATTTTCCGACAAACTTTGGGGACTTGGAAAAGAGTTATGGAAAGATGAACCAAGTGATGATTATGTTCGGAAGGAGAGAGANAATGCCAAAACCAAAATCATTTTCCGACAAACTTTGGGGACTTGGAAAAGAGTTATGGAAAGATGAACCAAGTGATGATTATGTTCGGAAGGAGAGAGAAAATTGGTGAACGCCTCCTCCCCCTCTTCTTATAAGAAAATCGCGTTGGACACGAACATTTTTATTTATGTGTTTGAGCAACATCCTGAATTTGGTGAGAAAGCGAAGTGGCTGCTCGAGCAAATTGAGGAAGGAGCCTATTCAGCCGTTGCTTCGACCATTTCATTGACCGAGATTCTCGTGAAACCGATTCGGGATGGGAACCTCGCTTTAGAGAAGCAGTACAAGCTGCTTTTCGCCCATTTCCCAAATCTTTCGGTTGTGCCCGTTGACAATTCGGTTGCCGAACGGGTCGCCTTTCTACGAGGAAAATACGGAATGAAAACACCGGATGCGCTTGTGATCGCATCCGCCATCATTGCACAAGCGGATGTTTTTGTTACAAATGATCTTCGATTGGTACAAGTGGAGGAAATACCATGTAAAGGTATAGATCAATTATAAATGCAAGATAAAAAGCTAGCAGGTTACTGATCCGCAGTGGCCACCTTAGTCATGTACCGGACTCTAGTGTCCAAAGAAAATAAAGTATTGGACTGAAAAATAAAGAATTAGACTCGGAAAATAAAGTTGTAGACTGAGAAAATAAAGTATTAGACTGACAACGTCCCATTAACGGGCAGATTACGCTAACAACAAGAGCTAGCGGCATATATCGCTATTATAATAACAAACGGATTAAGACGAAATTAAAAGGCATGAGCCCTGTACAATACCGGACACATGCCCTACAGGTAGCTTAACGAATAAGTTGTCTACTTTAGGGGTCAATGCAATTCGCAATATGCTCTAAGAAATTAACTTTAATCCAACTGTTGCGCCAAATATCATAAAAATGAATAGAATCCGTCGCCAATCCTTTGATTCTCCAAAGAAAAGCATTCCGACTAGCGCTCCACCAGAAGTTCCTATTCCCGTCCATATTGCATAAGCAGTACCCATGGGAAGGCTTCTCAATGTGAGGCTGAGAAGAATGAAGCTTACACCGTATCCGATGATTAAGATCAAATATGCTTTTAAGTTATTATCACGTTTTACTCGATTCATACCAAGTACTCCAACAACCTCAAACAAACCAGCAGCAATTAAAGATAACCAAGCCACTATTGTTCGGCCTCCTTAGAAGCAGGAGAACTTGTGAATAGTTTTAGTCCCATCACACCTGCCAAGAGCAATACAATTAACAGTAATTTAAATGCCTGAGCCGGTTCATTAAATATCATCATCTCTACCAGCACAGTTCCTGCTGTACCCAGTCCCGTGTATACAGCATAAACCGTTCCTACAGGTAATTTTACTGCTGCTATGAGGACAAGTGTAAAAGAAATAATCAATGATACAATAGAAATCATCCATAACAATGGCCCATCAGCGTACTTGAAACCTGAGACCCAAACCACCTCAAACACAACGCCAATAAAAGTTAATATCCAACTTCGGTTCACTTTTTAACATTCCCCCATAATTTTTAACCCTTGCAAAGGACAAGCCTCACGCATCGAGCTTGATGTCAGCATGTATGCCGGTGCCAGATGATATAGTATTGTCTTTGTTAGAAGAGCGTCCGTATAGGTTTACTTGATATCGGAGGCTAATTTCTGCTTTCGCTTTCGTGAACATAAAACAACTGGTATTAGCCCCAATGCTAATGCACCACCGGCAAAAGAAAGGATTGAATAATTGGTGTGCGCTACAACTACTCCTGATAAAATCCCTCCCGATGCACCTGCTAGGGCTACCAGCACATCAATCGCTCCTTGTTTTTTAACACGGTCCGCTGAATCTGTCGCATCAACAATAAGCGCTGTCCCACTAATTAAGCCAATGTTCCAGCCAAGACCTAGCAATGCAAGAGCAAGAATGAGCAGCAACTGGGAATTAGCAGGCGCTAGAGCAGCAATAAGACCTGCTAATAATAAAACAAAGCCCGATGCTATCGACATGGCGATTCGGCCAATCTTATCCACCAAAATACCGGTAAAAAGGGACGGGAGATACATCAAACCGACATGAATGCCAATCACTACCCCGACGTCTCCCAAACTAAATCCATGATGCTTCATGTGAATTGGTGTCATTGTCATTATGGCTACCATAACAACTTGGGTTAGAACCATCACCGTTGCCCCAACAACAAGACCTTTATTGTTCTTGGGAGACGAATCTTTTTTCTCGACGGTCTTCGGATGAGATTCAACTGATATTGTTTTAGCTGTAATTAACGGGTCGGGACGAAGAAAAAGAAGTAATACTATTCCTGCTAAGATAAAGGATACAGCAGCTAAGATAAATAGGCCTGTAAGGGCGGGAAGTCCAAATGAAGTTGCAAAGCGGCCGGTCATGCCCACCATATTGGGGCCAGCAACTGCCCCTAATGTAGTTGAGACCATCGCAATACTTATCGCCTTGGCTCGCTGATTTGGCTTTGCCAAGTCTGTTCCGGCATACCGTGCTTGTAAGTTTGCTGCCGTTCCTGCTCCGTAAATAAAAAGGGATAGAAACAAAAGAGGTACACTAGAATTCACTGCCGAAAGAATTACGCCAATTGCCCCAATACCACCGGCTATAAAACCCCATCCAAGACCTGACCGTCGCCCGAAACGCTGAGAAAAACGACCAATTAAAAAAGAAGCCACAGCAGAACCAAACGTTAATAGTGCGGAGGGAACACCGGCAGAACTTTCTGTACCTAACATATCCTGAGCAAGCAGCGCACCTACCGTTACTCCGGCAGCAAGCCCTGCACCGCCAAACATTTGAGATATCACAACAACGATCAGAGATCGCCTATATAAGCTACGCTGAATACTGTGGGGACCAACGTTTCTTTGAGTTTTCTGAGTTCGATATGTCAACGTACAATACCCCCTTCTTAATTGAATAGACACAACTCTACGCCGATTTTGCTTAGAATTTGAAAAGACCCTTAACGGGTCTAAATTTTCAATGCACACAGTGCTCCTCATCTACACATAGTTCTTCCGTTGTAGTGCATATTAAAAATTGTACGATTCACCGTCTCCTGGAACTAACAAACTGGAGGAAAAGCCTTTCTCTTCTCCGAAACGTTTTAGTTCTTCTCTGGATAATGTCCAGTGGTTAACAGCTTCCATATGAACAGCGATGATTTTGGCGTCTGGTGCTTTTTTATGCACCTCGAAGACATCTTCCTTGCCCATGACAAGTGAGCCGAAATCATGCCATTGGTTATCTCCGGCGTTTACAATGATAACATCAGGTCTGTGAGTATCTAATTCAATTTTGACGCCTTCATAGTATACGGTATCACCAGCTACGTATAACGTCTTTTCCGTCTCATGTTTGAAGACAACACCACTCACTTGACCCATATTTTTTAGTAATTCTTCACCTCTACCGTGCTCACCTTGTGTTTTTATTAACTGAATACCATCAAAGAGCGTATTTTCTTCAAGGATTTCTACTTGCTGAAAGCCATCGCTTTTAACTTGTTTAGCATCACCTTCATTTTGGACAAAAACTTTAATATTTTTGGGAAGCACTTCTTTTGCTACATCGTCGTAGTGATCTAAATGCAAATGAGTCAGAATAACCGCATCGACATCATTGATGATATGGTCAATGGACGTTGGTAAATCGTTTAAAGGGTTTCGCATTTCCTCATTGATCCCCGCAGGAAATGGAGGATACGCACCTTTGTCTGCGAGCATGGGATCGACTAGAAATTTCTTACCTGCATATTGAACAATGATTGTCGCATTTCGAATATGTGAAATGTTCATATTTAATATCTTCTCCTTAAGTTCCATTTTTGTTTTCTGACAAAGATAAGTTTATACTGTAAGCAATATTTGAGTACATGGTTTTAATAAAGTGTTTTGACCGATTAACTTTATTTTTGAAAGGAGCTTCCTTTTTGTTGGACCAAACAGATAAACGAATTATAGAAGAACTAAGTCAAAATAGCCGAATTAAAATGAAAGAATTAGGGGAAAGAGTTCACTTAACAGGACCGGCTGCAGCAGCCCGAGTGGAGAAACTTGAGGATAATGGCGTTATAGAGGGATATAGCATTAAAGTTAATCACGCGAAACTAGGATGTTATACGTATGCCTTTCTTAATATCTACATATCAGGTACGCACCATCAAGCATATCTCTCATTTATACAATCAAAAGAGGAACACATCCTCAATAATTATAAGATTAGCGGGGAGGGTTGTTATCTGCTTGAGTGCAGGTTCCAAAGAAATGAAGTGTTGAACCAATTTTTAATAGAGTTAAACAAGTATGCAAATTACAAATTATCTATTGTGATTTGAATTTGCTTTTCTACGATAGGTGCGACGTACATGACATGGCTTGACCTATTCACGATGATTCCAAGGAAGTCATGAAAGTCGGAACCCCAGTTATCGAATTCGCCTTCCTCCTTAGAGTAAAGGGCTGGTTATCCAGCCCACCTCCGTGGCCTCTGGCGTTAAGCAACTGGAGAACATTCGTTCAATAAAATAGCGACAGTCTAGGACTTTATTTTCTCGTCCTTGGCTGTGGCTGTTAAAATTTCTAGGCTCAGTCTAAAACTTATTTTATGGATGAGAAGAGTCGAGTTTGAAGCTCAATTATATTTTGGTGTACTGGGCATAGCATTTCTTTCGGTCATCATATTTGCAGTGATTAGATTTAGAAAAACAAATTCTTTTCGTCAGTCTTTGCTTCAATCCATTGGGTTAGGGATTCTGTTATATGGTACTGCTTGCTGGTGGTGGTTACATTTTGTCAGGGATGGGTTAGCTCAACTTTTCGGTATGATGTACTATGGAATCGGATTTATTGTAAATTATTTTGTTAATACTGGTGTTTTATATTTCTTGAAAAAGAAGTAATCCTACACAAAAAAAAGGTTCCGAGAAAACTTTCCCACAGTTAGCTTAATCCGGAAGTTAGCAGCAGTTGTTCTGATCTGACGAAAGCCATATTTTTCACCAAACACAGATAAAAGACCACCTTCCTAATTTGTGAAAATAAAGGTTTAACTGATTCGTAACAGAATGAATATTCTGTTACGAATCAGTAGAAAGCAAAAAAAACACACTTTTTAAGATGTCTCCTTTGCGCCGACACAAAACTGCTGTAATATACGATACAACTTTGCTTAATTAAAAAACACGAGACAAAACTATTGAATAATAGTTTTGTCTCGTGTTTTCAAGTGAGCCAATATTGAACTACCGTGTCCGTTAGTTCAAACTTTTCTTGAGCTGACCTTGCCTTAATAAAGTAGACAGCAAGAAAGCCTCATTACAAACGTTAGTCTATTCATTAAACCGCCTCAAAAAGCTGTAATGGCGGGATGTAATTGTTGGAGGAATGCGTTCTCCGCCGATTGTAGAACAGCTCAATGTATTCAAATACAGCCTTTTTGGCCTCAGCCCGCGTCTTAAACTTACGATCATTTCGCAGAGGAAATAAGTTGATTCACCAGAGAAGCAGCGTCAATTCTACAAAAGAACAATGATGATCGTAATCGCTTCTCAAATTTTTAGCGGGCCGGGTTGGGATCACGGTGGGGCTCTGCTTGCACAAGAAATGCTCGGAACAAAAAGCTATGCTGGTATTCAGGCCGCATTGTTTACGTTAATACTTTACCTAAAGATATAAATTATCAATTGCTCGAACTATCGCTAAATCGCAATTTTGCTTATATCATAAAAAACAGGGAAATTATCGATTCTTCCATGCTTTTTTTTAGCATTATTTCCGCACAGTCCCTCGCCATGCCATGATTCCGCCTTGCAAATTTACAATGTCGGGGATCCCGCTTTTTCGAAGCAAGACCGCAGCCCGTTTGCTTCTCATTCCGCTTTGGCAATAAACAAATACCGTTTTATCCTTCGGAACTTCATTGATCCTAGTTTTTAACTGGGACAATGGTAAATTTTTTGCACCGGGAATATGCCCCAACTTGAATTCATGCGATTCCCTAACGTCGATTAGGGTAGCATCTCGATTGGATTTTTGCTCTTGCTCGAACTCTTTCGAACCAATAGACCGTACTCCTTTGATAGGAGCGAATTGTCGATAAGCGAACCAAACAATTATAATAACGATGAGAATATTAATTATCGTTGATGTATCCATGTTTATACTCATTCCCCTATATGCCCGTTAAATGCCCATTATCTGCTTTTGATAAGCAGATCAACCGCTTGCTTCACAACCTGACCTGTCTGCTGTCCTTGTTCCATTTGTTCAATAAGACATTGCTCTAAATTGACCGCAACAATATAGGCAATCGCCTTGTCCGCTGCACTCCGAATTGCGGATATTTGTGCCACGACATCCTTACAGTCTTTATTCTCTTCCATCATGTTAAGAACGCCTCGAACTTGCCCTTCGATGCGTTTCAATCGACGTTTCACATCATCATCATATTTCATGAATGAACACCCTCTCGTATTTAAGTGATTAGGTATATTATGAACAAATCTTCCCTGCCATACAATACACCATATTCAAAGGTGCCTTCAGTGAATGACCTAAATGAACAGGTTTACCCTCGCTTCTGTTGCGTCACCTAAGTAGGCTGCAACGCCGGCATACCAAGTTTTTTTGAACCGCGCGGCATCATCCATGCAAACGCCTTTTCCAGCAATCCCTTCTTTACCGTTACGAGCTGATCTTTTCGAAGTGCATTCAGCCCCCAGAACGTGAAAAATATCGTCACTTCATGGTCATATGCAGCTGCTCCGTTAGCAATGATGAAAGCAGCGATTGCTTTATCCAGGTCTCCGCTAAAAAGTACGATGGTTGATTTTTCAGCAGTTCCAAATTGCGGCATAAAGATATCACCCTCTCAATTATACATATACAGGTATGGGTTTGTCAGTGCGAAAAAAGATACAAAGAAGAATGACTTTGGGTCATTCCCCCGTCTTATTTAAGCCTTTCTAATCCAAAACTTGTAGATCCCTGATTCTTCATTGCTATCTAAAATCTCATGCCCCGTCTTTTTGGCCCAAGCCGCAAAATCGTTTTGAGAACCTTTGTCTGTGGCGTGGACCTCTAATACTTGCCCGGACGATAGTTCTTCGATGGACTTCTTCGTTTTGACGATCGGCATTGGACATGCCAATCCAGTTGCATCTAACAATTTATCGCTCATCATCGTTTTATTCCTCCAATAGTTTATTAGTTATCGTGAACGGCGCAACGGTTCGGACCGATTTCCATCTCGCGCTGTTGTTGTTCGTTCGGATTGATTTTACCCAAGTTGGTTTGGCGAATTTCTTGGTACATATTCGGTTGCGGCGGCAAGTTCTCGGTGACTGTTTTACGGAATTCTCCCTCGTCGGTTATGCTCAGACCAGGGTTCTCCTTATAGAGATCGCCGAGTCGACCAGAAACATGCCCCTTCTCGCCAAGCTCGGTTACTTTACCGAAGTGTGCTGGCAGAACGATTAAATCCTCAGACAGGTTCTTATACCGCTTGTAAAGCGTCTCGCGGAGGTCACCAACCCAATCTTCAGCCAAGCCTGCCAAATCTGGACGTCCGATCGATTCGATAAACAAAATGTCACCGGACAGCAGATATCTGTTGTCGATAATGAACGAAGTCGAACCAATTGTATGTCCCGGTGAATAGATTGGATGAACAATAATCTGCTCGCTGCCCACAGTGATCTTCGAGCCTTCTTCAAGTTTCTCGTAATGGAACGTCACTTCCTCTGCATCCTTCTCGGGCAAGTGATACGTCGCGCCGTGTTTTTCTGCCAACGCCCGGCCTCCCGAAATATGATCGGCATGTAAGTGTGTATCGATCGTATGCACAAGCTTGGCATCCTTCACTCGCAAGAAGGCTTCATACTGACCGATCATACGGCTCGTATCGATAATGCCCCCTTCACCTTCGGATAGTACAACATAAGATAAGCATCCCTTACCGATTCGTACGAACTGATACAGCTCGCCCCCACCAGTCAAATCCGCAACCTTAACCGGCTCTAGGTACTCGCTCCAGGACTTCATCCCTCCTTCCAAATATGACACGTTACTTCTACCGGCTTCAGCAATTTGCTCAGCTATAAACACCGAGGAGCCTTCCTTCGCACAGACAACGAGAACTGGTCTGTCATCCGGAATTTGATCAAGCGCCAAATCAACCCCATCAATTAAATCAAAGTATGGGATATTGATGATCTCCACGTTGCGGCCTTCGATTTTCCAATCTGCAAAATCGGTTTCATTACGCACATCGAGAATAAACAGCTCTTCCCCATTAAGCAGAAGTTGCGCAACTTCCTTTGCTGACATTTTTGTAATCGTGCGGTTTGCCATCTTGTTATCCTCCTCTAGAAATCGATGTTAAAATGTTACCGTTACACTAGCGTCTTGAGCAGAAGCAAGGAATGTTACAGCTCCACCGACTTCAATTCCTTCAATGAAATCTTCCTTCGTGAGATTCATGACGTCCATTGTCATCTGGCAAGCGATAAAATTAACGCCCATTTGCTGTGCCATGTCCACAAGTTCGGGAATGGATGGGACGTTCGCCGCTTTAAAACCTTGCTCGAAATGCTCCTTTCCAGCCGGCATTGGCAGTTGTCCGTAAGTTTCTTTATGAATGAGGTTCAAACCCTCAAAAGTAAAAAATATGGTAACTTCTGTGTCCGTAGCGGCAGCAGCTGTTGCTATGTTGAAAACTTTATAAGCATCGAACAATCCACCATTGCTGGCAATAATAGCAAGTTTGTTAGTCATTGATTTATCCTCCGAATTTTTAAGTTTTAAGAATGATGGTTCTTGTCTTATCTTTTCATCTGCCTAAATGTCCTGCTCCACATCACCGGTCCATTTTGTCATACCAGGGATCACATTCTTCACCTTTAAGAAACCTTTGTCCGTCAGTGTACGGCATGCCAAGTCACTTCTGCTGCCAGTGCGGCAGATAACATAATATTCTGTATCCGGACCCAGCTCATGAAGCCGTGTCTCTAACTCTCCGGCCGGGATCGATACCGCTCTCGGAAGCCGTCCAAATGCATATTCAGCTGGCTCACGAACATCAAGAATGTTTAGCTCTTTACCAGAAGCGAGTTTGGTGCGGATATCTTCCAGTGAAATCGTATGAGGGAATTTCGCATCCTCATTTAGCTCTGACGAATCTACTTTACGGATGTAATGGTGGAATACACCTGCTTCTTCCTTAAGCCCGATATATTGATGCCCAGTTCGTTTCGTCCAGATTTGAAGATCCGCAACTGAACCTTTGTCGGTTGCTTTCACTTCCAGCACCTCTCCAGTGTTCAGTTCTTCAATGGCTTTCTTCGTCTTTACAACCGGCATAGGACAAGCCAGACCTTCGCATTCGAGCGTCCGGTCAACCTTTAAAGTTCTCATGGTGAGCATTCCCTCCTAAGTGATTAGTTTCCGTGCTGGATATCCCCTTGCCATGCGGTCATGCCGCCCGGCATATTAATAACGTTATAATTCATGGCCAACAGAAAATCACATGCGATATTACTTCTGTTACCGCTGCGGCACACAACCACTGTTAACTCCATTGGATCAAGTTCGTTAAGCCTCGACTCCAGCTGACCAAGCGGTATATGTTTCGCTTCCGGTATATGCCCTGATTCCCACTCATCCTGTTCACGTACATCGATAATGGTAAACTTCTCACCGCGGTTCAGCCGATTCTTCACCTCGAACGGCAGTTGTAAACGAACCTTATTCGACTGCATCATGTAGCCCTCCATTAATTCAAAATATCAAGCCAAATTTTGACCATAGTAGCGACAATGAGAATCACAAGAATCCATTGCAATACCTTTGTGTTCAATCTCTTACTAATCATCGCTCCAAGTGGCGATGCAATTGTACTAGCTACGACCATGACGACCGATGGGACAAGCAGCATATGACCACCCATTAGCTTCCCTGCTGTTGAACCGATTGAAGAAATAAAGGTAATGGCAAGTGACGAAGCAATAGCAACACGCGTAGGAATTCGTAAGACAACGAGCATGATGGGCACGGTAATAAATGCTCCGGCTGCGCCTACAATACCGGATAGGATACCGATTAGGACGGCCAAACTTGCTGCTAATGTTTTGTTAAAGCGCAGCTTCGTGTAATCAGCTTCTTCGTCGCCCTTTTTGGGAAGGAACATCATAAATCCAGCAACCAGCGCAAGCACTGCAAATGTTATGTTAATCGCTTCATTGGACAAAAACTTCGAACCGTAACCACCAGCGAAACTGCCGACTACGATTGCAACTCCCATGTATAAAACGAGAGATTTGTTTATATATCCTCCTTTGCGGAAGGCGAATATTCCGGCTAGTGAAGCAAAGAACACTTGTATCGCACTAACCGCGGATACCTCCTGTGCTGTAAAAGCAACGAAGCCGAGTGCAGGTGGAATATAAAGCAACATTGGGTACTTAATGATGGAGCCGCCGATCCCAACCATCCCGGAAACTAGAGATCCTACGAACCCGATTACAAATAACGTTAAAATCCAATTGATATCCATTGGGTATCCTCCTTTCTGTGTTTTATTGGATCGGCGAGAATTCGGTCGCTAAGGTTCGGCCTCCACTAATACCCCATAGGGTATATTTTTGACCAAAAAAATGAACATCTAACCTATCATCTCGTCTCACTCTTATACATATACCCGTATGGGTATGTTGATACTATATTCGAAAGTACATTTATAGTCAACAAAAAACTTTCTTTGCCGTCTTTCCTACCACTTCGACAGCCTTTTAAACGGCTCATATGTGAAGAATCGGGCGCTGGGCCGCTGCTATCATCTCATTTCATTTGGAAGCCGCAACATCAGCAGCAATTTCACTGTTGATGTTGATGTTGCGTTTTTTTTTTTTGATTATTGACATGGAAACTGGCGGGGGAAATGACCAAAGAAGCCTTGCATCGCAAGGCTCCTCTCTTCATCTTTTAAGGCAAATTCAATGTCGGTGTGTTATCGAAGAAATTCCACGGTTTCAACATCGCATGGACCCATTCCGTTGGCATAATAGGCCATTCTTCAGCACGAGCCACATGTGTAGCTCCCGTCGTGATCCATACCACGTCATCTGTGTTCTCAATCGACGCGTTGTCCGCTGTAAATTGACCTAAACCTGTATCCTTCGCCGCGCGATTTGGATACTTGCCTTCTGGATATCGTTCATCAGGATTGTAGGTTGTTACCCAAATTTGCTTATCTATAAAGCCTGCACGCTTGAACAGCCAGTCGTCAGCACTGAATAGTGCACCTTTCGCAATCGGATGTGTACCGCCAGCAAAAGGAATAATTTGATAGGAGACCGGATTACCAACTTTGTTCTCTTTATTCGGATTGCTTAGAATTCGGATCGTGGAAGGATCGAATTTTTGCGTAGCTTCTTGTTCCGTTTTAACGGTTTTGTGCTCGGTGATCATAACACTTTTACGCGGTCCGCCATCCGTATTCTCAGCAACTTTTGGATCAATTTCCGTTAAGGAGTTATTCTCTCCATCTACGTCCATATCGAGTCTAAAATTATAAATATGCTGATGCGTTGTTCCCACAATATGGTTATCGAGCAGTGTGCCATATTTCGTATCTTCAACCGCTGTTGAATCGTGCATATTGTTGGTTACGACACCTTTGACCGCTTCAATCCCGGAGGCACCGACATCAATTTTAATCGTACCATTCGGTTGAAGCACCCAATCGAAAATATAATCATAATTGCCGATCGTAGATATCCAACGAACGACCAACTCTCTGCGCTCTTTACTATCGGTACCTTGCGCCGACATCGTATCATGGCGATACTCAGGTCCCGCATATTGTTCGAAAACAGCCATCGCATTCGGAATAGTACGTGGATTCCCTTGAGTGTCAGCAATGACAGCATCTAACAACATGGCGTTGTCAGGAACATCCTTCCCTTTGACAAGTGACGACGTCAATGTCCCCATACCATACTCCCCGGAATCAAAATACGTTTTGAAATACCAACCAATATCCGGATCCCCATAAGGTACGACCATGCCGCCAAGTGAGCCTTCGTACATGACTTTCCGCTTCTCCCCTTGATCGTTATACGTCATTGTCGAAAGAATCGGCCCAACCCGACTATCCAAGCGCAAGTGAAAATCCCAGTTCCCCCAGGAGATCATGTTTCCAGTTACATCGTAATTTTTGCCCGCTGGCTCCTCAATCGCAAGTGGCTTCTGGGCTAGCTTATCCGCAAAATTACGGCCATCATACGGATTGGCTTGCATCGGAACCGGGATAACCCCGTTATCCTCTATTTTAATGATTTGTTTCTTTTCCAGGTCGACAACAGCGACTAAATCTTCAATTGGGTGAGCCCAGAAGTTACCATCTCCTGTATCCAAATAGGAAACAACTTTCAAGAGACGGGCATCCTCAACTAGATCGTCTTCTCCTCCAAAATAACCAACCGTCAAAGGTGTTGTCACGACTTTTTTGATATCGGAAATGCCTCGCTTCGCGACTGCTTCCGCGTAATCCGCATCCCCTTCGATGACGCTTTGAACCGTAATCATATCGTCAAGGGTGACCATTCCTTGTGCGCCTTCCTTGGTTTCCCACTTGGATAGCTTCGCATCAGCAAGATTTACTTCACCCTCAATCACTTGCTTACCGTCCATAGCAACGAATTGAGCAACTCTCGGTAAACTTTTGCTTTTGCCGTCTGCTAGCACATAGCTCCACACATCGCTTTTCACTGGCGGTTTCAGAGAAATTTCCGTAAAAAGCATCGTCTCTTTGTACTTTTCTGATCCTTTTACAATACTGAGCGCACCTTCAATCTCTTTGGACGTCAGTGGATTCAATGGGTTGGTGTCATTCGATATACGAACGCTTGAAACAACGTCAGCTTGGAAAATTTCATTGATAAAATCATGATACACATACGTGATGCCATCCTTCATCACAACTGGCCCAACGAGTGTAAGCAGCTTTCCATTCACCTTCACATTTGCACTATTCAAATTGAGCTGAGCCACTTTGCCGTCCTTAACGACTTGAATCGTCTTCGACGTTTCATCCCAATACACCGCAGCTCCAAATTCCTCAAGCGTTTGTCGTAATGCTACGTATTCGTCTTCAAAGCTGCCGCCATGTGCATAAGCCTGATGCGAACCAAATGGCATGAATGGCGTGATCGCCATTGTCAGTATGGTGCCAACGATTAAACTCTTTTTAAAAGAATTAGCAATTTTCATTCGTGTAGTCCCCTTCTGTTATAAAGTGAAGTTAATCTCGATGTGGTTAGTATACTAGAAGGTTTTGCGGAAATATTGGAAAAATCGGCCCTTGCGTCAGGTTTCATGACATGAACACATAAAAAAAGACCACGTCGTGGTCCTTTCTATTCTTTACCCCTGTAAACAACGCTTCATCCAAGCATGCGGCGTCTCTTGATAGAACTTTTTAAACTCATTGATGAAATGCGGCTGATCATAGTAAAAGGCATTTTCCGAAATGCTGTCCCAAATCGCTGTGGATTGCGGATTTTCGATCAGCCCGTTTAGAGCATGCTGGAATCTCGTAATCTGGCTAAACACCTTAGGAGATAAGCCAACGAAATGCTCAAATTGCTTGCGGAGATAGCGTTCCGAATACGCCGTTTCGGTCGCCAAATCCTTTACACTCATGTTCCCTTTCGCCATAATCATCTGATTTAACGCAAAGCGGACTAAGCGTGAATCCTGCTGAATAGTTAAGACTTCACCAAGTATTTCCTTGAACAAGCGTGTCTTTTCAGAGAACGTTGCTGCCGTAAGAATAGGCTCGACGCTCTTATTAGTCATCAAGATAAAATCTGATAATGGACAAGATTGACTAATCAAATCCTTCATATCAATTTTCGATCTACCTGTTACATGTAGGGAGAGAAAACGAACACCGAAGTAAACGGTATTTCTTTTCAAGGTGATCGTGTGTCTGGAAAGCACGGAGCCGTACACCTGGATGTCAGGCTGACTAGCGTCACAACTGAATAACATGTCCACATGACCGTCCGGAATCGCGACGAAATCTGGAGATCCCACGCTTTTGGAGCGAAATTGATAAAATAAAGCAGGGATGTGGCGCGCGTCGCCATGCGCTTTGTATTCTTTATAATCAGCCGTATGCCACTCTATTTCAGGCTGCAAAGGGACATAACCATGGGCCGTATCCGTCATGAACTCATTCATCGCCTGCTCCCCCTCAAATATCCAATTGATTTTAAATCATTATTTTAATGATCAAACTAAAAATTGTCAATATATATAACATATGTAGATATATTAAGTGACATGAACGGGCAGAGTTTCAAAGATATTGGTATGAAATAAGCAATCCAAGCACACTAGCGTTGCATAAAACTTAACGCCAAAATCTTACTTATTGAATATAACTGCCCGTTTAGTTTAACGCTGCAGTTTGGTAACTCCCATTTTTTTACAACATGATTGAAAGTTGGCTGAAGTGAATGAGATAATGATAATCAGGTGCTGCAGCGCACTTAATTAAGACTCTGATCCATCTGTGGTTTCTTGCCAAGATTCGGAATCCTACAATGTAGGTAGTTTTGTGTCACAATACTACAATTAGGCACTTTTGTGCATTTTTTGCTGACACAAATCTCCCTACATAAAAAAATAAAAGCTTGATTTCTCAAGCTTTTTCAAATTGGTTTATGTAGGCACTTTTGTGTCATTGGACACGAGCCTATTAATGTCGGAGGTCAAGAATCGTGGATTTATGGTGGTTCCAAATATCAGTGGAAATGGTGTGCCCTCTTTAAAGCTGATATACATGGAGGTTATGCTTCTTTTGAATCCTTTTGTTAATCCTTCGTCATATTCGGTTTGTGTCACAAAATCATTCCAAGTTTCTCCGCCACCTACCCAGTTCCAGCCCCTCGATGTTGAATTTAAAAATCCGACCTCCCAAGTCATTCCCGATTTCTCATCACTTAATCGTTCACCGTTTCAACAAAAATAGGGATCGTCTGAATGCGCGGCAGCAGGCGATCCCTATTTAAGTAACGTACCCGTTAGCTTAACCTCGTCGTATGATTTCATCAAAGATTAGAGGTTTCTGCTTAATAAATGCCAGTATTAATTCATTAATAATCAAGGTGACAGAACGCTCCCAAGGATGGCTGAAATAACACCATTTTAAGTCCTTGGGAAAGAAAATATAGTAATCTCCGTCAGGATAAAACGGTATAGTCCACTCACGATCTCCATTGGGTAGATGAGGATTATACCAGAAACAATCATGCTGCCAATCTAAAGCGTAAATGTACTCTTCTTTCGCAACTAAGCTTTGGAATACATTAACGCAGTATTCATCGAGGTTTTCAGCGTTATCCCATGTATCCGATAACGCGAATGTTACATACTGATCATCAATTACTTGAATACTAGGCCAATTTTCTGGCGAATCACTGGGCTTGAATTTGAAGCGATTGTAAAATAATTCCCATGCCTGATCGTATTCAGTTTGAGTAAGTTCAATCCAGTTCTCCATATTGCACTCCTTGGACGGTTGTTACTAAGCTCTTGTATCCGTTAGCGCAACAAACGAGTAAGTAACGATTCTGCCTCATTCGTCATTCCCAACTGAATAAGTTCATTTGCGTGGCTCTCAACCAAAACTCTGTTGGAACAGGCTGAAAATTGCAAGTTACGAATGGAAGCAAGCATTGCCTCGTTGTCGGGAGAGATCACTGGGGTCAAAGGCAATATACCTAGAGAATCCTCCGTAGAAATTGAAATCTGTAACTGCCGTTCAAACCGTATATCTTGAAGGTATTGGAAAGCGTTTGGAATAGGCGATAGATTGAACTTTTCCTGTACTTCGTTTACCACCATCGCTTTCTCTCGTTTCCAGCGGTCATGATCAAACCATTCTGAATTTAGATCATTTGCTTCTTCCTCACGAATACTCTCAAGATATGCCTCTTCGCTCTTATATTCATTTAACAATAAAAGCTCATCGAAGAAATGTAATGAGAAAAAGTCAGAAAGATTTGGAGCAACAAGCCGTATGCTCTCTGTATCCATCGGTGAAATTCGGATCACAGGCGCTTCATTTAAGTCTTTAACTAGACCAAAATCGGTTAACAGAACGTAATGCAGCCCATCCCCTCCTGTACGAGCAAAAGAAAAAGAGTCAATTGGTGTGCAAAAATACCCTTCCTTCTCATTAAAATCAATACCTAGGAAGAGGCCAGTTGGCTTCTCTAAATACTCTACTTCACAGGCAAACTCTCGCTCCCAATTGATAATTCGTTCAAGCAGAAGAGGTGTTCGATACTCATATTTCATTTGCTTCCCTCACTTATAGAATTATCTCGTAATTGTACCTCTCAATATCATTCATTATTTCAAGCTAGCCACCACGTTATCCTGCCAGTTACTTTAACAAACGAAAAAGGAGCTGCCGCATATAAGCTCCTCCACTGTCGTACCCGTTAGCTTAATGGGAATCTCGGTCATGACGCGGGTTAGTCGAACAATTTCTCGTCGACTTCAATTTGAATTTTTCCATTTTCATCAACAGATTTTAAAGTTATAGTTGCTTTCCCATAATAACCTTTTTCAAAATATCCAAAAACATATTCTGTATGTATCTGTCCTTTATGGTCTTTATAATATAGTTCCATTGTGTTCTCTCCAAAATCTTCAGTTGGGGTTGGAGTTACATTAAACTTAAATTCTTTGTGCGATGAGATTGAGGGGATTTCAATATCTGTGCTTATTTTATGATAGGTCAAATATAAGCCTGATATTTCTATGTTCGTTTGATTTTTGACCGTAATGTCAAATCCTTCGTCGCCTGAAAATAAAAAATAACTTCCAATCCCTATAATTCCCAATACCAATATTACAACCATAATCTTTTTCATTGGTTCAACCTCACCTAATTAAAATCCATCTCTTTTTATACGCTTTCTATGCAAGAAGGTTTTAATTCTTATCAATTATACTGCCAGTTAGCGTAAAGAAGGGCTACCATGTGGCCAATGTCATTTAGTTTAGTTCAAAGACAAGAACAGGAATAAAAATGAAATCTGAAATGGCATGGGAAAAGTCCTGTGCCGTTTGTTTTTTTTGTGAAA
>NZ_LMRV01000057.1 GCF_001428245.1 Paenibacillus sp. Soil522
TCGCTCATCCCGAAGGATTTGCGAGGCAGTTATTACTCGTTGTTCAGTTTTCAAAGAGCAATCTTTTCTTTCGTGTCGACCGTGTGTCTCGTTGGCGACTTAGATAATATATCACAGGCGCCCAAGTTAATGCAAGTGTTTTTTAAAATTTTTTTGTAAATTAGTTTTTAGTATTAACCCCGTTATTGTTATTATCGTTTTTACAATAATTCGTTCCCATATATCTAGTCTTTTCCGGCAATAAAAAAACAGCAAGTATGATAATCCGCCGAGAAAGCTTAAACCAGCCTTTCTGCGGTGCACCCATACTTACTGTTTATTATTGAAGAAGCTCCTTATCTGAGAACTTCTTTTATATGAAGATTACGATCAACGATTAGGTTTACGATTGTTCCATCAATTGATACCCACGGTCTAGTCGGATAATTCCGATCCGAGAATACAATTTCCCCCATGCGTTCATCACTTAGCTTTACGATAGTTCCATTATGGAACTGGGTAGCCTTCTCAATAAATGTACGAACATAAGCCGGATCCAGCTTGCCAAAAGCATCACTTTGAATTTGTTCCAGAACGAGATAAGGAGAAGCTGCCTTCCGATAAGCCTTGTTCAAAGTCATTGCATGAAAAATATCAGCAATAGCTACGATTTTGGCATAAGGATGGATCTTCGTCGCATCTATCCCGAGTGGATATCCCGTTCCGTCAACCTTCTCATGATGCTGCAGCGCAGCCATCTTCACACCTTCATTAAGAGAAGGTACATTTTTGAGCAGTTGATAACCGAGAACCGTGTGGCGCATCATTTCTTCTTTCTCTTCTACCGATAACGTATTGGGCTTCGTCAAAATTGCGTTGTCGATTCGTACGTTGCCGATATCATGCAATAAGCCAGCAAATGCGATTTGCATCCAATCCTTTTGAGGAAAGCCGGTCCATTGCGCAATTTGATAGGAAGTTAATGCGGATGTGATGCTGTTATGCAGCAGATAGTCCTTCTCCATAAATAGACGCGGTATGAAGGTCAACAAGTTATAGCTCTTAATATGCTCCAGCAACTTCTCAAGTTGCTTTCGAATATCCATAACCGGCATAGCTTGACCGGCTACAAAAGAGTTAAAAACTTGCCGTAACACAATAATCATTTTGTCATACTCTTTATGAAGGGAAGACGCGGCAGCTACCGGGTTCGCTGCCTTTCCCGTATTATCATCTGCATCCTCACGTGTTTTGCTTGATGCTTGGTTTAATTCGACTTCAACATTCGTGATAAGGAATGCTTGTAGTATTTCTATTTCTTTGGATGTAATAACCCTTCCCTTTTGAAAAAGAATACTGCCAAGCGGGGTGAGGACATCTTCACTGATTTTTTCGCCTAGCTTAAGCTGTGATAACGTTACCGCTGCCACGAGTGTCCTCTCCCCTTGTGCCTGATTATTATATCTGACATTTATATAGCTCTGCGATACGCAAGCTGAGCCGCCGTATGGCGGTATCAGCTGTGTCCGCTTTCTCTATTCTATTGGTGTTTCGCCGGTGTCTTGCTCTTCATTCTCATCCAGCACTTCATTATCTTCGTTGCGGGCAACGCGGGTAACAGTCGCTACCGTATCATCCTCACGCGTGTTAATGAGTCTTACACCCTGCGTATTCCGGCCCATCGTAGATATGCCTTCCATACTGGTACGGATCATTGTTCCGGATGCAGTCATTATCATAAGGTCCTCATCATTCTCAACGACCTTAAGCGATACGATAGGTCCATTCTTATCGGTTACGTTAAGCGTCTTAATTCCTTTACCGCCACGGTTTTGAATACGGTAATCGGCGACTGGAGTCCGCTTGCCGTAGCCTTTCGAGGTAACGATAAGAATATCTTTATCAGGTACGATTACGTCCATATCAATAACCGTATCATCATCATCGAGTTGGATACCTTTCACGCCGGTAGCCGAACGTCCCATCGAGCGAACATCCTGCTCCGAGTAACGAATGGACATTCCCTGCGCCGTCCCCATGATGATTTCCTGATTGCCGTCGGTCAGCTTCACGCCGATTAAATCATCGTCCTCACGGAGCGAGATAGCGATTAATCCGACTTTCCGGATGTTGACATAGTCATCAAGCGGAGTCTTCTTCACAACCCCTTGTCTTGTAGCAAAGAACAAGAAGTGCTCCGAATCGAATTCTTGCACCGGTATAACTGCGTTAATCGTCTCGCCTTGTTCGATTTGAATCAGGTTAATGATCGGCGTTCCGCGAGCTGTACGGTTGAGATCGGGAATTTCATAGGCTTTGAGCTTGTATACCTTACCTTTGTTCGTAAAGAACAGCAGATAGTGATGCGTATTGGATACAAACAAATGCTCGACAAAGTCATCATTCTTAGTACCCATGCCGACTACACCTTTACCACCGCGCTTTTGGCTGCGATACGTACCGACCGGCAAACGCTTGATATAGCCAGAGTGGGTAATTGAGATAATAACATCCTCACGAGGAATAAGATCCTCGTCCAGAATCTCTTCATCGCTCGCCATCAGCTCTGTCCGGCGCTCATCGCCGAAACGATCCTTCAATTCAGCAAGCTCCGTGCTAATGATATCAAGCACAAGCTGCTCATCGGCTAAAATCGCCTTATATTCAGCAATTTTACGCATAAGCTCTGCGTATTCTGCTTCGATTTTGTCTCTTTCCAAACCAGTCAGACGTTGCAAGCGCATATCCAAAATCGCTTGCGCCTGCTCATGGCTGAGCGAGAATCTTGTAATCAATCCTTCGCGTGCTTGATCGGCCGTCTGGGAACCGCGAATTAATGCGATTACCTCATCCAAATGGTCAAGCGCAATTCGCAAACCTTCAAGAATGTGTGCCCTAGCCTCTGCTTTCTTCAATTCGAATTCGGTACGACGACGAATAACCTCGATTTGGTGCTGCAAATAATGATAGAGCATATCGCGTATGTTAAGCGTCTTAGGCTCGCCATTCACGAGTGCGAGCATGTTAATGCCAAAGTTAGATTGCAACTGCGTATGTTTGTACAAATTGTTCAGCACTATGCTTGGGTTGACGTCTCGGCGAAGCTCTATAACAACACGCATACCGTTACGGTCGGATTCATCACGTAAATCAGTAATGCCTTCGATCTTCTTCTCGCGAACGAGCTCTGCAATTTTCTCAACTAAACGCGCCTTAATGACTTGATAGGGCAACTCATGCACAATGATACGTGCTTTGCCGTTATTCTCCTCGATAGTCGCCCTTGCCCGCATTGTTACGGAACCGCGGCCTGTCAAATAAGCTTGCCTGATACCCTGGCGGCCCATTACAAAACCGGCTGTCGGGAAATCGGGGCCTTTTATATATTCCATTAACTCAACTGGCGTTATATCCGGGTTAACAATTAGAGCCTGAACCCCATCAATAACCTCGTTCAAGTTATGTGGAGGAATATTCGTAGCCATACCGACGGCAATCCCCGTAACCCCGTTAACGAGCAGGTTAGGATAACGCGCTGGCAATACAACCGGCTCCGATTCTTCACCATCATAGTTGGGCGCGAAATCAATCGTTTCCTTGTTGATATCACGTAACAATTCCATTGCTATCTTCGAAAGACGCGCTTCCGTATAACGCATTGCAGCTGCAAAGTCACCATCGATCGAACCGAAGTTCCCGTGTCCATCAACGAGCATATAACGCATGGAGAAATCC
Source organism: Paenibacillus sp. Soil522 (assembly GCF_001428245.1). Lineage (GTDB taxonomy): Bacteria > Bacillota > Bacilli > Paenibacillales > Paenibacillaceae > Pristimantibacillus. Next base: position 3,715 of record NZ_LMRV01000057.1, read on the forward strand.
TGCGCCATCCGTACCATCGACTCATATACAGCCGAATCACCGTGCGGATGGTACTTACCGATTACTTCCCCTACGATTCTCGCCGACTTCTTATGGGGCTTGTCTGGCGACATGCCCAGCTCAGACATCGCATACAAAATGCGTCGATGCACCGGCTTTAAACCATCCCTAACATCGGGGAGAGCACGGCTTACAATGATACTCATAGCGTAATCCATAAAGGAATCCCGCATCTCCGTACCAATATCCCGATCTCTTATAGATATACGTTGTTCTTCCGCCATGATTTACCTCCCTAACGCCATCTATAGCTTCTTGAATCATCATAACTCTTATATTACTTTCTCAAAAAGCGAGCATATAAACCTTTTTCGCTCATGCTTTTGGAATTCCCGTGAATATTACATAATTCGTCATAAAAAATAGGTGAATTACCGCTCTCCATTTACGTAAAACTGCCATAAAATAAACAAACCCAACTTTCATTATACCACTCAATTATAAGTCTGTCTCCTGCATCATTTGAAATCCTATATGCGTAAAGAGGCTTTATGAGAGGAGAAAAATTGTTGAGCATTCAACGCGTCCAAAGTAAATGGACTAAAACAAACATCATGCTTAAATCTGAATATTTACGCCAGTATATGCCTACAACGAAGCTATTTAGCCGCAGCAGCCTTCAATCGATGCTAAGTGATTACGGCATGGTTTATGTTAAGCCGATAAACGGTATGCATGGAAATGGCATCATTCGTGTTGAAAGAACGACTGTTCCATCAATCGGCTACCGATTCCAAATGAATACGAAGGCCATATTCAGCACCACTTTCGATCAGCTCTTTAAGCAGCTCGTAAAGCAAAAGAAGAAGCGCAGCTACCTTGTTCAAAGAGGAATCCACTTGCTTCGTCATCAGAAGCGCCGCTTCGATATACGCGTTATGGTTCAAAAAAACTTGCGCAATGAATGGGAAGTGACCGGCATTATCGGACGTCTTGCCCATCCGGCAAAAATCGTTACAAACTACCATAGCGGAGGTACTCCGATGGCCATCGATCGACTCATGGCCGATCATTCTACCTCCTCCGAGCTCGCAGCATTTAAAAACCGGCTAAGAAAGCTGTGCATCTCCATTGCAAACAACCTGCAGGAAACGTATCCGAATCTCAAAGAACTTGGCGTTGATATTGCGATCGATGCGAAACTTCATCCTTGGATTCTGGAAGTGAATACATCTCCCGATCCTTTTATTTTCCGGAAGCTGCCCGATCAAAGCGTCTTTCAAAAAGTTTATCGGTATGCTAAAGCATACGGCCGTTTCAAAAAAAGAAGAAGCCGCCCTTGATGGTCGGCTTCTTCCATGCAGTTCTTTATGATTAAAAATCTAGATTCGTTACATATCTCGCATATTTTTGAATAAACTCACGGCGTGGTTCGACATTATCGCCCATGAGCGTATCGAACACGACATCGGCTTCAATGGCATCCTCGATCGTTACCTGCAGCATCGTTCGGCTTTCCGGGTCCATCGTAGTCTCCCATAGCTGAGTAGCGTTCATTTCGCCAAGTCCTTTATAGCGCTGAATGTTTACTTTCACGCCTTCACCGAATTCAGCAATGATTCTATCGCGTTCCTTTTCGGTTTGCGCGTAGCGAATAACCTTATTGCGTTCAATTTTGAATAGTGGAGGCTGTGCGATATAAATATAGCCCGCCTCTAAAATTTGACGCATGTAGCGATAGAAGAATGTCAGCATAAGCGTGCGAATGTGAGCACCATCGACGTCAGCATCGGTCATAATAATGATTTTGTGATAACGCGCTTTAGAAAGGTCAAATTCATCGCTAATGCCGGTACCGAGCGCCGTAATGATCGCCCGAATTTCCGTATTGCCAAGAATTCGATCGAGGCGTGCCTTCTCCACGTTCAAAATCTTACCGCGCAGCGGCAAAATCGCTTGGAAATGGCGATCGCGACCTTGCTTCGCCGAGCCGCCGGCTGAGTCACCTTCTACGATATACAGCTCACTGATCGATGCGTCCTTTGAGGAGCAATCGGCAAGCTTACCAGGCAGAGAACCAACCTCAAGCGCGCTTTTACGACGAGTCAGCTCACGCGCTTTACGCGCTGCTTCCCGGGCACGCGCGGCCTGCAAGCCCTTCTCTACGATTTTGCGGGATACCGACGGGTTTTCATCAAGAAATTCCTGCAGCTTCTCGGCAAAGAACGACTCCACGATTCCGCGCACTTCACTGTTGCCAAGCTTCGTCTTCGTTTGTCCCTCGAATTGCGGCTCTGGAATTTTGACGGAAATAATCGCAGTCAAGCCTTCCCGCACATCGTCCCCAGAGAAGTTCGAATCATTGTCCTTGATTAAGTTCGTTTTACGGGCATAGTCGTTTATAATACGCGTCAGGGCGCTCTTAAAGCCGGATTCATGCGTACCGCCCTCATGTGTATTGATATTGTTCGCAAACGAATAAATGTTTTCAGTGTAGCTGTCGTTATATTGCAAAGCGACCTCTACATGAATATGATCCTTCGCCCCTTCAACATAAATCGGCTGTTCATGGAGCGCCTCGCGATTACGATTCAAGTATTTGACAAACTCGTTAATGCCGCCCTCGTACTTAAACGAATTCGACACACCCGTCCGCTCATCGGAAAGTACAATCTCAATTCCTTTATTCAAAAACGCGAGCTCGCGAATACGCGACTGCAGCGTCTCGTAGTCATATACGGTTGTTTCAGTGAAAATTTCGCTATCCGGCGTAAACGTAACCTGAGTGCCCGTCTCCGTCGTATCGCCAATTATTTTGATATCATACTGCGGAGCGCCCTTGCGGTACTCTTGCTGATAAATATGGCCTTCGCGTTTTACTTGAACAATGACGAGCTCGGACAGCGCGTTTACGACCGATACGCCGACCCCGTGCAAGCCGCCGGATACTTTATAGCCCTCTCCGCCAAACTTACCACCTGCATGCAAAACAGTCATAACGACTTCTAGCGTCGATTTTTTCAGTTTCGCATTCTCGCCTACGGGAATACCGCGTCCATTATCGATAACGGTTACGCTGTTATTCTCATGCACGATAACTTCAATTTTCGTGCAATAACCAGCCAAAGCCTCGTCAATACTGTTATCGACAACCTCCCATACGAGATGGTGGAGACCTTTGCCACTAGTGGAGCCAATATACATCCCCGGACGTTTGCGTACCGCTTCTAATCCTTCCAGTACCTGTATCTGACTCTCGTCATACGTATGCTGTTCCAAAGACATGCAACTTCACTGCTCCTCTCAACTGCTCTTCCTGTTCGCCTTAGCTCTAGCCGTTTGCTGCAAAATGATGGGCCCGTTTTTTCAACGTAGAGGATGAAATAGGCGAATAATATATTTTCTGCTTCGTCACAACGATCGATTTCGGATCTTCCTCGCCTATCGTTTCAACATCTTTACGCTTACGTGCTCCCGCAACGAATTGCTTGGATAGTTTAGAGGATTGCTCGATAGAAATATCAAAAATGGCCACCAGCTCCGCAGCCCGGATTATTTTCTCGCCGCCCAAATGGATGTACATATCCTCTTCGTCACCTCTCCTATTCGCAGCTTAACGTGTCACTCGGCCGTCACGTACATGGTAGATGCCGGCATCCTGAAGCCTGCTCACATTCACGCTCTCAAGGCCGGTCGTAGTAATAAAGGTTTGTACTTTACTCTGAAATGTCTCAATAAGCTGCGTCTGACGATTCTGGTCGAGCTCCGATAGCACGTCATCAAGCAGCAAAATCGGATATTCTCCGATTTCCTCGTTAATGAGCTCTATTTCTGCCAATTTCAAAGATAGGGCCGTCGTTCGCTGCTGCCCTTGGGAGCCGAATGTTTGTGCCTCTTTGCCGTTAATAAAAAACGCCAGATCATCGCGATGTGGCCCGACGAGCGTAACGCCTCTGCGAATCTCCTGATCTTTCACCTGTGTTAACTTTATCATAAATTGATCAAATAAAACAGTTTCATCTTGCAGGGCATCCGTGTCAAAAGAAGGACGATACTCAATAGTGAGCTGCTCGGCGCCGTTTGTTATGCCCGCATGAATTTGTTCAGCAAACGTTTGTAATTTATGTATAAAGTGTTTCCTTTTTTTCATGATTTTAACACCATGCTCTGCCAGCTGCATATTCCACACGTCCAGCATAGTCTGATTAGCTCCTCCGGGGTAAGAAGCCTTCAAAAAGTTATTCCGCTGCTGAAGCACTTTTCCATACTGCTGCAGCGTATACAAATAGCCGGGCTGCACTTGTCCGATTTCCATATCGAGAAACCGTCTTCGTACACCCGGCGTTCCTTTCACGATTTCAAGATCCTCCGGCGCAAACATCACAACATTGAGAGAACCGATAAAATCACTCAGCTTTCGCTGCTCGAGCCCGTTAATTTTCGCTTTCTTGCCTTGCGTGGAAAATAGGAGATCCAGCTTGATCGACCCGTATTTTTTGTCGACCTCGCCTGCAATGCGGGCAGAATCGGCCTGCCAGCCAATAAGCTCCTTATCCTTCGATGTGCGATGCGACTTGGTTAGAGCAAGCACGAATATCGCTTCCAGCAAGTTGGTTTTGCCTTGGGCATTCGGCCCAAGAAATACATTGACCTTATTAGGCGTCTGCAGGTCGAGCTCACTATAGTTCCGGTAATTTTGCAGCTGTATGCTCGTTAAAAACACGTTTCGACCTCCCGGTCCGTTGGTGCGTTACGCTTTACCTACCGTAAAGACGCCGCAGCCTTCAACCTCTACTTTATCCCCAGCATACAACTTTCTTCCTCTGCGGTTATCCGCTTCCCCGTTAATGATCACGGTGTTCTCTTGAAGAAAGAACTTAGCATGGCCGCCGGTTGAAATGCAATCGGACAGCTTCAAAAATTGGCCAAGCGTTATATATTCCGTTTTGATGCCGATTTCCTTCATCGAAATAGGTCATTCCTTTCTTCGCTTAAGTTCTCTGTTAGCCCGTTGTTCTATAAGGCAAGATGACATACATGCTGTATGCATGATCCATCGGGCGAATAATAATTGGGCTCATTGCGCCTGTAAAGCCAATAAACAATTGCTCACTGTCGATTACTTTAAGCACATCAAGCATATATTTCGAGTTAAATGCGATGCGAAGCGGTTCACCGTTAAATTCCTTGGGTTCGAGCTGCTCCGTTACGCGGCCTAGCTCAGTCGAGCTGGACGATATTTCGATGGTTCCGTCTTCAAGCGTCATGAGGCGCACGATATTCGTTTTTTCCTCGCGAGACATGAGGTAAGCACGGTCGATGGCGTCCATTACATTTTTTGTATCGAGAACAAGTTCTGTTTTGAAGGTTTGCGGAATAATCTTAGAAGTATCGGGATAAGTCCCATCGAGAATACGCGTATAGAACAATACGTTTCCTAGCTTAAATAGAACCTGATTGTCTGCTACCACGATATCTATGAGCGCGTTTTGCTCAGGAACGAGCTTCGACAGCTCAATAAGCGTTTTGGCTGAAATTACAACATTACTGAACTTGAACTGCGTGTCGATATCTACCTGAGCGCTGCGGCTGGCTAGACGATGGCGGTCGGTTGCTACAAATTTCAGCTCGCCTTCGAGCAAATTCCATAGTACACCTGTTAAAATTGGCGTTTGTTCGCTTGCCGAAGCTGCTAGAACGGTCTGACGAATCATCGCTTTTAATAGATCGCCTGGCATTTGCAATAATTCGTTCTGCTCGATGGAAGGGAGCACCGGGAATTCCTCAGGATCAAGTCCCACCATTTGGATTTCCGTTGATCCGGAACGAATGATCGTCTGGTAAGTATTGCTCACTTCGATAATGACTTGCTCGGATGGAAGCTTCTTTACGATTTCGACAAAAAATTTAGCAGGTAAAACGACGCTTCCGGGTTTATCCACATGTGCAATAACGAATTGATCTCTTTCCACAGGGATAAAGCTTTGAATGGATATATCGGTATCGCTGGCGGTAAGCGTTACGCCAAGATGGGTAACCTCGATTTTAATACCGCCGAGTATGGGTATGGCCGGCCTTGATGATGCTGCTTTCGCTACTTGTTGTATCGCATCGTTTAATTCATTTTTTGAGATTGATAATTTCATGTTTTCACTCCTAGCGTTCTTATAGATTTATCCGAGTATGGGTTCACGCGAAACGAGCTGTTGCCGCCAAAGGAAGGCAATCGCCATTTACGCTTATTTGATGATGTTTTTTAAAGATTTTTTAGTAGTCGTAGTAGTAGGGGCACTGAATATGTGGATAACCCCGTGGAAGACCGATAAAGCAAGCCTATCCACATGTGCATAGCGTGTGTATAGGCTTGCTTAGTTGTTCACATATGATTTTTGATTTTTTCTGTCAGGTTTTGAATGATTTTGTACAGGTCCTGATCTATTTTAAGCTGCTGCGAAATTTTTTCATGAGCATGGATGACTGTCGTGTGGTCACGGCCTCCAAATGCTTCGCCGATCTTAGGAAGCGAGAAATCGGTCAGCTCACGGGATAAATACATGGCGATTTGCCTCGGATAGGCGACAGCCTTCGTTCTTTTCCGCGCTTTGAACTCCTCCAGCCGCAGTCCGTAGAACTCCCCGACTTTTGTCTGAATATCATGCATCGTAATCATTCTTGGCCGGCTTGAAGGAATGATGTCCTTTAGCGCTTCTGCTGCCAAATGTGATGAAATATCAGCGTTTATTAAGGATGAATAAGCGACTACCCTAATAAGGGCGCCCTCCAATTCACGAATGTTCGTATCGATCTGGTTGGCGATATAGATCATCGCTTCGTTAGGGATATCTAAATTTTCGGCCCGGGCCTTCTTGCGCAAAATGGCGATACGCGTCTCCAGGTCCGGCGGCTGAATATCGGTAATGAGCCCCCATTCAAACCGGGAACGCAACCGTTCTTCCAGCGTTGGAATTTCTTTTGGCGGCCGGTCGCTGGAGATGACGATTTGCTTTCGTTCCTCGTGCAGCGCGTTAAAGGTGTGGAAAAACTCCTCCTGCGTCTGCTCTTTTCCCGCTAAAAATTGAATATCATCAATGAGAAGGACGTCGATATTGCGATATTTCGTACGGAAGCTCTCGCCACGGTTATCACGGATAGCGTTAATGAATTCATTCGTAAATTTCTCGGATGAAATATAGAGCACTTTCGTATTCGGGTTGTGATCCATGATGTAATGGCCGATCGCATGCATTAAGTGGGTTTTTCCAAGCCCGACGCCACCGTACAAAAACAAAGGATTATAGGCTTTGGCCGGCGCTTCCGCGACAGCAAGCGAAGCAGCATGCGCAAAACGGTTGTTGGCCCCGATTACGAATGTATCAAACGTATATTTCGGGTTAAGCAAATGAGTAGGCGCTGCTTCTTCATTCAAGACTGGGGAATTCACCGTTTTCGGCGGAAACATATAAGACGGCTCCGCGCTCTTCGGTTCTTCAATAGAGAAGCGAACATCGACCTGCCTGCCCAAAAACTCGAACAGCGTCGTTCTTATTAATTTTGTATAACGGCCCTCCAGCCATTCGGCCGCAAATGTTGTCGGCGCTGTTACTTCAAGCATGGAATCATCGACAAAAGAAGCCTTCGTTGCTTTGAACCAGGTGTCAAAGCTCGGCTTGCTTAATTTAGTCTGGATGATCGACAACACTTGCTGCCATAAATCATAGGTATGGCTGTCCACAGACTGTCACTCCTTATCCAAATCGCCTCGAATGGCGCAGTTACAAGAAAAATTGTCGAAAATCAGGGTATTATAACGAATGCATCCACATTATAAAGATGAATAAGCGAATGAGTTATAAATAGGGGATGAGTTTGTTCACAATGTTATCCACAGGCTGTTGATAAAACTGAGGTGATAACGATCTAATCCACAATGAAAACATAATTATCATAGCAAAAGATGCCTTATATTTCAACGAATTCGCATATTTTATCCACATTCTCAACTGCTTGTGTATAAAAGTTATCTACACCACTACATATTGTTTATATCTTGTTAAGATTTCGACAAAGTTCGTTCGATGCTCTTTTGGATTGTGCACATGTTATTAGTTTTTGATAAACGGAGCCGTTTCATGCGTTTATCCACAGCCGTAAATCAAAACCTTTTATCAACAAGATAAGGTAAGAGCTGAACATTGACTTTTGTCGGCCAACGTGGTTTAATAAAAAAAGCGTTTTTTTAAATATAAGGTTGCGAAACGATGCTGCTCCGTCATATAAGGCGGCGAGAGCCGTTTACGCTTGATTGGAAACACGCAGTATAGGAGGTGCAGAACGATGAGACCTACATTTAGACCTAATGTAAGCAAACGCGCGAAAGTGCATGGATTCCGCAAACGGATGAGCACGAAGAACGGACGTAAAGTTTTGGCAGCGCGTCGTCAAAGAGGAAGAAAAGTACTAAGCGCATAAGCAGAAGACCACGTCCGGTGGTCTTTTTTTTTTGCTTATGAGGGTGAGGGGCAGGGAGCAGGCTGCTTAAGCTGCTCCATTGCTGGCGATACTTAGTAGAAGATCTACGAAAGAACGGTGACCATCAGTCGTGCATAGAAAATTGCGTCTTCGCAACCGTGAAGACTTTAGCCGAATTTATCGAGGCGGTAAATCGTTTGCGAATGGGCAATTCGTCGTCTATTGGTCTAAGCAGCCATCGGCGGAGCCGTTTCGCCTCGGAGTATCCGCGAGCAAGAAAATAGGAAATGCGGTTGTGCGCAACCGGATGCGCCGAATGATTAAGGAAATCGTGCGTCATCAAGCAAATCGGATCGTTCCAAAAACCGACTTCATACTAATAGTAAGAAAACCGGCTACGATGATGAAGATGAAGGAAATGGAGAAGAGCGTTCTTCATGTATTGAAGAAGGCCGGCTTGCTGAAGAGCTCTGGTCATGTGAAGGAGAAGCAGGCAGATTAAACGTTATTCTGCAGGCTTTCTTTGCGTACCTGAAAAATGATATGCAGCATGAGTGAAGAAAGCGGATGCATGTACAGTCTCGTTGTTTCTTTGTCCCATAAATTATGGTATAGTCTAGAATGGAAATATAATAATGTATAAGATGTACAGAACCTATATTTCAAGCCCGAAACATATGCTGTGCCGCAAGAGTATGGCCATAGCCGTTTACGTTTGAAATATAAGCAGGTATAAGCTTAACTTCTATACATAACTTATATTTCATCGCGAAACAAGCTTTTGCCGCTAGGATGGCACCAGCCGTTTACGCTTGATGTAATGGCTCTCAGAGAGGAGTTTTAATGTTGTTGTTCTGGACTAAAAACAAGAAATGGATTTTAGTGCTTGGTCTTGTTCTGTTGATGGGTGTGCTCGCAGGCTGTGGCGCTCCAACAACCAAGACGACGGAGACTGCTGATTTATTGCACGGAAACTTCTGGGAGAAAAACGTCGTCTATTATTTTGCAATTACGCTTGATACGTTCGCAGGCTGGTTTGGCGATTCCTACGGACTTGCTATATTGCTTCTGACGATCATTGTAAGAACTCTGATTTTACCGTTAACGCTTAAGCAATACCGCAGCTCGAAGGCCATGCAGGCTTTGCAGCCGCAAATGGCTGAGATCAAGAAGAAATACAAGGATAACCCGCAGAAGCAGCAAGAGGAAACGATGAAGCTGTTCCAGACGAATAAAGTTAATCCGATGGCAGGCTGCTTGCCGCTTATTGTTCAAATGCCGGTCTTTATCGCGCTTTACAACTCGATTTACATGAACCCTGATATTCGTGAGCATACGTTCCTTTGGTTTGAGCTTGGTAAAAGCGCTAACGAGGGTGGCTGGACCTATTATTTCCTCCCGCTCCTGGCTGCCGCAACGACTTTCATACAGTCTAAGATGATGCAGAAGCAGCAAACTCAAACGATGCCGGGCATGGGTATGATGCTGGCGATTTTCCCAGTGCTTATTTTTGTTATGGCGATCTCGTTCCCAGCAGCGCTTCCGCTATACTGGGTTTACAGCAACATTTACACAATTGTCCAAAACTACTTCCTGTACGTTCGTTCATCTGACAAGGGTAAGGAGGCCCCTGCGAAATGAAGAAAATCGTTGCATCGGGGAAGACGGTAGAAGATGCTGTACGTAACGGACTAACACAATTGCAAGTAACTGAAGACCGCGTTAAACAAATTGTGCTGGAGCAGCCCACTAAAGGTTTTTTTGGACTGTTTGGCGCAAAGGAAGCGAAAGTCGAGCTTGAGCTTATTCCCGATCCTATGCTGGAAGCGGAGAAATTTCTCCGTGAAGTAGCTGGTACGATGGGCCTGCAAGTGAATATCGATCGAAAGCAAACAAGAGAAGGCACTCATCTGGCCGTATCTGGCACCGGGGATCTTGGTATGCTGATTGGACGTCGCGGACAAACGTTGGATGCATTGCAGTACTTGGTTAATATTGTGGCTAATCGTTACTCAGACAGTCATTTGCGTATCGTACTTGATGCAGAGGATTTTCGGGAGCGCCGCCGCAAGACGTTAGCGGATTTATCCGATCGTTTGGCGGGACGAGTCATTCGCACGAGGAAAGAAGTTGTCCTCGAGCCAATGTCACCGCATGAGCGCAAAGTGATTCATTCGCAGCTGCAGAACCATCCTAAGGTGAAGACGTTCAGTAAGGGCGACGAGCCGAATCGGCGAGTTGTCATTGCGCTGAGGCAATAAGGTATACCGTTTAAATATATACGAATCTATACGCTATCCACAGCAATGGCTCATAATGGTCATTGCTGTTTTTCCATTTGAGAGGTGCTGACAGCAATGGTACATGATACGATAGCAGCTATTTCGACAGCGGTCGGAGAGGGCGGCATCGCCATTATTAGAGTAAGCGGACCGGAGGCAATTTCCGGAATCGCAACGGTTTTTCGTTCGAAAATAAGTCTGCAGGATGCAGAAACACATACGCTGCATTATGGACATATCATTGATCCTTCGTCGGGCGAAGAGGTAGAGGAAGTGCTGGTGACGCTAATGCGCGGGCCTCGCTCCTTTACCGCGGAAGATGTCGTTGAGATCAATGCGCATGGCGGCGTCATTGCCGTCAAGAAAGTGCTTGATGTCGTATTGCAGCTAAATGGCTACCGTACAGCGGAGCCAGGAGAGTTCACGAAGCGAGCTTTCCTGAATGGCCGGATTGACCTGATGCAGGCGGAGGCCGTTATCGATTTGATCCGGTCAAAATCGGATCGCGCTTTTTCCGTTGCCCGAAAGCAAGCGGAGGGAGTTCTGTCGAAAAGGATTAAGGCGTTAAGGCAGACAGTCATTGAGCTGCTTGCCCATATTGAAGTAAACATTGATTATCCGGAGCATGACGTTGAGGAAATGACGAGCTCGTTCATTCGTGACCAATGCGATTCTGCTATTGATGAAATAGATCGTCTGCTAAAAACGGCGAATGAAGGCAAAATATTACGAGAAGGCATCGTGACGGCAATTGTCGGACGCCCGAATGTCGGCAAATCATCTCTTATGAATGTGCTGACGCAGGAGAATAAAGCGATCGTTACGGATATCCCGGGAACGACCCGGGATGTCATTGAGCAGTTTGTTGCATTAAACGGAATTCCGCTTCGACTGCTCGATACTGCTGGCATTCGCGAAACATCGGATGTGGTTGAGCGAATTGGAGTCGAGCGTTCGCGAAATGCACTAGAAGAAGCGGATCTTATTTTGTTGGTGCTTAACAATAATGAGCCATTGCAAGCAGAGGATCGTGAGCTGCTGCAGCAATTGAAGGATCGACCCGTGATTGCAATCGTAAATAAGACTGACTTACCGCGTCAATTAGAAATTGAGGTGGTGGAGGAGTCGATTTCTGCCGATTCGATTGTGGGAATGTCGGTTCTTGAGGAAAATGGACTCGATCGACTAGAGAAGACAATAAGTGAGATGTTTTTTGAGGGTCAGCTCGAATCAGGCGATTTGACTTATGTCAGCAACGTTCGACATATTGCTTTGCTGAAACGTGCGCGGCAATCGCTGGTTGATGCAATAGAAGCGTCGGACGTGGGTATTCCGATTGATCTTATTCAAATCGATGCGCGTTCGGCATGGGAGTCGCTTGGCGAAATTCTCGGCGACGAAGCCGGCGATTCATTGATCGACCAAATTTTCTCGCAGTTTTGTTTAGGGAAATAAATGGAAGCAGGCTTTCCCGCCAAATTTAGTTTATGCTTATGAGAGTATGTTGTATGAGATAGGCCATGTTGAATGGTTAAAGACCGGTTTGCTATGCAAGCCAAGCCAAGCTTGCGTTACTTTGACGGTTTTTCTATGAAAACCTTAGATAATGGTTACGAAGTGAATTTTCTGCAAAAACCGAGCTTTTGCTCTACGGTTTTTCTACAAAAACCGAGTATTTTTTCAAAATGCTGGACTTCTACAAAAACCGAGTTTTTGTTTAGTAATGTAGGTTTTCTGCGAGAACCTTAAAGGAGGGTATAGAACAATGGGATATGTAGCTGGAGAATATGACGTTATTGTCATTGGAGCGGGGCATGCGGGCTGTGAGGCTGCACTTGCTGCCGCGCGTATGGGCTGTGAGACGCTGCTGCTTACGATAAACTTAGACATGGTTGCTTTTATGCCATGTAATCCATCGATCGGAGGTCCGGCCAAAGGTCATGTCGTACGTGAAATTGATGCGCTTGGCGGCGAGATGGGACGCAACATCGATAAAACGTTTATACAAATGAGGATGCTCAATACGGGTAAAGGGCCAGCTGTACATGCTCTGCGCGCACAAGCTGACAAATTTGATTATCAGCATCTAATGAAGAAGACAATTGAGGAAACTCCACATTTGACGCTGCGCCAAGGTATGGCGGAGGAGCTCATCGTTGAAGATGGCAAATGCTTAGGAATTTTAACAAAAACAGGTGCAGAATATCGTGCGCGTACGACCGTTGTTACGACAGGCACCTATTTGCGCGGCAAAATAATTATGGGCGAGCTGATGTACGAGAGCGGTCCGAACAATCAACAGCCTTCGGTCAGACTATCCGCAAGCTTAAAGGAAAATGGTTTGGAGCTCGTACGTTTCAAGACAGGTACGCCGCCGCGCGTGCACAAGGATACGATTGACTTTTCCAAAACCGAAATTCAACCTGGAGACGACAAGCCTAAATTTTTCTCGCATGAAACGGAGTCGTCTTCCAATGAACAGCTTCCTTGCTGGTTAACGTATACGTCGGAAGCGACGCATAAGATTATCAATGATAACCTGCATCGTGCCCCGATGTTCTCGGGTGCCATTGAAGGAACGGGTCCTCGTTATTGCCCATCCATTGAAGATAAAATTGTACGTTTCGCGGATAAGCCAAAGCACCAAATCTTTTTAGAGCCAGAAGGTAAAAACACATCCGAATACTATGTGCAAGGACTCTCGACAAGTATGCCTGAGGATGTACAGTTGGGTATTTTGCGTTCTATTCCAGGTTTGGAAAAAGTTGAGATGATGCGTAACGGTTATGCCATTGAGTATGATGCCGTAGTGCCAACACAGCTGTGGCCATCCTTGGAAACAAAGGTGATCGATAGTTTGTTCACTGCTGGACAAATTAATGGAACCTCCGGCTATGAAGAAGCTGCAGGGCAAGGCGTAATGGCTGGAATTAATGCTGCACGCAAAGTACAAGGAAAAGAACCGATTATCATAGGCCGCTCTGAAGGCTATATCGGGGTCATGATTGATGATCTCGTTACGAAAGGCACAAACGACCCTTACCGCTTACTTACTTCAAGAGCTGAATATCGTTTGCTGCTCCGTCACGACAATGCAGATTTACGTTTAACGCCAACTGGCTATGGTATCGGTCTTATTTCAGAAGAACGGTACAATAAATTTTTGCGTAAAAAAGAGCTTGTTGAAATGGACATTGAGCGTTTGCGCGCAACAAAAGTAAAGCCGGATCAAGTTAATGAAATGCTGACTGCTGCCGGTACGGCCGCAATGGAGCATGGGACAGATGCCTTATCCTTGCTTCGCCGTCCTGAAGTAACCTATGCGATGATTGAAACCATCGTTCCATCCGTTCCGGAAATGACTGAGGAGATGAAGGAACAGGTTGAAATTCAAATCAAGTATGCGGGCTATATCGAGAAACAGCTGGTTCAGGTTGAGCGGTTGAACAAAATGGAGAAAAAGCGGATTCCAGATGATATCGATTATAACGATGTACGCAGTCTAGCTTCGGAAGCGAAGCAAAAGCTTACTCTTATCCGCCCGCTTTCTATCGGTCAGGCATCCCGTATTGCCGGAGTAACGCCTGCCGATATATCAATCCTTCTTGTTTACCTGGAGCATTACAATCGTGTCACAGCAGCAAGGGGTTCGTAATATGGATGAAACATTGCAATGGTTTGCGAAACGAATGGAGGAGAGCGGAATTCCGCTCTCAACCGTTCAGCTTGAACAGTTCGAGCTCTATTACCGGTTGCTTGTGGAGTGGAATGAAAAAATGAATTTAACCGGCATTACAGAAAGAGATGCTGTGTATGAAAAGCATTTTTATGATTCCGTATCTCTTTCCTTCTACATGAATATGAACAGCGTGCGAAAGCTCGCTGACATTGGATCGGGTGCAGGCTTTCCCAGCATTCCTTTGAAAATTTGTTTCCCTCACATACAGGTGATGATTGTTGATTCTTTAAACAAAAGAATTCAGTTTCTAACGCATTTGAAGGAGCAGCTTGGTTTAGAACAGGTTTTATGTCTTCATGGCCGGGCAGAAGATATTGCGCAATTGTCAGAGCACCGCGATAGCTATGATTTAGTAACAGCAAGAGCAGTTGCACGTTTGAATGTGTTGAATGAATTTTGTTTGCCTTTTGTGAGGAAAGGCGGATTGTTTGCCGCGATGAAAGGCTCGCAGTCTGATGAAGAAGTGCGGGAAGCATCTTTTAGCCTAAGAGAGCTGAAGGGGAAAATCAAATCGCAGCATCAGTTATCCCTTCCAAACGAGCAATCCGAACGCCATATTATTTTAATAGAGAAGGTAGAAGCTACTCCTCGTAAATATCCTAGAAAAGCAGGAACTCCACTTAAGCAGCCGCTTATTTAGTTGTTAAGGAATGTTCCACGTGAAACATTAAAATGTATATACATGTTTATGACAATCGAAAAATCGCTATATTTAAAGAACAATTATTCATTCTAAAGAAGTGTCAAGCAGGAGAACGTTTAGCCATAGTCGAATTATTAATATAGATGAAGAGACTGGACGATATCGGTAGGCGAGCGAATACAATTACTGCTGTCCTGTGAAAGCAGGTAATGTGTAAGATGCATAATCTATGCATTTAATAGTGGTCATTACCTATACATGGCAATATTTTAGATGATGCCTCTCCAATCATTACCGAATCAATTTGGTTATGGATGTTAGCCATGCAGTTGACGATTATTACCTGAGAGAGGTTCTAGCGACCTAAAATAATCCAATTGGCAATGAACCAATCTTACTGCTGAAGCGTATTTATTGCAAAAACCTTGTAATTGCTTTTTAATAGAATGATAGCATGTTAAGGTGTTTGAACGATTAGACATGCTTGCATTTTATGTGAAACGCATGGTTTCTGTTGTGAGATGGAAATAATGGTTTCATTTAAAGCGATTAGAAGCAAGGTTTATCTCATGACCGGGTGGTAATTATCGATATGAAAGAACAATTTTCTCGATTGTTCGGCCTGTCCGAGCAGCGCATACCGCAAGATGAAGTTCGACAAATACCGATTCATGAGATCGATCCGAGCCCTTTTCAGCCTCGTACGATTTTTGATGACGACCGTATTGAAGAGTTATGTCAGACGATAAAAACGCATGGTGTTATTCAGCCTATCGTTGTTCGTATGCGTAACGGAAGATATGAGATTATTGCAGGGGAACGCCGTTGGCGTGCCGTAACTAAGCTTGGGTATGATACGATTCCAGGCATTGTTCGTGAGTTCAACGATTCACAGACGGCATCGATTGCTTTAATCGAAAATCTTCAGAGGGAAAATTTGTCGGCTATTGAAGAGGCGATTGCTTATCAAAAATTGATAGAGCTTCATCAGTTAACACAAGAAAGCTTAGCTCAGCGTCTTGGTAAGAGTCAATCGACTATTGCCAACAAATTACGGTTGTTAATGTTAAATGACACGATTAAGACGACCTTGATGGAGCGTAAAATTACGGAGCGGCATGCACGAGCGTTATTGTCGTTAGATAATGAAGAAATACAGCTTAAGGTTTTAGAAGAGATTATAACAAAAGATTTAAATGTTAAGCAAACAGAAGTTAGAATAGCCTTCTTAAAGGAATCGACAAAATTGAAAAAAGCTAAGCGTATTTCTTTCACAAAGGATGTACGATTGGCGCTTAATACAATTAGACAATCGATTGAAATGGTTTCTGGCTCTGGGTTGCAAATTAAAACGAACGAAAAGGATAATGATGATCATTATGAGATCATCATCCAGATCCCTAAACGATAAAGGTTGAATATCTAAATTGCAATAATTTTATACTCATTTAGTGCCGTCCTCACTGAGGGCGGCGATGCCATTTGTAGCTGAATTTTTATTTTCGTATAATCATTAAGTGTAAACGTCTGACGCCTTCTTTGGGCTGCAAATCTCGTTTTGCGGTGAAATATAAATATCGTGTACTCTTCGTGTGTATACTTGCTTATATTTCAATAAATTAGCACATAAAAGTTGTACACATAGAGGTGAGCCGGTTTTGTCGAAAATTATTGCTATAGCCAATCAGAAGGGCGGTGTCGGGAAAACGACAACGTCTGTCAATTTAGCAGCCTGTCTAGCATCACTTGGGAAAAAAGTGTTGTTAGTTGATATTGATCCACAAGGGAATACAACTAGTGGACTTGGTATTAATAAGGGTGATGTAACCAATTGTATTTATGATGTTCTTATTAATGATGTCCATCCTAAAGATGCGATGTTTGATACAAGCGTTCAAGGCTTGAAAATCATTCCGGCTACGATTCAACTGGCTGGCGCGGAGATCGAGTTAGTACCTACGATATCCCGAGAGCTTCGTTTGAAAAAATCTTTGCAATTGGTTAAGAATGAATTTGATTATGTTCTCATTGATTGTCCTCCTTCACTCGGTATTTTGACGATCAACTCTTTAACCGCAGCTGATTCGGTTCTTATTCCTATACAATGTGAATATTATGCGCTAGAAGGATTGAGTCAACTATTGAATACGGTTCGACTCGTTCAGAAGCATTTGAATACATCCCTTCAAATCGAAGGCGTCCTTTTGACGATGCTGGATGCAAGAACAAATCTTGGAATTCAAGTTATTGAAGAGGTCAAAAAATATTTTCAACAAAAGGTTTATCAAACGATTATTCCGCGTAATGTTCGTTTAAGTGAGGCACCGTCACATGGCCAAGCTATTATCACATACGACCCGCGATCTAAAGGTGCGGAAGTTTATCTTGAACTTGCAAAGGAAGTGATTATGTATGAGCAAGCGGCTAGGTAGAGGGCTGGATGCGCTTATCCCATCGCTTTCTGTGAATGATGATGATAAAGTGATTGAAATTTCATTATCTCAATTGAGACCCAATCCATATCAGCCAAGAAAAACTTTTGACGAGGATTCCATTAAAGAGCTAGCAGAATCCATCAAACAGCATGGTATCATTCAACCGATTATTGTTCGTACAGTGCTGAAAGGCTACGAAATTATAGCAGGAGAAAGACGGTTCCGTGCTTCTCAATTTTGCGGAAATGCTACGATACCTGCAGTTGTGAGATCATTTACTGATCAACAGGTCATGGAAATTGCATTAATTGAAAATCTTCAGCGTGAGGATTTGAATGCTATAGAGGTCGCTGTTGCTTATCAAGCTTTAATCGACAAGTTCAAGCTTACACAAGAAGAGTTGTCAATGAAGGTTGGTAAGTCTCGCTCGCACATCGCTAACTTTGTTCGTTTGCTTTCACTGCCTGCAGAAATTAAGGATAATGTTTCACGTGGAACAATTTCTATGGGACATGCAAGAGCGTTGGTTGGTATTAAGGATGAAAAAGCTCAGAAGGAATTAGCCGATCTAACCGTTTCCTTGGATTGGAGTGTGCGTGATCTCGAAGAGGCCATTCAGAAGCTGGATACGAAGCAGCCTGAAGATAAAACAAAGCCGAATCAAAGAAAACGCGATCCATATATCGACCATCTGGAAGAGTCGTTGCGCGAGCGGTTTAAGACGACAGTTAAAATTAAACAGCAAAAAGATAAAGGTAAAATTGAGCTTCAATACTATAGCAAACAAGATTTGGAACGATTGCTAGAGTTGCTTCAGTACATGGCGTAAGTTATACCAAACAATGGCATACCTAAGTTGTAATCTTGCTTTTGAAAGATTAAACTAAGGTATGCCATTGCTGTGAGTCGGGAGTAGGAAAGGTGTGGGAATCATGAATAATAATGAACAGTCGGTTATTTATTTGGATCATGCGGCGACCTCTTGGCCTAAGCCGCCGGCAGTAACGGAGGCCGTTGTAAATGCTATGCTGAATGATGCAGCTAATCCGGGAAGAGGTAGCCATGCTATGGCTGTGCGGGCAAGTCGTATATTGTTTGAAACACGTAAGCAGCTAGCCAAGCTGTTTAACATAAAAAATCCGAATGATATTGCATTTACCTCCAATACGACAATGTCACTCAATATGGCGATCAAAGGGTGGCTTAAACCGGGAGACCATGTCATTGCGACTTCCGTTGAGCATAATTCGGTAAGACGGCCGCTTTATTTTTTGGAGCAAACAATTGGCATTGAAGTAACCTACGTAGAATCCGATGAACGTGGAAATCTAAATATAGATGACGTTGCTAAAGCGATTCAGCCAAATACAACTTTGGCTATTGTTAATCATAGCTCAAACCTGTTAGGAACTATTATGCCGGTGGCTGATATTGCGGAGCTCGCAAGAAAGCATGGGATTAAGCTTCTTGTTGACGCCGCACAAAGTGCCGGGATTATTCCTGTAGATGTGAGATCGATGGGGATTCATATGCTTGCTTTCCCTGGACATAAGGGCTTGCTTGGTCCGCAGGGGACAGGAGGGCTGTACATCGATCCTGAGATGGACTTGCTGCCGCTGTTGCATGGAGGGACTGGAAGTCAATCAGAGGCACGTGAGCAGCCTCAAGTTAGGCCGGATAGATACGAGGCAGGCACGCAAAACACACCAGGCTTGGCAGGACTTAAAAGTGGTGTTCAGCATGTATTGAATGAGACGGTACAGAACATCCATACTAAGGAATGGGCTTTGACGCAAAGACTTATTGAAGGACTTTTGCCTGTGAATGGCGTTAAGCTTATTGGACCGGAACTCGGTGAACAACGAACTGGAATCGTGGCTTTTAATCTTGAGGGCATTGATCCATCAGAGCTGTCTTTTATATTGGATCAGCATTACCGGATCGCCGTGCGAGCAGGCTTTCATTGTACACCGCTCGCACATGCATGCGCAGGAACATCGGCAACAGGAGCTATTCGTGCTAGTGTTGGCATTTATACGACGGAAGCGGAAATCGATGCTTTAAAGGATGCCATAAAGCAAATAGCACAGCAATATGGGGTTTAGCAATAAATTGGGGGCGGAACAACAACGATGGAAGACTGGACATCAAATCCGATGAATGCTGTTACAATAGGCTTAGCTTTATTTGTCATCATTTTATTCATTTGGATAGCGATCATTGGCGGGCGGCTGAAAAAGCTGCGAAAGCAATATACAGCGGTCATGGGGAACACGGGTGTGACGAATATGGAAGACATCATCATTGAATTGAAGGAAAAGCTAGCCGAGCAGCAGCATGCGAATGAACAACTGAAGGCGCAGGTAAGGGAAGTTCAAATGTCGTTGCCTCAGCAAAAAGGAAAAATTGGCATCATACGATATAATGCTTTTGCCGAACATGGTAGTGATCTCAGCTTCTCCATAGCCTTTGTAAATGAAGAGAAGGACGGTGCAGTCTTTACTGGTATTCATAACAGGGAAAATACGTATGTTTATGCAAAGCCGCTTGAAAAAGGGGATTCACCGTATCAGTTAACGCCGGAAGAGCGTAAAGCCATTGTAGAAGCCAAATAAGATTGTACAGCAAGAAGTTTAGATGTTATCAGCGGCAGCAGTTTGCTCACGAACGTTTGAGTTGAGAAGAGCGTTGTTCGCAATTGCTGTAAATAAGCTGAGTGAAATAATGTCTGACATCTTCATAACAAGGTGGAGCCGAGTGTTTTGGAGCACGAAATATTCCATAAAGCCGCCGACGTTTACAATACCGGTAATATGAATGTCGCCTACAGGAGGAAGATCCTTGTTGACGCCGGCGCCAGGACGAACAGGACCAACTCCAACTTGAATGCTGCCTACGCTGGATACTTGGCCTAGGCAAGCATCAATTCCGATAACGAACGGTTTATGGAACCGGCGGTTGATTTCGATCAGAGTATCATCCAGGTTCATAGCGTGAACGGGATTCTCTAATGTGCCGAATAACGAAAAGTGCGAGCTGCGGTACTTGGATAAAGAGGTTCCAATTAGCGGCCCTAAAGCATCGCCGGTGGAACGATCCGTTCCTACACAGACGACGACGATTGGGCGGTTATCGGCCATTTCTTCCAGCATGGTGGTAAGGCGGTTAACCAGCATGCCGATTACGTTAACGGTAGTATAGGGTACCTTCAAAGGCGTCTCTTTCATAAATGGAAGCTTCATAGAATCCCTCCGATAATGCCGATATGTTACTAGTATATGGATGGGACAACCATTTTATACGTCAGATAGTTTGATATTTGTGATTAAGCTTACGAAATCAGTTTGTATACAAACTCAAGTGGAGGTCTTGCCCGTGTTAATTGCTTTTGATTCAACTCAGCAGGCATTGCGCGCCGAGATGCTGCTCGAGTACGCAGAAATTGAAATTGACATCTGTCCCACGCCAAAGGAAATAACGGCAGGCTGCGCATTGTCGATTCATTTTCCGGAAGATGATTTAACCATGGTGAAGGAAGTCATTGAGCAAGAAAACGTGGAAATTAGAGGCATATTTAGAGCCATACAGGCTGGCTATGAGCAAATAGAAATGTAAATAGAAGCCAGGAAAGTAAGGGAGGAATAGCGGTGTCATTCAATGAACGGTATAATAAAGTTATGGAATGGTTGACAGATAACGAGCTATGGCTAGCCTTTGGAAGTTCAGTACTACGCGTAGCTTTATTTTTACTTATCGGTCGTTTAGTCGTGTGGATCATACATAAAACCATAGATCGGGTCATCCTAGAGCGTGAGAGCAAACGATTGCCAAACCATACCCGAAGAATGACAACGGTAGGGAAGCTTATGAAAAATGTAGCTTCGTATGTTGTTTACTTTATTACGGTCATGCTCATCCTGTCCGAATTTGGCATTAATCTTGGGCCATTGCTTGCAGGAGCAGGAGTACTGGGGCTAGCAATTGGATTTGGCGCTCAAAGCTTAGTGAAGGATATTATTACAGGCTTTTTTATTGTGCTGGAGGATCAATTCGCTGTTGGGGATGTCATTCAGACGGGACAATTTAAAGGGACGGTAGATATGATCGGACTTCGTACGACCCGCGTGCAAAGCTGGACAGGTGAGGTTCATATTATCCCAAATGGGATGATCAACGAAGTTACGAATTTCTCCGTTAATAATACGATCGCTGTAGTGGATATCACGATAGCGTTTGAGGAAGAAGTCGATCGGGCTTTGGATGTTATCCGCCATACGATGATCACGTTGCGGGATGAGAATCTAATTAATGCGCCTGAAGTGCTCGGCATACAAGCGATTGCTCCAACAGGGGTAACCATACGTGTTATTGCGGAATGTCGGCCGAATACGCATTCGATCGTATCGCGTACGCTGAATATGGAGATTAAGAAAGCGTTAGATGCTAGCGGAATTGAAATTCCATATCCTCGAATGGTAACTTATCACCGCAATGAAAAGGGAGGCGGAATTAATGGAGCGTAAGCAATTTGAGCTTGGCGATGTCGTTCAAATGAAAAAACAGCATCCATGCGGCTCCAATGAGATGGAGATCATTCGAATGGGGATGGATATCCGCATCAAGTGTGTCGGTTGCAAGCATAGTGTTCTTATACCGAGAGCGAAATTTGAAAAAAACATGAAGAAGGTACTCCGGTCAAAAGCAGCTGAAGATGGTCTAGCTGAAGCCTAACTGCAGCGCTTAAAAATAATTTGGGACAAGTACTTGCGTGATTACAGGCTCTATGATATTATATTTTTTGTGTCAACAACACGCGGAGAGGTACCCAAGAGGCCCAAGGGGGCTGACTCGAAATCAGCTAGGCGTGTCAAAGCGTGCGTGGGTTCGAATCCCACCTTCTCCGCCATAAACATTAAACAGACAAACGATTCGGTCACCGAATCGTTTTTTTTATTTATATGGCCAAATAAGGAGGCGAGCCAATTGAGCACACCGAGGCTGCCATTAACGGATGATGAGCGTAAGCGGTTAAGACAAGCGAGGATTAAGCTTGTAGATGTGGCAAGGTACAAACCGGAGGAATTAAGCATTAGCTTAAATGTGCCGACAGGAAGAGCGAACTTATTAGCAGCACTTGCAAAGTTTCAAGCGGTGCCTTCGATTGGCCCAAGACTTGCTGAAAATTTAGTCGAGCTGGGCTTTTATTCATTGGAGCAGATCAAAACCGGAGGAGAGACCGGAGCACAGCTTGTAGAACGCTTGGAGAGGCTGCACGGGGTTTGGATGGATCCATGCGTTGAAGACGTAATGCGGCTTGCTGTTCATCATGCAAACGTTCCTGGCAGCGATAAGCAATGGTGGGACTTTACAGCGGAGCGGAAAGCATACCGAAAGCAGCACGGTTATCCGGCTGATCGTCCAAGCAAGGCATGGCATGAATAGGAATGAAAAGAAGAGGACTCTCTCGAGCCCTCTTCTTGACGGTGGTTGATGGCTTTAGTCTGATTATTTCTCACTACAAGCATTTGAAACCTTGGAGCTTTCATTCGTCAATCGGAGCAAATCAGCAAAAGCTTCATTGATTCCTTTTGAGCACAATTATACGTATCCGCTTAAACGGTTTAACGTATAGATGCTCGAATGCGCGTGTGTTACAGACGAGTGTCTTTAGCACAACCCTCCGCTTCTATACTGCGTGAACGAATCCTCCGATGCAAAACGAATCGAACCGTCTGAAGACGGGACATTCGTTATCGCTTGACCAAATGGTTCAAGGGAACCACACCTCTCTTACACCGTCGATAATATAATGACCGAAGCAGCGCCATGATATTCATGATGCCCGACAAAAAAATTAATGATCCATGCGTTTCCATTTACGCTCGTGGTTGGTCGTCTCCGGGAAGCGCTCACCCTTGCCGAGCTTAACCTTTTTCGGGTTTTGAATGCCCATATGAAAAGAATTTACTCCGTCCTCGATGTATGTTCCATCATTGGGAGCCCTGTCTCCCGGTGAAAAAATCGTACCTTCACCCATCATGATCATCCTCCAGCTTATAATTTAAGCGGACAGATAAGAATGTCTTATCTCGCTATAGCCGTAGTATTTGCAGCGAATGGGAATTGCATAAGTAGCAGATAACGGCTATAAAGCTTTGTATCCAAATTCGTTTCTACGCTCCAACATTAAGCATCTGTCATTTTCTCTTGTCATAGGCGATTAGATTTGATATAGTATAGAGATGCGAGCAGAAGCTCGTTCCTTGCTCCATTTATGGGGCCGTTAGTCCAAGAGGAGGTGAAACAATATGCGCAAATATGAAGTAATGTACATCGTTCGTCCAGACGTTGAGCAAGAAGCCTTGCAAGCGATCGTTGACAAATTCCATGGCATTATCTCCAACGGCGGAGAGGTCACAAAGCAAGATGTGAGCGGAAAACGTCGTCTTGCGTATGAGATCAATAAGCTTCGTGATGGTTACTTTGTTCTGGTACATTTCAATGCAACAACTGAAATTGTGAATGAACTTGACCGTATCATGAAGATTACGGATGAAGTAATCCGTTCGTTGATCGTCAGAGACGTCGCTTAATCCACGCTGGATTGTTCGATTGGGAGGTCAGAAACGATGTTGAATCGTGTTATACTAATTGGTAGATTGACGAGAGACCCAGAGCTTCGCTATACGCCTGCAGGCGTTGCGGTTACACAATTTACGTTAGCGGTAGATCGTCCGTTTACGAGCGGAGGTCAAGGTGAACGTGAAGCGGATTTCATTCCGGTTGTAACATGGCGTCAACTGGCCGAGACTTGCGCCAACTACTTGCGCAAAGGCCGCTTAACAGCGGTTGAAGGCCGTATTCAGGTGAGGAATTACGAGAACAACGAAGGCAAACGCGTCTACGTGACGGAAGTTATCGCTGATAACGTTCGGTTCTTGGAATCCAACCGTGAAGGCGGAGGCTCGCGAGAAGAAGGCGGAAGCAGCTACAGCGGCGGTACAAGCAGCGGCGGAGGATCTTTCGGCGGCAACGCTTCCCAAAGCGGCGGTAACCGGCCATCTGGTAATAACTCACGTAACGACAGCCGTGATCCATTCCAGGATGACGGACGCCCGATTGATATATCAGAGGATGATTTGCCATTTTGATAACGGAGTAGCTTCTACTTTGTTTATCAATGGAGCGGTTACGCAGCCTTTATTGAGAGATAAAGCCGCCCGCGTAACTGTAAAATTTTCAACGATAAGGAGGATACTATCATGGCTTTCAAGCAAAGAGATAACGGCGGCGACGAGCGTCCAGAGCGTAAGTTCAGCGGACGTAAAGGCGGACGCAACAAACGTCGTAAAGTGTGTTTCTTCACTGTAAACAAAATCTCTAAAATTGACTATAAAGATGTAGATTTGCTGAAAAAGTTTATCAGCGAGCGCGGCAAAATTTTGCCACGTCGTGTGACTGGAACAAGCGCGAAATACCAACGCTTGCTTACAATAGCAGTTAAACGTTCACGTCAAATCGCATTGCTTCCTTACACGACTGAATAGGTCGTTAGGTGAATATGCAAGAAACGGAGGAGCCTGTCACCAAGGGCTCTTTTTGTTTTTTACTGAGAGCCCGTGTTTATACGGGCTCTTTTTGTTGCATGCTAATTCAATGGGTAAAGAAAGGGGTGCGTATGCGAATGCAGTTTATTTTTTATTTAGCACTCATTATCATATCCACGAAAGTAGCCGGGCATTTGTCTGTAAGGCTGGGGCAGCCTGCCGTATTAGGCAAGCTGCTTGCGGGTATTATCCTCGGACCGGCGTTATTAGGCTGGGTTCATCCTGACGATTTCATTGATCATTTTGCAGAAATAGGCGTGCTTCTGCTTATGTTTATAGCAGGCCTGGAAACGGATCTGGATCAGCTGCGCCAAAACTGGAAGGCTTCCTTTGCTGTTGCGATAGGCGGAATCATCCTGCCCTTTGTTGGCGGCTATGCTGTAGCTGCTGCACTTGGCATATCGAATACAGAGGCACTGTTCTTAGGTTTGTTGCTGTGCGCTACCTCTGTCAGCATTTCCGTTCAAACGCTTAAGGAAATGAATCAGCTTAACTCTAGAGAAGGTACTACGTTGCTTGGGGCTGCGGTAGTGGACGACGTCGTCGTAGTTGTGTTGCTGGCGGTTATGATGAGCTTGCTCGGGGCAACCGACAATGTTTCCATTCCGGTTTTGGTCGGGAAGAAGGTATTGTTCTTCATAATTGTTATCGCGGCTGGAATATGGGTAATTCCCCAAGTTATAAAGCTGTTCGCTCGCTTTAAAATTACGGAAGCAGCTATGAGCGCGGCCTTAATCATTTGCTTTGCATTTTCTTATTTTGCCGAGATGATGGGAGTAGCCGGCATTATCGGAGCGTTTGCAGCCGGAATTGCGATTTCACAAACGTCGTTTAAGCATGAAGTGGAGTCGAAGGTCGAGCCGATTGCCTATACGTTATTTGTTCCGGTCTTCTTCGTAAGTATAGGTCTAAACATTACTTTTGTCGGTTTGGGCAGCCAACTTGTTTTTATTGTACTATTATCCCTTGTTGCCATTGTTACGAAGCTGCTTGGTGGAGGTTTAGGCGCAAAACTGACTGGATTCAATAACCGCTCATCACTTGCGATAGGTGCAGGGATGGTATCCAGAGGAGAGGTAGCGCTCATTATTGCGGCAGCCGGCTTAGAGTCAGGGCTCTTGTTGCCTCAATATTTCACCTCGGTCGTGATGGTCGTTATCGTGACAACGCTTGTCACACCGCCTATGCTAAAGCTCGTTTTTCCAAACAATCAACAAGCTGGAAGCTCGAAGGAGCAGGATAAGTGAGCTGCAGATACTTTCCCGCAGTACAAAGAAAAGAACAGTATCCTTCATCAGTAGCATAATCGTTCTGTGCATCATAGTTCATAACGGTTGTACTGAGAAAGCAAATTATTATGGTGGCATTAAAAAAAACAGATTTTCAAGAAAAGTCCGATTTAAATTTAGAATTAGTCCATGAATTTAGGGGTCATAGTGACAATTGGGGAGCTGTGTTTTTTGTGCCTCTAGAGTCGTTCAAGCAGATTAAGCTTGATCGCGATCTAGAGCGAGTCAGACAGCGTTACATGCAGTCAACAAAAGCTGAGCTTGTAAATCATCTTATCCGGTTAGAGCAGTATGTAGCGCAGCAAAATCAGATCTGGTTGAAGAATGAGTTTGAAAAGTACCAATGATATAACACAAAAAGGTGGTTGCTCAAAAGGCAATCACCTTTGTTAAACTCGCAATAACTTTAGTTTTCCAAATAGCGGTATAATGTAGTTTTGCTAATTCCTGTTTCTTCTTTAATCTGAGCAAGACTAAATTTTTGGCTTTGATACATAATAATAGCACGTTTCACATTCTCATCTGCCTTACGGGGACGTCCAGACTTCATTCCTTTTTGTTTAGCCTCATACAGACCTTTTTTAGTATTCTCACTAATGACGTCGCTTTGAAATTTCAACAAATGATTTACGCTATCTTGAAATGAATAGCTAGATGCAGTTGAAGGATTAGTATTTACCCCTTCGCTAATTGAATAAAGATAAGCCTGTTTTTCATTTAATTGATTTAATAATTCTGCTAATTGCCGCGTGGAATCTGCAAATGAGAATAACTTTGCAACCACGATAGTATCCCCTGGTTGAAGTTCGTTAATCATCCACTTTAATATTACTCTTTTTTTAGGGGATGAATGCTCTTCAGTGAAAAAGCGATCACATTTTTGGTCTTTCATTATCTCCATCTGGATTTCACAACATAAATCATCTTGATTAGGTCTCACATAGCCAATAAACATAACGTGTTCTCCCTAACTACATAAGTTTTTTTAAAAGCATATCATCAATCAGACCAAAAAGGTTCCTTTTTGGTCTGATTGATGATATGCTTTATTTGCCTAATTCGGAACCTGACTTTTATGAGAGTTAAAAGTCACAAAAAAATAAATAAGGAGTGAAAGTAAACGTGATTGAAACAATTAAAAGGGAATGGTTCTCTAACATAAGGGGGGATGTACTTGCCGGAATTGTTGTAGCATTGGCTCTTATTCCTGAAGCTATTGCCTTTTCAATTATTGCCGGTGTCGATCCCATGGTTGGTTTATATGCATCTTTTTGTATCGCAGTGATTATAGCTTTTGTAGGCGGTCGCCCAGGTATGATTTCTGCCGCCACTGGTGCAATGGCACTGCTAATGGTCCCACTAGTGAAAGAGCATGGATTACAGTATTTATTGGCAGCAACTATACTCACTGGGATTATACAGCTTATTTTTGGGGTATTCAAGATCGCAAAGGTAATGAAGTTTATACCAAGAGCAGTCATGATCGGATTTGTTAACGCGCTGGCCATTTTAATATTTATGGCACAGGTCCCTCATTTTGTAGGGATATCGACTTTGACTTATTTATTTGTCGCTATCACTTTGATTATTGTATATGTATTGCCTAGATTTATTAAAGCAATACCGGCTCCTCTTATCGCTATTATTGTCCTTACAGCGACTGCTATCTGGGGGGATTTAAATTTAGGAACGGTAGGAGATTTGGGGAAAATCACTCAAACCTTGCCTTCATTCTTTATTCCAGACATTCCGTTTAACCTTGAAACCTTACAAATAATCTTTCCTTACTCTATTGCTTTAGCTATTGTCGGACTATTAGAATCGTTACTCACATCATCTATCGTTGATGATATGACAGGAACGGAAAGCAATAAAAACAGAGAATCCAGAGGACAGGGTATCGCGAATATTATAACGGGTTTCTTTGGCGGCATGGCCGGGTGCGCCATGATCGGGCAGTCTGTAATTAACGTCAAATCAGGAGGCCGCGGCAGATTATCCACTTTGGTTGCTGGACTGTTCTTAATATTCCTAATTCTTGTATTAGGTGGGTTGGTTGTACGAATACCTATGCCTGTTCTAGTTGGGATTATGATTATGGTATCGATAGGCACGTTTGATTGGTCTTCATTTTCATATTTGCGAAAAGCTCCAAAGACGGATGCTCTTGTTATGTTGACAACCGTAATTATCGTTGTGGCAACGCATGACCTCTCCAAAGGAGTTATAGCTGGAGTAATTCTTAGCGCAATCTTCTTTGTGGCAAAAATCTCAAAACTAGAGGTTAGAAAACGACAGGGCAGCAAAGAGGAAATATATGATGTAACAGGTCAATTGTTTTTTGCCTCAGTAGAAGGATTTATAGAAGCCTTTAACTTTGACACCACAGATACAAAGATAATTATTGATTTCTCTAATGCACATATTTGGGACGATTCTGGCGTAGGCGCGGTAGATAAAGTAGTCATAAAATATCGTGAAAACAATAATCATGTCACGATTAAAGGACTAAATGCATCTAGTAAAAAAATTATAGATAAATTAGCGGTATACCAGGATACAAATGCTCAATTAAAAACACACTAAATCAAGGGGAGAGATGCACATGTATCAACGTATCTTACTAGCTGCTGATGGATCAAAAAACTCGATTCGAGCTGCTCAGGAAGCCGCGAAAATTGCATCATTAATACCAGATTCCATTGTTGAAATTCTGTTTGTGGCGGACCTGTCCAAAATAAAAAATGAAGTTCTCCATTCTCAGAATCATGAAGAAATAGAAATGAAACGAAATCAAAAGTTAATCCCAGTTAAAGATCTGCTCTCCGAAAAAAATGTGAGTCATCAAACAAAGATTATTACGGGGGATCCTGGTCCGGCAATTGTTGAATATGCAAACAATGAAAGAGTGGATTTGGTCATTATAGGTAGCCGTGGGTTAAATGCATTGCAGGAATTTGTCATGGGTAGCGTCAGTCATAAAGTTGTTAAGAGGGTACAGTGTCCAGTAATTGTAGTTAAATAACAATGGGGAAGTGAATCATTACAATGTGAAAATAGAGTCTGTAAAATTCTTTGTGTAAACTCCAAAACCTATTAAAATAGGAATTAGACGAAAGGTTGGGAGAACACATGGGACTTTGGACAAAACAGCAGCTACGAGCTTTCATTAAGGAGAATAATTTGGTCACAGCTAAGGACGCTCAGGATGCGCTTAAGGATCTCTTCGCCGAGACGATCCAGGAAATGCTGGAGGCTGAAATGGACACTCATCTGGGCTACGAGAAACATGATGTGAAGACCAAAACAACATCAAATAGCCGAAACGGGAAGAGTAAGAAAACCGTGGTAAGCGAGTATGGTGAGCAAGAGATTTCCGTRCCTCGCGACCGTCTTGGTGAGTTTGAGCCRCTTGTCGTGAAGAAGCATCAGTCGAACGTGACTGGCATTGAAGATCAAATTATTGCTCTTTATGCGAAGGGAGTCAGCACACGTGAAATCCAGGATCACTTGCAGAATATGTACGGCATCGARGTCTCTCCTACGCTGATCTCGAACGTGACCAACAAGATCRTACCGATGATCAAGGAGTGGCAGAATCGGCCGCTGCAAGGCGTCTAYGCGGTCGTATTTCTCGATGCYATYCACTTCAAAGTAAAGCAAGACGGCGCCATTGTAAACAARGCGGCGTAYATGGTCATTGGCATCGATCTGGACGGCAACAAGGACGTACTGGGCATGTGGATTGGTGAGAATGAGTCCGCCAAGTTCTGGCTCAGTGTCTTAAACGARCTTAAAAACCGCGGCGTTCAGGACATTCTCATCACCTGTGTAGACAACCTGACCGGCTTCTCTCAAGCCATTGCGGCCTGCTATCCAGAGAC
>NZ_LMRV01000058.1 GCF_001428245.1 Paenibacillus sp. Soil522
TTCTCTTTTTCGTACAAAAAAAAGAGCGGGCTATCTTTTTTTCTCTTTTTCGTACAAAAAAAAGAGCGGGCTATCTTTTTCGATAACCTGCTCTTTTTCTTGATATTTGGACCTGCACCTTAACTAAATGACATTGGCCATGTGGTAGCCCTTCATTACGCTCCCATGGAAGAACGTAATTACTTCCATAATCTATGATGTCGCGTGAGCGGCAAGGATGGCTAACGGGCAGATTTGCGGAGCAAAATAAGGAAGGTTTAATCATATAAGAAAAGATTGGTTAAGCACGTTGTTCAGGCTTAATCCAATCTTTTTTAAACTATCGTACTATTATCATGGGAAACCGTTCGAGACGCCCACCGGCACATACTTGTTACTGCCTATCATTATTTTGGATTATTTGCGATATAGTTCAAGCCCCAATTCTCTATTTGATGAAGTATAGAATGAAGGCTCTTCCCGGTCTCTGATAGTGAATACTCTACCTTGGGTGGAATTTCAGAATACACTTGTCGGTTAATCAGCCCATCGCTTTCGAGCTCACGCAGCTGGCGAGTGAGTGTACGCTGTGTAATATTTGGAAAATCTTTTCTTAATTCATTGAACCGTCTCACCCCATGAATCGAAAGCTTGTGTAAAATGACAAGCTTATACTTGCCTCCAACCATATTGACCGTAAATTCAACCGGACATGGTGAGCACTGTGAGTGTTGTTCATCCACTCTGTTTCCCTCCTTATTTAAGGTATCCTAAAGGATACTATATATCCTACATGTGCGTACTTACATAATTGAATTTAAGCCTATATTATTTAACTATAATCAGTAAATTACTTTTAGTAAACGAAAGGATGATGATCAATGGCAACTAAGGATAAAGTATTGGTTTATGGAGCTGGAGGCGTGCAAGGAGGTGCAGTCGCTCGTAAGCTTTTGAATGAAGGATACACCGTTCATACGATCGTAAGAAGTTCGGACAAGGCAGCCGAGCTTCAAAAGCAAGGCATTACTGCCTTTGTTGGCGATCTGTCAGATGTAGACAGTCTATCTTCAGCTCATGATGGAATCAGCAAAGTGTTCCTGCTGTTACCGGTGGACTATGACCTGGAGCGTAATCACCAATTCATCCGCAATACCGTCGATGCCGCCAAACGTGCCAATATTAAGCTTCTCGTTTTTAATACCAGCGGTTTCGTTCCGGATGATATTACAGGTGTCACTGCCTATGATATTAAGAGAGAATTGATTGCTTATGTGAAGCAAAGCGGCATTCCGTCTATCATCCTTCAACCTACATTTTATATGGAAAACTTCCTAATCCCCGGCGTTGTAGGCAACCAAACACTGGCTTATCCTGTACCAGCCGATTCTGCAATCACCTGGATCAGCATGGAAGATGCGGCTGCTTATGGCGTATATGCGCTTAACCATCCAGAACTGGCAGGGCAGGCATTGCCTATCGTAGGGCCTGAGGCGATGACCGGCACTCAACTGGCTGAGAAATTCAGTGCTGCATTGGATCGTGAGATACAGTTTTTCTCTCTCCCAGTGGAAGCATTCGAAGAAGCGTTATCTCCGGTACTGGGCAAGGAAACAGCAGAAGGCCTGGCCGACTCGTACAAATGGCTTGGATTAAATACTCATTTACTTCCGAAGCCAGACCAAGTCATCGACGAGCTGCGTTCTGCCGCACCGGGCACTTCGCTCATAGAGTGGGTGAAACAAGCTGTGCAGAATGGATTTTTCGCACCCGTCGCTGGGGAGGACAGAAATAGCTGACCCATTATTGAAAAATATCCCTGACGACGATGGGTAAAAATGCACGATTTTTTCGAGTAATTTTGCTTGACGAAATACAGGTAGGAATGTAAATACTTCACCAATCATTGAGCTAACGGGAACGATAGTGGGGGAGCTGCCGCGAGGACAGCTCCTTTTTGATGCTCATTGAAGTAACTGGCAGAATACTCCATAAAGAATGTGATTAATTCTTGCTACAGAAATGCTACTTCAGACTAATATTCCGAAGACAAAATACTATATAGAAACGAATCGTGCCATTTCTCTTTGAAAAATAGATGTTCACGGAAGTGACCTTCTTTGCGCATACCGAGTTTCTCCATTACACGAAAGGAGCCCTTGTTTTGAGGTCTGCAAGTAGCACATATGCGATGAAGTTTCAGTTCTTTAAAACCGAAGTTCAGCATAGCCTTAGCAGCCTCGGACGCAAAACCATGACCCCAATAGTCTCGGTTCAGGACGTAACCCACTTCACCTTGTAATACTTCTTTCTTGATTATACTGCTCGCTCCAATTAACGAATTTGATTCTTTGACCACAATTGCAACCGTAAATTGATTTCTTGGATGCTCACTTTGAGAGGCAATAACGTCCTCGATGAATGCTCGTGTGTCGTCAAGCGTGTTCGGCCCCCAGTCCGTGTATCTGCAAACTTCAATGTCGGAAGCATAGTTGTGAACTGCCTGAACATCCTCCGAGGTAAACTCACGCAAAATCAAACGATCGGTTTGTAAAATCATAAAACACCACCTTTGACTTTTGTTTTAATTATAGATTTAGTTAGGTAAAAGGTAAATTATAGAGGAAGGGCCAACCAATGTTCGACTATCAGGTATAGTTGAATAACGCATGGATGGGCAAGTGCTGCGGTCCGGTGCCAATTTGAACTGAAGTGTAATAAAACAGTGGCAGTCTAGGACTTTATTTTCACGTCCCTGGCTGTCGCTGTTTTTTACAAATCAAACAATTCTGGGGATGTAGAAGGATCATTGCCACAACCTCGATCATGCGGCGACCGAAAAAATGATCATGTGAGCCCGTTTTGAAGTGGGAACGAGGTCCGGAAACACCGGATTAACTATAGGGAACCGAATTGTTTGCGGTACTCCGCCGGCGTGTAGCCGGTTTGTTTGCGGAACACCCGGATAAAATATGCGTCGTCGGTAAACCCGACCCGATCCATAATCTCCGTCACCTTCAGAGTAGTATTGCACAGCATGGAAGAGGCTAATTGGATTCGCAGACTGTTTACATAGGTGACGATCGACATGCCTGTTACCGAGTTTACTTTGCGGTTCAACGTCGTGCGATTGGTGTGAAACCTCTTGGCCAACTCGTCTAATCCGATTTTGTTATTATAGTAAACATGCAAGTATTGAATGACTTCATCGATATCCGGAGGAGCTTGAGGAATGCGGTGCGCCGTTTCCTTGCTTTTCCGGTACAATCTTCGGATGAGAAAAAGCAATTCCTGTAGATAGGACCGGCTTTGGCAAGGCCAATTGGGCGAACTTGTAGAGAGAATATGATGAATTTCCTCCATGATTCGTTGAACGTGGTGCACAAAAGAAACATCGATAGGCACACATCCGTAATATCCGTCCGACCGGTTGAAGAAAGTCTCCAGTAACCATGCATCCTGAATGTCCGAAGTGGCGAGGCCTTCGTTATCGAACAAATTTTCCCGTAACGAAAGCTTATTGTTAATCACTTTCGGGTGGAAATAAACCGAGCTTGCTTTCACCCCGGAGTGTGCAGCCAATTGTAACGGCTCCCTCTCGTTAATACAGTAAAAGGCCGGTGAAATAATAGAGTGCCGGATCGTCCCGATCTGCAAGATGCCGTTTCCTTCCATTATAAACAATAGTCGATAACGGGTGTGAAGCCCCCGATCGATCACGAAATCTTCGTTCGGGAAACACTTCATTTCATGAAGAAACTGCCCCCATACCACCTGTCCGACCGTTGCCAATTCCATTGACTATCACCTCCCGCATCGTCACTTTCCATTTTATACTATTTGTTTGGCGTTTCCAATTGTCAGTTGATCGATGCAGATCGTCTATGTTTCTGAGGTCGGCATTTAGCTAGAATTAGGTTGGAACGAGGAAGAACCTCACCCTGATATCAAGATTTCGTTAAGGAGGATGAAAGATGAGAAGGAAGTCAATGCTCTTGGTTCTAGGCTTGATGTTGGCAGTCACGATGCTGTACAGTAATGTTTTCGCTGCGCCGGGCGAGGATGCTCAGGCAACATCCAGCATCGTAAAAACAAGTCTGTTCAGCACATCTTTACAAAAAGAAATGAACGTGAACGTTTATTTACCGCCAGGCTATAACGAAAACGAAAAATATCCAGTATTGTATGTCTTGCACAAACTGGATGAGGACGAGGACTTCTGGTTTGATCAAGTGTTGCTGGATGAACAAACTGACCGGTTGATCGGTTTAAGGAAAATACGGCCCTTAATAATCGTTTCTCCTCAGTATGACCGCAGCTGGGGTCTGAACTCGGCAGATGAAGTCGGTATGGTCAACAACTACTGGCACGTAGGCCGTTATGAAGATTATATTACGAAAGATTTGATCGAATTTATCGATTCCACTTATTCCACCCAGAAATCGAGAAGCGGCCGATACATCGGGGGAACGTCTATGGGCGGGTATTCGGCACTGCTTGCAGCATTCAAACACCATAATTTGTACAGCAAGGTAGGCGGTCATGCTCCGGCATTGTTCGAGTATATGTGGGAACCGCTCAAGCAGATGGCAGGAGGCACGGACGAGGAAAGGCAGCAAAATAACCCAACATGGCTTGCAATGCATGAGAAGCAGAACATGTTGGATATTTATGTAGATATCGGGGATGCGGATTGGTTGAAAGACGGTGCGTTGCGATTCAATGAAATTATGCAGGATCAGAACTTGAAAAATTATCAATTCCATTACATTCCGGGTGGCGCACACGATGCGGCGTATTGGTCCAGCCAGGCGGAAAATTATTTGCTGTTTTACGCAGGTGACACGAAATAGGCGATGAGAGACGGCCGCTCTAATCAGGGTGGCCTCTTTATTTATTCGCCACAGGGCCGCATCAGAATGCATTAGAGGGAAACCTCTCGTTTTCACCGAAGTAAGGGGCATAACTAAGGCTTATGCTCAGATTTACGAAAAATTTTAGATACACTTCATTGAGCTCCCATGAAAATTAACTCCATTTTCATCAATGGAATCGTTTTTAATTAAACTCCCATACCCCCTGATTTTCCAAATTAGGAACCCTAAAGCGGACTTAATTGAAACATGATAATGGCAAGTGGATTCTTAGGGAAGTTAGACTGAATACTTTCTTCATGAACAGAGCAAACAAAAGATTCAAGATCTTGAATGCCCGAATCGATCACTTAAAAGTAAGAGAAAAATAAATCGTATGAAATCGTTTACGCCAATGAATGTTGCAATGAATGTTTTTAATAACCCGACCGAAGAAAATAAACAACTCCGATTAATTATAGATCGTTTTGTATCGAAACTGAGGTTTTAAAGACAGCCACCAAATAATTGGTGGCTTTTTATTTGCAATTTTTCGGCACTAAAGAGAAAAGTCAGGAATGAGATAAAGTTCTTGTCATTTATGACATCAAGTTCTTGTCAACCGACAACTCTATACAAACGATAAAGGTGCTGCCGCGGCAGCTCTTTTACATATTCACAAAATAAGAAATTTTGTACATATGTCTGAGATTGTCAGTACGGAGACTGCCCATAAATCCTTTTTGCATCTGAATCAATATACGATTGATGAATTAGAATTATTTGAGGAAATAGCTTGTCTAAGATGGAAATTACTTAATAGAATTGTTGACTTGTCCAAAGGAAAAGCAACAATTACAAGAGTAAGAAACATAATGAAGAATACACTTGAATGAAAACTTAATTTGAAAGCCAAACGACGAAGGTTAACGCTTTCGTCGTTTTTTCTATGAGCCGTCCGAACCCCCGCCAGACGAACCACTGCTTGAACTTGATGAGTTTGCGGCAACGGATGCAGTTCCCATGTTACTGCTTCCGCTTGAGCTTCCACCTGTACTCGAATTGGAACCGCCATTTCCGCTGTTATTAAATGTAGAGTTACTTCCTACAGCGCAGTTTGCATTGCTGTTGGTATTAGTATTCGTATCGACATTTGAAAAACCGTCGGTTCGGTGAGTGTTATTTACTTGGGAATCACTCACTTGGAAAGCGTCCTTTGCTCGAACGTAACGGTATTTTGTATTATCACTTGATTCAGCGGGTTTCGTTTTTTCATCCACTTTACATAGTAAATAACCGAGTAAACAAAGACCGCCTATGCAGAGAATCAATATTGTAATAACACCTATTCCACTGTTTATGAAATCGTACAAAAGTTTACCTTCCCTTCATTCGGGAAATTTTTTTTTTGCTTTATCATCAAAAGAAATTCCAAATTCAATGAGATATTGATCCGATGAAATAAATGAGTTCCATACGTGTAAATTCCCTGACGCATTAATATCGTCTCAACAGTTTTTTACAAACGGATTTTATTTATACTTCTTCTCAACAAAAAACAGGCGAATTATCGTCAACCCGACAACAACAAAAAAAGGCACCCCTACAATGGTTCCGTATTGCTTCAAACGATATGGAACATATAGCAGACCTCGTTAATTTTCTAAAGAAACGAAACCCTCGCTTTGCTAACCGTTAAACGTAACCGAAAGCGGCGGTGCTTTACAAATTCAATTAGTCGCTTGCGGACCTCTTGATCCGGAAGACTCGAATGTTTATATAGGAAAAAGCATTGCAATTGTATGAACGTAGAAATCGAAGTGGAGTGCCAGACGACGAGGGTTAACGCTTT
Organism: Paenibacillus sp. Soil522; assembly: GCF_001428245.1. GTDB lineage: Bacteria > Bacillota > Bacilli > Paenibacillales > Paenibacillaceae > Pristimantibacillus. The sequence continues at coordinate 6,685 of NZ_LMRV01000058.1, forward strand.
CGTCGTTTTTTATGCAGACATGAGCCGTCCGAACCCCCGCTTGAACTTGAACTTGATGAGTTTGCGGCAACGGATGCCGCCCCCACGTTACTGATTCCGCTTGTGATTCCTCTTGATTTAATTTACTTAACTATTTTTTTGAAACTTGTTTTCTCTTTTTCTTCTTTAGTGGAAGGCTGAGTTCTTTAGCTATTTCAAAACTTTCTTTTGCCAGTTGCTCCAGCTCACGTTTAGATAAAAGCTTTCGCAATACCTGTCTCGTCTGATTTATCTGTTGGAAAAAATACGAGTATACTTCTCTACCAAGAAGGTTGCATAGCTTACGTTTTTAAAAAAAGCCTAGTGGTTTAGGCTTATTTAGCATCATGTTTATTTGTAAGTAAACAAATCGACTACTCATGAAAATAAGAGAGTTCATCACTTGATTCCAAAATGAAAGTTCTTAGCTTGATGGGCATGTGGTGGGATCCCATAGAGATACAATGGGCCGTTCCCGATATCAAGCCGCATGAAGCCGTTTTGTATTTTTTAGGTGAAGCAGGGGAGTTACGGCGTGGCTCGAGCAGCTGTATCATCCTCCCGAAAAGGGAGGGAAGGGGTATGCGCCCGCCACCGTGAACAATCACCAGGCCGCACTGTCCCGATTTATGAAGTGGCTTCGGATTCGAGCACCGCATCTGTTGTCGGAAGACCCGACCAAAGGGATCCGAGAGATTTTGCTGCCGGACCCTGAACCCAGAACACTTACTTCCGAGCAGATTCTGACCCTGAAAAACATCTGTGACCGGCTGGAGCGGTTTCACCTCAAAAAGGACCGGCGCCGAATGAAGGGAAAAATGGAACTCAAAACGCACGCGCGCCCGCGGCGCGATCGGGCGATTGTTTACGTTCTTCTTTCTACGGGGCTACGCCGGGAGGAACTTGTAAATCTGAACTTGGATCAAGTGGAACCCAGTGATCCCGTGCAGCTCGCAGTGCAAAGATCGTCCGGATACGCGGAAAGGGAAAAACGGAAGGAACCGAGTACTTGTCGGCCGATGTAAGGGCTGCCCTGGCCGATTATTTGGAATTCGAAAGGCATCTGGATTATGCGGAGGAAACGATTGCCTTGTTCTTAATTGCGAAAGGAACACCAGCTCGAAAAATAGATGGCCGGCTGTATCCTCGCTCCATTAACCGAATCTTAGAACAAATCGGTAAATGGTACGATGCAGAGCTGAAAGATCCGGAACGTCACATTTCGCCGCTGCGGCCGCATGATTTGCGTCATACCTTTGCAAATGAGTTGGCGAAACATCCGGATGTGACGGAGCAAGATTTGGAGCGGCTGTTGCGGCACCGGAATAAACGATATTTAACCGTTTATACGAGACCGCCGGAAGCCACGTCTGCGGGCTTTAAGGAGAAATTATAACGAAGAAAACAGATGAAGGGGAGAAATGGTAATGGCCCTTCACTTCGCTAATGGGAGTTTAGTTCAATATGGTAACTTTGATCAAGGAAACAAGGGGGTAAGCAGTGGCCTAACAAGGAAGCAGACAGCATCCGAGATCTTTTCGCCTTCCAGAAGCGTTTGAACCGCCGGTTGCTCGAGCAGCACTTTCCGGACCACGAATGCCCCGATAGCCGCCTGCGGTGCGTCCGTATTTACGTCCACCCACGCGAGCAGCTCTGGAAACTTCAGTATTAATTGAATTTGACTACTCGAAAATAGCTTTCATAATTTCACTTTTTACAATAAGGCTACTATTGCTACTTGGGAAATTTGTAAGCAGATAATTTTCTACTCTCTCTATTATCAAAGCATCAGATGAATCAACCAAATTAAAGGAAGTTATAAAATGGTTAATCAGATCTTCATCAACTGCCTCGATTGGGGCAGGTAAATATTTTTCACCATCATTTTGGTATGCTTTCCAGTTAGTAAATGCAATTGCATCTATTACGCAATTCCATACATTCACTTTCTGTTCGTCTTTTTCATATTGCATCTGTATCAAAAGGCCTGTTTCATCTCCATTGTCTAAGTACTCATATATGCTATCCCCTGAAACGTTTTTATTTTCAACCCATTTCCAACAAACTTCTAGAGCTTCTTTAGCTTCTTGATAACCATCTGAAGTAGAAATAATATCAATAATCTTACTTGATAATATCAAGAGGAACACTACCTGCGTATCAGAACTTAATTTATTAATATTGGACAAATGATTCCCTCCTTAATCAATAATTTTACCATTTTGCAGAGTGAAAGAAAGTTTTCCCGCTGGTTTAACTCCTTCAACTATTTCGGTTGTCACATTAATCGTGAGGTTTGGATTTTTCAAACTAAGTTGCATAAATATACCTGGTTCTACATTTGGGTTTGAAATACCTTGAATACACGTAGTACAAACACCTTTTGGATTAGACTGGTGTATATTTAATGTGCCAACTACTTCTTCTGGTTTTAATCCCTTTTTTTCAACTTGTTCGACAAATTCGTTTATTACACCTTCTTCAGCATGTCTAGTAGAGAGAGGATGACTTGATGGTGACTTTATAGGTCTATCTGGCATAGCTGAATCTAAATCTGGTAACCCAGCTTCTTTCCTTACCTTAGGGGATCCACCAGTAAACGTTAAATCCTCTAATCCTTTAACGTCTGTTTTACCAACCGCTACTGTATCAGTCTCAGGAACTCCAAGTTTGTTTCTATATGCGTCTAAATCTGCTTTGCCTACATCTATATTACCTTTACTACCTTGTCCCGTCCCCTCATCGGAATTATTGCCTTCGCCTTCGTGCGGTTTGCCAGAGCGGCCCTCGTCCCTCGGATTACCGGGACCATCGCCATCGTCGCCGCGGCTCCCGGAACCGCCGCCTTGATCGCGGGGCGGTTTGGAGCCGCCTCCCGCACCGGAGCTTGCGGGATCGCTGCCGGGAGAACGTTCCGGCGTTTCATTGGGCGAGCGCCTTGAACCGCTGCCGCCGATGTCATCGCGCAAACCGCCCGAAGGGATATCCGACCGCCCCGCTCTGCCGGCATTAACCAGTCCCCCGACATCGTCGGTATGGCGTACGCCTCTGCCAAGATCCCCGCTGGTATCCAATATATCGCCGATTCTGCCCACTTTCCCAATCGCTCCGAAAGGAACGAGATTCATCGCTCTTTCCCACGTTTCGAGCTCTTCGCCTGTGATCAAGTCTTTGCCCGTGACCGCTTCGATGACGCCCTTCACCTGACCGACGACGGGGACAAAATTAAGCCCGATACTAAGCAATGTGGCAAATATCCCCAAACCGACGGTAGCGGAGACCGCAGCTCTCTGCGTGTTAAAACAATCGCTAAAGCTCCCGCAATTGTCGGCGAATGCCATGTCCGGAAACCCGAAAAACAAACACAATCCGATCAGAATGCCAAAAGGAGAACAATGTTTCATTTTGACGGCTCACCCTCCTTCGGCTCTGCGACCGGAAGCTGGGGAGTCAGCAGGAATATAATCAGCATCGAAAGTGCGGTCATCAGAAGCAGCGGACGGAATGTATTCGTGGAGCGCATCACATTTTCCAACATCGCCGAAGAAATGATTTTAATAAGAGTAAATCCGATAACCAAACGGATCAGCAGCGGAATTTTCTCCATCAGACTGGGCCAGGCACCGAGAGGAACGGGAATTAACTGCTGACGGACCGCCAGAAGCACAAAAACCAACGCTCCGATCAGGACAGGATCGATCCATGACTTGTATACACCCGCAATCAGCAGTACCGACCACAACGCGGTGACCGCCATAGTAAACCAAGGATTTATCCGGTCTCCGAGCGATTCGACCGGTGGGTGTTCCTTTAACTCCTGCTCCAGCCGGTCAAGCGGCATTCCAACTTCGCTGCGAAACGCCGTCATCCCCTGCAGTAGCATTCGAATGGCGGCGGTCACAACCGCGACAAAGACGATGACCCATTCGTATTGTTGCAAAGGAACGACTGCCTCCGCCGGAGGACGGGCTGAAACCCATGTAAATACAGGCCGGATGAGTATCGGCACGGTTTGCGTCCAAAAATAAACAAGCACTCCGGTAAGCAGCACATACAGTGCTGCCGCTACGCTGAAACCGGCTTTCAATGGCAGGAAGGAAAATCTGAGCTGAGCGGACAACGCCTTGGTTATCATGGGAATTTTCACTACTAATAAATATAATAGTCCGTACTCGATCAAAAGCGGGAGCCTCACCTTAATGACATGCTCAAAGACCCCCTCGTTCCGCCTCCATCCGACCTGAGTCCAGCTTGTGTGATGGAGAAAAAAATCACCGAATATAAAACCGGCGATAAAAAGCAGGCCGAGATGCGCGCTGCTCATTCCCACAATTGCCGCAATCATAAGCACCACCAGTGATTCGCTGAAGACGCTGTCGAAATCCGGATGCCACCACCCGATCACCAGACCGGAGAACAACGCCAGCACCGGGGCCGAAGCAGCAACTGCCGGCCAGGCTGCCAAGTAGAGGCCGTCCAGGAACGTGTACGGGAGCTTTTTGGAGAACCGGCTTGCCCGTACAGGCTGCTGAACCCACCAAAAACGTACAAACCAGTGAAGAAGAGATTCAGGCTGAGACATGATTAGAGAATTCCTTTCTCAAGATTAGTTTCCTGGCCGTATACCCGAGCACGATCCCATATACGAAGTGGCCGACCATTGAAACCGAAATGAACTCGTCAAGCACTTTCAAGTCAAGCCAACCCGGATATACGGTAACCATCGCCAGTTCAAGAACCATCGCCCAGACCAAGCCCCCCAGAATGCCTTTGCGTCCGAACGCAACCGTATAAGCGATCCCGAATGTAGTACCGTTGGCGATATGGAACGCTGCCCCGAGAATGCTGACCCATAGACCGGTCGCATGATCGCCGACGAGCGCTTTGCCGAAAATTCCGAAAATATCGAACGGCCAAAATTGAATGCCGGTCACTTTAATTAATAGGAATCGGGAAAGATCGTAAAGACATGTCGCCAGGAAGCCGGCTATCGTACCGTAACCTATAAGCCGCTTGATTTCCGCACGTTTGTGGGGTGACACTCTTCTCCAAATCATACTTCCAATAATAAATGCCAGTATCAGAATACCAATCAAAGTGTACAGCATGGAAATACCCGAAAAAACAAAGACCAGCAGGGCAGCCCCTGTCGATAAAAACAATGCAGCCAAAATAAATGCTTTTTGCTTCATGCTTGAGTTTTCCTCCTTATGATTTTAAGAGAATTCGCGAAGCAATTTGGATATCCTTTTTTTTCCGGCGTATTTGCGCCGATAGTACCGGGCAAGGGACCAAACTTGTATGTTTTCGGGCGGAGCAAAGGGAGCTGCATCACGGCCTGTTGTATACTCTCTCTGTTGTCCAGCCCAAGTGTAAATGTCCTGAAACAGATGATGATGGAGCGCAAGATATCCCTTATAGGTTAGTTCTTGTGCAGCTTTAGGCAATGGTTGTCTCATTCGTTCCATGTTAAAAAACAATTCCGCTCTCCTCGGTGCGCCAATGGCGAGGAAAGAATTTATCAGTCGCTCCTTTATCCAGAAACAGAAGTGTTTATCAATAAGCTCGACATTCGTGATCCTAACTTTATTGAAGGCGTTACTTCGGACCGTGAAAAGTTATTTACTGAAAACGCCGTTAACTGGCAGGATAACGAAATTGCCAATTACTTAAAAAGGGAAATAGCAGTGTATAGAAGAATATTTTTCTAAGGGTATTGAGATTCAGTGGTTCACGAAAGGAATGTAGAGATTGAGAAGAACATTAGTTATAAGCGATATTCATGGTTGCTATGACGAGTTTATTAACTTATTGGCATTGGTAGATTTTAAAAAGAACGAGGATTTACTGTTGCTTCTTGGTGACTACGTAGACAGTCCAATTACTTAAAAAGGGAAATAGCAGTGTATAGAAGAATATTTTTCTAAGGGTATTGAGATTCAGTGGTTCACGAAAGGAATGTAGAGATTGAGAAGAACATTAGTTATAAGCGATATTCATGGTTGTTATGACGAGTTTATTAACTTATTGGCATTGGTAGATTTTAAAAAGAACGAGGATTTACTGTTGCTTCTTGGTGACTACGTAGACAGAGGAGCACGAAGTAAAGATGTTGTTGAGAAAGTTCTGCAACTGGTTCAGGGAGGAAATGTTATTGCGATTCGAGGAAACCATGACCAACGATTCATTGACGTTATGACCAGCGAAGATGAAACCGTTAAAATGAAATTTTTTCAACAGGGAGGAAATGTTATTGCGATTCGAGGAAACCATGACCAACGATTCATTGACGTTATGACCAGCGAAGATGAAACCGTTAAAATGAAATTTTTTCAACATGGTGGACTTATTACATTAGAAAGCTATTGTGGTTTATCTCTAGTGGGTATGTCAGATGAAGAAAAATTACAATTTGGAAAAGAGTACATTAACAAGCACTTCAACCATCATATATCTTTTTTGAATAGCCTTCCATTTTACTACGAAGACAAAGAACATATTTATGTCCATGCAGGTTTGAATCCATCCTTTGAAAATTGGCAAGAACAATCAGAATATATCTTTTTTGAATAGCCTTCCATTTTACTACGAAGACAAAGAACATATTTATGTCCATGCAGGTTTGAATCCATCCTTTGAAAATTGGCAAGAACAATCAAAACATGATTCCTCGCCGAATCCGAAAATATCCACCTTTAAACTTTTCTGCACCTTATGGATGGTTCTGAGCATGATAGCGGCTACTTTTTGTTCCGCTCTTTTTTCCAGCTCCTCAATTGTTTTTCTTTCCGTCAAATCGATTTGACATTCTACCTCGCCCACATTTTCTTCCAACTGTATTTAGATATCAATTTGAGGTTTTCCATTATTCATCCTTCCTTTGACTTTCGTTTCTGATTTCATAACCTCGACGGCAATATTTCCGCCCTCTGGACAAGACAGAGACCCGACAGTGTTCGTCACTTTATTTTTTATGTATCTATACCCTTTGCTTTCTTTTTCGTTTAACCAACCGATTAATTTATCTTTTTTAAATACCGCTAAGTCCGAATATTTCAAACGGCCGGGAGGCTCAATTTTCTCCAAATTTTGCTGGGATTGGCCTTTACCGACTCCCGCCACTTTAACAGCCGTTAACACAGGATTTTTCCCTTCACTGATAATGTCCGTCATGAGCTTATCCAGCGTAACAGCCGCAGTAGGCGCCCACACCTTCTGCGACGTTTCGAGAGAGAGATACATGTTGTTCGCGGGAATTTTTTCAACCGGTGTCAAGACTTTCAAAACATAGCACGGTCTTTCCATCCTTGGGTGCTGGCGGCAATACCTTGCGGGTAACCATCCAATAAAATGATCGTATCTCCCGATAGGAGAGAGGCGTATACGGTTTCGAAGTCTGCGATTTCTTTGTTGTCCCCTATTTTAAGGGCCAAGGATTTTAAACCATCCAATCGTTTGTCGTCTTCATGCAGCTGCTTAATCGATTCCGTATTCGTATCCAGCATAAGGGTATCCAAAATAAAATCCGTAATTACTTTTTTGTCTGCTAATCCATCTGTATATAGAACGGCTATCTTTATGCTCCCCTCATTGCCGATCCGGATTTCTCGGATAATAATATCGTCGCTGCTGCCTAGATCTTTTTTTATTTTCCGTATATTTTCATCGAGACTTTCATTTAACGGCTCCCTTTTCGCCAATTGCTTGTGTTGTCCGTTTTGTATGGAGGATTTGAAGTATTTTATCATTTTCATAGCACTAATTATTTCCTTGTGATCCATGTTGTATACGGCATCTAAACGGTCTAGATAGACTTAATGCTTCCTTGAAACTGGCCCTATAGAAAGGCGTTTATTGACAGCCTCAGCAATGATTAAAACAACTATAGGCAAAAGAACATAATAGAATGGGTCCCACCAAACAAAGCTGTAAAGTATTCCTGCTGCTTTTAGGATAATCGTCATGACCGTTACACCAGCTAGGATGAGCACATATTTCAACCATCCATATTTCCAGTGGAGCTTCACCATCACAATAAGGAGGGTACTTGCACACATATAATAAACGGCTGAAAAAGCGGTTGTATCATGAGCCTGGCTTTCAAACCAGCCAGGACGGTAATATCTGTTAGAGAAGAACATGATGGGCAGAATGTGCAAAGTACCTGTAACAGGTCCTATAATCAATTGGAGGAGCAAAAAATGAATGACTCCTTTTATGGGTTTTAAAATTAGCGGGTACAACATGATTGCCGCAGCAAAATATACCGGAAGACTAAGCGCTGTATATTCAAGTCGCCACCAATTGTGCGTATAGATGCCAAGGTTTAAAAATATCCACTCTATCCCTACAAAAAAACCTGTAATAAAAATCAACCAAATCCACCTTAATCGAAAAACGGCTATGAAGGTTGCTGCCGCAGGTAAAGCTAACGCATTTGAAGCAATCGCCCCCGTATTACTATCATAATATGGATCATGAGCAATAAATTTTGGATAGTATTGATAGCTTCCCAAGAAAATATAAATAACGATCTCAATGAGATAACCAATTCCAATCATTGCGAAAAATAGCAAAAGGCTTCGAATGCTTCTATTTTTTATACATACATAAACCACCAGAAGGAGGCTAATGATACCTAATCCCAGATACCAATATGAATTGAAATTCAAACGAACACCTCATTTCCCTAGATTATTCCAGTATTATTGTTCTGTTGAATGATTTTATACATTCTTCAGCAATCGCAAAGTAATAAATGTAAAAATATTGATAAATTAACAAAACAAGAATAAATTAAAGTGAATGAGGTGAATATAAAAAAGATAAAAATATGAAAACGTTGGTGATTCTGTGCATTTAATCGTTTGTTTATTTACAATCTTCGCTGCTTGGCGCTGGGGAGATTGGCAGAATTGGAGAAAATATCACCCCACTATGTTTTACATAGCAGCAGGAGGACTGTTATATGAGTACTTAACAAGAGATAATACGATGTGGTATTTTTATCCGGATTTACTGTTTAACGAGAAAATAACAGTCATTATATATGCTTTAGTCACTATGCCTCTTAGCGTATTGATCTTCTTATCCCGGTACCCGCAAACGATAAGGAAACAGCTCATATATTTAACCAAATGGGTTTTCATATATGTATTTGTTGAAACCATTTTGCATTCCTTTGGACGTATTTCATATCAACATGGATGGAATTTATTCCACTCGTTGTTATTTGATATGATGATGTTTCCTATGCTGTTACTTCATCATAAGAAACCGCTTTGGGCATATCTGGTTTCGATTGTAATTGTTGTTTTATTAATGCATTGGTTTGATATACCTATGAGCTGAACCATTTCGTATCGGAGATGTAAAGATGATCAAGGATGAATTCTTAAATAAGGATTCATCCTTTTCCTGCTTGTTAAAATGTTTACGAGTGGCAGGTGCGGTTCAAAAGCAGGTAAACGAATGATTTGTGTTATTATAAATAAATATGTTCTTGAATACATAGCTCAATCAGAAATCATTTAAAGAATTGGGGAACGTTATTATGGGTAAGAAAAGGAAACCGGCTGTCTCTTCACCGGCCAAATTCACTCCGGGAAGCGAGAAGGATAAACCTGTTTTGCTCAATGAGCTACTCAGCGCAGATATTGTAACAAAGCTTAAAGCACAGGCAGAGGAATTAAAGAAAGCCGAGGAGACACGCAAGGAAGACATTCGTAAGCAGGAAGTAGAAAAAAAGAAATTAGAACAGAAGCGGTTGGAAAATGATTTCGCTTATTTGTTAGAAAATAGCGATCCGAACTGGTCTAAGCATAAATAGAACGGCAAGTTTTAGGATTGTTGCTTTTGTTTAGGCTCGAAATGCATACAAGGCTTGCCGGAGGAGTGCAGAACAATACTGCTCGGCAGCATCTTCGTTTTAAAGCCAAAGGCTTTGCAGCCTTTAGGTGCGCCCGGTTCCCAGGTAATGAAGAAATACTTGCATTTCATGCAATCAATACGTTCATTCGCGTTCATTTGGCTACCTCAATAAATGGATTTAATTGCTTATTAATCGTTAATCATTTTACGAAGGATGAGGAGCAAAGTCAAACTTTATCATTCATGAAGAAAGTGGATGCCTCGTGCGGGCATCCACTTTTTTTTATGAATTTCACTGCGGCATACATAAATCCCACTTATCTGCAAAACATGCTAACAACAACTATTTAGATAATGTTTGCTTGTACTGCAAGGTTAGGAGGCGGGTCATAGCGTGAAAACGAATGGATTGTGGCGATGTTTAGCAGCAGCTTCCCTATGCGCCACTGCAATATTGTTGATTGGCTTCGGCTGTACGGTCAAGGATATGCTTTTCCCTTATCGGGGGCAGGTTGCGATTGCAGCAGAACCGAAAGCAGTTTGGACAGAAGCAGGCTCCCTTGAAAAAACGTCGGAAATTCGGGTCGTCGCCCTTGGCGATTCACTCACGAAGGGAACAGGCGATAATACCGGAGACGGGTATGTAAAGCAAGTTGCCGCAGGTCTCCGTAAAACAACGAACAAGCCGGTTAAAATTTTAAACAATCTAGCGATAAACGGTCTTCGCACCGACCAGCTGGCAGAACGGCTAGACAGAGATAAAGGCTTTGCATATGCGCTGCAGAAAGCTAATTTAATTCTTCTGACGATCGGCGGCAACGATTTATTTCATACAGCTCGTGCCCGGAATGCAGGCCGCAAGCTGTCGGCTTACAGCATGGAAGGACTCTCGAAAGAGCTTCCTGCAACTCTAGAGCGCTTCGGGCGGATCATTAAAGAGCTTTATGCAATCAACAGCTCCGCCAAAATCGTATATGTCGGCTTATACAATCCCTTTTATGATATCAAAGAGCTTCGCAGCGGAAGCCTGGAGGTACAGCAATGGAACGAGAAGGCGTATACGCTGCTGCATAACTATCCGAATATGATTATGGTGCCGACCTTTGATTTGTTTGAAGGGAAAATTGCCGACTATCTTTCAGACGATCATTTCCACCCCAATCATAATGGCTATAAAAGAGTGGCATCACGTATTTTGGATTCGTTGAACTAGATCGGTTTAGCATGCTGCAGAGTTGACCAATCTGATACGAAATACGAAGATAGGAGGAAATGATGGTGAGACCTGTTCTATCCGTGAAGCGGCTGCACAAAAAAATTCGTGGAAAAACAATTATACACGACATAAGCTTCGAGGTAAATGAAGGAGAAATATTCGGCTTCCTCGGTCCCAACGGCTCCGGCAAAACGACGACAATCCGCATGCTGGTCGATCTGATTAAACCAACCTCGGGCGACGTTTATATTTGCGGAAACCACGTACAAAAGGAGCCGGAGAAGGCTCTGCGGCATGTCGGATGTATCGTTGAAAATCCGGAGGCTTATCCGTATTTAACCGGTTACGAGAACCTGGAGTATTTTGCTCGAATGCTTGAAGGAACGGATGAGGCCCGTATTAGAGAAGTCGTATCGATCGTTAGACTTGAGGAGCGGATTCATGATAAGGTCATGACTTATTCGCTAGGCATGCGGCAAAGGCTCGGAATCGCGCAAGCGCTGCTTGGCAGGCCGAAGCTGCTCATATTGGATGAACCGACGAACGGGCTTGATCCAAAAGGAATGAAGGAGCTCCGTGAATTTGTCCGAATGCTTGCGGACCAGCGTATGAGCGTTTTTATATCCAGCCATTTATTAAGCGAAATCCAGCTTCTATGTGATCGTGTCGCTATTATTAACGGCGGACGAGTGCTTGCGGAAGGAAGTGTATCCGACCTTATTAAGCAGGCCAGAGGCTACGTGGTTTGGCAGCTTGATAATCCGGAATTGGGCAAGCAAGTGTTAGCTGGCAATCATGCCATTCAAATGATTGGAAGCGATGTCCATCAGCTTGATGAAGGCTTGATCGCCAATATGGCGGATGCCATTATTACAACGATGTCCGCCGATCAAATACCTGGCAGTGTAGAGAAGCTTGTTGAGCAGCAAATCGGCGTCATGTCCGTCCATCAGATCGGACCATCGCTGGAGGAGCTATTTCTAACATTGACGGAAGGTGAAACATATGGTTAGCTTATTGCCGCTCATCCAAAACGAGATGCTGAAAGTTTGGAAGAAAAAAAGATTTTTCGTAATTGTTCTCATTTTGCTTGCGCTTATTCCTATTTTTACTTACGCTGAGCTAAAGGTCGCACAGAACAACGCTGCCAAATTTTCGGATTGGCGCAATCAGGTGCTTCAGCAAATGACCGATTTAGAAAACACGCTCGCAAGCGACCGTATTCCGGAAGAGTGGAAGCGCAGCAGGCGCGCAGCTGTACAGCAGCTTCAATATTATTTGGTTCATGATGTTAATCCTAACGCCCCGAACGGTGTAACGTTTACAAGAAGCTTTTTGGACAACGCAGTTACCTTATTTATTCCACTTCTGGTCTTAGCGCTGGGATCGGACATTGTATCAAGTGAACGAACGTCGGGCACGATTAAAATGCTGCTTACCAGACCGATTAAACGGTGGAAAGTACTGCTAAGCAAGCTAATTGTACTGGTTTTATACGTATCGCTTACGGTTGTCACAACGGCAATACTCTGTTATTTGATTTCTGGCTTGTTTTTTGGGTATGAAGGCTGGACGATGCCCGTGTTTACCGGGTTCCAAATAAGCGGGTCGGCTATTGATTTTACGCATGCGCATGCCGTACCCCAGTGGCAATATATATGGATGCAAGCAGGGTTGGCATGGTTTTCAGCTATGACGGTTGCGATTCTTGCTTTTATGGTGTCCGTGCTCATTCGCAGTACAGCTGCAAGCATAGTAACGATGATGGCCGCTGTCCTTACAGGAACGATTTTATCAGGCATGACATCGACTTGGACGGGCGCTAAATATTTATTTGCCGTTAATCTAAAACTCACCAGCTATCTCGATGGATCGCCGCCTCCTATAGACGGAATGACACTGCCGTTTTCCCTTACGGTGCTTGTGATTTGGGGGGCGTTCGCACTGGTCGTCTCCTTTGGTGTCTTTACGAAACAGGACATCTTGAATTAAAATAGCTTGAAGATACGGAAACGTGACTACAGATTGGGGGACGCTCATGACAGAGCAAACAGATCTCTTCACAAATACAGCGGCCGCAGATCGGAACTACGAGGCCGATGATATACAGGTGCTTGAGGGCTTAACTGCAGTAAGGAAAAGGCCGGGCATGTACATAGGCAGTACAAGCAGTTCAGGACTGCATCATCTCGTTTGGGAAATTGTCGATAATGCGGTCGATGAGCATTTGGCTAGATTTTGTTCGGCAATAGAAGTAACGCTGCACAAGAACGGCGCGGTAACTGTTCATGATAACGGGCGGGGAATTCCAACCGGCATGCATAAGACCGGTATTCCGACTCCGCAAGTTGTTTTTACCATATTGCATGCGGGCGGCAAGTTTGGCGGCGGGGGCTATAAAAAATCCGGCGGCTTGCACGGCGTAGGCGCTTCGGTTACGAATGCCTTATCGGAATGGCTGGAGGTTGAGATTTTCCGTGACGGCAAAATTCATAGACAGCGCTTTGAATACTGGGTGGATGAGGCTGGCCGGGAGCATGTCGGGGAGCCGGTACGCGGATTAGAGATCATTGGGACAACAAATCGGACAGGCACAAAGGTTACGTTCAAGCCCGACGGCCGCGTGTTTCAGAATGGAACAACTCTTAACTACGATACGCTTGCCGAACGCTTGCAGGAGATCGCGTTTCTGAACTCCGGTCTTAAGGTATCGATTAAAGACGACCGCAGCGGCAAGCAGGATATGTTTCACTATGAAGGCGGAGCGCGCCAATTTGTTCAATTTTTGAACGAGAATAAGACAGTGCTGCATGACGTGATTCACTTTGCAAGCGAACGGGATGAAATTGAGGTAGAGGTGGCTTTGCAGTATAACGACGGTTACACTGAGACGATCGCCTCCTTCGTTAACTCGATCCCGACGCGAGGCGGCGGTACGCATGAAACCGGTTTTAAAACCGCTTATACGCGCGTGATGAATGACTATGCCCGCAAAGCGGCTATGCTGAAGGATAAAGACAAAAACCTTGAGGGCAATGATTTGCGCGAAGGGATGATGGTCGTCATTAATATTAAGATGTCCGAGGTGGAATTCGTCGGCCAGACGAAGGACCAGCTCGGCAGCTCATCGGCCCGGAGCGCGGTAGATGCGATCGTTTCCGAGAAGATGCAGGTATTTCTGGAGGAAAACCCCCAAATCGCGCAAATGCTGTTAAAGAAATCGCTTCAGGCATCGAAAGCGCGTGAAGCCGCGCGCAAAGCCCGTGAAGAAATACGCAGCGGCAAGAAAAAAAGCGAGAGCTCCAATCTTAATGGCAAGTTAACCCCGGCGCAGTCTAAAGACGTTACGCGCACGGAGCTGTTCATTGTGGAAGGGGATTCCGCAGGAGGCTCCGCAAAGCAAGGCCGTGATTCAAAAATACAGGCGCTGCTGCCGCTTAAGGGCAAGCCGATGAATCCGGAGAAAGCAAAGCTTATTGATATTTTGAAAAACGACGAGTATAAAGCGATTATTTCGGCAATCGGTGCGGGCGTCGGCTCGGAGTTCGCAGCCGAGGAATGCAACTATAATAAAATTATCATTATGACGGATGCGGATACAGACGGCGCCCATATTCAAGTGCTGCTCCTTACTTTTTTCTATCGTTATATGAAGCCGTTAATCGACTTGGGACGCGTATATATCGCACAGCCGCCATTGTATAAAATTACTCGTAAATCAGGTAAGCTGGAAACGATTCGTTATGCTTGGACGGACGAGCAGCTGCAAAATTATTTGAAGGAATATGGCAAGAACTATGAGCTGCAGCGATATAAAGGTCTGGGAGAGATGAATCCCGATCAGCTATGGGAAACGACGATGGATCCGGAGAAACGGACGCTTTTACAAGTGCAAATCGAGGATGCGGCAAAAGCGGAGCGCAGAGTATCGACGCTTATGGGAGATAAGGTTGATCCGCGCAAACGCTGGATTGTCGAGAATGTCGACTTTATGGAATATGAGGAATAGGGGGATTTCTGCATGAGTATGCTGGAACAATTTTTACCGGCGTTTTTGGAGGAGGTTGTAGGAGACCGCTTCGGACGCTATTCAAAGTATATAATTCAGGACCGCGCGATTCCTGACGTTCGTGACGGCTTAAAGCCGGTGCAGCGTCGTATTCTATATGCGATGTATGATTCGGGTAATACGCCGGACAAGCAATACCGTAAATCGGCCAAAACGGTCGGCGACGTAATGGGTAACTATCATCCCCATGGCGATTCATCCATCTATGAAGGCATGGTGCGGATGGCGCAGCCGTGGAAGATGGGGCACCCGCTCGTGGACGGTCACGGCAACTGGGGCTCACAGGATGATGATCCTGCAGCAGCGATGCGTTATACGGAAGCACGCTTGTCTCCGATCGCGATGGAGCTGCTTAGAGATATCGAGAAGCGAACCGTACAATTTAAAGATAATTTCGATAATACGACGAAGGAGCCTGTGGTGCTGCCGTCGCGGTACCCCAATTTGCTCGTAAACGGAACGAGCGGGATCTCTGCCGGCTTCGCCACGGAAATTCCGCCCCATAACCTGCGCGAGGTCATTGACGCATGTATTGCACTTATGGGAAGCCCTGAGCTTACGCTTGAGGAGCTTATGACCTTCGTAAAAGGCCCCGATTTTCCGACCGGAGGCATTATCATGGGCGAGGAAGGCATTCGGGATGCTTACGCCACCGGAAAAGGCCGTATCTATTTACGCGCAAAAACAGCCATCGAGGAGATGCGTGGCGGCAAGCAGCAGCTTGTCATTACAGAAATTCCTTATCAGGTCGTGAAATCGCGTCTGGTTACCGCTATGGAAAACATTCGACTAGAGAAAAAGGTCGAGGGTATCGCTGAAGTTCGCGATGAGAGCGGACGCAACGGACTTCGTATCGTGGTGGAATTCAAGAAGGACGCGGATGCACAAGGGATTTTAGCTTATTTTTTCAAGAAGACGGATCTGCAAGTCGCTTATAGTTTTAATATGGTCGCGATTGTGAACAAAACACCTATGCAGCTTGGATTAAAGCAAATTTTATCCGCTTATATCGAGCATCAGAAGGAAGTCGTTACGTTCCGGACGAAATACGATCTTGAGAAGGCAGAGGATCGGGCTCATGTGGTGGAGGGCCTGGTTAAGGCGCTTAATATTTTGGACGAAGTCATCGCAACGATCAAAGCATCCAAGAACCGTGCGGATGCGCAGGATAATCTGATCGCTAAGTACAGCTTTACAGCCCGTCAAGCGGACGCAATTCTCACGTTACAGCTCTATCGCTTAACGAATCTGGAGATTACTACGCTTGAGAAAGAGCTTAAGGAAGCGTTGAAAAAAATCGCTTACTTGAAATCGATCTTGGCCAGCGATAAGAAGCTGATTGGCGTCATAAAGGATGAGCTGCTGGAAATCCGGACGAAATATGGAATTGACCGCCGGTCTGATCTTGTCGGTGAAATTGAGGAGCTGAAGGTTAACCTCGAAGTGCTGGTTACGCCGGAGGATGTTCTTGTAACGCTAAGCCATGAAGGCTACGTGAAACGGACGAGCATGCTGTCGTTCACGAGATCAGGCGGAGAGCTGCAAAACGCGGGAGTCAAGGAAGGCGATTTCGTGCGGGGGCTGTTTGAGGTCAATACGATTGACAATTTGCTTCTGTTTACGCGGAAGGGCCAATATTATTTATTGCCGGTTCACCAAATACCGGAGTTCAAATGGAAGGATACGGGAACCGCTATCGTTAACGTCGTTCCGATTCCGAAGGATGATTCGATCGTAAGCGTCATTCCGATTAAAGATATATTAGCCTCGACCGCCTCGCTTGTCTTCGTAACCAAACGAGGCCAAGTTAAACGGACCGAGCTTAAGGAATATGCAACGACGAGGTCAACCGCTGTCGCAGCTTGCAAAGTTTCCGATGGCGATGAGGTCATCCGTGTAGTGCTTAGCGACAGTTCGAAGCAAATCATGCTCATCACGAAGCAAGGCATGAGTATACGGTTTACGGAGACTGAGGTTAATCCGATGGGAAGAGTGGCAACGGGCGTAAGAGGCATACAGCTTAAGGATGGAGACGAGATTATCGCCGCGGAATGGGTTGCTGAGGATGAAGGCGAAGTACTCGTCATTACCGATATTGGATTCGCAAAGCGTTCACTTCTGCTCGATTATCCGATTCAGGGCAGAGGCGGCAAGGGCGTTCAAACGTTTGAGTTCAAAGAAGGCAAGCGAGTGCGTCCAAACGGCGCTTCGCTGGTCGGAGCTTATTATTGCAAGGAAGCGAAAGAAATCGTTGCGGTCACAGCTTCTGGAGCGAAGCTGGCCGCTGTATCGGATAAAGCGCCAATCGAAGAGCGTAAAGCGGTAGGCAAGCTGGTGTTCCCGGTAGAGAAAAATGATGTCATCACGAACACGCTTGCACGCTCTCTGTCAGATGTTAATCAAAAGGGCGATTAGGCGGATCAAACCGTTCAATCACTTCTAAAATAGCTTCAAGCATGACCCACAACGGTACCAGCTCATCCGGGCGGTCCAGCCATTGTGGGTCTTTTAGAATACCGTAGTTTTTAATTTTTTGAATAATTAAAGCTTTTCTTTCTTCCACTGGGTTCACGCTCCTTACTCATTAAGAAAAAACAGAGATGGCGCTGGGCCTTCGCCTCATTGTATGTCTAACCCTGTCATAATGTTCATTATTGTATCGATTAGTATCGCAAATTATTAATTGGGTTAATCTTTTATTCGACAATTAAGACTGCTATAATAAATATCAAATAGGTGGAAATTGACAGAGGGCTGGTGTGAGCTATGGTATCTGGAGAATTTACCCGATTATGGACGAGGCTTTCGCGGGATTGGAAAAATAACTTGGAACAGTCGCTGGCTCCTTTGACGGAAGGGCAGCTAAATGTGCTCGAGCTGCTGCTGCAGCATCAGCCAATGAAGCCATCGGATTTGCTTCAGTATTTGGCTACTACTCCTGCTGCGATTACGACGCTGCTTGATCGGATGGAAAGAAACGAGCTTATTGAACGCACGAGGGACGATAATGATCGAAGAATTGTTTGGGTTTCTGTATCGGAGAAGGGCAAAGCGGAAGCGGAGCGCGGTTCAACGATTCGGACCGAAATGATCGAACAATCGCTGGACCGCATTTCCTCTCATAACCAGCAGCTGCTGGTTTACTTATTAGGCAAGGTAGCAAACTTGTAAGTGCTGCAGGAGACGCCGTTTAATTCATGGAATCGAGCCGATTGCGCAGCAAATCGTAATTTTTTTGAAGCAAATCGTAGTCGGCTTTCTTTAGCAAGCTGTCATTTGAAGCAGTTATCGTATCTTCGATAGGCAGTATGCGATAGCGGTAGGAACGATCTGGCTTGTATCGGTGAACCCATGTCGGAATCGTTTCAATTTCGGTTAGGTCAACGGTGCCGTCCGTCATGTTTTTACGCACATTTACTTTAAAAATAACCCCGCAATCCTTCGTATCGCCCCGCTGATTAGAAATAAAATTACCCATTGAATAAATAATAAGTCCTTTTTTAACATGGCCATTCTCATCAGTTGTTTCGACGACCTCATACGGCTGAACAACATGTGGATGCGAGCCGGCAATAATATCCGCTCCTGCTGCTATAAGCGCTCTTGCAAGACGCTTCTGTTCATCATTTGGCGTAATTTGATATTCGGTACCGAAATGAAGGGATACCGTAATGAAATCGGCTCCCGCTTTACGAAGCTTTGAAATATCCGCTTTTATTTTCTGTTCATCGATTAGCGAAACCAGATAGGGCTTGCCTTCAGGAATCGGAATACCGTTCGTTCCATAAGTGTATGCAAGCAATCCCATGACGATGCCGGCTTTCTCCGATAAAACGATGTGCTCCGCTTCCTCTTGGGATGCAGCTGTTCCTTTAGTCGGAATATTAAGCGCCCTCAGGTTTTTAAGCGTGCGCAGCACTCCTGTTTCACCTTGATCCAGCGAATGATTGTTGGCAGTTGTTATCAGATTAAATCCAGCCTTCTTTAGCGCTTCCCCGAGCTCGATTGGCGCGTTGAACCGCGGATAGCCGTCAAAGCCGTACTCCGCGCCGGCAATAGGCGTCTCCAGGTTAGCGATGACCCAGTCCCCTTGCGCTAAAATAGGCTTAACCTCTGCAAAAAAAGGATTGAAGTTGTAGCGGTTCGTCCTTTTGTCAAAAGCGCCGGGCAGCTGCGGCGTATGCATCATGACATCGCCTACAGCCATCCATACCGCGTCGGCAAATACAGGCTTTGGAGGCACAGGCGGTTTGGTGGCGGCAGGTGATGGTGATGGCGTGATCGCTGCCTGTTCATCCGGCGTAGTCCCGGCTGTCTCTGGAAGGTAAGAATCAGGTGGCGCTGACGCCCTATCAAAAATAGAGGGCATCAAAAAAATAAAAAGTAAACCGAAAAAACAAAGTACTAATAGAACGGCTTGAAATTTAAGATGCCGTTTTCGGCGCATATGTCTTTGTCCTTCCTTGTTACGTATTGCTCAGCATGTTGGAGGCGGCTTCAAGCTGCTCGCCGGACCACCAGGTCCAGGCATCAGAGCCGCTTGGTATCGACCGGAAGCTGATCCATTCCTTCGTTACCGGATGAGGAGCTGAAACCGAAGTCGACCATAACGCGATATCGGTGATACCGCCTGCTGGCTTTGCACCATATTTAAGATCACCTACTAGCGGACAGCCGATATGCGCGAGCTGTGCCCGAATTTGATGAGGTCTTCCCGTATGCAGCTTAACCGCGATCAGCGAATAACGCCCGGACATGACTGCAACCTCGTATTCCAAAATGGCTTCTTTTGCTTCAATCGTTGGCTTGTTATAGACGGTAACCTGATTATGCTTATTATCCTTGAGGATATAATGCGTTAAACGGGCTTTCGGCTTGCTTGGGCTGCCTTGCACAACACAGACATAAGTCTTGCCAAATTGGCGGTTACGCACCGATTCGGATAATCTGGAGGCAGCTTTCGAAGTTTTGGCAAAAATCATAACGCCGCCAACCATACGGTCAAGACGGTGAACGAGGCCGAGAAATACGTTTCCAGGTTTATTATGCCGTTCCTTTAAATCCTGCTTTAGCAGCGTCAGGATGTCAGCATCGCCTGTATCATCCTCTTGCGACAAAATGCCAGGCGGCTTCACGACAGCCAGTAGGTGATTATCCTCATATAAAACGGTGATCGGCATTACTTAGACTCCCAACGACCCAATATACCGCAAGGCAAATTAAGGCCGGATTTACTAATCGGCAAACCGATTTCCCCGCAATGGATCTCACCGCCGTATTTGGCATTCATCGTCATATGCAGCAGGTTGTGCAGAACGGAAGGCGATAGCCCGGTCGTATAAGAGTTTATTAGCAGGAACAACGGATTGTCGGACAAAATAGAGGTGCAGGATTGAAGAAACGGAAACAAATTTTCTTCCAGCTTCCACGTTTCGCCGTTCGGTCCGCGTCCATAGGAAGGAGGGTCCATAATGATCGCGTCATATTGCTTGCCCCGGCGCTGCTCGCGTTGAACGAATTTAAATACATCATCCGTAATGTAGCGGATGGGTGCGGACTCCAGTCCGGACAGCTGGGCATTCTCCCTGGCCCATTGGACCATGCCCTTGGCTGCGTCCACGTGGCACACTTCAGCGCCTGCAGCGGCAGAGGCTACTGTTGCGCCCCCGGAATAAGCGAATAGATTCAAGACGCGGATCGGTCGTCCAGCTGATCTGATTTTGTCCATCATCCAGCTCCAGTTCACCGCTTGCTCAGGAAATAAGCCGGTATGCTTGAAATTGGTCGGCTTGATGTGAAAGTTAAGCTCTCCGTAAGATATCGTCCAGCGTTCGGGAAGGGACGGGCTCATTGACCATTGACCGCCGCCGGAGTTGCTCCTGTGATAGTGACCGTCCGCTTTTTTCCAAAGTCCTGTTTCATTTACAATCGGCCAAATAATTTGCGGGTCAGGCCGGCGAAGCGTGTAATTGCCCCAGCGCTCGAGCTTATCCCCGTCCCCTGTATCTATGACCTCATAATCCATCCATTTATCAGCTATGTACATATTAATCGTTACCCTTCCTTGACCTTGTTTTTGTAATATAATAATGTCATCGATAATTATATCGAAGCTGACACAATGAAGCAATGTAACCGAGGGTAATGGAGACTGGTATTTATTCGTAAGCAAAGGAACGGGTGGGTTATTTCGCTAATTTTAAGCTTGATGCTGCTTGCAGTTTTAACGGCGACTGTCCCGGAGCAGAATCGATCAGCGGAGGCGCTCATGGCAGACATGAAGAGTGAAGGGGCAACTGCTGCCTTTAAGCTGTTTTCGTATCAGGGATGGCAGTCATTTGTTTGATTATGATCATTGAGTAAACAATCAATAAAAATAGAGGAGCAACTTTAAAATGATGAACTTTGAGTGCGAGTGCGGGAATAAGACGTCAATGTTTGCAACGGGAGACCGGGACGAGCATGGAAGAGAGTATATTGAAGTCGAGGATGATGACAGGCTGAACATTACGATAGGTGACAAAAGCGTCCTGTTTCGCTGCTCCTTTTGCGGCTATACGTATCGTTTGGAGCAAATTTCATGACCGATTTGAAATTTATCCGGGAAATGAGGTTTCGGATGCAGAAGTGAAGCAGCTTCTGGAAGAGTACAGTGATCAGTACGACATTTCATCAGCGACACGCGGAAATGCAGCAGCTTGGGCTTCGATCGGCGAGCAAGCCCGCATTGAGCTGGGCCTTAAAGCTTTTCTGCAAGAGGGCGGTTTCTCCGCATTTACAACTTCTTTCGAAGATTTGCATGGCATGAAGCAGCTTCCAGGTTTGGCTGTTCAACGTTTAATAGAGCAAGGCTACGGCTTTGGCGGCGAGGGTGACTGGAAAACCTCTGCGCTTACTCGTTTGATGAAGCTGATTGCAAACAATAAAGGTACTTCCTTCATGGAGGATTACACTTATCATCTGGAGGAAGGCAACGAGCTTGTACTAGGTTCACATATGCTTGAAGTGTGTCCTACGATTGCGGATAGCCGTCCGAAAATCGAAGTTCATCCGCTAGGTATCGGCGGCAAAGCGGATCCAGCGCGTATCGTATTCGACGGACGTTCCGGCGCAGCACTGAATGCATCGCTAGTCGATCTGGGCAACCGTTTCCGCCTGATCATTAACCAGGTAGATGCCGTAAAGCCGATGCACGAAATGCCGAAGCTTCCTGTAGCACGTGTATTGTGGAAGCCGCAGCCATCGCTTCGTGATGCAGCGGAGAGCTGGATCTATGCTGGCGGCGCACACCATACCGTATTTTCTTATGTGGTTACGACGGAGCAGCTTGTGGATTGGGCTGACCTGGTTGGCATTGAAACGGTCGTCATCGATCAAAAATCGACAGTCCGCGGCATTCGCAATGAGCTGCGTTGGAATGATCTTAGCTACCGCATTCGTTAATAAACATACAGGTTGATTTTAAAAAAATAAGAGGCTGCTGTTTTAAACCTAACGAAGGTTTAAAGCAGCAGCCTCTTCCTGTTGACGGATTGCTATTCGGATTTTTCTTTTTGAATTTTTGCAGGATTATTGATTTTGTAAGGAATAGGGTGCTTCGTGAGCTTCTTAGCTATTACTTTACCTTCGAAATGAATGGTGTCCCCTATTTCTAACTCCAATTTTTTAAGCGTGGCGCTGTGGCTGGACCAGGCTGCGCCGATATCGGTGGCCGGGTCTGCTATGGCAACCGCTTCGTAGATGACCACTTCATCCTCCGTATCGGAAAAATTGTTCGGTACAGTAGTAAAATCTTTGACAGTAGCGATCATTTTGACCTTTTCTTCAGGAAGCTGAAGCTTTGGTGCTTTTTCTTTTTTGGTTTTGGCTTTTGTCGGCGGTTCTGCCTCAGGCTCTTTAGGCAAGTTATCCTCGGCAGGCAGTGCGCTCTCAACAGCCGGCTTTTGCTCCAAAACCTGCGTTAATGGTTGTTCTGCCTCAACACTCATCGTTTCTAAAATGGACGACTCTTCTGCAGCAGCTGAGCTCTTCTGGCTGTAATTCGAAGCTTGCATTTCCTTCAGGTATGAGGGGTGGATACAATGTTTTTGTTCGTTGTCGAATGAGATAACCGCTGTCATCCGATCGACATAGCCGACAATGCTGCATGCTAGATTTGTGCCGCTGCCTTTATAGAAAAACGCTTTTGTTTTGGAAGCTTTCTCGGACAATAAGCCCCATTCCTTACATTTTTCTATTTGCTCCGCTTCATTCTCGAAGGATGTATACGTGTTTGGTTCGATAATGAATGTATGTATCATGTAATTTCCGCCTTTCTGTTTTTCTTCATCTATTTTATCACTTTTTTGCTTCTTGGAGAAAAGGACATGGTATATGTTTATCCGATTGATTGGAATAATTTTAGCTGTAAATCGAATCAACGATCCGTTAATCTTTAAATAAAATAAGGATAACCTGTTGCAGCATATCATGAATGGAGATGAATTATTTTTAAAGGAGCAAAATAATGAAGGATATAGGGAGATTAGTTATAAAGCTTTTTATAGCGATTTTTACACTCCTTTTTATTTTTCCAGCCATCATCTTCTCGGTTCTTGTCATGGGATTAACGGATTCTTGGAAATCAGGAACCGTAATGCTAATTTCAGCTTTAATTCTCAAAATGATGATGCATTTTAATTATATAAGCCAACCTTCTCCATCCCGATCGAGGAATAAGATCGCGTCAAGAAGGAGGGAGGGCGGCTATTACTTGGAAACGCAGTTACGGAATCAGGCTCCGCCGCCGCTAAGTGACATTTATCGTGAAATCGATTTACAGTACGGGGAAAACGATTTATTATACAAGACCATTCTAGAACTAGAAAATGAAAATCAGCTCATTGAAGAGAAAATGACGCTTAAGAAAAAATTACCATGCCGGATTAAAAAATATTAATCACACAAAACCCCTAATTTCCGATAAGATGTGCGAATGATAAGCTTATAGGGGTGATTTACGAGAATGGAAAAGAAACGGTGTTTGTTCTGTTCTGAGATCGTGCAAATAGAAGAAAAAGGTATGCATGATCATTATTTAGGCTGTTATTGCGCACCTGGCGGCTCTTACAGTCTGTTGAGAGATAGTTACAATACAATTAACGCATTCTCTTATCAAATCAAAAGCAAACGATTTCCTATCATATCAGCTTATATCCGGGAACAGTCCGATTGTGGTGAAGCTGTAATGCTGTCGATCGGAGATTTAGCCGCGATAGAAAATTCTCCGAACATTCCGGTGACAATTGAGGAGAAAGAAGGCCGACTTCTGCAGTACTTATATAGACATTCCGAAGGGCCGGACGATCCCGTCGTTATTCATCCGTTGTCTCAGAGCTATAATATAACCTATTCTCCAAATTTGCAGGAGCTTGTTTATATTATTGAGAAGCTAAAAGAGGAGCGGTTAATCATAAGGGAAGGAATGACCTTTATGCTGACGGAGAAAGGGTGGAGCGAAGCGGCTGCAAGAGCCGGAGGAAGAAAGTTAAAGTCATGCTTCGTTTTGCTTTCAGACTGCGCTGACACTCGTACCGAATGGTCGGAGAGCGTATTTCCAAAAATAGAGCAGTGCGGGTATTTGCCGCGTTTGTTTCATCAATCGGAAATGGGCAGTCGTGAAAATCATTCGATTGAGCTAATTTCAGATTGTAAGCTTATTATTGCGGATTTAACTAAACCTTCGCCTGACGTTTATTTAGCAGCAGGTTACGCTCTCGGAAAAAATATCCCTGTTATTTGGACGGTAAACCGCAGCACAGCGGATGAGTTGTTCGTCCAATCTCATCCCATTCGGCCATTTGTTTGGGACACTACGGAGGAGTTAGTAGAGATGCTGCAGCAGAGATTGAGCTATAAGGTGATTTACTCCTGAGAGCAGTAACCACCGATCATATAGAGACAGCAAAAAACACACGCGAGTATTGGTGTGTTTTTTATTTTTACCGAAAATATATAATCATAATAAATAAATTTAAATTTTATTGTATCCAGGCGTTCAGCTGCACATCGTGGTAGGCTTTAATGCAGCATTGAAAGCGGCTCGATTTTCCCATAGAAACGAGAGGATTTCATTGTGATCCTCGAAAAAATGTTCTGTTTCGTCCTTGTAGTCATCACCAAGCCCATGTACGCTAAAACGGTTCTCGGCGTAGCTCATAAAAGTCCATTGGCCTCCGCGTTTGCGATCGTTAAACACAAGGTAAAACTTCTCCCCTTCTGCATCCCATTGAGCTAAGGAGTTAAAATTTTCCAGAATAAATGTAATGTCCGTTTTTTTCTTAATCAGCATCATCAATCTCCTCTTTCTTTATAAAAATATTAGAATATGTAAGTATTAATTGCACAAGAACAAAACAAGAATATATGATTTCGTTAAAAAAGTATGTCAAACGATAGGTGTGAGTTGTGGGATTGTTTGACGAATGATGTCGAATCCACCGCATAGAAGTGAAATTTGTAAGTGAGGGAGTATATCTCATGGAGTTTCTTTGTTGTATACTTTGTTTAAAAAATACCGCAGTGTTATCTTTTAGTCAAGTACTTTCGATAAGTTTCGGAAAATAATAAAGTTAATTCACAAAATATATTTAGTTGCGTGCAAATTGAAGCTCGACTCAATGGCAAAAGCTGGAGGCCCGTCGAGGTATAGAAGAAAACGACAAAATTTTACATGCTGTTTTTTGTGTGCTTTATTTGGTAGCATAGCTAAAATTTTTTAATTACTAGGAAGGGAGAGTCTCCTATGAAGGACGAATGGACGCGATGTAAAGACGAGGATCATTTTTGCCCGGTTCATTTTAAGAAGTATGGCCGTATATTTTGGAGCCTCTTCTTTCTGACCGCAAGTGCTGCCATTGCACTGCAATTCTATTTTGATTCGGATATGCTGCTTGTACTTTATGCTTTTCCGGTCGTTTTTTTGGCAATGCTGCGAATATCTTATCCACTGCTTACGATATTAAGCTCAGCGCTGCTAGGACCGGTATTATTGCTGAAGTCATTTAATCCCGAATTGCTTGCGGTTATTGCGGCTTATGCTGTTCTTATCTTAGTTGTCAGAAGAGTAGTGTGGGTGTCTGAACGCAATTATAATGAGAAAACCGTCCAGGAGGATACGCTTATGAGCACGATGCTATCCTTAGCCAAAACGATCGATGCACGCGATCATTACACGGCATTCCATTCCAATAATGTAGCGGAGTATGCGCGCAGCATGGCTAAGGAAATGAGATTGTCTGCAAGGGTAACGGATTCGGTATATTTGGCCGGACTCATTCATGATATCGGGAAAATCGGCACGCCTGACCGTATTTTGCACAAAGAGAGCAGGCTGTCGGAGGAAGAGTATGACATCATGAAACAACATTCCGAAGCAGGCTATCAGATCGTCAAAGACATGAAGCGGCTTCAGGATTTGGGAATCGCGGATATGGTCCGTTATCACCATGAACGGCCTGACGGCAAAGGCTATCCAAAGGGGCTCAGGGGAGATGTCATTCCGCTGGGTGCACGTATTATCGGAGTGGCAGATGCATTCGATGCCATGACGACCAATCGTTCTTACCGCCAAAAATTATCTGCAGATACCGCAGCCGAAGAGTTGGTAAAATACAGCGGAACGCAATTTGATCCGGCAGCTGTAAAAGCATTCCTGTCCGTGCTGACCCGTGAAGGCAAGCTGACGCTTGAGAATTCGGTGACGACTGCTCCGCAAGCCTTATTAGCAAACTGAAGAATAAGCCGTCCCTTGCGGGCAATGTCATTTAGTTAAGGTGCAGGTCCAAATATCAAGAAAAAGAGCAGGTTATCGAAAAAGATAGCCCGCTCTTTTTTTTGTACGAAAAAGAGAAATAACAATGTCATTTAGTTAAGGTGCAGGTCCAAATATCAAGAAAAAGAGCAGGTTATCGAAAAAGATAGCCCGCTCTTTTTTTTGTACGAAAAAGAGAAATAAGACTTGACAAGTAGGTGTGAATGTGTGGCGAAGCCCCTTGAAAAACGAGGAGGTTACGCCAATGAATGAGTACGCAAATTCGCTAAAACAAACGCTGACATCCCTTATACGAGAAATGTCAGCCGCACCAGCACCTTATGTCAAAAACCCTGAAAAAGATTTTACCCGAAAGAAAAAGCTTCCCTTTGAAACGGTCATGCAGTTCCTGATCTCCATGGGTGGCAACAGCTTATACAAGGAAATCTTGGAATCACAAGGCTATGACGTAAATACCGCAACCACTTCTGCTTTTGTCCAGCAGAGAAATAAAATCCTGCCGTCTGCTGTGGAATCCTTGTTTCACAAATTTACGCAATCGCATACGGATATCAAGGACTACCGAGGGTATCGATTAATTGCCATTGACGGTTCGGATTTGCATATCGCAACGGACCCTGCGGACACAGAAACCTACTTTCAAAGCCAACCCAACACGAAAGGGTATAACCTTCTGCATTTGAACGCAGCCTATGACCTCTGCAACAGACTGTACGTAGATGCCAATGTTCAGCCGCGAAGGTTGCGTAACGAGGGAAGGGCGCTGGCTGCTATGGTCGACCGTTCCCCTATCAAGGGCAAAACCATAGTTATTGCCGATCGAGGTTATGAAAGTTACAACAATTTCGCGCATATTGAACGCAAAGGATGGAACTATGTCATACGGGTAAAGGATTTGGATTCRAGTGGTATTCTTTCGGGCTTGTGTTTGCCCTCTGGCGGAGAATTTGATCAAAACATTCATCTGACACTCACCAAAAAACAAACAAAAGCGGTCAAGGCTCATCCCGAGATTTACAAGTACGTCCCTTCCTCGTCTACCTTTGATTTTTTAGATTTGCATGAGAACTTTTTTCACCCGATTTCCTTTCGGGTTGTTCGTTTCGTCCTGCCGAGTGGAACTTATGAAACCGTCATTACGAATCTTTCTGCCGATGATTTCCCACCCGAGGAACTCAAGTCCATTTATAACATGCGCTGGGGCATTGAAACCTCTTTTAGAGCATTAAAATACACTGTCGGTCTGACGAGTTTTCACGCGAAGAGACGAGAGTCCATCATCCAAGAGATTTTTGCAAGAATGATTATGTACAATTTCGCTGAAATGATGACCTCGCACGTCGTCATTTCCCAAATGGATAAACGGCACCAATACCAAGTTAACTTCACGGTCGCCGTTCACGTTTGTAGACATTTCCTGCGCTCAAGAGGTGATGAACCCCTGCCTAATGTTGAAGCACTGATTCGCAAAAACATTTTGCCGATTCGACCCGTTCGCAAAGGGCAGCAGAATACGCGCAAAATCCGTTGGAAATCAGTCGTGAGCTTCGTCTATAGAGTAGCATAATTCGTTTCACCTTAACATTTTTTACGCCGATTCGACCCGTTCGCAAAGGGCAGCAGAATACGCGCAAAATCCGTTGGAAATCAGTCGTGAGCTTCGTCTATAGAGTAGCATAATTCGTTTCACCTTAACATTTTTTAAAGCGGACACTCCATCCGCTTTGTTTGCTGTGCGCTTTTTCTTTGCTTTCACAAAAAAAACAAACGGCACAGGACTTTTCCCATGCCATTTCAGATTTCATTTTTATTCCTGTTCTTGTCTTTGAACTAAACTAAATGACATTGATTTCACAAAAAAAACAAACGGCACAGGACTTTTCCCATGCCATTTCAGATTTCATTTTTATTCCTGTTCTTGTCTTTGAACTAAACTAAATGACATTGATCGCGTGGTGGCCCTTCGCTCAACTAAATGGCAGGTTTGCAGCAGAACGATAATTGAATAACCCAAATGTATTACGGCCACGCCTTATCCAAAACACAGAAGCTGGTAATTCCTTGCATAGGAAAAACCAGCTTTTTTTCATGGCCTTAGGACAGTGCGATCTTACACAGTGTTTGTGGATAATTTTTGACCGATGGTCGTCAGCAGTCCGTCCATGCTTGTCACGTTTTTTTCTTGCCTATAGTCAATCAACCCTTGCTCGCCTTGTTTCGTCGCCCAGTTCTGCAGGGTGTTCCGCTCTCCTTCATAGGTATAAAAGGGAATACTGTAGCCGCATGATGTTTTGACCTCATGAACATGGACGACGAAGATTTGCCGAGCTCCAGGCAGCAGAGTAAAACGCGGAGATAGCTTCTCCCACTCCGGGGTCCCTGGCAAAACAACATGCCCCTTTCCGTACAGGCGCAGAATCATAGGAGGTCCTTCCACAGCAGTGAACATCAATGTAATTCGTCCATTTTCCTCAAGATGCGCACTTGTCTCATTACCGCTTCCGGTTAAGTCCAGATATGCCACTTCATTCACTGATAAAATACGCAGCACATCATGACCCTTCGGAGAAAGATTAACGTGCCCTTCCTCCGACAGTGGTGCTGACCCCACAAAGAAGATGTGCTGCTTCGCGATAAATGCCTCATGTTCCGGTAGCAGCGCTTCGAATGATTTCCCCATAAGCGATCATCGCCTTTCCATTTTCTTCTATTATGGTCTCCCTTACGATATTTGTGAAATAGTTAAATTGACATCCTTTATAATCATTACCTATGATTCAGAGCTAGGGTATTCTATTGGGAAAGAAAATAAAGTATTAGACTGAAAAATAAAAGTTGTCTTAGACTAACGATGCGTCATTAAGCTCCCATGGAAGAACGCAATTACTTCCATAATCTGTGGTGTCGCGTAAGCGGCATGGATGGCTAACCGGCAGGATAATGCAGATATAGGTGGTATATTTTTGAAACTATTTGATATATTATTGTGTTTATGTAATGAAACAGAGTTTTATCTGGTGGAATTATAATGAAGGAGGGTTTAACATGTCATTTAGTTTTATTGGAGTTGATCATGTTCAATTAGCGGCACCAGAAGGTTGTGAGGCAGAGGCCAGAACGTTTTTTAAAGAGTTGTTAGGCTGGACGGAAGTACCGAAACCTGAAAATTTAAAAAAACGTGGTGGCGTTTGGTTTCAATGTGGTAATCATCAAGTTCATATTGGGGTTCAAAAAGATTTTGTACCCGCAACCAAAGCTCACCCAGCATTTCATGTTCAAAATTTAGATAGCCTAAAGGAATACTTACTTCAAATGAATACCCAAATAATTGATGATGATGCACGTAACGATGAAGGCATCAAACGTTTTTATCTAAAAGATCCATTTGGAAATCGACTCGAATTTCTTGAGTATCTCAGGTGGAGTTGAATAAACAAAGGAATTTAAATAGGGCTGTTGAAGTATTGATAAAGGGTAAATTTGGGAATGAAAGTCTAGTGTAGTGAATAATTCGCGTATTGGAGATGATCAAATGCCCGGAATCTTGATGTTATTCGAAGCTTTGGAGAAGGAAATAAACGATTATTGCAGTGCACTGTCAGAAGCGGAATCTTTAAGTGGATCTGTTCTTGTTGCCTATGAGGGAAAAATCATTTTTAATAGAGCATACGGCATGGCTGACATAGAAAAAAATGTGTCGAATACACCACAAACCATCTTCCGTATCGGTTCGATAACGAAACAATTTACTGCTGCCATCATATTGCGCCTTCAAGAGATGAATTTGCTGCAGATCACGGACCCTATTATTAATTACTTGCCTGATTACCCCAATGGCGAAAAAATAACAATTCATCATTTGCTGAACCACTCCTCAGGAATTCCCAGCTTTACAAGCTTTATTGACTACAAGAAAAGTATGAAGCTCCCTACTACGCTTGATGATACAATCCATGCGTTTAAGGATCTGCCGCTTAACTTTGAACCTGGGGGGAAGTTTGAATACAGTAACTCGGGATATCTGCTATTAAGTCAGATTATTGAAGTGGTTATGGGTCGTACTTTCGCGTCTAGTTTAGAAGAAACAATTCTGCATGTGCTGGGTATGAGTCAATCCTGCCAAGATAATCATCGAAGAGTGCTGAAGAATAGAGCTTCCGGTTATGAGGTGTGGGGAGAAGTTCTTAACGCTGAATATATTGATATGTCTGTGCCTTCCGGTGCAGGAGCCATGTATTCTACAACAGAGGATCTATTCCTATGGGATCAGGCTCTTCATTCGAATAAGATATTGAGCAAGCAATCCTACGAGAGCATGGTAACAGCCCATCAAGATACTTATGGGTATGGGGTGTTTGTATATCACGAAGATATCAATAACGTGTCGAGAAAAGTAATAGGCCATGGCGGCGGTATTAATGGATTCGCATCGGAGTATAGACGATACGTCAATGAGGAGCTGACCATAATTGTTCTTACCAATGTGGTGCCCGCTACTCAGCCTGGCTTCATAGCGAATGCAATAGCTAGAATCACTTTAGGAGAGAAGGTTGAACTGCCGGAGCGCTATGCAGTGATTGATATGGACTATAAGCAATATGAGTCTTACGCGGGAGAATATCGAATACACGAAGAGCCAGGTGCAACCATCAAAGTGATTATCCAGGATGGGAAACTATATCTATCGGACGATCATTGGTTTATGTTCGAAATATGTCCCTTCTCCAAGCATGAGGACACTGTAAGCTTCTTTATAAGAGGAATGCAAGGAAAAGTAGTCTTTACTGGTGATGAGGTTCAGGTTGACCTCTTTGGTGGAACCAAAAGAGCGACAAAGTGCGGCGAAAATGTATAAAGATGAAAAAGAAATGCTGCTTAGTTCAATAACACAAAACCACGAGATTGCTGCGGATGATCGGAGGCCCTCGGGCAGTAAAATTGAAAACGATCATTGAAGGGAGAGCCAGTTTTTGAAAGTAGAAGTAGGTATGTTGGAAGGTGAGAGAGTTCAACTAGTTCCGCTACAACGTGAGCACACAGAGGACTTATACAGAGCAATAGACAGTAATGAAATATGGACGTATTTGCCCAGTCGAATGGAAACGTTTGATGTTGAAGAAGCTCTGGATAGCTGGGAACAGGGAGGCTGCCGCGGCTAGGCGATCATGACCGTTTGGCATTAGAAAACCGATTAAATATAGCTAAAATAGTAGAGAGAAAGAAGCACGATTCCCGCATGTTCATAATATATTGAACTAAGACAAGTGTGGGAGGTACTTATATAATGCCTAGTATTCTAGTTCAAATCGCTTTTTTAATTATTTTCATATGGTCGATCATAATGTTGGTTCAAGATTTAAAGGTATCCCGAAAGGTTTGGATGAATGTTTTACTTCATGCTTCTGTTGCTGTTGTATCACTTCATTTTTTTCTAGCTTTCTAAATTGTAAAAATAAATCCTCTTCCGTGCATGTCTCTGCGCCGGGTTGGTGGAAGAAAATAATACAAGGCTGCCGACGGTGCGTGAATCGGCAGCCTAATTTTTTTGCTCGATTTTTTGTAGGACTGTTAACATTTCAGATTTCTGCCCGTTATACCTATGAAAGGTGGTGAAGCATGGACGCCGGACAGATCTACGAACTACTGCAGCCAAAGCTGAATGAAATCCGGAATTACCTCATTCGACTAGGCGCTTCTCCATCCGATGCGGAGGATATCTTGCAGGAGACCGTGTATAAAGCTTTTCTATACATAGACTCAATAGAAAACGGGAAGTTCAGCGCATGGCTGTATAAAGTGGCTGTTAACCGCTATTACGATCTCTGCCGCCGAAAAAAATGGATTACGGTTCCGATCGATACTATGGAATTACCAGATTCTAAGCTGCCTGAAGACTCTCTGCTGCAACAGGAAAAGAAAGAAGAAGTGGAAGTTGTTCTCAGCCAGCTTGCACCGCTTCATAAACAGCTTCTCATCATGAAGTATGAGATGGAACTTCCGTACAAGGAAATAGCGAAGCTGCTGGGGATGCGAATGGAACATGTCAAAGCGGCGTTATACCAGGCAAGACAGCAGTTCAAAAAAAGGTATGGGAGTGAAGTTAGATGAACGGACCGCACAAAGAGGAAGATACGATGAATTTAACTAAAATTATCAAGAAAGCGAAGTTGAAATCGACGATTCGCACGGCTGTCATTTCGCTGCTTGTATCTGTAATCGTTCTTTTCGGCGTAATGATCGGCAATCTCCATTTGACCAGCTGGAGTTATAGCCGTGCCATGAACAATGAGCAAATCATGAAGCTGATCAGTGGACCTAATCAAGTGGAAACAGGACATGTCGGCGAAAGCGGCTTTTTGCACGGTACCTATCAGTTTTATACAGCTAAAGTGATTGAAGGCGTACCGATACCTTGGTCAAATAAAAAAAATAATTATCAAGTTGTTCCCTTTTTTTCTTTTACTACCTTGGCGGGAAGTACCATGCAGACTGTTTCAATACCTGATGCGGCCATGGAAAAACAAGGCTATGAGTATACACGCAGCTATAACGGTTTAAACGGGCAGAGAAAAATGTTGTTCTACATTCCAAAGGTGAATTATAACGGCAAAATCCTTATCGATCTTCCCTTGCTTCAGGAAATGGATCAAGACAAGCTGGTGGAAATGGCAGTATCTTTCGACAAAGATTATTCGTTAAGCGAAGTGAAAAAGATAACTCCTCCCGGGTTAACCCAGACCTGGTATTGGGTGGATACGTATGACAACAAAGAATTTTATGATCCCTATATAGACGGAAATGGAACTAAGAGTTATGCAATACCCGAATACGAAGATTGGGTTAAAGGCTTTGGTATCTTCCATCCGGATCCGACAGAGGTGACGGAAAAGAAATTCCTGGATGCCTTGGAACAGGGAGTTCAACTGAATGGACAGTATGATTATGAGTTCAACCGAATCTACAATTATTTAAAAAAGGATAAAGCCAAACCTGATGAGAGTGATATTCGTATTTTGGGTGTGGTAGTAACAGGGACAGCGAAAGAACTTCAAATGCTAAGCGGCCAGCCATACGTGAGAGGAGTAACTTTGGGCGCTGTAGTAAATAAATACTAACTAGTCCTTTGTTGAACTAAAGGGAGATTACAGTAGTAAAATTCGATGTGATAAACTTCCATGATAAAAGTCTCATAAGTCCATTCATTTTAATAATCAAGTAATTTACAATATTTTAAAATATATGAGAGAGGTGATAGTTATGAGTAAATATGTTATTGGAATTGACCTTGGTGGAACAAATATTAAGTCCGCAATTTTCAATACGGAGTTTCAAAGAATTCACGAAAGAAGTGACCCCACGGAAGCAGCAAAAGGACCTACTCATGTGTTAAACAGAATTAAGGAAATTGTTCAAGAGATGATGGCATTCGAAGGAATCAATCAAACTTCTATTAAGTGCATGGGTATGGGAATCCCTGGTTTACTTAATCCAGATGAAGGTCTATCAATATTTTCACCAAACTTTCCAGATTGGGAAAATATTCATGTTGTGAATCAAATGAAAAGTGATTTTGACTTTCCTGTTTTTATCGACAATGATGTGCGGGTAAATATGTATGGTGAATGGCTGTTTGGTGCAGGCGCTGGTTACAAAAACTTGGTATTGATCACGTTAGGTACCGGTTTAGGATCGGGTATTGTAAATGATGGAAAAGTGTTCTACGGTACAACATCTAGTGCGGGCGAAATTGGGCATATGAATATGTACCGGGAAGGACGTCCTTGTCGTTGTGGAAGCTCAGGCTGTCTAGGGAGATACGTTTCTGCGATAGGAATGGTTAAAACCTTAACAGACAAGCTTGAGGAAGGTCGGTCAAGTATCATTTTGCAATGGGTAGGAGACGATCAGACGGCAATTACTGCCCATATGATTTCAGAGGCATACGATCTGGGAGATTCACTTGCAATTGAGGTTATGCATGAAACAGGAAAGATTCTTGGATTTGGTCTTTCGAATGTAATCAACCTATTAAATCCAGAAGTAGTTATAGTTGGTGGTGGAATGTCGGCAGCTGGTGACCGCTTGCTAAATTCAGTACGTGATACTGTTGGAAATCATGCTTTAAAGCTTTCTTCCCATGCTTGTAAGATAGAACAAGCGAAATTAGGTGGACAAGCTGGTATGATCGGCGCGGCTGCATATGCGAACAGTAAGATGCCTTCATAACCTAACTTATTTTTGTGAGTTGTTAAAATTAAAAGGGAGTTTTGAGTAGTAAGACAAGCGCTTTCACTATACATAATTTTTCCTTTGCGGTATTGTAGAAATATCCAAAATAGGAAGTGAGGTTTTTGAAATGAATAAAAGAAAACATGTAGTAATCATCAATTCCGGGGTCCTACAACAGGCATAACCTCCACTGTTATCAAGAAAATGAATCCACGAAATCCGTTTGTTCTCTCTATTCGCACTATGTTGCTTTGATACGGATAAACAAGTGGAGATTCCTTAAGAAATTTTCGGTAGTAATTGTTTACTGAATCGTCGACTGCTGGACTTAATAGGAGCATAAGCATATCCTGAAGTTGAAGTTCTGTTGAATCCTGCCGAGGTTTATACATTATTGAGTCAGCTGATGTTCGCAATGGATTTATGGTAATTAAGAATAACGACAAAATAAAGACGGAAATTTGTTTTCTCACGGATTAGTTGCCCTCCCAATTTTTAAAAATTATTTTCCCCTTCGAAATGGATTACATTCAGGAGTTGGAGGATTAAACTAACGTATAACGAGAGCTTAATAAAGATGTGAAGGGAAGCCGGCCTAAGTTGATCGGCTGCCTATTCTCAAGCTTAACAATCACCAAGACGAGGCTGCCGACATGGAACGGCAGCCTCGCTGCGCTAACGGGCAGCTTAAAGCAATAAATGAATACCCTTATTTTACCAAATATTTTGGTGCAATATATCTTAAATCTTGGTACTACGATAATAAAGGGGAGTGAAAAATGT
Organism: Paenibacillus sp. Soil522; assembly: GCF_001428245.1. Lineage (GTDB taxonomy): Bacteria > Bacillota > Bacilli > Paenibacillales > Paenibacillaceae > Pristimantibacillus. The sequence goes on from NZ_LMRV01000058.1 coordinate 42,682, forward strand.
GAGTATTATTTTAAGTAAAGTTGGAGCCGTTTTTATCCCGGTGAGTAACATTAGAGAAGCAAGGGAATGGTATTGTTCCATTCTTGGTCTGGAACCTACGTTTGATATTATCGCTGGCCATCTTTGTTGTATACCATTGGATAATAATGGGTTAAATCTTGTCTTAGACAGCAATATATACAATGGAGATTCATACTTTAGAAATCCTGCCTTCCATTTTAACACTGACGATATACATCAGGCTTACCAATTCATGAAAGACCGTAAAATTGAACTTGTCACCGATATAGAGAATGGTCATTGGTTTAATTTTAAAGATCCAGATGGTAACATGTTGATGATTTGTAAATGTTAGATTCAGTATATAGTTGCACTAACGGAAAACTTAAGGTAACAGGCGGGAATTTGGGAAAAGTTCTTTCGAGAGATAAATTATTCGATCACGACTCAATTACCAAGGAGAACCCATGGACCCACAAATTAAATTATTGTTCCTGGACGAGCACGCCATAGAAGGTGCCGCGCGTTTCGGTGTAAGACAAGAGGAGCTGTCCTTCATTGGAGGATTTCAAAATTTTATCTATTCCTACACTCGCGAAGGATGCAAATATATTCTCCGTTTCACGCCTAGCACCCTGCGTACCCAGGAAGGTCTTGAAGCCGAATTAGAATGGATCCGTTATCTGGCGGAGAATGGAATGTCAGTCTCAGAACCAATCCCTTCAGCTCAAGGAAGAGACGTCGAATGTGTCTCCGGAAAGATGGTCGATTTCTACGCGACCTCCTTCAGACACGCTCCCGGCCGTAAAATCGGATACCCGGAATGCCTAGGTAATCCCCTGCTCTATGAGCAATGCGGACGAATGACCAGCCATCTTCATAAACTGACCAAACGTTACGAACCTTTGGCCAGAAGACACTCGTGGGAGCGCAACGAATACCTCTTACGCGCCCGAAAGTATATTCCGCCCGAGCATGCACCAATCCTGCGTGCACTTGATGAACTTAAAGAGCGATTGGCTAGTCTGCCTATTACTCCGGATAATTTCGGTCTGATTCACGGGGATATCAATGTAGGCAATTTTACGGTCGATGAAACAGGTGAAATCACACTCTTCGACTTCGACGAATGCCAATATAGTTGGTATGCCGAGGATATTGCCATTCAACTCTATTATTTGCTTTATGTATTCGGAGAAGATTCGAAGTCCGAACGGAAGGTGCAGTACGAACACTTCATTGAGCATTTCGAACGAGGCTATACAGAGGATGGCCGACGGCTGCCCGAAGGCTGGAAGGATCAGTTGTCGCTCTTCCTTAGGCTTCGCGAAATTATTGTATTCGTCGGTATGTACCGGAGCTGGGATTTACGTCAGCCAGACGATTGGACCCGCGATTTTCTGCAAGATAGTCGGATGCGGATCATCAATGGACTCTCGTTGATCGACGATTTTCAATAGTATCCAAATTATAGGTAGTGCTGATCTATGGTAAAATGTTGAATTAGTCAGTCTGATATTGGAAGGTGCAGAGCTAGTGTTTAGTTTAGCTGTAATACTCGTACTCGGTTCTGGTTGCCTTCATTCAATTTGGAACCTTTATACTAAAAGAAGCATAAATAAAAATGTTTTTCTTTGGTTTTGTCAACTTGTCGCAATTATAGTATTTTTGCCGTGGGCTATAGTTGAATGGGATAGCAGCATAACTATTACTGGTTGTTGGGCATTACTTGCTTCCATGTTCCTGCACGGACTGTATATCAAATTACTCGCTGCTACATATTCAGTAGGTGACTTGTCACAGGTTTATCCAATTATGAGAGGAACTAGCCCTTTATTAGTACCACTTTTAGGAGTGACTTTACTTAACGAAAAGTTAACTACATTTGGATGGATAGGTGTAACCTGTATTGTCATAGGAATCGTGTTGCTGAGTAACATAAAATTCAAGAGTAATGAATCATCATCATCATCATTAAAGGCACCTTTGTTGGCATTGGCAGTGGGGATATGCATCGCTAGTTACATTGTTATTGATAAGGTTGCATTAAACTATGTTTCACCTGTAGTTTTAAACGAAGCAATAAATATAGGAAATTTACTAGCTCTTTCATGGGCAACTTTTAAATCCAAAGGCATACGAAAAGAACTAAACGTAAACTGGAAGATAATGTTGTTAGGTGGGATTATAGCACCCGCTGGTTATCTATTGTTCTTGTTTGCCTTATCACTTGCACCTGTAGCTCAGCTCGCTCCTATGAGGGAAATAGGAACAGTATTTGGTACGGTCATGGGAATAATTATTCTCCAAGAAAAACAAGGTACAAGAAGGTTACTTACATCAATTTTAGTTACGCTAGGAGTTATCATCGTAGGAGTATGGGGGTAATTTCGATAGGTGGGCGTTGAACTCCCTCAGGCACTTTAGTTCATCAACAGGAGCAGTTTGCCACGGCAGCTGCTCATTATTTTTTATTAAGCTAAAGCAGCAAATATCATAGATGAATTAGTATTAAAAGATGCTGCGGACAACCTTGAAACATTGAATAAGATGAAAAAACGATTACATTTTTTCACTTTATGTATTTAATTTTATTGACTAAAATGGAATAGTAGCTATTAAAGCTATCTACTATCTTCGATTCTGGAGGAGGAAATAAAAATACTTGAAACCAATCATACAACTACTGCATTTTGGCTATCATCAGGCGATGAGTTGTATATTTCCTGTTGCAATCTTTGGAACTTTAGCTCTCTCTAACGTAATAGTGGTACCTTGGATTCATCGTTATGATGCCATTTTACTTACAATGCTTGGAGTTCAATACTTCATGTACCGCAGCGGATTAGAGTCACGTGATGAAATCAAAGTAATCTGTATGTTTCACGTTATTGGTTTGTTGCTGGAGTTATATAAGGTACGGATGGGATCATGGTCATATCCTGAGCCTGGATATACGAAGTTTCTCGGCGTCCCGCTCTATAGCGGATTTATGTATGCAAGTGTAGCAAGTTTTATGTGTCAGGTATGGCGGAGACTGCGTATGGACATGACCGGCTGGCCTGGACTCGTGCCTTCAGCGCTGCTAGGAGGAGCCATCTATTTCAACTTTTTTACACATCACTTTATTCCCGATTTTCGTTGGTGGCTGACCGCGATTGTGTTTATTGTCTTCTGGAAAACATGGATCATATATCGGGTACGTATTACAACTTATCGAATGCCCTTAACGCTTGCTTTCATCATTGTAGGTTTTTTCATCTGGTTAGCGGAGAATATATCCACATTTTTCGATGCTTGGAAATACCCTGACCAGCACCAAACCTGGCAGTTGGTTAGTTTCAGTAAGATCAGCTCGTGGTTCCTTCTGGTAATTATTAGCGTCATCATTGTGGCCCAGCTTAAATATGTTAAAGCTAGTCGAACAAGGAACGATTCATGTTCCAGCTAAGATATCGAAGAACTTCAGATCATAAGGAGCAGTTTGCCGCGGCAGCTGCTCCTTCTTTTTATTAAGCTAAAGGTAGGGCAGACTAAAATATTCGAGTTATTGGGTTGTTGACTGCAATAATGGGGTTGCTATATTTTCCAACTGTAATGCAGTTACTTTAGATTAGCAGAAATAGGTTTATGCAGAATAGTTAAAGAGGAGGAATTCTATGTATATGTCCAAGCATGCGAAAAATGGTGAGTTAACTATACATTATTTTGACTCAGTAAATAGCTCTGATCTTTCAAAGGTCAAAAGTTAAATCCATTATGGTTGGAGACTACCCACCAGAGCACAGAGCAATGGATAAAGAGTGGCCGGAAGATTACATAAATAACTATCTAGTTCCATATAACCGATCGGAGCAAATTAGACCGACAGCTGTTAGAGGGATACAAAGAGAATCGCGGCAAATCAATATTGAAGGGAATTTTGATATACCTGTTTTAGTTGCACGAGGTCTACTTGAAGGTTCACTAGTTACTGACTCTGATATCGAGCGTTATAAGAGTATGTGCCCAAAATTAATTATCAAGGAATATTCAACTTCAGGCCATGGTCTTAAGGGGCAAGACAAAGAAAAATTTTATAACGATATTGTTGAGTTTATAAACAACATTGATTAAATCATTTCTTTATTGCGTTTACGAAGAACGAGGGAGTTCAATAAAACAGCGGCAGTCTAGGACTTTATTTTCACGTCCCTGGCTGCCGCTGTTTCTATTATTGGGGTCAGTCTAATACTTAATTTACGAAGTCTGATGGTTTTAAGCGGTTTGCAGCTGGCCTAAAGCGCGGCGCAAAATGCTAAGCATGTCATCGGTGTCCTTCTGCGTCACGATTAAAGGAGGTGCTAGACGAACCGTTGTTGGATTTGGCGAGTTGATGAGCAAGCCCTCGCGCAGGCAAATAGCGGCCAGCTCCGAGCCTGCTCCTTCCGGTACGTCGAACGCGAGCAGCAGTCCTTTGCCCCGAATGGCTGAAATCGGGAAGTCGCGGGCAAGCTCGTGCAGGCCGCTCTCCAAATACTGCCCTTGCGTCTTGGCGTTGCCTGCCAGATTTTGCTCCAGCAGCTCCTTAAGCACAGCACAGCCTACAGCCATTGCGAGCGGCGCTCCCGTGTAGGTTCCGCCTTGATCGCCCGGCTCGAACAGATCGTATTTGCTTTTCGTCAGCATGGCCGATAGCGGAAAGCCGCCGCCGATTCCTTTGCCAAGCGTCAAGACATCCGGTTCAATACTGTAATACTCGTAAGCGAAGAGCTTGCCTGTTCTCCCCATTCCTGTCTGAATTTCATCGAAAATAAGCAGCATGCCGTACATATCGCATATTTTGCGAAGGCCATATAAATAGGATTCATCCACAGCATGAACGCCGCCCTCACCCTGTATGAGCTCAACCATAATTGCGCATGTATGATTGTTGACCGCAGCGAAGCAGGCATCAAGGTCATTAATCGGGACATGCTTAAAGCCGTCTACCTTGGGAGCAAAAAGCTCCTTCCACTTCGCCTTACCGGTCGCTGACATCGTCGCCAGCGAGCGCCCGTGAAAGCTATTCGTTAAGGTAATAATCTCATGCGCCCCGTTCAGGTTGACCGCGCCATGCTTTCTTGCGAGCTTTATGGCGCTTTCGTTCGCCTCCGCGCCGCTGCTGGCGAAGAAAGCTTTGTCCATGTTGCTTACGTTCGTCAGCAGATCCGCGAATTCAATCATAGGCCGGTTATAGTAACCGGGGCTGGCATGAACGAGCGTTGAAGCCTGACGCGATAAGGCCTTCTGAACGGCAGCAGGGGAATGCCCCAAGCTGGCGACCGCCCAGCCGCCAACAAAGTCCAAGTAGCGTTTTCCATCCGTATCCCACAAATACATCCCTTCACCGCGCTCCATCACGAGGCTGGGACGGTGTGCCGTATTTAAGACCGAATTTTCCGCTTTTTTCAATAAAGATGCTGTTAAAGATTTTTCCAATTGAATCATGACGAGCCTCCCGAGTGTTTATTTTATTGCATAAATATACAATATTATAGTTATTTATGCAATATGAAATAAACGAAGCGGCGGGAGTCATTTACAGCCGATTGCAGCAAGCCGCAAACAGGAAATTATTGTGAGAAGCATTATCAATTACGTGTTGCCAATTAGATAGGCATAAGTTATAGTAGATTTAGCTTAATATAGAATTCGGGTGCTGGATGAAGTCCGGCTGAGATAGGGACCTGCTGTCCCTGACCGTTAATCTGAACCAGGTAATGCTGGCGTAGAGAACGTATCGAATCGTAACCATTCGTGTATGCTCGAATGGTTTTTTCTATTGCTCTAGCCTGCTTTGTACCAAAAGGAGGATATTATATTTATGCCGCAAGCTTTAATTGCCCAGCTGCAGCAGCAGGCTGAGGAAAGACAAGGCGAGCTGTTCACCCTGCTGGCACAGCTGATCGCCTTTCCAACAGTGAGCCCTCCGGCGCGAAATACGCTTGAAGCGCAGCGGTTTGTCGAGAAGCAGCTGCAGGCAAGCGGCTTCGAGACGGAGCTGTGGGAGGTGTATCCCGGCGATCCGAACGTTACCGCGATTAGGCCGGGTACGCAGCGGGAGTCTTACCGGAGCCTGCTGCTAAATGGCCACATCGATGTAGCCGAGGTTGGTGACGATGGGGAATGGCAGCGTGATCCGTTCAAGCTTAGCTTAGAGGAAGGCAGAGCCTACGGGCGCGGAACGGCAGATATGAAAGGCGGATTGGCCGCTCTGCTGTTTGCGGTCAAGCTGCTGACGGATGCGGGCGTGGAGCTGAAGGGAGATCTGCTGTTTCAATCGGTCATTGGCGAGGAGGCTGGCGAGGCAGGAACAAGAGCCTGCACCGAACGGGGCTGCAGCGCGGATTTTGCCGTCGTTGCCGATACGAGCGAGCTCGCTATTCAGGGACAGGGCGGGGTCATTACCGGATGGGTGACGGTGCAAAGTCCGGTCACTTACCATGATGGTCTCAGGTCGCGGATGATTCATGCGGGCGGAGGTATTCAGGGCGCCAGTGCGATCGAGAAAATGGTCAAGCTGATTGAAGGCCTTCAGGAGCTGGAGCGCCACTGGGCAGTGACCAAATCCTATCCTGGTTTTTCGCCGGGCTCGAATACGATTAATCCGGCTGTCATTGAAGGAGGCCGGCATGCGGCGTTCATAGCGGACCGCTGCGCATTGTGGATCACGGTTCATTTTTATCCCGATGAGGATTACGAAACGGTGGCTGCCGAAATCGAGAGTCATTTGCTGAAGGTAGCGGAAGCTGACCCGTGGATGCGCCAGCACCCGCCGGCCTTCCGCTGGGGAGGACGTTCAATGCTTGAGGAGCGGGGCGAGATCTTTCCGTCGCTTACGCTGGATGAAGATGGAGACGGGCTTAAGACGCTTGCCTCTGTCCACCTTCAGCAGCTGGGAACAGCTCCGGCCGTCGGTATGAGTGCGACCGTTACCGATGCGGGCTGGCTGGGACGGGCCGGCATTCCAACGGTCATATACGGGCCGGGGCAGCTGCAGCATGCTCATGCCGTGAATGAGAGCATCGATATGCGGGAGCTTGTCGATTACGTCAAAGTCATGATCGGCTTTATTGCCGATTGGTGTAATCAAGCAAAGCCGGACTGCGAAAAAAAACGTCAGGACCATGATGCAGAGAGGGCGGAATGATCAGTGGAGCGTTTTAGCGATAGGCTGTACCGGTCGGTGCAGCAGGTATGGGAAAATTGTCATGGACATCCGTTTTTGACCGGGCTGAGAGATGGAACGCTGGAGCTTGAACGGTTCATTTATTATATGAAGCAAGATTATGTGTACTTAATCGATTATGCCAAAATGTTTGCGATAGGCAGCATTAAAGCCTATGATCTGGAGACGATGGGCAAATTCGCGGAGCTGCTGCATTCGACACTGAATGTGGAGATGGAGCTGCACCGGCAATATGCCGAGCGCTTCGGCATTGCCCGGGAAGAGCTGGAGGCGACGCAGCCTGCTCCGACGACGATTGCTTATACGAAATACATGCTGGATGCCGCGCAGGGCTCGCTCGCCGAGGTGGTTGCCGCTCTGCTTCCCTGCATGTGGAGCTACCGGGAAATCGGATCGGCGTTTGCCAGCCATCCGGGCTCGCTGGAGCATCCGCTCTACCGCGAATGGATTCTGATGTACAGCTCCGAGGAGTTTGGCGAGCTTACAGAGTGGACCATCGGCCTCATGAACCGGCTCTCTGAAGGCTTGCCGGAGCGGGAGCTTGCGCGGCTGGAGGAGTTGTTTGTGACGACGTCCAAATTTGAATATATGTTCTGGGATATGGCTTACCGGCAAGAGGAGTGGCCGATTTGAGCGATGTAAAGCCGGGCGGCCCTCCGCTTGCTTTGTCTGTCAGCGGTCTGACTTATGCTTTTAAGGATGAGCTGCCATTGTTCACAGGACTTGAATTCGACATTCAAGCCGGACAATTTGTTTCGTTTCTGGCTCCAAGTGGAATGGGGAAAACGACGCTGTTCCGGCTGCTGGCAGGCCTGCTGTCCCCGCAGGCGGGGACGATCAAGTTTGGTTCCGGAGGAGAAGCACATACTGGGGCGCGGAATATACGTCCGGGACGCATCGGTTATATGCCGCAGCGAGACAGTCTTATGCCATGGCGGAGTGTGCTTGATAATGCCGCGCTTGGCCTTGAGCTAGCCGGCACGCCAAAGCGGGTAGCAAGAAGACAGGTGCTTGAGCTGCTTCCGGACTTCGGGCTTGAAGGGACCGAGGCGAAGCGTCCGCATGAGCTGTCGGGCGGCATGCGCCAACGGGTGTCGTTTCTCCGCTCTATTTTGGGCGGCGGAGAACTGCTGCTGCTGGACGAGCCGTTCAGCGCTCTCGATGCGATGACGCGGGTCAGCATGCAGGAATGGCTGCTTCAAGTTTGGGAGCAGCACCGTAAAACGATTCTTTTTATTACACATGATATCGATGAGGCGCTGCTGCTGTCCGATCGCGTGCTCATAGCGGCGAAGGCGCCGGTTACCGCATTGCAGGAGCTGAAGATCGACCTGCCAAGGCCAAGGACGTATCAGCATGTGCTGGAGGAGTCCTTTATTTCTTTGAAACGGCAGGCGCTGGAGCTGCTTGGGCGAGGCACGGGCAGCTTGGAAGGAGCGGACCGATGAAAGGGCGATTGTGGGCAAGCATGCCTGTGTTTTTGTTCGTGCTGCTGCTTGCAGTGCTGTGGGAGGCTGCGACGGTCTTTTTGGCCATTCCGCATTATATTATTCCGAAGCTGTCTGACGTGCTGATTTCCACCTGGGATAATCGGCTTCTGCTGGGTAAGCACTTTGTCGTCACTTTGGGAGAGTCTTTGCTAGGGCTCGGCATTTCCATCCTATTCGGAACGCTGGCCGCAGTCTGGATCGAAGGCTCGGGTCTGGCAAGGAAGACGGTCTACCCGTTCATTGTCGCGTCCCAGACGATACCGATTATTGCTTTATCGCCGATAATGGTCATGTGGTTCGGCTATGAAATATGGAGCAAGGTTGCCGTCGTCATCCTGTTCACCTTCTTTCCCATTGCGGTAAACACGGCAGACGGCTTCCGCTCGGCTGATGCCGGCATTGGCGAGATCATGCGGTCGATGGGGGCCCGCAAGCGGGACTTGTTTCTGAAATGGAAAATGCCGTCGGCGCTGCCCGGCTTTTTTACGGGCCTCAAGATGGCCGCAACGATTAGCGTCGGCGGCGCCACGCTCGGAGAATGGCTGGGCGGCGAGGCCGGCCTTGGCATATATACGAAGCGGGCGTCGAGCATGCTCCGGGGCGAGGCGGTATTTTCCGGCGTGCTGCTGCTGTCCGCAATGGGCATATTGCTGTTTCTGGCGGCGCAGTGGATAGAGCGGATCAGTCTTGCCCGCCGCCAATAAGGAATCGAATACTGCATAATAAATGCAAATAAGAGAGGAATAACAAACAAATGAGCTTACAAAATTGGAAAAAGAATTTGATGTTAGCAGTCGCTCTTGTACTAGTTCTGACGATGATGGCGGGCTGCGGCTCCAAGCAGCAAGCAGCGGATACAAATAACAGCAAGGAAGCCGAGACGGAGCTTACGGTGCTGCTCGACTGGTATCCGAATGCCGTACACTCCTTCCTTTATGCGGCGGAGGAGCAGGGGTATTTTAAAGAAGCAGGCTTGAAGGTAAATTTGAAAACGCCCGCGGATACGAATGATGCGTTAAAATTAGTGGCAACCGGCAAAGCGGATCTCGCGCTCAGCTATCAGATGCAGGTTGCGATATCCCGCGCCGAGGATATTCCGGTAGTTTCGGTGGCGTCTATTGTGCGTCATCCGCTTAATCGCCTAATGACGCTTGAAGCGGCGGGCATTCAAAGCCCGAAGGATCTGATCGGCAAAAAAATCGGCTATCCGTCCATTCCGCTCGATCAGCTTATTGTCAACACGATGGTGGAGTCCGATGGCGGAGATTCATCCAAGCTTAATTACGTAGACATTGGCTGGGATCTCATTCCGGCGATGATGACGGGCAAGGTCGATGCGATTATCGGCGGCTATGTTAATCATGAGAAGCCGCTGCTCGAGAAGGAGGGCGTGAAGCTCTCATCGTTTGATCCTTCCGTTTACGGCGTTCCCGATTATTATGAGCTTGTGCTTACCGCAAGCGAGACGGGGCTTGAAAGCAAAAATGCAGCCATTAAGAAATTTATCGAGGCGGCTGCCAAAGGCCAGCAATACACTGTTAATAACCCGGATAAAGCATTGAATACGCTGCTTGAAAAACAAGATGCAAATTTCCCGCTTGATGCAGCAATCGAGAAGCAAAGCCTGGACACGCTGCTGCCGCTGATGGATGCGGGTTCGGAGACGTTTGGCTCACAATCCGAGGAATCGTGGAGATCGGTGATCAGCTGGCTGACTGAGCACGGTCAATTGAAGAAAGAAATCAAGGCGGAGGATGCCTTCCGCAACCTATAAATAAGCGAACAAGCGCGCGGAAAGGAGCGGCAAATGGAGGAAAGATATTCAAGACAAATGCTTTTTGCGCCGATTGGCGAGGCAGGACAGCGTAAGCTGATAGACAGCGCGGTCTGTATCGTAGGGATGGGAGCGCTGGGAACGGTGCTGGCTAACCATATGGTGCGCGCAGGAGTTGGACACGTACGGTTTGTAGATCGAGATTATGTGGAAAAAAGCAATTTGCAGCGGCAAATGCTTTACGATGAGGAGGATGTACAGCATGTATATCCGAAGGTCGTAGCAGCCGAGAAGAAGCTTAAAAAAATTAATTCCTCCGTTCGCTTGGAAGCGATCGTTGCCGACGTAACCGCCCATAATATCGAAGCATTGCTCGAAGGAATGGATCTGGTGCTGGACGGCACGGACAATTTCCATACCCGCTTTCTGTTAAACGACGCTTGTTTCAAGCTTGGAATTCCGTTTACGTACGGCGGCGCTGTCAGCTCGCGGGGCATGAGCGCGATCTTCGTTCCCGGCGAGACGCCCTGCTTGCGCTGTTTCATAAAAACAGGGGATGCCGGCGGTCAAACCTGCGATATGATCGGAGTGATTGCGCCGGTTGTTGATATGGTCGGCTCCTATCAGGCGGTTGAAGCGCTCAAATATTTGGTGGATGACGATAAGCAAAGAAGAAAAAGCTTAGTCACGTTTGATCTTTGGCAAAATCAATACTATGAGATGAAGCTGGGCGAACCGGACAAGAGCTGTCCGTGCTGTCAGCTGAAGCAGTACCCGGCTCTTGATTTGAGCGGGGAGAACACCGTGCTATCCTTATGCGGTCGGGAAACGATCCAAATTGCGGGCAGCGGAACGCTTGATCTTGAAGTCTGGCGGCAGCGGCTGGAACCGGTAGCGGTAAAGGTGAATTTGAATCCGTTTCTTCTTAAAGCTGAGCTGCCCGAGGGCGAGCGGCTCGTGCTGTTCGCGGATGGGCGTGTGCTCGTGCAGGGTACCGATGATTTCGTACGCGCCAAAACTTTATACGCCCGTTATATCGGGCTTTAAAACGGAGGTTTGATGAGAGATGAAAGATTTTCGTTTATACGCGATAACAGGTGAGCAATTCCATCCGGGACGGAATCTTATTGAAGTGATGGAGGAAGCGATCAAGGGCGGCGTGGATATTATTCAGCTGCGCGACAAAACGAGCGATAAAGCTGAGGTGCTGGCCAAGGCTAAAGCGCTTAGAGAGCTGACCAGAAAATACGGAGTAACCTTCATCGTCAACGATTATATCGATATTGCGATGGAAGCGGATGCGGACGGCATTCATTTGGGCCAAGGGGATGTACCGCTGTCGGAAGCCCGAAAAATTGTCGGCAGCAAAATAATCGGTATTTCTACCCATGCGCTTGAGGAAGCGCTGCTCGCTGAGCAGCAGGGAGCGGATTATATTGGCGTAGGCCCCATCTATCCAACGGCTACTAAAGTGGACGTTGTTGATCCGGTAACGATTGCTTATGTCCGTGAGGTCGCACAAGCTGTGAAAATTCCATTCGTAGCGATCGGCGGCATCAAGCTGCACAATGTCGATGAAGTCATCGAAGCAGGGGCAAGCAGGATATGCGCGGTTAGCGAAATCGTAGGCAGCGCGGACGTGAAGGGTACCTGCGAAGCGTTCATCAGGAAGCTGGAGAGAGGAAAGTGATCTTATGGAGCTTATCATCAACGGTGAACAGCAGCAGCTGGATCAAGTAAATACGATTCAAGACGTCATTGAACGGCTGGGACTTACGGGCAAGCCGGTTGTGGCGGAAGCGGACGGCCAGGTGCTGACTGCGGAGCAATGGGCAGACACGCCTGTTCATCCGAATATGCGTATTGAATTGGTTCATTTTGTAGGAGGGGGCTGATTGTATGAAAACAGATGTTTTACAAATTGGCGGCCACACGCTTTCTTCCCGTTTTTTTATCGGTACAGGACTGTTTCCTAACCCGTTCGTCCAGAAGGAAGCGATCAAGGCTTCGGGGGCGCAGGTGCTGACGTTCGCGATCAGGCGGATTAATTTGGCTTCTACGGAGGACGATTCGATCCTTCAGCATTTGGAGGATGACAAGTATATCTATCTTCCGAATACATCGGGTGCGCGGACAGCAGACGAGGCCGTTCGTATCGCCCGCTTGGCGCGTGCTTCAGGACTCAGCGATTGGATTAAGGTCGAGATTAGCGTAAATGAACGGACGCTGCTGCCGGACCCGATCGAAACGCTGAAGGCTACGGAAATATTAGTTAAGGAAGGTTTTACGGTGCTTCCTTATACGTCGGATGACCCTGTCATCTGCAAGCGGCTTGAGGAAGCGGGAGCGGCAGCCGTCATGCCGGGAGCGGCGCCGATCGGCACAGGTCTTGGCATCCTTAATCCGTACAATCTCGGACTAATCGTCGAGGAGGCCGGGGTTCCGATCATTGTCGATGCCGGTCTTGGCTCTGCAAGCGATGTAACACAGGCGATGGAGCTTGGGGTAAGCGGCGTGCTGATGAATACGCCGGTAGCGAAGGCGAAGGATCCGGTAAGGATGGCGAAGGCGATGAGCCTCGCTATTGAAGCCGGGCGGCTTTCCTATTTATCGGGCAGAATTACGAAGAAGCGTTACGCTTCGGCAAGCAGCGGTCTTGAGCAATTCAAATTGAAATAACCTGATTTACGGGAGAGATGGAACGGTGACGAGAGAGAAAATCATGGTTATGGGCGGAGGCATTATCGGCTTATCATGCGCCTTTGAACTGCAGAGCCGGGGCTGTCAGGTCACTGTTCTCGAAACAAAGCGCTGCGGCGGTCAGGCTTCCGGCGCTGCTGCCGGGATGCTCGCCCCTTATTCTGAAAATGTAGAAGGGCCGGATGATTTTTTCCAGCTTTGCTTGGAAAGCCTGCATCTATATCCGGAATGGCAGCAGACGATCAGGCAAGTTTCTAAGCAGGACTTCGAGTATACAAGCTCCGGCAGTCTCTATATCGCCTATCATGAGGCTGATTTGCTGGCGCTGGAGGGCAGGCTGCTATGGCAGCGGCAATACGGCTCTTCCGGCAGCATATTGGAGGGAGACGCGCTCTTTAGCAGGGAGCCGCTGCTCACGCGGGATGCTCAGGCAGCCTTATATACGCCGGAGGAAAGCCATATTTATGCTCCCCATTACGTGAGCGCGCTTGAGCAGGCGTGCAGAAATATCGGCGTACAAATCTATGAGCATTTGGATGAGCTTGAAATCGTCGAATGGCAGCGCGAGGCTGTCGTCCGCGCGGCGGACGGGCGTTTTTTTAACGGCGATCAGCTGTTGATTTGCTCCGGCGCCTGGGCGCAGCAGCTTGCAGAGACATTCCATATGAACATTCCGGTTTATCCTATTCGCGGACAAATTTGCGCTTATGAAGTAGAGGCGCAGCCCGTTTCGCATATGGTTTTCTGCAATCAGGGCTATTTGGTAGGCAAAGCAAACTCGACGCTCGTATGCGGCGCGTCGGAGGACGTTGCCGGCTATGATACGACGGTCACGGAGAAAGGAATCGGGCGGCTGAAAAATTGGAATAAGCAGCTGTTTCCGTTTTTGGCGGACAAAACGCCGTTTCACAGCTGGGCCGGCCTTCGTCCCGCTACGCAGGATGGATTTCCCTTAATAGGGCGGATAGCGGAATCGAGCCGTGTCGTGCTTGCTGTCGGACATTACCGCAACGGCATTTTGCTCAGTCCGGCAACCGCCAAGCTGGCAGCAGATTATATCGAGGACAAGCAGACGTCCGCTTACAATCAATCCTTCTCGCCAGATCGGTTTTCTTAAAGCAACGGCACTTCCACTTTGAAGCTTCATCGCGACGATTCCTTCATCTCGCGATGAAGTTTTTTTGTTTTACTTGGAATTTATGCATCTCGATACGGCAAGTGAACTATAATGAACCCCATCATAGTCCGTTTTCTTAAAAAAAGGACATTATTCATTAAAAAACAGCATTCCATCCGAAGGCATTGGGTTATAAGCTTTTTAAAAGGGGAATTGGAATGAAACATAACGCGGGTGTATTAGCTATTAATGGAACGCAGCTTTATTACGAGGAGAGCGGCTCGGGCGAGACGGTTATCCTGCTGCATGCCCACTCCTTCGATTTGAGAATGTGGGATTCGCAAATAGAGGCGCTTGCGCAGCATTATCGCGTCATTCGCTATGATTTGCGAGGGTATGGCAAATCGGCGATGCCGGATCCCCGCCGTTTTTTTCGCCACGTAGATGATTTGGCGCAGCTCATACAAAGGCTCGAATTGTCTAAGGTGCATTTGATCGGCTTATCGCTGGGCTCGATGGTTGCGGTGGATTATATGGCTTTATATCCGGAGAAGGTATTGTCCGTATCGGCTGCAAGCTCCGGATTGTATGTGTCGGAGGATGCGCAGTGGATTCCCTTTACGGAAGAAGTGCAAAGCGGGAATCCGGCGCCTAAAAATGATGTGAATATAACCCTTTTCAAGCAGGAATGGTTCCAAGGATTGCTTGGCAGCTGCGGTCCGAATCGGGATGCTATCAAAACGGAGCTGTGGACCATGATCAAGGAATGGTCGGCTTGGCAGCCGCTATACGAGCGAAGATGGCCTCTTGTAGGTCCATCTCTCATCGCTTTGCTGAGCAGGAACAGCACGGGGATTCCTCTGCTCGTCCTCATTGGCGAAGAAGATTCCGACGGAAGCCGTAAATCTTCAGCGCGCTTGGCCGAATTAATGCCGCAAGCCATAACCGTTTATTTACCGCAATCCGGGCATATGCAGAATATGGAAACGCCGGAAGCATTTAATAAAGTGGTACTGTCATTTATTCACAGTGAATAAAATGAAATGATGTAAGGCAGGGATCACTTTGAATCGAAGGACGAGCAGTGGCGGCCTGTTTACGGAGAGCGGGATCAGGTTCGGGACCGGTACAATGAGCTGAGGGTCAATTTAAGAGAGCGATGTCCGTTATCGCGCCTATAGTCCGATGCAATCGGTCTTCTGATATGATTGAGGAATGGTTTATCGGCTGCATTACGAATGAGCAGGCGCGTGAGAGGAGCGTTAAGCTTGATTTTCTGGAGGAAGGCGCTGCTATCGCGTATATTTATGCAGTAAATCTAAAGACGAGGCGGGAGTGACAACGATGTGGAACGGGGATTCTTATTTAGAGAAGCTGTATGACGAAGCGGTTAGCCGGCATCGCAGTCAAGCCATGCTGGAGCTTCGGAATGAGCGGAGACCGAAGCTGAAGGCAGCGCTGCGCGAGGCGATCGGCCATTTCGAGCCTAATCCCGCACATGCTCCTAAATTGCTGGAACGCGTAGAATGCGAAGGATATATCCGCGAGCGGGTGGAGCTATCGGCTACGCCGGATTTGACCTTTGCCGCTTATGTGCTTATCCCTCATGACGCGAAGGGGCCGCTTCCCGGCGTGCTGGCGCTTCACGGTCATGGCTACGGCAGCCGGGAAATTGTCGGCCTGCTGAAGGATGGTTCGCCTGACGAAGCAGAGCCGGGCATACACCAGCATTTTGCGGTGCAGCTGGTAAAGCGGGGAATGGTCGTTATCGCACCGGATGTCATCGGCTTCGGCGAGCGCAGACTTCTCGCGGATCTCGCGCTAAATCCGGATGTGCCAAGCTCCTGCTACAATCTGTCGACGCAGCTGATGATGCTCGGCAAGACACTTACCGGCCTGCGCGTAACGGAAGCGTTAAAGGCTTTTAATTATTTGGCCGGGCGGCCGGAGGCCGATGCGAACCGGATCGGACTTATGGGCTTCTCGGGCGGCGGCTTGATTGGCTTTGCAGCCGCTGTGCTGGAGGCCAGAATAAACGCGACGGTACTGACGGGGTTCACGAACACGTTCAAGGACAGCATTTTTGCTGTCCATCATTGCATCGATAACTACACGCCGGGGTTGCTCGCGTATGCCGAGCTGCCGGAGCTGATCGGACTCATTGCTCCGCGTCCGTTATTTCTCGAATCAGGCGAGAATGATCCGATCTTTCCAGTGGCAGGCTTTCGCAAGGCTGCCGCGGAAATTCAGGCGATCTATGACGCTGAAGGCGCAGGGGATAAGCTGGCACAGGATGTGTTTCCCGGTGCTCATGAAATAAGCGGGCGGCTGTCTTACGATTGGCTGAAGCGGACGTTGTCGTCCTGAAATATAAATAGATAAATGAAACAGATGCTTTTCTTCCGTGAGGCTGTTGTCTATTAAGACAGCCTGTACAGGAGGAGAGCGTCTTTTTTTGTTTTCATTAGGAAAGCGATTAGACTGAGAAGGTTATTTTTGTCCAATAGAAAGATAGCTTTCTGCATGTTTATTCCATGATTTCACCGCTAGAATGTACATAGGCATTACAGTGCGAAGGGATGATGACGATCATGGATGCAAGTGCATATTTGAAGGTTATTGACGATACGATTGCCAAAGGAAGGTTTAAGGATAACTGGGATTCACTTAGCGAGTATCAGGTTCCGGGCTGGTATAAAAAAGCGAAATTCGGTATTTTTATCCACTGGGGCTTATATTCCGTTCCGGCATTCGACAGTGAATGGTATTCCAGAAATATGTACATCAAGGATTCAAAAGCATATAAGCATCATATAGCCGTGTACGGGGAGCATAAGGACTTTGGCTACAAGGACTTTATCCCGATGTTTCAGGCGGAGCGCTTTAGCGCAGATGAATGGGCAGAGCTTTTCGTGCGGGCGGGCGCCAAATATATTATGCCTGTTGCTGAGCATCATGACGGATTTCAAATGTACAAAAGCGGTATTTCCCCGTTTAACGCTTATGAGATGGGGCCTAAACGAGATTTGCTTGGCGAAATGAAAGAGGCGTTTGAAAAGCGGCAGCTGACCTTATGTGTTTCCTCCCACCGTGCCGAGCATTGGTTTTTCATGTCGCATGGCAAGGAGTTTGATTCCGATATTAAGGAGCCGCTCGTGCAAGGCGACTTTTATTGGCCGGCCATGCCAGAGCCTGACCATCAGGATCTGTATGGCTCCCCTCCGAACCAGCTATACTTGGAGGATTGGTTAATTCGCTGCTGCGAGCTTGTTGATCAGTATAAGCCTCATGTTTTTTATTTTGATTGGTGGATTCAAACGGCAGCCTTCAAGCCCTATCTCAAAAAGTTTGCAGCGTATTATTATAATAAGGCAGCGGAGTGGGGAATCGCGGTTGCCATCAACTACAAGCATGATGCCTTTCAGTTCGGTACCGCTGTTCCAGACGTTGAAAGAGGCCAGTTTGCCGATATGAAGCCGTATTTTTGGCAGACGGATACCGCTGTTGCAAAAAATTCATGGTGTTATACAGCGGATAATGAATATAAAACATCGGTTGAGATCATTCGGGATCTGGTCGATATCGTCAGTAAAAACGGCAGCCTGCTGCTTAATGTAGGACCGAAAGCAGATGGAACGATTCCTGAGCAGGATAAGCAAATTTTGCTTGAAATCGGCGACTGGCTTAAAGTGAATGGCGAAGCGATCTATGATACGACCTTCTGGCGGACGTCGGGCGAGGGCCCTACGAAGATTAAGGAAGGCCAATTTACGGATGGCGTAACGAAGGCCTATACGAGCGAGGATATCCGCTTCACCGTGAAGGGAAGCCAGCTCTATGTAACTGTTCTTCTGTTTCCGGATGACGGAGTCGTTAAAATTAAGTCGCTTAGTGAAAAATCGCATCACTTCCACGCAATTATTGAAGATATTAGCGTGCTGGGATTCGATGAAAAACCGGTATGGGAGAGAACGGAAGAAGCTTTAATCATTACGACATCGAAGGTTCAAAGCTCTGCTCCTGTCGTATTCAGCATTAAAGTCAATTAATAGTGACAAGGGACGCCAGCTTCTGCCGGCGTCCCTTGTGCATGTTATTTCGTCAGCTTGCGAAATGCCGCCGGAGACAGATTCATCCAGCGCTTAAACTGCTTGCTGAATTGCGAGATATCGCGATAGCCGAGCTGATAAGCGATGTCTTCGATTGTAAGCTCCGTATTGATCAGCAGCAGCTTCGCTTGGCGAATGATGAGTCCGGTTAAATATTGACGGGGGGACATGCCGTAGACGCGCTGAAACACCCGTTTGCAATAGGCAGGGCTGTAGCCGAGACGGGCGGCCATTTTTTCGATGCCGATCCTCTCTTCGAGCGAGCGGTCGGCTGCGGATGCGCTCCGCAGCTCCCGTTCCATCGTTGCAGCGAGCGATACTTCATTCTCCGATGCCTCTTTTCCGTGCAGCTCTCCCGTCCCTTCTTCGATTGTCCAATTCGTGAGAGCGGAAAGCATCAGGAAGGTATCGCTCAAAAAAGCCAGCTTGTCCCGCTGCAGACCGGTCTCGGCATATTGCAATGATTGGATTAATCGCTTCAGCGTATTTCGGATGGCAGCTGATGAGGGACTGCCGGCCAGCAGCAAGGTCGTCTGCATGCTCATCAGGCTCCTGCGAAGCGTGAGGTCGTCAATATCGAAATGCAGACAAAAGTAAGTCATCTTCTCTTTGCCTGACGAACCGTCGCTTCTATGCATGACGCCGGGCGGAATGAATAGGATATCCCCTGCATGCTGCACAAAGGAAGAGCTCTCCGCATGCATGGTCTGCTCTCCCTCCAAGACCATGTTGAGCTCAAACATGGTGTGATGATGCTCGGGGTAGCTCCACTGCTCATTAACGGTACGTTTATGCGCCGCTACAATTTGGAAGGCAAACTGCAAATCGGGTGTCATGAGCTCCTGAATGCTGTTTTCCCGGCCGAAGGGAAGATGGTTTCTCATCGTAAATTCCTCGCTTAATAGAATGAGTACAGTATAGCATATCCTCTTCGCGCGGCTTGTGCCGTTTTGTACAAATAAAGGTCCGTTATGACCCTGTTTGGGGAGGAGCTGCGGCAGTAAGATGGAAAGGGATGAAACTTATTAAGGAGTTGGATCTGTCATGACAAGAAACCAGTTTTTTAACGCCCATCATTCCCCGATCGGTGCTTTCTCAAGCTTTACTCTCGGATTTCCAGGCGCTTCAGGAGGCTTCGACATTGAACTGGCAAAGCCGCCGAAGGAGAATCTATATATTGGCCTCGAACGTTTGGACGGGACAGGCTATGATACATTGCCATTTCACGATGTCCAAGAAGAGGATGAAAGCAAACGGTACGATATTGAGAATCCCGATCCGAACCAGAACAAGCCGAAGCTTCTCCATCCACTGCCGCAGCATGCCATTCATCGTGATTTCCGGCTGACGACGGACACTTGGCAGGCAGGCGATTTAACCTTCCGCATTTATTCGCAGGTCCGCTCCGTTCCCGATCCGAATATTGCTACTGAGAGTGAGCTCAAGGATACGCTCATTCCAGCCGTATTCGCCGAGCTGACTGTGGACAATTCGCGGTCGGACAGGAAGCGGCGGGCGTTCTTCGGGTTCCAAGGAAGCGATCCTTACAGCGCCATGCGCCGAATAGATGATACAAGCGGCAGAGCGGGGATTGGCCAGGGACGACAGCTTGCGGTTGTATCTGACGATAAAGCAGTCATGTCCGCGCAGCATTTCAGCATGGAGGATATTCTCACTGCCGGGCTGCAAGAAAACTGGACCTTCGGTCTCGGGCCAGTCTGCTCCCTCGTGATGGATACGGAGCCCGGAGCATGCAAAACGTACCGGTTTGTTATTTGCTTCTATAAAGGCGGCTATGTAACGACAGGCATTGACGCTTCTTATTTCTATACACGCTACTTCCCGAACGTCGAAGCGGTGGCCGATTACGGATTAACTCATTTTGACCGGCTGACGGCAGAGGCCGTTCAAGATGGTGCGCTGGCCGAGCAGGACCGCTTGTCCGAGAACCAAAAGTTTATGCTTATTCATTCGATCCGCAGCTATTACGGCAACACGCAGCTTCTTGATTATGAAGGGAAACCGTTCTGGATCGTCAATGAAGGTGAATACCGGATGATGAATACGTTCGACTTGACGGTGGACCAGCTGTTCTATGAGCTGAAAATGAACCCGTGGACGGTAAAGAATGAGCTGGACATGTTCGTAAAACGGTTCAGCTATGAGGACACGCTCCGTAAGCCAGGCGATGGGGCAGAATACCCTGGCGGCATTAGCTTTACCCATGACATGGGCGTTGCAAATGCAGTTTCTCGTTCGGGCTATTCCGCCTACGAGCTGTACGGCCTTGACGGCTGTTTCTCGCATATGACGCATGAGCAGCTGGTGAACTGGGTGCTTTGCGGGGCCGCTTATTACGAGAAAACGGCCGACGGGGAGTGGCTTGCGGCAAATTTAGACGTATTCGAGAAATGCCTGAGCAGCATGCTGAACCGTGATGATGCAGATCCGCAAAGCCGCAACGGCATCATGGGCCTCGACAGCTCGCGGACAATGGGCGGCGCAGAAATTACGACCTATGACAGCTTGGACGTATCGCTGGGGCAAGCGCGGAACAATATTTATTTGGCCGGGAAGTGCTGGGCTGCCTATATTGCGCTGGAGCGAATATTGCTGGAGAACGGCCGGGAAGGCCTTGCTGCAGCAGCAGGCAGCCAAGCGGAGAAGTGCGCGTCGACGATCGCCAGCCAAATGACGGGTGAAGGTTATATACCGGCGGTTATTGCTGAGAATAACGATTCCAAAATCATCCCGGCTATCGAAGGACTTATTTTTCCTTACGTAACGGGGAACCTCGCAGCGCTGGAGCCGAATGGGCGGTTTGGCGCATACTTGGAGGCTTTGAATACGCATCTTCGCTATGTATTGCGTCCCGGCATTTGCTTATTTGAAGATGGAGGCTGGAAATTGTCATCTACGAGCAATAACAGCTGGTTGAGTAAAATCTATTTATGCCAGTTCGTTGCGCGCGAGCTTCTCGGCATGGTTTGGGATGAAAGCGGTCATCTGGCAGATGAGGCCCATGTGAAGTGGCTGACGCATCCCGAGCTGTCGATTTGGAGCTGGAGCGACCAGATCATCTCCGGCAAAATTACGGGCAGCAAGTATTATCCGCGCGGCGTTACCTCGATCCTGTGGCTTGAGGAAGGCAAAGACCGGGCGTAAGCAGTTAAGAAAAGGCCAACCGTGCCTAGTACGTATAACAGCTATGGGCCTCACCGGCATTATGAGGGAGACCGTTATTTAACGAGCCCGAATCAATGCAGCGGAGCGAAAAATTTCGCTGACCGGCCGGATGCACCAGACAAAACGCTTGAAGAGTTTTTGTATTTTGTGAATTGGCAGGTAGCGGGTGATTTAACGATCAGCAGATAACGCTAAAACAAGAGGCTGTTTCGTCAGGTGATATGCTCCCCAAATAGTAGACAGGTGAAATAATAAAACCTGCTGCTATGAGGGGAGTATTTTCATGTCTAGAGTTCAATATAACGCGAAGGAGAAACTCGCCATTATCGAAGAAATCGATAGTGGTGAACTTAGCGTCATGGCCGTTGCTTATAAATATGGGATTTCCAAGACAACCTTGGTGAAATGCGACGCCAGTATGAAGTCTATGGTTTTGAAGGATTAGAGGTCCAAACGGAAAACCGCAGCTATTCCGCAGAACTTAAGCTTCAAGCGGTATTGGATTACCTTGAGGGGGAATTATCCCAGTACGATATCATTGATAAATACAARATYGCGAGCAGAACACAGCTAACGGACTGGGTGAAGAAGTATAATAGTCATAGCAGCTTAAAGGCCTATAAAGGGGGAGCAAAGGCTATGACGAAGGGAAG
>NZ_LMRV01000059.1 GCF_001428245.1 Paenibacillus sp. Soil522
GTAAGCATCGATAACTCGTACAGGATTTTCTTCTTCTACAAAATCGTCCAACGTATTTGGCAATAAATGAATTTGATGTCTATCTTCACCTTCGATAAAGGACATATGCGCTCATCTCCTTAGATACAGAGATTCGACAAAGATCATCTATTTTCATGCCCGAAAATGGAGATTTTTTAATAATTGTTAGACAGACTGATGTACGGACTGTGAGGGCTTGCAGGTCAAATCTACAAAATGATAGGCCTGCATTCTACTCGACTAAGGAGGAAATCACGCAACCTTTAAAGAATTAATGTTGCATTGATGTTCAAAAATAACATCCTTAATGGAGCTTAAATATTGGTGAAGAAGTGGTTTATTCTCAACAAATGGAGGGTTATAGTCATGTGGAGTAATGTAGAAAAAGCCAACTAATACTGATGATTTAAGGATTGAAAGCGTAAATGAAAGCACTCAGACACAAGCCAAAGAATTGATTCTTCAAGGATTAAAGGAACATTTTGGTTTCCTGGATACTTCGCTTAATCCTGACATTAACGATATAATTCAAAATTACATAAAGCAAGGAAATATTTATTTAGTTGGTTTATTGCAGAAAGAAGTTGTATGTTCTGGGGCATTGATTACAATTAATGAAAACACAGGTAAAATAGTACGCATGTCTGTAAAGAATGAATACAATGGATAATCTCTTAATTAATTTTATTGAAGTAACGGATAACGAGAGCTCAATAAACAAGAGGAGAAGGTATTATCATGAAATTTGAATATACTGTCTTGAAAAAGCAGGATGATATATACGGTGTCAGATACTTTCTGGATGAAAGGGAGCACTTTCCAAAATACAATGATATCTCACTTATAAGAGTTTTAAATATTCTTGGCGACCAAGGATGAGAACTGGTAGTCAAAGAATGCCAAAGTACATATATTCTTAAACGCCTGTTGAAATAAGTAAACCAGTCCGTTTTAGAGGGCTGTTTTTTTAGATCCTTTATGTATTGAAAAAGATTATTGAAAGGCTGGTCTTGCAAATTTAGCAGGACCAGCCTTTGTTTTGTAATTATAATTGAGCCATACTTTTGCAATTCCTTTCCCCTCCCCTCTTTGATTGAAGGGGGAACTTATATCACCTCCTGGGCGTTCCTGCGGTATTCAGTGGGTGTGATCCCATACTCCTTATTAAAGGCACGATAAAACGAACGCAAACTGTTAAATCCTGAGTCGAACGCTATCTCAGTGACCGGGTTCGTGGTAGATAGCAGCAGCATCTGGGCAAGGGCTACCCGTCTGCCATTCACATAATCCCGAAATGATGTATGGAGTTGGTCAGAGAAGATTCGTGAGATAAGAAATTTGCTGATTCCTAATTCTCTTGAAACCATATCCAGGGTTACAGGCTCTAGGAAGTGAAGGTCCACATAGGCAAGAATTCTTTGAATACTATCCAAATATTGGGTGTATTCTATTTTTTTCAGAGATAATAATGGCAGAACATGTCCTAATATGACAGAGGTGTAAGCCTTGAGCAAACGGTTATCACAATTTTCCGTATAACGTTCGTATAATGCTTTCAGCATGTTCGAGACGTTATAAACCAAGTGCTCCTTGGGAACCATCGGGTTATTTGGAATAAGCTTCGTTAAATCTCCCGTAAAATCCCCTGGGAATTCAGCATCGAAAAAAACCAGCAGGATCCGACTGCTCTCAGTTGTTTTGTAGCTGTGGGGTTGATTGGGAAAAATAACCACTATGTCTCCTTCAGACAGAAGATATTCCTTCTGATTGATGGTTATATAAATCTTGCCAGATAGGACTATTGTGATTTCAACATGTTTATGCAGATGAAGGGGATAGGTATTATCGGTGGATATAAATGTGTGAAACGATTGATGGCGATGCTGGTATTGGATTTTCACTTCTAAGCCCCCATAAAGGTAATCGGATTTCCCTATACGCAGTGAAGTGTTTCTCATCTCTTTTCATAAAACCTTAATTCTATACTACAGCACATTGGACCAAGTACAAGAATTGGCGCAAAAAAAATTTTTTTTGGCAGGTGCGAAATACCTGAAAGGTATAAAATGATTGAAAGTAGCAGCGTGAAGCTTACTACATTATTGAAGGGAGCAGAAAACCAGATGAAAAGTAAGAATAAGGGATTTAGAAGAGCCTTGGCCGTCATCATAAGTATTGCGATTGCATTTTCAATGGGCTCGGTACGACCTGGCAGTTCGATTTCAGCACTGTCTAATGAAAGCGGTTTCTCGGGGGCGTCCATCGTCGCGTTTCCCGGTGCAGAAGGTGGTGGCGCCTATACCAGTGGTGGTCGTGGCGGAGACGTATATATCGTAACCAACCTTGAGGATTATAACAAAAATGATGAACCTATCGAAGGATCCCTTCGTCATGGGATTGTAACTACCCCAGAAGAGGGCCGAACGATTGTTTTTAACGTATCAGGAACAATTGAACTGAAGGATGCCTTAAGATTTGCTAACATCAAAAACCTGACCATTGCCGGACAAACAGCACCAGGTAATGGCATTACCGTCGCAGGATGGGAAACCAATATCAGTAATTCAGAGAACATCATAATCCGGTATATGTCTTTCCGTCCAGGTGCATCGAATGTATATAGCGGCAGTGATTCTATGGATGCTCTTTGGGGAAGAGACAACAACTACTTCATCCTTGATCATTGTTCCTTTAGTTGGAACACGGATGAGACCCTTTCCACATACAGAGGTGAAAACGGTACAATTCAGTGGTCTATTATTTCAGAAAGCTTGACGCTCTCGGGACATTCGAAAGGTAGACATGGCTACGGTGGTATTGCAGGCGGAGATAAAACCACCTTCCATCACAATCTTTATTTGAACCATACCTCACGTAATCCAAGACTCGGCGGCGGATATGCCGGTGCTGCAGATGCAAACCATGTAGCCGTGCTTCAATTCTCCAACAACGTGATCTATAACTGGGGCTTTAATGGGGTTTATGGCGGCGGCTATAATTTTACTAATTTTATGAACAATATTGAGATTGCGGGACCGGGTACAAGAGACAGTGTTGTCAATCAGGTTATTGATGCAGGCGAATCTAAGAAACTTGGCGGTTTCTACATCTCTGGGAATATGATTAACGGTGAGAAGACAGGCTTGTTGGGTGGAACGTCAGAGTACGTCAAGAATTCCGGCGACACCAGCGGTGACAGTATAACAACCTTTGCAACAAAACCGTATCTTTCCGCGGACAGCACAGGAGTCAATAACGGGATTACCAATCCAGCGTTTGACGATTATGTTCTAAACGGTGTTCAGGATGCTAGTGACCAATTGCTGAACACCATTTTACAGCAGGCAGGTGCAACCTATCCGCGTCGTGATGCCATTGATGCAAGAATTGTTGCAGAAGTGGAAAAGGGACTCGGAAGATATATCAATACCGAGCATGAGGTTGGCGGATATATCTCGGACTTTGGTGTCATTGAAGAACAGCATGCCTCAGATTTTGATATGAATCAAAACGGTATTGACGACAAATGGGAAAAGGAAAAAGGGATCTGGGACACCGAGAATGCATATAAAACGATCACAGACAGCGGCTATACCTGGCTTGAGCTTTATCTGAGCGATCTTGTAGATATGGGTCACGCAGCTGAAAACCCTGATGCAACAATGACGAAACCGGCGAACAATGCGCAGTTCCGATTAAGCAAATCGATACCCGTGGAAATTAAAGCATCTTCCAAATTCGGACATCGTATTGATAAGGTAGCGGTATACAATGGCTCTGATTACCTGGGTGACGCTGTGTTAGATGGTAACAAGTATGTGTATACCATCGAGGGACTTCAGGATGCTTCTTACTACATTTCTGCTAGAATTACGGACTCAGAAGGAAATGCGACTCAAACCACCGCAGCCAACATTCATATCAACATAGATGAGAGTACATTAGCTGACGGAGATTGGTCATCAGCCGACATCGGTACTCCAGACATCCCAGGTTCTGCAAGCATGACAGACAAAGTGATCACCGTAAAAGGGAACGGAAAGCTTGGCTTGAGCGAGGGCAGCACGGAACAATCTGAAGAATCGGATGCTTCCAAAGATGACTTCCATTTTGTATATAAGAAAGTGACTGGAGATATGGAGATCACTGCTAAGCTAGAGGAAATTGGATCCGTTGACAACCATGCGTTCATCGGCCTAATGTTTCGCGATGGCTTGAAAGATGACAGCGCAACCGCAGCCCTAGGACTTTCCTGGGTGAAGATCTCCAAAGCTTACTGCTGGTCAGTCTATTTGGCAGGAAGGGAAAAAAAAGGTGGAGACTTTAATGAATTAACCGAAACACTGGACAGCGCTTCTAAAGCCGAGAAGGCAGGCATTCAGCTTGTACCGGACATTCCATTCAAGCTCAACGGTGTCGAACAGGGTTACTGGCTCAAGCTTGGCCGCAAGGGAGATACCTTCTATGCTTATGGCTCAATAGACGGTAAAGAATGGACACTAATCGGTGAGAAAACCGTAACGATGAAGGATTCGGTGTATGTTGGTTTTGCCGTAGACAGCAATGATATTGCAAATGATATTGAGCAGTTGAATTATGCGAAGTTCTCAAATGTTAGCTTTAAGGATAGCTTAAACCCATAAGCAAAAATGGGATCACTATAGCAGCCTCGACTACTAATTCAATCCTACGGCGCTTTGGATTCCTAACAACAAAAAGGTCAACCGGACCATTTCTCCGGTTGACCTTTTTGCTTGAACGCGTTCGCCCGCTAATTGTCGGTTGATGGCGAGAATGTGCTTGAAGCGGATTCGATGAAGGCATACGCCCAGTAGCTCGGAGCAACGTCCTTCCATGTCGGCTTAGGGATGTCCGGTTTGGCCGCTCTTTCGAATACCACTTTTTCAATATCCAAGTAAAAGAAATCGTTAGCTCGTATTTTTACGATTTTCTCAATACTCATAATGTTCCAGCCAATGTCGAACATGAACATAAATTGTATTCGTAATAATCCATCAACATCTATTCCAAATTAATTATATTTCCTTAAATTAACTTTTTCCTAATATGCGGAAACTTAATTACTTTCTCAACTGATTTGAATGCATTTTTTTGTTTCTAAAGATTTTAACACGGCGTCCTTTATCTTTATTACCTGAATTGCTGATGAAATATCGAGAAACTCACTTTTTTTGTTATTTTCCAAACAATCCTTAATATGATGAATAACTTGCTCATAATCATCCTTTATTATTGGAGGACTTAACACTTCTTTGTTTCCATCACTATAATAAATCACAAATTCTTCTCTTGTGTTTATTCCATATTCAGCATCAAATTTGATAGAGCCTTTTTCACAAACAACCTCAAACCCTACATAAAACGGAGAATTCTTTGGCAAATTTGTGTAACTTTCAACAACTGCGAATTTATCTTCATAATTTAACGTTGTGATTACGACACCACCTTGCCGGAAAAAACTGATATAACCGGCATAATCATTTCATCATATTTGTCTGGAAACCCCGCTATGGATACAGATTTACAAATCTGCGGATTATAGGCGTTTCCTCTTTTCTTGCGTACGATAGGGTGGTAAGTCAAGCATCCTATTGTCCAATGAAAACAGGAGGTCACTAACGAATGACGAAAACAAGTAACGACCGTAAAAGAAGCTGGCAGTGGATCGCGCTCGTAGGTTTTCTTGTATTGCTGGTTATAAGTGCGGCTTGTTCGGGCGGCGCCAAACCGGCGGACCCAGGCGGGAACGCAGATTCGAAGGCGGAGAGCGGACAATCTGCACCCGATAAGCCTTTCGAACTGAGTATCATGACCGTGCTTCACACGCCGGAGCTTCCGGAGGATAAAGTTCTACGGTTAATTGAGCAAAAAACGAATACAAAGTTGAAAATTAACTGGGTGCCGAATGCCGCATATGAAGAAAAGGTGCTTTCGTCGATGGCTACCAATACTATGCCTCAAGCCATTTATGTAGGAAACGTGGCGATATACAACAATTTCAAAAAGTCGCTGCGCGAAGGACAATTTTGGGAAATCGGTCCTTACCTGGAGGAATACCCCTATTTACGCAATCTGGATCCGGCCGTATTGAAGAACAGTTCCGTTGACGGTAAGATTTACGGAATTTATCAGGCCACGCCTTTATCCAGGCAGGGGGTTATTTACCGGAAGGATTGGGCGGACAAATTGGGTCTGAAAAGGCCGGAATCAATCGATGATCTTTACAATATGATGAAAGCGTTCACAGAGCAAGATCCCGAAGGTGACAAGCAGAAGGACACCATTGGTTTGGCGGACAGAAGCGACCTCGTGTACGGCGCATTTAAAACCGTCAGTTCGTACTTCGGTACACCGAATAACTGGGGGGAGCAAGATGGGGAGCTTCGACCGGAATTTATGTTTCCGGCTTACATGGAAACGATGAAATTTTTCAGAAAGCTGCAATCCGAAGGCTTAATTAATCACGATTTCCCGGTTACGAGCAAGCCGGATCACGAGGCTTTGTTCAAGTCCGGGAAAGCCGGCATGTTCATCGGCTGCATCTGCGCCGCCCCGGGGTATCAGCGGGACATGACCGCGTCGATGCCGGAAACAGTCTTGGATGTTGTAAACAGGATCAAAGGTCCGGGAGGAGAAGTTGGCGTATGGTCCGTTCCGGGGTATGGGAACATGGTCTTATTCCCGAAATCGACAGTGAAGAGCGAAGAGGAGCTGAAGAAAGTATTGGCTTTCTTCGATCAACTGATGAAACCGGAAATTTATAATTTACTGAATTACGGGATAGAGGGAGAGCATTATGAGATCGTAGACGGACAAGCGAAGGTGTTTAAAGACCCGGAGAAAGCGGCGATCAACGATCGGGAGGTTCGCCCGCTACTAAGCTTGAGAATCGGCGGTCCGGATACAGTCGACGGGTTGGTCGGTTACGCGGATACGGAGCTGGCTCAATTGACTAACGATTCGATGGCCGACAATAACAACATTCTGATTAACGACCCTGCGGTGGCTTTCGACTCCCCGACGAGAGATCAGTCGGGTGTTCAACTCCAGCAGATTATAACGGATGCTACTTACAGATTTATGATGGGCAACCTGGACGAAGCGGGCTTTCAGGCTGCGATTGATAAATGGTTGAAAGACGGCGGAGGCAAAGTAATTGAAGAGATCAATGAGCAATATCGGACAACAAAATAGGTGGTAAAAGAAACTCGGAAGAGAGACTCTCTTCTTTCAGCTGCGTCATATCCCAAGGGGAGCCCGCCCATCTCGCAGGCACACCATACGTGGCGGAGGAGGATCCGGGGAACGGCGGGGGTGAACAGCCGCCGGAACCGCCGGTAGACGTTATTTACGAAGCGGAGGATGCGACGTTATCCGCCGCGATCATTGATAACAAGCATCCGGGGTACACCGGCACAGGTTTCGTCGACTATAATCCGAACGCGTCGGGCGGATGGATCGAATGGACAGCGAACCAGCTGACAGCCGGCGAATATACGCTGGAGTTCCGTTATGCATCCGGCGCGCCGGAGGATCGTTCGCCCGAAATTACTGTGAACGGAGCTGTTACGGCGTCGCAGCTTAGCTTTCCATCGACCGGCGATTTCACCCGCTGGAAGACGTCCTTCAAGGCAATGCTGCAGGCGGGCACGAACGTCATCCGTGCGACCGCGACAGGCCCGAGCGGCGACGAATATCGATCACTTGCGCATCCATAACGGGTCAGATCCGGCAGGACCGCCGCCGGTTGTCTTGGAAGAGGTCGAAGTCACCGACATCGTCGGCGGGCTGCTCCTGAAGAAACTCGAAATTGGCTTTCATTTTCGAGTAGCAGAACCCGGATGGACATATCCCGACCATTATCACAAAATTTTTGAAATCCTGTGCTACGACGGCAGCGCGGTCCAGTATATCGAGGGTCGCTCCATTGCCTTCGGCCGCGGGGATTGGTTAGTCATTCCACCCGGCATGCGTCATCATATTGTCAATTCTGGTCCTAGTGACTGTACTTACCTTTCCATTCATCTCGACGATGATCTTGACTTTTCGCCAATGGTTTCAAACCCAACCCAATGATCTGCAATGTGCTTGTAGAATGAAATCACCATGTTATTTGGATTAGAGAGACGCTATATTAAAATTCACTTGAATGTATGCGTTTTCAAATATCGAAGAATCGGGAGGAGGCCGAGTCGGTTTTCATGCTTTGCTTGTTTAAATGATTCGATCAAGAAAGGAAGTGTAGTTGTTGAAAAAGTTCTGGCATATCGCTCTGTCATCTCTTCTTTTAGCCGCGGTCCTGATACCGTGCTTTAGTACAGAGACAGCAGCATCCATCACTGGTAATGCAGAGGGAAACACTCTTACATCATTGGACAGGTCCTACAAATTCAACTTCACAAACCAAGAAAAACCTGGGTATCAGTCTGTCACCTATGATGTGTTAAAAGGTGGGGCCCCGCTGTATGACTCTTCTGTCGGATATGGTTTTGTTAATGAGACCAGCGCTATGCCGCCCAGGGAAGTTCATATCGCTACCATTACTTCGGATGGAACGGGTTTTTACATTACGGAGCCTGTTTTTTTTGCAGAACCGAGTCAAGAGAAAGCTAATTATAATAACTACGGCATGGCTTTCCGTATTCAAGCCCCTCCCGGCGCATATAGCGTGTATGTGAAAACGACATCCGACGCTGCTGACACAACGGTAGCGGTGTCGGGAATGCAGACTAGCCGTCTGCTGGGCGGTGGCTCATGGGATTCAGCCAAGCTGGTGCCCAGAAAGTATATTGTTGAAGCACGCGGCAAGGAGTGGAAGTATACGTATGTAAATGGTCGGGACTACCTGGATATTGAGATTGAGCCTAACAAAACGATGATCCCCGTTGGCATTGAAGAAATTGTTCTGCAGCCGATCCTGCCAGAGCAGCGAGAGGACGGAACTCTTCCGACGATATTCACACTCGGAGATTCAACCGTCAAATCCTACATTTTCAACGAAACGCCAATGAGCGGCTGGGGCCAAGTCATCGACCCCATGTTTAACCTGCGTAAAGTGAATGTGATTAACTACTCCATGGGCGGGCGTTCGTTCAAGAGTGCTTACACGGAGGGCCGGCTGAATGATATATTAATGAGCGGCAAAATCGGGGATTACCTGTTCATTCAGTTCGGTCATAATGATGAGAGTACAGATGAGCTCAGACGTTTTGGCAGAGGGGCGACAGAAGCGATGTATGAAACGTATATTAAAGAAATATACCTTCCTGCCATCCGCGCCAGGGGCATGATCCCGGTTCTGGTAACACCGATGTCCAGAGTCAGAGGCGATGCGGCCCCGGGATATGTCTACACGAACTCATTTATGAATCGAAAGTTCCCCGATATAATGAAAAGATCTGCGCAAGAATCGGGAGTCACGCTTATCGATCTTAATTCGGAGAGCATAAAGTATTATAACGAGATCGGTGTGGAGGCGACGACAGCCATCGTCATGTCGATTGAAGCGGGAGAAACTCCCGGCATGACGAGCGGCGGAAGTTACGCCAACGGTCATCCATCAAACAAGGTTGACGGGACTCACTTTAAAGAAGCGCTGGCGAAACAATTTGCCCGGATCATTGTTACCGAACTCGTGAAAATGAGACAAGCCGGCGATACCACGTCAGCTGCACTTGCTTCTTATCTTAAAGAGGAAGTTGCATCTGCGGCATTAACAGGGGACTGGTCGGAGGTTTTCACCGAAATGGCTGGCGATACAACGACCGGTGAAGGTGCTTATTACCGCAATCAGATTGAGAAGCTGATTCAGCTGAAGGTGATGAGCAAGGACGCTCAAGGAAACTTTTATCCGGATATGGCGATGACCGTTAGCGAATTCGTTGTATCGATCTCCAAGCTGATGAATGTGGAAGAATCGACATTCGCCGGTTACCCAAATGGGGAACTTTCCAGGGAAGTAATGGGCGCTATTTTGGATGACGCCTATCATGCGAAGTTCACCAGTAAGCCGAAGTACATGACCGATTATAATGGAGCGTCCGAGGCGCCAGGCGAACCGTGCTATGATCCGTATCTGGATCCGGCGAGCAACTGCGTGATGTACTATCCTCTAGTTTCCTGGGAGCAGCTCACGGATACCGCGCAAATTGCCCCTCACTTGGTTTCAAAAGTGAAGGATGCATATGAACTCGGTCTCATCCGCTCCGAGAAAGGAATTTCCAGGGGGAAAATGGTTAACGGAACAGAGCTTGAACCGCAATTGACGGTACCCCGGGAGAAAGCAGCTAAAACCCTGTACTTCATGTGGGTTCTCCTACAAGTTATAGATGTTGAAAACGATGTCTTACCGAATACACCGCCGGTTACGACACAGTCATCCTATATAGACGGCCAATATTTAAATGTTAATACTCCGACATTCACTTGGAGTTTCAGTGATGCGGATGCCGGCGATGCACAGCGTGCTTATCAGGTGCAAGGATCGACGGACAATTGGCAGACGACCGCTTTTGATACCGGGGAAGTGATCGAGACCAGAACGTCCTATGAAGCTTCAGCCATGCAGGATAATGATAATTGGAGCATCCGAATTCGGACGATGGATACCCGGGGGGCTTGGTCGGAATGGGCTTATCGCAGATTAGCCATTGATACCACAGCACCGACAGCCAGGGTGGAGTACAGCACCACAGCTATGACGAACCAGGATGTTATTGTCACGATTGAGCCCAATGAGCAAGTGACGATAACCAATAACAATGGGGCTTCAAGCTATACGTTCAGTCAGAATGGCAGTTTTACGTTTGAATTCATGGATAGGGCGGGCAATGCAGGAACGGTTACAGCATCAGTGAACAACATTGACAAGACGGCGCCGGAGCTTAATATCGTCCTTGACAAGACAACGCTCTTTCCGGTGAATCATCAGTTGGAAACCATAAATGCTAGCGTCTATGCTGAGGATGGGATGTCGCAGATCGATTCGGTCGTGCTGACCTCCATAACGAGCAACGAACCGGACGACGGCTTGGGTGGGGGAGATAAGCCAAATGATATACAAGGAGCAGAGTACGGTACTCTTGATACTTCATTTATGCTGCGCGCAGAACGAGCGGCTAACGGTTCCGGTCGCGTTTACACGATCACATACACCGCAACCGATAAAGCGGGGAATGAGACGATGGTTTCGGTAACTGTAACCGTACCCCGCTAACAGTCAAACGAGTAACCGCTATTGAAGTTTGTTTCTAAAAAATAGGTCGCGAATTGCGTGTTTTCGACATGATGTTGACTATTCATTACGAGGAGGAAGTTTATGACAAACAAGCTGTCGGCTATTGTATTCATGCTAGTATTGTTTTCATGGATTCAAATGGGAAGCCCCGTGGCTTCGACTGTAGCGTCCGCGGAATCGGAGATCACGATTTTGTCCGGCGTGCCGACCAATCTTACGGCCAAGCCCAGAAATAGTCAGGCGGATCTAACCTGGAATCCACCGGTTGAAGAGTATCCGGTCATCACATACAAGCTTTACCGGAGCACCAATCCTGCTGGTCCCTACACGGCAGTTGCCGATGTAACGGATACCGGGTACCGCGATTTCGGACTGGACAACGGTATAACTTACTACTATAAGGTCACTTCTGTTGGTCTAAGCGGGGAAAGCGCGCCTTCTGCGGCTGCTGCTGTTGTGCCGATGGCGCCGTTAAACGCTCCAACAGGTCTGACGGCTATAAGCGGCGACGGTCAGGCGACAATCCGTTGGAGCCCGGTTGAAGGAGCAGAAGCCTATGATGTGAAGCGCAGTACAGAGAATGGCAAAAACTATGAGAGGGTTGTCAGCGGTGTAACGGGAACGGAATATACAGATTCAACGGTTAGCAACGGCACAAGGTATTACTATGTCGTGTCGGCCGCTAGTCCGTCGACTGCAAGCGCCAATTCCGCATCCGTTCAGGTAGTCCCTGCACCGGGCAACGGAGCGCCTGCGATTCCCCAAGGTGTAGAAGCGATTGCCGGAGACGCCCAAGTGGGCTTGACTTGGCAAGAAGCGAATGGAGCAGAATATTATACCATCAAACGCGGAGCCTTCAACAGCGGTCAGTATGAGACCATCGCTTCCCGTATCATTGGCACAAACTACCAGGATGTGGGTTTGGGCAATGGCACGACGTATGATTATGTGATTACGGCGGTGAACGCTCAGGGAGAAAGCTATTCCTCCGAACCGATCGCGGTAACACCGGCGGATGTCGTGGTTGTCTCGAAAGACGGAACGGGTGACTTCACAACGGTGCAGGCGGCAGTGGATGCAGCTCCGAACTACAGTGCGAAACGCCATGTTATTTATATCAAAAACGGCGTATACCGCGAGAAGCTGAATGTTCCGAGCAGCAAGACGAATCTGAGCTTTGTAGGCGAGAGCCAGGAAGACACGGTACTGGTCTATAACGACAACGCCAACACACTCGGCCCTGACGGAGCTCCGCTGGGTACGTCCAAAAGCTCGAGTCTCTTTATTTATCCTACCGATTTTATTGCGAAAAATGTAACGATCCAGAATGATTCCGGCCAGGGTACAGGTCAGGCCGTTGCCGCTTATGTCAGAGGCGATCGCGCTTACTTCGACCATGTCCGTTTCCTCGGATACCAGGATACGTTGTTCACCAATAATGGAAGACATTATTATAATAACTGCTTCATTGAAGGGGATGTCGATTTTATATTCGGTCAATCCACAGCAGTGTTCGACCAATGTCAAATCCACAGCAAACGCAACGGAGGAATGTTGACGGCCGCAAGTACGCCGGAGGATATACCGTACGGGTACGTGTTCCTAAATTCGGAGATTACTTCTGATGAAGGGATCCAGAACGTTTATTTTGGAAGGCCTTGGCGTCCGTATGCCGCGGTCGCATTCATCGATACGATGATCGACTCGTCAATTGCACCGTACGGCTGGAACAATTGGAGTAACCAAGAAAACGAGAAGACCGCCAGGTACTCCGAGTATAAAAGCCGGGGTCCGGGAGCGAATCCGAAAGCGCGGGCGGGCTGGTCGAAGCAGCTTACGTCGGAGGAAGCAAGTCAGTACACGGTACAAAATGTATTAAAGGGCAATGATAACTGGAATCCGCTTCGGATCGGCATTATTCCGTTAAGCGATGTATCTGCCCCTGTTGTAACACTCGATCCGCTGAATACTATCGTGAACAATTCCACATTCACCTTATCGGGACGAGTGGACAAGCAAGCAGCCGTGACGGTGAACGGTCAGCCTATCGAGGTGGCTTCCGATCTGACTTTCCGAACAACGGTGATACTGAAGCTTGGAGAGAACATCTTTGCCATTCAAGCGACAGATCCCGCAAGCAACATGACGGGTGTCGTTTCATTACGGGTCGTTTATGACAATACAGCTCCTGTCATCATGTTGAATAACCCGGAAGGAGAGAAAGTCGACAATAGCTATAATACGACTTCCAATCCTTATCCGGTTTCAGGCCGATTAAGTGAAACGGGAACGGTGTGGGTTAATGGCAAGGAAATCAAAGTGTCCGGGGATTTGACTTTCGCAACGAAAGTCAGTTTGCAGCAAGGGAAAAATACAATTACAGTATCCGCTAAGGATATGGCTGGCAATGCCGCCGCACCGCTTACGATATATGTCGTTCTCAAAGGGAACAGCACACCGAATGGACCTGTGCAAATGACGAGAGCGATAGCAACGGACGCCCATACGATTGAAGTCACCTTTAATAGCAAACTTAATTACTTTGACGCAACCGATTTTCAATTATTGACAGCGATGGGAAGCTGGGAGTCTCTCAATCCCGGTCTTACGCCAAATTTGACTGTCAACGAGGTCAGCACTCGGGTGAACAAAGACGGACAGACGGTTGCCGTCTTCCGTATACAAGAAGCATTAAACCCGGATGCCACATTCCAGCGGGAGATCGTAGAGGATCCGTATCGTGTTCCATATCAGACAGAACCTTACTATTCTAGCGACCCGGTAAAAAACATTAAGCAAGCCGATTATCTTCTGAGCTGGCAGATGGAGAACGGCGCCTGGTTCAAAAATATGCAGGAAAAGTATAGCCGGGCCTGGGACGGCCAGGAAGCGAAGTCCGACTGGTATTCGAGTGAGCATGGCTATATCGGCACCATTGACAATGATGCTACGACTAATGAAATACTTTTTCTTGCCGTTATGTACAAAGAGACAGGGGACGAACGGTACAAGGCATCCGTACTCAGGGGACTTGAATATTTGCTGGAAGCGCAGTATCCGAGCGGAGGGTGGCCGCAAGCCTATCCGGCCAGAGGCAACTATTCCGATTATGTCACTTTTAACGACAACGCCATGATTCGGGTGATGAATGTGTTAACGATGGTATCCAAGAAGCAATATCCGTTTAATTCCTATTTGGCGTCGGACGAGCTTATTGTGCGGATTGCCGAAGCTTTGGGTGCAGGTTTGGATTATATTTTGAAATCCCAGATCAAGGTTGGCGGCAATCTGACCGCCTGGTGCGCGCAGCATGATCCGGTCACTTATGCACCCATGGGAGCCCGTTCTTACGAACATCCGTCGATTTCGGGCTCCGAGTCTGTAGGAGTCGTGAAATATTTGATGGCTTTGCCGAACCCGTCTCCGGAGGTGAAAGCGGCTATTAGCGGCGCCTTGAATTGGCTTGATCAGGTCAAGCTGGAAGGCGTAAAATATGTATCCGGCGATCCGCAAGGACAATACTTCTATGAAGATCCTTCAAGCACGACATGGTACCGGTTCTATCAAATCGGCACCAATCTTCCAATATTCTCGGGACGCGATGGTGTGATTAAACATAACATTCTGGAAATTGAGCAAGAAAGAAGAGACGGTTACCGCTGGGCGGGCGAATGGCCGAAAAAACTGCTGGAGGTAGCTCATACCACCGGTTACTATGAAAATCGCGTGTACATTAAAGTAGTTGGCAACAAGTCGAGCAACTCAGCCGGTGAAACATTGGTCATCGGCCAATTGACCAGGGTCGAAGCACAATAGGAGCGAGGTAGAAGCGCAATCAATTGGTGTTCAACAAAAAGGAAGTAAAAATCCGTCGTTACGGTGGATTTTTACTTCCTTTTCATCTGCTTTCGCTCATTAAGGATATTAGGATATTTGTTATAATGACGATATCATATTTTAAACGGAGGGCTGATCTTCTTAGTAGAGTATAGTCTCTAAACTTTACTATTGTTAGATAAAAAACCTTCCGAAAGGAAGGGTTTTTTATGCTAGTATGGTCGCCGGAGAGCGTTCAGCCGATCGCGTGCTCACTCAGATCGAGTTCATGTCGATGTTGAACGATCAGCTTTAGCTTGTGCATGAGGATAAGTTCCAAGGTTTATCGTCCGAGTCCAGCGTATGGGAGAAATCCAAGGAGGAATGAGATGCATACGTACTGCAGACCGCGAAACAAGCGGGCTATATCGACGGAGACGAGGGGAAGGTTCGACCGCATGAATCGTTGACGCGGAAAGCTGCGGCGGACATGATCGCCCGTGCGCTCGATTTGACGGACAGCAAAGGAAGCATCGGCGCGGTCGTGCGCGACGGCTATATGTCCGGGAAGGGCGGTTTCGGCATGAAATCGATGGTTACGGCAGCCGAAGCGGACGAAATCATCGCTCGCATCACGGCGGAAGCGCAAGGAGCCCCCGATGTTCGTATCGTCGGCGCACATGCAATCGCAAGCAACGTTGTGGCGTTGACGCTGAACGCGAAGCTTGCTGAAGTGGATTTTAAAGATTTCGCGTTGAGTTACCAGATGGGAAGCTGGAAGTCGCTCACGCCGGCCTTTAAAGGATTGCAGTTGAAAAAGGGCGCCGCAGCAACGAATCAATTCGGCAACACGGTCGTCTTCTTCGAAACCGTAGAGCAGCTCGGAGAAAGCGCAACGTATGCGCTCCCGGAGAAGCCAGGCGCATTCTCCGGCGATTTGGCACAGGCGGTGCAGCAGGCGAATAATCTGGTTTCTTGGCAGATGAACCACGGCGGATGGACGAAGGCGATGCCTTACGATCGCCCGTGGAACTGAAGCGAGAAGAAGTCGTCGCAGTTTGGACCGACGGGCATCGAGCTGGGCGCTATCGATAACAACGCGACGATTAACGAAATTCGATTTATTTCGCAGATTTATCGTGAGACGAACGATGCAGCCTACAAGGAAAGCGTTAGACGCGAGATCGGCTTTCTCCTAGAGGCGCAATACGAGACCTGCGCTTGGCAGCAGGTGTATCCGGCGCGCGGCCTTCCAGGTGATGGCGTGTACTATTCGAACTACGCGACGTTTAACGACAACGCGATGATCAATGTGCTGGAGCTGATCGACGATATCGCGAACCGTGCCTATCCGTTCGATGCCGATATCGTCGACGAAGCTGCGGTAGAAGCGCTTAAGCAGGCTAAGGTGCTTGGGATCGAGTATATTTTGAATGCGCAGATCGAAGCGGACGGGATTTTGACCGCTTGGTGCGCGCAGCATGATACGTTCACGTATGAGCCGATGCGCGCTCGGGCTTACGAGCATCCGTCGATATCGGGGTCCGAGTCCCTTGGAATTGTCCGCTACCTGATGGCGCAGCCGAACCAGACGGAAGAGATAAAGCGGGCCGTGAAAGGCGCCTTGGAATGGTTTGACGCCGTCAAGCTGGAGGGCATCCGATATGTGAGCGAGGCGTAGCTGCAGGTGTCGCTCGTACGAGAGGAGGGCTGCCCGTAAGTCTATAGACTTACGGGCAGCCCTTTCGTATTATTCAAAAGGATTCCATCCGTCGTCGCCAGCCAACACTATTGCCGGAGCGTACATAGCTGCTTCGCGGTCTCCTAATCTCTTCGACCATGAGACTCTTCCTCCGGTGCCCACACCTGGTCCGGTACTGCCGTACTCGCAATAGCTGGCGGTCGCCTCGGCCTCTGGCTTATTCCAATTATCCCAGCCGTCTTGGTGAATATGTTCCCCCATCCAGCAGCAGATAAAGGCAGTCTTTGCGTAATTGCGCCATGGGCGGCCAAGCAGCACCGTCCGCGGCGGGGTGTCGCTTGTCAGCTTGCAGTCGAGGAATACATAGCCGTAAGGGATGTTTTCGGGCGTCGATGCGGCGGTATACCACCCGTTTATTCCGCCTTGCTCTGCTGAAAGCCGGTTTTTCGAGAACAGCTCGCACCGAAGGAAGAGAGCCGTCGCCGAACCGAAAATAAAATCAACGTCCCCTTCTATGTAACAATCCTCATAATATTGCCGTGTGTTACGCGGGGATTGCCCGCCGCGCGGACCGGCGAATGACCCGGGTTTCATAGGCTCAGGCGGGAGCGGTCCCGTAAACAGCGTGTCTTGATATCCGAGGAACCGGCATCGCCGGAATATGGCCCGATCCCCGTCGACGTAGGCCGCCAGCGCTTGGCCGACGAGCCGTCCGGGCCCCGCGCTGTTCTCGAACGTGATGAGCTCCGCCGAGAAGTGATCGGCTCCAATAAAAATAGAATAAGAGCGGAACGTGCCGTACGGTTCGCCATCCGGCATCGTTTTGTTTGCGCAGTCGTCAAAAGT
Organism: Paenibacillus sp. Soil522; assembly: GCF_001428245.1. Classification (GTDB taxonomy): domain Bacteria; phylum Bacillota; class Bacilli; order Paenibacillales; family Paenibacillaceae; genus Pristimantibacillus. The sequence goes on from NZ_LMRV01000059.1 coordinate 17,643, forward strand.
AAGCACAACCTCTTGCGCATTCTTACCTTCCCCTAATAAGGTTATGAACGGTTTAGCAACATGGAGCTTTTCTTTATAGACGCCTGGTTTAATCCGGATGGTCACAGGACTCGCGTTGTTGTCCGGAACGTGATCAATCGCGTCTTGCACCTTTGTAAAATCTCCATTTCCGTCCGCTGACACTTCGATGATCATATGTACATACAATCCCCTTTCCGAATGTAACGCTTTTTCTTGGAACTCCTCTATTGTATCAAGAACATGAATCTTTTGATCCGTCGTTTAACTGATTCCTAATCTCCTGATTATGTACGTAATGGTCACCCCGCGATAACGTAAACATATAACATGAACAAGCGTTGCCGGCGATGGATCAGGCGGGGCTTATTCGAGAAGGAGTTTGATCGCAGCGATGTGGAATCCGGATTCATTTGTAGAACAACTGCTTAACAAAGCACAGGCTCTTCGTAATAAAAAAATGTCCGATGGCGGTGATTGGAATACGCATCGTCTCCGCTTAAGGCAGCGATTGACTGAAACGTTAGGCGACTTTTCGGACTATGCGAACGTCCCGCTCGACCCTCATGAATTGGAAAGGGCGGAGCTTGATTCCTTCATTCGGGAGCGGGTGGAATATCGAACGGCCGATGGCTTGCTTGTGCCGGCATATGTGGTGTCAAGCAAGGAATCGACGGGTCAACGACGGCCTGCGATATTAGCGCTTCACGGGCATGGATGGGGCAGCCGGGAGATGGTTGGTTTGCTGCCGGACGGCTCGCCGAATACGAGTGTGCCGAGCGGACATGGGAGGACGGTGCTGGAATTAGCGGCAAGAGGATTTGTTGTGCTCATCCCGGAAATTGTCGGGTTCGGCGACCGCTTGCTTCTTCGCGACGAAGGGGGCGGCGACCCGAAAGCGAATTCTTGCTTTCCGCTTGCGGCCGCGCTTCTTCTCGCAGGGAAGACGCTAGCCGGTCTAAGGGTATATGAAGCTTCGCGAGCGATTGATTACCTAGCTATGCGGACGGATGTGGACGCAGACCGGATTGGCGTCATCGGTTTTTCGGGCGGAGGTATGGTTGCCTCGCTTGCGGCTGCCCTTGATGAACGTTTGCGCACGGCGGCGATATTCGGCTACACGAATACGTACCGGGCGAGCATACTAAACCGCCGTCACTGTTTAGATAACTATTTGCCTGGCGTTCTTCAATACGCGGAAATGCCAGAGCTGCTCGGCCTTATCGCTCCCCGCCCGTTGTTTATCGAAAGCGGGAAGGAAGACCCTCTATTCCCTGCCCGGCATGTGATAGACGCGGTAAAAGTACTAAAGGACATCTACCGCATCTATGACTGCGAAGAAAGGGTGACGCTTGACTTGTTTGAGGGGGCGCATGAAATCAAAGGGCGGGCCTCGTTCGATTGGCTCCAAGCGATGGTCTGAGCATACGAATAGCGTATAAAAAACAGCCGTTTACCTGCTGCTTTTTACACGCTATTCTTGTTTTGATACCTTATGAATCAGGCTTGGCGTATTTCGCCCGGTATTGCCCGGGGGTCATATCCTCCTGCTTGCGGAATGAACGAATAAAGTTTTGCGGGTTATTATACGTTAGCCTCTCGGCGATGTTCTTCACCGACATATCCGTTTCGACGAGCCACTTTTTGGACATGTTCAGACGGTACTGCGATAAATATTCGCTGAAAGTCATGTCGGTCTCCTTCTTGAAGACGCTGCTTAAGTAGAAAACGTTATAATGCAAGCGGGCTGCGCATTCCTCGAGCGTAATGTCGCTTTCGAACTCGTTGCGGATGATATCGATGATTTGTTCTGAAATGTTCTGGTACTGAGACGATTGCCGATCCTGGAACACGCGGATCATCGGTACGATGATTCGGGTTTTGTACCAGCTTTCGATTTCTGAGTGCACATACAGCTCAAGCAGCTCTTCGTATAGCGAGCTTTCCTTGATGTCCAGCTGTTCCAATCGGATCCCGGCTTCCTGCATGACGATCATGAGCCCGTTCAACAGCCGGATAAGCGAAATCTGATATTCATGCGGCGTACGGTCCTTAAGGAATACTTGCTCGAGCCATTGCTTGAGCAACGAGAAGACGAGTTCCTCATCGGCGAGTTTGATCGCATCGATGAGCTGATTCTCGATCTGCATCGGGTAGAAATACACCTGCGTATGCTTGCCGGAGTTCAAGCTGAAGTAAGGGACGATAACGCCCTTGCCCAGCTTCAACCGGTGCTTAAGCGATTCCAAGCCTTCTTGGTAGGCGCGCGCTGCGCTTTTCAAGCTTTTGAACGGCAGGCTGATACCGATGCTGACATCCAGATCAAGGTAGCTGCGCATATTTTGCTGAATGGATTCCGTGAGCTTATAGATATAATCATTAAAATGATCCGGGGACATGCTCTTCCCGCCGATCAGCGTCACCTGGGTTTGATCCACGATGACGGGAGGCAGATGATCCAAGGCAGGGACGATCTCTTCTATAATGTTGCCTGCAGCGAACAATAATAAATCTAAATCCTTCTGCTCGTAGCGGGTTTCCTCGAGAATATCGATTTGAAGCGTCAGAACGGCGAGGTGACTCCATTCCGACACCTGATCGGTATATCCGAACAGCGCAATCTTCTCCTCAATTTCGGAGGGGCTGCTCTGGCCCTGAAACAGCTTATGCAGGAAGAACGTCCGCACTTGCTGGCTGTTCTGATGCAGCTCGTGACGGAGCTTCGTATTGGAGGCGAACAGATCCTGGATATGCTGGTCGATGACTTGAAGCTCGTTCTTCTTGTTCGCTTGGGTTTCCGGCAGACGGTCGGCGATCTGTTGGAAGATGGCCCGAATCGGCGTATATACCTTGCGGCTTCCGAGCCATACGAGCAAGACGCATAAACAAATGATCAGTAAGCAGACGTACAGCGTGAACCAACCGATCGAGTGCGCTTCCTTCGTAAATTCGGACATTTCCGTGAAAGAAGCATAGGTCCAACCGTTAAACTCGGACCGGACATAGGTCACCGATATCGTCTCGTTCCCCATGCTTGTCTGGAATTGACCGGCACGTCCCGTAAAGCGGGATGCATCGGATTCATGGATTAAGTCCGTCTCTGCCAAGGTCCTGCCGAGCATCGATACGTCGGGATGCACCAGAATGTTTTGTTTCTCATCAAGCACCATGACCCTGCTTCCGGGAAGCTGATTTTTCAACATTTCCGCTAAGCTGCAGCTCGGAATCGTCGCAAGGGCGATGCCCCGTTTCGATAAGGTGTGAAGCGGCATCTTCTTAACGAGCGTTAAGGTGATTGGGCAGGCGTAGCTCGATGTGTCGCTTGCTCCAAGCGATCCGGTCTTCAGCATCACCCAATTTGTGCTGCCTTCAAGCTCGAGGAGACTCGGGAGCGCCGTGCCTTTAGAGAATTCCTCGAACGAGGACAAGCCTCGGTTATGAATTACCCAGTTCGAGGAGGCGTTGGCCAGAATAACGTCGGTCACCATCATCTCCGGCGATTGCAGGAGATTCAGCTCCTTCTTCATCTGGTTATAAAGCTGAAAGTCGTTATATGTCAGCGGGCGGTATAACGCATCCTGCACTTGATTCGTGTTAATAATGTAATTTAGCGTATAGTCGATTGTCCGCAGCACCTGCTCTATGTTCCCGTTCAGTTGATTCATCATCTGAATATTGCTCTGATTGACATGGGTTTGGATCGAATCCGATGATTTCATGTAAGAGAAAAACCCGAGCGTAATGATCGGGGCTATGCTGATGGCAAATCCGAATAGGACCAAATTGGTATACATGCTAAATTTTCTCAATTTAATAGATTCGCCGCCTTTCGATAGATAACCCCATTGTATAAGATTAATGTAAACGCTTCAATATAAGACCTTAAGTAATCCTTGGATTTGATCTTGTCAGCCGGAAACAGTGTACTCATGAAAAAGACTGCAGATTATGCCATAATTGAAGATACAGCCAAACACGGGAGGAACGAGCCTATGAATCGGAAACCATCGATCTTGTTTATGCTAACGATTTTAGTGTTAATGACAGTGCTTACAGCATGCGGGAATCCGCTAGCGGGGGATGGAGGCGCATCGCATGAATCCGCTAACGTTGGAGATCGGGGCACTATCACGATGATGGCGAATCTCCACACGCCGGAAGTGCCGTCCAAGAAGATCGAACAATGGTTAGTAGAGAAGATTGGCTCTGAGCTCGACATTCAATGGATACCCGATGGCAGCTACGAGGAGAAATTTAATGCTTCCATGGCTACGGAATCGCTGCCCGAGGCGGTATATTTAAAGAATGCCGACATGCTGGACAGGCTGCGGGATCCGATCCGGAACGGGATGTTCTGGGAGATCGGGCCGATGCTCAAAGACTTTCCCAATTTGCAGAAGCTTAAGCTCGAGGTGCTGCAAAACACTTCAGTAGACGGCAAAATATACGCCCTATATCAAGAGCGTCCCTTATCTCGCCAAGGACTGATCTATCGGAAGGATTGGGCGGACCGTCTCGGCCTTGAAGCGCCGCAAACGATTGACGAGTTCTACCATATGCTGCACCAATTCACCTTTGGCGATCCCGACGGAAACGGTCTGCAAGATACCTTCGGATTAACGGATCGAAGCGATCTGGTCTACGGCAGCTTCAAAACCGTCTCGACTTACTTCGGAACACCGAATGGCTGGGGTGATGAAGCCGGTAAGCTTTTACCTGAATTCATGTTCCAGGAATATAGGGATACGATGAATTTCTACCGTAAGCTGCATCAGGAGGGGATGATGAATCAAGACTTTCCTGTGACGGCAAAAGCAGACCAATTGGATCTTTTCATTTCGGGAAAAGCCGGCGTATACATCGGGGCGATGGGTGACGTTTATAATCTCCAGATAAAAGCGACAGAAGTGAACCCTCTTGCTGTATTTGATGTACACAACCGAATCGCCGGACCTAAGGGAGAAAGGGTATGGGCTTCTATGGGCTTTGGAACGGTTGTTTTGTTTCCGACCTCGTCCATACAGACCGAGGAGGAACTGCGGGAGGTCCTCTCGTTCTTCGACAAGCTCATGGAACCGGAATTCGCGAATATGCTGAGGTGGGGTATAGAAGGTGAGCATTATAACCTCGATAACGGAGTGGTCGTTCCCACGGTAGATATCGAAATGACGAATAAGGACGTCAAGCCGTACCAAGCGATTGAAATCGGGGGGCCTCTAACGATCATGGGTTATTTAGAGTCCAACTTTGAAATGGGTGTCAAAGATAAGGCAGAGACTTTGACGCTTGATAATAATTCAATTCTGGTTCATGATCCGACGTGGCCGTTCGAATCGAACACCTTCAATGAACGGGGAGCCAGACTTCAAGAATATATTCAGGATGCAACGTACCAGTATATTTTAGGATTGATTGACGAAGCCGGCTTTCAAGCGGAAGTGGATCGTTGGCTTAGCGAGGGCGGGCAGGACATCATCGATGAATATAATGTATCGTATCGGAGCGCTCCCTGATCGTACCTTCAGCGCATATACGCATAACAAAGGTATCTTCCACAAGCGCTATCTTATGAATGCAATATTTGGAACTTATAGACCGATGGAGCGATGTTATGCTCCATCGGTTTTTCAGCGTTTCAGGAGAAACTTCCGCTACAGGGATAATCATTAGATAAGATCGGGGATATAATCGCGGAAATAACGCGCGTGAACAGGGTTTTTACTCCCCCGCAAATCCTCGGATTATATACGTAACGACCGTAACCGTCTTATATTGAGGGGGCAACGAAATCTGAACAACAATAATAATTCGGAGGTCATAATCATGGCAAAGAAAAAAGCCAGCGCCCTGTTGGCGGTATTGACAGCGTTCGCAGTATTGACCGGATGTGCAGGTAATTCGGACGGGTCGAATAGCCCCGCAGCGGGGCCGAACAATAATACCCAGACGACAACCGAGACACCCGCAGGAACAAAGAAAGAGCCAGTCAAGATTTCCATTATGGCTAATCTTCATACGCCAGAGGTGCCAGACGACACGATCGAGAAGATGCTGGAAGAAGCGACAAATACAGATCTTAAAATCCAGTGGGTACCGGATGGAAGCTACGACGAGAAGATGAACGCATCATTCGCGACGGGCACACTGCCGCAAGCGACGTACATTAAAAACCAAACCTCGCTCGTTATGTTGCGAGACGCGATTCGGAACGACCAGTTCTGGGAAATCGGGCCGCTACTCGATCAATATCCGAATTTAAAGAAATTGCAAAAGGAAGTATTGGCTAACACATCGGTAGACGGCAAAGTATACGCTCTTTACGCAGAGCGTCCGCTGTCCCGTCAGGGCTTTATCTACCGGAAGGATTGGGCCGACAAGCTCGGGCTTTCCGCGCCGACGACAACAGAAGAATTTTTAACGATGGTTGAGAAATTTACGACGGACGACCCGGACGGAAACGGCAAGGACGATACGATTGGGATGACGGATCGCAGCGATTTTGTTTACGGCGCATTCAAGACGGTAGCTTCCTGGTTTGGCACGCCGAACAATTGGGGAATGCAGGACGGCAAACTGATGCCGGAATTTATGTTCCCTCAATATATGGAGACTTTGCAGTTCTTTAAGCGCATTCATAGTGCAGGCTACATGAACCAAGACTTCCCGGTAACGAGCAAGACCGACCAGCAAAGCTTGTTGCTCACAGGCAAAGCCGGCGTATATGTCGGTTCCATGGGTGACGTGGCGGGCCTGGATCAGAAGATTACTGAAGTAAATCCGGATGCGCTGCTTGACGTCCATCACAAGGTGAGCGGTCCGAACAGCGAATACGGCACCTGGGCGATCCCGGGCTTCGGCTCCGTCGTATTGTTCCCGAAATCCGCCGTGAAATCGGAAGAAGAGTTGAAGGATGTCCTTTCTTTCTATGATCAATTGATGAGCGCTGAGCTGATGAATTTAATCACGTGGGGCATCGAAGGCAAGCATCATACGATTGAAGACGGCAAAGTCATTCCTTCCACAGACACAGCGCTGACAGATCGCGAAACGAAGCCATACTTGTCTCTTCAAATCGGAGGTATTTCCACGATTGACGGAATGCTGGAGGCAAAACACATTCTGCCATCCAAGGCGAAAGCGGAAGAGTTGATCGTCGACAACAACAACTACTTAATCCACGATCCTGCGGCAGCGCTTGATTCCCTTACTTACAATCAAGACGGCGCGCGTCTGCAAGAAATCATTAAAGATGCCTCTTACAAATTCATGTTGGGCAACATTGACGAAGCCGGATTCCAAGCAGCGGTAGATCAATGGCTGAAGCAAGGCGGTCAGAAGATCATCGACGAATATAATGCTTCTTACGCTGCAGCGAAATAATGTCGTTATGTAATGCCGGAGGCTGTGGGAAGCATGCGACAGCCTCCTCATTTTTCTATAGAGAAAGGGAGAAGAAATGATGCGTGATACAGCCGTTGGAAACGCGATGGTCACCAAACCGAAACAAAGTTCAGAACTAAAGAGGAGACTTATTAACAATCGGGCGTTGTATCAAATGATCCTTCCGGGGTTCCTCTTCTTCGTTATCTTTAAGTATATTCCCATGGGCGGATTAGTCATTGCGCTGCAAGATTATCAACCCTATTTGGGCATTCTGAACAGTCCGTGGGTCGGCTTCGAGCATTTCGAGCGACTGTTCACCGAACCGATGTTTTTTACGATTTTACGAAATACGCTGCTGTTATTCTTTATGAACCTGCTGTTTTATTTCCCGATTCCGATCATTCTCGCCTTAATGTTAAACGAGGTCAGGCGGGAAGCGTTTAAGCGAATAGTCCAGACGATCGTTTATATTCCGCATTTCATGTCTTGGGTTATCATTGTGTCGATTTCATTCGTTATGCTTTCCATGGACCGCGGAATCATTAACGAGCTGCTGGTCTTGATGGGCTTGGAAAAAGTGAACTTCTTAATGAGCAATGAGTGGTTCCGGCCGATGTACGTGCTTCAGATCATTTGGAGAGAAGCGGGGTGGGGCACGATTATTTACTTGGCGGCAATGGCGGCAATCGATCCAGGGCTGTATGAAGCGGCCCGTATAGACGGCGCTAACCGTTTTCGTCAAATATGGCACATTACGTTGCCGTCGATTCGCAGCGTCATCATGGTGCTGTTGATTCTGAAAATCGGGGACGTGCTGGAACTTGGCTTCGAACACATCTATCTCCTATTGAACTCCATGAATCGCGAGGTCGCGGAGATTTTCGATACGTATGTTTATACAGCAGGTTTACGTCAAGGGCAGTTCAGCTACAGTACAGCGGTTGGATTCTTTAAGTCTGTCGTCGGTCTTATCTTGGTCATGGGCGCGAACTGGTTATCGAAGAAGTCCGGCGAGGAAGGTATTTATTAATTATTTTAAAAAGGTGGAGTCACCATGGTGCAGGATAAAACGCTGGGAAGCCGCATATTCGATGCGGTTAACTACTCTTTGCTTGTCATTATCGCATTAGTTACTTTCCTTCCTTTCATTCATGTCATTGCCGGTTCGTTCACAACGGTGGGGGAGCTGGCGCAAAAGCAGTTCGTCATCATTCCGACGGTCTGGTCGCTCGACGCGTATAAGTATATCTTTTCAACCAACACGATTATGAAATCGATGGGCGTATCCATCGGCGTTACGATCTTTGGCACGTTGTTCAGTATGGTATTGACCGCGTTAATGGCATACGGCTTGTCGCGCAGAGATTTGGACGGGCGCAGAGGCATTATGTTTATGGTCGTTTTCACCATGTTGTTCAGCGGCGGTATGATTCCTTCGTTTTTAGTTGTGAAGGAGCTCGGGTTGATCGACTCTCTGGCTGCTCTCATCGTGCCAACGGCGATCAATGCTTTCAACTTGATTATTATGCGCAACTTCTTTCAGAATCTTCCGGATGGCTTGGAGGAGTCGGCAAAAATGGATGGGTGCAGCGACTGGGGGATTCTGCTCCGTATCGTGATTCCGCTTTCGATGCCGGCGATTGCAACCATTTCCTTGTTTTATGCGGTAACGTACTGGAATACGTATATGACAGCGATTCTATACTTGAATGATGCAGCGAAGTGGCCGGTGCAGGTTATCCTCCGGCAAATCGTCATTCTGGCAAGCGGCTTGGCTGCCGATACCTCGGGCATGGATGACTTCGTGCGTCCGCCGGAGCAGACAGTGAAAATGGCTGTTATCGTGGTTGCTACCGTGCCTATCCTGCTTGTATATCCGTTCCTTCAGAAACACTTTGCGAAGGGCGCTCTGCTCGGATCGATTAAAGGCTAATTTCGGATTAGGAGAGGAGAAGGGCATTTTGGAAATTACTCCGTATGCTCCAATCGTTGGAGGCAATTACGCCGACCCGTCCATGCTGCGGGTCGGCGATCATTACTATATGACGCATTCTTCGTATAAGCTCACTCCAGGACTCATTATTTGGCAAAGCAGTGATCTCATGAGCTGGAGGCCGGCGGCAGCCGCTTTGCAGCAATATATCGGTGACGTATGGGCCCCGGATTTCACGGAATACAAAGGCACTTATTATATTTACTTCCCGGCGAACCGGTCAAACTGGGTTGTAACGGCATCTCATCCGACGGGTCCGTGGAGCCAGCCGATCGATCTCGGCATCAAGGGCATCGATCCGGGACATACGGTCGGACAGGATGGCAAGCGGTATCTTCATATGTCGGGCGGATATATCGTCGAACTTGCCGAGGATGGTTTATCCGTCGCCGGTGAACCGCGTCATGTGTACGAGAGCTGGCGGTACCCCGACGATTGGGAGGTCGAAGCGTTCAGCTTGGAAGGACCGAAAGTGACGTTTCATAACGGCTATTATTATTTGACGGTCGCCATCGGCGGCACGGCAGGCCCGCCTACCAGCCATATGGCGGTATCGTCACGTTCGCGGACCCCTTTGGGACCGTGGGAGCATTCTCCCTATAATCCGATCATCCATACCGAATCCGCTGAGGAGCGTTGGTGGTCGAAGGGGCATGGGTCGCTCATCGATTCGCCTGACGGCCAGTGGTGGATCGTGTACCATGCTTACTTGAAAGGCTTTCATACCTTAGGTCGGCAGACACTGCTTGAGCCGATCGAGTGGATGGAGGACGGATGGTTCAAGACGGCGCCAAGCAGGTTAGATGTACCGCCGCCGGTCATTGCTCGAGAGCGTTTCAACGGCGATGCCCTTCCTCTGAATTGGCAGTGTGAGGGCTTCTCTCCATCAGACCGGTTCCGCACCGGCCCGGCAGGACTTTCGGTTGAGGGGGCATCCGCCTCCGCGCCGCTCCTGTATATGCCGGCGCATGAACGTTACGAAATCGAGGCGGAGGTGTCGGTCGAAGGGGACGCGGAAGCGAGGGTGCTTCTTTACTATAATGAAGAGGCTTATTTTGGCATAGGGTTGAACGCGGCAGGCGTGCGTCACTTCCGCTCGTTCAAGAACTACTCCACCATGCCCGGCGACACCCGGAAAGCATGGATTCGTATTCGGAACGATGCTCATATTGTCTCGTTATTCTATAGCTTTGATGGGATATTTTGGTCAAAATACGATAAGGTCATCGATGCTTCTGGATTTCATCATAATACGTTCGGCGGTTTTTTGAGTTTGAGAGTCGGTTTGGATACGGTCGGAGACGGGCGCGCGACGTTCCATTCATTTACGTATGCACCGCTAACCAACTTAGGAGGGAACAGAACATGAATCGGCGATTGGCAGACCTATTAGCTTATGGCGACACCTTATTTGATGGCTTTTTCCAATGGCTGGAGGAGCAATATGACGAGAGGTCGGGCGGATTTTTCTACGCAAGGAGCTCGAAGCAGTCCGGGCGGTTTACACCGGATATCGAATCGACGGCTCAGGCTTTTAACATCATTGAACGCTGCGGTCTGCTCGATCGTTTAAGCAATCCTATGAGGGAGAGCGCGATTCAATTCTTCCAATCTAAGCAGGATGAGGCGACCGGATTTTTCTATGATATCAATCCTAATATGAGGTTAGACGACGTTATGGTCGGCCGCGCAGCGGGTTACAGCTTTGGCGCGCTGCGGAAGTTCGGCGCGGAGCCGTTGTATCCGTCGCGGCATCAGAGTGAGGCGACGCCCGCTTATATGGAGTCCTTGCAAACCTTCGGAGCTTGGCTGCGTTCGATCAGTTTAGCGAACAGCTGGCGCGGCTGCGACAAGCTGTCGCATTGCGGCGCGCATCTGGCAGCGATGCCTGCCGATGCAAGAGAGCCATATCAGCGCGAGGTATTTGATTATTTGAACCGTATTCAGAACCCGGAAACAGGATTCTGGGGAGAAGGAACCCCATACACGCAGCTTTCGGGCACTTTCAAGACGCAGCTCTTCTACAATCGGTTCGGCGTGCCGGTTCCGCGCAAGGAACAAATTTACAACTCTACCCTGCGCGTGCTGCGAACGGATACAGCTAATGATATGTGCTATATTCGAAATCTGATCAGCTTGCTATCCTCTATGAAGCTATCCATTCCGCCGGGCGAGCTGACGGAGATTGCGGACATTACGTTGACGAACTTGGCAAAGCTGAAGCGGGAAGACGGAGGATTCTCGCGGGAGCTGGAGCATTCTCCGCCGGCTCCGAACGTAGCGCAGGTAAAGCCGGGCGAGGAATATCCCGATATGCCGATCGCTGTTCCGCTCGGACTTGGTCTTGTTGAGAGCGACATGAATGCGGGAACCCAAGCGGTCTTGATCCGGTACACGCTGCGGGAATTGGCCGAGCTTCCCTTGGAGCATCTTCCGGCGTCCGAAAGCTGGTTCGCGGGAGAAGCGAGCGAGGCTGAATGATCAACACCGGCAAACAAACGGCTCGACTGTCGGGCGAGGCGAATATTACACTGTTTAACCACGGCATCTATCAGTTTGGCAATGCCTTGTCGCTCATCCTTGTGAACTTATACTTGTGGCGGTTAACGAACGACCTGTGGATTAACGGCGCCTTTAATTTTATAGCGCTGATTACCGCACCGATCGCTGCGATGTATATCGGCAAGATCGCAAAGTTAAAGGACCGTCTGTTCGCATACCGGACCGGGATTTTCCTAACGGCCGTATTTTATTTGCTGATCGTGATTAGCGGAGAGCGGATGGCCGATTATTACATCGGCTTCGCCGTGTTGAAGGGTATATCGACCTCGTTCTATTGGTTGGGGCACTTTACGATGATTACGGACGTGACGAATGATGATAACCGCCATAAATATTTAGGCTGGAATCTGATGATTACGAATATCAGCATGCTGGCCGGACCGGCGGTCGCCGGAGGAATCCTCGATTGGTCCGGCGGGATACAAGGGTATACGTACGTCTATTTGCTCGCTTTCGTGATGTTTGCCTATGCCGCGATCAACAGTTTGAAGATGAAGTGTAAGCCGACGCATCACCGGACGTACTATTTGAAATATTCGATTTCGATGATGCGGAAGCACCGCGCATTCGGCAGATCGCTGTGGGGTTGGTTCTTCTTCGGCTTGCCGCAAGGGGTGCTTAGCTATATTCCCGCGATTTTACTGTATGAAGCGGTACCGAGGGAATCGTTCGTTAACTATATGAATGTGTTATTTCTAAGCGTAACGATCCTTTCCGGCTTCGCATTGGCCAGGTGGGGACGCACGGAACGCAATGCTGATTACTTGAGAGTGGCGGCGGCTGGATTTCTGATCGGCTCGGTTCCCCTATATTTCGGCATCTCGCTTTGGACGGTTATTGTGTTCATGCTGCTTTTTTCTTTCGTGAAGCCGCTGCAAAACAATGCGTATACCTCTTTCTACTATAAGCTCAGCAGCGAGCTGCCGCTGGGGGCTCACTTCCGCGTCGAGGCCGTCGTGCTTCGCGAGGTGTTCACGAATGCGGGACGGGCCGCCGGCGTTATAGCGCTAATGATTACGACAAGTCTAGCGGAGACAGCGGCTTTTACATGGGTTTTGACGATCGTCGCTGCCCTGCAGCTGCTTATCGGCTGGCTGGCGTCGCCGCATTTTCCCAACTATCATCTATTTCTTGAAAGGAAGCTGCCCCGTCATGAGTCCAAATGAAATTGCAAAGAAATCGCCGCTGTTCTATGCGCAAGCTGCATGCGATTCTCTTATGTCATTATATTTGCCCGAGGAGCTGCCTCCGGAAGGGCGTTGGCATTATCACCAAGGTATCTTTCTAGAAGGGATGCTGCAGGTATGGAAGCATACGGGCGACGAGAAGTATCTCGAGTACCCGAAGCGGTATGTTGATAAGCTTGTAGACGAGGACGGCAATTTCTTCTTCGCCCGCGACGAGCTGGATGCGATCATGCCGGGACTGCTCCTGCTCACCCTGGATGAGTCCTTCGAGGACCGCAGATACCGCTCGGCCGCAGAGAAGCTGCGCCATCTGTTCAACACGCTGAACAAGACGTCCGAGGGCGCATTCTGGCATAAGGATAAATATCCGTACCAGATGTGGTTGGACGGCTTATACATGGGAGGCGTGTTCGCGCTCCGCTATGCGAATGCATACGGGGATGCCTCCCTTGTGCCGATGGTCATTGCATGGGAGAAGCTGATGCGCAAGCACATGTCCGATGAAGCGACAGGCCTCTTATACCATGCTTGGGATGAAAGCCGGAAGTTCCCATGGTCTAATCCGGAGACCGGTAATTCACCGGAGTTCTGGGGGCGGTCCTTGGGCTGGTACGGCTTGGCATTATCCCAATTTCTCGATATTTTGGCGGAGGATCACCCGGCGCGCCGCGAGTTGCTGGCAGCATTAGGCCGATTCGCAGAAGGCTTAATTCGATTCCAGGATGCGGAGACCGGTCTCTGGCATCAAGTGGTGGATAAAGGCGGCCAGCCGGACAACTGGCTCGAGACTTCATGCACTTCCTTGTTCGTATACGCCATCGTCGGAGCGGCGAAGCACGGGGCGGTCGGCGCCGATGCCTTGGACGCTGCTCGCAAAGGATACCGCGGCTTGATTGAACGGCTGCGTACGGATACGGAAGGGCGCCTGATTGTGCCGAATATATGTATCGGTACATCAGTCGGCGATTACCAAAACTATGTTACACGTCCGGTGAGCGAGAACGACCTGCATGGCGTGGGCGCCTTCATTCTGGCTTGCGTGGCGGTTGCCGAAGCGGAAATCGCGTTATGAGGGAACGTGACATTACCGCCTTTGGGGCGGTCGGCGACGGCGTCTCGGACAATACGGCAGCCATTCGTCTAGCCATCAAAGCATGCGCGCAGGCCGGCGGCGGAATCGTGCGCGTGCCTGCGGGAACCTACGCGACAGGCCCGATTCGGATGGCGAGCGGCATTACTTTATATTTGGAAACCGGGGCGACGCTTCGGCCGGTTCGAAGATTACGAGCCGACATTTACACGCTGGTCCGGCTATGAGTGTTACGGTTACCATCCGCTCATCTACGGGTACCAGTTGGAGCGGGTTGCAATTAAAGGAGAAGGCGTTATTGATGGACAAGGCCAGGCTTGGTGGGCAGCCTATCAACGGCTAAAGCAGGGAGAGAAGGAGGGGATTTCTCCTTATCGAGATGAACTCATTGAACAGAACGCGCATCTCTACCTGACGATGGACAGCACTTATGGACGCGGCTTCGTTCCGCGTTGCGGCGGTGACGAATGATGAGTAAGCAGATGCCGGTCGTTGAGCAGCCAAGCTTCCCTGCGCACACGGTAAGTATCTCGGATTTCGGCGCAGTGGGCGACGGCTCGAGGCTGAATACCGAAGCTATGCAGCAAGCGATCGATGCATGCGCGGCAGCGGGCGGCGGTACGGTGGTCATTCCGGCCGGATTGTGGTTGACCGGTCCGCTCGAGCTGAGGAGCCGTATTCGCTTGCATGCTGAGAAGGGAGCGGTTATCGCCTTTAGCCGTGACAAGGCGCTGTACCCTTTGCTAACGGGCTATTGGGAAGGCCAGACGGCCGTCCGCTATCAGCCGACGATTTCAGGCAGCGGCTTGATGGACATCGCCATCACAGGCGAAGGGGTTTTCGACGGCAACGGGGATGCCTGGCGCCCAGTCAAGGACTGGAAGATGACGAGCAAACAATGGAGCGCATTGCTCGCTTCCGGAGGGGTCGTCGATCTCGAAACAAACATCTGGTGGCCCGATGATGGAGCTATGCCTGGCGGATACTTGAAGAACGTGGATAATTCTTCCCAATTGTTACGCCATGAGCGAATAATGAGGGGATATTTCTTGCCCCATTCTTCTTCGAAACGATCCAGCTCGACGAGCGCGGCTTATTTAACTCGGGGTTTAGAATCAGCACCATTGTAATTGATCAGATATCGTCTTTATTCACTAACACTTATTATACTTGGATCGTTAACATCGGTTCAAGGATACTGGCATACAAGCAGCTATGAATCGGTAGTGAAAAATTTTGCGGTAATTGAAGCTGGGATTTGGACCAACTCGCTTAAGCACCCGAACAACTGGGAAAAGAAAGGTACTTGGCAATAAATGAAATCATAAAAATGACATTTTACATTACGATCTGATCATTTAGTGACAAAAGATAATACGGTGGATGTCATCATTATTATAAAAAAAGCCCTTTTTAGAGAGCCCTGCAAAAGCCTTAATTTTGAGGAAATGGGTATTCCGAGATGGTAAAAGTGATTGAAAAACTAAAAAAGCAGCTCGTTCCTCGTCAGAGGAT
>NZ_LMRV01000060.1 GCF_001428245.1 Paenibacillus sp. Soil522
ATTTCAAGCCAAACTCAAACAGCGCGCGCCGATTGAGTATCGGCACGCGCTGGCAGCTTAGCTTTTTTCATCTGTCTACTTGACAGGGGTATGACCAGATGGGGAAATCTATTTGGTTTTTTTTATTGGTTAAATATAGGTGGAGCAACTTAAGTAACGGTAAGCGGTATCCTGCTGGTAAGATGCAACTGCGAAAGTAATAAAAAATTCATAACTGTTCACGTGAGAGAAATAGGCAATCATTTAAGATAATCAGGATATCGATTTCTTTTTGATTCGTTGCATAATTAAATTACGCATGGTCTGTTATTTTGGACGAACCGATATTCTGGTCAATGTTGGATGTGTAACTTGGCATATGGAGGAGATGTTTGAAAAACAGATCAGGCAGTACATGTGTGACTACAAATCTTCTGCAAGCGGTATTCTAAAAAGTCGTAATGGCTAATTTTGGAGGAGAAAAACATTGAAAAAACTATTATTACTTGCCTTCGGTTTAGTTACTGCCTTCACATTCTCTGCATGTGGAAGTAACAACAATGACATGACAAACAGTACTCGGCAGGCGGAACCTCCTGGAACTGACAGTGAACAAGTTAAACTCCCTGAGAACTACGATAAGGGCGTGCTCTATACGACTGTGACTCGTGGAAATGCCAAAGAGCTGCTCTATACGAGTCGGGAAACTATCGAAGCGTTGAAAACCGGCAAGCCGTTCCCCAGCGGAACCGTATTGACTCTCGAGATCTACAGGGATGGAAAACTATCCGACATTTTTGTCTCGGAAAAGCGCACTGGGTGGGCCGATCAGAACTCTCCTAAGAAGAGCAACGGAAATTGGCGATACCAGGCTTTCACTACTGATAAGTCAGTTAATACTAAGAGAAACATTGAGAGCTGCATTTCTTGCCACGGAAGTCAGGAACGGGATGATTTCGTGTACACGTACGATGAGATGAAGAGTTTTAAACTTGAGGATTTTAAGGCATCGATAGACAACAGGACGGAATCGCGGTTTGCAGGTATACCTTTGGATGATTCGAAAGTAAATGCATTAAAAGATTACATGGCTACTCTATCATCCGAAAAAACGTCATAAGATAAGAATTTATGGAGGTAAGCGTTTGAATCCAAATATGTTTATTAAGCTGATTATTGACCTTATTATGACAGAATCCATGTTAGTAGCGATGGCTTATCATATTACTGGAAATATGATCCACGAACTGGTGGGTGTTTTCTTGTTTGTATTGTTTATAGTTCATAATATCTTAAATCGACGGTGGTATAAGACGATTTTTAGGGGAAAGTACAAGGTACAACAAATTCTTAGCATAGCGGTGAATCTGCTATTTCTTATAACTATCGCTGTGGCGCTGATAAGTTCCGTGCCAATTTCACGTGACATTTTTCCTTTTATTCGTATCAATAATGACATGGTCATGAGGCAGATACATGTTCTGAGTGCTTATTGGGGATTTATACTCATGGCTGTTCATATAGGAATCTCGTGGGGAAGGATTATTAATGCAGCGAGAAAAATGACGGGTATCATCACTACCAGCCGTGTACGCACAATTGCGTTTCGTTTGTTGGCGGTGTTAATTGTTGTTTATGGTGTGCAGATTTCCTTTGAAAGAGATATGGGTTCTAGGTTACTCATTTATAATCCATTTGGGTATTGGGGCTTCGATGAAACCGCCATGAGGTTTGTAATAGATTACCTATCTATCATGGGGATCTATATTTGCGGGACTCATTATACTTTGAAATATATTCAGAAACATGAAAAGGCTAAGTCTTAAAAAGTAGATCAATGATAAAGCGGAGATGAGTTATGAGTTTTAATGTACTCGTCCAAGTAACGTAACACAGTTCCAATCGGGAGGGTTGTGACCAGTTTTTGGGGATACGAACTCATTCAATTCGTTAAAAATTACAAAGGGAATTGCAGCATCTATCATAGAACACTACCTGAGATACTCATTTTTATACCGGAATCCATTACCGATATGGTTTTTAAACCTGTCAACCATCTGATGTAGCGATCAATGAGATGGTCATTCGTCCTACCAGTCAAGAGCGGTAATCATAATTGTTTTAAGGAGGATAAAGTTGTACACTCGACTAAAAAAATTGTTTGCAATCAAGGGATATAGTTTATTTGTCATTTGTGTTCTATTAGTCGGCACCGGGATTTCGATTACACTGCCGTACTTAGCTCTCTATTTTACAGAGGATTTGGGAATGAGTGCGGGAGCCTTCGGCGTTTTCACGGCTGTGAGTTCATTAAGTGGCGTGGTGGCGAACTCGTTCATTGGTAAACATTCGGATCGCAGGCTGGACCGGAAATTAATTATTATTTTAGCCGCGGTTTCATCTGCATTGGGCTATTCTTCATATTTAGTGTTTGATAACTTCTTAATTTTGCTTATTATCGTTAGTTTTTTTAGTGGTTTAGGGGCTGCCGCCATGCCGCAAATTTATGCCTACGCTCAGGAATCAGCAAATGAAAGCAACTCCGATGACAAGACGTTTGCGATGTCTACTTTACGTTCACTTGTATCTCTCGGATTCCTGGTAGGACCTTTAGTAGGAACAATAATTTTAGGAGCTGTTGGATACAAGACTCTTTTTTGGGGCTTCCGCCATTTTTCTTACAATCGCATCTCTTGTGTTTCTATTTCTGCCTAAAAAAAGAGCAGTTCAAAATAAGAGATCAGGTAGTACAGGCGCAACTTCACTCAACCGCAGGCAGATCTGGTATCCGTTGATTGCCTTCATCTTTCTATTTGCGGTCAATGCCATAAACGGGATCGTCACGCCATTGTTTATTGTAAACGAGCTTCATGGTACGCTTACAGATGTCGGATTGGTTGTTAGTATTTGTGCTGGTTTGGAGATTCCCATTATGTTTGCGCTAGGCGCCCTGGGCAGAAAAATATCGAACCATTCTTTGATGATCAGCGCCTGCTTTATTGCAATAATTTACAACATTATATTAAGTGTTTCTACCGATTCCTGGCAGCTGATAGCAGCACAGCTTTTGCAGGCAGCGTTTGTGGCTATTGTTATGGGCAATGGACTAAGCTATTTCACGGAGCTGCTTCCAAATTCACCGGGGATGTCCACAACGATCTATTACAACGGGTCCATTATTGGAAGGTTAGTGGGAAATTTAGGCGGCGGTATCATTGCTCAGTTTGCAGGGTTTCGTGACGTTTATTGGGTATGTCTGGCAATTGTAATTGTCTCGTTCATTATCTTATGGAGTATAAGACCCCATAAGGATATTGAAGTAGCCACTTGAAGGAATCAATATCCATTAGAAAGTGAGGAGTATGTGAAACTTGGAAACACCGGTGTGGATGTATCCCGGCTTTGTATTGGCTGTATGAGCTTCGATGTATCAGAGCGTTGGCATCATCCTTGGGTGCTCGATGAGGAGCGCAGTCGTCCTATTATTAAAAGAGCCCTTGAATTAGGAATCAACTTCTTCGATACAGCGAAATCAAAATTACTCCTGATGGAGATGAAATTGATTACTCAATTTATTATGAGTTGAAATTCCATTGAGGGACGGGAAACGATAGGCTAAACATAAAGGGTTCCACATATATACATGACTAATATGTGGAACCCTTTATATTATCTGAATTTTATAAATTTAGGTCTTGATAAACCGGGAAAATAAAGTATTAGACTAACGATGCGTCGGCAGTATAACTAGTAGAGATAAGGGGGGGTATATTCTTGATGGACCAATTTAGCGCCTCTTATAGTTAAAAGGGCATGTCGAGATGACCTCGATGCAATATTAAATATCTGGATTGAAGCTACTCACTGGGTTAGAGCAAAATTAGGAATGGACCCTAATACCTGTATATTTCAATGATGAAATTGTACTAAAACACTATGAAGATACAGAATTGTTTATTGCTCTCCTACAGAACACAATAGTCGGAACATTTTCTATACAGTGGTCAGATAATTCGATTTGGAATCAGAGTGAAAATGATGGGTATATCCATAAAGTAGTTGTACCAAGGAAATCTTCAGGAAAACGTATCGGGAAATCGCTTTTAGATTGGTCTGAAAAATACATAAAAGAAAATGGCAAAGAATGTTCCAGACTAGATTGTATGACTGAAAACCAAAACATAAATAGGTATTATTAAAATCATGGCTATATTTTGAAGGAGTATTATGAGGAAGATAATTATAAGGCTAGTTTGTATGAAAAAAGACTTTGAAGGAGAACAGACAGTTATCTCGGTGATGCTACGGAAAGATATACCCAAACATGTATAAGTGTTAATAATGGGGATGGTCCTAATGGTATTGGATGCTAACGTTTTCCTTAACTTTACAAACGTGTTGTTACCCGAATAAAATGGTTCACTCATGGGTATTTTATCGTTTGTAATTCGGATGGAAACCATTCAATAACAGGGGGCTGTATTTTGTATCTTTTGTATACTCATAATGATCTGGACGGAGTAGGATGCGGCATAGTCGCGAGATGTGCTTTTGGCGGCAAAGTGGAAATCCGGTATAACTCGGTAGATGGTTTAAATCTGCAAGTTGAACGGTTTTTAGAAAAATCAAGAAGGAAAAGTTTTTTGTTTATTACCGATCTATCCGTAAATGAAGCGAATGAACTTGGTCTCGACGAATTTGTGAAATCAGGCGGAAGAGTAAAACTTATTGATCATCATAAAACGGCGCTTCATTTCAACAAATACCCTTGGGGATCAGTTCAAGTGGAATATGAGAATGGCAAGCTTGCCTCCGCCACTTCGCTTTTCTATGAGTATCTCATTCAGAACGGATTGTTAACGCCCACGAAAGGAATGGATGAATTCGTCGAGTTGGTACGGCAGTATGACACTTGGGAATGGGAAAAGCATGGATCGCAGCAAGCCAAGCGTCTCAATGATCTCTTTTATATGGTATCCCTCGAAGAATTTGAGGAAAAAATGACGGAGCGTCTTCAGAAAAATGAGCATTTTTCGTTTGATGAATTTGAAGAAAAAATATTGGTCTTGGAAGAAGAAAAAATTGAACGTTATGTTCGGAGAAAAAAACGAGAAATAATCCAAACTATTATTCATGATCATTATGTAGGCGTCGTTCATGCAGAATCTTACCATTCTGAACTGGGCAACGAATTAGGAAAAGAAAATCCGCATTTGGATTATATCGCGATCATGAACATGGGTGGAAAGAAGATAAGTTTACGAACGATACATGATCATATTGACGTTTCGGAAATTGCAGGTCTTTATGGAGGCGGAGGCCATGCCAAGGCTTCTGGTTGCTCCATGACAAAAGAATCGTACCAATCGTTCGTTGCGGAAACATTCCCGATGGAACCGATTCGCGCGGATGCTTTTAAAAATACGTTTAACTTAAAAAACTCCGTTTATGGAACGCTTTATGAGAATAGAAAGGAACAGAGTTTGTTCATTTTCCCATCGGGAGGCGGTTGGGTAATCGATGTCGACGGGGACGAATTGAATGAACATTTTTTGACGTTTGAAGATGCGGAACGATTTGTAAAACGGCATTATGCCGCTTGGTTAGTCCGAGACCAGGTCTATATCGCATACCTAATGGAACATATAGCGGAAAGTAGAACAAAGGCATAGAACACATGTATTAAAAACAAGTCTAAACAGCTTAGTCAGACTGGGAACGGTGCCTGGCTAAGCTTTATTTGTCGATCACACAAGTCACTGGCCGTGATGGTATTCCTATCGCCTTGGGCTTGGGATTATTCTTGTGCAGCGACACAACATTACTTTAATAATATAATCGGTAGCCTTGAAAGAATAGTAAATTTCTAGACTACCGCTATATGATTGAATAATATCGAATTTCATTTTAACCTAATTTCTATAATCTGATCTTTGAAAGATGACTATGGTTACTTTTATCAGTAAACGTTGCAATCGCCTGAATTTTCTCTTTGAGTTCATTTAATAAAAAAGCTTTTGCTTCCTCATTCCCGGTCAATTGCAAAAAAAATGGTTTGTTCTCATGGCTTGCACTAACAGTAAACGTTAGAAACGGGCAACACTTTCTTTCCAAGCTGACCCATTCAAAAAGGAGGCGCGCTGTATCCGAATCACCTGGAAACTGGTATTCAAATCCGTTTTCAATCTCAGTAATTCCGATCCTTCTCTTTTCCAATTCGCCGCAAATTTCTTTATAATCAATTCGTTCTTCTTTAGTGAAAACCGTGTGGCAGCAAGCAACCGGTATTTCTTTGTTCATGAACAATTATCCCCTTTCGCTTTTGCACGAATTGCAATTGCAACCTTATCAATTCAATGATTCAAATTTTGGATGATGGATTAAAGTGCAAATGCCTCACCTGGTCTGAATGCTCAACTAAAATAAAAACAAAGGGAACTTGTTCTTAGAGAGGAGCAAACGTACTTGTTGTTAACTATCCTGATTTTCATAATCGCAGGACTTGCTGAAATCGGCGGGGGATATTTGGTTTGGCTTTGGCTGCGAGAATCCAAACCTCTTTGGTATGGTATAGTAGGAGGGATATTCCTCATCCTGTATGGCATCATTCCAACGCTGCAGAGTTTTCCAACGTTTGGACGGGTCTATGCAGCGTACGGCGGAGTATTCGTTATCCTGGCTGTACTCTGGGGATGGCTGGTCGACAAAAAAACACCCGACATGTACGATTGGATCGGAGCCGTAGTTTGTGTTGCGGGCGTTTCCATTATGCTTTGGGCACCCAGAAGTCAATAATCATTACATATTCTAAACAATAACCACAATCTTTTTCATTCGAATGAGTAAGACTCCACATCATGTCAATAAAGCGAAATATGAGATACGGCAGCAATTATTGGGAGTCCTTTAGTCCAAAGCTGAATCGAAATGTTCGATTCAGTGATTTGGAATATGACCATTGGGTTTTGCTTGAGGCAAACCATAATGTGAAAATCTTCTGTGAGCAGCCTCTTCGCATTAAACACTTATTTAATGGTGAACTGGCAGAATCTATCTTTGATATGTGGGTTAAGTATCAGGATGGATCCGAATCGTTCATTGAAGTCAAATACTCAAACGAAGCTTGGGATAAGATATGGCTTAAAATCTAAGCATACTCGTTTAGAACCAGGTATGAAATTTGATTTTAGAGCTTTCCACTCGAATTTATGGTCAAACAACTGATCGTCGGCGACGCAACGCATGAACTGGCCACTACGCGTCGCATTCTGGAACGCTTGCCCGAGGAGCATATGTCGTGGAAGCCGCACGAGAAATCGATGACGCTCGGCGGGCTGGCCACGCACCTGATCAACCTGCTGAACTGGCAAATCGCGATTTTTCAGTACCCGGAGTTCGATCTTTCGACCGTGCCGCTGCGGCGGGAGCCTTTGGAAAAACACGCTGACGTTCTGGAGAAGTTCGACGCGAACGTCGGCAAGTTTGAAAAGTTGCTCGCCGAATGCGACGAGAAAACGCTCGGCGAGGAATGGACGCTGCGCCACGGCGACCATATCATCCTCCGCGAGCCGCGGGCGATCGCGCTCCGCACCTTCGGATTAAGCCACATGGTCCATCACCGGGCGCAGCTCGGGGTATACTTGCGGCTTCTCGATATTCCGGTGCCGTGCATCTACGGTCCCTCGGCCGACGAGGAAGCCCAATGAACTAAGTTTCTCGATCCGATACGCGCCAAACAGTCGCAGGGCACCGGCATGACCGCCGGTACTCTGCGACTGTTTTTATTGTTGTCGAATATCTGTGTAGTCCGCAAAAAAACATTAGATCAAGAGTTTGAAAAGCACCACATCGAGAAGTGAAAATTGACTGGTGACAAGAACATAATCTCATTAATTGCCGCGTAAATCGCGGCATTTTTATTTTATGGGATAAAGTTCTTGTCAAAATCAAATGACAAGACCTTTATCTCATTTCCGATTTTGATAAGAACAATATCCCATTCCCACTGTAATCACAAATTGGGAAAGGGGCCTAGATAACGACTGTAAACTCTACCAGCATATTTAATAAATCGACTCCTATAAAAAAAGGTTCATGTCCGAATCATAAGGATAAGAACGTTTTTCCTAGAAGTAAAACGTCCTGGTACGATGGAAGAAGTAGCTTCAGCCGTAGTATACCTTGCTTCCGAACAAGCTTCATTTATCAATGGAGTGAATCTCCGTGTTGATGGTGGATCTGTAGCTAGTCAATAATGTACCAGCGAAAGAAGAGAAATGAAAGTTAAAAGTCAGGAATGGGTTAAAGTTCTTGTCAATTATGACATCAAGTTCTGGTCAACTGACAGTTGCATGGTTGCTAGATGTGATAACTGATGGCAGGGGCTAACTCATTATAAGAAGTGACAAATTAAACAACTAAAATGAAATGTATGATTGTGACACAAGCCATAGATGTCTAACGACACAAATCTAGGGACATTGTCGCTATCACGTTCATGCGGAGTTTAAAAACGGTGTTGACAAGACACCAAATGGTATCCTATAATCAAAACGACACCAAGCGGTGTCTAATTAATAGTTACTCATTTGGAAAGATTGGAACCTGAATAAGCTTCACTTGAAACAATTATGAGGAAGATACAAATGAGTAAGATTAACGGTACGGAAACAACCACGAAAGAAGAAACCCAGCCCTGAGGAAAAATGATTGCTTATTGGACAGTCACATTACTACTCGCAGCAGCTGTTACGTTAAGTGGTATCGGGCAATTGATGCAATATGGGGGAAACGTCGAGTTAGTGACGAATCTTGGTTACCCATTATACGTCTTGACCATTCCAAACTTTAGGGAGGTGGTGAAATTAACGGCTGTCCATTCGTACCACCAATAGATTTCTACTACAGAATGGAGAGGGTGTTTTGAGCGAGAACAACCAATTGCGGGATGTGTTTGACGCGATTGCAGATCCAACTAGGCGCCGACTGATTCGTCTGTTAGCAGAGGCAGAGGAGATACCGCTTCATGAGTTAACGGCACAGTTTCAAATGGGCCGTACAGCGGTATCCAAGCATTTGACAATCCTTAAAGATGCCGGACTGGTACTTGACCGAAAAGTCGGCAGAGAAACGCGATTTAGGCTAAACGCCTCTCCACTCAGAGAAATTCAAGATTGGGTGGCTTTCTACAGCAAGTTCTGGAGTACGAATTTATTGCGCTTGAACCAACTTTTAGAGGAGGAAGAAGAATGAGTTTAACATTATCCTTGGATTTTCAGTACACGACATCGATCGAGAAGCTTTGGTCCGCCTTAACCGATTCAAGCAAGCTTGCCAAGTGGGTGGCCAACATCCACACCGGTGAGGCGATGGATAATGATTTTAAGCCCGTCGTAGGACACCGGTTTCAGTTTCGCACTCAGCCGTCCGAATATTGGGATGGAATTATTGACGGCGAAGTGCTTATCGTGGACGCACCAAACCGGGTGTCCTACACCTGGGCCAGTGGAGGGGAGACGCACACGGTTACCTGGACGCTACAGGATTTAGGGGACGGTAAGGTTGACCTTCATCTCGAACAAACCGGATTCTCTAATACTCAAGCACTCAATGGAGCTAAGTATGGCTGGAGTAAATGGTGCGGCGAGCTTGAAAAGGCATTGGCCTAGCTGTAAAAGGAATTAGAGCTTTATGTATATCATTTTCGTTATTTTACAAAGTTTTCTGCTTGTCTCCATAGCCTTTGGCGGCTTCTTGAATTAACGACTCAGTTTCCAATGGGCCGTACAGCGGTATCCAAGCATTTGACAATCCTTTAAGAGGCAAGACTGGTACTTGACCGAAAAGTCGGCAGCACAACCTCGATGTGATTAGCCAAGCGGATTGGATTATCGATATGGGACCGGACGGAGGCAGCAGGGGCGGCCAGGTGGTGTTCGAGGGCACACCTCCGCAGATCATCCATGCGGAGCAGTCGATCACGGGAAAATACTTGATATAATTGAGGATGATCATTCCTCACTGTCAGCGGATCGAAAAATTGAAAAGGGGTGTTCCTTGATGACAAAAGGTGAAAGGAATCCTAAGATTGATCCATTTTTTAGTAAGGCTAAAAAGTGGAAGGAAGAATTCGAGCTGTTGAGAAATATCGTTCTTGACTGCGAGTTGACCGAAGAGTTTAAGTGGATGCATCCTTGTTACACGTTTCAGGATAAAAACATTGTTCTAATACATGGATTTAAAGAATACTGCGCGCTTCTGTTTCACAAAGGTGCCTTGTTAAAAGATCCCCATGGTATCCTAATCCAACAAACGGAAAATGTGCAGGCGGCGCGCCAGATTCGGTTCACCAATGTTCAAGAAATAGATGAGATGCAGCTTATCTTGAAAGCTTATATCGATGAAGCTATTGAAGTTGAAAAAGCCGGTTTGCAAGTGAACTATAAAAAGAATACGGAATACATAATTCCTGAAGAATTAGAAAATAAATTCGTTGAAATCCCTGACTTGAAAACTGCTTTTGAAGCATTGACGCCGGGACGGCAAAGAGCGTACATTCTTCATTTTTCTGCACCCAAACAATCCAAAACTCGAGAGTCAAGGGTTGAAAAATATTTACCGCATATTCTGGGCGGAAAGGGATTAGATGATTAGGATATTCGATGAGAAAATAAATGAAATCGATGTCTAACGACAAATAAGCGGGGACATATCGGATAAAAATCTTGAGAACAAACGGCGGCGAATGATGACGGTGGGTGCGTGCGTGCGCGCGTCACGCAGCTCTCCGTTCCAAAAGGTGAGTTCGCAATCGGAAGTTTGCGGCAGCGGAAAAGATAAATTTTTTGAAGTTCTTGGAATAAGAACGATTTTTTGCGCCAAAGGGCCGGCACCGTTAATCGAGAAGAGGTCATTGGCGTAATCAAGCATTTGGTGAAGGGGGGCATCGTCAAAGGAAACTGACTTGGATCATGCCGATGATTATAAGAAACGATAAGTCTTTTCCTGAATATGGGCATATCTATTCAATGTAATATTTCGAGATGAGGAGAGCGAAGCCTATTACTACTGGCTTCGCTCTTTCTGGGGACCCAGAGAGGCGCAAGATGCTGTTTTATTTAAATCTTTTAAACAAAATCCGTTCTTGTCGTTTAACGGGTCAAGTTCTTGTCGTCCGACGCCTGATCCCCAACCAATCAAAGGATATTTCATGTTAATCTAGAAATATTATTAGGTAGGAATGGCGAAAACTTTGTTAACTACAATATTAGGATTACTCCGTAATAACCTATCATGAATGGAGGAAGGATATGGAATCTATTAATTCATTATCTGATTTATTGACATCCGGATTGAACAACTCGTTCATGGAAATACCGAGCCAGGCGGCAAGAACCTTCGGGCAGTCCACCTTGTCTGCAACAGTGCCAATGAGCAAGCTGTTTTCCATTTATGAAATCGATTTAGAGGTTCAAAGGCAACTTATTCCCAGGAACGTGTCCGGATTGATCGATTATATTCTCTTGTATTTGGATCACGATCAAAATATCTATTTTCCTGGCATCATCCTGTCAGCCCGCGGTGCGGGTCACTATGCCACAGATACCGGGACGTACAGTCTGCAGCCAATGGAGAAGTGTTATGTCGTAGACGGGCAGCACCGGCTGGCCGCATTCCGTCGAGTGATGGAGACGCTACAAAGCAACCTTGCAAGAGCTAAAGATCGTAGAGAATACGAACGCGTGGAAGAGATAACGAGCAAACTCCGCAAGCTCTACGAATTCCCGGTCTCCGTCATGATCTATCTCGATATCAACGCTAAGCAGGAACGCCAGCTCTTTTCCGATATTAACAAGCTACCGCGAAAGATCGGTGGGAATCTTGCTGTTTTGCGTGATCAACGACGGTTCTACCATATTATGGCCTCCAGGCTAGTGCAAGAGTATGACGTTATGAAAAGGCTCCCAACCGATATATATTCCGAACGAGGCAAGGATGAAGAACATCTTTTCTCATATTCGTTCCTGATCGAATTACTGGTGGCCTTATTCGAAGGCCGTATGAAAGCCAATGTGAAAAGTAATGGGTATCATTATTCAGAAGAAGTGCTGGAGCAGCATCTGGTGCAAGCGTCTAAGTACTTTGACATACTGATTGATGCATTGCCGGAACCGGATCGTCGCGAAGCATGCTGGTCAGAAAATATTCAGATAGCCCTGGCGCTCTTTCTGCATAAGGAAGCGTTCAAGACATTGCAGTTCAACGTTTATACACTTACTTACGCCGCTAAGATCTTTAGCCATATCGACTGGAAAGCGATTTACAAGGATGATGAGAAGGATCGGCTGCCGCGCAGAAGTCGGATTATGAAAGCCTATCAATATGTTTGCGATTTCTATAATGATCAGCATATCTTGCTTCTGGTAGATAAGGAGGATGTAGTCTAATGGATGGCTTGCGGTTACGGATGACAATTCACCCCTATTGCGAACGTTACGGAATGGCAACGGTGTCGCTCAAGGTTCATGATCTGCTAAACTATACGGCTATCGATCCGATGGTGCAACGAAAATTAAGCGGAAGTCAGCGAAAAAAGATCGCGCATTACCTGCAGGAGCGTGAATTGGATCATATCTTCTATGGACCCGTCACGCTCTCCCTGAGAGATGTAAGCGCATTCGCTAAAGAGGAAGACCATCTCGTCCTGCTTCATGGAGGGAAGCTCAGCATCCTTGACGGACAGCATCGGATTCAGGCGCTTGGACATACCAATGAGAAAATGCAAAAAGAAAGCCGGAAGTACGAGCGTGATGTGATGAAGCTCAAGGTCAAATGCCGGAAATCACCTGAGAATAATGAGCTTCGTGAAGAGCTGGAGCAGACAGAGGGGCTATTAGCACAGCTCGAATCTAGGCGGCTCGACCTGTTGGAGAGTGAGCTTTCCGTCCAGCTCTATATCGGGCTTGGCGAGGAGGAAGAGAAACAGCTATTCGGTGACATCAACTCCAAGGTACAGTTAGTAAGCAAGGAGCTCGGGCATGCATTCGACGGGAGTGACCCGCTTAACACAGTCATTCAGCAGGTGGCCGATTACAATGAGCTTCTAAAGACGGCCGGCATTGAGACCCGCAACAATTTAACAGCATTCAACAAAAATTATACTTGCTATAGCTGGTTGTACGCGACAGCCTCCATACTATATACGGGCAAGATGCAGCCCTCCTATGATCTAGCTCGACGCATCCGCAAGGATCCGGCGGTTCATGTAGAGCTTCTGCATCAGTTTATGAACACAATTCTTCCTCATATGCCAGAGCTGCCAGGACTCACGAGCTTTATTTCATCTAGCAGAGTGATGCAGGAGGCGATCGCCTTGTATGCTCATGGATATCTTGTGCAAGATAACGGCACGTATAAAGGGGACTGGGTGTCCTGCTTGAACATCCTGAAATATGTGGATTGGACGCATAACAATGAGCAGCTCGCCGAGAAGTTGGGAAGAATGGACAACGGTAAATTGAATCTTATTCACGAGAAGTCGCTGAGAAAACATTTGATTGTCGTGGATTATTTGAAGGAATTTATATAAGATATTTCTCAAGAACAGTCCGGGGAATTTTATTATGAGACGAAGAACACGTTACATTCGCAAATGGACAAATCATTCATTGAATGTCCGTACGAAAAGAAGTTAATTCGATCGAGTTTACATTCGATGAAATCCTACAGCCCGTTAAGTGCATCAATGAAGCAATTGTTCGCGGTTGACCCATTCCTTACTCGAAAGAAACGCGTAGGGTTTGAGGACGTACAATTAGATAAGCCTTCGCATAAGATATTCAGGAGGATATCAAGAACGGGATCAGTCAAAATATAAACTAGGTGGGGCAGTAGGTGAAGTAATGGCCAGCTGTCCCATTTTTTTTTGAGTGACTAATCGCGACACATTAACGTCTTTACGATAAACGACCCCAATCTCCGCCTGGATGACTGAGACTGCCCCGCTAATGCTTACCGTATAAAACCGTCAGAATGTTGGCGCTACCCTGGCGCTACCCCTTAATAAAAAGTGGTTATAATAGACGGAATCGGACAGGACAAGCCATGATATATTCGAATTACAAAAATCCGGAAACATCAATCGATAAGGTTCCGCGTGGAAGCACCGCAACTGGAGCCTAAGAGGCACAATGAGTAAAACTGGTAAAACAGAAATTCTCGAAATGCTGGGACTTAGAGAAGATCGGGAGTATATCGTTACGTCGAAGGGTGACATTGACGGAAACGGATGCATATAAGGTGTATGACACGTAATACAAAACAGGAGATTATGTACGGCTTTTACACGCCGTACCGAACGAATATAATTATGGCAAGATGCCGGCGGGTAAGCCAGTCGATGAAGAAGGGGATAGTGTTTCCTCGTTTTTGATGCGGAAGATGAATCCGAGGTTGAAAATAAAGTTTTTTAATCAGCTGCTCTCGTCACTTGGGTTGTAACAAATAAAGTTTTTTAGTATTTAGTAGGACTTGACTCGAAATGTTCAGCAAGCCCTACATAGGCTTTGGCCGATTATTATTTATGTCACGTTGTAAACTCGGAACTAACCCTTTGTCTGTATAAAAACGGATAGTGTGTTCGGACATGCCAATACGTTTAGTTACCTCTTTCACGATATACTTAGACGGACTTTGACATTTCTGAATTGACTGAACTGCCGAAGGTTGATTTTCTTTACGAATCTTATGGCAGCAGCAGTCTGGCATTAGTGAACGCAAGAAATTGAAGACGGTGCACGGGTGTGCTTCTAGCCGGATCGACGGCAGTTCCTGCAAATGAAGGGATACAAAAAATAATTTGACCAGATATTAAGTTGTTTTTGTTTCTCTTTTATAACTCTCGTAATCCCGGCTATCCGGAGAGCGGCACGGAACTCGGGGAGCGTAACATCAGGATCTAAGGTCCCGGTTTCCAGTCCGTCCTGATATTGATCTAGGACAGCCTGTATAGCTGACATTTCGGTGCGAACGGGATCGGCGTTAAAGGAAAATCCTAATGCCTTGGATTGTTTAGCTTCTTGATTAAAAAGAGCTGTTTGCTCCCAAATATCAAGCTTATATGATTCCCAGATATAAGTGAGGAATTGATTGCCCACTTCGTAATTACTAAACCAATATCACACGTTACGTATATTCTTGCCGGCAGGATAAGTTATCGTTTGATCCGCTACCCTAATATAATGTTTTCCCTCGATTCCATAGTTAAGTAAATTTAAAAGACTTACATCTGAATACAGCAGATTAAGCAATTTCATTCCTATGTCAGGATGTCTGGAATGAGCGGCCAAACTCATGCCAAATTAATTGATCGAACCTGAAGTCATATAGGATCGGTTAAAGGAATTGCAACCATCGGCATCCCTGTTAAACGGGACTCCTGTTCTTCCACACCTGGTTTTATCGTTGAGAAATAAGCAAAACCCAACCCCGCTTTGATCAGCTCCGGATGCCGCATTTAATGCGGCATTTTTTTTATGTTATCAAGTTCTTGTCAAATTGCAATGACAAGAACTTGATAACATTCCCGATGAGTGACAAGAACGTTGATTCATTCCCGACATGCGTATTGGAGTAAGCCTAAATGCGTTAACCCGTCGCCGGAAAAGGGATGGTATCGGTGATATTTTTGAAACGGAAAATTGATTTCAAAACGTATCGTGTTAATCGTTAGTGAAGAAAGAAAACAAAAATTGTTTACCATGGAATCGAAAACCTCTGGAGCGTACTTTTCCAATTCAACGTACCCGTCAATACGAGTGTAATGAAATAGATGAACAAGGACCAGACAATTGAAAGTATTACGCTCCATAACAGCGGTAGGCCTTGGACGGTAAGATAGTCATAGGTCCAGTGCCCGCATATCGCCATCAGCATCATACAGATCCCAACCTTGATATAAGGACGAATACTCCAGTAAAATCCAATCGAGCCTGAGATCGAAAAGAAGTTTAACAGTGTTTGCATGACAATTCCGATGCCGATGCCGTATGCGATGCCGATAATGCCGAATTGGCTGCCGAACACGAAGATCGAGACAGCTTTGAAAATCATTGCTGCCACGTAGTTCCACAGTGTAGCTTTCGCTCGGCCGAGACCGAGCAGGATCGCGTGCAGCGGTGCGTCGAAATAATGCAAAAAAAACAAAGGCGCTAATATTTTGAGTAGCAATCCTGCTTCCGGTGCGTTGTATACAAGCGTCGTAAGTGGAGTTGCCCACTCGAATAGGATGACGGTCGCCGGCGCGCCGATCAGAAGTCCCAAGCTTAGCGCCTGATTCATCCTCTCATGCATAAGCAGACTGTTCTTGTTCGCCGCTGCCTCGCCAATCGCAGGAATGAGAGCGGTGGACAAGGACTGCGTAATAAAGCTTGGCATGAACAACAGTGGAAACACATAGCCGGCCAGCAGGCCGAATTGCTTCGTGGCTAACACCGTGCCGATGCCCGCCAGCGCCAGGCTGGATGTAATGAGAAGCGGTTGGAAGGTGCTGTATAACGAATGAATAACGCCGTGCCCGGTCGTCGGCAGACCGATCTGTAGCAGCTCTCCAAGTGTGCTTCTTCCTTGCTTCATATGTCTCGCCCATGTCTCGCCCGGCATCTTCGATTCGCCGTACAGTTTGTAGCTTGCCACCAGAAATAAGAGGCTGATCGCTTCGCTGACGACTGATGCAGCCATTGCACCCGCAGCCGCATACGCGATGCCGAAAGGCAGCAATAGGTGTACCAATGCAAGGACACAGGCGATTTGCACCGTATGCTCGAGCACATCGGAGGTGGCGATGGTCCTCATCTGCTGTATGCCACGGAAGTATCCTTTTAACACCGCGGAGACAGCGACAATCGGCGCGATCGGCGTAATCGCGAGCATCGCATAATAGGCGCGTTGATCGCTCAGCAGGATGGATGCGATCCATTCGGATCCTAGTAGTGAAATGAACGTAAGCGCTATGCTCAAGATGCCGGTGACGGCTAGCGACACGTGCAGGATACGCCTCACTTTCAATCGTTCGCCTCGGGCGTGGGCCTCCGCGACCAGCTTTGAAATTGCCACTGGCAATCCAAGCTCCGTAATCGTAATGACGAGAGGGACGAGCGGATGCGCCATCATCAATAGGCCGATTCCCTCCGCGCCCAGTACACGCGCAATATACATGCCGCTGATAAAACCGAGAATGCGGTTGATGAAAGCAGCGACAGACAAGACTAGCGTTCCTCTCATGAACGATTGCCCGTGTTGCACCATGGCTTGTTTCCTCCTGTTTATATAATACTTAAATATGTATTCAACATTTGGAAAAGCATGCGAACGAGCTGGTGTTAGACTCATTTATGAACAAGCAATGTTATGCAACGGCGCGGCTTTTTTACGATAATGTTCTTAGATAACTTTCAATGAGAGAAGAATAAAGTTCATAATAAAGGTACCTTTTCCCATCTAGTTTTGAACAAACGGCTTTTAGCGGTAGATTCAGACGCCGTGCTCCTCCATTAGAAGTATTCCTTCGAAGCCTTTTCACTTCATTACATCCGCGCGGAATTATCCGAAGGAGTCCGTTTAGATCCGCTGAAGCCTTGTCCTGTCTGGGTTCTTGGCGTTCTATTCGGACCATAGAAAGCTATAGTGTCAGAGGACAAGAACATATATGCATTGGAAACCGCGTAAACTGCGGTTTTTTTGTTGTAAGGATATATGTTCTTGTCCAAACCTGAAGGCAAGAACATTTATCCTTAGTCGAGATGTGACAAGAACATATACTCATAGCCGATAGCCCTTGAAATAAGGAATTATCATTATCTCCCGCCCATTCTCATTCTATGTTAAATGTTAATCTAATCTATCGCAGGGCATAAAAAACCGCAGGAAAGTGGGGACCTTCCCGCGGCTTCTAAAAAAGCGCGAATGAATTTGTTTTGGGATGAAGGGGGAGCTTTTCATGTCAAAAGTAGGAAAACGAGGCAGTTCCCGGCGAAAAGGTGACGAATTTCAGGATCTTGTAGCCTTAATATTTGCGTTAGACTACTATATTTCCAGCAAGCCGTTTAGTATGTTTCTTGAGTACGAACAATCTGGAAATCTCGACGATATTGTTATATTCGATGGGAACAACATTCTTGCTCAACAAGTAAAGTATGCGGTCAATGCACTCAGTGTCTATGAGATTGATGATTTTATTGATAAGGATAGTCCTGTTTACATCAAACGAGTGCTAGTTGACTGCTGAATACAATCGTGATATATTTAGCTTGCTAAATAAATTCAATGATAAAGGCTGAGAAAAGCAATATGGAGAAAAATATTGACTGTGAGATTCGTGAGTTGTTCGATAAACTTTCGGCTAGAATGAGACGAGATTATAGCGAAAGTCTAAGGGAACTAAACCTACATGTCGGACAAGATAATCTGCTCTACCGTTTATGGTCGGGTGATGGAATAACACAAATGCAGCTAAGTGAGCATTTGAATTGTGAGCCTCCCACCATAACCAATATGGTTAAATCACTTGAACAAAACGGATTTATTTATCGTAAGCGTGATGAGAAAGATGCACGAGTTATGCGTATTTTTCTAACCGACAAAGGGAAAGAACTTGAAGAGCCAATTCGTATCATATGGCAAAAGCATCAAGAAAAGTTGCTAAAATCGATTTCAACTGATGAACGACTACTTTTAAGGCGGCTTATGAAGCAAATGGAGAGTAATTTGTTCTAAGAACTCTCCTCTTCTCGAATTTTATTTAGTATGCTAAATTATTATTTAGTACACTAATTAATCAATTTGTAAAAATTTAAGTAATTGTTTAGCAGGCTAATTATTTTTTTCATACAAATCACAAAGGAGATATTTAAATATGATGACTAAACAAAAAATTGGTGTTGGTATTATTGGTGCAAGCCCCTCCAATCCGTACAGTTGGGCGGTTAATGCACACATACCTTCGATTAAAGCATTATCGGATGATTACGAATTGAGAGCTGTTAGCACAAGCCGTCAAACGACTGCGAAAGAAGCCGAGAAGAAGTTTGGTGTTCCGGGATTCGATAACCATCTGGATTTGATCAATCATCCTGGTGTTGATCTGGTTGTTGTCACTGTAAAGGTTCCCTATCATCATGAAATCATTTCCGCCGCGCTTGATGCGGGGAAAATGGTCTTCTCGGAGTGGCCACTCGCCAATGGCCTAGATGAAGCAGAAGAATTGACTAAACGCGCAGAAGCATCAGGAGTACGCACAATTGTAGGCTTACAAGCACGTTATAGTCCTGTCATTCGCTATGCAAGAGACCTTATTTTAGAGGGTTACATTGGAGATGTTCTTGGTACGACGCTTGTTGGATCAGGCATGGGTTGGACGGGAGTTACCGATCATTTGAATTCGTACGTCTATGATAAGGCCAACGGAGTAACGCTTCTCTCGGTTCCGATCATGCATACTTTTGATACCCTACAGTACTTGCTGGGTGATTTCTCGACCGTGTCGGCAGAATTGGTATCCAATCAAACAGAAGCCTTAGTAGCAGACACGAATACTATAATTCCCTTTACCTCACCCAACCATGCATCGATTATGGGGACGCTGACGAGAGGTACGGCAGTGTCTGTCTTTTATCGCGGCGGTATATCTCGTGGTGAAAATATGCGTTGGGAAATTAATGGTACAAAAGGTGATCTGGTCATAACTGCTCCAAGTGGTCATACCCAGTTAGCTGAATTAAAGTTGCAAGGTGGACGAAATCAAGAGAACCGTGTAGAAGATTTATTTGTTCCTGAATCTTACTTTAGAAATCATCTGCCGACCGGTATGCCAGGTAATACAGCGCGAATTTATGAACAGTTCGCCAAGGACTTGCGTGAAGGCACATACATCACCCCGGATTTTGCACATGCTTTACGCCAACATAAACTTCTCAGCGCTATTGAAACAGCTTCACTTACAGGAATGAGGCAGCAATTAAGCTGATTTTATTTAAGAGGAGTAATTCGAATGAATTCAACTATGAATGAACAAAATATAAAATTATCGGTTTTAGATTTCGTCCATGTATACAAACACTCCAACCCAATGGAAAGCCTGAATAATACGACAGAGGTTGTTAAATTGGCGGATCAGCTGGGATATACCCGGTATTGGTTTACTGAAGATCACAATACAACGAGTCAAATCAGCACTTCTCCGGATTTGCTAAGTTTGCATGCAGCCTCCCAGAGCCGGCACATTCGTGTTGGTTCTGGAGGAATTATGCTGCCCAATCATAGTCCTTTGAAAGTAGTAGAAAACTTCACGGATTCGCATTTGCTGCACATTTGGCCCCGAAACTGGCAGTACCGATATTACGCTCATATCGTGAAAACTTTGTTCCATCGTCGTACCTAAAGGAGCCTAAAAGTATATTAACTATCGCCGTTATCACTGCCGAGACTGACGAAGAGGCACGATACTTGAGCGGTTCATTAGAGCTCATGTGGGCAAGAATGGCTACGGGATCAGCTAATATTTCTTTTCCCACCTTAGAAGAAGCAGCATCCCATGTGTATACACCTGATGAAGAAAGAGCCAGGGAATACAACGCTGAACGTTTTGTCATCGGAAGTATTGTTAATGTGGCCAAAAGGCTACGGGAAAAAGCAAAAGAAGCATGGGTTGACGAAATTATGATAGCCG
Organism: Paenibacillus sp. Soil522; assembly: GCF_001428245.1. Classification (GTDB taxonomy): domain Bacteria; phylum Bacillota; class Bacilli; order Paenibacillales; family Paenibacillaceae; genus Pristimantibacillus. The sequence continues at coordinate 20,702 of NZ_LMRV01000060.1, forward strand.
ATTTTTATCCCGAACAGGCTGCGCGGTTAAAATCCCTTGAATTATTGGCTAGAGAGTTTGGCCTTAACAGAAAAGAGAGGCAAAATGAAAAATAAAAAACAACTTAAGATCGGCGTTATTGTTGATGGTGTTGGTTGGAGTTATACGGCATGGCGCCACCCTAACATGCCTGCCAATGCAAGCGAAAGTATAGATTTTTATGTCAAGAAGGCACAACGAGCTGAAGAAGGCAAGTTCGATATGGTTTTTTTAGCAGATGTAAGCCATATAGGGCCTGGAAATATTCCACACTATCTAAGTATGTTTGAAGGTGTAACGATACTCTCCGCACTAAGTATGGCAACCAGCCACATCGGACTTGTTGCAACTATAGCCACATCTTACGCTGATCCATTTACAGTGGCTAGACAGATGGCCTCTCTCGATAAAATTAGCAACGGGAGAGCGGCATGGAATGCTATTACTTCTAATCTTGGAGGATTGGCTAACTATAGCAGAAGGCATTTGTCTAAAGATGATTTATACCCTTTGAATAAAGAGTTCATAGAAATTGTGGAAGGTCTGTGGGATTCCTATGAAGACGATGCTTTTATCCGTGATAAAGAGAGTGGTATCTTCTTCAATCCAAGAAAGATGCACCCATTGAACTATAGAGGAAGGTATTTTTCTGTAGACGGTCCACTAAATATTAGTCGTTCTCCACAAGGAAGACCTGTCATCTTTCATGCGGGTACATCTGAAACGTTTATGAATATCGCATCCAAACATGCTGAAGGCATACTCATAAATGGGGATGATTACAATTACGCCAAGCAATTTAGTGAGGAACTAAGAAGAAGAGTAGTCCTTGGAGGACGAGCCCCGGAAGACCTGTTGATTATGCCGACACAACACATCCTCGTCGGAAGAACAGAAACTGAGGCAAATGAAAAGTTTCAGGAGTTAAAAAGGTTATCACCTGCAGGATATCATATTCCTAAGCCTCAATTTTTCGGATCTGCAGAGACCGTAGCTGATATGATTGAGCATTGGCATCAAATGGGTGCAATGGACTTATTGCTCCTAAGACAAGAACATCCTTCGGGAATTGATGATTTTATTGATTTGGTCGTACCTATCCTACAGGAAAAAGGAATATTCCGAAGAGAATATGAATCCCGCACGTTGAGAGGTAATTTAGGTCTTCCTTACCCAGAAAATAGGTATGCAAAAGTATAATAACAACAGTGGAGATGAACACTATGATTCCTTTTCTCGATAGAATAAACGAACTGAGCAGGAAACAAGCCAAAGAAGGACTAACTGATAACGAGAAATCAGAGCAGATGAAACTACGGCAAGATTATTTGAAGATGATTCGTGGACAGTTTCTAACAACTATGTTAGCTATCTCCGTAGTCGATTCTGAGGGAAATGATGTTACTCCGACAAAGCTAGTTGATGAGAAAAATCGCACGTTATTAAACTCCCTTGATACGATATGATTTTCTCACGAATTCTCGCTTATTCGCAGGATTTCGCCCGGATGGAAAAGAGTGGAGGACAAGAAGGGATGATTTCACAACGATTGTAAAAGAAGAAAGCGGCGGGATACTTCCAGCCGCTTCTTTGTACATAATAAAAAAGGATCCGTCCAGGTTAAGATGATTATAAAATTGACATCGACACAATACGTGTATATACTCATAATTATGAGAGAACAAAATTCAACTTCAGATTTTTCAGGGACGACTTATACAGCAGAGTGCGCTTGCTTGAATTTAAGAAAAGCGTCCCGGTTCATTACCAGTTTATATGATGAATATTTAAGACCAGTCGGGCTTCGGGCTACACAGTTGTCGTTGCTRATGGCACTTGAACAGGCCGGGTCTGTCACCATTACATCTCTCTCCGAATTWCTTCTGATGGATCGGACCACATTGCCACGGGATCTCAAGCCGCTTGAGAGACARGGCTGGGTGTCGATCACGGAAGGGGAGGATCGYAGGAAACGATTTATTGCTCTGACACCCGACGGCCGGGACCTTCTTAAGCGTGCGCTGCCGTTATGGGAACAGGCGCAAATCCGTATTCGAGACTATATGGGCGATGACCGTTATAAAGGTTTGCAGGGTCAATTGTCTGATATCGTTAAGCTGACACCCGATGGCCGGGACCTTCTTAAGCGTGCGCTGCCGTTATGGGAACAGGCGCAAATCCGTATTCGAGACTATATGGGCGATGACCGTTATAAAGGTTTGCAGGGTCAATTGTCTGATATCGTTAAGCTGAACAGGAGAGATTAATTTTTTTCGCCAAAAAGGTGTATATACACCTAATATGAAAGGATGGATGAAAGTGGCCGATATGAAAAAACATCCCACAGTTGTACGTTACTACGAATCCTCTGCGCAATCCGCCACTCTTGACAACGAAACGGTTAAGACGGCAATCATTGGTGGGGATCAAGCAAAACGGAAGCTTTCATTATTAATGGATGGAAACGAACGAAGTAAGGCATATTCGATGAGATTCTCTGTTTTGGCAATATAAATCATTTATAGAGAAAGGATTGATTTTTATGAAAATGGATTCCAACACAATTCTTATAACGGGTGGAACATCCGGGATTGGATTCGAGCTTGCNAAACCGGATTAATCGGGCTGAAGTGGTGAGAGTAAAGCCGGGCATTGTAAAGCTGGAGATTCTCTGTTTTGGCAATATAAATCATTTATAGAGAAAGGATTGATTTTTATGAAAATGGATTCCAACACAATTCTTATAACGGGTGGAACATCCGGGATTGGATTCGAGCTTGCTACTCAGCTCGTTCAGCTTGGGAACACCGTCATTATTACCGGGAGGGATCAGTCCAAGCTGGATCTAGCCAAAAAGAAACTGCCTAACGTACACACATTTCAGTGTGATGTAAGCGATCCAAAGGCCATTTCCGACCTTTTTGAAAAAGTAACCAGTCAATTTCCAGAACTGAATTTTCTGATCAATAACGCTGGGNTTCAGTGTGATGTAAGCGATCCAAAGGCCATTTCCGACCTTTTTGAAAAAGTAACCAGTCAATTTCCAGAACTGAATTTTCTGATCAATAACGCTGGGATTATGCGTACATTGAATCTTCATTCCAAAGAGGTTGATTTAGAGGATATCAGCAGCGAGATTGAAATTAACTTCAGCGGTTCGATCCGCATGGTGAAACAATTTTTATCGCATTTAAAGGCGAAGAAATCCGCTGCGATTATGAATGTCTCATCCGGACTTGCATTCGTTCCTTATCCGGTATTGCCGGTATACTGTGCGACGAAAGCAGGCATTCATTCATTTACACAATCACTGCGAGTGCAGCTAAAAAATACGAATATAAAAGTGTTTGAATTGGCGCCTCCAACGATTCAGACCCCTTTAATTAAAGCTCTTGATGGCTATGAGATCAAAGGCGTAAAACCAATGGATGCCGGTAAGATGGTTAGGTACACAATCAAGGGTTTGGAAAAGGATCACTTTGAGATCCTGCCGGGCCAGAGCAGTGCGCTGAAGTTCATGAGTCGTGTTGCACCTCAGTTTATGATAAATCAGTTAAGCAAAACTGTTGACAATATGCTGACTCAAACCAAGAGTTAACTAAAAAGTTTAGACTAAAAGAAGATACGGATCACGCCAAAGGAGATGATGAGATTTGGCGGAACATGATTTGCAATTACGCCCCAAATTTGATATAGCGATCGAGTTGCTCGAAAAACGTTGGACTGGACTTATTATTTGCGTGTTACTCAGTGGACCGAAACGGTTTAAACATATATCCGACCTAATTCCGAGCATGAGCGACAGAATGTTGTCGAAGCGGTTTAAAGAACTGGAGATTGCTGGAATTTTGATTCGCCATGTTTATCCGGAGACACCTGTTCGCATCAAGTATGAGCTGACAGAAAAGGGGAAGGGGATAGAAGCTGCGATGCGGGAGCTGCATAAATGGGTGGATTGCTTCGGCTGAACATTCATCTAAATGAAAGGATAGAATGAGCTATGAGCTTATTAATTTGCGGGAACAATATTCTAATTGGAGGCGCTCTATGTCTGAAGTGATTCTTAAAGCAACTCTGGCGCGGGGGGCAACTCCACTGCTTGCGAATGTATCCGCCAAACGCAAGAATGAGGCGCTTGATCGCATGGCCGACGCACTGCTGCGGAATACGCCAAACATCATCGAGGCCAATGCCGCTGATCTGGCGCGAGGCCGCGAAAAACTTAGCGCATCCCTGCTCGACCGTCTCATGTTGAATGAGAAGCGGATCGAGGCGATCGCCCAAGGGCTACGACTAATCGCCGGGTTGCCGGATCCGCTCGGCGAGACGCTGCAGGAATTTTCGCGCCCAAACGGGCTGCGAATCGAGAAGGTGCGAGTGCCGCTCGGAGTCATCGGCATTATTTATGAAGCCCGGCCAAACGTCACTGTCGACGCTGTCGGCCTTTGTTTTAAGACGGGAAATGCAGTCTTACTTCGTGGCGGCTCGGCGGCAATCAATACGAACAAAAGAATCGTGGAGATTTTGGATGAAGTACTTGCCTCCTTTGAACTCCCTGCCGGTACCATTCAATTGATCGAAAACTCAGATCGTGCATCCATCGACGAAATGCTAAAGCTGAAAGGCTATATCGATGTGCTGATTCCGCGCGGAGGTGCTTCCCTGATCCAGAATGTCCTTAAGAACTCCAGCGTGCCCGTCATTGAAACAGGAACCGGCATTTGTCATATTTTTATCGACAACAGTGCCGAACCATCAATGGCTCGAGCCATCGCCCTCAACGCCAAGGTACAGCGGCCATCCGCATGCAATTCAATTGAGACTCTTCTTATTCATGAGGAATTTGCAGTCCGAGAACTGCCTGATCTTGCTGCCGCGTTCCGCGAAGCGAACGTCGAGCTGCGAGGTGACCGCCGATCAATCGAACTCGTACCAGATATGAATACCGCTTCTTCCGAAGACTGGGATACGGAGTATAATGACTACATTTTGAACGTACGTGTGGTCAGCGGCCTAGAGGAAGCACTCACTCACATCCGTGCACATAGTACGAAGCATTCCGAATGCATCATAACCGAAGATGACCGGAACGCTTTACTTTTCTTGAATGAAGTCGACGCATCTGCCGTTTATCATAACGCTTCGACGAGGTTTACCGACGGTTTCGAGTTTGGCTTCGGCGCGGAGATCGGCATCAGCACTCAGAAGTTGCATGCCCGTGGTCCGATGGGACTCCCAGAGCTTACCTCTTACAAGTACAAAATCACTGGCAGCGGGCAAATCCGGCGTTGAAGATATATGGCATACTCCGCGGCGCGCTCGATTGCCGGGGAAGGCGCATTAACGAGCCGATGAAGCGTGCGGCGGCGCGTGCAATTGCTTCCGTCATATCTGAGAAGGAGCTGAACGAACAGGATCAACTTGTACGTGTTGTACAAACGGCTTCCGAAAGCGCATCTTGTGCTGTATCCTGATTCGGGGCATGGATTTCTGTTTCAGTATGCCGCGGCTTGCGCTGAACATGTTTTAATCGCCGCCTCTGCTTGCCGAAGCGAATGAAGCCAAATCGGATCGAGACGCTGCGTTCCAAGCTCGTTAAGATTGCAGGCAGGCTGGTCAGATCCGGTCGTTACTGGACGTTGAAGCTGTGCAGCTCCTGCATATACCGAGATGCGTTCATCCAAACGTTTCGTAACATCTAGCGTTTACCCCGTTTCGGTTGATGGAGTGTGAATGATAGACAATTAAAAAAGTGCTAATTGACCCAATGGATACGTACGTCATTGTGTATCCATATTTATCTAAATTACCTATGAATGCCTACATGCAATGAGAGAACCTGACTGCTTTCAGATACCGAGTAAATTAATTGTTTGGCAAATATGGAAGATTCGCATATTCCTTTTCAACCAACAGTTCTAAGTACCCATGAATATATCAGGATGAAGTATGACAGACTTTTAACAGAAAAAACTTTAATTCCATTGCAAAAGGAGAATGTATTTATGACGCTTAATTCTTACAAGATTGAAATTGCAAACTCCGTCCTCGACGATTTGCGAGAGCGCCTGACACGCACCCGTCTGCCTGAGAATGACGAACGCGGTTGGGAGGACGGCATCGACCTGACCTATCTACAAGAGCTGATCACCTATTGGCGAGATCAGTTCGACTGGAAGGCTCAGGAGGAGAAACTCAATCGTTTCAACCAGCTTCGAGGCAGTGTGGATGGTACAACAGTTCATGTTATCCACGAGCAAGGTAATGGCCCGGCGCCACTGCCAATCGTTCTCGCCCACGGGTGGCCCGACAGCCCTTTCCGCTTCACTAAGCTGATTCCACTGCTGACAAATCCAGGGGCGCATGGCGGAGATCCGGCCGATGCCTTTCATGTCGTTGCTCCGAGCCTTCCAGGCTATGGCTTCTCGTTGCGCGACGGGAGTTACGGCAGCAGCCTATTCGGCTTTGGCAGTTTGCTCAACGCCGTGATGCGTGAGTTGGGGTATGAACGCTACGGTGCTCACGGGGGGGACATAGGGAACGGTGCTATCGAAATGCTCGTCGCCAACCATCCTCAGGCCCTCATCGGTGTCCATTTGACCGACACCCTGCCCTTCTTCAGGAAGCCGCCGAGCGATCTATCCCAGGAGGAACAGGCTTATTTGCAAGGGATGGAACAGTTCCAATATAATGAGGGCGCATATGTACACCTTCAGGGCACCAAACCGTGGACGCCTGCTGCTGCGCTCATGGATTCTCCGGCCGGACTGGCCGCGTGGATAGTGGAGAAATTCCAAGCTTGGAGCGATTGCGACGGCGACATCGAGAACCGCTTCTCCAAGGATGAGCTACTGACCAACGTCATGCTCTATTGGGTGTCTGGCACGATTGGCTCCTCTTTCTTGGCATATCGCGACTTCATGAAGGCAAGGCCGATGCCAGCCGCACAAGAGACGGAAAACCAGCCGGTCAAAGACATTCGTGTGCCGACAGGCTTTGCTCACTTCGCCAAGGATTTCTTTTCGACGCCTCCGCGCAGCTGGGCCGAGCGCTTCTACGACGTCCAGCGTTGGACTGAGGTGCCTACCGGTGGCCACTTCGCGGCACTTGAAGAGCCCGAGATCCTCGCCGAAGAGATTCGCGCGTTCTTCCGCCCATTGCGAAAGTAAGAACGATACTGAGGGGTGACAACCTGTTGTCCGGCTTTGTTTAGGAAGAAATGGAAACGGAGCGGATCCCTGCAATGATGCTGGGCTGGATAGAACAGATCGACGCTGGTCGCGCAGCACAAGACAAGCCTCCCTTCCAGCCCGAGTCATCCTGAACATGGAGTAGTCGCTCATAGGTTTTCACACCGTTCACCGAAAAGCCTGTGGTCTGAACTGAATAAAGAGCGCGCAAGGCGAATGGAACTAGCACTCCTGAAGGAGATAAATCCGAAACTAAGGCGTTACTGCTTAGGTACATCTGAATCGCGGTCGGTTTTTATCCAGGAACGTGCGGTAACTAAAGCAACGGGCAGAGCATGGCTATTTTTTGGAGACCAGCATTCGGCATCAGATTACCTTTATCGGAACGAGTTGGAACAATATCAAAAAGATGGGGTCTTGACAAGAATAGAAACTGCGTTCTCCCGTGATACGGCACAAAAAGTTTATGTGCAGCATAAAATGCTTGAACACAGCAAGGAATTGTTTGAATGGCTGGAAAACGGAGCTAGCTTCTATGTTTGCGGAGATAAGCAATATATGGCGAAAGACGTCCACAACGTGCTTATCGAAGTTATTGAAAAAGAAGGTGCGATGAGCCGCGAAGCAGCGGAAGCTTATCTCAATGATATACAAGCTCAAGGACGTTATCAACGTGATGTGTATTAAAATGAATAGGTGTTAGCGGCACCACGGCAAAAAGAGTGACATTCTTTCCACATTAAATGGAAATCGGTGTCATTCTTTTTTTGCCTGTACTCCCTGGGTGGTTTTATTGTTTTAGTTTATTCGTAATACAAACGATGAAGGAGCTGCCGCATCAGCATCAGACCTGCTAGCTTTTTATCTTTCATTTATAATTGAGCCAAAGTTCTACAAGGTATTTCCTCCACTTGTTCCAATCGAAGATCATTTGTAACAAAAACATCCGCTTGTGCAATGATGGCGGATGCGATCACAAGTGCATCAGGTGTTTTCATTCCGTATTTTCCTCGTAGAAAGGCGGCCCGTTCGGCAACCGTATTGTCAACTGGCACAACCGAAAGATTTGGGAAATGGGTGAAAAGCAGCTTGTACTGCTTCTCTAAAGCCAGATTCCCATCTCGAATCGGTTTCACGAGGATCTCGGTCAATGAAATGGTTGAAGTAACGTCTGAATAGGCTCCTTCCTCAATTTGCTCGAGCACCCACTTCGCTTTCTCACCAAATTCAGGATGTTGCTCAAACACATAAATAAAAATGTTCGTGTCCAACGCGATTTTCTTGTAAGACGAGGGGGAGGAGGCGTTCACCAATTTTCTCTCTCCTTTCGAACATAGTCGTCACTTGATTCGTCAACCCATAACTCTTTACCAAGTCCCCAAAGGTTGTCGGAAAATGATTTCGGTTTTGGCATCACAATGATCTCATCGCGAACTTCATCATACTGCCATAACAATTTATCACCAACTGCCAATTTTGCTTTCACGCGTATTTCCTCAGGGATTGTAATCTGATACTTCGTCCGAATTTCGCTTTCTAATTTCATTTTATGCTTCTTATCACACCATCCTTCATTTCGTCTTACTATTATTCATTTTATCACACTTATGGAGATTTAATACAACCTCGAAACAGAAAGACAAAACACGGCAAAGAATGTCCCTTCTGTGCTCTAAATTGTGCTATAGTAGGTAGAAAAAGACGTTCAAGGAGGCCGCTAAGTGAGACAAAACACGACACGGAAGAATTTTTCGGTTTATGATCCGGAAGAGGATCGGCTGATGCTTTGGAAAGAGCGCTACATCGAGATGGAAATAATAGGGGAACGGAAGCGTGATGTTGAAAAAAAGATTGATCTGCAGCTTACCCGGTTCATCGACTTCTTTCGGGACCGGTACGGTTATGAAAAAGTAACGGCTGTTGTAAAACGGGATGTAACGACTTGGCTCGAGCAGCTGTATAATCCTCCGGAAAAGCGAGGGAGGGGATATGCTCCGGCCACCGTAAATAATCACCAGGCCGCCCTGTCCCGGTTTATGAAATGGCTTCGGATTCGAGCGCCGCATCTGTTGTCGGAAGACCCGACCAAAGGGATCCGAGAGATTATGCTGCCGGACCCTGAGCCCAGGACACTTACTTCCGAGCAGATTCTGACCCTGAAGAACATCTGTGACCGGCTGGAGCGGTTTCACCTCAAAAAGGACCGGCGCCGAATGAAGGGGAAAATGGAAATCAAAACGCACGCGCGCCCGCAGCGCGATAGGGCGATTGTTTATGTCCTTCTTTCGACGGGGCTGCGACGGGAGGAGCTGGTGAACCTGAACTTGGATCAAGTCGAACCTAGTGATCCTGCACAGCTGCGTGCAGCTCGCAGCGCCAGGATTGTCCGGATACGCGGGAAAGGAAAAACGGAAGGAACCGAGTACTTGTCGGCCGATGCGCGGGCTGCTCTGGCCGATTATTTGGAATTCGAGAGGCATCTGGATCACGGGGAGGAAGCGATTGCTTTGTTCTTGAGTGCGAATGGAATACCGGCTCGAAAAATAGATGGTCGGCTGTATCCTCGTTCCATTAATCGCATCTTGGAGCAAATCGGTAAATGGCACGATGCAGAGCTGAAAGATCCGGAGCGCCACATTTCGCCGCTGCAGCCGCATAATTTGCGCCATACCTTTGCCAATGAGTTGGCGAAACATCCGGATGTGACAGAGCAAGATTTGGAACGGCTGTTGCGGCACCGGAATAAACGTTATTTAACGATTTATACGAGGCCGCCAGAAGCCACGTCCGCAGGTTTTGTGGAGAAGTTATAGTACCCGAACTGCAGTACTGATGAGTATTTCTTATGATCTTTTACCATTAATATCATTTATAATTAACCCCGTTGATAGAAGAATTGGAGGTATCGCCACAGTAGAGCGGTGCCTTACATCGAGATCCCAATCTGTCTAGGATATTGATCCATAATATTGATGGAATAGTCTGCGAGGTTGAAGTTTTTGAGCGACGCAAGTCTGCTTAATTAATGACCAAGCGANCCCAATCTGTCTAGGATATTGATCCATAATATTGATGGAATAGTCTGCGAGGTTGAAGTTTTTGAGCGACGCAAGTCTGCTTAATTAATGACCAAGCGATACAACTCTTGAATAAATGTCTTAGACTGGGTGGGGCGTTAAGCTAACGGGCAGGATAGCGGAGAATGAGCGCAAAAAATCATGGTAGTATGTATAGTGAACACTGATTTATGGAGAGGATGATTTCGTGTTGAAATATAATGATTTAATTGAACTGAAAGATGTATTTTTCTTAGGTCTTACAGAGCCTGAAGTAAACGTATTAAGGCTATATTTTAGCAGAAGCAAAATGAGTGATACACCTGAACCACTCATTGTCGGTGAGAAAGACTTTGGAGACTCGTATTCAATAAATATGGATAAAAACTCCCCATTAATACAAATTGATTTTGACACATACATTGCGTATTCCATTCGAAATGAATCATTTACATCGTGGGATGATTATGAGGAATTTGAAGGAAAGATATTTAGAATTTACAAAAAATCAAGGTATCTTGATTTTATTTCTGTTGGAACTTATGCAACAGAGGATTTTCCAGGACCATTTAAGCATTATGGGATTTCTTGTCTTGACCACATCGTTGACATAGTCTCAGCATCAGAACCTGTTGTAACGGAAGTTGTTGCTGACCAATCAACGCTAAGCTAACGGGTACGATAGTTCACATGGATGAGCAGGTGCAGCGGTGGCCTGCTCTTTCTATTAAGCTATCGTGCAGGATTGTTTACTAACGTATGGAATTATATGGAGTTAGCATTCGTGAAAAGATAGGGGAAACCAAATTGAATGAACAAAGTAGAAAAAATAAAAAGGCTTGGGAGTATCGAGCTTATGAATTTTGGAATAAACGAGATGGTTCTCCTGAGGAAAANAGGGGAAACCAAATTGAATGAACAAAGTAGAAAAAATAAAAAGGCTTGGGAGTATCGAGCTTATGAATTTTGGAATAAACGAGATGGTTCTCCTGAGGAAAAAGCRAATCAGATATTAGAAAACCCAAGAGCATCTCTTAAAAAGCATAAAAACCATTTTGAACATGTCGGAGGTAAAARGGTTGCCAATCTTTGTGGATCAAATGGTAGAAAAGCTGTTCCGTTAGCTTTATTAGGAGCAGAGGTGACTGTATTCGATATCTCTGAGGAAAATAGGAAATATGCCTTAGAACTGGCTGCACGTGCAAATACCACAATAGATTATATTGTCACTGATATTTATGATATTGATCTGAATAARTACGGAGGATATTTTGATATCCTATATTTAGAAGGAGGGATATTGCATTATTTCGGTGATCTCGAAATGTTTATGACTATTCTTTATGGTTTATTGAAAGATGGWGGGGAAATGATTCTAAGTGATTTTCATCCCTTAAGTAAATGTATCTTAACCCACGGGGAAGTAAACTATTTTGATACRGAACTAAGAAACGGAGATGTGGCGTACAAAGGTTCCTTTGACAAAAAGGAACAGTTGGATTTTCCTGATGTCTCAATTCGATCGTACACTCTGAGCGACATTATCAATTCGGTCATTGCATCAGGTTTCAGATTGCGGAAGTTTGATGAACATCGTGGATGTACAGGATTGCCTTCATAGAGCAACCAGGTTCTTCCCTTGTCCGTGCTATNTTTTCCTGATGTCTCAATTCGATCGTACACTCTGAGCGACATTATCAATTCGGTCATTGCATCAGGTTTCAGATTGCGGAAGTTTGATGAACATCGTGGTGGAATAATGAAAATATTCCTTGGGAATTTACTATACTGGCGGATAAATAGCTATTAAGTTATTGAAGTAACGGGTACGATAGAATAAACAGGGAGCAGACCGCCACGGCAGCTGCTCCCTGTTTTTATTGAACTGAAGGGCAGTTTAGTTTCATAAGCAGGCAGTATTTCTCAATGAGGATCTAAAATAAGAAATAAAAACAGAATAAATTCTCTTTTTCAAAAGGGTTTTTACCTTTATCATTTTACTAAAGATAAAAATGAGAGGGGTGAAAGTGTGGTCAAATTACATGTTACTGTCAAGGTTCTTCGATAAGTGATTTTGATTAATTGTTTCCCATTGACGTTTATCTAAAATGTTTTATCAGAAAATGCGGTATTCAGCTCCAATGGAAGAACGCAATTACTTTCATAATCTGTGGTGTCGCGTGAGTGGCATGGATGGCTAACGGGCAGAGTAACTTACTAAAAAGCATAAAGCAGGGGTATGACCACAGCGCGATCGGTGTCACCTTTTTTGTTTCCGAAAAGTCTCCCTTTTGGAATAAAGGACATTAATTTTTAAGATCCCCATGTGAGGGAATGTTTGTCTTCAAGTCCGAATTATTTATTAAATAGAAAAAAAGATATTTTCCAAAGAGAGGAGTTCGTCATATGTACGGAATTATGGCTATTTCCGGCCTGTCTTTCCTTCTGGTGGCGGTATTTACGCCGCTGTTGATCTGGACGCTGCGTAGGTTGAGGCTAACGCAGCCGATTCGCGCAGAGCTTCCAGCGGATCATCAGGCCAAACGAGGTACACCGCTTATGGCAGGGATGACCCTGCTTATCGGGATAGCGATTTCGCTGCAGTTTCATCCCGTGCCTCTAATGTTGCTCTTATGCGTTACGTTTCTGTTGTTCAGCGTGGTCGGATTTCTGGATGATTTCAAAAAGGCCTTCTGGCAAAACCCGTCCGGCATCTCTGGCCGCACAAAGCTGGTGCTTCAATTTATTTTTACTGGAACCATTTTGTTTGTGTTGCTTCATTCGTTCGGCCTGACGAGCGATATTGCGTTATTTCAAGGGTACCACCTGCACTTGCCTATATCCGTATATGTGGCAGTCATGCTGCTGTTTGTGGTCGGCTCCGCGAATGCTATCAATTTTACGGACGGTCTTGATGGCCTGCTGATCAATGTGGCCGTTCCGACGTATTTTTTCTTTTTTATGATTTCGTACAAACCTGAAGTGCAGACATTTTCACTCGTCATGATCGGCTGTCTATTGGGGCTTTTCCTTTACAACATCTATCCGGCTAGAGCGTTTATGGGCGATACGGGGTCACTGGCGATCGGAGGCTCCCTTTCCGTTTTGGCCGTCATTGAGAAGGTCGAGGTTTTGATTCCGATTCTGTTTTTTGTCTATTTGGCGGAGCAGCTCTCGGTCATTTTGCAGGTGTGGTACTACAAACGGACGAAGCTTCGTCTGTTCCGGATGGCCCCGATCCATTACCATTTCAGCCTGAAATACGGATGGAGCGAAAACAAAATCGTGATGATTTTCGGTTTCATTTCGTGGGTATCCGTACTGTTCTGCTGGTTGATCTGGAAATATCTCATGCACTAAGTGCGCAATTCTGTAAGCAACATGATCCCTACATAACGATTTTGCAAAATCGAATATGCGGTTTTGGAAACGCATCATAACAAAAGCGGAGAATAACGAACGGGAGCCGGGAGATCATCTCCTGATTGTCCTTTTTAGATCGAGTTCAGGCAAAAACAATTTGGGAGAGGTTGCCGGGGCAAAGCATAATGACTAAGCTAACGGGTACGATAGCTCAATAAACATTAAGAACAAAGATAATGCTGCCGGCGAACGGCAGCATTCATGATCCGCAAGATCAGATCTTTCCAACTAATCAGCAATATTATAATGAAATTACCAATTACTTAAAAAGGGAAATAGCAGTGTATAGAAGAATATTTTTCTAAGGGTATTGAGATTCAGTGGTTCACGAAAGGAATGTAGAGATTGAGAAGAACATTAGTTATAAGCGATATTCATGGTTGCTATGACGAGTTTATTAACTTATTGGCATTGGTAGATTTTAAAAAGAACGAGGATTTACTGTTGCTTCTTGGTGACTACGTAGACAG
>NZ_LMRV01000061.1 GCF_001428245.1 Paenibacillus sp. Soil522
CTGTGTTCTGCTCGCGATTTTGTATTTATCAATGATATCGTACTGGGATAATTCCCCCTCAAGGTAATCCAATACCGCTTGAAGCTTAAGTTCTGCGGAATAGCTGCGGTTTTCCGTTTGGACCTCTAATCCTTCAAAACCATAGACTTCATACTGGCGTCGCCATTTCACCAAGGTTGTCTTGGAAATCCCATATTTATAAGCAACGGCCATGACGCTAAGTTCACCACTATCGATTTCTTCGATAATGGCGAGTTTCTCCTTCGCGTTATATTGAACTCTAGACATGAAAATACTCCCCTCATAGCAGCAGTTTTATTATTTCACCTGTCTACTATTTGGGGAGCATATCAATANCGCTAAGTTCACCACTATCGATTTCTTCGATAATGGCGAGTTTCTCCTTCGCGTTATATTGAACTCTAGACATGAAAATACTCCCCTCATAGCAGCAGTTTTATTATTTCACCTGTCTACTATTTGGGGAGCATATCAATCCTGTCAGCAGCCTCGACCTGGTGTTATTCAGCTATCGTTCCACGTTAGTTCAGTAAAGAATGCTGATCCATAAATTACGCGCAACCTATTCCTGAATTCTAGGGAAGTAAAAAACGTATTCTACTTCACTAGTGTCTTTGTTATTTGTCGGGTATTGATGCTCCATGATTTCGCCTTTTCCAACCTTTAAATCTTCAGTAACATCACTTAAAACTTGTTGTATCTCATTGTTTGAAACTACCCACACGCCGCTTTTAACATCTTCAAAGTTAATTTCCTCTCCCAAAATGTTTCTCGACTTTATACTTATTTCGACTTGCTGGTTGTTCTTATTAAAAGTAATGGATTTTGGGAACACACCATAATTCTTGTATTGTTCTTCATCATTGCTTCTCATCTCATTGATCTCTTTCAGCACTCCTTGCTCCAGAAATCGATCATCTTCAATTGTAATGGTTTTCCCCGTTCCATACCCCATGTCTAGGACGGATGTACGAATCTGAAATGCGTCTGCAACTGATTTGAGCGGCAAAAAGAAACTGTTATTTTTTAGCACGGGCACCGTGTCTAATTCGTATTTTTGGTTATTTACTTCAATCGTTTTAGAATTTATCGTTAACTTTAGGAAATAATCCCTTTTAATGATTGTCGCCGTTTTACTCGCCGCTTCATAGGTTGCTTTTGCTCCGAACAGCTTCGAGAATGATCGCAAAGGTACCATCATGCGATTATTATCATCGATGTATGGTGCCAGAGACGCGCTATAAAGTAAGTAATAACCTTCGATATTTAAGAAGGTTGAGCTTGCACTCGCTTTTGATACGTTTGGGTTGAAGACTGAAACGGTTGACAAGAAAACTATGGCTACTAGAAAATTTTTAACGAATGCCATTTATTCTCACTCCCTGGTATATTGGATTTTTTTTCTTTCCCATTCATTAGACGTAACGTGTGGTAAATTGTTGCTTCGGGCAAAATGGCACTAAGCACAGTAATATAATCGGCGGCCGTTTGTATAGTTATGGAAGTATCCTACCCGTTAGCGTAGCGAAGGGCTGTCAATTGTGGCAGCCCTTCTGAGGTTGAACTATCGTACCCGTCCCTCAATTAAGAACTGTACTGTCATCGAGATATGGTTAGTTCAATTTCTCCAATAATTCCTTCAGTTCATCAGAAATCGGTACAAAATCAATACCATTGCCTAAATCCGCGGCAACACCATTTTCGTAATATCTGAATTGGAATATAATTGGACCTCCCTTCAGTTCATCAGAAATCGGTACAAAATCAATACCATTGCCTAAATCCGCGGCAACACCATTTTCGTAATATCTGAATTGGAATATAATTGGACCTTCTTCTTCTTTCTCAGAAGTCAAATGTCTAATAACAACCATTTTTTCTTTACCCATTTCCTTATTGCGGTTAAAAAAGTCCGATTGAGATAACACGTTTTCTTTATTTTTTTTCARTTCCTTAAAAATAAWATGAATCTCTTTCTTGTCATTTACTATTGAGGTTTCTGTCCAGCCATTATCTTCAAATGATAAGTATTCAATCTGAGCTGGGTATCTATAAATACTCCAGTCATTACTTGTTATTTTATCCTGCTGAAATAAGATAGGATTGAAAATAAATTTTTGATTGATAAAAATGGAACTTATAAATATCATGACAACACTCCAGTCATTACTTGTTATTTTATCCTGCTGAAATAAGATAGGATTGAAAATAAATTTTTGATTGATAAAAATGGAACTTATAAATATCATGACAACAATTAAAGTAGCAGTTATACCTATTCTTCTTCTCAAGTTGCCCTCCTAATACATCCATTATTGTCGGTTTCTTGTTTTTGAGCTATCGTACCCGTCCCTCAGTTTTAAGGGTTTATCTCACGTAAACTCAGTCATTCGCAGGATTTCTTCACTTTGGAATGCAGTGGTCGGTAGGAAATAAGTTATAGCACCCGTGAGGCCCCTGTTTTGGGCATGCGCAAATAAAAGAAACGAACACTTTGGAACATTTCCCCAATTTACTTTCTACTGCACGCATGCTCCACTAGATCCCTGGAAGTTTACCATCCCACGACTCGACGGGTCTATGCCCTTACATTCCTTCGTTACACTTATCCAAGGTGTGGAGACCGATACCGTTTAGCTGATGGGTCTGTGCCCTTATCGGGTACGAACTCGGTCCTCCGTGCTTTCTTTATTTGAAATCCTGTGAATGAGTCAATTTACGTTTAATATGTCTTATGCAGCTTGAGTGTAAGTTTGGAATGTTTTTTCCGGAGTGAACGACTCACCGTGACGAACCATACCAACTAGGATTCGCGCCAGTTTTCCAAGCAGTTTAAACACCGACTGTTGCTTACTCATATGCTTATTATGGACATTATTTTCATGCAACTGCCGAAATATAGGATTAGTTCCTACTAGTGTGAGCGTAGCAAGATACAAATATTTTCGCAGTGTAGCATCCCCACGTTTTGAGAGTACAATCTCCCCTTTGCGTTTTCCAGACGTACTTTCAGCCAAGTTTAACCCAGCTTTCCGCAATAACTGACGCCCATGGGCATATTGTTTCAGGTCACCTGCACCAGACAGAATGGCTGCAGTATAGATAGGGCCGAGGCCTTTAAGGGATCTCAGTTGGCTTGCTATAGGAATCTCACCGAGTACGGTTACGATGTCCTTTTCAATCTGTTCTAATATACCCACGATTCGCTCGAACTCTTCTATTAAGCGTTCTAGATCCTGTTTTGCCTCCTTAAGTGCCGTCGTATCCCCCACACTCTGGCTCGCTTGAGAGATGAGTTCGGCGGCTTTCTGAATGCCAGTTGAACCGCCAGCTCGCTTCATGTATTTTCGCCAGCCTGTAATTACCTCAGCCGTCGATTGACCTTTAAGATCAAGCGGGGACGGGAACTCCTTGAGGGTCGCTATCGAGCGCGGACAGGTCCAATCTTTAAACACCGAGGCATATTCAGGGAAACGAATATCCAGCCAACGAATGATGCGATTCTGTAGTCGAACACTATTCGTGACCCAAAATTCCCGATCACTCATAATTGTGCGCAATCTTTGAAAATTTGTTGCTTGACGAGTGTACTCATAGTAGAAGCCACGGCTAACGACGTCAGCAATAACAAGTGCATCCTTCGGATCACTCTTTGAAGGGCTATTATCTCGATTTTCTTTGTTTCGTTTCGTTGTTGCGGGATTTACCAAAACAACATGTACCCCTTTATCAACAAGCCAATTGGCCAAGTTATACCAATAGTGTCCTGTCGGCTCCATACCAATAATGATACTATTTAATCGATTTTTCCGTAGTAATCCTTCAATCCACCGTTGTAGTTTTTCAAATCCTTCGATTTTATTTTTAAAAGAAAGATGCCTACTAGAAAGCACAATACCGCGGAAGTTCGTGGCTTGCGCTACGTGGACTTCCTTTGCCATATCAATACCTACAACAAGATGGGATGTGGTAATTCGTTCAATCCGTTGATTTTGTCCGACTGATTGCTTAAACTTCATAATAAGAGCGCCTCCTTGATGGTGTTGGGTTTCAAACCCGTAGACAAACCCATCATACCGAGACGCTCCTTTTTTTTCAAAGCCCATTTCTTAGGCTATACAGGAATGTTTAGCTTAATAGTCAGTTGATGTTAAAGCATAACCCAAGCTGCCTTTTTCGCAAGAACCCCGTCGATTAAACTGTATGCAAGTCCACACATCCCGAAAACGATAACAGCGGTGAGATAGTTTAATTCGTATCCCTCAATAAAATTGCTGTAATGCTGGTGAAAGAGCTTATTGCCTTCAACAGCCCCCATTACGGTTATAATGACCGTTCTTATACAGAACATCATATAAGTGCCTTTCCGTAAGAGTATGGACAATGGAAGTACGATAATAAAGTATAGTCCTGATGTCGGTAGAGCGATAAATAAAAAAATCAAAGCAAAATACATGTACCCTAAATTGTGTAATCCATAATACTCGGTTGTCGTAATTTTTTCCCCTTCCAGGATTTCTACACCGAGTGCTCCGATGCTGACTAGAAGTACAAAAACGATCCACATTACTCCATAATGTTTTGCGAACTGATACATCAAAACCTCCATAATCTGCAACATAGATTCCTGCCCGTTACGAATCTCTTCATTCCCATAGCCATATTAATTCTGATGCCCCGATGTCTTTTTCAGCTATTACAGGTAAGTTGCTTGCATCTCCTAATTTTTCAATCCGCAATCTAAACGGCTTAAGCATTTCTTTCCAATCGTTTGAAGGCGGCAAATTTGAAGCAGCATGGGTGAGATAGTCGGTAACGATTTTCTTTAATTGGTTATTGTTTATTTGACTCGGGTCATATTCAATCCCTACTCTGAATAATTTCTCATTTGGGTCGGAAGCGAACCCCGTTAATACGATTCCAGGCTGCTTATCAATTTGTTTTGTGCTTTTTGAAAGTCTTTGCCCGACTTCAGGAAAAGTATCCTCACTGCTTTCTCCCTGGCATCCAGCAATTATTGTAGCGGACACAATCATAACTATGAATATAAATAGCTGTAAAGTTCTCCGTAGCAAAATAATAATCTCCCCCTTTTCTACGAAGCTTATTTAATTAAAGCTTCCAATACCTCTTTAGTTATCTCTTCATAATGAATCCCCTTAATATCCCCCGATTTGGTTAAGCTTCCAGGTTTAGAAGAAAATGCCGCGTGCCCTGATAGGCGTCTCCCCATCCCATCTTAGCGTAGAATCGAAGTCCGTCGAGTCCCTTGAAATAATAGGCGCCGATTAACCGCTTCTTGAAATTAGGAATCGCAATGCCGGCTTTCACTTGATAGTCTTGATACGCCTGAATAACGCCGCTCCACGGCATATGCCGATCGAGAATCGCAAGGTCCACGAGGAAATCGCCATACAGGCAATTGCCATCAATGATGCCGGTAATCCGTGTACCGTCCGACAAAATATTCCACTGGTGAAAATCCCCGTGTATAAAGCTCCTGTGCGGTTCGTTATACGGCACGTAGGTCATCAAACGGTTATAGATTTCTTCGAATACGTCTCTCTCCAAGCAAGACGTGCGATAGAGTTCGTGCCAGTTCTCCCAGAACGTCCCCGTCTGATCTTCCGCATTTACGGCAACAATGAAGTCCTTCCAAGACGCGCAGGCTCCGTTGCCGTCAGGCCCGATCCACCCGTACCCGTTAGTTGCCCCAACATCCACATCGGCCAGCCTCGTCAAGATGCCGATAAGTTCCGGCAATTGATGGGTTTGTTCCTCTGCCGTGCAATCGGATAGATTGTGCCCGTCCATCCGCTCCATGATTACGTAGGCTAACCGGCCGGTTTTCCCCAGCGCTAAACATTTAGGGAAAGTGATGCCCTGGCCCGACAGCAACTCCGAGACATAGCGTTCCGTCTCGTATGCGCCATCCAGATCGCTGAATTTCACGACATAACCTTTACCTTCGAGGGCGAAAGAAAACACGTTGCTCAAGTTGCCACCGGCCAGCGGCTTAATCTCGGCCGCACCGGGTCCGAGATTATTCTTTAATACTTTTTCGATTTCGCTCATGGCCAAACTCGGTTTCTCGTAAGCCGTCATAGTTCCCTCTCCCGTTTATCAAAGTTTTCACGATCCAGCGGTTCGTTATTGGAGAACAGATCTGGGTTGACCCGCAGCATCGTCGAAATCATCTTCTTGATCATAATAAGCGAAAACTTGTCTCTCACTTAGGTAGCGTTTGCAATTATAGCATCTCTCGAGTGATATAGAGGGTAGTAAACATTTTAAACTATGCTGTCCGTTAGCTTAATAAAATGAGCAGGCCGTCGCAGCGCCTGCTCATCATGAGTGTTATTCAACTCCCGTTAGCCAACCATGCATCTCTTATGTTGCACCACAGAGCATGAAAGTTAATCCGTTCTTTCATGGTAGTTGAATAATCTTCAATGAATTACGATTGCTTAGAGATATAAATGACTTTGTAATCCAAAAGTTTTATAAAACCCTGCTTCTCGGCGACTTTTACGGATGGAAAATTATCTTTCCAGCTGTCCCAGTAAGGGATAAGATTTAACTTTCGGCACTTTTCAACAAAATGATACACCGCCTTCGAGGCGATACCTTTGTGTTGAAATTCTGATATCGTTTCAATACCTATACCACAACTCGTTTGGCTTAAATATTCCGCTGTACACCAATTAACAATAAGGTCATCAGTATGTGCACAGAAACCAAATCCCTTGTCACAAAATTTCTCAATTGTACCCCATGCACCTTTAATTTCGTGTTCGAGAGAACTCGTATTCTCCATACTGCTCTGAAGAATAGAAGGAAAAATGGACTTTGGCTCCTTGAATATCTGCAAATCGAAAATTATCTCTTAAGAATTCCGCAGCCTTCTTAAGATAATTTATGCTTGAGGGGTTCCCCCCTAAATAATAGTTGTATCCCTTATCCCATGCAATTGAGACGCTGGGAAACTTTAAATCATCAACGTAAAATTCAGATCGAGTATGTCCTTCGATCATCGATTGGAATACAAGCTTACCTGTTCATAACTAAAATTATTTTTAAGTTCGCTTATTCGGTCTTTTATCTGCAACAAGTAAGACATCACCTATCCTTTACTCTCTAAATATTTGTCAAATTCTACTATATCAGATAAACAGCCAACAAATAGGGTGCAAAACAAATAAAACCAAATACTACCCATTCTTGCATTATCCTGCTCATTCGTAACGAATGGCCGCCCGCTGGCAGCCCTCGTGGTATTGAGCTATCTTTCTCCGTTAGCGTAACAAAGGAAAACGGATTCCGTAGAAGTCGCATAACCCATTGTCATTTTCCGTTTCGTTGTATTGTGATCATAATCACGCCATTGTTCTTTGAGTAATTAACAACATTACCGTAAGCTTCCGAGATTCCTCTAAGTGGCAAATATACTCGTCCATCTTTAAAAACGGCTTCCTGAGGGATTCTAAATGTTAGATCTAGAACTTTATCTTCGAATTCCTTCTCACCTATCTTTATTGAAAATCCTTCCTTACTTTCTCCAATTACATCTTTGTCAAAGGCTGAAANAATGTTAGATCTAGAACTTTATCTTCGAATTCCTTCTCACCTATCTTTATTGAAAATCCTTCCTTACTTTCTCCAATTACATCTTTGTCAAAGGCTGAAAACAACAAGGTTTTCTCATCTCCATCCCACTCCATTCCTTTACTTGGAACGGTGAAAGGGAGAATATATACTAAATAAATCGGACTTACCAAGATACTTCCATTAATAAGAATAAACTCTTGTTTAGTCAGGTTTGTCTTATTACCATTTGTATATTCGATGTTGACAGGATCAACAGTCATTGCTGCATTGACGGGAATACAAAAACCAAAGAAAAACATAGAAAACACTACAACATTAAGAAATTTGCTCACTCTCATTTGGGTTCACTTCCTCTTCATTCATTTTATTTCCAAACAATTATTAGACGTATATGTAAGATAATAGTTCCATTAATCTGCCCGTTAGCCCTCCATGTCGCTCACGCGACACCACAGATTATGGAAGTAATTACGGTCTTCCATGGGAGCTGAACAGGCTGCCAATAAAGCCGGTAGCCTGTTGTCATGGTGCTATCGTACCCTTTAGTTTAATGGCGCTTGTTGTAATCCCCTTTAAGGATACCGTAAATTTCTAAATCAACAATTCCTTTTCCTGACCACATAGTGGCTTGTCTTATTGTACCTTCTTTAAGAAACCCGTTCTTTTGAAGTACCTGTTTTGATTCATTATTTAACAGCATTACTTCTGCCTGAACTCTATTTATACTTACAGTTTCAAATAGAAATTTGAGAAGTATGCTAACAGCTTTTGAAGCAATCCCTTTTCCCCATGATGACTCCGCTAAAAAATACCCAATCGTCACCATGCTAACCTTTTGATTAAAATCCATAGCCTCAATAATACCCACCAATTTGTCAGGCTGCTCCTTGGTGAATATTCCCCATTTAACTCGTGCTTTTTTAGCAAAGTCACGTTCAAAATGTCCTATCGTCATCAAGGTTATTTATATCAACCTTCCTAAGCAACAAATCCTCTGATTCTAAATTAGGGAATTGCTCAAAAATCATTTGAATGTTCAAAATAATCCTACCCCCATGCCGATCTTGGACGACGACCAGCTGCTTCAAGTATCTTTATTCAACTATCGTACCCGTCCCTCGGTTTTAAGGGTTAAAACCAGCCCCTCAAAGGACTGGTTACCACAGCATCTATCGTACCATTTACTTAATGATTGTATTTAAACTGTCCGTCACTTAATGACGGAATCGGTACGTTGCTCGCCGGTCTTCATGATTTCCAGCGTTCCGGTTTTTGTTTCCCCGTTTTCTGAAATTGAATTGTAATGATTGTAGCCCGTCTGCGTCAATTTCCTGTCCGCATCTACATAGCCGTATTCCGACCAGCCTTCTGGTCTGAAAATGCGGAAATAGGAATATACGTAATCGCCACTCGGATTCGGAGCGATACCTTGGCCGTCGGTCCATTGCTGATTCATGAAGCTTTGAAACGCATTTTCTTTGGTGCATGTCGTGCAGTTTAGGCGGCCCTGCCAAGTTACCAAGGCGAAATCGTCCTTGATTTCGACCTGCGACACAATATCGTCCTCGAACCTATAGAAATGGAGCGCTTCACCTTCCGGAAACAGCGTCGTAACGCCGTCCCTATCTCCAACATAGTTGCGCGGCGTGAGCGGATCATGCGTATAATACAGATCGCCACCAAGGCCATTCGCAATCTTTCGCGCATCCTTAAGGTCACCCTCGAACAAGGTACGTTGATCCTTCGCACTAAGTTTCGAGTCAAGGGCGGCGATATGGTCGTGCCAGGTTACTTTATAGCCGAACTGGGTACCGAGAAACCGCAGCGGCACATACGCCCGGTTATTGTACAGCTTCATTGGAGCATCAAGCTGCACGGTGCTGTGACTTGTGCCGCCGGACATCTCACGGTCGATAACGGCGACCTGACTGTTCGATTTGAACTGGGCCGTCACGGACCACCTGCGAACCGTCGCCGTACTTGTTTTGGCATCCCACTGCACCGCAGCTCCGAATGCTTCAGCAACCACGCGCAGCGGTATAAGCACCCCTCCCCGGTCGATAATCGACGGCGAATCCGATTGTACCGCCTTTCCCATTACCGTAATTTGAACGCCGGCTGAGGCGGCTTCGGCCTGCGTCGTAATTCCCGGCCACGTCATGAACGGTACGCCCGCAAGTAAGACAGTGGCGATCGCAACAGTAATTCTTTTTCGAACCATCTTCATCATTGTGATTCTCCTTTTAAGTTGTGAATATTGCAACAGCTGTTCACCATGCATTTTCTAAATTATAGACGCAGCTATACAGTTAAAGGCTCCAAAAACCAGCTTTCCTGGAAAGGAGATTACTGAATTAATCTGCCCGTTAGCCAACCGGGCCGCTCACGCGACACCACAGATTATGGAAGTAATTGCGTTCTTCAATGGGAGCTTAATAAGGGTGAGTTAATAAATTTGATAATATATATCCTGATTTTTTTTATTAGGTATATCATACTCTTCTCGCAAGGACGATTCATGAATTTCCATAAATAAAATATACCGATTTATACTTGCAATAAGCCCACTTAAGTCGTCTTTTAGAATTTCATAATAAGTTTTATCTCATAATTCAATGTATTGCTCTTCAACTTCTGTTAAGTCGCTTTTACCCGCCTCACTAAGTAGCACTATATATTTATCCTGTACAACATCCACAATCTTTATAGAGAGAGTACACCAATAAGCCTCCATAATGGAATCATCAGCAATATGAAAAGGGCTAATAATTATACCATCAACAAAGTTAAGACGTTGTATTATCATAGGGAGATGTTTTATATCTTCTAAAGAAAAAAACAAATCTTCATATCGGTTATGTCCTCCAGTTAGCTTCTCCAACTCAACAGAACACTGTTTAGCAAAGTCCACTATTCTACCTCCTTGGCCTAATTGCTTATTGCTATGTTAGCATTTACTTGCTGCATTAACCTGCCAAACAGCTTAACGAGACTACCGATCATCCGCGGCAGCCTCGTGGTGTAATTTATTGCACTCTCGTTATCCGTTAGCTCAATTGAGTTATTGTTCTACATTCGCTTTTTTCCACTCTTCGTGTAATTCAGCCAAGGAAGTCGAAATCCCATCCCAATCGTTAAATTTAAGCGTAACATAAAATCCGTCTACTTTTGATATGATGTAGTTCAGTTTAGTTATACGGGCTTTATCTTCTTCGGTTAATGGTCCAGGCTTGCTCAGAATATTGGCCGCCTCACCCCACCACTGGGTATAAAAATAGGAGATGTCATTCATATTTGTTCTATCCTGAAATGAAACAAGAGAAGGAAAGTCATTCAATGTCGAGTTTGCATTGTTCAGACTCTCTTCTGCGTAGGATAGCCAAACACGGAACGAATCCCTTGTCTTTTTATCATCCCATTTGTTTTCTTTATTAATGATATCAATTGAGCCTCGGGTCGTGTGTAGAAAGTAGGCTCCGCGATATGCCGTTTGAGCAACATGGAGTTTCTCTTTCTTATGCGCTATACGCAATTCATAGTTTTGCCATACTGCAAGTCCAATGCCAGTGACGGCAACGGCGATTAAAAGCAATATAATAAATCTGTTTTGTTTTGCCATGTCAGTTCATCCTTTTATGTTAAATCGTGATGCGTTATATCGTACTAGACGAAAACAAATATAAAAAGTTACTAATTTATATACGCCAATTTATGGAGACATTTTCATTATCCTGCCCCTTAGCGTAACGAGGCTGCCGTTCAATCCGCGGCAGCCTCGTGGTGTAGTTTATTGAGCTATCGTGCCCGTTAGCGTAATAACACAGGCTGAAAATACACATCATTTCCAACCAGTACGTTGTAGTATCCCTTTCACTAAATCGCTCTTAGCATTTGTGTATGCCAAACGGTCATTGTGGAATCGTTGTCCGAGTTCCAACTTCAAGTCACCATACATTTTTGCGTCCTCTGGATGACTTCTCAAATAATCTCGAAAAAGGATATGACGCTTATATTCGGCGTTTTCAATGGTGCACACGTACAGGTGATGCCAAGTTACACCATCAGGAGGAATAAAAGCCTCCTGCCCTGTAGCTCCTAAATCGCCTTCATGAACATAACCAAGGGTGGCGAGCCTTTGAATAGCTGTTTGGACATCTGCCTGCGTAGACACCACCACGTCCATATCAACAATCGGCTTTGCTGCTAACCCTGGAACGGATGTACTCCCAACGTGTTCTATTGTGACTTCGAGGTCGCTTAAAACCGGAAGTACGAAGCCTCGTAACTTTTCATACAACAGAACCCAAATGGGATCGTATTCAACAACTATTACACTGGAACCCATACAACTCCTCCTAACTAACAACATGGTTATATATTTATTCGTAGGCCTTTTGCGTGTTCCTGCTCAATAGATCAACATAAGCAGCCGGCTGCCACCACGCAATCCTGCCCGTTAGGTGAGAAAAAAAGGAGCAGATGCCACGGCATGCTGTTCCACTCTCGTTTTTCGTTAGAGTTCAGAAACTCATTGGAAATCAGATACGATAATCTCTAGCCTATCTCAATAGGGTTGAATAAAAACGGAGCTCCGTTCAGATAATTTCTTATTAATGCTTGCGCATACGGCTGTTGTTCCTTTAAATTGGCTGTCTCTCTTGGGTTCGAGGCGTGTATGCTATACCCTTCTATACACGCCATTACGCAAAAACATTCTAAAGCTTGAATATAATCATTATCCAATTTCCTGATGCTTTCGTATCCTTGAAATACAATTTGCCTATGTATCGGATAAAGACCACCCATAAATAATTGAGCTAAATCATAAAGATAATATCCAAACCCGCACCTGGCGAAATCGATTGGGGAAGGATCCTCATTACGGAAAACAAGATTCCCAACATGCAAATCCGCATGGATCAATCCAAAATTATGCATGCTTTTTTTAGATTTCGATAAGTAATCCAATACTTTTGACGCCGCCAACTGATATAGCTTAAATTCATTTTTTGACAAGAAGCAGCTATAGTACTTTTCCAAACGAATCATATCTTGTTGAAAGCTTAGTTCACCCCAAGTAGGACGAAGCATACCATACGATTTACCCTCAAAAATGAATCAATCTTGCTTATTTAACGGGAGAAGTGCCATTTCAGATGAACAAAGACATACTATATTCGATAAAAAACGTATTATCTTATATTGAATTAAGGTTGACGCAAAAAATTCAACTTGATGAGTTAGTTGAGATCGCACATATATCCAAATTTCATTTACATCGACTGCTTAGTCAAGTCGTCGAACAGCCGTTAATGAATTATATACGAGCACGAAAATTATCCGCCAGTATAGAGCTGCTTCTCGAACCGCGTTACAATATTTTGGATATCTGCAATTTATTTGCTTTCGAACATGAGCAATCTTATATTCGCGCCTTCAAGAAGCAATTCGGACTGACACCTTCTCAATTTCGAAGGGAACGGCCCGAGCTAGTATTAACGGAAAAAACTGATCTATCTTACCTTATCGAAACTTATGACGGAATTATCTTTCAACCACGGGTCAAATTCATGCCGGATATCCCATTAGTCGGTATCCGACATGCCGTTCATAAAGAAGTTAACAATCATGATTATAAAGGGATATGGGTGTGTAACGACTTTATCGCTAATCATCGGCGGTTGGTGAATCATACGGTTCAGAAGCACGTTCTGTTCGTTCTGTCCCATTACTCTTGGGTTGACGACAATATTACGTATTACATCCCTTCGGTTCAAGTATCGCAATCGACGAACATCCCTAAGGAGATGGAGTTAAACGTCATACCGGCTGGTGCCTGTTCAGGCTTTACAAAGCGAATTACCCTAAGAACCTATCTGCCCTGAATATCGAATTGGAGTATTCACGAAGTGATTAAACTATTCTGCCAAATAGCTTAATGAAACCAGGGAGCAGAGCCTCGCTATCTGTTCCTCTGTATCTGACGTTTATGTTGGTCCGACGGCGGCCATTCTGTCTTTTTTAGGTTTTATCTTCAAACCCCCATCGTTCCAGTAGCCACTTATTATCAATAATATCCTCCTCAGTTAATCGGCCCAATTTCATTTTGGCTAGTAGAAGTAGGTCTTTATGATCTGTGTACGTGAAGTCCTTGTAGATCTCCTGATTCTTTTTATGGAATACATGGATTAGCTCAGTTAGTTCGAAATAAGGCAAAGCCCCTGATTCCCATTCCAAAAAAGATTGAAACAAGGGTTCCAGATCTTGCTCAGTTACCAATTTGTGATACTCATCAATGATCTCACGCTCTTGCTGTCGTTTTTGTTGTTTAGCTGTTAATCTGCTCTCCAAGTTATTTGTCTCCTTTTTTTATATTGAGCCATGCCCTGTAATATCGCGGCTTCTCGAAAACAAAACGACGCTAAAAGAACCGACGATAAAGTTCTCGCCGGCGTTCACCGCGCAGTTGAGCATATATTTGGGTGGTAGATGCTTTTTCATGCCCCAACATGCCTTGTATGAAGTCTAACGGTGCTCCGTTATCATGCATAGGTATGACAAAAGCGATGCGGGTATACATTTGCTTCGAGCTCACCCCGACCTGCAAGCCGCTTTAATACCCATCTGAGCGTTGGAATGGCC
This sequence comes from Paenibacillus sp. Soil522, assembly GCF_001428245.1. Classification (GTDB taxonomy): domain Bacteria; phylum Bacillota; class Bacilli; order Paenibacillales; family Paenibacillaceae; genus Pristimantibacillus. The sequence continues at coordinate 14,272 of NZ_LMRV01000061.1, forward strand.
ATTCGTTTAACTGGATTAGTATCGGTTACAAATAATGCTTTACACGAGTCACCGTGACTGGCTAAATACTTCTTCAACCATACTTTACACTCGGTGGTGAAGTAAACCTCCCTCTGCTTTGAGCCCTTTCCATTTACAATGGCAGAGCAATTCTCCCAGTTCAAATCCTCAATGTTTATCTTCTCCACCTCTCCAATTCGGCAGCCTGTGCTGTGGAGAAACTCAAACAGCGCTCTTTCTCTTAGTGTCTGACATGATATCTTCAAATGAATAACATCTTCCTCCATCAAAAACTTAGGAATTTGCTTATCCACTTTTGGTTCGCGTAATTTTAGTGAAGGGTTGGTAGGTAAATACGTTTCTTCATAAGCAAAACGGAAAAGGGAACGTATAAAACGGATGCGGTGCCCAAGGCTGCTTGGCTTCAATCGATCGGACTGCTTTGCTAAATAATCCTTCAGAAGATTTAAGGTTACCTCAGAAATATCGAGGTCACCGAGTTCTGTTACCAGCATCTTGAGCTGCAAGGCATAGGATCTCAAAGTATTCGGACTGAACCCCTGGATTCTTTTATCCACTTCATATTGGCGCCAAAGCTCGCTTAAGATCATAATAAAACCTCCCATTAGAGCAATTAATTCTAGTTTGCTTCTAATGAAAGGTTTTAGACTGCTTATTTAAACTATCGTATCCGTTAGCGTAACGAGCATGCTATTGCCATGGTGCTATTGTTTCCGTTAGCAATGTATGCAATTGTTCCGTTGTTAAACTCCCTAAGCTACTCGTTCGGTTGCCATACTTTCAGCTTATTACCGTCAAGGTCATAGAAATCGAATTCTCGGAACCAGTTATGCTCAGACAATTCGCCAACACGAATGCCTTTCGAGCGTGCATAGTCGTACAGTCCGGCAATGTCTGAAGTTCGAAAACACACAACTGGCATTTCATAGCTTTCGCCGTTTTCCAACCACTGGTTTGTCCGAAAAGTTAGAACCTGTTGATCTAACCGCTCACGTAGGAAAACCTCCTGCCTACCCGCAAGCAAATAATCTTCGCCATGCTCTAACCCAAAATGTTCAATATACCATGCCTCGGATTGCTTCCTGTTAGAAACCGGGATATAAACACCATCTATTCCAGTCAAAACCGTTTTCCTTTTCATCTGTTCCACCAAGAATTCCCCTCCCACATTAGGGCAGTCGATCGGCCGACTGCCTTTTACTGCTATTGAGCTCTCGTACCCGTTAGTGGAATAACGAAACATTTTGAAAAACTTTTCTTTTCTCAGGATCTAATCCTATTTTACTTCATGAAATCAACTGAAAGTGCCTACTTTATAATAAGGATAATCCATTGCATCTTTAACCCTTTCTACTGATTCATCATCTGTTAGCATTTCACAAACATATAATCCTAAATCAATTGAAGTGGCTACTCCACCGCCAGTAATAACGTTACCATCCTTTACAATTCTCTCTTCGACTAGTTCAGCACAAAATGGTCGTAATAAGTCGTATGCTCTTTTATTAGTTGTTGCTTTTTTATCACGTAGAAAACCTGCTGCTCCTAACAATAATGATCCAGTACATACAGAGATTTTGTATTGGACATCTTTAGCAGTTTGTAACCATTGCACAAATTCAGTATCATGAATCAATTTTCTTGTACTGAAACCACCGGGTACATAAAGTAAATCATAAGTAGACAAATCAGAGGAAAGGTTACTAATTCGAATCTCCACACTGCCTTTTTCATCTGTTATTACCTCTTTGTTTGCACATAAATCCCATGTTATGTCCTCCTTACACTTTAAGAATCTCGTTAAAGCAATTGCTTCGTAAAATCCATCAAAATCCATTAGGTTAACCCCGTCAAACAAAATGTAAGCAATTTTCATCCAGTTGTCCTCCTTAAAAAATAAAAAAGTATTTGATCTTAGATCAAATACTTTGCCCAGGCGTACGGCAATATGAATATGTGCTCCATCGTGGTTACCCACGTTTACGCCAGTCACACATACCAGAAATTTACTTAAATTATAGTCTGAATATTATTACTAAGGCAAGCGATTTATTACGTTAAACTGCCCGTAAGCGCAGCAGGCCACCGAACGAATCTTCGGCAGCATGCTGAGTTATGATTATTCAACTATCGTACCACGTCCCTCGGTTTAGCGTAATAGCAAAGTCAATACAAGCACACTTTATGAAACTTTGATTTCGAAAGGTATTGATTCGATTTCAAAGTCAAATTTTTTACCATCATGTTTAATTCTGAATTTTGCCTTTGAAACGATTTCATAGTTTCCTGCTTGTAACGTTAGCTCATTATATTTTGGGAAAACATGCCCCTCTCCATCGTAGCTATAAGAGTCATTCGGCTTCAATGTGACCATGAATCCGATGGAATTAACCCTTCGCAGCTTTACATCTTGCAGGACAAGTCCACCCTTAATATCATAAACATCATAAGTAAACGTATCAGCACCATACTCTACTTCCCAAGAACTATTGGAATTATTGACCAAAGCACCATTAACAACAAAAAGCTTATCAGCTTGTAAATCTTTAGGTGTATCTACTATAATACTGAACATCTTAGCTTTTGGTATTGTCTCAGTGTCACTTTGACATCCAACAAGTGTAATAAGTATGACTAATAAACTAACTAAAACAGAATGTTTCATAAATGCAGCCTCCTTCGTATGTGTATAAATTAGAACGAAATGAATGTTTAATAAGTTGCTAATGTACCGTTAGCCATCCATGCATCTCTTATGCTGTACCACAGAGCATGAAAGTTAATCCGTTCTTTCATTGTAGTTCAATGAAAAAAGCAGATTGCCGCTGCAATCTGCTACATTCCACTATCGTACCCGTTAGTTCAGATACCACTGTAAATCATTATATATTCCCCGGAGTCAACCACGGTTGCAAATTCAATTAATTTTCTTAGATTATCAAGGATTTCTTTTCTGCTGAATGATAATTTTTCATATGACCCAGCTGTTCTGGGGTCATCATCTTCATCCCAAGTATACCAACCCGTTAAAGTTAATTCTTCGAGAGCTTCTGAAAACATTAGATACCAAGCTTTCATCAGCTTCGATAATTTTATTGCTCCCTTTTTCTCAATTATTGAGAATCCATAATAGTTAAACCCCAATTCACTTTCGTTTTTATCGGGATTTATGGTTTCAATCCATTTTAAAGAATCTTGCATATATCCAAACATGTCATCATGTAGATAAACAACGTTTTCTGGATTACTGTCTTTATAATTAAAGATTCCACTTAAAGAAATCTCTTCAAATTTACGTTTGAAATAAGTATGAAATCATGAACTAAAGCTATATGAATTCCTCCTATCAGTGAATCAAATCCTTAATCATTCATAATTTACCATAAATTACAACTTTCCTGCCAGTTAGCTCAATAATAAAAGAGGAGCGACCACAGTGCGCACTCCTCCAGTATCGTACCCGTTAGTCGAATCCATAATCTGATTATTTTCCAGTTCCAAATCCAAATAAAGCTATTCCTGTAATTGCATCAATTACGGTACTACTAATGTCCAAAGGTTGTTTCCCTCTTTTGTCTGGCACATAATCATCTGGAAGAAGCCCTTTGAATGTGATTACCCAGACAGGTACATCTAAAATTGATTTTTTATTCTTTAATACTGGGTTGGCATCTTTTGCCTCTGCTGATATTGCGCCTATACCAACATTAGCCGTTATTAGACCGTACTCAAGATATACACCTTTGGATTGTACGGCAGTTTGACGCAATAAATCTTCAGTGATTTTACGAACTTCCAATTTTCCTATTTTAGGGACTATATTTGTTGAACTTAATTTAATACCCAATTCTTTTAAGGTCTTCTCATCATAAGCAGAAGTATAGTGAATGGGAATAGACGATGGAGTTAAATTAGACATTGAATTATTTATTTCTAAATTAGAGGCAACACTATTTGCTTTACTTGAGCATCCAGACAGCACAAAAAGTATCATTAAGAAAATTGTGAGCTTTTTCATACAAGTTATCTCTCCTCAAAATATCGCTCTTACTAGATACAGCAAGCTATCCTGGGGTGCTTTCTGCCCAACCGTAGTTTCCCCCCCTTTACTTGGAAAGTATTCCCTATAAGTGACACTTTAACTCATGCACATTGTTGCGCAATCCTGCCCGTTAGTTGAGAAGACGGCAGCCACTTCACAGGCTGCCGTCTCTTTGTGTTTATTGAGCTATCGTACCAAGGGAGTTTAACCAACTTTAATATAATCCGATTTGTGCAAGTCGTAAAATACTATGTCTTCGTAAATCCCAGACTTTAAAATATGTTTAGGGAGAGTGTCTTTAAACTTCATCCCAACTTTACTCATTACTTTGTAAGATGCTGGATTTTTCGTCATCGCAGCGGCGTAAATACGATTTAACTGTAATCCTTCAAAGCCGAATTCAACTACGATCTGGGCGGCTTCTGTTGCAAAGCCTTGCCCCCAAAATGGGTGACCTACCCAGTAAGCCAATTCTGCTTCATTATCTGTTTTGGATACGCGCAAGCTCATACAACCAATTAATAACTCATCCTCTTTCTTGACCATTGCGAATGAAAATATTTCGCCTTTTTGAGCCGCTTGTAGGATGCGTTCAATCCATGCTTCAGCCGCACCATCAGGATATGGGTGGGGTATAGAGAGCGTTGTACGTGCAACTTCTTCGGTTCCCGCCAGTGTTTGAACCATTTTTGCATCAGAGAGCTCAAATAATCGGAGCATTAAGCGATTGGTCTCAAATTTAGGGTTCATATTCTGCCTCCACTATTCATTTTATTACAACTACGATAGGAGACCATCCAATTCTCAAAATATAAGTAACACTCACCACGCAAACCTGTCAGTTAGCTGAATGAAAAGACACGTTACAATCCAATCTTTAGTAGTATTTCGTTAACAAAATCCGTTTTCCCATCCGCGTAAGCTATTCTATTGTTACTATGAGTATTAGCTAGATCTACTTTCAGTTGTTCATATCTCACTCTTTCATTTTCGTTTGTTCTTAAATAATCTCTGAAAGCTAAATGCTTGCGGATGAAAGGATTGCCTTTATTAAACATGTGGATCTGATGGGTTCTTGGTGACCCTTTTGTAAGATAATGACGTTCTGGAAGAGCGGCATCGGGTTTATGAACATAGCCAAGTGATTCAAGACCCTTAATAGCGGCCCCACTGTCTTTATCCTCAATTTCAATGGCAATATCAATAATTGGTTTTCCACTTAAGTTTTTAACTGCAGTACTTCCTATATGATGAACAGCAATCACCAATTCACCAATTTCAGTTTCAATTACATTTTTTTCTGATAGAAATTCTATTTCCCATTGCTTAGTCCAAGGGACTAGAATTACTTTTCCTCCAGGTACCCCAAGCATCAATCCACCTCCAGAAAATTCATGTTCACTAAATCTTAAAATTCAGTAATTGCGAAATGCCTGATTCTTGTGCAATCCTGCCAGTTACTTCAATTAAACAAAGAGGAGCTTCCACGAAGCAAGCTGCTCCAGTATCGTACCCGTTTAGTTTAACAAGATAGGCGAAGATGCTACCTCTTTGCTATTTTCTGTAATTGCTTATTACAGTAGAGCCAACGACAAGTGTAACTGCAATGACCACTATAATAAATACAGTTTCTTCTATGTCGTGAACCTGATGAATTAAATTAGCAAAGTACAGTAGTTCAATTAATAAGATAATTATCCAGATTCCTAAATAACGATGGAGATTGATTTTTAACACCTCCTATTGAGACGGCAGCCATTAAACCTAATGCCGTTCGTCCTGTTCGTTGAGCTATCGTACCCGTTAGTTTAATTTTGGGATGTTAAAATGATTTGCACCAAACAAACATTTTTCCTAGTTCCTGAAATCCAACCTTATTGTAGACATGCATCGCGTCATCAGGTTCAGGATCTATCGACTCCCCTAGTGTACGGCAATACTTTTGGATTTCGTTTTTTAGCGCATCCGTCATCAAAATGCGCCGGGTATTGCCAGTCTTTTTCTCCCGCACCTTGAGATGCGTGGCCGACTTCACATCCCACACACGCAGAGGCAAAATATCGCTGATCCTAAGGCCTGAATTAGTCCCCATAAAAAACAAAAAATAGTCCCGGTAAGATCGATGTATGAGCAGTTCTTTTATCTGACGGATCTTCTCCAGGTAACGTATGGGCTGAACGGTATTCGCACCTTGAGATGGTCTCAGGAGTAACCCTCCTCTCATCCGAAATGTTTAGCTAAATGATACAATAGAATCAAAATGTTAAGTACAAGTTTTTAATGGATTCGAAAATAAATAAAAAAAAGCTTACTGGAAGCCATCTTTACGGCTACTCGTAAGCACTTCTCCAATTTAACAGATTGGTCACTTTGTTAATTTCGGTGTTTCCGATCTTTGGTAGCTATACATATCACCTGTACATAAAAAGGTCCCGTGGATGCTTTCCCACGGAACCTTTTTACCGATACTTTCGAATTTCTAATTATTCGATACCTTATTTCGGTTACTGTTGCGGGGGAACAGAACTAGCCAGCAAAACCGAACCTTCAGTTGATGAAATGCGCAATTAACTGGTCCGCTTCGGCAATCAGCTCGTTTAGCTCCGTCTTGTCAATCCCGTTGGTCACAATCAATGGAGATTAAGAAGGTATCGCTAACGGTGGCCTTTTTGACGGAAGTTGCCTTGATGACGCCTTCGATCTCATAAAGGTCAGGCATCTCCCTCAATTTCAGCTTCAGCATCGTGTCGCTGATGATCTCGTAATCGATGTATGGCTTCAGCGACTCCGGAATATCCCAGTTTACGCGCTTGATGCCGGAATCCGTCTGCACATTGGCCGTTAGGACGATTTCATCGCCTGCGAAGCTCAACGCGTTTTTATTGGCGCTCAAAGTCATTGCAACATCGTAAGGCTTATCTGTGAAAATCATCGCGCCGAAATAGTTAGCCTTCCGGCCGGCTTCGTTATTTATTGAGCCCGTACGCAGACGCATCTCCGCCGCTTCATAAATTAAATCCTTTTCTCCCTCAGCGGCCACGTCCGCGACCTCGTTGAGATAGTGGTTGCCGACGATCTCGTATCCGATGGCCCATATACCGCTTTGCGTTCTGTTCCTGTCGGAAATGAACGTCGCCGATTCCACTTCCTCGCCGACTGCATATCTCGCGTTGTACACCGTGCCTGTGAGCAGGCGATTGTCATAGGCCCCGTAAAGATCGATACCCTGGTTCCAGGCGATATCCGCCTGAGAGGCAAGACCCGTAATGCCCATCCTGGCGTGCGGCTGATCACGGCTGCTTTCCTGCTGCTCGCCGGACGGGTAAATATAGCTAGGCAGGCTTCCCATGGACACAGCGTTGCCTTCCCTGTAAGTGCCGAGATACCGCTGCTTTAGCGCGTCGTTAAATAAGCCAACATCCTCCAAATAGGCCGCTGCGGCCATGTTGAAGCCGCCGAGAATAGCATCCCAGTTGCCATTGGCCTGGGGATAAAAATCGTAGGTCTTGGTCAGCATCAAGTGCAGGAAACTCTCAAATTCGGCGATGCTTGCCTCCTGCCATTTGTCCACCGGCGCAACGCCGGGATCGTTATTGTAGACATGCCTTATGATCTCGGCGGCGTTCACGAAATCCGTCCCCACGATGGAGATCCGCAGCTTCAAGTCGTTTCCGAGCCCGAGGGTCTTCAGTGTGTCGGCCCACCCGTTGAGGACGTCTCTCGCTTTTTTTCCGTAGGCTGCGTCTCCGTCCAAATAGTACCGTAAAGCGTAATAGAGCGCCTTGCTGCCACCTCGGGTATATTCGGTACCTCCGATATTGGGGCTGTTGTAAGGGCCCACATCGAGCACAGGCGCCGGATTAACCGTATTGTTATCGAACCAGGTAGTGGCGCTTACGAGTTCCTGATATCCCTTTCCATATACCGTATCCATGTTGTCTTTATTTGCCTTGATGTTTTCAAGGTCCTCCAGTGTGAAATAGACGCCCGGATGCTGGAAGACGAAATCGTCGCCCAGATAGGGGATCTCGTCCTCGCTGACATATTGATCGCCTATATAGGTCACATCAAAATAGTCCAAATTGGGTCCATCGTAAACCGCCTGTCCCGGAGGTGCCTCCATTCCCAGAGTAATGGTATTTTTACCCTTCTCCAGCCAGACGTTCATATAGTTGTTATTCCAAGCCGTATTGCCTTTTACGTTTGCAAAGCCATTGTCCGTCTGCGGAGTCAGGGATGTGTTGGTCTCCGGATTATAACTGTCAATATATCCGGACATATTGAAAATCATCCAGCCCGCCCAATGCGGATCCATGGTATTCGTAAAATCCGGTTTATCATCGTTGATAATAATGCGGCTATTCCTCTCGTCACGGACATTTCGGTAACCTTCCACCTTTGTGGCTGGGTTGTTATATTTGAAAGCTAATTCATAAACGCCCGCTGCCGGTACAATCACACTCCAGCTGGCCTTGTCCTGCCCCGATGGAATGGTGTTATTATTAGAGCCGCTGCCCGTTTTATAGTTTGCGACAGGGTCGCTGAAATCCGCAAATTTGCCGCCCGAGGCGTCTGTTAAGACGACATCATCCGCGGCGGCAGATCCCGGTACCGTATCTCCGTTTTCCCTTATATAGATATTGCCCGTATGTTTATAAAAATCTTCCGCCTCTATCTTTGTGGTAAAGCCTTGACCTGTAGGCACGATAGGATCACCCAGAGTGACGTTCTCAGCCGCAGCAGCAACATTCGCTGTTGATCCCAGGACAAGCGTACATAACGGCATACATATTATTGGTACACATAACAATAACGATAAGACCTGTTTCAAATGCTTTTTCATAATCGCTCTCCTTTCTTAAATTACGCAATTCTATGACTTATTTCCAATATAAGCCACAATGCCTCCGTCCACATACAGGATGTAACCGTTAACAAAATCGGATACGGGCGAGGCCAGAAATACGGCTGGACCTTGCACCTCGTTCCGCCTGCCTGCAAAGTGATGTCCGACAACATCTCCTTTCCATCCGTTTATTTAGACAGCCGCAAAAATGCATCGTTTTCGGGCGAGCACAGTCCGCCCGTGGCTTATGTGGTCACCAACACCTCGACAAACTTCATAGTATCAATGTGAGGAAGCAATTCATATGCTGTTTTTTTAAGAATAAAGTCAGTATTCTTAAGAAATGAACCTCCAAGGCGTTTTGAATATTGGCCACCGGTCCCATGACGCGATACCCTTGAATAAACCGACATCAAACACAATGCTCTCGAGTGTGAGACCGGACGCCCCGACCATTTCGATGGTCTTTTCCATTCCTCTTATTTTTAGAATAACAGCAGGACTCGCTGAAAATAACATAGGCGCATAGAAAGCCCATAAGGGACTTTTACCGAATGATACAAAACTGACTTGTGTATCATTCATAAATTACATGAATGTTATTATCCTGATAGAATAGAAGGAAAACCCTCGAAAAGATGCATTAAACAAGCTATCTTCAAATAAAAAAAGAAGAGTCAAATGGATTACTCCTCTACCCCGTTCACCGCGTTGTTTGTAACGGCAAGTTCTTGCTATCCCGTATCTTGCTAAGTATAATTTCCATATAATACAAAACTCCGATTGGAGGGATATCCGTGCCAAGAAAAAAAGTACCCCGTTAATCCCGCGCTCCGCCTACTCCCTATTTCATGTTATCATGTTCATTTCACAATGAAACCGGGAGGATGACGGAAGATGAAGCCTTTACTTGTGGATTGGAAGGAACTTCAATTTGGCGTCGAAATTGAATTTGTTGGCGGTAATCCGGAGAATGTCGACCTACTGCCGGGCTGGATAATGTCGTTTGATGAACGGCAAATAGAGGATACTGGAGAAGAATCCGGCAGCGAGCTTAAACCGCCTCCTATCAAGTGGGAAGATCGGGAACAAATCCGCGAGATGTTGACGCGACTCCAAGCTACAGGGGCTGCGGTAAATTGGAACTGCGGACTTCATGTCCATGTCGGCTTAGAGCTTTGGGGACAAGAAATTATTCCCCAGTTTATCGAGGCTGCTTTGCAGTATCAAGAAGCTGTGAGATGTTTACTAAATACTGGTGAAGATCGACTGATATTCTGTCCTCCTGTCACCCGAGAAATGCGCGATCGATTTATGTCCGATCCCGGGAGAGGCGCGCTCCGCCGCAAGGGGCGTCCTCAATCTCATCGCTGTGGAATAAATCTGGCAGCGTGGTTTGATATCGGTACTGCAGAAACTCGTTATGCAAACGGCTCCTTGAATTACAATGAAGTGATCAACACAATTGAATTTTGTCTTCGTTTCGTGGCAGCCATAGGTTCAGGACGCAAGCTTTCATGTGATCCCCATATTATGGCAATCGAACTCAGTGCACCACTCAGCGGCTACCCTCAACCGATTCCCGCCCCACGTTGGTATCGTGAGAGAATATGGCTGGAAAATGCGTTAGTGCCGATCTTAACACCGCTTGCAAGCAGCCTTGTCCAGGATGGCGAAATTCATCATATTTTGCCTAGACCGGACGGTATCTTGGTTGCTATAGAAGACGCAGATGGAAAAGTATGCACATATCTTTTTCATCTGCCTTCTACAGGTTGGGAAGTTGCACGTCAACTTCCAGAATAACTTGATCAACCACGAAGACCCCTTTAACGAGGGGTCTTTAACTTTTATGTTTAACCGGTTTTCGCCCAAAAAACTTGCCATTACTAGTGATACGGTTCCCAGCGGCTAATCTTGAATTTAACAGATTGGACATTTTGTTAATTTCATTCTTTAAGCAGCGTTTTCTATATGATAGCTCTCTGGACTAAACCTGAACACAAAAAAAGGTCCCGTGGATCTTTCCCAAGAAACCTTTTTTACCGATGCTTTGCCGCACATTCCTTAGCGTACGAAACGCGTTTATCTTAACTCACTGCTAGAAATCCTTGTTTTGCAAGGATTTTCCCCCTGCTTTTTCTTGTTCAGCACCACTCAGTTGGTCTAAAGAAGAGCCGGATTGCAGCTTCCCCCAGGCGCTGGATACGTCTACAAGGTCATTTCCACGCAGGAAAAAGCGGGCGAACGGGAATAGGGAACCTCATTCCGGCTATGAAAAGAATACCAATAGTCCAAGCTACAATCACCCAGCCCAGTAACACCCACTTTTCTCTACCTTTTCCGTATTTGCGCCAATAATGAAATTGCTGCACCGCAACAACGATTACCCCTAAAGTGAACAACGAAATAGATAACCACATCACTTCTTAACCTCGTTTTCAGGGATAAACAACGGTGCTCCAATGGAACCTACGCCGGTTATCTTGGCACTTACTTGCCATTTGATCGTTTGATCCGGATACATTTCCGGCCAATCCTTCTCTATACTTTTCCAATATCCGGGGTACTTCTTGTAAATCATTGCTCCCAACCCAGTGCTGTCCGTACGAAAATCTTTTTGCAAACGGTGAAACAGTGATTGGAACGTTCCTTCCATTTCATCGGTGAAAACTTTGTTTAGCTTCCGGATTACTTCGGGGTTCGATAGATCAAGATTGGTACGATTGTCCACAATGCGCCCAAAAGCCTTTACTTGAAAGTTGAATTTAGGTTCTCCTTTTGAGATAGTCACCTTGCGTTGTACTTTTAAACGGTCAAGACGTATGGAGAGGTCCCCCTTGACCTGGGAGAGGCGAATTGTAATGCTTCCGCCCGTTTTTCCACCCAGCATGCCTGTCAAGACAATTGCCTCTTTCCCCTTCACAAAACCTTCCAGCCTGTTGTCGCGAAATATTGCAATACCGCTCAGAATGATTTCGTTTTCTTTCGTTGTGGCAAAGCTTGCCGTTATTGGTTGCTGCCCGGGCGTAGTTGAAGCGATAAAATAATCTTTTAACGAAGTCGGGAGATGCGTTTTTCTGAAACTTAACTCCCGAAAGAGTTCCACACCGAAATTTTCCAGCGGAAATTGTTGATCGATAAGCTTTTCCGCTTTTGTATTTTCAGCTACGACCAACAGGGTGCTTATTCTGTTCATCGGACCACGGCTGATGTGATCGAGAAGGTCTTTTATTCCCCGGCGGGCTAATGCCTCACCTATAAGAAAGACGCGGCGGTGAGAGCTTACGATGTCTCGAGACAGCATTTGCTCCATATTAGAACGAGCTTCGTCGACATTACGTGCTTCCGTAACCAAGTGGGTGACGGGTTCCTTCTGTTTTTGGCCTGAGGAAGACTGCCCCGGCCCGCCAATCCGGTTTGGCTCGGCGATATGTGCATGTACCCGATAAAACCCCGGTGTTTGACCTTCGTCTAATGTGGTTATCATCACAAAGGCTACATCTACGATCTCTTTTCGATCCCAGCATCCCGTGCAAATCCATACCGTTAGCAACAGGACGGGAACTAAAAGGGAAATTTTCCTTTTCAAGCGGATCCTTCCTCCTCTTTTCCTGTTTTTTCGAACCAATCGATATTGTTAAATCATTATGATCGTTCAAAGGGCTGTCGGATGATTAAATTTTTCAAGCTTTTCCATACGAACGGGGCGACCGGAGTCAGATAAGGCATCCCTGCGGAGCGGAGTCCGGTCAAGTATACCTGTGTAAAAAACAAACCTAATGCTATTCCGAAAAATCCAAATCCTCCCGCCATTAAGAGCAGTATGATGCGAAGAATCCGAATGGCAAACGTCGTCTCATAGTGGGGAATCATCAGGGAGGCGATGCCAGTAATTGAGACGACAATGATCATGGGAATGGATACGATGCCGGCCTGAACGATCGCTTGTCCGATGACCAAAGCCCCGACGACGCTGACAGCCTGAACCAATATGCGCGGCATTCGTACGATGGCTTCCCGTATTGCTTCAAATATGCTTTCCATGATTAATGCTTCGACAAGCGCGGGGAAGGGAGAGGCTTCCCGGGATGCCGCAATGGACAGAAGCAGATTCGTAGGCAGCATTTCATTATGGAAGGTTGTGATTGCAACATAGAGGGATGGCAGCAGCAGGGCTGAAAGAATGAAAAATGCCCGAATCCAGCGTAAAAACGTGGCGCTGCTGTAAGAAAGATAGATATCTTCTACAGTCTCAAAAGCGTTCCAGAACGTGAAGGGAAAGAGCAATACAATGGGCGTATTGTTGACGATTACAGCGACTCTGCCTTTCATCAGCGCATTTGAGACAACATCCGGCCGCTCCGTTTTTTGTACGGTCGGAAACCAGCTCAGCGGCCGATCTTTGATTGTCTCTGCAATATAATTGCTGCCTAAAATATCTTCCAAATGGACACTGTCCAATCGTTTGGATATTTCCGCCACCAGTTCGTCGGGAGCCACCTGATCAAAGTATAACAACCGAGCTTCGGTATGTGCGATCGATCCGAAATGCCATACCTTCATTCGGAACTTCTCACTTTTCGTGATGCGTCGAATCATTGCGATATTGGTATCAAGGTCCTCCAAGAATGCTTCCTGAGGACCGAGAATTGATGACTCGATCTGAGGGTCGGACACTCCGCGTTTCGGGGAAGCGGAAACATTCGCCAATATCACCTGATCTTCTCCGCATATAGCGACTGCTGCCATGCCGGATAAAATCGCTTGCACCGTTTGTTGATAATTGTCCGTCATTTGAACGGAAGGCGTTTTAATAAAAAGGGGCCCACTCTCCTGATTCGCCGATAACGGATCGACGATCTCCCGCTCGATTCGCTCCTGATCGGCAAGTCCGGAAATATACACGATCAGGGAAGCGCCTACAGAACGAAAGACCAGATCGGGCATGGAGCCTAACGTGCGTTTCAACTCTTCCGTGAACTGTTCCAAGTCAGCCCAATTTGATAAACGTATCGATTGCTGTGCCATCCTAGCTCTCCCCCATACCGATCATTTTTTTAAGCTTGATTACGAGTAAAGCAAACATGGGTAAAATAACGTAAAAAGGCATAAAGACGACCCATGTGACCCATTGATGACCGGTAAAAAGATGGCTGATGAGGCTCTCTGTCATGTAAAAAGCGAATAGGAAAATGATTACCGATACGGGAATGACGGCAGACTTGACGTTCACCTTCCACAGATCCGAAATCATTGCGCATGACGCGTAGGTGAAGATCGTAATTTTGAATAATACACCGATCAAAAAGGCGGTTACGATGAACGGATCGATATTTTGGATAAAATCCGCGAAGTTGACCAAATGAAACGTTGTCATCAGGGGGAACAAAGAACGGGCAAAAAGTTCCGGTCCGATTGTACTGATCGCCAGAATATCCAATATGATAAATATCAACCCAGCAGTTGCGCACGACAGCAAGGCGGCTTTTCGGAAGCCTTTGGGTGCCATCGTCCTTGACCAAAACGCGGCGAAAGCGAAGGCTTCCGCAAACGGTACGGTCAAGTTCCCGGGAATTGCGGCTTTAATGATCGGTTTCCATTCTGCGGCGACCGGAGTCAGCAACGATAAATGAACGGTACCCGAAGCGACTAATAAAATGACTTCTAGCAGAAAAATAATGAAAATAATAGGAACATTCAACTCCGCTAGACGCCCCATTCGTTCCATCCCTGCATAACAAATGTAGGACACAAGGATCTGGAACAGAGCCATTGTTATCCCGATTGGAGTCTTCGGAAGCAGAAACGTATTCGTTAGTTCTCCGATGTCACGCAAATCCCGTCCGGCTGAATAAATAAAAATAAAAACATAAGCCACACATAGGATCGATCCGATAAATCGTCCGAATGAGACCATTAATAATCCAGACCAATTCTTGTCTGCATGCGTTTCATAAAGTTTCGAATATAACCAAAGGAGGGCGGCACCAAGAAAAGTGCTGATGAAAGCGGTAATCCATGCGTCCTGCTTAGCAGAGCTTGCAATACCGAAGACAACGCTGGTTCCCAATAAAAACAGAAGTAAGAGGCCATACAACTGCCATGTGGATAAGATCTTCACATATATCATCCTTTTTTTGTATTATTGTTCCATTTCATTCATTTTTGATGTATGCTCCTCAAAAGTATATTTCCATCTTACGGTTCAATTGAGGAAACGAACGATCCTTCGTTCTTGAATTGTGTTACTTTTAAAAGCAAAAAGCCGTCCCGAGAGGTCTATCTGGTCATACCCCTGTCAAGTAGACAGATGAAAAAAGCTAAGCTGCCAGCGCGTGCCGATACTCAATCGGCGCGCGCTGTTTGAGTTTGGCTTGAA
>NZ_LMRV01000062.1 GCF_001428245.1 Paenibacillus sp. Soil522
CTCCTTAAAATTTATTAGCAGTAGAAGAACTGCATAGTAAATTTTAGGGTACTAACAGATACACAGAAAGCAGTATTAATTACCATCAAAATGGAGGGTTTAGTAGTTTTACCACCGCGGTAGCGGTTTTGTCCAAGATAAGTTATGTACTGAAAATGTTATGAGCGGGCAGGATAGTTCTACCGATTCGCGAAATGTAAAATACTGAAGTGTTTGCGAAGTTCGCTAATGTGACGTTAGATGAAACCTTCGGAGAGTATTTAAAGACGAAAATACCTTAGAGCATAAATACATATTAATCTTTTTAAGGAGAGTAAAGCGATGAATCAACCAAAGCATATCGTTTCGGCAGCTGCAATTGTAATAAATGACAAAAACGAATTATTACTTATCAAAGGACCAAGAAGAGGCTGGGAGATGCCTGGTGGTCAAGTAGAAGAAGGAGAGTCCTTAAGTCATGCTGCAATAAGAGAAACAAAAGAAGAATCAGGAATAGACATAGAAATTATCAAATTCTGCGGAATATTTCAGAACGTAGGAAATTCAATTTGTAACACCCTATTTTTAGCAAAGCCAATAGGTGGAGAATTAATACAATCATCAGAAAGCTTGGATTCAGGCTACTTTCCGATTGAAGAAGCACTAAAAAAAGTTGAATGGAAAGATTTCAGACAAAGAATAGAGTATTGTTTAAGACCTGAAATGCAACCTTTTTGTGTTGAGTTTAATGATGAGAAGAATATTTGAGGGTATCTCAAGAAGCCACAGGCATTATCTAACACCGTGTTCACGCATTGGGCCATTCGGCCCTCGGTCCGCCAGGTCAATATGTGGTATTATTGTGACGCAAAATAGGGTAGGATTACGTGATACAGATAGGAGAATAATCATGGAATGTGCTTGGTATGGTCTTGAAGAAATTGAAGAAAATGAAATAGAATATGTCGTTATGATAACCGAGTATCAAAATCAGCTAGTTATTATTCGGAATAAGAAACGTCAACTTTGGGAGTTGCCTGGGGGTAAGAGAGAGAATAATGAAGACCTTATTCAGGCTGCTAGTAGAGAATTGTACGAAGAAACAGGTGCTGTGAAATTTGAGTTAACACCATATGGAATTTATTTGTTGAATGGAAGTTATGGGATGGTCTTTTTCGCGAACATTTCAATATTTGATGAATTACCTGATTATGAAATCGATGAAATTAAACTAGTAGATAGTCTTCCAGAAAACTTATTGTATGGGAATGTTTATTATGACATGCATGGAAGGTGGAAGCAGCAGGATGTCCGGAATTTGGCGAGGCATTCTATCGACTATAATGATATGATGTTGAACTAACGGGTACGATAGTGGAGGAGTTTGCTATGTGGCAGCTCCTCTTTTCTATTGAAGTAACTGCAGAATAGTTTAGTGGTTGTACCATATACAATATAAACAATAAATTCGTGTTGTTCATATGAAGGGAGGAATTATCTTGATCATAATATCAATATTAGCCCTAGTGACGTTAATAGGTATTGAACTTCAGTTGAGATCAATGCATAAAACAAATAAAGAAATACTAGAATTGTTGAAAGACAAATCAAACAACAACGATTATTAAGCTAACGGGTACGAGAGTGGAGTAGCGTGCCGCGGCAGCTGCTCCACTTTTTGGAGTCTTAATATTTGAAAGGCATTAAATTAAGGGGGAATTATTCTGTCTGAAAAATTAATGGGTGGAGCGGCAATTATTTTAGATTCAGAGGGTCGTATTTTATTAGTAAAACACAGCTACGGTAAAAATAATTGGGATCTTCCAGGTGGTAAATCAGAGAAAAATGAGTCAGCAGAGGAAACAGCCAAAAGAGAGGTATTCGAAGAAACTGGAATTCAAGTAAAAGTTGGACGACTAACGGGAATTTATTATGACCCAAACTACGACATGCATCACTTTGCTTTCATTTCAAAAAGTGAGTGTAATCAAGAACCAAAGCCTTGTTCGCCCGAGATTTTAGAATGCAGGTATTGCTCAATAGATGATCTTCCAAAACCAATTAGTGACTTTACGATCAGACGAATACAAGATGCTTTAAGCGACGACGGAGAGCATCTCTTCCATACTATTGGCCCAAGGCAGTGGGTCGAATAGAACTCAGGAATTGTTGAACTAAAAGGGTAGGATAGTTATAACATAAATTGTAAATTGTGTGGTAAAACGTGTTGCAAGGAGGGGTTTTTATGGGTTCGCGGTTGATGCATTTAATAATTGGTGAGATAGTCGCTTCTAGCCTTGATGTTATAAAAAACAAGAGAGATTTTTTAATTGGTTCAATTGCTCCTGATGCTGCCTTCTCGTTTGAAAGGAAAGTTATTACTCATTATTTCGAAGGAGATGTAGACAAAGGAACTAGGCAGGTAAACTATCAAAGATACATTGATACATACTTATCAGATATAAAAGATGACTACTCATTAGGATATTTAACTCATTTAATTTCCGACAACGTGTGGATGGAGTATATCTATTACCCACATGAATTCAAGCAGAAGCAAGATTTAGACCCGACCTTTTTACAAAGGTGGCATTCAGATTTCAGAAAAATGAATACAAAACTGCTTTGTCTTTATAATATGGGAAACTTAAAAGATTGGTTGGAAATTGATGCTTTACCGAGGGAAATAGAAGAAATAACTACTGACGACTTACAAAAATTTATTGAAGAGATGTACAGAGATTTTGAAATTATAGAACAAAATAAATATTGCGAACTTGAAGTATATAATTTTGATGAAATTATCGAGTACATAAACCTATCGAAATCTAAGGCTATTGCTGTCATTGAAGAAATTACTTTTGATGGCCACACACGATTAAGCTAACGGATACGATAGTTCAATCACGAAATAACGGTAGCTGGCCATATGGAGGGTCATATTAATGGGGAAGACATTCTGCAAGAGAGCTAAAAAAATAGTGGTAAATGGTACTCAATTTCACTGCGTTATTAATGAAATCCCTAGTAATAAATTTGTGAACTTCAAGGTATATTCATCCAAAACCTCATATTTTGAGGTCTTATTTACATGGGAAGGTAGCTGGCACTTTATCCCACATAGACCAAGGAATTGCGAACGTTTAATAAGATATGCGATTGAAATTGGATGGGAATATAGTCTTGAAAAGAAAACATTGAAAATTGAGCAAGGTGATTTTCTCATTGATAAGCTTGGACTAAGTGTATGACTTCTTCACACTATTCAATGGGCTAACGGGTAGTTGAGGAGCTTGCTTCGAGGCAGCTCTTCTTTTGTTTATTGAAGTAACTGGCAGGATAACTCAATAATTATCATTGAATTTATATACGACATTACGTATAATTATACATAAACTTAAATGGTAAGGGGTGGAGAAGTGAAATATAAAATATTTGTAGATGGTCAAGAAGGTACAACAGGTTTAAAAATACATGATTACTTATCTAAGATTTCTAACATAGAAGTAATCAAAATTGAGTCGGAAAAGCGAAAAGATTACGAAGCCCGTAGGGCTGTAATAAATGAAGCTGATGTTGTTTTCCTTTGTCTTCCAGATTCCGCTTCAAGGGATTCCGTATCAATGGTAAGTAATAAAAAGACCAAAATAATTGATGCAAGTACGGCGTTTAGGACCAACCAGGAGTGGACATATGGATTACCAGAATTACATAAGAATCAAAGAAATAAAATCCAAAATTCATCTAGGGTATCTGTTCCAGGATGTCATGCGACAGGGTTTATTTTAGCTATACACCCTTTGGTAGCTGAAGGAATTATACCGAGGGATTACCCTACTTCTTGTTATTCGCTTACAGGATATAGTGGTGGAGGTAAGAGACTTATTTCTGAATATCAGAACTCAAATAGAGAACAGCTTTTCGCACCAAGACAATATGCACTTAACCTTAACCACAAGCATCTTCCAGAAATGCAACTATATACCGGGTTAAACTCAGCACCACTTTTCACT
This sequence comes from Paenibacillus sp. Soil522, assembly GCF_001428245.1. Taxonomy (GTDB): domain Bacteria; phylum Bacillota; class Bacilli; order Paenibacillales; family Paenibacillaceae; genus Pristimantibacillus. Next base: position 3,993 of record NZ_LMRV01000062.1, read on the forward strand.
CCAATAGTCGGAAACTATTATCAGGGTGATGCAGTTACTATTCCTCTCTTTCCTAGAATGTTTATAAAGAATGTAACGGCAAGAGATATTCAGGAACTGCTTGCCTCGTATTATAAGGATGAACGTTTTATTCGAGTTATCCCATACGACTCTGAGGCATATCTTGAAGACGGTTTCTTTAATCTCATGCAATGCAATAATACAAATTATTTGGATATATTTGTTTTTGGTCATAAAGATGAAATATTACTTGTTTCTAGATTTGATAATTTGGGAAAAGGCGCCTCGGGGGCTGCCATTCAAAATATGAATATTATGCTTGGATTTGACGAAGGTATAGGACTAGAGTTAGAGAAATAAGTTCTTCGCTTAACTAACGGAAACGATAGCTTAATCATTATACGCTGGCAGCCGCTTAGACGTTCGGCTGTCTTTTCCGTGCTATCTGGCAGCTTGGTGAGAACTTAGACTAGATGAAATGCGCGTCTATAAAAAGAGGGGGGAGATAATGGTCGATTATGTATGGATAATCATAGCCCTATTATTAGGAGTTGGATTTCTCTTCATAAGGAAACCTAAGCAGTCGGACAAAAGCTCACGATGGATAGGATATATCCTCATTGTAATCTCAATATTACTTGTGGCAGGGGTCATTCTAGGGCACTTAGATGAGTTATCTCATGGGTATGGACACTGAAGTTGGTGTTTAACTAACGGGTACGATAGTTCAATAATGACGCGAGGGGAGCCGGCCAGATACGATCGGCTGCCTTTTCTGCGTCTAAGGATCCCCAAAATGCAACCTGCTGAAATAAGACATCGTCTAATCAAAGAGGAGAAACACAAGAAGAAGGCGGAGGCGAAGATAGTGGGTTTTAATGATACTTTTAGAGTCGGCGTACATGCAATAATAACTGATTCAGAAAGACGCGTACTTACATTGAAGAGAACTTATGGAAATCAGGGGTGGAGTTTACCCGGCGGGGCTGTAGACCCCGGCGAAACCATTCATCAAGCATTACTTCGTGAGTGTCAGGAGGAACTCGGACTAGAAATTCAAGACCCAGTACTAACCGGATTTTACTACCACAATAGAATCAACGCACAAGTTGGTATATTTCGTTGTTCCATTAGTGGGAGCCAAAATATTAAGCTCAGTGAAGAACATTCTGAATATAAATGGGTGCACTTATCTGAATTAAGTGAAGTTCAACGAGTAAGGGCTATCGATGCACTTGATTATGATGGTAAGGTGATTAGTAGAGCTTTTGATTAAACTAACAGATACGATAGTTGAAACGATCTAGGGAGCAGATTACCAACAGAATCAGTCAAAGCTCCATTAAGCTTCTTTTGCTGCTTCTCCTGGGTCAAAACTCGGATATAGTATTATTGATTTCATATACCTCCGCAACCTCCTAGGGATAGTATAATTTCCTTGTGACTTGGTTGTGGAGATTTTTTTGTACAAAATGAACTTTATTAACCTCTGCGATCTCTTATCTATGAAAAGGGGGGAGAACATGAATGTAAGCCGTCTTGTCAAACAAGCCCAAAAAGGCAACAAGGAAGCTTTATTACAACTAATCATAGCCGATCAGGACGCTTATTATCGTCTTGCCTACAGCTACATGAGAAATGAGCATGACGCGATGGATGCAATGGAAGACATGATTGTTACGCTTTATGAAAAGCTGGATCAATTGCAAAAGGGTGAAGCCTTCTACAGCTGGAGCAAAACCATTCTCGTCAATCGTTGCAAAACAATACTCCGCAAAAAGGAACGATTTCTTCCAGTGGGAGACGAGCGAGAACCATCACTTGCTGCATTAACTGACGATAATCCATATCGCTATACGGAGTCTGAGATGGACATGCAGGTGCTGCTCTCTCATCTGAATGCACGGCAGCGGGAAGCCATCAAACTTCGTTATGTACATGATCTTCCGTATCAGACGATTGCGGACATGACCGGTGCACCGGTTGGCACAATCAAATCAAGAATTTCGCAAGGCATACAAAAACTGAAAGTCATGATCGGAGGTGATCGTTATGAAAACGATCGAGGAGAGATTAGAGGAGCACAAACAGACCTTGAATATCGTAAAGGCTCCGTCAGAACTTGAGGGCAGACTTCGAAATGCACTTGAGCATGTCCCCACTAAGAAAAGTAGCATGAATAGAGCGATGAAATGGGTTGCATCATCAGCTGCAGCACTCCTTCTGATTGTCGGAACTTATCAATATCCTGCATTTGCTTATTACGGAGGTAAGTTGTTTAATAAAATCGAGCTGAACTCTCTAAGCTTTTCTGAACTGACGGAGCAAGGATACGGACAAACGGTCAACAAAAACAAAACGCTTGATGACGGCACTGTCATTACCATTAACGGGGTTATTGCGGACGATAACGCATTGCTAATGTATTACACCATTGATCGACCCGCAGGCTCCGTGTTTACTGACAATAGTTCATTTCGTTACGACGTGGGTAAAATGCAAGGGTTCTTGACTGATTCAGATCCGAAAGAAGGAAGTGGCAATTATAGCAAAGACGAGACCCAGTACGAGGGAGTATATAAATTCGAGCCGGTTAGTCCTTTCTCCAGAACATTAACCGTTACATTCAGTGAGTGGCTAGATAATGGGGAACGGGCATCATATCCGATCTCCTTCAAGTTTGAAGCGAATAAAGCGATGAACAGTATGCTTGAAGAGAACATTTCAAAATCCGTTACTGTCGATCAGGGGACTGTCCACTATGACTCCATTACGGCTTCACCAACTTCAACCATCGTGAAGGGACATTATGAAATGGATTATGAGGGATACCCGAGATTTTCAGGTAAAACAAAGCTTTATGTGAATGGAACTGAAGTGAAATCATGGGGAATGCGATCGGATCGTTTTGCTGAAAAGGGCATCCCGGGATTTGAACTTGAATTTGATGTGCTTCCGACAGACAAGATGGAGACCATTGAACTTGTGCTCGAAAATTTCGCCGGATATCAGAAAGTAGAAGAACCCATCTCCCTATCCTCACCATCAGATCATTCCATCAAAATTGGCAATGAAAAGGTATGGATTCGAAGCGTCACAAAAACCGATACAGGCTATGATATCGTTATTGCTAGAAAACAATTTACAATCTTGGAAACGGAAAATTTATCCGTTCAAGCTGGTGGTATCGTAGTTCCCGTATCATCAATTTCCTCATCACGCCCGTGGGATCTGAAAAACGGTAACATCCTGTGGGAGCAGACGTATTCTTTTAACACAATGGAGGAACCGGAACGCCTGCTGCTGGACGGATTTCACTATATTAAAACCTACGACAAGACAATATCTATTCCTGTAGATATTAAAAAATAAAGTCATACGCTTGTTAAAACCGCTCAATATATTCACAGATAAATGAACTGTAACCCGGAAGATAGACACTTTTGTAAAAGGGTGGCTGTTCTAGGTTGAGGGACGGATACGATAGTTCAACCACAACATGACGACAGCCGGCCACACGATCGGCTGTCGTTGTTCGTTGAAGTAACGGGCAGTAATGCTCAATAAAAATGAGAAAATGGAATTAAAAAATGATTACCAAATTATGGTACAATAACCTAAGGCCATTTGATTTATATTGGAGGGGTGATTCTTGCAAAAAGCATTAGTAGTCAATTATTTTAACGAAAAGAAGAATAATTTAGAGGAAATAAATCAGCTTCTGCAGGACGGATGGAGGGTTGTAAGTCAAAGTTCAATGAGCGGTTCAGCTGGTAGTAGTACTGTTTATTCGCTGATCATTTTGGAGAAAAATTAGAGCTATGGCATCGGATTCTTTGAACTAAAGGATTACAAGAGTTGAATAACCAACTGTCATGGGAACGATTGGCAGCCTTACTACGCTAACGGGTACTATACCGCAATAACCATCAGGAGAAGGCAGCCAGTATTATCGGCTGCTTTTTCTACCTCTTAAAGGCTGAATAGCATTATAACGAAAACACTGTATTGAAGGGGTTAAGTATTTGTTTCACGAATAAAAAGTAAAACAGTTCTAAGAGGTGCCAATATATGCACGTTCAATCGATGTGGATAGATAGATGGATTAGTAATGTAGATACAGGGAAAAGGATTGATCAACCTTCTTGGTATCATATTGAAAGCCATTTAATGAAATTAGACGGTAACATACATACGATGATTACGCTTGATGGCAATAATGATTCGCAGATGTTAATTGGAGCGGAGAAAACGGTAAATATATCGTGACAGCAACTTTTGATACCGAAACATTTTACACGCTAGTTAATGAATATGAATCTGAAGAGTTAGTGGAGTTAGTAGCTGGCGGACAATTAGGTGAATATCCAATGAATTTCTGCGTTGACCAACATTTAATGCTTTCTGCTGTCAAAGAATTTTTCATAAGTGGAAAGATTGATGATACAGCGGATTGGTTAGGTGAATAGCTCGCTATCATGGATCGATAGCTCCGTGACAACATACTCCCTTGATTAGTGTAGTTATTTTTACTCAATAAGTGTGTTCTTAAATCTTCATTAAGCTCCCATGGAAGAACGCTAAAGTTTATTTAGGTAACGGGTACGATAGTTCAATTCAGACAGATTAAAACCTTCCAAAAAGAATCGCTTTTACTGCATGTACCGTGGATTTGAAGGAGCGTGTTCATGTTTATTTGGAGAAGAGCGGCATTTTGGTTCTTATTATTCAGCATTATCATTTGCTTTCACGACTATTGGAAAACGATTCATATTCATGATCCGACGATTCTCATGATAGGACTTGGACCGTTTGAACCATTCCATCATTGGATGCTAGATTTTGATCCTTTCGAGCCGCCAGTTACTGCCGCTATCAGTGCAAAAATGCGCGGTTATGTCATGCATTTGATTTTTTTCTTTTTAGTAGGTACGGCTCTTGATAAACTTATCCGCAAATTAAAACGAAAGCAAAGCTGAAGCTATGTAATTTCGCGGCCGGTCGATTAAGCTAAACATTCCTGTAGGGCCTAAGATTTGGCTTATGCAGGTAGGAAAAACAACTTACTCATGTTTCCGTTTCAGCCATTTCTCAATTTGACTCATGTCAGTTTTTTGCCATTCGTGTCCGTTTCTGCCTTTATCGCCGGTTTCAGTGCCAGTGTTGCCGTTGGCTACAGATGGAACGAGGGATGCATCGATACCCTTGATGCCGTTGTCAATTTTTTTCCTTTATTATCCTCGGCCGGCACCCAAACTCCCAGATAACCGCGTACGGATTGGTTTTCCCAAGAACAGGTACGGTCAAAATACCGTTTGTATCGGTTTTCAGCGCTTCCGTGCTGAATCCGGTCGCGTCTACAAATGTTTGATTGGCATGCTGCTTGCCCATATCGACATTGATTATTGTGTTAGTGTGCGGGTTGTTGGAGATAACAGTCGCCACTCCCGTATCCCGGCTTGTTCTGAAGCGAACGCTGACAATCAAATCTTTTCCTGCTTCAGACGACGTATTGCTCGGGTAGTACGTAATCTTCTGATCGCCGGAAACGTATTTCTGCCGCTTTCAGCAGCTTGACGATCGTATCGTAATAAGGCGTCTTCTCCGACATATAGGATTTGTTTCCTTCATACATATCCCCGTAGAAGACTGTAGGAACAGTGTGCATATTGGCTTGGCACATTATGAGGAGCATATTGCTTATCCGCTTTCRCTCTGTCTTTGGAAAATTTCTCRAAYTGAATCATTTCATAGGCAAGCGTCTTCGGCTTCACTCCGTTTGCTTCYTCTGCAGTAAGAGGAATCGGCTTAATCGCATTGTGCTCTTGGTCATGGTTATTGACAAACGACMAGTTCGGCGTTTTAAAGCTGTTCGGATTGGTTCGGTCGACATAGGATGAGCTTACGATGTCTTTGAGCGGCCGCCAGCTCCAGGCATTGCCCAAAACATCTCGCATTGCGCCAAACATACGGTGATCGTAWACGAGCTGCCCATTGTTATTGTTGTTCTCGAAATCCACCTGATTATCAGTGTAGGATTCAATAAAGCTTAAATGACTATTCAAATCTTTGCCATATCGCGAGCTCATCAAATCCTGGAATTTGGTGAGTATATCGGTGTTTAAGTGAGACGCCGCGTCAATACGGAATCCGTCGAAGCCATATTCATCCATCARGAATTTGGCCCAGTTTAGTTGCTCTTCCTGTACGACAGGATGCGAATTATCGATATCATTTCCGATCAAAAATTCGTACTTCAGATGGTGGTTATTGCCGTTGTTAAACCGAAGGTTTCCGTGCGGATCGGTTGCCGCAGTGTAACCTGGTTGGGAGAAGATATACTTGTCAGTCAATTTGGATACAGTCGCTGAATCCGCTGCAATGATTTTCTTTCTGACTTCGTCGTCGCTGTTTCCGTCAAAACCGTTTTCACGCATAAAATCAAGATAGTTTAGGTTTGTCGCACCTTGTTGCGGATCGATATAATAGAGCAGCACCGGTTTCCAAACTTGTTCAGTCTCCGTAGCCGCCCGCAGCACCGGTTTCCAAACTTGTTCAGTCTCCGTAGCCGCCCCTTCGACAGCAAAATAGGCATCTACCGTTAAGTAAGTGTCAGTGGCTTTAATTTTCCCATATTTTTGGGCTTCGGAGTTTGCCAGCCAATCCGGGAGATGATTGCCTGCGTCATTCGGCCCGAAATAACGATACGGCTTCAAGTTTTCATCGACCATTACACGGTACAATCCAAGCTGCTGCGGAGTTGCTCCGTTATAATACGTATGATTCCATTCCTTGATCACGCCATATTTAGCCTGGCCGGGACCGCCGCCTTTACTGTAAACCTGAACCAGTCTGTCTTTCACATTCGGGTCGTTTGTTGGAAGCCCCATCATCTGATTTGGAACGAGATCTTCCTGAACTTTAAGGCCGTTGGCGTGCATTTTTTTAATGACTTTTTTCAGCTCATCGCTCGTCCCGTATTTGGTTGCCCGCTCGCCGTTCAAGCCTTCGGGAAACTCACCCAAATCATACCGGTCTACGATCGCATAGCCTTCACCATAGTAGGATTGGGAAAAAGCCCGGTAAGCCGGTGGTATCCAAACGTCTGTGACGCCCCAATCCTTCAGTTGTTTACTGTTTTTTTCAAGAGTACGATACATGTTTTTATCATAAGGCTGGTACAAACTAAACGTTTGATAGATGACGCGCTTATCCAATTCAGCATTTGAAACAAATCCTTTTGAAATTTCCGTCTGATCTTTCGGCTTTGCCGCTGCCGGAATCGCTCCAGCCATGACAGAGCCCGAAAACAGACTGCAACATAAAGCAATCGTCGTCCATTTCTTTGTAATCTTCATAATTTTTTATCCCCTAACTTTGTATTGTGCAAACGTTTGACCCGGGTCTGCTTCAAACTTTATCAACAAATGCCGGTCGCTATCAATGATTAATTATGACTAGACAATTATAAAATAGGATGGACAGGCTGAAAACGAAGGCAGGACGGAGGTTTGAAACGATTGGCAAGCAAAAAATTAAGAGATTTACAATAAAATATAGTCTTAAAGTAGGAATGACTACAGTCATCAAAGGAATTCGTGCCTGTTAGTCAACCTTATTTATTCATTCATATCTAAAAATAGGACACTTCTTCATCATAAATTCCCTTATAATGGTATTAATAATTAAAGATACTTAACTATTTTTATTGAAATGGCAGGTGTATTTCTTTATGCAGTTTAGCAAACATAAGACACTATGCAGCTTTCCAAATCCTTCAATGGCTTATTGCAATCATAACCATGTACAATAATTGAAAGAATACAAATTAGGTGATGCGCCATGATACGAATGTTAATGAACAGCTTTTCAGCCAAAATCATACTTGCGCTTGTACTCGTGATCTTGATTCCGGTTTTCTTTACAAGCTTGTCTTACTATCTGGAATCAAATTCGATTTTGAAAAAAAATGTCCGGGAGTCTATCGTGCAAATCAGCAAACAAACGGCGGACTCGCTTTCTTCCATCATAAACGCCGGGATCAATACGTCTGATTTCTTTGCCGGCAACCCGAATATTCAGCGCGCCACGATGCACTTGAACAACAGTCCGTCTTATGAGGAGAGCTGGAATTATAAATTTATCAATAGTTTGCTGAACAATACGGTTTATTCCAACTCCTTTGTGAAGATTGTTTATGTATTTAACGAGGACGGCAGAGGTTGGGGCAGCGGCGCCTTTTCCGAGACGAAACTGAAAAGCATACGGCTGTCCGAGCTGGAGTGGGTGAAGGAGGCCAATCGCAAGGACGGGGAGCTTGTCTGGCAGGGGATTCAATTTGACCGTCTCAGCGGAGGCGGTGTCAATACAGATCTGGTTGTTCCTGTCAGCCGGGTATTGAAAAACTTTGACACGCTCGAGAATATCGGACTGGTACAGGTTCATTTGGACGGAAGTTCCATTCTCGGCACAATCGACAAGCTCAAGCTAGGGGAGACTGGAAAGTTTTTTGTCGTGGATACCGCAGGAAAGATCATGATCGACAGTGATCTTCGCTTGATCAACAAGCAAGTAGAGGATCCCGAATTATTCAAAAACATTGTGGATCATGATCGGACGGAATTTGAATTTAGCATGAACGGAGTACCTTATTACGGGGTCAAGCAGCTTCTGAGCAACGGCTGGATGATTGTCGGTACCGTTCCGGTTCAGGAAATCACCCGGCAGCTGGATCGTCTCAAATCCAGGGTTTTGCTTTCATCCGCCGTGTTCTCGATACTTGCTATCGCCATAGGATTGTTTATCTCCAATAGAGTGGTCAAGCCCGTAAATCAGCTTACCAGTGACATACGGCGTATCAAGCAAGGACATATGAAAGTAAGAACAGTGGTCCGGTCCTCCGATGAAATCGGACTTCTTGGCAATCAATTCAACCGGATGCTTGATGAAATCGAACGGTTGATGCACCAGGTGAAAGATGAGCAGAGTCAGAAGCATCATGCGGAATTGCGCGCTGTCACTCACCGAGTCCACCCGCACTTCCTTTATAATACGCTAAGCACCCTCGGGTGGTTGATTCAATCGAACCAAAACGAACGCGCTTCTGGGGTCTTGTCGGCCCTGAATCGGCTGCTTGAGGCGAATATGGGCAAAAGCGGGAACATCATAACGGTGACGGAAGAACTGGACATTATCCGAAAGTACCTGGTCATTCTCGAGCTTCGATACGAAAAAAAATTCCACCTCGAACTGGACGTGGAACCGGGCATGGAGGGAATCTTTATTCCCCGTATGCTGCTGCAGCCGCTGGTGGAAAACGCCATTTTTCATGGAATCGTCCCGAAAAAAACGGATGGCCGAATCTTGATACGGATTCGTGCGGCAGAAGGGAATATGGAGATTCTTATTTCAGATGACGGGCTGGGCATCGGGAGCCGAAAGCTGAAGCTGTTAAACGATCCGGAGACGGCTATTGCCAGCAGTGAAATCGGCATCGGTATGCGACATCTCTATGATACGCTGCGTCTTTATTACGCCGGCTATTCGGAATGGTCCATAACGGACGGCCCGGAAAAAGGCGCCACTATTCGAATTCTGTTAAAAAAGCAATTGGAATTCGTTTCATAGAAACATAGATCGGGAGGAAATGTGATGTATCGTGTACTCATTGTGGATGACGAGCCGATTATCAGCAGCGGCATCCATGCCTTTATTGATTGGGAAAAGGAGGAAATGTCGGCGGAACACGGCTGCGCAAACGGGGAGGAGGCGCTTGCCGCCCTGGAGACCCGTCACTTTGATATTCTTATCACGGACATTAAAATGCCTTTGTTAAACGGCATACAGCTTATCAGGCAGGCACTGGCGCTCTATCCTTTGCTGAAAGTTATTCTGATCAGCAACTACAGCGATTTTGAATACGTGAAAGAGGGGCTTAAGCTGGGCGCTGTCGATTATTTGTTAAAATTGACCTTGAACCGCGATGACCTTCTTGCTGTTCTTAAGCGTTGTATCTCCATGATCGAAGAAGAGCGGAGAAAGGACTACGAGCTGTTTCATTTCCGGGAGGGAGCTCTTTACAGGGAACGAAAAAGTGTCGAACAAGAAATCAAGAGATTGATCGCTCAGGAGCAATTTCCCTTATCATCAGCCGATTGGGCTCCTGGATGGTTGGAAGAGCGCTATATTTGTGCTTACCTCATGCTTGACGGAGCGGAGGAGTGGATAGAAAATCACGGATATCTTTATGTGCAGATGCTTCTGGAGGATTTGCAGGAAAGCTTTTATTTGAAGGTAAGTGAGGGTGCCGCAATGCTGGTATCCGAGAACAGTATGTTTCTTCTGTTTCCGGATCACGATGGGGAAGAGGAGAAGCGTCTGCTTCAATGGAAGCAGTCTTTGGAAACGGAATGGGGAATTTCAACGTCGGTCGGCTTCGTAATCGAGCAAGGAATATGCAGCATTCTGCATGGATTTTTCTCCAGCCGGTCAGCCTGCCAAAAGCGATTTTTCGAAGGTATAGGCGGTCTGTACCGCATGAACGGATCGGAAGAAGGCAATGAACAGTCGTTAACGGATCTGGAAGGGCAGAGGGATTGGACACCTTTCTATGAAATCATTCGCAATGGTGATCCGGTTTCCATCGCCGCTGATTTTGCGCTTGAACAATGGAAAAGAGGGGAGCAAACCCCGGATCAAGTGAAGCATGAGGCGTGCTATCTTATTTCCCGTGTTCATGAACTGCATGAGGACACAGGATCATTGCTTCCCGAACAGCTTGATCTGCTTCAGCGGGCGGAAACGTTGGAACAATTGGTATCTGATTTGATTGGCCTAATGGAGGAAATCGTGAAGCCGGTCATATCGAATCTGACGAACAGCGGATATGGCGGGCAAATGATCATCAAGGCTCTGAAATATATAGCCGATCATTATACAGAGAATTTGACATTGCAGAGTGTGGCGGATATCGTTCATCTCAATAAAAGCTATTTCAGTCTGTTATTCAAAAAACAAACGGGAAGAAATTTTATCGATTATATAATTGAACTTCGTATTCGGGAAGCAAAACGGCTTTTGGCGCAAAGTGAGAGCCGGATCTATGATGTAGCCGGAGCCGCCGGTTTTAATGATGTGAAATATTTTAGCAGAATGTTCAAAAAAGCGACGGGACTCACTCCGGTCGAATACAGGGATAAGCATCGGGCGGCTGGGTCGCAATTCAATTAGAAGGAGGTATTCCGCCATGGCCTTCCGTTCGATTTACATGATCTTCATATTGCTGGGTGTTGTATGGATTGCCGGATGCGGAAGGCAATCGGTCATCTCCGATCCGGAAATGGTTGAAACGCTGCACGGAAAAGAAATTAGCATTATTTCTTTCTGGCACACTTACAGCGATGAAGAAACCCGGGTGCTCGAGGAAGAACTTATTCCCGTTTTTGAACGACAGCGTCCGAACATTCGTGTCAATTCCATAAACCTGGCCGTAAATAATGAATTAAGGAACACCTTGATTACGCTTGCATCCTCAAACCGGGGGCCGGATGTCGTTCGGATCGAGCTAGCCTGGGTACCCGAGTTTACACATAAAGGACTTCTGGAGCCGATAAACGGATACTCCGGTTACGGGGATATCATCCGCCTTTTTCATCGGGAGGCAATGAGAGTCGGCTTTGACCAGAAGCAATTATATTCTCTGCCGCTTGATATTTACGTCAAGTCGGCCATTTTTAACCGGGAGCTTCTCGAACGGGCAGGATATTCGGAGCCTCCGCGCACGCTTCAGGATGTGATTGAGGTCGCCAGGCAAAACCGTTATACGATCGGACTCGGGGGGTGGGAGCCATGGGATACGCTTCCTTATATCTACAGCCTCGGGGGGGCTCTGATGGATGATCATTTCACCAAGTCAACCGGATTTTTAAATAGCGAAGACACAGTTCAAGCGGTCGAGGTGTTAAATTCGCTTTACAGGGAAAATCTTCTCCATTTTTCAAGTATGAACGACCGCAGCGACAATTGGATCGGAGTAAAGACAGGAAATGTGCTTATGACGGATGAAGGACCATGGTATTATAGCAAATTGGAGGGCGCCGAATTGGACCGGACCTTAAAGCAGACCGTTCCAGTACCGTTTCCGCGCGGCAATGGCTCGGCTTCAATTATGGGCGGCAATCATTTGGTCATTATGAAAGGCAGCAGAAACCCTGTTCAGGCATGGACGTTTATGAAATGGATGACGGGAAAGGAGGCACAGCTTACGATGGCGAAAACCGGATTGATCCCGACCAACCTGGAAGCGCGTTTTGCTTGGACGGTTAACCGGGATTCTTACCTTTATCCTTATGTTGAAGCCACGGATGACGCGTTTCTGCGTCCGCCGGTCAAAAACTGGGGAAATATCGAACAAGTGTATACCGGATTCATGAGTAAAATATTTCTTGGCGAATTGACCGTTCAAGAAGGATTGGACCGTGCCGCGGCGGAAATCGATATACTCTTGGGCGATACCGACTAATTTAGAACAGCCTGCTGATGCGATCGGCAGGCTGTTCAATTACGTACTATGCGGCCAAACTGGAGGATGGGATGCAGTTGCGGTAAACGGCTGTCGAATAGTTTGTGTCCGAACGGATAGAAGATTGGGAAAATCACTAAAAGATAATGTGCAGGTGTATTGATTTCGCGAATTCAAATAAAGAAACTTTTGCGAAGTTTGAAAAATAAACGTTATAAGTAAGAGTAGTCAGGAGAAAACTCATGAAAATCTTTTATGTAATATTGGAAATTATTATTTTAGTATTGATATTTTTATATTTTAAAAAACGAATTAATATTAAAAAAAATTTAGTTAGTAATCAGAATTCAACCAAATTAGGTCCAAAAGCAATAAAATTCGATTCGAATCTTGACTTGCCAGTTGAATTTGGTTATAAGTGTCAATGGTTTGCGGTTAAGACTAATGATACCCAAGCTGTATTAGAAGCAATGAAGCTAAAAAATATTCAAATCACTAATTGGAGAACTGGAATTGAAGGAGCTTACGAAGGATACTATTTTATATCTCCTCCAATTAATGGTTGGACATTAGTGATTAATTCGATTATGCCAGATTTAAGTGGAACAGAATCACCAAATCCATTAACTGTAATATCTGATTTGAGTTTGAGTTTTGGAGAGGCCTATTATTTTGGAACACATCGAGTTGTTGAGTACCATGCTTGGGCAAAATCTATTAATGGCAAGCTAGTTCGTGCCTACGGATACTTAGGAGAGACTGGAGAAACCATTATTAATCAAGGTGAAATTAGTAAAGAAGAACTTGAAAATAATCTTATTTTTACTGATTTAGATGTTGAAGAACCAAATTTACCTGACGAAGAAGATGTTTTATTTATTGCAAAGAAATGGACTGTAGATCCTCAGATGGAAAATGACAATTATCAGACTGGGACAGGGTTTATTGGAATAATAGATTAAAATGGTTTAATAAATGAAGAACACTATAAAGAAATTCGCAATATTATTATTAAATAGTCAATTTAGCCGCTTGATGAATGCTGTTAAATATTATCTTTAAAACAACAATATTTACGAAAACAGCGTTTTTAATTAAGTGTAGTTACTACTCATTGAACTCTCCCGGTATGATAGTGGAATGAAGCAGATTGCAGTGGCAGTCTGTTTTTTTCATTGAAGTAACGGGAGGTTAGTGGAAAAAGGAATATATCAGTTTGAAACATTTTATCAGATTAATCGTCTAATTTTTGAGAGGAAGTATTCTTAATGAAAAAATTTATTTTATTACTATTATCTATGTCATTTGTTGGTAGGTACATTGATTGCTTGCAAGTCTAAAAATGAAGGGGTTTCAGAAAAAACGAAGCAAGAAGCCGTTCAAGAAAAAAACATATGGATAAAAATATAAGGAGCAACCAAAAGATGATCTTACCCGGCAAACGAATGATTTTAGCAGCGATATCCACAGTTCTGGCGGTCGGATTGGCGGCGTGCAGCCCGGAACCCGACACTAAAACACTGGTTAAATCCCCCTCACTACCGGAACCCAACACCAAATTACACGTGAGATCCACCTCACTGCTGAACGAAACAGGTGATACGATCAGCGAGCGATTTACTCTCCCGGAAGGATATGAGCGTGCCGAAACGGAACCGGATTTAGAAGAAGGCACGTTCGCGGCCTACCTCCGTGATCTGCCGTTGAAGCCGCATGGCTCCAAGGTTTTTCACTACGACGGTACGGTCAAACAAAATACGCGAGCCTACACAGCCGTGATTGACATGGATATCGGGAAGAAAGATTTGCAGCAATGCGCCGATGCGGTGATGAGGTTAAGAGGCGAGTACCTGTATCAAAGCGGACATTTTGATCTAATTCGTTTTCATTTGACGAACGGTTTTCTCGTTGATTACAGCAAATGGATGCAAGGGTACCGGGTGGCGGTGGAAGGGAATGAGACGGAATGGGTGAAGAAGGCCGAGGCATCGAACACTTATGAGGATTTCCGCAAATATATGGAGTTTGTGTTCATTTATGCGGGATCGCTGTCTTTGTCGCAGGAGATGAAATCCGTCCTGGTCACGGATATGCGCATCGGCGATGTGTTCGTCCAAGGAGGGACTCCCGGCCACGCGGTCCTTGTCGTTGACATGGCAGTGCATCGGGAGACCGGGAAGAAGCTGTACATGTTGGCCCAAAGCTACATGCCGGCGCAAAACATTCAAATTTTAGCGAATCCGAACGACAAGGGATTAAGCCCGTGGTACGTGCTGGACGATCAACAAGAGGACATCCGTACACCGGAGTGGACGTTTGAGATTCGCGATCTGAAGCGGTTTTGATGCTTACGTATGAATCAATGGCGTTTTCTTGAATTACATTTAATGAATTTTTTTCAAGCTTTGTGGAAAAATATATTAGAAATAATGTGAGGGAGGGCTAAATATAGTGATTGAAAACGGTGAAGTTCTCACGCTGGTGGACGATGAGGGAGCTGAACAAGAGGTCGAGGTGTTGGGTTCTCTAGATTTGGAGAACCAACATTACATAGCAGTTGCATACTTGGACGAGCTTGAGGATGGGGAGAAGGAAAAAGAGGATCTAGATATATTCTTTCTGCAAGTCAACGAGAATGATGAGCTTTCGGTGATCGAAAATGATGAGGAATTTGAAAAAGTTTCTTCGGCTTTTGAAGCAGCTTTAGAGGAAAGATAAGGAAAAGAATATTTTCGTGGACATTAATTTTACGAATAAGCAAGTGTAAAAAAACACTAATATGAGTTTACTTACATGGCAGTTATTACGGTAACGGAGAACGATGTTGAATGATACACATTGATGAGCAGGTTCTACGGTAACCTGCTCATTTTATTATGCTAACAGGCGGGTTAATTCGAACTTATAATGTCACCAATTATAGTAATATATCTCAGATGAAAAAGACGCCGTCTACCCTTACAGGAACCTCAGCTTGCTCCGAGAGGTCCTTGACGATGTTCTTGCCCGTATCATTATTCAAAGACTGTAGGGTAGCTTGAACGGTTAGTCTGTCATCCGCACTGGCGGCTACCTCAACATTGCCCACCACATTTTCCAGCCGCACGTATTCGGTCACGTTCTGCTTAAGGAAAACGTTTAGCTCGCCATTAATGCTGTTTTTAAGAATTTGCTCATACCATTCTGAAGCTGAGTTTAACGACCCGCTGCTCGTGTCCTCGGACGGGGCGGACGGGTTGGCGCACGCGGTCAGAAGGCCCATGGAACCGACGTAGCAAGCAGTAACTTCTGATAGACTCTACGCATTTTTGTTTTTCCTCTTTGTTCCGGATAAAGCAGCCGTTATTCTACCACCAGAATACGTGGTGAAGCTTTCTTAATCACTTTGGATGATGCCCACGAATAACACAATAACAATAGCCCGGACGACACCTCATTTATTCATCCCAATAGTGAGGGTACCTTTGGGCTACCGAAAATGACCATCCTACACACTTGCATACATGTATACATCGTTATGTTTCACTCCACAATCATAGCCTCTTGATGCGGCCAACACTACCCTATTTATAGGAGTTCTAAAAAAATTACAAAAAAACCTAAAACCAATAGCATTACCAAATCCGGCTTCCTCTTTTAAACTTAGACTTTGTAAGCACTTACAATCTATCGAGAAAAAGGAGGAATTACAAATGAAGATGACCATAAAGCGTATCGCGCTTGCGATCGATTCGTTTTTCGAAAATTTCGCATTGGTTGCTATCGCATCCATGGCGATCATCGTCGCGATTCAAGTCATCACGAGAAAATTGTTCAATTTCGTGTTCTTCTGGTCGGAGGAAATAACTCTCCTCCTGATGGTTTGGTTCTCCTTCATGGGCATTGCCATCGGCTTCCGCGAGAAGCTTCACTTAGCGATGGACAGCTTTACTAACCTGTTACCGAAACGGATCAATAAGGTGCTGGATAAAGTTATCCAGGTCTGCATCTTCGCATTTGGCTTTTATTTGATTAAGAACGGCTGGGAGTTTACCGTATTGATGAATGAATCCACCCTGCCGGCAACGAAGCTGCCAAACAGTAGCATGTATCTGGTCATGCCGATTACGGGAGTCATGATTTGCGTTTACACCTTCCTGCAGTTGATCGGCATTGAGACGATCCGGCATGAGCACATCGATGAGGAGGTGCCGAAGACATGAATACGACGGCAGTCATTATACTTGCGGTATCCTTCTTTTTCTTGATTCTACTGAGGTTCCCTATTTCCATAACGTTAGCTGGATCGACGTTGATCACCCTTATCTATCTAGATCTTCCGTGGGTTGTAGTCGGACAGCGCATGATTCAAGGGATTAATTCCTTCTCGCTCTTAGCGATTCCTTTCTTCATCCTCGCCGGGCAGATTATGAGCGCCGGGGGTATGGCTATTCGGCTGGTTAACTTCGCACAGCTCTTCGTCGGCGCGGTTCGAGGCGGATTGGCGCTTGTCAACTGTGTGGCGTGTATGTTCTTCGGGAACATTTCCGGATCTGCTGCCGCTGACGTCTCCTCGATCGGTTCTGTTCTTATTCCTGCTATGAAGAAGAAAGGATACGATGCGGACTACGCCGTGGCTGTCACAACCTCCGCTTCGATCCAAGGCGTTATCTTCCCGCCCAGCCATAATCTGGTCCTGTTCTCGGTTGCAGCTGGAGGCGTATCCGTATCCAGCCTGTTCTTGGGCGGCATTGTTCCTGGCCTGGTCCTTATGTTCACGCTCATGATCATCTCTTATACGATCGCGGTCAAACGGAATTATCCGAAGGGTGAACCTATTACATGGTCGCAAGTACCGAAGATTATTCGTGACGGTTTCTTGTCCCTAATGACGGGAGTCATTATTCTCGGCGGTATATTGAGCGGTTGGTTTACGGCTACGGAAGCCGGAGCGGTTGCTTGCGTATACGCATTCATTCTCACCTTTTTCGTATATAAAGACGTTCCGCTTCGTCATGTTAGTTTAATCTTAAAAAGGACCTTCCGCACGGTTGCCATGGTGCTGTTCCTTATTGCCGCATCCGATGCTTTCGGTTGGATCCTGGCCTATTTGCAGGTACCCGCTATGCTTACCGATCTGTTTCTGAGCGTATCGGACAATCCGTATGTGATTCTCTTGATGATCAACATACTGCTGTTGCTCATCGGATTCCCAATGGATATGGCACCCATGATCCTCATCATGACTCCTATCCTTCTTCCTGTCGCCACAGCTCTTGGAATCGATCCGATCCACTTTGGGATTATCTTGATCTTAAACTGCGGTATCGGACTTATTACCCCGCCTGTCGGAACGGTATTATTTATCGGGTGCGCATTGGGCAAGGTACCAGTCAGTCAAGCAACGAAGGCTTCCTGGCCATTCTTTTTCGCGATGTGCATTGCCCTGCTGCTGGTCACTTACATTCCGCAGATATCGCTTTGGCTGCCTCATCTGGTAAACGGTACGCCATAATGATATAAATAATTGATCTAAAAAATTTACAAAAACACATAAATTTCATCGCATACGAAATGGATGCGCTTTCATCTATACTGGGAACATAAACAAATAACGAAAAATAGAGGGGAATGATCGTCAATGAAAATTAAGGCGTTTACAAGTATGATTGCGACAGTACTGGTAACGGGGACTATTCTTGCAGGCTGCGGTGCAGCAGACAAGAACGCCGGCGTCAGCGAGGCGTCACCGGCACCCGAAGGCGAACAAAAGCAACCGACATACACATTCCGTCTCGCCGAATCCCATCCTGCGGATTATCCGACGACGCTTGGAGACAAGAAATTCGCGGAGCTCGTCAATCAGAAGACCAATGGGCGCATCAAGATCGAAGTATTCCCCTCCTCCCAGCTTGGTGAAGAGAAGGCCGTTATCGAGCAGGTTCAGCTGGGTGCTATCGAATTTACCCGAGTCAGTACCGGCCCTTTGGCTGAGTTTAATAAAGCTTTTGGCGTATTCAGCTTGCCGTATATCTTTGAGAACGAAGAGCATGAATGGAACTTTCTGAACGGTCCTGATGCCCAAAAGCTGCTCGAAGGGTTGAGCGATTCGAAATTCATGGGGCTTAGCTATTATGACTCCGGCGCACGAAGCTTCTATACCCGCAAGCCGGTTACGAGCATTGAGGATCTGAAAGGAATGAAGATTCGCGTTATCCAGAATAAGGTGAACATCGACCTGATGCAAGCTCTGGGAGCAAGCGCAACTCCAATGCCATACGGCGATGTATTCAATGCTCTACAAACCGGCGTTATCGACGGAGCCGAGAATAACTGGCCAAGCTTCTACACTTCCAAGCACTATGAACAAGCCAAGAATTTTATCATGGATGCCCACCAGCGCGTACCGGAGGTGCTGATGGCGAGCAAGGTCACTTGGGATAAGCTGTCCGACGCTGATAAGCAGGCCATCAAGGAAGCAGCAATGGAATCTGTCGCTTACCAGCGCGAGCAGTGGAAGAAATTCGAGAAGGAAGCCGAAGATAAAGTCAGAGCGGCAGGCGTCACCGTTACTGACATCAGCGACCTGAAGCCTTGGCAGGAAGCGGTCAAGCCCATGATCGAAAAGTATCGTTCTGATTATAAGGAAGTTCTCGATGCCATCGAGAAAGCCAAGAACATGTAATTGTATCGACAATCGCAACATCCATAATCGGGAGGCTCACACGCCTCCCCTTTCCTTGCCTGGGCCCAAAGAATGAAGGTAATGATTCGTTGCAAAAGCTCTCACCAACGATGCTATAATGAATGAATATCACATAGCATCAGGATGCAATCAAAAGGAGAGTTGCCGGGAATGTTCTGGAGCAAGGCACGTTATTGGTTCATGCAAACTGTTTTTTTACGGAATCGTTCCCTTGTCTTAAGGCTTCTTGTCTTTTCGGCGATTCTTGTCATCATTCCGATGGTCATCGTCGGGATGATCTCCTATCAGCGATCATCCGGCGTGCTGCAGAATGAAGCCAGACAATACAGCTGGCAAATTATCGAGCAGGTGAAGTCCCATGTGGAGCATTACGTCCGAGATATTGAGATCATTGCTCTAAAGATTATCAATCATCCCGATATGGGGAAGCTTGTCAAGATGAATACCTTGGAGGAAGTCGAACACTCCCAGATTCGCCAGTCGATTATGCAGCTCCTTCAGAACTCCGCATATTCCCGCTCGGATATATCGAATATCAGCGTGTTCCTAAGTGATTTCCTGATTCTCGATCTAAGGAGCGACGACAGCATTGAGCCCCTGGCTCCATTAATGGATGAATATTGGTACAAATTAGCGCCGGCCAACGGGGAGCCCATGCTTGTCAGCCGGGTCATAAAATGGTCCGACCATACGGAACCGGTTATCTCCATCGTGAAACGGTTGGTCAGTCCTAGTACGCTTGAGCCGATTGGGATGCTCGTTATCGATGTAAATTATAAGCGCTTTCAAGAAATTGCCGATCTAGTAACGATTGGGAAGACAGGCTATATGTTCATCCTCGATTCTCAAGGGCATTATGTGTACCATCCCGTCATGTCGCAGCTCGGAAGCCAAGCACAGCTTGACGGAATGAACGAAATGCAAAAGATAGCGAACGGCTCTATCTTGTCCGCCGGCCAGGAACGGAGCTTTCTGACGTTCAGCCATTCCTCCTTTCTAGGCTGGACGCTTGTGACGGCGGTACCTTTTCGTGAATTGACAGCAGGCATCGGTTATATCGGACGAACGATCATTTGGTCAATTATCGTTACCCTCGGCGTTGCTTATTGTTTCGGAATCGGGTTGGCATCCAGCATCATTAAGCCGGTCCGCCAGCTGCAGCGGCTAATGAAGCGTGTGGAAATGGGCGATTTTACAAATAAAGCCGTAGTCTCCTCCAAGGACGAGCTCGGCATGCTCACCAACGGCTTTAATAAGATGGTGGAAAATCTGAGAGAGCTGCTGGAGCAGATTTACTTCTCCAAGTTGAAGGAGACGGAGATGACGCTGCAGCAGAAGGAAATGGAGCTAAAGATGCTGCAGGCTCAGGTCAATCCCCATTTCTTGTACAACTCGCTGGAAACGATCCGGGGTATGGCACTGGACCAGGGAATGGACGACATATCGGACATGGCTGCTTCCTTGGCCCGCTTATTGCGATATAATCTAAGGAATCCCTCCCCCTGCGTAACGCTTGGGAATGAATTGAAGATTTGCGAGATGTATCTTCGCATTCAGAAATACCGTTTCGAGGATAGGCTGGAATATGAATTTTTGATTCCGGAACGGTTCCGTAAAGAACAAATCGCAAAATTCTCGCTCCAGCCTATTATAGAGAATTGTGTGGTGCACGGTTTCGAATCAGGCAGCGGAACGAGCCGGATTCGCATTACCGCCCATTCGGATGATTCGGAGGGGGTATGGTTTATTGTAATTGAGGATACAGGAAGCGGAATATCTGAGGAACAGTTGATACGGATCCACAACAACCTTCTAGACGTCGGATCGTTACACACCGGCAATCATATCGGTCTCCAGAATGTTCACCGCAGGATTGTCCATCTGTTCGGAGATTCCTACGGTACCACTATTGAAAGCGTATTGGGCAAAGGAACGAGGGTGACCCTGCGCCTCCCCTACGGCGATGCTGTGGTCCGGACTGACTAAGATACGAGGAGGTAATCCCTATGTCCAGCATATTGCTGGTAGATGATGAGCGTTGGGTACGAACCGCTTTACGAAAGGTAATCGAACGCAGCGGACATCCGTTTCAAGTCGTGAAGGAGTGTTCCAACGGGCTGGAGGCGCTGGAATGGCTGGAGAACAACACCGCCCATGTTATTATGACGGATGTGAAAATGCCGGTTATGGACGGCATAACGCTGGTGAAGCAGCTCCAAGAACGGAAGCAACAGACCGAAGTGGTCATGATCAGCGGGTATGACGATTTCCCGTATTTGCAGTTCGCTTTACGGGCACAGGTAGTTGATTACCTGCTCAAGCCCGTTGAAGTTGATGACATGAGCAGTTGCCTGGAGACCATACAGGGGCGCCTTGCCAAAGTCGATGCCGCTAAACCTCTTGCGGCCGCAGCGGATGAGGACGAACAAGAATCGCCGATCCAGCAAGCTGTCCGTTATATCCACTCCGTTCTACCCGGAGATATAACCCTTCAGGAGGTTGCGGCAAAGGTTCATCTGAATCCTTCCTACTTAAGCCAATTGTTCAAGCAGCAGATGAAAATCAACTTCATCGATTATGTGTTGGAGCATCGTATGGAGAAAGCGAAGCAGTTTTTGTCCCAAACGACGCTTCGCGTATCTGAAATTGCCGAACGTGTTGGGTATTCGGACCTGGCCTACTTCAGCAACGCCTATAAGAGGATAACGGGAATGACCCCGTCGGAATACAGGAAAAGCAGAACGTAGAATAGAACGGCGGCTATACCTCTAGGAGTTACGGTCACCGTTTGATTTATCGCGTTATCACCAGAACTTTTCACGGTCCTGTCCCTGTACTCGAAACAATCCAAAAAGGAGCGAACTTCTTTATATAGAAAGCATATACTTCATTCCCAGTTGCCCGATCCACGTAACCTGATAATTGTTGCCCCAGATATTTTAATAGACAATATTTTGAGTTTTTATATCCCTAATAACATACAAAAAATGGAAATGGTAATAATGAGGAGGAGGAGGAGGTAGCCCAAGCGAAGGCGCGGGAGCCTCCTTTTTTATTGAATGCTAACGGGCAGCATATCACCACTAGGTAAATAGTGGTAACATAGTTTTATAAAATTGAAGAATAGGAGGACGATGAGGTGGCTCCAAAACATTTTGTTTCTGCAGCAACAATTGTACTTAATGAGCGTAACGAAATATTATTAATAAAAGGTCCTGAACGAGGTTGGGAAATGCCAGGGGGAGTGGTTGAAGAAGGTGAATCGTTGAAAAATGCAGCGATCAGGGAAACAAAGGAAGAGAGTGGTATAGATATAGAGGTAACAAAATTTTGTGGTGTTTTTCAAAATGTAAGTCAGTCTATTTGTAACACTTTATTTTTAGGTAGACCAATCGGTGGAGATTTAACAACAACTCCCGAGTCTTTGGAAGTAGGATTTTTTCCAATCGAAGTAGCATTAGAGATGGTGACTTGGGGAAATTTCAGGCAGAGAATAGAGTATTGTTTAAATGAAGAACTTCATCCATTTTATGTGGAGTTTCGACTATAATCATTACGCTCCCTCGAAATGATTCAATTTGTAGCGGGGAAGAAGGCAAATCGGTAACGGGAGAGAATAAATTGAAAAAGTGCTATTCGGTAGGTAGACATACGAAGGCGTTAGAGATACTCGAAGAGTTCTATTTTTAATGGCCCTTCTGTTAATATCTCCAAAGATGAATAGGTCCCTACCAAGGCATTCATCTCAGCTGAAGCTAATGGTATTGAAGTTGAAGAAATGAATTTATCGAAATCAACAACAACAAGACGAATAGCTTGAAAACAGAGTCTTCTCGCTTATCAAGTGAGAGGACTTTGTTTCGTGATGTAGAAGTTATACGAGGGGAAAGGTGATTGCTATTACCCCCTATTTAGACTTGGACAGTACACCCCTACTTAGATACAATGAAATCAAGCGGAGGGGAACAAGATATGAAGAAGAAACAATACGATTTAAACTTCAAGAAAATGGTGGTAGCTAAGGGGAAAGAGATTNTACTTAGATACAATGAAATCAAGCGGAGGGGAACAAGATATGAAGAAGAAACAATACGATTTAAACTTCAAGAAAATGGTGGTAGCTAAGGGGAAAGAGATTGGCAATATGACGGCGGTAGCGCGCCAACATGAGCTTGACCCAAAGATGGTTCTMAGGTGGGCTAGAGAGTTGAACCGTAAGGATTTGGATCAGTTAGATGGGAACAGTGTCAAGCCAGCCAAGTTTATTCCTACCGCGGAAGACTATGCACAACTGGAAAAAGAAAATGAAAAATTAAAGAAGCTTTTTGCGGAGCAAGCCCTAGAGCGGGATATTCTCAAAGACCTACTAAAAAAAACGAACCCGCACTTGCGGATAAAATAAAGATTKCCCAGAAATACGTTGGACAAGGACATAATATTAGCTTTGTGCTGCGTGTATTAGAGGTCGAACGATCTACGTATTATGCACAATTGAGAAGAATGCAACAAGAAGCCAAAACGATCCACAGGGTCGGCCGCCCCGCGCCTGGTTATTCGTACACACAAGACGGAAAGTTCATAAGCGATGAACAGATCTGTGAATGGATCACGGAGTTCCTGGCAGGAGAAGGAGCAGCGTACGGTTATCGAAAGCTTACGGTGCTTCTTCGAAGACGCTATAAGCTGAAGATCAACAAGAAGAAAGTTTACCGCCTATGCAAACTCATRGATGTACTTCGTCCACAGCGCAAAATCATCATCAAGTATCCCAAACGACTGGCARATAATCGCGTGATAACAGGCTCCAATCAGTTGTGGGAGGTCGATATTAAGTATGGGTGGGTTCATGGTGAGCAGCGCTTTTTCTTTCTTATGAGCATCATAGACGTGTTTGATCGTGCTATCGTTGCCTATTATATTGGATTGACCTGTGAAGCCAAGCATCTCGTTCAGATCACGCAAGAAGCGCTCATGAAGCGCCAACTCTTTGACCAAACAGATAAGCCTGTCATTCGTTCCGATAACGGMCCACAATTCATCAGCCATCGATTTGAAGAGGCCTGTACGGAATTCGCCGTGATCCACGAACGTATTCCGCCTAAAACACCGAATAAAAATGCTCATATTGAATCCTATCACGCCATCATCGAACTAGAATGCTATCGTCRCCATGAATTTGAGTCCTATCCACAGGCTTATGAAATCGTTAGTCAGTTTATTCAAGACTACAACCGCATTCGCTTACATGGCAGCATTTATGATTTCT
>NZ_LMRV01000063.1:0-22450 GCF_001428245.1 Paenibacillus sp. Soil522
CTCTGGTGCGCTATACTGTTCTTTTGACATGAAAAAGCTCCCCTCACAGCAGCAGGTTTTATTATTTAACCTGTCTACTGTATGGGGAGCATATCACAAGTAGGTAAACTTACTTGAGGGGCAGCCCTTCTTTCAAGAAAACTTACCTAAATCCAGTGTAGCCCACTTATCCCCTAAATAGATGGAGGTAAGAAAAAAGCTACTTCCGTACAAGTTTCCACTTTTGACCGAGGCTGCTGCTATTCGTCCAGATTTGCACGTTCGTGCCGTTGGTTGTTCCGCCGCCGTTCACATCCAGCATTTTATTGCTGTTCGAATCGATCAGTTTGTACGTCCCATCCCCGTTGTTCGAGATCTTCCACTTTTGGAAAGCTCCGCCGTTGTATGTCCAGATTTGCACGTTTGTCCCGTCGACCGTTCCCCCGTTAAAGACATCCAGCGCTTTGCTGCTTTGGACGCCGATCAGCCTGTACGTTCCAATACCGTCTTTGGTAATGGTCCATTGCTGATTCGTTCCGCCGGTGCCTTGCCAGATTTGAACATTCGCCCCGTTAGCCGTGCTGTTGCCGCTTACGTCCAGCATTTTACCGCTATTCGGGTTCTGCAGCTCGTAAGTAGCGCCGGATACGACCCCGCTGCGGATGAATTCCCATTTCTGGGCTGCCCCGCCGGTGTCCGTCCAGATCTGCACGTTCGTCCCATTGGCGGTTCCGGTTCCGTTCACATCGAGTGCTTTGCCGCTGTTGGAATCGATTAATTTATACGTCCCGTCAGGGTTAAGTACGATTCGCCATTTCTGGTTCGCTCCGCCGAGGTATGTCCACAATTGCACATTCGTCCCGTCGGCAGTGCCCAGGCCGGCTACTTCGAGCGCTTTGCCGCTCTGGACGGCGAGAAGCCGGTGGGTACCGTCGCCGTTGTCGATGATTGTAAAGCGCTGGGCATCGTTGCCGTTATCTTGATAGATTTGCACATTTGTCCCGTTGGCGGTGCCGCCATTCGCAACGTCCAGCATCTTGCCGCTGTTCGGATTTTTCAGCGTATAGGTCTCTCCGGATACGACCGGTCCAGTCGTGTACAAAAGCGTAGTAAACGGCTGATGGTCGGTATGAATGCCTTCCGGCCGAAACGCGGCAGCCCTGGCTTTAGAGTGGTACACCGGATCTGCAGGATCCGAATCGGCGAAGCCTTTGACGTTATGATAATGGTTCCATACCATCTCGTAAATCGGACGCATTTGATTTCTGCCCGATTCGGAGATTACAGGCTCGTTTCTCCAGTCATAGGTCCAAATAGGCGTAAACGGTACCGTTCCTCCATTATTATACTTAGCCGTATACTCAAAACCCTTAAGGATAAGGCGATTGGAGTATTCGTACAAATCCTCAAAGCTTGCATCGCCGATTTTTTGATTGTAAGATATTTGCGCCATGGTCGCCAGCATTCCAATTCCTAACTGGGTATGAGGCTGGTCGCGTCCGCTTTCCTCGGACTGCGCCAGGTTGGGGTCGCTGGATGAAGGGATGAGATAGTGCGTTACCCGGCCATTATGATTGCCGTTTTTAAATTCATTCACGGCTTCATTATAAATGGTGAGATCGTCGCATAAGACGCCAATAGCCATGATTGTAACCATTGGGGCAGTGTCCTGGTTCCCGCGGTAATAGTACGGGTATGTGTCACCGTTTTTGTTGTAATGATTAGCAAGATAGTCGCGCAAGGAAGGCAAGAAGTAGTTTAGAAGCATGTTTTTCGCCGCAGTAAATTTGCCTGCGTTTACCCAAGCGCTGTCCGCACTCAATATATCTGCAGCCGCTGCTAATCTGTAACCGGTTAATCCCGCCAATAATTGTTTTTCATCGCCGCCAACCGCGGTGTTCACCGTACTTGACCAGGCATCCACAATTTGTTGCGCTTTCAACTTCGAATTGTTGGCTTCCGTCGCATCGCTTGAAACCTTCCATATGATCGCATGAACGAGCGCCGCCTCCGAATCGTTAAACAGTTGGCTGTTCCCCGAATTCCACTCGGGATGGCCGCCCCACCTTGCCGGCGCGGGTACAGGATTAGGAGTATAGGTAGGAGAAGCAAAACTCGTCGACTTGCCGGCATTCCATGCTTCGATCCAAGGACTCGCCCCTTGTGCAACCTTTTGCTTGGCACGGTCAAAATCGGCTTGCGTATACAAGATTCCGCCGCCATGCGTGAAAGTGGCAGCGCTTACAAGACTCGGGTTGACGGTTACTCCGAATGAGACGGTTGATAAAACCAGCGCAGCTGCAAACGCAATGAACAGCATTTTCTTGATACTCTTTAAATCAATTTTCCCCATTATCATTACCTCCTAATATAATTAGACGTTTTCTATTTTCTTACAGTCGCAATAAGAATCAACATTTTCTTTAAGTTCTCACCTCCTTAAAAGGGGGAATGTTACCGCTTTCATAAATAGTCAATCCAGAATCTGATCATCGTCATTCTATCGGGTAAGACAAGCTCTCTAACCGTCTAAATTTTACAATTTTCACGGAACATTGTATATTGCAACATCATTCAGAATATTGCGATTTTATTAAAATTGCTCCTTCCCGGCCCTTTCCAAGCAGCAGAATGGTTGAATTGACAGTTTGAGTAGTCAATGTTATTTCCACTATATTAATTATTAGGAGGCTCGTTATCTATGTTACACTCCATACGTTTAAGATAAGCTGGCAATAAAAAAGCGGATTTTTTCCACAACTGTGGGCTTTTTTGAGCTGCTTATTTTTACGGATGTAAAGAAATTTAAAAAAATGATTCAACTAACGGAACACAATAGTTCAATAAAACAGCGGCAGTCTAGGACTTTCTCGTCCATGGCTGCCGCTGTTAAGCTAAATTGGAATGCTGGTCGTCCAATTGGAAGTCTCTACTTCCCAGTGAACAACAATCTTTTCACCCACGCTCTATTCTACTGCGCTACGTCAATTCAAGAAATCCTTGGATTCCGGAAAATCGTTTGAATAGCACGTCAAAATCAAGTACGGCACAGGATTCAAGAGTAGATAGCACATCAATAACGCTATCTGCTAAGATCGATAAACCCCCAACTTAAGAGCGCTATGAGGCGTTCTATTCCGTGTTAATCTGCAAGGATATCTTTAGGCTTTTTTGTATCCACCGCGCTGCTTTGCCTCGGAGTGTGCGGCGTTATATCGATAGAAGTTCCTTTTTGTTGTGCAGCTCGGTACCTGCCGGCAACTGTTTTTGATTCTTGAAAATTTAAGGTATTGGGGGTGCAATATTTTCCTAGGTTGATGGGTATATGACGGTACTCCTTATTCTATTATTTTTATAAATTTCAGAATATTAGAATAAATTTAATTGACAATTAAAACCAATTAGTTTATGGTTTTTTTGCAACATTATTACAATTAAGAGGGGTGATTTTTTTTGAATTAAATCCATTATTGTGATGTTTTCGTTGGAATGGACTGGATCATGTTTAGTTTCTTTGCAACAGCCTCAAAGACAGAACATGTGTTGATCAAGTTGGGGAGAGAATGTTTATCGTTTTACTTCCCATGAAAAACCAGAAGCAGTTTTACAATGTAAAAGAGCAAGAGCACTGTTAACCCATCCTCATCATAATGATTACATTACGAAGGTTATGGCTTGTATGCGTTCGTTAGAATGATCAATACGGCAGACATAACTCTGCTTCATAAATGCTATGTCCTACTTTTTTTCCCTCAACCTTACCTACTACATAATGGTCACTACAAGCCTAAGCTGGAACTCAAATAACATCTTTACTCCGGATGGTGGTATTAAAGTACAAGAAAAATAACTCAATCTTGGTGTACGACATTTTATTGATCAGGAGGAATTTTAATGAAAAAGATATTAAGTAAAAAAATTTCCAAAGTGATATCAGTGGGCGTATTGTTTACTTTTGTCTTTGGTCTAATATTTGCAGTTTCACCAGTTGAAAAAGCATCTGCCCTATCTTATGATGGTTCAAACCCTATTTCAACAGGTTGTGCATATAAAAGTCCAATCACCTATGAAACAAAATATATCTATAAAAACGGCGTGAAAATTGGATATCTACAGCTAAAAGGAAGTGCCTATTGTCATACGGCTTGGGGTTACGTAAAGTTTTATTCTGCTGCTCCGTACGATTATTATGCCAATGCATACGTAGATAGTTACACCAATGGCACTACTTGGAGAACATCTAAAAGTTGTACTTCTTCCGGTGGAAACGGGATGGTAATGAAAGGTCAAACCTCTTGTTATACTGCTCAATTATGGGATAAAGACCCGTATAAAGCTTCGGCCGAAGTGTGGATTTATTCATCATCTGGTGCTGGTACCAGGTATGCCATTACCGGCCGTCATTAGTAAAATGATTTCCTGCTGCACCGAATGGAAAAATGCTCATTTAATTTAACTTAGAATAAGTAAAAAATGAACCTAATTTTAGAGAATAATCTTGTGGTCGCCTCACCGGAAATAATCGTACGTTAAGGGTCACTGACTGGTTGTAGCGGCCTAAACTTGCCAAGTTCCACCTGGTCGCTCTTCCCATCAACAACGATATGCAGGGTGGATACTATGTAACGCTCTACGGAACAGCATGGGACTAATTTTAAAAAGCATCGGTGGTCAGGTAAACCACCGATGCTTTTTAGTGCGTCCAGCATGGGCGCTATCTCTAGGGTTCAAGTCCCAAAATGGTGAAGGAGGGTTAGGTAGGCAGACGACGAGAGTGAAGCTTCACAACGGAGTTGCCCAGTTAGGGATGTCCGAAGAAAATATAGTTTTAGACCGAAAAATAAAGTATTAGACTTGGTGAAATAAAGTTGTAGACTGAGAAAATAAGTGTTAGTCTGTCGTGGCCTCATTAAGCTCTAATGATGAAAGGTCTCCCCTGTTCTGATCGGTGATGCTATTGCCTGCTTCCGCTCCCTGTCGTAATCTATATAGCGGGAGGTGGAATCGTGTTACTACATATCCGCAGCGGCGAGACATACCCTATTTCGTTCCTAGCGCTGCAACCATATGACATAGAGGATCAAATGCATGATTGGGAAGAAGGCTTCGACTGGTCCGTTTATTTTGGCCAGCGCGGCATCGAAGTGTATAAGATGGTTATACGCGGCAATGATGTCATACAAGGGGCTATAGCTCTTGAGTGTAAAGAGGATCATGTTTGGGTACATCTTATCGAAAGCATCCCTCATGAGCGCAAGGAGTTTAGCTGGATCGGTCTGAATCTATTGGCGCTTGCTTGTAGGCGAAGCGTAGATATGGGTTTTGACGGAGCTGTTGCCTTCCAGTCTAAGACGACGGTAAAGTTGATGCAGTATTATATGGGTGTCGTTGGAGCTTCTCATTTCGGTGGCGGCTTGATGGCTATAGATGAGGCTGTTGCCGAGCGTCTGATTATGCTATACTTATCCTAAGAGGTGATGATCATGAAGAAGTATCCTCGTGTTGATCTTGATGATGTTGTCCGTCAGCATGCCAATGGTCATTATGTACAGCAATCGATGCCCGGTGCTAATCCGGAGCGCGATAAAGCGGTCAGCGATGCGTTAGCTAAATTAAAGCAGGCTCGGCCTGCTGCCAAGGTTCGCCAATAAGGCGAGCCTTTTTTATTGAAGGCTATGTTAATCCTTAATGTTGATTTTTGACCATAAGAAAACCGCCACATGAAAGGCGGTTAATTGTACTATCGTTCCCGTCAGCGGAATTTGCTAACCTATATGTCTTCTTTTTCTTCTCCGTACAAAAATTAATGTTAAAAGGACCAACAAACAGACTGACAGTGTTACAACCCATAGTTGTTCCTTAATCCGATCCAATGTTGTCAATTGAATCGATCCAAATTTAGACGCCTTGAAAAATTTATCTTCTACCTTAACTGCAATTACATCCTGAGTGTCTGCCCCATTAATTTCAAACAACAGGCTTCCTACTGGTGTACGTATATCATTTGATTCGCCGTTCTTCTTTGGCATCGGATCTCTTAGGCGTTCAATCTTTCCAATCTCATTGCCAATGTCTTTAGTATCAACTTCCTCGACGGAAACTCCATATAGGAAGTTATTCCAAGCAACAGCACTTGGGTAGGTACTAGCTAACGCTTCTTCTGTAATTGATGAAAGCCCCGTTAAAACAACGACAAAGAACAAAAGAAATTTAAGATGCTTCATGCAGCCACCCTCCTATATGTCGAACAAATCTGAACCGTTAGTTAGGATGAAAAAGATGTTCGTCGAAGTTTGCTGTTCGTGTCCTTCACAGTGAACAGACATGAGGTCACCAGTATATTCTTCTTATTCGACGTTGTATTCTCATACTCCTTGCTGTCCAAGTAACGAAACCACGCAAGGTAATGCTCCAAATACTTTGTTGCAACGCCATAAAGCGGTCAATCCAGCGTTTCAGTCTGCTATGATAACTGTTCACGTTCTGAATGTGATAAACACCTTTCACACGCTGTTTCCCGTCGGACTTAAAGCGGTAAATGGACTAAACCTTTCGAATTGGCGTAGGAACTGAATGCCCGCCATGAATCGGTACAAAGTACGTTTAATGATAAACACAAATAGCCGCCGGATACGATCCCGCGACATTTTGCTTATTTATATGCGATATTCTACGGTAAAAGGGATACCGCCAACGTTTGAGGGCTAAGCGCTGCTTGCCCCTCCTGCAAGCCAACCTGTGCCGTTCTAATCTACTGCGCTACGTCAATTCAAGAAAGCCTTGGATTCCGAAAAAACATATGAATAGCGCGTCAAAATCAAGTATAGCACAGGAATTCAAGAGCAGATAGCGCATCCATAACGCTATCTGCTAACCCCCAGCTAAAGAGCGCTATGAGGCGTTATTCCGTGTTAATCCGCAAGGATATCTTTAGGCTTTTTTCGCTCCGTTTTTGTATCCACCGCGCTGCTTTGCCTCGGGGTATGCGGCGTTATATCGATAGGAATTCCTTTTTGTTGTGCAGCTTTGTACATTCGGATCGCGGCACGAACCTGTTCCGCCCGCCGCTTTTTCGGTATGCTATCGAGCCATTCAATAATATCTGCATCCATATTTTCGTCCAGCGGCAAATTGTACCTCATTTTCAGTTCCCCTTATGGGTTTTGGATAATCCGTACTTATAGAACCCTTTCGCATTGGCGAATTGACTGTTCTTGATGATCTTTATGTCTTTATCGAGCGTCCTGAACGCCTCTGCGATTTCTGGAATCGCCGCGCCGCCGCCTGTCAATATAATCTCGTCAAACCGTGTAAACGTGGACCAACGGCTTTGAACTTGGTTAACCAGATTCTCGGCTAGTTCACGGAATACCCTTTCCTTAATTTCTTTAATATCGATGGTAGATCTCTCGCTGATCTTATACCCCTCGGTACCGGCCGCTAGCTGCTGTTCGACTTTGGATCGGGTTGCACCGGAATAAGGGTCTGCTTCAACAATGAAATTCGCAATACGCTGATAGGTATCGATGACACCTGGACCAAAGGTGTCCATGTCATCCTTTTGCCGCTTTAGCCCTTTTACGCCGTCGATATCCACGGTGCCTCCGCCAATATCAATCACACCTACATATTTGCTTTCATACGAATCGTCAGCGACATAACCCTCATCATCCAAATAGAGGTCAAGGATCGTGCCAAGCGGCTGCGGCATGACGAATACTTCCTTCACGGTAATAATTTTGTCGTTTCCGTCGATGGATACCACATGAGCGCCTTCAAAGGCTTTAATAAGCTCCTGTTCAACAGCGTGACCCTTTTCTCTTGTTGGGCAGCCAGTTACGACCGTGACATCCGGGAACAAATTTGTGTCGGATGATTCTTTAACCAAGTACGCCATGATGAACTCGGATAGGAGTAAATAAGGCTTTTGCTTATATCGCCCCTCTTTTCCATTTGTTATCATGAATTGTTTGGACTTGTTGATGTCTTCCCCCCACACGTATACCTCGTCTTTATACGCATTCGAGAAAAAACGATGCAATTTTAATTCGTCCCTTTGATTCAATAAATCTTCCTCTACATCGCCCAAGTCGCTTGGACGGGAGAAATAAGAAGGTAACAAGAGCGGTTTCCTTGTAAAGGTTGAAAGGGCCTTAACGTGATTGTTTCCATGATCGATACCAAAAACGATAGACATACGGTTATCATCCTCCAAAATGAAATAATTTCGCGCGTTTAATGCGCATTTAGTGTGTAATCAATGCGCAGTGTGGTGAAAGGATGTCTCCATGCGCATGAAGCCATGACCGAGAGTCGCAGCAGATAGGCTGCGGAGTAAGGGAGTGGGCAGACATGAACGAATACGAGCCATTGTATGAGGTTGTTTTCGATCCCTAAAGTTGAATTCTGTACAACTTTAGGGGAAAAGTTCTTAATGATCTTTAGTTACTGGCTTATCGGGACCAATGTCCATTGAAGTAACGGAAACGTTAGTTCAATAAAGGACTCTATACAAACGATAAAGGAGCTGCGGCGGCAGCTCCTTTTACATCTTCACAGAATCTTTTATTTTGTGAGGTAGACCTGTCATGATTACGGCAGTTTACGCTGTAATCCTCTGTTCGAGATTAAACGGCAATAGATGTGATTTTGCTCGGTGGTATGGCTACTAGGAAACCCGCAGAGCTAATAAATGTTGCAGTTCCATTTTCGAACCCAGTCCACTTCATAAAAAACTGAACAGTCCCGTTATCATACTCAACGCGGTTAACTACTTGGCCAATTGCAAGACTGTTTAGTACCACAAATAGTAGTACTTTCACCAACCACAGCTTTTATGGCCACAGCTTTTATGACAACAGTTATTACAACAGCATTTATTACAACAGCATTTATTACAACAGCATTTATTACAACAGCATTTATTACAACAGCATTTATTACAACAGCATTTATGACAACAACAGCTTTTATGACAATCACAGCATTTATGACAACCACAGCTTTTATGATACATATAGTACATATCAAGTCACACTCCTTCCTTTTTGGTATCCTATAATCTATGGAAACGGACGGGTTATGCTTGTATATTTGGCTTGGATTCTATTAAATGGGCTAGGCCTATACTCGACATATGTACCAAATATCTCATTTTGTGAAGTATCTAACCCCTCCAAACAGCGGATCGGGTAGAAAATCGAAGCTGGTCTAAGAAAACGCAAAAAACGACCCTGTCGCAAACGATGCGAACAGCGGCCGTTTTTTGGCATTGTTCCACGAAATCAAAATCGCCAACTCACGGCTGATTTTGGCCGAATACGATCCATCGTGTGAGGTTGTTTCGTGCTCTTTTATTGAATATTTATATTCAATAATGAGCATGCGCCGCAGCGCAAACGATTCGGGGTCTGGGGGCGAAGCCACCAGGCGGGTCTGGGGGCGAAGCCACCAGGCGGGTCTGGGCGGCAGGCCCAGCAAGATGACGGAGGATATCCGAAGAACGATGAGCGGCAGCGAAATCGGGCGCGCGGATATCCGTAGGCGAATCTTGCCATACTCCGATAACGCTTTTATACTGGGAGGAGGATGAAGGTTGGTCTTCTGGAGGTGGTTCCCACCTCCGCCCGTCGGTACGACGGGACGGTTTTGGGTTTAGGATGTCTACGGGCTGATCCGGATAGGATCGCCCGTCCCCTCCGGGAAAGGTCACCCGACCTTGACGGCTTCATGCTGGCGGGCAGCCACACCATGAGGATGGAGTGAATATACAAGAAAGGAGAAGCAGGATTGAGTGAAAATCGAAAGCGAAACAAGTCCGTATTGGTTCGGCTCACGGACGAGGAATACGAGATGTTAAGTGTGAAAGCGGCTGCGACGGAAAAGACGATGCCTACTTTTTTGCGTGAGCTCGGGTTAAATCAGGATATTAAGTCCCCTCTCATACGGAAGGAGGATGCAACAGAAATCGCCAAACAGATCCGCATGATCGGAAATAATTTGAATCAGCTTACAAAGCTGGCACATCAAGGCCAGATTCGAGTCGTTGAAGCGGACGATGCCCGAAGGGAGTTGGAACGATTATGGCAATTATTAAGCTCCTATCGACGAAAAACGCCAACAAACTGATTAATTATTGCGTGAAGCGTGCACAGGAGCGCGACGGATTCAATTGTGATCCGGAATTTGCCAAGGAGCAGCTGCGCCGCACACGAGAGGATTGGGAGAAAAACGATAGTATACAGGCGCATCATGTGATCCAGTCGTTTGTGCCGGGAGAAGTCACGGCGCAGCAGGCCAATGACATTGGCCGCCAGCTGGCAGAGCGGATCGCGCCTGGCCACGAAGTACTCATTTATACGCACACCGATAAGGCTCACATCCATAATCACATCGTCATTAACGCCGTTTCGTTCGAGACCGGCCAGAAATACCATTCAGATCGTACGCATCTCTATGCGATCCGGGAGCACTCCAATGAACTGTGCCGCAAGCAGGGGCTGGCCTTCTTGAAAGAGCAGGCTACCGCCAAGGAACGATTCACACAGGCGGAATACAAGCTTGTAGATCGTGGAGAGTTGCTTTGGAAGGATGAACTACGTACAGCCGTCGAAAAAGGTGTCTCGCAAACGTCGAGCCTGCTAGAGCTGCAACGTTACTTAAAACAACAGTACGAAATTGAAATGAAAATTCAAAATAAAAACGTGAGCTTTCTTCATCCGGAAAAACAAAAATATGTGCGCGGCAAAACGCTTGGGGCCGCTTATACCAAGGAGGGAATAGAAGATGTCTATGCAAAGCAGAAAGCGGGCCGAACGACCGATGAACGAATCGGAAGAGACGATAGAAAGAGTAGCGAACGAGGATCGTCCACAGCCTCCCCTGCCGGAGCTGGCCGCCGAACCGATTCCCACCGTCTCGAATTCGGAGATGAACGAGCTGCTGCGCTCGGTCCAGAGACAGCAGATCGTCGTAGGGGAGCACTTCAGCCAGATCGTGCGGAGGCTGGAGGACAGCGAACAGGAGAAGCAAGAGCTGCTGAAGCGCATGGATCAGGCCGTACGCGGACTGACGAAGCAGGAAGAAGAACTGGTCCAGACGATTCAAAAACACCAAACCGCCAAGCAGCAGCAGCTGACGCAGGCATTGCAGGAAGTAAACCATCTCAAGCAGGAGCTGACACGCGGATTTCTGGAAATGACGATTCGGGCGAAAGTGCCGCTCTCACACCAGTTGGCCAAAATCGGGATAGTGAGCCTCTCCAGCCTGATCGGGGGCATAGTGGTCTATCTTTTGCTGACGCTGGCAGTGCGCTAGATGCGCTTATCAAAGCGGGTGAGGCCGTGCAGCGAGAAGCTGAACAGCAAAAACGGCAGCAGGAGAAGCGGAAGGCCCGGCAGCAGAAGCGCAGCAGTCAAGAACGCGAGCGGTAGCTGTGCTTGATGAAGGAATCCCCGGTCACCACGTCGAATAACGCTAGTTAGCGGAGGTGATAACGCGATATGGGTAACGCTAACTTTAAAACGTGGTGGTCGCGGGAACTCGCAGATCACCTTTCTATTGGCGGTAGTACGCTGCGTAAATGGTCGCTCGAACTGGAAAAAGCCGGTTATGTTTTTTTACGGGACGAACTTGGTAGGCGAGCATATGTCGAGCACG
This sequence comes from Paenibacillus sp. Soil522, assembly GCF_001428245.1. Taxonomy (GTDB): domain Bacteria; phylum Bacillota; class Bacilli; order Paenibacillales; family Paenibacillaceae; genus Pristimantibacillus. Next base: position 11,638 of record NZ_LMRV01000063.1, read on the forward strand.
ATGCCATTGCGCTACGTCAATTCAAAAAAGAGCTAGATTCCGGAAAATCATACGATAGCGCATCAAAGTCAGTAGTGGCGCAGTATTTAAGGACCGATAGCGCTGCAATAACGCTATCTGCTAGCCCTCATAATGAACCAGTAGATGCGCGTTATGAGGCGCTAGAGGTTAAGTTAGATGATCAGGCCGGGCAGATCGCGCAGCTGATCGAAATGAACCGTGAACTCTTCTTGCGGTTAGATGAAAGAGACAAAGCAATAAATGGGCTGACAGAGATCGTGACCGCGCAGAAATCGCTGGCGGCTGCAACAGATGACCGCCGGGAAGAGCGGGAGCGAGAACGAGATGAGAAGCTGACGCAAATTCTCCGGGAACTTCACGATGCCAAACAGCAAGCTTCTAAATCCGTTTGGAAGCGTCTATTTAAGGGGTAATATGAATGAGGAAGTGTGTTTAATGAAAAACAAATGTTACATTGGAAAAGTCGTTATTCATAAGCAGTTATATGTAACTTACGGCCCTGATAGTGGTCATTACTTAGAAGTGTTACGAATTTCATCTTTGACGAATGTAAGAAGAGACATTGAGGATATTTCTAAAGAAACGGGAATACCGGTATTGACCGTTTTGACTGTTCAAAATTTAAAAGCGGGATGTCTGTTTTACAGTTTCAGCGAAGCAAAATAATAGACCTAGCACCCCACCCTCAGCACACATGGCCATTGGCCATTCATCTCGATCAAATCCATCCTTTGTCTCAATACCCGCTAATGCTTCATCTCGATTTTCATCAGCACCATTACGATCAATCGTACAAAAAGCAGATTCACCTTCTTTGATTGCACTTAAGATATGAGTTGCTGTTTCAGGATATTTGTCAGCAGGGAAATTTAGGATCACATCGTATTCATGGCTTACTGAATCTGACGGGGATTCAGACAACAGGCTTGTCGGTAGTAATAGGCGCATCGGTTTAACTGGATCGGTTTTTGCGGAAGGTATCGGTGTCTCGGTTGCTACCTCAGCAACTTCCGTTTGGGCTACAGGCGCTAAAGTTGGTTGAATTGATCCTCCACCAGCTATATTCGCAATAACCATTAGTGCTGCGATGGAAGCCCATATTACCCCAAATGCTTTCCCTGCTCCTTTTAGTCTTTTCTAAGAAATAAAGATCATGACATACGGTATAAAAATCCAACCTAGCATTTTTAAGAAACCCATTTTACATTCCTCTTTTCGATGTAAATTATTTTACCGCATTATTCCAACTCATAATAGCAATAAAAAAAGGGGACTCAAATTAGCCATACTTATCCGATAAGATGCAAGCCTAGTCCGAATTAGAAAGACAAAAATTTATTACATGAAAAAACCGGACCCTTTATTCTACAAAGGAGTCCGGTTTTCGTAATCGGGTAGCTAGAACTCGTGGAACTAACGTTCGTTTTTTACCTTTTCTTGCTGCTGTCGGTCTATACATGGACCCGAGAAAGTTCTTTGATGCCGCAACGGAATGGGTTGCTTCTACCAAAGCAGATTTCAGGTACTTGTTCCCATTGGTGGTTTTGGCAGATGTAGCTAACGGGTATCTGACGGATCTTCTCCCGGTCGCGGATTGACTGAGCGGTATTTGCTCCTTGAGATGGTCGCAGGGGTAACCCTCCTCCCAGACGAAATGTTTAGCTAAATGATACAATAGAATCAAAATGTTAAGTTCAAGTTATTATTGAATTCGAAAATAAATAAAAAAGGCTTACTCGAAGCCATCTTTACGCTACTCGTAAGCATTTTACCAACTTAACAGATTGTGCATTCTGTTAATTTCATTTAAGCGTTTCATCTATAGCTCTCTGGACTAAACCAGAACACAAAAAAAGGTCCCGAGGATTCTTGCACGGAACCTTTTTTTCAGATGCTTTGCCAGGCCATTCCTTAGCGAACAAAATCCGATTTGTTGGTGGCGGGACCCCTTATGGAATTGTTTTTACTTTCTCATAGTGATGGACCTGATTTTTCGAATCGGTGATGTCGATCGTAATCTTCCAAGAGCCTGTTTCGTTCAAATAGTCGCCTTCGGTTTCATATGTATACTTATCGAAGCCTTCGTAACCGTATGGATCGGGTCCGCCCTTCTTGTACTCGAACGGAATGATGATACCTTTCCCCTCACCATTCTCTCTCCCCGCTTGAACATACACTTTATTGGGAGGACCCATTCCAGTCAGCAGCCATACATCCAATCGGAACGTTTGACCTTTCGATTCCGTCTGGTACATGCTGAAAGACATATGCGCCTTGTCGCCCATAACGTGCCAGTAGACAGGTTCGGTTGTCACCCTTATTTCAGGGGGAGAGGTCGTTGAAAGCATACCGGCTAAAACAAAAGCAGCAATCGCCAGGAACACTTCCAATCGGACGATCACTATAAATCTTTGGAGTGCGTCCGTTTTCGATTTGCTGGTTGCTTCATCCTCCATGCGGGGGATGATAACCAATCGATGAAATGCACCGATAACAACGACGAACAACAAGATAGCGTTTTTTGCCAACACCAGTTGCCCATATTCGCTTTGAAACAACACGCCCCATGATTTTAACCTTAACAGGGACAGCGCAATGCCGCTGAGAGCCACCACGATCATGGAAGGCAAAGCAATACGGGAAAACCGCCGTACAAGTGAATCCATTTCCTTCCAATCAGATTCAAATGGTTGCGTTTTAAAAGTAGCTGCCAAAATCCCGGTCAATCCGCCAAACCAGACCGCAGCTGCCATAATGTGCAGCGTATGCGATAAAACGGCAAGTGAAACAACGGATGAAGAACCGTAAGCATGCCCGGTTAACGGAAACAGGAGAACAAGGGCACAAACAGCTGCCGCTTTCAAGACGGTCGCCCAGCGCTCGTCCCGAATTGGCGCAAATGACAACGTTAGCAGCAAAACGGTCAATGCTGGTTTCATCCAAGACGCCGTGCCGATCATCGTCGTACCGAGAATCGTCAAGGAAAGGCCTCCTGGGCTTCTTGTTCCGATTCCGCTCAATTGGTCGGCCAGCATCCATACATGCAAAATCCCTGCCGCGCAGAACCCGATCAGTGCGATCCCAAGCAGCAATCTTTCATTCCGTTTGGAAAACAAGGCAGGTACATCAGGCTTGTTCACACCCCATAAGGTATATCGGAAAAAGAAAAAACCAGCGATGCAAACGGTGAACAACACTTCAACAATACGGAGAAACTGATAAACGAATGTTCCCCAACCGCCGCTATGTCCCGAATCATCATGATGGCGGTTATGCGTTTCTTCGACGGTCAAGGTCGAATGTTGCTCATGTCCGGTTGGGCGATTCTCCGGCTGATCCGTGTTCTCGCCGGATTTCACCGATTTCTTGCTGTCCGGCGTGGAACTTGGCCTAATGTCTTGATCCGGGGCTTCCGGAATAAGCTTCGATGGTTCAGGCGGCGCTCCCATTCCTGCCTGTTGATCATCACTCTTTCCGGATGGAATAGCCTCATCCAGCTTGATTTCGGTATGCGGGTTCACGGGAGTTGCCGCAGGCTTCTCTTCGGCCGGCTTCGTAACAGGAGATGATTGCTGGTTCGTGCCTGGCTTCGTTGCAGGAGCAGGATTCGTTGAACCCTGCGGTGTCGGGGCTTCCTCTTCGTCAAGAGAGATCGTTTCGTCCGGTTTTTCTTCTTCGAGCGGAACCGCGACAGAAAAGCGAAACGACCCTTCCGTCACATGAGTGTCCACGGACAGTACCTGCCACTTTACCTTATAAACGCCAGTTACCAGCTTGGGAACTTTAAAAATGAGCCAAAATTTTTCTTCAGCGCTTAGCCGCCCCTCAATGGATTTCCCGTTTTCATCTTCCAACGTTATTTGACTAAGCTTCGGATCAATCTCTTCTGTAAACTTTATACGAATTTCTGACGGGGATTCCTTGAGTTCCTCATTTTGCAAAGGCGAGGAGCGTTCCAGATTGGCATGCGCGCTAGCGAGCGTAGGCATGGCAAGCAGCAGCAGCATCAGAAAGACGTAGGTTCTGAACCCTCGCAACGACATTTTGTTATCAATCCCTTCCAAATCAAAGGAAGCCGCCGAAAAGTGGCGGCTTCAATCTGGCAAATATTACGATTATTTGTAAATCAAAACGGCGGCTCTCGTATCACCAACGGCCGGCAAGTACTCTACCGCTGCTCCCAATTTCCCGGCAGTCGCCCGAACCGGAGCGGAGTCGTTGCCATGATAAGAGGCATCGAGATGCTGCTTGATAAAAGAGGCACTGGCGTATGTCGTACCGTTCACAATTTCAACACCCGCAGCATCGACGAGCTTGCCATTCACATAGACGTATGGCACTGGGTTCGCTTTTGAGGATGAAGACAGCTTTACGGACCCATTCTGAACCGTAAACGTCATGGTCGCTTCATAGTTAACTTGGCTGTACTCGCCTTCCTTACTTTCATCCGTCGACGGTTTCGCACGAAGCAGGTAATAGTCGGCCGGACCTGTTTTGAACGATATTTTACCATCCGCATCGGTTGTAAACGTCTGTGCTTCCGAGCTGCTTCTACGAATTAACGATACTTCCGTGTTCGTAAGCGGCTTGCCTTTCATAAACAATTGAATACTCACTTGCTCATTCGGCGTTACGGCAACAGGATTGAATTCAGGCACCAATTCCGCACGATCGGTGCTCACCGCTTTGGAAAATCCTTTGAGCGCCGTTACACGCTCCAATGTTGGAATGTCGCTTACGGCGACAAAACTTTTGGCGCTGCGAAGCGTTCGGCTAGCAACGCCACCATGCTTGAAGATACTGTCTCCCTCGACAGTAATAATGTAAGCACCTGGAGAAGAGGAAGAAAACGTAGCGATAAATCCGTTGTTGACTGCGGGTTCCTCTTCCGTCGCAGCTTCTCCGGTATAGAATCGGGTGCTGGTAATGTCCGCTTTCTTACCAGCAGGCGTCGTTACGTAAACTTTGGAACTGTCGGTACTCCATTGACCGGCAATGCGATAGCTTTTGTGCTCATTGGAGTGATTGCCGAGCAGTAGATCGACATAAGAAACCTCGCCTTGCGCGATGATCGGCGCGTTCGTCTGCGACCAGCCGTCATGAGCGAATACGGACGAGGAAATGCTAAACGTTAGCAGAACCGCAAGTACTGTTGCTGCCATTTTTTTTTTGAACATGATTACTAAACCTCCCGACAAGATAAGTGCTGTTATCTTCCAAATTATATCGAGAGGCCGGAAAAGATAGAATGACTATAAAGAGCTATTATGGACGTACTGTGTGAACGAATTGTGGCAGTAAGTTTAACCCTCAGTTTTGAAAGTATCCATGCTCATAAGCATATCGAGCCAATTGTACGCGATTTTCGAGATGCAGCTTTTGCAGAATGTTTTTCAAATGATTTTTAACCGTATGTTCGGAAATGTTGAGTTTAGATGCAATATCTCGATTTGACGAGCCTTTTGCAACCCAGCTTAATATTTCTTGCTCCCTGGCGGTTAAAGGGCTGCTGACGGCTTTCGGTTTTTCCTTATTGGAAAATTCCTGCAAAATCCGCTGGGCGAATTCTCTGGATAAAGGCGCTTCATCGAAAGCAATTGCTTTAAGATATTCGTGCCATGCCTCCGGATTCAGATTTTTAAGCAAATATCCTTGAGCCCCCTTTTTCAACGCCTCGAATAGATGGGCAATATCGTCGGAAACGGTGACCATGACAATTTTCACATAAGGAAACCGTGACTTGATTTCTTTCGTTGCTTCCAAACCATCCATTACCTTCATGTTGATATCCATCAGTATCAGGTCCGGCATCGATTGCTCCGTCAACCTTATGGCCTCTAATCCGTTACATCCCTCGCCTACGATCTCAAATATCGGATCCGCACTCAGGATCTCCCGAATTCCCTCCCGGGCATGATGATGGTCATCCACAATTAAAACTCGAACCGGCTGCGTCATGCGTGATCACACCTCTCTTCTAATTTCTACCCTCGTATGCCCCTCTACCCGACTCAGTTGAAGCAGCCAACCCAGTTCCGCTGCGCGTTCCTTCATGATTTTGAGTCCGAAACGATTTTCTTTATGAAACGGATCCCCCTCATAACCTTGGCCGTCATCGGTAATGGTGCAAAGCCAACCGTTCGGCGTTTCTTTCGCTTGTATCCGCACGTGCCGTGCATTGGCATGTTTACGAACATTAAGCAGCGCTTCTCGAACCGAGCCGAAGAGCCCAACCTTCTCTTTCCGGGAGAGAAGATCCTCCGGAAGTGTCCAGTCGAACCGGACTTCTATGTCCGTTTCCTTATCAAACTCCTGAATCATACGGTGAAGCGATTCCATCCAGGGCATCATCTCTAGTTCGGGCGGATAGCGCAAATTGGCAATTGCTTGCCGGACATACTCATTCACCTCGTGTACGGTTTGGCGGACAGACTGAAATTTCTCCTCATGAACGGCATTTCGAGCTTCCATCCGGTTTACCTTGACCGAGAGGAGAAATAGGGATTGCGCTATCCCGTCATGAAGCTCCCTTGCCAGATTTTCCCGTTCCTGCATAGCCGCTTGCAAGGCCTTCGACCGTTGAAGCTCTTCCTGTATTTGCTCCAGAATAGAGAATAGCTTGGTTAAAAACAGAATAGTAACTGAAAACACGATAACCGGAGCAAGCATATTTCCCAGTTCCATTGAAATGTAGGCGAGCAGATATTCATGCCTGATATATTCCCATAAGCCGATCGTAAGTGTAGGAATGATTAAAATAAGCCATTTGATTTGTTTATACGACAATTCTCTTCCTCCTTCACTTAAAAGAATACGGTTGAACATGACCCGATAGAGCTAAAGCTCATTACGTTTCTGAGAAAGCTGGCGTTTTTTTCCTCGTCTACATCGCGGTAACGTTTCTCTCCAGCGTTCATAACGAGATTCATCTTTTGGATGCGAAAAATTTCAAACCTCCGAATATAAAACTATTTTAAATCATGTTAGCCTATAACTACAAAAACAAAGAGTGATCTTTCTTTGAAGTGTATCGCTTCGATGCCGTGAAGCTCATTATGGGGTACCACCACATGCCCATCAAGCTAAGTAATTAATACACACCCAAAACGAAAAAAGCTATCCTTTATTAACAAAAAGAATAGCTTTTTTTCGTTTTGGGGTATTCAAAAATTTTAACTTGATGGGCATGTGGCTGGACCCCTCTTCAAATAAAAAAAGAAGAGGCAAATGGATTACTCCTCTGCCCCTCCTGTTTCTCAATCCTCCCGATGTAGCCTTACCAAGCACTCCACGTGTGTTGAGTGTCCAGTGAGAACAATGCTATACGATAAGCCCCTACCGACTAAAGCCCTGACTATGATTGTCAGGGCTCAATCCATTATTCTGTAAGTTTTTGTATCCTCAAGAGGTAACACGCACCACGCACCACGCACCATTCTTTACTACGATAAGAGATGATGAAGCTGGGTCAAATTCAAGACCTAGACGTACTTGTAGCAAGCTACCTCAAAAATATTAGAGTAGTGCTCCATTTTGGCGAAGTAGTTCCGCTACCTTATTGTTACCTTGCTTGATTGCAAGAGACAATACAGTTTCTCCACCTTCAACTTTAGCGTTAACATCAGCCCCATGTTCGATCAATAAGCGAATAATCTCTAGGTTATCGTCATGGAATGCAGCGGTATGCAGACTAGTATGACCATTGCTGTCGAAAATATTTGTCTGTGCATCATGAGTCAAAAGCAGACTGATAACATCCACGTTACGCTCCCCCGCTAATGCTGCATGCAATGCTGTATTCGAAGGAATGTAAGAAATCTTGGAATGAGATACCGCATCAACATCTGCACCATAATTTAGCAGTATCTCTACTACATCTTTGTTACCAAAATGTGACGCATATCCCAAAGGTGTAAGCCCATCACCATTTTCCGTATTTGCCAGGTGTGGGTGAAATTCTAAAATATCTTTTAACCGTGAAGCTTCACCTAACTGTGCCGCTTGAAATACATCATTAATGATTTGTGTTAACTCCATTCATTTAGCCTCCATTTCGATTGTTTTATGCTATGTAAATACAGGTTGTACTTAAAATTATAACTACGGTTTAAAAACTTGCTTCTTGAAAATCACTTTTCTTGACGAAACTGCGAAGGGGTCATAGAAAAACGTTTGGAGAATAGACCACTAAACGAACTAGGACTCTGGAATCCAACTTCCAAACAAATATCGGTTATGGACTTATCTGTTTGAAGAAGAAGCTTTTTAGATTCTTGAAGCCTTCTTTCAGTTAAATATTGATGAGGTGACATGCCAAACAATTGCTTGTAACTTCTAAGAAAGTGGTTTGGTGATAAACAAGCAGCTCTAGCCACATCCGCTAGGGTTATTGATTGATCAAAGTATGCATATATAAACTCATTACCTATATGTATTCTTTTAAACTGACCTTGCCCCGAATAGATGGACACGAAGAAAACCTCTATAATAAATCATGGAGGGGTTCATATGGGACAACGGAAGAAATTCGACAAGGCATTTAAGNTGACCTTGCCCCGAATAGATGGACACGAAGAAAACCTCTATAATAAATCATGGAGGGGTTCATATGGGACAACGGAAGAAATTCGACAAGGCATTTAAGGAGCAGGTAGTCCTGCGTATTTTGGCTGAAGAATCAACAGCTTCTGAAACAGCCAAGGAACTGGGTGTACATTATACGACGGTTAGAGATTGGGTAAAGGTTTATAAACAAGACGGCGAACAATCATTTCCTGGCAGTGGAAATCTTAAAGCAGAAGATGAGGAAATACGTAAGCTTCGTAAGCAACTCGCTGATCTCAAGGAAGAAAACGAAATTCTAAAAAAGGCGGCAGCCTACTTTGCGAAAAATCTGAAGTAAACACGTTCAAGTTCATCTATGAACACCGCTTCGAATTTCGGATTGCAAAGATGTGCCAGGCTCTCCATGTCTCTCGAAGCGGCTATTATGCTTATATTAAGCGACCTGAAAGTAAACGTAGTATTGAAAATCGGAAGCTGCTAGATACGATCCGACATATCCATCATGCAAGCCGTAAGATCTACGGATCACCGCAAATTACAAAGAATCTACCACCTGACCAGAAAGCTAGCCGAGGCCGTGTAGCCCGCCTCATGCAAGCAAACGGAATCCAGTCTAAAGTGGTCAAGAAATACAAGGCGACAACGAATTCTAAACACAATCTGCCTGTTGCGGATAATCTTCTAAATCAAAATTTTGAAACAAAGAAACCATGCGAGAAATGGTTAACAGATATCACGTATATTCCTACCGATGAAGGGTGGCTGTACCTCGCGGGTGTTATGGATCTGTATGGCCGGGCTATCGTAGGCTGGGCGATGGACAGCCGCATGAAGACCGAGCTCGTCTCTTCTGCGTTAAAACAAGCCATAGGCCGCGTCGGGGCAGCTAAAGGCTTAATCGTCCATTCTGATCGTGGCGTTCAATATGCCAGCAAGAAATACCAACGACTCCTGAAGAAACACGATTTCGTCTGCAGCATGAGTCGCAAAGGTAATTGCTACGACAATGCACCAATGGAATCTTTCTGGGGGAAACTCAAAATGGAATGGCTTAATGATCGTAAATTTAAGACTAGGGCTGAGGCCAAAAAGGCTGTATTTGAATACATTGAGCTGTTCTACAATCGGCGGAGAACGCATTCCTCCAACAATTACATCCCGCCATTTCAGCTTTTTGAGGCGGTTTAATGATTAGACTAACGTTTGTAAATGAGGCTTTCTTGCTGTCTACTTTATTAAGGCAAGGTCAANTTACATCCCGCCATTTCAGCTTTTTGAGGCGGTTTAATGATTAGACTAACGTTTGTAAATGAGGCTTTCTTGCTGTCTACTTTATTAAGGCAAGGTCAAACAATTCCTCACGCGTTGAGGCTCTTAGGGACTGAAGTTTCAATATTTCTTTATTAACCTGTCGATGAACCTTTAAGAGCCCATGTGCTAATTCGTATAACTTTTCTTCAAGCCATGTTATATCAAGATACTTATTTGTATATTCAGACTTTATTCGAAATAATGTGGTGGCTAACCATTTATCATTATAAGTTTTCTCAACAAAATCAACAGACATTTGTTTTGGTAAGACTGGGTCATCTAATAGTCGCTCGTTTGAAACCATAATACTATGATAGACCTCTTCAACCATCATCTCAGGGAAAAAGATACAAAATGATTCCACAGGAACCTCTGATTCAATAGTAATAGAGTACTCCTGACCGTGATTAAGCAAAAGATAGTTTCCTTCATCAACAGCAAAGTGCCCATGACCAGCATGATAGAATGCTCGTCCATTCTTAAATGTTTTAATTGATAATGCGCCTTTACCCTTCCAAAAATATTTCTCGCTCCTAGCATGGAGAATCGGACTATAGCCCTGAATACTCTTATTATTGATTGGCATCATTTCCACCTAATTAATGAAATATCTTAAATATATATTCTTCTGGATGGATGATCCATTCTCCTGCTTTGTTCATGACAGCATGCTACTTGTGATACGGTTCCCCAAGGCTAATCACCAATTTAACAGATTGGTCATTTTTTAAAGTTCGTTATCGTTTCAACCAACTAAAAACCGCCTAGTCAAAGGCGGTTAATTAAACTATCGTGTCCCGTAATAGTGCAATAATTAGAAAAAGAAGCCCAATAAAAAAATTTGAAATATATTTCAATGCAGCATCTTTCATGAAAAATTCTTCAATACTTCTTATAATGAAACTAGCGGACACTA
>NZ_LMRV01000063.1:22470-29018 GCF_001428245.1 Paenibacillus sp. Soil522
ATAGGTTTAGACCTTCTTCGCCATTCTTTTTGCCAACTCTTTTTTGCTGTTTCAAATAACTTCATTTTTACCGCCTCCAAAAACAATCATAACAAATAACTCCTTTTAATTATTTATGAAAAATGTACCAATCCTTCTTTCGCTAATCTGAAAGCTTAATGACGCACCCAGTCTAATACTAATTTTTTAAAAAATCGAATACAAAAAAATGGTACTCGATGTTCCTTTTCAGCTACCCACATGCGTTTTCACCAATTTAACAGATTGGTCATTTTGTTAATTTCGGTGTTTCCGATCTGTGGTAGCTATACATACCTGAATCGAGTAGGAGGGGACGGCTAGCCCCCGACCTCTCAGTCGAGTAGCCCGCTGGAGTTTCACCCGCAGGCTCTCACAGAACCGTACGTGAACCTCTCGATTCATACAGCTCTTATCATTCAGCCATAGGAGTGATTCCAAGAACCCAATGTGGATACATATTGGGTTCTCTTTTTGCATGCGCCCATGCTGGGCGCACGCAAAAAAAAGAATCCTTCGACCAGGATTCTTTTTTGCTCTAAACTTGAGTGCTATCTCCAGCAGACTGAATTGCAGGGTCATCCTTTTCTTTACCGGGTTAAGTTCAGTTCTAATTTCAAGACTGTCTTTCGTCCCATGTCATGAGATCCGATTTTTTGCTGCAGCCCACCCAAGTGCCAATGCGCCGCACAAACCGGCATTATTCCCCAAGCCAGGGGATACAATGTATTCTTGGATATTTGTAGTGATGGCGTCCGAACTGACATACCCCTTTAGATTATTTTGCACCTCGGTACGTATCATAGGTAATAACTGCTTCTGCTGCATAACACCGCCGCCCAAAATAATTTTTTTCGGCGAGAGCATCAAGATCGCTCCTGTAACAGCTTGACCGATGTAGTATGCTTCCATGGCCCATGCCGGATGCTCCAGAGGCAGCTCACTGCCCTTCATATTCCATCTCTTTTCAAGTGCAGGACCCGCTGCCATGCCTTCCAGACAATCTTCATGATAAGGGCAAATCCCTTCAAACTCGTCTTCCGGGTGGCGTCTGGTTAACATGTGACCGCCTTCAGGATGCACCAGGCCGTGAACAAGCTTGCCTTCCGCATAGACGCCTACGCCGATTCCAGTACCGATTGTATAATAAACGCAACTATCCAAGCCTTTGGCAGCACCCCATACGGCTTCGCCATAAGCCGCTGCATTGACATCCGTATCCCATCCGAACGGAACATCAAACGCTTTCTTGAGTGTCCCCAAGAACGGATACCCCGACCAGCCTGGCTTTGGGGTTGTCGTGACGTAACCATACAACTCGCTTGCAGGGTCGATGTTGATCGGGCCGAATGTTCCAATTCCGATGGCCTCGACTCCCTTGTCCAGAAAATAAGCGATGATATGATCGAGTGTACGTTCCGATCCTTCAGTCGGAAAACTGAACCGGTCCTCTATCTCTCCATTTTCATTCCCGATTCCACAAACAATCTTTGTTCCGCCTGCCTCGATCGCACCGATACGCATTTGAAGTCTCCCCTCTATAGGTGGTTATTTGTTTGACGTTGGCTGTACCAACAGAAAGATCTCCCGGCCAGCTATATAATCAAGCAGACCGGGAGGGGATGCGAGTGTAGCCGCCTCAATATAGTCCGATAATCCGGGAACGGTCCATCCTTATTTTGTTGACCATAGAGTCTCGATTTCCTCCAGCGATTTGCCTTTCGTTTCGGGAATCGCACGCCAGGTGAAGCCAACCGTGATCAAGGACATGAGAGCGAATAGCCAGAAGGTCGTCGCCGGACCAGCGGTATGAAGCAGAGGCGGAAACGACTGGGAAACCACGTAATCCGCTATCCAATGCGTCATAGTTCCAATGGCCACGGCTCTTCCGCGAATTCGGCTCGGGAAGATTTCGGATAGAACTACCCAAAGCACAGCGCCGAGCGAAACGGCAAAGGAAGCCACATAGAGCAGGATGAAGATAAGTAACAACGGTCCGGAGGTATTACCTGTATGAAAAGCGAGGCCGATGACCGTCAGGCATATCGTCATCGAAGCAGAACCGATAAGAAGTAGCACTTTTCTTCCCACCTTATCGACGAGCCACAAAGCCAATATCGTGAAGAGCAAATTAACGAAACCGATCAGGATAGTTTGAATCAGCGAAGCATTCGCACCGGCGCCGGCTTCCTTGAAAATGACCGGAGCGTAATACATTACGGCATTTATGCCCGTAACCTGTTGGAGGGCCGCCAGAACGATACCCACCATCAAGGCAACTCTCATACCGGGCATAAACAACTGCCGAATCGACCCTCCGCTTTCCTGCTTGGATACTTCCTTGATAGCCAGCACTTCCTGTCTGGCCAAATCTTCACCGTGAATTTTAAGTAAAATCTTCAGCGCTTCCGCTGGCCGTCCCTTCTTGATCAGCCACCGGGGACTTTCAGGTACGAAGCACAGCAGCACCAGGAACAGTAAGCCAGGAACGGCACCTGCGGCAAACATCCAACGCCAAGCGGTGGAAACATCCCATGCGTCGTCTCCGTAGCCGGAAATCCACGTATTCACAAAGTATACAAGGAAAATTCCGGTAACGATGGCAAGCTGGTTCAGGGCAACCAGCCGGCCGCGATATTTGGCCGGTGCAATTTCCGCGTTATAAAGCGGGCATAGGGCTGAGGTAATACCGATCCCGAAGCCGCCGATCATACGGGCGATAATATAACCGGTAAACGTATCAGGGAGGGCAGAGCCGACAGTACCGATCATAAAAATGATAGCCGCCGCTATCAGCACCTTTTTCCTACCGAACATGTCACCCAATATCCCGGAGACGGAAGCGCCCGCAATACAGCCGATAATGATACTGGAAACGGCCCACCCGAGCTGCACCTGATTCAATTGAAAGCGCTGTTCCAAAAAGCCGAGCGCTCCCGATATCACAGCCGTATCGAATCCAAATAATACACCGCCCAAAGCCGCTACGATCGAAACAAGCGTTACAAACACCATATTTGGCTTTTCCAGCTTCTGTTCGATCTGTTGTTCTGCCTGTTTTTCTATCTGCATATCAATCTCTTTATTGATGACTATTGACAATGTTATCCACTCCTTTCCATATTCCACCTTAATCTTTTCATAGAATTATAGCATGCGCAGCACCCGGACAAAGCCGCTATCGTCTGCACTTATCCGTGTTCTTCCTGTATTGATTTAACCCGGTGCCGTATGTTCTGGTGATATGAGGAGTAAACTAGCATATTTTTGTCCTGATAAACACAAAAAAGTCCATGCCTGCAGGCATGGACTTTCAAAAATTCATATAAAATAGTACACCGTAAGGGCTCATCTGGCTTGGTCGAGGTACTCGGTAAAGGTGATGTCCGTTACTCTTTTAAACATCCGGCTAAAGTAATTCGGATCCTTATGACCGACCTCGAAGCATATCGCCACCGCCCATTCTCTGCATGGATCACTTGGAACTCATCCGGCATCATGTGTTGAACAATCTATTCGAGCCCTTCCCCGTTCAAGTACTTCGTCATCCGCGATCAACAGACGGTACATAGTTCGTTTCGACCTCCTTTTCCAAAGGAATCAGAATCGTAAACTTCGTTCCTTTGCCAGGCTCGCTCTCAATGTCCACAAGATCCTTGTTTCCGTAGAACAGATGCAGCCGTTTGAACACATTTCTTGTACCGAGCCCCGTGGATTTCTTCTTCTCCGTTCCGGCTTCCAGCCGGAGCAGGGCCTGACGGAGCTCCTCGCTCATGCCGATTCCGTTGTCCGACAGCGTGATGCGCACATTCTCCGAAGTACGGGCCATTTCCAGACGGATAAGTGCGCCTTGTTCCATATCTGCAATGCCGTGCATGAATGAATTCTCAACAATAGGCTGAAGCGTTAGTGACGGTATCAGCACATGGAGTGCGGAATCATCGATTTCCATCTCGAAGCTGATGCGGTCGCGGAAGCGTGCCTTTTGAATCGTAATGTATTCTTTGACGTGCTCTAGCTCATCCCGCAGTGTTACAGGCCGGTCCAGCTTTTGCAAATTGTACCGTAAGAGATTGGACATCGACACGATGAGATCACTGCATTTCTCCGCTCCTTCCAGCAGCGCCAGCTTGGAGAGCACATTGAGTGTATTAAACAGAAAGTGGGGATTGATCTGGCTTTGAAGCGCCTGAAGCTCCAATTCCTTGACAAACCGGTCCTTTTCCAGGCTTTCTTTATCCTTCTCGATCAATACCATCAGGTCATCCGACATTTTCTTGAAAGCATCAGACAAAATGCCGAGCTCGTCATCCGAGCGCGGCGGCGGTTCAATCTTCAGGTTTCCTGTGGAAACCTGTCTGGCCAGCGCGACAAGACGGCTTACCGGGACGGTGATACTGCGGGAGATCCAAACGGCGATCACGACGCTCAGCAGTGTGTTGACGACGAATATGGCTGCACCCAAATGGTTGATACGCCTAGTTTCCTGCTGGATTTGCTTATAAACAGGCTGGTAGAAGCTCAGCTCCAAATCCACGAGATGTTGCCCTTCCTCCCTGATAAAGCCGGTTGTTTTCTCGGCTTCTTCGTAATGGGCCAGCGCGATGCGCGGTGACGAGGTTCTTGCAGCAGTAAGCGCGGCTTGCTCCTGTTCTATAAGCGTATCCAGCATATGGGCATACCCCGTTACCGCCGAAGCCAGTTGGGAGGAAGCGGATCTATCGATAAGAATTCCGCGTGTTGCAAGCAGCCGCTCCCTCGCCTTCCCCAGCTCGGCGGTACTACTGTCGGCCGGGTTGAGCAAATAACCGTAAAGCGTTTTTAGATGGTCTTCTGCCGTCTGGACGGATTGCTTGTACAGCAGGATGCGGTCCGTCATCTGATCATAACTCTGCTGCACGGTTTTTCCGCTCTCAAATAAAAAGTACATGACCGAATTCACAAGCAGCACGAGCAGGGGAATGAACAGCAGCAGCTTCGTTCGAATCGTCATGGGCAGCTTCCTCCCGTTTCGCTGCCGGCCTTACTGTTTGTAAGGATATTGGCTTCTGTAAAATACTGCGGCGTTGGCTTCTTCCCTTGGAAATAGTCATGCAGCAGGGAGATAGCGCCATAACCCATCTCATACGGCTGCTGTACGATGGTCGACACCATCCTGCACTTCCGGATGGCTTCTTTCGTTTCAGCCAAATCGTCAAACGCGAAAATGTTCAGTCCTTGCGGCCGTATACGGCCTGCGGCTTCCAAGATCCCCATCCCGTCCAATGCACTGAACCCGACCATATAGCCGACCTGCGGGTATTGCACAAGAATTTCTTCGGCTTGCTGTGCCGCCTGCAAACGAGAAATATTGGACGAGCGCACGTCGACGATGCTCAGTTCCGGGTAACGGTTGATCACCGAACGAAAGCCAGTAAGCCGAAGCTGTTGGCTGTACGCTTCCTCATTGGCGATCAGCACACCGATGCTGCCTTTGGCTCCTGTCGCCTTCACAATTAACTCACCCATGGTTTTGCCCGCGTTCAAGTTGTCTGTTCCAATATAGGAGAGTCGGCGGCTGCCAGGTTCATCCGCGTCCACTGTAATTACCGGAATTCCTTGGACTGTGGCTTTGTCAATCAGCATCCGGTACTGCGGATCGTTAATTCCCTGCACCAGAAGTGCGTCTGCTTTGGATGCTATGGCTTTCTCGAGCAGCCTGATCTGCTCGACGGGATTGATTCGGAAAGGCCCGTTATATTCGAAATTCATCCTGTACCTCTCGGACGCCTCCCTGGCTCCCTGTTCGATGGTTCGCCAGAAAGGATTGTCAATCTCCTGAGCGATTAACACGACGCGAGGAGGCGGGTTACCGTCCAAAGGGCGGGATTTCGGATTAACCAGCTCACGGATATGCAGTGTAGAAAGCAAAAACTGCAAGAGTAGACAGGTAAATAAGATAAAAAGGACAACGATTCCATAATTCCACTTTCGGGACAACATGCTGCACCCCTTTTCTGCATAGTAGACTCATTATATAAGAATAATGAAGCAAACGAAAAGAAAGGAGATTATTGAAAAACCTAATTAGAGCTTCAACCTTCATGGAATAAAGTCTAACAACTATCACTCCCGCCGGTATCAAGGATGCCTTCAACAAAGCGGTGAAACGAACGAATATCACCAAAGATGTATCCGTTCATACGCTGTCCCATTCCTTTGCCACGCATTTGCTTGAAGATGGCGCTACCCTCTTACAGATTAAAGAATTACTCGGCCATGCCAATATTCAGTCTACGACGATTTACCTGCACCTGGCCAATACCACTTCAGGTGTGAAAAGCCCATTGGACCATTCACCAAAGAAGGCACGTACATCCGACGCTTCCCATGCTCGACTTTCGATAATTCACTATTCATTTTGTTAATTTTATTATTTAAGCGTTTCCTAACTATGATAGCTCTCTGAACTAAATCTGAACACAAAAAAAGGTCCCGAGGATCTTTTCCACGGAACCTTTATTTATCGGTGCTTTGCCATGCATCCCTTA
>NZ_LMRV01000063.1:29161-42263 GCF_001428245.1 Paenibacillus sp. Soil522
TTCATTTGGTCAAGTGCTGCTTGTGCCTGTGGAACGACTAAACTTTTTCTGCTCATGTATGTTCACTCCCTAGTTGGATGTGAAGTTATTTTGTGGATTAATTTGATTTTTATACCTCAATTTTTGGAGAAATTTTGAACTTTTTTGTTATCCTAAACTGTTTTTGGAACGATGATGAAATGAAGCGATAGCCGAGTGATCATGGTTCCCCTCTGCTCCATAAATTGTGTTGATTACGGAGAGACAAAGGAACAAAGAAAACCATCATATTTAAGCAATACCCCAGAGGTCTTTTTCTTCCTTGCGAGTCCCGTAAAAAATCCCAAGCGACAATACATACAGCTGTACATATGTACATATGTACAGCTGTATGTGCAGGTTAAATGACCTTTCCAGGGTCGCTTGGGAAAGTGGCGTAATCGACGAAATAAAGAATAATGTAAATCACGAAGAGATAACGGAAGACATTATCATCATTCAAGGTGAGCGTTTATTTACGGAATTGCTGTACATTCGTTTATTCGATGGAAATCAAACGATAAACTCAACAAATTCCGGCGATCGCAATAATCCGCTCTTATAGTAGTTCCGAAATCGAACGCGCGCTTTAATTCGTGGCTGCACGTACACGTAATTCCGGTCCTCCCCAGTTACAATCGTTTTCACTACGCCATAAAACGCCTTCTTATGGTCACTGGACACTGCTAATTCGATAGTTCCTGCTGGCCTTCCATTCACATACGCGAGCCATCCGAATGTATCCTTCCGATATCCCGCGATATGAACATCGGCGTATTGGTAATTGATAATCTTCAGCCACCTATCGCTACGTCGACTCACATATACGCTATCCTTCCGCTTTGCAACGATTCCCTCTAAATGGCGCTCTTTAATCGTATCGAATAACGCAATCCCGGTCCCTTCAACGGATAATACAGGTGAATAGAACGCGTTCGCGGTTAAGATCTGCAAGAGCAGCGCTTTCCGTTCCGTGAGCGGCCGATTGCGCATATCGATCCCGTTATAATGCAAGACGTCGAACACGTAATAATGGACCGGTTTCGTTACCGTAGCCTCGCGTATCTTTGCCGTTTTCTTCAGCTTAAAACGTTCCATAATCGCTTCAAAGTCGATCCATCCGCTATCGTCCATGCTTGCCACCTCACCATCAAGGATAACATGACAGCCTGGCTCAACGGGTACGTGATGTAACTCCGGGTACTGCTGCGTTACTTCCGTTTTGTGGCGCGTATATAGACGAACTTGACCGTCAATGAAAGAAAGAATCAGACGGTGCCCGTCGATTTTTGGTTCAAAAACGTACCGGCCATCGTCGAATGGGGCTTCTCGTTTTTCGAGCAACATCGGTTCAATAAACATAAAAACACCTCTAGTTCCATTATAGCGTGCAGCTATAACGTATAGAGACGGTATATCTTGGATTTATTTCCGGAACAAGGACGCTATATACTTCGAAATCCGAACGCTCGCTTCCGCACGAAGAACATCGCGAACCATCGTAAAATGGTCTTCATAAACGCGGCAATTAAAACGCCACTTTGGTGGGAGCATGTTGTCCTTACGGGACACTACATCTGGAACCTTAAAAAAAATTGAATATTCTGCGTCCCTTGCGAGAAAAGATCATCATATAATTATAACCGGCTACACTGAACGTAGAGGGAACCGGTTATTTTATAGCCTAAATGTGATTTTTCCGGAATGGTACACTGACCCCTTAATTGGCAAAAACACGGGAATGTACGGGCATTTAATGCTATAATTCATAAAAGCGATAATATCATTTATGTGTGGCCGAGGAAACCATCCAGCTATTGTCATAGGTCAGATGGCAGATAATAAAATGGATATAGTGAAGGATGAATATGATCAACGTTCGGATGAAAATAATGGATATATACGGATATTTTTCTGAATGCATGATCCGAGATAAAAGAGGACAACGACTAGACGCCCTGAAACTTGGAAACCAAATCGCTTTTTGCGATGAAGGGTTGAACGAGCTCCTATCTGTGGTCAGCTATCTCACGTATGATGAAAAACGAAAGGAGTGGGTGGAACATGAATAATACATTAGACCGCTTTGAGGAAATCATTCTGGATCATCTAAAAAAGCTGTGCGGCGACAAAATAGCCCAAAAAATCATGGACACCTATTTACCCGTTATGCGTGAGTTGCAGGACGATCATGATAGTGCAAAAATTCAGGCGGAAAGATTTTATAAAGCCTATAATGACGGGATCGAACCTAGAAAATGGATTGATCACATACACAAAACCCGCCGTAAATACGAAAAAATGCCTGACGAGAAAAAAAAAACAGTCCGGGGTCCGAAAATTAGAACGTACGACCCAGTTGCCGCCGCTGCCGAACAGCGGGCCAGGGCTCAGGCTAGAACAAAAACCATTAAACCTAACAGCGTGCCATTCAGCAGTGTAGGCAAAAACGTGGTAATTACTCCGCTTGGCGGGATAGAATATAAAGTCTCCTTAATCAAAGATTCCTCGGTAAATGATGTGATCCGCCGAGATATAATGGCTGGTAAAAAGAATGAACAAACAAGAAAATCCGTCGATCAGCACTCCCCTACGAAGGGGCATCGAAAAAAAATGAAACCAGGCAGATAAATGCCTGGTTTTTTTGATTGTAAGCGTCAAACAGCCCCTTAACACAACAAAAGGCTACCGCAGCAGCCTCACTTGATTATTGAACAATCGTTATTGGTTAGCTCAGTAAATATCCGTATCTAAGACTACCGTCTAGTTAAAGCATTATGCTGAAAGTTTACTAGTTCTCCTCTTTATTTCATTAAGGGATGCAGTCTGAAGTGCACAAGAAAGATCGTTCCCTGCTCGCTTGTCTTCACCTTAATGACCGCATCATGTCGCTCAGCCACACCATAGCAGACGGATAAGCCGAGCCCGGTTCCATTGGCTTTTGTACTGAAGAACGGAGTACCCAGCTTTTGGATCAGCTCCTCCTTGATTCCGCAGCCTTGGTCCTGTACCTCCAAGATAACCTCATTATCTTCCTTATAGGTTCTAATCGTTAACGTTCCACCGGATGGCATCGCGTCCAATCCATTCAGTGCCAGATTCAGCAGCAGCTGGCGAATTTCTTTCTCATCCAATTGCAAGGAAGGGCATTGGCCCAGTTCAAGTCGGATATCGTGATTAGCACATAACGCTTTCGAATGAATTAACGGAAACAGCACCTCGATTACGGCATTCAGCTGTTTCACTTTACGATTGGTCGGGTTCGTGTTGGCAACGGCGAGGAACTCCGTCACGATGTTATGCGCCCTGTCCAGCTCCTCAATCATAATATCCGTATGTTCCAAGGACGGACGGCTTTTGGACAATTGCAAAAAACCCCTTACTGTCGTCATCGGATTACGGATTTCATGTACAATGCCGGCGGCCATTTCTCCCGTCAAATTCAAGCGATCCAGCCGGACCATCTCCTTCTCAAAAAGCAGTTGGTCCGTAATGTCGGTTATGACGCTGAGCAAGCAAGGCTCACCGTGGATGTGCATAATTTCGGTTGACAGTAAACCTTCCCGCATATCACCGGATTTCGTCATATAGCTAATCCTCACATTTTGAGACGGCTTTTGCAGTTCGGACATTTCTTCGGATATCCCCTGCTCGTTTGAATCGAAAATATAGGAGAGGACGTCCGCAGTTTGGTTGATGACCTCGTCTTGACGATAGCCGATCGCGTTCAACAGGCTTTTATTCACATTTATGTATCTACGGTCCTTCAGCGATCTAAGGGCTATTAAACTTGGCATCGCATCGAAAATTTTACGGAAGCGTTCCTCCTCCATTAACTTGCGCTCGGTTACATCGCGGATGGAAAAGACGACGATACGCCGATCATCAATGCTGGCTTCACCGATTTGGATATCACACGGGAACCGGCCTTCGTCCTTTCGCAAGCCGGTGGTCTCCATAAACTCTTTCCCGTCTGAAAAACAGGAAAACAATGCCGGCACAAGCCTGTCGATGTGATACCCTATCAAATCCTCGGGGAGATAGCCGAACATAGTTGCCACAGCTGGACTGACCGTCAGCATCGCACCTTCCTCGTCTGTCGTCACAATCGTATCACTGGACGTTTCACCGATCGCCTTCAGCAATTCGTTCTGGAGTTTAATTTGCTCCTGATATTGGTGCATTTTCACGAACGCTTCGATTTTCATTTTTAAGGTTTCCGGATGGAACGGCTTGAAAATATAGTCGATTGCGCCGACGGTGTATCCATGCTTGACATGTTCCACTGCCTGGCTGATCGCGGTAATAAAAATAATGGGGATTTGCTTTGATTTTTCTCTCGATTTGATCAGGCTTGCCGTCTGAAAACCGTTTAGACCCGGCATTTGCACATCAAGCAGTATGACCGCAAAATTCTCGGACAGGACATGCCTTAAGGCTTCCTCACCGGAGTTTGCGCTAAACAAGCGATAGTGGGGAGAATCCAGCAACGCTTCAAGGGCGATTAAATTTTCCGGACGGTCATCGACGAGTAGAATATTTACTTTTTGAATGCCGCTACTTGATTTTTCGATACAGCTTTTCATTTATATCCATCTCCTCATAAAACGCGGTTTGACTCGTAAAGGCTATACTTTCTTTATTCCCTAGCCCCAAAAATCCGGACATGACCAAGCTTTCGTAGAACAAATCATGAACACGGTTGAGCAGTATGTTATTAAAATAAATCATGACGTTGCGGCAAATGATCACATGAAATTCATTAAACGACCCGTCGACTGCCAGATTATGCGGGGCAAAAACGATATTTTCCTTCAAGAAAGGATGAAAAACAGCGCGTTCATTTTTTACCGTGTAATATTCGCAAAAGGCTTTTTTCCCACCGGCATTCACATAATTTTTTGTGTAAGATTGCATTTTCTCGAGAGGGAAAGCGCCAACTTTGGCTACTTCCACCACATCCTCATTCATGTCCGTGGCATAAATTCTGGTCTTGTGATGAAGGCCTTCCTCATACAAAAGGATAGCCATCGAGTAGGCCTCTTCACCTGTCGAGCAGCCCGCGTGCCAAATCCGGATAGAAGGATAGTTTTTGAGCAGCGGCACGATTTTTTTACGGAAATTCATAAAAAAGCTCGGGTCACGGAACATCTCTGTCACATTGATGGAGAAATCCGCAAGCAGCTTTTTCAATACCCGGCGATCATGCAGAACCTTCTCCTGCAGGCCGGATACGGTCGCTAAATTTTCGGCATAGATACGGTGCCAAATGCGGCGGCGAATGGATGGGGACACGTAGTTGCGGAAATCACATCCGTAATGCCGGTAAAGGGCCTCTAGAAATAGCTCGATTTCAATCTTCTCCAGCTCGTCGACTTCTTCCGTTTCACTCATCAGCATTCTATCAAAAGCTTCATTCATCATAGTCATTCCACTATTCCGCCTGTCTGTACAGCCAAACCTGTATTAGCGAGAAAAGCTGCTCCAAGCTCACAGGTTTGCTTATGTAGTCCGAGGCCCCAGCCTCCAAGCATTTCTCTTTATCTTCTTTCATAGCCTTCGCCGTAAGCGCGATGATGGGCAGGAACTGATACTTCGGCATTTGCCGGAGGGTACGCATCGCTTCATAGCCGTCCATTTCCGGCAGCATAATATCCATAAGGATGAGGTCGATATCCGGATTTTCTTGCAGAACCCGTATGCCATCCTTGCCATTCTCAGCAAACACCACCTTCATTCTCTTGCTTTCCAAAGCGGTAGTAATCGCAAAGATATTACGCATATCGTCATCAACGATTAACACTTTCTTGCCGGCGAATAGCGCCTCCTCATGCGGCAACGTCGGTATCTGCCGTTCCGTTTCGGAGAAATCCGCGTGAGCGACGGCGGCCTCTTCATGATAAATATGAACCTCCGGCTGCACGCCCGCTCCCTTGCCCGGCAGCAGCAGCGTGAATGTACTTCCTTTTCCTTTAACACTGTTGACATCAATGACGCCGCCTAACAAATGAGCCAGCTCACGGCATATCGAAAGCCCCAGTCCCGTACCGCCGTATTTTCGGCTTGTCGTTCCATCTTCTTGCTGAAACGCTTGGAAGATCAGGCGCTGCTTCTCCCCTGGAATGCCGATACCTGTGTCGGTAATCGAAAAAGCGACAGCCGATTCCAAATGGATTTGTTCACTATGGCCCGCTAATGCCTCTTTGTCTGCGTGATGGATACGAAGCGCCACTTCGCCATGTTCGGTAAATTTAAAGGCATTGACCAGTAAATTCCTCAGTATTTGCATTAATCGATGGGCATCCGTACAAATGGTGGCCGGCAGGCCGTCCTCTATTTCTGCCGTGAATTTCAGGCCCCGCTGATCCGCAACCTGGATAAATTCAAGCTCTGCAAAATCACAAATATACGTTAAGCTGACTTCATCGGGAACGATCTCGATTTTTCCGGACTCGACCTTTGATAAATCCAAGATGTCATTGATTAAATGTAGCAGGTCATTTCCCGATGAATGGATCGTTTCGGCGAATTTCACTTGATTCTCCTTTAAGTTGCCTTCGGAATTACCCGCAAGCAGGCCAGAGAGAATCAGTAAGCTGTTAAGCGGTGTTCGTAGCTCATGGGACATGTTAGCCAAAAACTCCGATTTATATTGGGAGCTGAGCGCAAGCTGACCGGCCTTTTCCTCCAGCTCCAATTTCGTTTGTTGCAGCTCCTTGGTTTTTTGCTCGGAGTTTTTGTATTGCTCCTCCAGCTGTCCGTTGATCCTTCTAAGCTCCTCCTGCTGAAGGCGCAGCTCCTCGGACTGATTCTGCAGCTCTTCCGTCAGAGCCTGCGATTCTTGCAGGAGCTTCTCCACCTGCATGCGCCCCGCGATGCTGTTAATCGTGATCCCCACATGCTTCAGTACATGCTGTAATAAAATTTGCTGGGTCTGGCTGATCTTCGTAAAGGAAGCAAGCTCAATGACGGCTATGACCTTCCCTTCAAATTCAATCGGCATGATCATCAGGTTTGACGGTGCTGCCGAGCCGGTACCGGAAACGATTTGGAGATAATGCTCCGGAATATCGGTTAGCACGATCGTCCTGTTCTCTAAGGCGCATTGCCCCACAAGCCCTTCTCCAAAAAGAAAGCCCTCAAGGCCGGCATCCTGACGATTGTATGCATAGCCGGCAAGCTTGTGAAGACGCTGCCGTTCCCCGGTTCCCTGTTTGATATAGAACACACCGCAGCTTGCCCCGGTCATCGGTGTAATCTTGGTAATGAAAAGCTGCGCCAACAATTCCAAATCATGAATCCCCTGATACATCGTGGCCATTTCGGCGATGTTGGTGTCGAGCCAGCTCTTTTCCTGCTCATGAATAGAGTAGGCTTCGATCGCGGCCGCCATTTCATTAAAGGAAAACGCGATCTCCCCGATTTCATCTTGAGAACGGACCTCGATCCGAGGCAATTTAGTTCTTGAGCCGGAATCTGAAGTCACACCTGCCATAATTCTCGTGATTCTAGACAAATTGCTCGTGATGTACCGTGATAGGAGCAGTCCAATTGACAGGGTCAAAATAAAGGCCGCAATACTTAATAGATTGGTGGCTTTATTGACTTGATTGACCATTTCCGTATTTTCTTTCGTTCCTTCATTCAGAATCTGCTGCTGGGTATCCATAATGGATTTAGCCAGCGGCCCCAGCTGGGTACCCACAGGTAAAACATTCGTTTTGAAATAATTTAATGCTTCCTCTTGGTCCCGGTTTTCCTCGTAAACAGTAAGCAAATGCTCATATCTCTCCTTGAACTGCCGGTTAAGTATCTCGAGCTTTCTCACCGACTCTTTACTTTCCGGCTGGGTCAAAAGGCTTTCCGTCTGTGTAATCCGTTCATTTAATTGTTCGTTCGCCCATTCAAAATCCTTTATAAATGCCGGGCTTTTCGTCAACAAATAACCCCGCAAACCGTTGGTTTGCTGAAGGGACAGAACCTGTATATCCTTAGTTGCGTTTAGAATCGTGACCCGCCGGTTGATTAAATCCGAATACGAGTCGTTTATTTTGTCCATGAAGTAATGAGAGATTCCGATTGCCCCGCCGAGCAAAACGGCTGCAGTTAAAAAACCTGTAAATATTTTTTTCCCGATCGTAAATCTCATTTGTACACCGCCATTATCCTCTTTTGTGGTGTGGCTCCCTCGAATTCTTCCTTATGATGAAAAAAAATGTCCCTATCCAATGGGATAGAGACATCCTTGTCTTCGGAAAAGTCGCCGTTGCCGTGCTGTTATTTAACCTGTTCCTATCATATCTCAGGCCATTTTCTTTGACAAAGCGCTAAATCGGGGAAAATCCATATGGAAAACCAATTCTCCTACCTTTTTCTACGACACGCTCCATTTTCCTCATTGTCGCTATAGATTACTTTATTTGTTACGTAAGTTTACATTTACTTAACATATCTTTCGGTTCTCTTTTTTGTCTAGTCACAAAAACGTCATAATTGACAGGTGTGATTTCGACATACACATGGCATTTCCTTCCCTATACTTAAGCATGTTCTCAGTGCGTGATATAAAGTGATACTGAATTGGGCGAGAAATTGAGAAGAAATTGGAGGGAAAGAGTCATGGCCATGCTGATGCCAAAACGCAAGCATTTGTTTACCCCTTACGGCAGCTCCGCATTTTATGATGAAATGTTTGATTCGCACGGCAATGTGAGGTTCCCCTACGGCGAAGTTTTCCACCGTTTCTCGAATATGGGAATTGAAGAGCTCAACAAAAGGAACCGTTTGATGCAATCCCATATGGTTACACAGGGCATTACGTTTACGTTGAATAGCGACAACCTGGGTGATACAAGCCTGGAGCGTACGATTCCTTTCGATATGATTCCACGGATCATTACTTCCGATGAATGGGCGCTGCTTGAACGGGGGTTGAAACAACGGGTTCATGCTTTGAACGCCTTCATCTGGGATGTCTATCATGAGCAGAATATCTTGAAGGATGATATCATTCCAAGGAAAATGATCATCACCAATCCTTATTTCCGTCCGGAAATGATCGGCCTGGATATCCCGAACCGCGCCTATATCCCTATGTCGGGGATCGATATCATACGCAGCGAAACGGGCGAGTTTTATGTGTTGGAAGATAATTTGCGGACGCCTTCGGGCTTATCCTATGTTTACAAAAACCGTTCCTTGATGACGAACCTCTTTCCTGAGCTGTTCTTCGACTATCAGGTGCGCGATATCGACCAGGGCTTAAACGCTTTACTAAGCGGACTGCGCAGCTTGGCCCCAAATGCCAAACCGGATCCGCTTGTAGTGCTGCTGACTCCCGGTATCCATAACTCTGCCTACTATGACCATACGTTCCTTGCTCAAGAAATGGGGATCGAACTGGTGGAAGGCAGAGATATGACGGTCATCGACCAAAAGGTATATTTGAAAAGCATGCAGGGGCTTCGGCAGGTCGATGTCATCTACAGTCGGATTGACGATGACTTCCTGGACCCGCTCGTCTTCAATCCTAATTCTTTACTCGGCGTACCGGGACTGATGCATGCCTATCGTGCGGGGAACGTCGCGCTTGCCAATGCTCCTGGCACCGGGGTTGCAGATGACAAAGCGGTGTATGCTTTCGTTCCGGATATGATCCGTTACTACTTAAATGAAGAACCGATCCTGAAGAATGTACCTACCTATATTTTATCGAGGCCGCATGAGAAGGAGTATGTGCTTACCCATCTGTCCCAGATGGTCGTGAAAGAAAGGTCGCTTTCCGGAGGCTACGGCATGCTTATTGGTCCTTCCGCTTCCGATCAGGAGCTGAAAACATTCGCAGCCAAGATTAAGGAAAACCCGGAGCGGTATATCGCGCAGCCGACAATAAAGCTGTCGTGCAGTCCCTCTTTAACCGACAGCCAAGCGTCACCCCGGCATATTGATTTGCGCGCTTTTGTGTTCATGGGAGAAGAAACCCATGTCATTCCCGGCGGACTGACAAGGGTAGCGCTGAAGCAAGGCTCACTGGTCGTGAATTCCTCGCAGGGCGGCGGCACGAAGGATACGTGGGTTATCTAATATTCAAACGATCAACTACTAATAATGAGGTGAACCAACTATGATGAATCGTTTTGCGCAATTGTTATTCTGGGCAGGCCGTTATATGGAAAGGGCCGAAAATCACGCGAGGCTGATCGATGTCAATTATCATATGCGCCATGAAATAAGAGGAAATCAATACGATCAGGACTATGTATGGGAGAAGCTGGTGGCAGCTGTCGGAGACGTCTCCGGCTTTAAGGCCAATCACGCCAGGGCCAATGAACGGACCGTGCTCCACTTCTTGACCTTTGAGAGCTCAAACAGTAATTCCATCTATTCCCTCACTCAGCAAACAAGAAGTAATATCCTGACACTTCGTCAGCTTCTTCCGAGCGAACTGTGGGAAATCGTGAACTCCTTTTATCTCTGGCTCAAAGACCAGGATGTCCATAAAGTAATGCTGCAATCCCCCTATATGTTCTATCAGCGTGTAAGAGAATGGGTCTTACTCTTTAACGGCGCAGCCGATTCTATGATGATTCGGGAACAGGAATGGCATTTTATTCAAGCCGGCAAATACTTGGAGCGGACTGTAAACACGGCGCGTATTCTTCACAATATCTCTGTTAACTTATTGAATGACAGCGATTATAATCAAGACCAAAACCATTATCATCGTATGATCGTGCTCTTAAAGTCGGTCGGCGGCTATGAAGCTTTCCGCAAATTTCATGCAAATGACGTTACATTTGCAAAAGTCTTAGAATTTCTTCTACTCAATCCCAGCTTTCCGCGTTCCATCCATTTTGCATTAACTTCTCTGGAAAGTTATCTAAAGGTAATTAAGCAGGAAGATTATGATTACACACGACTGTCGGTCAAAGCGATTCTTGCCGGTCTTGTCGATAGGCATTCCGAACATGGTGAGTCTGATTTACTTCATGATTTGTTACGGTCCTGTAACCAACTCGGTTATTCAATTTCAAAAACTTTTTTTCAAGAGGAGATTGTCGGAGCATGAAGCTGCAGGTATCCCATTTAACCCACTACACCTATCAAGAAGCGGTGGCAAAGAGTGTCAATGAGATTCGTCTCACACCGAGAACGGATGACCGCCAGACATGCCACTCTCATTCGATCACCATCGAGCCCGAGGTTTCTGTATATCAGTACGAGGATTACTTCGGCAACACCGCGCATTACTTTTCCATTCCGTTCCCTCACTCTCAGCTTAGCATTAAATCGTGTTCCATTATGGAAACGGATGAGGAGGAAAACCCCGAAACCAATCGTATACCCTATGCGGTGGAACGTGAAATTCTTAATGAGGAAAAATTTCAAAACGAGTATGCCGAGTATTTGATCGAAACCGATTATACACGCATTACGGCGGAATTAAAGCATTTTAAGAATATAACGATCGATGAGGATCAGGCAGGTAGTATCTATCAGCTGCTTGAAGCTATCTCCCATGCCATCTACGTTAATTTCACCTACGACCCCAAGGCGACCCAAGTGAGTACCACAGTCGAAGAAACGTTGAGGCTTAAACGGGGAGTTTGCCAGGATTACGTTCATCTAATGATCGCTCTCTGCCGGATGCTTCATATTCCCGCACGATACGTTAGCGGTTATCAATTTCTAGGTGATCTAAACGCCGATGACCCCATTTTCCAGCATGCTTCTCATGCATGGGTAGAGGCTTATGTTCCGTTAATCGGCTGGTTGGGCTTTGACCCTACCAGTAATGGAAAAATCAATTGGCGATATGTGACGCTGGGAAAAGGCCGTGATTACCGCGATATCGTCCCAGTTAAGGGTATTTATCAAGGAACAGATAAACAACAGCTCGAAGTCGTGGTAGATATAAAGCGAATCGAAGGCGGGCATTGATGACTTGGCTACGAGTGCTACAAAACAAACAATTTCATCAATGGGTATTACCATCAATGTTTAGCCAAACCCTTTCGATCAACACCCTGTTTTGCCTTCACTTTGCTTGGTTCCGCTCAGACCCTTATGGGTTATTGAAAAAATAGCGGAGATTTGCGATCGGAGTGACCTGCAAGCAAAAGGGGTTGCCCCTAGTCATCATAGATGACAAGAACTAACAAGTGAATGAACAGCGGATTAAGGCCTTCCGATCGGATACCCAATAGTTTAAGTAATATGGTTTTTTTCCGGTGGGGTGAATGGTCATATCCACCAACTGGTAATAAAAAAGTTTGGCCTCAGCAGAATTTGGATTTTTATGTTGGAGCACAACCTCAGAGTTTTTTTTCGCCTTCATAGTGGTAGTGCTGAGAATTATTTTTTCATGTTTACGTATAGCTATTTAGTTTTGTTAAGCAAGCCCTATTTAATATCAAAAACAAAATTCGATATAGTAGCTTACCACCTTTCAAGAACATCAACGTGATTGGTTCATTGATCCGGAAGAAGCATTGCACTTAGGAATTAATGTTGACATAAAAAAGTCCCGAGGATGCTTTCCCACGGAACCTTTTACCGATGCTTTCGGATTTCTAACTATACGATTCCATACATTCATATTGCTTTACAAACATTTCCTATAGACCTCAACTGCTGCTCGGGATGACAGCGTTTAGGCATCGATTTTACTTGTTAAATTCCATTTTAAATAGCGAATTTCGGT
This sequence comes from Paenibacillus sp. Soil522, assembly GCF_001428245.1. GTDB lineage: Bacteria > Bacillota > Bacilli > Paenibacillales > Paenibacillaceae > Pristimantibacillus. The sequence continues at coordinate 41,883 of NZ_LMRV01000063.1, forward strand.
TAATATCATCGTCTGTAACGTAATGCAACACGGCGGTTCCTCGTCGATCGGAGGTCGGGTACGTATTTGCCATTTTGTCTTCCATTATGTTAACCCTCTTTGCATTTGGCACAGCCCCTTCCTTATGAAAAAAATCATTGTGTCCGAGATAATGGCGCGCTTTTCTTTTTATACAGAAAAGATAAGTTCGGGCTGAAAAGAAGCCTGTAGAGTTTTTCGACCCATTTCATGGAAAAGATAAAGGTTATAACGATGGCAAACAGAATCAACAGCATTTGATCTGCCCATGTGTCGATATACCGGTAGAAGCCTTGATGATCCATTATTCTCAATACGAAACCGTGCAGCAAAAAGGGATACATCGTCCGAATGCTGGGCTCG
>NZ_LMRV01000063.1:42278-52909 GCF_001428245.1 Paenibacillus sp. Soil522
CCTGTATACCCCCGCATACCATTCCGGGCTGCCCAGTTTCGAGTAACTGTAGCTGCCCCAAAGCCATTCGCAATTGAGGTTCTGGCCATAGCGGAATAAAAGCCCCAGTGTGAGAATCATAATAAACGCAGATGTCATTTTGACCTTCCATTTAAATAAATAAACGAAGTATTCCCTCTTCATATAGTAACCTGCCAGGAAGAACGGAAAGAAGTTGATCGCCCGGAGCGATGACAGCTTATACCCCAGTTCCGTTGAATCGTAGCCGGCCAATACCGCAAGGCAGCTTGCAAACAAGATCGGATACCTTAATTTCGTAAAATACGGCAGGGCAATTTTCCATAAAATAACCGCAAGCAGGTACCAGGTTACCCAATAGGGCAGAAAGAAGGTGAATTTCAGGTTTGCCCGGTCGTTCAGATAATAATCCAGAAGCGTATACAGCGTTTCAAAAATGACATACAGAACGAGATAGGGGCCAAGCTTTCCCGATTTCTTGGAAAAGTAACCCGTAATAAAAACAAAAAGCGGGNAGCGTATACAGCGTTTCAAAAATGACATACAGAACGAGATAGGGGCCAAGCTTTCCCGATTTCTTGGAAAAGTAACCCGTAATAAAAACAAAAAGCGGGATATGAAAAAAGTAAATGAAGTTGTACAAGGCCTTCGCTGACTCGCTTATAGAATAAAGGGGTTCCAGCACATGACCGATGACCACGAACGTAATCAAGACAAACTTCACATTATCGAAATAATGGTCGCGTTGATTAACCTCCGGCTCTTTTTAACTCCTCCGATTGGTTTTATTGACTCTTACCCCAATACTAACAAACCAACATGGAAACCTCACCCTTCATAATCCGCGATATTTCTGCCTTATCCAATCTCTCAGAGTCTTAGGGAAGCTGACCGGGCGTATTTTTAGTCTTTCTCCGCTATGATACAGTATTCTTTGCTATGTTATATGTTGGATAGCTTCATTGCCTCATAGGGATTCGGCCACATAACCATCAAGTTAAGAATTTAAAATATCCTTGAAAGGAAAAAATCTAATTTTCTTCTTTTTGGGGTGCGATATTAGCTTGATGGGCATGTGGTACTACTCCAGATAGAGCGGATTAGAACGAGTCTAGGAGTAAGGTCGTCACAAAAAAATAAAGCCTCATTTATCGACATTCGTCAATAAATGAGGCTTACGTAGTTTCCACTATATCCATTCTACTTCCCAGACTCCTCTCCTATCTTAAATTAACTCATTCAAATAACCGTGTTGCCACGATTATTCTCATCCGATAGAAATCGTCTGAGACTGGCATTGAGCAGGTAATACTGATTATTCATCAGCTACCTTATCCCTTAAACCCATTGGTTTTGACGTTGGTTAAATAGCCTTTTAATAGAAGCTATTTAATCCAGATCGTCCTGACGATGATTCGAAATCATTACCATAAGGATTGAGGATATAGTATCAATCTCCAAGATACTGTAATTCCTGAATGCGCTCTCACTACTAAAGGCTCCTTGTGAGGGTTAACCTTTTCAAGAACTTTTATCTTGAGTTGATACTTAAACTATATACTATAATCTTATTTTTTTAAATATTCAAATAATTAATTTTAGATTGCAATATCCTTATTTCCCTCCTAAAAGCGCCTAATTTCTCTCTTTCTTTTAGTTTTTTACTCTTTCAATCAAGTGAGAAACTTCAAGTAAAAAAATATCCTAATTTTGCTATGCTATATTTAGCATGTTTGTCAAGATCCATCCCCTTAACGTCATTGATTTGCTATACCCCATGCCAATCAAGCTAAAATATTAAATACCCCCAAACATGAAAAAAGTTCATGACATATTTCATAGCTTATTTTTTTCATCTTGGGGGTGTAAGATTGTTTTTGGAACGATGATGAAATGAAGCGATAGCCGAGTGATCAAGGTTCCCCTCTGCTCCATAAAATATGATGATTACGGAGAGATAAAGGAACGAAGAAAACCATCAGATTTAAGCAATACCCCAGAGGTCTTTTTCTTCCTTGCGAGTCCCGTAAAAAATCTCAAGCGCCAATACATACGGCTGTACATACATATGTACAGCTGTATGTACAGGTTAAATCGAACGCGCGCTTTAATCGTGGCTACACGTAATTCCGGTCCTCCCCAGTTACAATCGTTTTCACTACGCCATAAAACGCCTTCTTATGTGCGCTGGACACTGCTAATTCGATAGTTCCTGCTGGCCTTCCATTGCGCGAGTCATCGATATCCTGCTATATGAACGTTTGCGTACTCATAATTGATAATCTTCAGCCACTTATCGCTACGTCGACTCACATATACGCTATCCTTCCGCTTTGCAACGATTCCCTCTAAATGGCACTCTTTAATCGTATCGAATAACGCAATCCCGGTCCCATCAACGGATAATACAGGTGAATAGAACGCGTTCGCGGTTAAGATCTGCAAGAGCAGCGCTTTTCGTTCCGTGAGCGGCCGATTGCGCATATCGATCCCGTTATAATGCAAAACGTCGAACACGTAATAATGGACCGGTTTCGTTACCGTGGCCTCGCGTATCTTTGCCGTTTTCGTCAGCTTAAAACGTTCCATAATCGCTTCAAAGTCGATCCATCCGCTATCGTCCATGCGTGCCACCTCACCGTCAAGGATAACACTGCAGCCTGGCTCAACGGGCACGTGATGTAACTCCGGGTATTGCTGCGTTACTTCCGTTTTGTGGCGCGTTTATAGACGAACTTGACCATCAATGAAAGAAAGAATCAGACGATGGCCGTCGATCTTCGGTTCAAAGACGTAGCGGACATCGTCGAACGGGGTTTCTCGTTTTTCAAGCAACATCGGTTCAATAAACATAAAATCACCTCTCTATCCATTATAGCGCGTAGCTTTAACGGACAGAGGCGGTATATCTTGGATTTATTTCTGGAACAAAACCGTTATATACTTGCTGAATTGAAATAAACGTAAGCGCCCGAAGACGTGACCGGCTGCCATCGAGAACAGTACGCAGGAAATATCTTTCGAGTCTCCCGGAGCACTTCGGAACCAGATGATCGAGAACGCGCGGACGATAATGTTACCAATCAAGAGGATCATAATGGCCACGATCGGTAGCTTCTGCACCACTATTTGTGATGGAATAAGGATCGCCACTTTGTACTTAAGCAATGTCATATCATTTCCTCACGGTTCCGCGCAGCTCGCCTCGGAGTGGGGACAACAAAAAACACGTTGCCCCCAAACCTCGACTCACTTCACGGCTATATCCACCAACAACTAAATCATCTTTATACCCCTATCATAAGATACTAATGTTTACGCTCCTCCCTCCAATCTTAACCATCTGTTCTTTTCCCCTAGGTTCAACAGAACGAACTTTCAATTCAAATGGTAGCAAGCTTTCGCTTGCAATTGATTAAATCATCCTCCCCTCGCCCGCCCCTACATTAAAGGTGAACTGTTTACATTCATCGGTTTTTAGATACATTATGCTTGACGCGGGGCGAAGCCGAAGCCAGAATGGATCGTGCGTGGTGGACACAGTTCACCTTATCCCGATAGGCTGAATAAAAAAAATAAACAGCCTAAATGGGTTAAGATGAACAGAATGGCTCGGCCGTCACGCATTAGGGAACGGCTCCCAGGAGTTGTTTCTGCCACGCCGCATTTCTACGGCTCGCTTACTTATGAGGGTCATGCCCCCGGATTGGTTACGGTTCCTATAGACCAATCCGCCACCACAGCTTTTTCAGCGACTTCTCAAACCGTGGTCTACTCTCCCTTGAACAGTTTCCAGCAAGGTTCATTCGAGTCTGTACCACGTACTTTTCGGAACGGTCACGGCCCACGATAGAGTCATATCGTAAAAGGGCTGTATTTCGTTTTTTGCCGGATGTTCTGCCCCCGGTTAGGTAGGCAGACTACGAGAGTAAAGCTTCACTTCACGCCCGGTTTTCCGGCGCAAGTGGTCACGGCCAATACGTGACAACCCCCGACAATCACCAACCCACTAGCCTCCGGCTCGCCACATGAATTGGGCAGGTCTTTTACCGTGGTCTCCTGATCCCACCGAGCTGGCGAAGGCTCATCCTGACTCAGAATCCTAAAAAAGACAATAGGAAACTAAGCCTTCGAAGTCCAATTTTTAAAAATTGGAAACGAACGCCGGTTTATTTAGTTTTTTCATCGCTTTTTATGTAACAATCTCTTTAGTTAGTTGATAATTAATTGAATGGAGATACCCTAATAACGAGAAAGACTCCGGATTCCAAAAGGGAATCAGGAGCCTTCGCCATGTCTATAGAAACCCATACTAAGCCCTTGATTTATTAGAAATAATCAGGGTATAATAGGGTAACAAAAGTCATTGTGATGCGCCTGTTTCACCGATCACCTTATCGGATGAAGCAGCATCGGTGTTACCAGCACCGAGCCGCCGAAACAATGGCTTATTTTGTTGTATTTTGGTTGTTATTTCCCTCTCATTCTAGCATACCAATTACTAGAATGGAATGGCTCTACAAAACTGTATAGCTGTACGTACATACACATGTACAGATGTACATATGGCTGTACATACACATGTACACCTGTACATCTGGCTGTACATATGTACAGTAAACTGTATTAAAGTTTAGCTTCTGCTTCCTAGCAAGTCCCGTTAAAAATTCCAATGGAACCCGGATGATTTTTCCGGGGTCGCTTGGCATTTAGGGACGATAAACGGGGGGATTAGACCAATTATTGTCTGGTGGTCTTGAGATAATTCAATCACGTAACTAGAGCTTAGGCTTACCTCGAACGATTTGATCTAATTCCATCAAAGCAAAGAAGAGATCATTATAATGACATGAAAAGCTGATCACTGATGCAGAAAATTCGATATGTAATAACATTCGGTAGGATTATCATACAGGGGGCAGGCAGATTAGGGGAGGGTTAAAAATTTAACCCTTCACAGTCAAATATAAACCAGATAAAATGATAGATTAGTCTAATCCAGTCTTGTGATCGACTGTACTCGTAATTCATCAGTCCGGCAAGAACCTGTACATATGTATGTACATATGTACAGGTATACAGGCGAAACAAAGAGGACTATTTCCTCTCTGTTTCAGAACGATACTTCCTTAATACCTCTTCTAGAACCTGGACCATGTCTTTATTGATCGTAAGTGCGTGTACCTTAAGCCATCTATGCAATTCAGCATCAAGTTCAAATGTAGCTTTCTTTTTCCCGCTGATCTGCACCAATTCATGAGCAGGACTTTTCGCAATCTCACTCGGGAAAATGATTTCTTCTTTATCCTCTTGGTTCCCCGAGGGGGAACGCATAAGCGATTTAAATTTATCCGCCTTATTGGTTGACACGCTGCTTCAGCTCCTCAACAAACCCTATATATGACTCTAATACGCCTTGATCGAACTTCGTGCTGTCCTGGATGCCTTCCAGTACAAACTCTTTAATACGGCTGCGTCGTTTGATGATATTGTCAAACACCATCGGACCGTATTCATCCTTTGCCTTATCAACGATAGAATTGTCTATACCGGCTCGTCCATCGCTCATAGCGATCAATATGCCAGCCAAAGCAAGCCTTTCATTCGTTCGTTGCTGTACGACAGTAAGTGTTTCAAGATATCTCTCTAGAGCGGAATAGCAAAATGGCTCAGACTGTAAGATAACGACTGCAAAATCACTCGCAGTCAGACCGTTAATGGTCTGATCCCCAAGGTTTGGTGGCAAGTCGATGAGTATGTAATCATAGCGGTCTTTGACCATATCGATGGTTTTTCTCAGAGCCTGGGTAGCATCCCCTTTGTAGTCTCTATATAACCACCGGCTGAACGTCGATAGAATATCTTCTGCAGGTATTAGATCAAGATTATCTGCGATACGTACAATATATGGCGTTGGATTCTTCTCCTGAATGGCTTCAAGAATCGTTTGCTTTGTAAAGTCGTAAATATCCCTTCGTGTAAGAAACTCCGTTAGGTTACCCTGACTATCAAAGTCAATTGCTAGGACTCGAGCATGTTTAGACAAAAGATGAGCCGTGATTGCGCAAGCTGTTGTTTTACCTACTCCACCTTTTTGAATACCAAAACTAATGACTATCCCCATTGTTTACCTCCTCAAAAACTGTATACCTGTATTCTATCACAATGAAGATGAACAGCAACAACTTTTTTATAGACCTGCACATACAGCTGTACATATGTACAGCTGTATGTGCAGGTCTATGCTGTTGAAATAAGAGAATTAGCATCAAAATAGAAATTCCTGAATATTCGCCCCTCTTTCCTGGTTGTGCGTAGCAAGTTCGAGAAGATGCATCATTCCCCTTACCATAAAATAAACGCAAAACGTTCCTTCCAGCTGTGTTTCTATATTTGTCTTTCCTGACTAAATTCGATCAGAGTGGTAAAACCTTCGTCTCCCTGTAGTATAAATTCTCAGATGCAAAGTCCTTATTTTTTTCTCTTTTGTTTAAAGTTCGATTTTCAAAAACACTGCTCTTTACACCATCACACTTTCACCTGTACATACAGCTGTACATATGTACAGCTGTATGTACAGGTTTTAAGCCCTGTTTGAGATATCATGCTTTTGTGTTATCTTTGCCTTCAACAAAACGGCATGTTGCTCCACCAGCTGCAAAAGGAGGGATTCCCTATCAATTCTTCCTGTCTTCTTCATCGATTTATTCACGGACTTTATCCAACGTATTTGCAATTTCGCCAGCCTCATGCTCGAGCCAATTCGATGCCTCTTCCGGATCCATGTTGCCATACATAACGCTACCTATAACTCGGCCCAACATATCAGAAGCTGTATCATTTTCACTGACCAATGTTTGGCCTTCAGTTGGTTTGATTTCCAAAGCAGCTGTACCTCATTTCTTGTACTGATAATCTAATACAATCTCGACTTTGATTTGCTCATGTGCACGACAGTTTGGACATGTAACGAGTATCTCATTGCTTGTGCGCATGGTTATCCTTTTCCGAACCCGGTTATTTTAGGCTATCGCAGCATCCCAGTGTCCGTAAACTCCAAAGCCGTCACGCGGCACGGGAACGGAACGGCCAGCCAAACGACATCATCCCATTTCTTTTTGGTGTTGAATGGGCATTCTCCTGGATGCTGCTCCAAAAACTGCTGCAGGACCTGCTTAGAAGCAGTATCTATCCCAGATACATGGCCGACATATCGATCTTCATATCGCAAAACAAGGCTGGAAACACGACCTTCTTTCAGTTTTGCCCCCTCGACGTCCGCGACGATCCGGACCTCTTTCCGCTTCTAAAAACCAATATTTATGCTTTTTAGATTCGACATGATAGATTAGTCTAATCCAGTCGTATGATTGGCGAATTTACTCGTAATCAATCCATCCAACATGAACCTGTACATATGTATGTACATATGTACAGGTATACAGGCGTAACAAAGAGGGTTATTTCCTCTCTGTTTCAGAACGATACTTCCTTAAAACCTCTTCTAGAATCTGGACCATATCTTTATTGATCGTCTACGCGTGTACCTTAAGCCATCTATGCAATTCAGCATCAAGTTCAAACGTAGCTTTCTTTTTCCCGCTGATCTGCATCAATTCGTGACAGTTACCTCCTTAAAAACTGTATACTTGTATTCTTACACAACGAAAACGAACAGCAACAACTTTTTTCTAGACCTGTACATACAGCTGCACATATGTACAGCTGTATGTACAGGTCTTTCTGCTGATGTAAGAAAATTAGCATCAAAACAGAAAATTCCTAAATATTCGCAGGACGTCCCCCCCTTACCGTAAAATAAACGCAAAGCGTTCCTTCCAGCTGTGTTTCTATATTTGACCTTCCTAGTGATATTCGATCAGAGTCGTAAAAGCTTCGTCTCCCTGTTAGATATATTCACGAAGACAATATCCTAATTTTTTTCTCTTTTATTTAAATGATTATGATTTTCGATATTCAAACACATGAAATATACCCCTTCACACTTTCGCCTGTACATACAGCTGTACATATGTACAGCTGTATGTACAGGTTTTGATTCCGATTTAAGCTATCTACTCGTATTCGGGGGAGGGGCCCCGCCTTGTCTTACATCTACTCCTTCAACAAAACGGCATGTTTCTCCACCAGGTGCAGAAGGAGTGATTTAGGGCATTCTCCGGGATTCTCCTTCATATGTGGTAAGAAATAAAGTTATAGACTGACGATGCGTAATTAAGCAAACGAGCAATTAATTGAATAAACCTAACAGAATCAATGTGATCTTGAGACTAAAGACGTAGAAGTTGACTACTGCATTGTACTGACGATCTTTTGAAGAGAATCCTTTATGATAAGTAAATAAACGATTAGAGGTGATAACTAATGGACATTAGAGAAACAGGCATTATTCTTTTCTGCGAGGATTACGAATTAGTATTAAAGTTTTATTCCGAACAACTTGGCATGAAAATCCGTCAACGTGGTAAGGACTTATCTATTTTGGATTTCGGCGGCAGTTACCTTATGCTTGAGGAAAATGGTGTAGCTTCAGATATAGAAAAAACAAGATCGCAAAATCCAACGGTAATTCGACTCAACGTTAATAACTTTGATTTAGCCGTATCGGAGATTGTGGCACGTGGAGTAAATGTTGAGGTGAAGAGCTTTGAATGGGGAACGATAGGAGTAGTTATTGATCCCGAAGGAAATAGAAGATCGGCGCCATGGTCCCATCCTTTAGTTTTCAGATAGGTTTATTCACAAAAATATACTTTGAACTAATCTTGCGTGGTTTTGTCGCCATTAGAACACCGTCCTCATAAATTTGATGCTCTTATTATATGCGAACGAATGTTCTATTTCCAAGAGTTAAGAAGTGACATTTACTTTGACATGTCTCAAAGTCATTGAGCGATGGCAACTGCGTATCTCGGCTACGTCTGATGCAGAGAGTACGAGTGGGTACTCTTTCATGGGTTGGTTATTCTACCTCCAAGACTCTGGGTGATGTAGGGTATCAATATCTTCAAGGAATTAACGGTAGGGGAGAGGTTGGTTGAAATACCTGTACATACAGCTGTACATATGTACAGCTGTATGTACAGGTTTGTTTCTGATTTAACTCTACGCCCGCAGTTCGGGCCGCTTACCCGGCTGAAGGCCGCACTTCGCTGACGTTACTCGGTAATACCAAACCTTACACCTAAAATATAGGATGTTCTACATCCAAAAATCATCTGATTTGACCTGTTTTCCGGTAAGCTTGCGTACCGCAGCCACTAATGCCTTCATCGTCTTACCAGCAGGCATATAATCTCTATTTTTGCAGACCCTCGAAATGATCTCCCGGCTAACTTTTGATATTTCCTTTATTTTCTCTTGTTTTATCCCATGCCAGTCAATGAACTCACCAAATCGACTGCGTTCCTTTCCAAACATTTTTCTCATCCTTCCGCGAATCACGAATCACTATATAGTCTCAGTATGGCCAAGACTACGAAACTATAAACATTTTTCTCATCCTTCCGCGAATCACGAATCACTATATAGTCTCAGTATGGCCAAGACTACGAAACTATAAACGTCTCTTTTGTCATCTATTCAAAAATATTTCATCACAAGTGTAGAGAGGTATCCTGTACATATGTATGTACATATGTACAGGTATACAGGTAAAGTTCTATATCAGCGCCACCTGAGTCTTAGCCAGCACTMGGTGGGATCAGGAAATTTGGAATCCGGAATCTTTTTCGTTGTTAGAGTAACTCCGTTCCATTCATTATCATAGCAAGACTATATTGCTCTTGAAGAGGGGCATAAGGTTGGCCTAAACGTTGGAATGMTCTGGAAGCATCTCTGCTTTCCCACATGYCATTACCCTCAAGTTTCTTACGTTGTTTGACCCTCATGTAAGCACCGCCTATTTCTTTAGTGCCTTCATTATATTGAACATTAATTCCTGTTTCATGACTCCATTTTTGCGGGAATGCTTCTTCTGCCAGCTGCTCGAAGAACATGCCACCAGGTGCAGTCTGATTTTGCATTCGTTCCTCCATACCGGCCATTGCGACTCCTACATGTGCGTATCTCGGATACGTCTGATGCAGAAAGTAAGATTAGTTAATCTTTCATGGGGTTTCTACATCCAAGACTCAGGGTGAGTATCAAAATCTTCAAGAGGTAGGGGAGAAGTCAGCGASCTGTACATATGTACAGCTGTATGTACAGGTCCTAGTTCAGATTTAATCCTACGCTTGCATCCAATAAAGGGGCCCCGGCTGCGGATCGCACTTCACCGACGTTACTCGTTAACACCCACAAATCTTACACCTAAAATATAGGATGTTCTACATCCAAAAATCATCTGATTTAACCTGTYTACCGGTAAGCTTACGTACCGCGTCCACTAATGCCTTCATCGTCTTACCAGCAGGCATATAATCTCTATTTTTGCAGACCCTCGAAATGGTCTCCCGGCTAACTTTAGATATTTCCTTTATTTTCTCTTGTTTGATCCCATGCCAGTCAATGAACTCACCAAATCGACTGCGTTCCTTTCCAAACATTTTTCTCATCCTTCCGCGAATCACGAATCACTATATAGTCTCAGT
>NZ_LMRV01000063.1:52965-70542 GCF_001428245.1 Paenibacillus sp. Soil522
GATTTGGAATCCGGAGTCTTTTACGTTGATAGGGGATCTCCGTTCCATTCATTATCATAGTAAGACTAAATTGCTCTTGAAGAGGGGCATAAGGTTGGTCTAAACGTTGGCATGCTCTGGAAGCATCTCTGCTTTCCCACATGCCATTACCTTCAAGTTTCTTACGTTGTTTGATCGTCATGTAAGCACCGCCTATTTCTTTAGTGCCTTCATTATATTGAACATTAATTCCTGTTTCATGATTTTAAGACATTACTCCATTTTTGCGGGAATGCTTCTTCTGCCAGCTGCTCAAAGAACAGGCCCCCAGGTGCAGTCTAATTTTTCATTCGTTCCTCCATACCGGCCATTGCGATTCCTACATGATTTCGTAAGTCGTAGAGCAATGGCACCTTCGTATCTGGGATACGTCTGATGCAGAAAGTAAGATTAGTTAATCTTTCATGGGATTTCTACATTCAAGACTCAGGGTGAGTATCAAAATCTTCAAGCGGTAGGGGAGAAGTCAGCGACCTGTACATACAGCTGTATGTACAGGTATGGTTCAGATTTATCCCACCCTACCTCGAAGACAGCAAAGGGGCCACAGCTGCGGATACCGCTTCTCCGACGTTAATCGGCAACACCCACAAATCTTACACCTAAAATATAGGTTGTTCTACATCCAAAAATCATCTAATTTGACTTGTTTTCGGTAAGCTTACGTACCGCGTCCACTAATGCCTTCATGGTCTTACCGGCAGGCATATAATCTCTATCTTTGCAGACCCTCGAAATGGTCTCCGGACTAACTTTAGATATTTCCCTTATTTTTTCTTGTTTTATCCCATGCCGATCAATGAATTCACCAAATCGACTACGTTCCTTTCCAAACATTTTTCTCATCCTTCGGCGAATCACGAATCTCTGTAGTGCATCAGTATGGACAAGACTCTGAAACTATAAACGTCTCTTTTGTCATGAAATCAAAAATATTTCATCACAAGTGTAGAAAGATGGAACCAAGCGGTGCTGCATAACATCAAACATACGTAAAACGTAAGGGGCACTGAGCTTATCTACGTTTTACCTACGTTTGAAGGAGGGGTTATATGGAACACCATTACATTGGACTTGATATCGGAAGAAATGGGGTAAAGGCGTACATAGGAGTTTAATAAAATGCTCAAGTATATGGATATCTTGATACCCAGGTATCTAGTGTGGTATTGTTTCACCTCTTTTGAATTTAAAATTAGTTTGTACAAATACAGTTGCAGTAACCCAAGAAAAAATGGTATTAATAAATGAAAACAAAAACAAGAGATGCAACCTGTACATACAGCTGTATGTACAGGTTGCACTTTATTAAGAATCTGCATGCCACGAATAAAAAGTGAAATCGAATACCATTACGTCAGCGGGCTTTGCACCATCATACATGAGATCAGTCACGAATACCCGCGGTAGTTTGTTCGGAAATTTAGCCAAGCCTTGCATAGCGCTCCTTTGAAGGGAAGCAAACGGATATCCTTGCCTTCATCTTAAAGCATATCGAACATCACAAATATGAGGGATTCATCATATTTTTTCGGTGCACCCCAACCAGGACGCGCTGGTGTTTAAATCCATCTTAGCTACCGATGCGCATTTATCAGCTGCTTTGTTTAACAAAACGCCGGTTATGGCATGGCAAGAAGGAGAGATGATTGACAATGGTGGTGTGATTGAAAAGCAAGATGAGCATACCGTAACTATAAACAACATGTATTATATGAAGTCCGCTTGCGAATTCAAGGTTCGCTAAGCGGCTTTTTTACTTCATCAAACTTCCCTTGATACAAATCATCCAGCAGATGAGTGAGCATGATCTTCTTTGCAACCCACATCAAAATCATCCCGCTATCAATGCCCTTGGCTTCATCAAAGCCTTCAATCTTCAAGCGCAGCTGCTCAGCATTCATCTCAAGGTGCTCGATTAATTTTTGACGATCAATCCTCAAGCTGGGCACCCTCTATGTCCCGGATAGCAAACCATTCACCGTCAACCATGAACCGGCCCTTTAGCTGATCGACCCGATCGACGATGCCGATGATCACCAGTTCCTCAAATTCATGGAACATCCGCAGCTTGACCTGCTGCTGCTGTTGCAGTGATTGTCCCACGACGCGAGAAACGTCTTCCCACTCCTGCTCATCGAGTTCGATACGCTGCCGCTTTTGTCGTTCCCGATCCCATTCATTCAAAGCCACTTTATGTTCAGGGAGCATCATTCGACTGCTCTCCCACATGCCGTTACCCTCGAGTTTCTTGCGTGGTTTTGACGTCATTAAGAACACCGTCCTCATAAATTTGATGTTCTTATTATATGCGAACAAATGTTCTATATTCAAGAGTTAAGAAGTGACATTTACTTCTACCGGTCGGTATGGCTCCTAATTTCGTAAGCCATTACGCGATGGCAGCTGCATATCTATGCAGAGAGTACGAGTGGGTACTCTTTCATGCCTTATTCAACCTCTAACACTCTGGGTGATGCTGGATATCAAAATCTTCAAGGAATTAACGGTAGGGGAGAAGTCGGTTTAAAAACCTGTACATACAGCTGTACATATGTACAGCTGTATGTACAGGTTTTTTCTAATTAAACCCTAATCCCTCAGTTCGGGCCGCTTACCCGGCTGCGCACGCGCTTCGCCGACATTACTCGGCAACACCAAACCCTACACCTCAGATTTAGAATGTTCTACATCCAAAAATCATCTGATTTAACCTGTTTTCCGGTAAGCTTACTTACCGCGTCCACTAATGCCTTCATCGTCTTACCAGCAGGCATATAATCTCTATTTTTACAGACCCTCGAAATGGTCTCCCGACTAACATTTGATATTTCCCTTATTTCTCTTGTTTGATCCCATGGCGGTCAATGAATTCACCAAATCGACTGCGTTCCTTTCCAAACATATTTCTCATCCTTCCGCGAATCACGAATCACTGTATAGCATCAGTATGGACAATTCGACGAAACTATAAACGTCTCTTTTGTCATGGAATCAAAAATATTTCATCACAAGTGTGGAAAGATGGACAAGCGGTGCTGCATAACATCAAACATACGTAAAACGTAAGGGGCACTGAGGTCATCTACGTTTTACCTACGTTTTACCTACGTTTAAAGGAGGGTTTATATGGAACACCATTACATTGGACTTGATATCGGAAGAAATGGGGTTAAGGCGTACACAGGAGGGCAGACCTTGTATATTCCGTCAATCGTGGGGGAGTGGCGAGAGCGCAGGCTTCTTTCCCGGCGAGATGACGATATTGAAGCGGTATTTCAGGGCGAGCGCTATTTTATTGGAAACTTGGCAGCTAATGAGTCCGAATTTGGGCGTTATATGATGACCGATGACAAAGCTCATAACGATACATTGCTTCTTGCCCTAGTATCGATCCACATTGCCGGTTGTTCGAATGTATCCATCATAACAGGTCTACCTGTAGAACATCACCGTCCAGACTCGAAAGAAGCTATGCGCAATCTTTTGAAAGGGCAATGGGATATCGAAGTAAATGGTAAGGATCGTAAGATCTATGTACATGACGTTAAAGTGGCAGTGGAAGGAGGAGGAGCGTTCTGGTCAGCTCCTCAAGAGGGCCTAGTACGTGTCATCGATGCGGGAAGTAAGACCGTTAATTACGTGACAATGCGGGATAAGCGATACGTAGACCGGGATTCTGGCACATTGCCTTTTGGGTTTAATACGAATAAAACAGATAATCCCAGGCAAATGGCGGCTCGGATCGCGGGTGAACTCGGTAAGAAGTGGGCTTCCACTGATCACGTTTTGATAAGCGGGGGCCGCGCAGAAGAGCTCACGGAACTACTTAGGCCATATTTTTCGAAAGTACAGCCATTGCCAAATCCTTTGTTTGCAAACGCGATCGGTTTCTATCGTGCAGGAGGTGGTTTATGAATTTCACACGAAAAGCCATCAGCTTCAACATTGAAAACAATCACCAACGAGATCTATTTGAGTGGGTCATTGCGCAGAGCGGCAAAAACTTTAGCGGTTATGTAAAGTCCGTATTATATGCTCATATGGTAGCTGGAAAAGGAGGGGTCAGCAGCACCGCATGCAATCAAGAGACATCTGTTTTCAGGGTTTCTGAGAAAGTAAGTGATGATACAGAGGCAATGAATGATATTTTCTAGGACAGAGAAGGAAGGAGGCCCGGATATTTCCATCTATCCTCCTCCCTCCGACCGCTATAAATCCACTGTCATGACGTCATGACAGCGAAGATAACGAACTTAAGTGGAGGTTGATTGGCAATGGAGAAGAGGGTAGATCGGATTGATAAGAAACACCGGGTGACGCTCAGGATAGATGAAGTGACCCATAGTGAAATCGATGCGCTTAGCTTCCGTCATAACATCTCTCTTAATTTGTTTTATACCGAAGCCATTGAATATGCCCTGGACAGCGAAGAATTCATGAAACGGATAAACAATAAATACAAACGAGATATGCGCCGGGGGCACTTTACGTACCAACAGGATATGCATACATTAAGACGCGGGAGGTTGGTTTAGTATGTCATGGCTTGGGGATGCTTTATTTGGTAAGCGTGAAAAGCAGCCAATACTTGTCCATCTCTCACCGAAAGTGGTCGCCGGAATGGAAACGCTGGTGTACCTCCATAACGCTCGGACAGCTGAGATCGATCACATAACCCTCGACGATGTAATGGAATACGCAGCCGGGGCCGTGGTAAGAAAAACGCTGAAGATTGCCAATCGCGAAGAACCAAAGAAGAAGCCTGTTGATTCGCCCGACGTCGTAGACTACGTAACACATCGGATCGGCGGCGGAAGGAGACAATTGAGATAGAAAATAAGCCCCCAGGCTAATAAATAAGTCTGGGGGCTTATCATTCTATACGGAATAATACTGGACAGAATCTAATAAAAAAAGCTCCAAAAGGAGCCCTATCATTACTCTTCTAGTTCGCCAAGTTTTAATACCATGTTATAAAGCTCGCCATTTCCTCGTTGTCTCGAACTAACTTTAAAGCCATATTTCTCATAAAATGAAAGAGCGCTTGGCAATGCTTCAATCGTGATGAAGTTACATCCGCTATTTTTTGCTATTTCCTCTACAAGATCCACAACTTCTCCAAGTAAATACTCTCCAAACCGATGAAGTACACGATCCCGATGACGGATGTCGACGCCAATATAGTGCAATTTTACAGCTGGGAATAAGTCTAGCTCAGGAAGTTTCCATCCGTGTTTGGCCTTTTGACTAGGAAATAGGTGAACATTGATCGTTATACAAAGTAAAAAACCTGACTAGGTTTTGACTTTCATCAAAATACAGCCGGGTAACCGCTGATCGAAGCAAATGTAATTTTAAAGCTTGTTCTTTTAAAAAGAGTTCAACACTGATTTCATCAGAACAATTAAATCCATCAATAGCCTCTTTGAGTTCCAATGATATATGTTTGTACGTTAGCATTGTTCCAGAAGTTATTTCCTTTCCGGTGCACGTTTATGAGTTTTCATCAATTGACGCAAACGATCCAAACCAGGATCAGATGTTTTTTTCGTACTGGTCGCATAATTAATGAACTTATTCATTTCTTCTTCAGAATCGAACTCCAAGTGAGTTGGACGAATTGGTTTTATTTCAGTCTTCATTTTATGTCGACCTCCTTCCGAGTTACCCTGCTTTGGCATACACACTCCTCCTGGTACAAGCTTGTCCGTTAAAGGATACAGCTAAACCAAATAAAGTATGTCTCCTTAGCTAAGGTTACAGCATCGGTAAAAAAACAGAATACTGTATATATAGCTTAACATCAACTATTAAGACTGTAAACAACTGAGCCCTGGAAGGAACCGAGTACTTGTCGGCCGATGCAAGGGCTGCCCTGGCTGATTATTTGGAATTCGAAAGGCATCTGGATTATGCGGAGGAAACGATTGCCTTGTTCTTAAATGCGAAAGGAACACCAGCTCGAAATATAGATGGCCGACTATATCCCAGGTCCATTAACCGAATCCTTGAGCAAATCGGTAAATGGCACGATGCAGAGCTGAAAGATCCGGAGCGCCACCTTTCACCGCTGCGCCCGCATGACTTGCGCCATACCTTTGCCAATGAATTAGCTAAACATCCTGATGTGACAGAGCAAGATTTGGAACGGCTGTTGCGGCACCGGAATAAACGATATTTGAGCCTTTATACGAGGCCGCCAGAAGCCACGTCTACGGGGTTTGTTGAAAAGTTATAGTACCTGAACTGCAGTACTGATGAGTATTACTTATGATCTTTTACCATTAATATCATTTATAATTAACCCCGTTGATAGAAGAATTGGAGGGATCGCCATAGTAGAGCGGTGCCTTACATCGAGATCCCAATCTGTCTAGGATATTGATCCATAATATTGATGGAATAGTCTGCGAGGTTGAAGTTTTTGAGCGACGCGCTTAATTAATGACCAAGCGACCACAACTCTTGAATAAATGTCTTAGACTGGGTGGGGCGTTAAGCTAACTGGAGGTTAATTGAATAACTCTAGTTGTGATAAAGGATGTTTGATGCCTTTCCACGAATAACTGAATAGCTGACCTTGCATGAGCCTACCCTAGGGAATTTTAAAACAATGCCTGTTAACCAAGTCCATTTTGAAGGGGAAATTCACATGTCATGCTTTATTTGTGATAAGCATCTTGGTTATTCCAATCAACCACCTGGTGGATATATTTACGAAGATGAACACTGGAAATTAAACCATGTATCTAAATAATAAGCTGCCGTTAGTCTTTCGCGGACGCCATTTCCATCTATGTTCCTCCCATTTTTATACCAAAATATCGTTTTTCATGGCACGTGGCTAAATTGAATTTATGATGTTTTGTACAATAAAACAAGCCCATTTTCGCCGTGCCAAAAAATATGCATTCTGACTTGAAGGTATGAGAGGGCGACAGTTTTTGAAGTATTTGGCAGTATAGCGACATAAAAATTATTTGCAGAATGTCATTTCATTAATTTATAATAAAAAGAATCTTTCAAATGAGGTGAAGTGGATGTCATTCCGTATCGTTCGAAGTAATTAGTTTTCGGGCTGGAAAAAACGCGTACCAGCTTTCAAGGGGGTTCTTTGCCCTTTTGATTACATGAAAACTATAACTTCGAACGGTGTCGGCTGTCATCGCTAAATTATAAAAGCCAAGGGACACCAGGCGAGTCTGGATCACTGGACTGATGAATTATTCATTGGTTCCTGTTCAGCTTCCCGAAATCCTTTGGTTTTTTATTATCTCATTGAAAAGGTGGAGAATAGGTTGAATGAATTAGAGTATAAGAATTTTTACGATCGTGTTGGAAAACTAAACGGCTGGGACTTTAGTAAAGTAAAATGTATATCCGAAGGAGTAAAATGGAGCCTTTACTCTGAGGTAACCCAAAGATGCAAGAAGTCTGACATATTGCTTGATATCGGTACTGGCGGTGGCGAAGTTTTATTAACAATAGCTGAGTTTGCTTTACTTTTAGTGGGAATTGACCATTCAAATGGAATGATTCAAACTGCAAATCATAATCTGGAAACATCAAATACAACAAATGTACGCTTTTTACAAATGGATGCTAAAAATATTGAGTTCCCCCAGAGCTTTTTTAATGTGGTATCTTGCCGGCACTCACCTTTCTATGCAAAACAGGTATCAAAAATCTTAGTAAAAGACGGGGTATTCCTAACGCAGCAAGTAAGCGAAAGTGATAAGCTCAACATTAAACAAGCTTTCGGAAGAGGACAGGATTTTAGAACTGATGAAGGAATTTTAAAAGAAAGATATCTTTCTGAGTTAGCTGAAGCTGGTTTTACCGATATTCAGTCTTCCGAATATAATGCAATAGAATATTACGCAACTTATGAAGATTTAGTATTTTTGTTGAAATACACTCCGATTATTCCGAACTTTGGGCAAAATGAAAATGATTTTACTTTACTAAAAAAATTCATCGAAGAAAATCAAACTAATAAGGGAATAATGACGAATTCAAAACGTTTCATGATAATCGCAAGAAAATAATTAAGGGTAACACCTTGGTTATTTATAATCTACAACTAACGGGTTCGATAGTTGAATGAGAACACATCGATGAGCAGGCGCTGCAATAGCCTGCTCATTTTATTAAGCTAACGGAAACGATAGCGTCATCGAAAGGATGCCGACTAATCGATAGCCTTTGCTCACCTCCCTCGGGAATACTTCATAGATTAAATCCTCCCATTTCAAGCAAAGCTAGAATTAAAAATACTAGGGAGGCTTTTTCATGAAGTTAAACGATTTGTGGGCGCTGTATGAAGCCGATAAGCGAATTCTAGGGTTTAGTCCTCATACCTTAAAAGCATACTCTCTTCAATTGAGAATTCTCATTCGGGAAATAGGTGACATTGAAATTGAGGAAATATCTTTGAGCTTGCTTAAGGAATATTTGGCAAAAGAGGCAGAACGGTTAAAACCAAGCAGCTTAGGACACCGTATTCGATTTGTGCGATCCCTATTTCGTTTTGCATTTGAAGAAGGGCATATTGCCCGAAATCCAAACGGAAAAACGCATTCCTAAATTTCTGATTGAGGAAGATGTTATCCAACTTAAGATTTCTTGTCTGTCGAATCGAGAGCGTGCTCTTTTAGAATTTTTATATTGTACAGGTTGCCGCGTTGGTGAAGTACAGAAAATAAACATCGAAGATATAGATTGGGAACATTGCTCAGCAATTGTAAATGGAAAAGGGTCAAAACAGAGAGAGATTTATTTTACGACTGAGTGTAAGCTATGGTTAAAGAGATATCTGGGAGATAGACAGGATTCATGTAAAGCCCTATTTGTAACAGAAACATATCCGATCCGTAGGATGGCGATCCCTACAATACGATGTACAGTCAAAAAAATGGCAAGCCGCGGAGAGTTTTCGGTGAATGTCTACCCTCATCGATTTCGTCATACATTCGCTTGCCAACTACTGGATAATGGTGTACCGTTTTCATCCAGGGGATGCTTGGTTGGCCATGAGAAGGCATCCACTACCCAAATATATGCCCAACTTCGGGGCGAACGTCGTAAAGAGTTGTATCGTCGCTATTTTTAAGTGCTTCTTTGGACTCCTCTAAACTATCGGGCAGGGATCCTTTATTTACCTGTTTGTGAGTTGCAACAAAATGAAAACTATAACGTTATTGTCTGCAGATACAAGCACAAGGGAGAAGTGGTAATATTGAACATGAATCTTGTGGTTTATGGCTGTATGATGCTCATAGCATTATCGGGATGTAGCGGAGGCAACGCTACTGAGGTTAAGTTTGGAGACCCACAAGCTGTTCATCAACGAGCTGCCGATACAAATTCTGATTTTGTTGCTACAAAGGAAGTAATCACAAATGTGCCAACAGCCGCAGTGGTGAAGAAAGAAGGTTTCACTAATACTGACGCCATCGTAATGGTTTTAAAGGCTCGTGCAAAGGGACTAGGAAGTAAACCTTCTGTAGATTTCCCGACTAATTCCGGACAAACAAAAATAGTTGAAGGTACGATCGGAGGAAAGTCTGGGAAAATAAATTTGGAGTTGAGAACGTTCGCTGAAGAAAAGAAAGACGGGACATTTGTCGTAACGCTGACCAAAGATTGGAATGTAAAAGTAGGAAACAAAGAAGTCATTAGCTATTGGGAATATCAAGTGGACTCCAAAGCGAAAGTTACACTTTTGAAAAGCGAAGACAATGACAAATTGGTCGCGATAATAAAGTAAACCATCATCATGGCTTGTTTCACTAACGGATGACGTTACTTAAAAAGGATCACCGGCTGCCGTGCAGTCTGTAGATCCCTTTTTCCTTCGCTGGCTGTTTAGCGTAACTTTTTATTGAATGTTGCGTCATAAATTAAAACAGTATCAATTGGAGGGATAATCATAAATACGATTGTTTTTCGTGGATTATTTTTATCGTTTTTATCTGGGCTCTGTATATTCTTTGTTGATGAGTTATATAACCACATAGAGACTCAAAAAATAATCATGGATATTGAAACGAATCCTCTTTCCAACATCTCTCAATACTTCCCAAGAAACTATTACTTGTTTACTGACTACCTTTGGTTAGATGTAGGCGTTACTTTTGTTACCTCGTTTTTACTCTTCTTTATTACGAGCACTATCTTGAAAAACACCAAATCACTAATCTAACGGATTACGATAGTTCAAACTCGGAAGGGCTGCCACATGGCGGCCCTTCATTATGCTAACTGGCAGGATAACGCAACTAACCAAAAATTGGAACGTAGTATGGTACAACAAGGTTTTAACGTGAACGGAGGGTTTTTGTGAATAGACTTACTCATACTCTACTCGTGAAAGAAGGGACTTACATATAATGAACATCAATCTGATCACCTTTTTCATTTTGGCAGTCATGCAGGGCTGCGCAGCAACCCTCGCTGCAGTCCTAATGATTCCGGATGATATGGGAGTTGCTTTCTATTTCTGGGGTTTCATAGGGCTGACCTGGCTGTATATTTCGGTCCTTCTGAGTATTGATCTGTTAAAAAAAGATCATCTGGTCCTCGGAGCGATTGTGAAGGCCGTCAAAGGTGGCCGGGTCACCGTGACACTGGAGTCAGGTAAGGAAGCCCGGTACTTTGTGATGGATCAGGATCTTGCCTCCAAACTGGTACCACGGCATCACGTCGAAGTTGTCGTACTAAGACGGATGAAGCGAGTTATCGATGTACGGACATGAATGTACACGCTAATTGATAATTCTTGTATGCTTTACCGAACCACGTTATGCTAACGGGTACGATAGCGAAAAGCGGTTGCTTCGGCAGCCGTTTTATTTCCTCTGCTAACTGGCAGGATATTTTAGTTAAAGGATGATTGGACGAAACAGCAACCTTATCATATTTCCAGCGTCTTACTTATGCTTGTCATCATGTTCGGTGTAGGGGGGGGAGTGAGAATTTTTCCAACTCCTAACCACGCACAACAATTAGAAAAGAGGGTTGCTCAATGGTAAAAGGAATGTTTGTAGCATTATTAAGCTTGTCACTATTAACTGCTTGTTCAACTCAACAGCAAAAGGTTGCATCATTGGCTGAGGCCATTGGTTCGGAAGGAATCGGCATTACTGAACAACAAAAAAACACTGACAATTCTAAACTTGATGGTATCACACCCGTCAGATATAAACTTGATAACACCTTAGAAACCATTATGGTTTATGACTTTGGTTCCAAAGAAAAACGGGAACTTGGGCAAAAACACTTTCAAGAGCGTCAACAACTTCTCAGTTCCTATGCCCCGATTGTCTACAAGGCACAGAATTATCTCGTTCTTTATTACAGTGATGTTGTTTCGAAAACGCTAACCCCCAAGTTGGCTGAAACGGAGTATGGAGAAAAGCTTCAAAAAGCATTCAAACGAATCGGGTAGCCCTGAGTAAGGGAATTTGTTGAGCTAACGGGTACGATAGTTCAGCGGCAGTCTAGGACTTATTTTCACATCCCTGGCAGCCGCTGTTTCTATTATTGATGTCAGTCTAATACTTATTTTTCGAAGTCTGATGGTTTTGTAATAGTATGATGAATACATAAGTAAACTACAAAAACCGGAGGTAATTGAAATGACAAATCATAGTTTGAGATTTTACGACTATCATGTATGGGCAAATAAAATAATCTTTAATCGATTAAAGGAGCTTCCGCATCACCTATACAAACAAGAAATTCAAAGCGTGTTTTCTTCGGTGTCGAAGGTCATGGCACATATATACAAGGTTGATTGCGGTTGGTTGGACATCCTGATGGGTAAAAGTATGAATGAAGCTATGGAAGCTTCTTTTCAAATCGAGGCGGATGCAGAAGCTAGAAGCCTTGAGGAACTGGAAGCTATGTATGATGATTTGTCCGTGAGATTCAAAGCATGTATTAACGGGCATGCGGATCTTGAGAAAGGGGTTGTCTTGGATAATCCTTACGCTGGAATTTTAAACACCAGATATTCAGAATTTATTATACAAGTTGTGAATCATGGTACGTACCACCGAGGTAATCTGTCTGCTATGCTTCGTCAACTGGGCCACTCCTCTGTTATGACAGAATATGGACTTTTTATGTACCAGGATGAATCAAACTCCAATTAGGACAAAATCCGTCTTTTGCGGCTACTTATGCAAGAACGGTTACGTTTTTACGCCAAAAGGAGTCTGTACCTTAAAGTGATAGTACAAGTTACAAGCACCAGAGTTTCATTTACATTTGCATAACTCTGAAGAGTAACTAACGGAACACACACTTACAAATATTGAAATAAAACAATGATATAATGATGTTATTCCATTACAAAAGGGAGATGTTGGATATGTATAAACACATCGAGGATTTTGCCGCAACTTGGCGGAATGAAACGGCAGCAACGATGCGGACGCTGGAGACGCTCACCGACGAGTCTCTTGGCCAACAGATAACAAGCGACCATAGAACGCTTGGACGTCTTGCATGGCACCTTGTACAGACGTTGCACGAAATGCCATCGCGGACTGGATTGTCTTTCGAAGGACCGGGCGAAGATGTGTCGGTGCCAGCTTCGGCAGCGGACATTGCGGCGGTCTATAAGCGGACCTCGCAAGCGCTCCTTGATGCTGTACAGTCCAGTTGGAAGGATGAGAATCTGCTCATCATGAGCGACATGTACGGCGATCAATGGCCGAACGGCTTGACGCTGGATATCCTCGTAAAGCATGAGATTCATCATCGCGGTCAAATGACGGTCCTGATGCGTCAGGCCGGCCTTCGTGTGCCGGATCTTTACGGCCCGACGAAAGAGCAGTGGGCCGAATATGGTGCACCGGCTCCGGTAATATAGAGTAAGACTATATCCCGCTTTGGCCGTTTGGCTGAAGTGGGATTTTTAAGCATTTTATCATGAATGAATGATATTTTTTACATTTATTGTAGGAGGACAAGAACATTGACCGAATGAAGCCCGCGTAGATTCCATGCTACGATAGCAAGTCATTTGTCGAGGTTGCCAGAAGCTCAGCAACTCATGTTCACGATGGATAATCAACACGGGGGTACTCTGAAAAACAATGTTAGCAGGAGTTCAAGACACAAAGTTCCCCTTACGTCGCTAATTCAATCGTGCACAGCGACGGGATTAAAGTGGTGGATTGAATCTCGGGCAAAAGGGATAACATCGGACAACTGTTGTTCAATTAAAACGAGAACCGCAGCCATTAGAGACATTGCCGGTGAACCGTACCATAGATGAAGAGTCCAGATCATTCCGCTAACGGGTACGATACTTGATACGGCTGCTGCGAAGCAGCCGTTATTGCGTTAACGGTCAGATTTGCTCAACCGAATGAAGGATTAGTCTGACACGGTCTAGAATATCTTGGTACAAGTTCCTTATTAAGTTGGCTATACCGTGATCCAAGTGAAATTAATGTGAGGGGGATCTTTAGTGGAACAGATGAAAAGGAAAACGGTTTGACCGGAATTGATGGTGTTTATATCCCGGTTTCTAACAGGAAGCAGTCCGAGGCATGGTATGTTGAGCATTTTGGGTTAGAGCATGGCGGAGATTATTTGCTTGTGGGTAGGCAGGAGGTTTTCCTACGTGAGCGATTAGACCAACAGGTTCTAACTTTTCGGACAGACCAGTGGTTGGAAAACGGCGAAAGCTATGAAATGCCGGTTGTGTGTTTTAAAACTTCAGATATTGTCGGACTGTACGAGTATGCCCGCTCGAATGGTATTCGTGTTAGCGAACTGCTTGAGCATAACTGGTTTCGAGAATTCGATTTCTATGACCCCGATGGTAATAAACTGAAAGTATGGCAGCCGAACGAGTAGCCAGGGTTATTAAGCTAACGAGGGAGTTGAATTACCAGGGAGCAGACCACGCCGCGGCAGCTACTCCCTCTTCCATTGGAGTAACTGGCAGATTAGCGTAATCCTAAATCCTTCAATAAGTGCTTTTACTCAAGATCATTTAAGGCTAAAATAAAATAATAACGAGATAAAAGAGGAGAATGTCCATGAGAAGTTTAAAGGTTGCGGACATTACTACATTGTCTAACAATGAAAAACAAGCAATCATACTCTTAAAAGAACGGCTCGAACAGAACTTTAAACTTGTAAAACTGATCATGTTTGGCTCTAAAGCTCGAGGCGATCACAATGAACATTCCGATGTAGATCTAATGGTGTTAGTTGAAGATCCAAAGACAACAGAGATACGAGAAAAATTGTCGGAGTTACAATTTGATGTAATTATGGAACAAGACGCTCCATTAATGAGTACAATAGAGAATTATAAAAATTGGCTTGAAGAAAAAGATATTTCCCTACCTTTCAAGGATAATATTGAAAGCGAAGGTGTTGAAATTGAGATATAGTGAAGCGACCAAGCTATTGTTGAAGAAATCTGAAGGATCATTTCAATCAGCCAAGACCGATATAGAAAATCAAATATATGATAGAGCCGTGAGTTCACTATATTACTCTGCTTTCCAGGCAGTGACAGCTTATATGTTGCATAAGGAAATCAGAAGTAAAAGCCATACACAAGTTCGATCATTTGTGAATAATGAGTTGATTCGCCCTGGACTTATATCCATTGAACTCGGAAAAATGTACAACAAACTAATGGATATGAGAAGTGATGCTGA
The DNA here is from genome assembly GCF_001428245.1 of Paenibacillus sp. Soil522. Classification (GTDB taxonomy): domain Bacteria; phylum Bacillota; class Bacilli; order Paenibacillales; family Paenibacillaceae; genus Pristimantibacillus. Next base: position 67,701 of record NZ_LMRV01000063.1, read on the forward strand.
TTATAGTGATACTGTTACATTTACCAAAGATCAGGTAGAGAGATTGTTTGAAAAAGTTAGAGAATTTAATCTATCCATTCGTAATATAATTTAAGCATGTAAGCAAGACAGCACCGCTACTACGATGGTGGTAAGGATTTCGTTCTTACGGACAGCGGACTTGATTTTCACTTGGATTAGTAGGGCAGAAATAAATGAAAAGGTGACGAGAAGTTTCTCGTCACCTTTTTCGTTAAGCTATCGGGTACGATAGTTGAAACGATCCAGGGAGCAGTTTGCCGCGGCAGCTGCTCCTCATTGTTTATTAAGCTAAAAGCAGATTACTTCAATAGTCTGTGATAAAATAATGCATGCTCAGGCAAGGAGGAGGGTACTTATGGAAACGGTAATAATTGAAGAATATAACGACGAATGGCCATTTATATATCAAGAGGAGAAAAGAAAAATTGAGGAAGTTATGACTGATAAAGCAATTGCTATTGAACATATTGGTAGTACTTCTCTTCAGGGGCTAGGAGCAAAACCGATTATCGACTTCATGGTCGGAGTAAACGAATTAAAAGAAGTTGAAGCCTTTATTGAACCCCTTGCAAAGATAGGGTATGAGCATGTTTATCACAATAAATTCCCTAACAGAAGGTTTTTCAGGAGAGGTCAATGGAGAGCAGGAACGCATCATTTACATATTTACGTTTATGGAAGCGAAGAATGGAAAAACAATATTTTGTTCAGGGATTATTTAAGAGCCCATCCAGAAATGCTTAAGCAGTACAATCAATTAAAAAAAGAACTTGCAGAAAAGTATCATCATGACAGAGTTGCTTATACCAATGCCAAGCATCCATTTATTCTTGATGTAATTCAAAAGGCAAAATTGAGTGAGGAAAATAACCACCGTTGATTACGCTAAACGGGTACGATAGTTCACTCCGAGAAGTTGCCGAGGCGGCAGCTCATGCAATCCGCAAACGGGATAGCTCAACTGAATGTCATGAACCTTACTTAAACAGAAAAGCCGCCCTGAACTGGGCGGCTTTATGTGATCTAGCTCCACTTCACGAAGGAGTCCGGTGAATTGCGTATTAATGCAACCAAGAATTTATTTGTTCTAACGGTGATTTGGGTTAGTCGCTCATATGCCGACTGAAAGAAATCACGAAGCTCGGTATCTAAATCCAGATCATCACGAGATACACAGGGAAAATCAGTAAGAAGAACCGGATGATTGCGGGAGCGGAGCATGGCTTCAACGTCTTGCAAAAGTGCAACGAACTCGAGATCCTCAATTTCGCGCATCTTCTCGTTCAGCGCAGCCCATCTCGGCTCCTGAGCCATAAAAAAGGCACTCCACCAGTATAGTTCCTGTACCGACTCAATAACATGGCTGTAGTAAGTGCGGAAAATAAATAAAGCTTGTTGGCCGGAGGTCATTTTATGGTAAAAATTGGCCAAATCAAGCCCTTCGCTGTTTATCTCCTTGTATGTTTGGATAAGCGGTTTAAAGCAGGCGGAAATTAGCGCATCGTCTTCCATCTCTTGAAAAACTTCACGTTGCATTGTTAACATTTCCACAACCCCTCCTTCATCCCAATTGTAGACATTCACTCTAGCCCATGCAAGGAAAATGATTTGGTCCACTAAAGAACTATTACTCCATGACGACAGGCTGCTGGCAACATCGGCAGCCTGCTCAACTATCTGGCAGGTTAATGGAATGATAGAATGGTTTGTATAAGGAGTTGTTTTCTCATGAAGTATTTAGAAAACTTAAGACAAAAAAATAATGAGTTCAAAATAATATTGAGACTTTATTAGAGAAATATCAGTCTTATCCTGTCGGTTCAGGTTACATTGACATTATTACGAAGTATGAGTTAAGTGAAAAGTTAATTGAGGAACTTTCGAATGCAGGGATAGCAATTAACGCTGTAACTTGGTGGTGTCATTGTTCAGACGAAAATAAAAAACTTTATGGTTGTCCTCACGGCATGGGCGGCCCCAAGTGTACCTGCTGTGATGGATATTATAGTGAAATGGGGCTTGATTACGAAACTTTTGAAATTGCAGAAAGTGAATACAACAAGTTGGAGACTGGTGTAGTAACCAAAGACGAAATATACTCAATAAATCAAGCTGTATGGAACTATATTAGAGAATTTTCTTGTCACGAACGTTTTAGCGAATGCTTTACACCAGCACTATGGCTTCATGTTCCAGACGAATGGAAAAGAATAAAATACTTGAAGCGTTAAGCTAACTGGGAACGATAGCGCAATGACAATAGGCTGCCGATATCGGCAGCCTATTCTGGTAACGGGCAGTAGAGCGTAGTGAAGTATAATGTACTTTAAGGAAACTAGCTGTATAATTGTGTAAAAAAAGGGGCTTTTGAGGATGATTAGAGTTGCTTATTTAGGTCCAAAGGGGACATTTTCAGAAGAAGCTGCACATCAGTTTTTTTCTAAGCAAACAGCTTGGGTTATGCACGAATCCATAATGGATGTCTTAGAAGCAGTTCATAAAGAAGAAGTCGATAAATGTATTGTCCCAATTGAAAATTCAATAGCTGGTAACATTCATATGACCGTTGATGGTTTGCTTATGTACGACTTGCATATTGAGGCTGATCTTATTTTTACAGTTTCTCTTCATGAGCTTCCCCCGCATTGGCAGGACATTGTCAGGAAGCCTAAGAAATACTGAACTAACAGATACGATAGTTATCGAAAGGGCTGCCATGTGGTCAATGTCATTTAGTTTAGTTCAAAGACAAGAACAGGAATAAAAATGAAATCTGAAATGGCATGGGAAAAGTCCTGTGCCGTTTGTTTTTTTTGTGAAA
>NZ_LMRV01000064.1 GCF_001428245.1 Paenibacillus sp. Soil522
ATTTCAAGCCAAACTCAAACAGCGCGCGCCGATTGAGTATCGGCACGCGCTGGCAGCTTAGCTTTTTTCATCTGTCTACTTGACAGGGGTATGACCACTAAGCAGCCAAAGAACGGTTTTTTATATGATATCAGGTGAAAGCATCTGTTTAATATTTTCGCTGGATACAGGAGGACTCCAGAAGTAGCCCTGCATTTCATCGCATTTGTGCTTCCGTAAAAACTCCATTTGCCCTTCTGTCTCTACACCCTCTGCTATAACCTGAATGTTCAGATTATGCGCCATTGCAATAATGGCCGCAACGATTTCCGCATCGCTCGGGTCCTGCTGAATATCACGTACAAAGGAGCGGTCGATTTTCAAACGATCGATCGGGAAGTTTTTCAAATAATGGAATGAACTATAGCCGGTGCCAAAATCGTCGACGCTAATGTTAACGCCTAAGTCCGTTAAATCCAACAAGCAGCGCGATACATGGCTTACATCCATCGTCATAGACTCCGTAATTTCCAAATCCAAATATTTTGCAGCCAAACCTGTTTTTTCGAGCACGGCGGATACCTTGCTTGCCAAATCGTTTTGGACGAATTGTCTAATAGATAAGTTAACGGATACCGGAATTGACGGGAGACCCGCGTCTTGCCATGCTTTGTTTTGACGGCATGCCTCTTCCAGAACCCAATCGCCAATCTGAACGATCATTCCGCTCTCCTCGGCCAAGGGAATAAAGCTGCCTGGCAGTATCATTCCCTTGAGCGGGTGATTCCACCTTACAAGCGCCTCAACGCCAACCATCTTTCCTGAGCCCAAATCATATTGCGGCTGATAAAGAAGAATGAACTCCCCCCGCTGAATGGCACGGTACATTTCATGCTGAAGCGTAAGGCGCTCAAGCGACGAGTTGCTCCAGCTTTCCGAATAAAGCAGGCAGTCATTCTTTCCGCTTTCCTTTACCTTTACAAGCGCCATATCGGCTTTTTTGATCAGCGCATAGCTGTCATCATGCTCGCTCTTGTTCGTGACAGAGCCAATGCTTGCTGTAATATGTAAGGGGAAACCGCTCAGCTCATACGGCTCTTCAATCGACTTGAGGATCTGCTTCGACAGCTCAAGCAAATGGTTATGCGATTCTAAGTTGCAAAACAAAAGGGCGAATTCATCGCCTTCCATACGAGCTGCAAAATCGTTGTCGGAGAGGTCTCGGTTCAATCTCTCGGCGACCTGCATCAGAAGAATATCGCCAGACTCGCGTCCGAAGGATGTGTTAACGAGCTTAAAGCGATCCAGATCCAAATAACATATCCCGACGACACGCTCTTCTTCCTTGGCTCTTGCCAGCGTCTCGGTCAGCTTCATTTGAAACAATGTCCGGTTCGGTAAGCCGGTCATATCATCGTAATAAGCCATGTAGCGAATCCGTTCAACATTCCGTTTCCTATCGCTTAAATCCTGACTTATTAATACGGTACCGATGACTTCATCATCTTGAATCATCGGAGAGCAAATGACTTGAAGCTCTAGCGGAAAACCGGAACCATGCGTAATGTTAATGTTTATCTGCTTCGTTTCTCCGAGCAGCGCCTGCTCAAACATTTCATGCAGCGATTGGCGGCTGACGGGCTCGAGCAGTCGTGATATCGGCGCTCCGATAAGCTCTGAGCGGTGATATCCAAGAATGCGGCTTGACGCTTCGTTCATCTCGAGCACTAACCCGCTTCTATCCAATATAGCAAGCGGAACGGCATCTGAGCGAAGCAAGGTTTCAACGATTGCTGTATGGTAGTTTTGGAAGCTGAAATTTTCATTGCGTTTTATATAAACGATTATTGCGGTTACGAATAACGATGCGGCTATGGCGGCAGCGGTCCATTTGTACATCGAGTTAGAAATCAATAAAAAAGATACGACGATCCAAACCGATGCGAGCGCTGTTAGCAGAATGCTAATGAACAACGATCCGTTCAAAGATTGCTTGAGCGGCTGTCTCTTGCTACTTTCAGGAAAACCATCCATCCGTTTCGTCACGCACAAACGTCCTTCCTCTTTTTCGAGTCAAGTGAGTGTTCATTTTATTATAAACGATGTATCTGATCCGGTATAGAAATATTTACTAAAGTTAATTATTTTTTTGTTATTTTACAACCTATTCTGCTGCCAACGCAATTTATGACATGTTTTTTAACCTGATAATTATGCTTTTTTGAAAGCTGCAACGATAACACAGGTCCAGCCGGCAAGAAGAGCCACGCCGCCAAAAGGGGTAATAATGCCCAGCTTGCTTGCGCCGCTAAGCGAGAGCACATAAAGGCTGCCGCTAAAAAGCACGATTCCTGCCCCTATAAGACGTCCTCCGTTCAATACCAGCTTGCTCGCTCCGATTTGCTTGGCGAACAAGGCAATGAGCATAAGTCCTAGGGCGCTGTACATATGATAGCGAACGCCCGTTTCAAAAATTTCAATGTAATGGTCTGATAAATGCTTCTCCAATCCGTGCGCCCCGAAGGCACCTAGCGCGATCGCAATCGCAGCGTTTATGGCACCAATCGCAAAATATTTTGGAAACATGTGGTTTTCATTCCTTTCAAAATTGTGTATAATTTTACCGTAATTAGTAAAGGAGACGATCTAAATGGATAATGAACCGAGAAATGATGCCAACAATCCTTCCCCTAATGACCCTTATGCTGCCAGACCGGTCTTCTCAAACGAGCTTGCCGTTCAAGAAGGTCCGAAGAAGCAATCAGGATTAGGCATCGCATCTTTCGTAATTGGCTTACTATCAGTCGTATTGCTTATAATTGCTATCGTCTCAGGCTCCTCATTCGTTGATCAAATCGCGAATACTGATCTGACCATAGCTGACCCGTCAGATACAGCAGCATTTCAAGAATCTATCGAAGCGCTTGGAGAAGAAGTGCTGGTTTCTGTTATTGTGGCCGTTTTCTGCATCTTCGGAGCAGGTCTACTCTCACTAGTCGGCCTTATATTGGCAATTATCGGCGCCTTCTCCGGCAAACGCCGCAAATTGTTCAGCGTTATTGGCATCGTGCTGAACGTTCTCGCCTTTGTAGGCGGCATCGGATTGTTTTTTGCAGGCGCAGCCGCCATTGCTGCTAACGTCGCCGTTTAAACCGAAATCCAATTTCGTTTTGAAAGTCTGCTTCGGCCTCGATGGAGTGCTTGAAGCAGACTTTTTTTGTTCCTTCCGCTTACTTCACTGTAATGCGAGTGCGGCTGAAGCCTTCCCTCGTCTTACTGACCTCAAGGCAAGCCGGGAATGCATCCTTCAGTTCCTGCACGTGGGAAATCACGCCGATCATTCTTCCCGCCTTCTGCAAATCAACGAGCGCGGTAATCGCCTTCTGCAGCGATTCCTCGTCCAGCGAGCCAAAACCTTCGTCAATGAACATCATTTCGATCGTCACTCCGCCCAAATGGGACTGAATGACATCCGTCATTCCGAGAGCCAGACAAAGAGAAGCATTAAACTTCTCGCCGCCGGATAACGACTTCACATCACGGTTTTGACCCGTATAAGCATCATAGACATCGAGCCCGAGACCGCTCTGTTTCCCCCGATTTTCAAGGCGGTCGCTTCTTTGCAAGGAAAACTGGCCATTCGACAAGTCGCGGAGCCGCGCATTGGCTGCAAACAAAATTTGCTCCAAAAACTCGATAAGAATATAACGCTCGAACGAAATTTTGAGCGCGTTATCGCCCTTCAGCATTTGGAAGATGTCCATGACTTCCTCAAGCTTAGCTTCAAGCTCCTTCACCTGCCCGCTTGCCCTCCCGATAGAGGCCGACAAGCGCTGAGCCACTTGGCCGGTGCGCAGCGCCGTCTGTGCGGCGTTAATCATTTGCGTGAACTGCTGCTTCAATGCAGCAAGCCGCTCCTGAAGCTGGGCAAGATCGGCCCTCGGCCTGCCGGCAAGCTCGGTTTGAAGCTCCGCTAGCTGCTGCATTAACAGCGTAACCGCCGAACGGTAGGCAGTTATGTCCTGCTTAAGCAGCTCTCTTGCGTTTTCTGAAAGTGCTGCATCACGATATTGCTGAACCGTTTCAAAGCCTGCTTTCAGAAGCTCGGCCAGCAGCCGCTGCTCTGCAAGCTGCTTATTGTTTTCCGCCTCCGCCAGCTGACGCTCCGCTTGATCCACATAGGCCTTCTGCTCGGCCAGCTTCGCAGTCATCCGTTGAAGCTGCTCCTGAGCGGACTTCCAGGCTGCAGCCAGCCGGTCAGAGGCTGCTTGCTGCTCATTAATTTTAGCTGTCAGCCGTTCCGGCGAACGAAGCGTCTCCGGAATGCGGTCCAGCTCCTTCTGCAGCGCCGATTGCTGCGAAGTCCGCTCGATGATTAAACGCTGCTGCTCCTGCTGCAGCTGTTCCTTCTCTTGCTGCTGCTTCTCAAGCAGCTGCTCCTGCTGCTCGATCAGCTGCTTGAGCTCCGGAAGCTGCTTCGCCTTATGCAGAAGCTTATCCGTTTCTTCTTTAAGCCCGCGCCATTGCTGCAGCAGCTGCGCTCTTTGCTCTTCCAGCCTCACAGCCTGCAAGCCGAATTCAGCCAGCTCCCGCTCCCCGTCTTCACGAGTCGCATTTGCAGCTGCCGCTTGCGCGCGTGCTTCAAGCCATTCACGCTCTACAGCGCTTAGCTGCGCCTTCGTCTCCAGCAGCCGCTCGCGTGAAGGTATCTCGGCGTTCACGACTGCCTTAGCAGGATGCTCCTCGCTGCCGCATACAGGACAAGGCATGCCGTCATGCAAATGAGCGGCAAGCAGCGATGCCTGCCCTTCGATCCAGGAAGCCTCAAGCCGGTCATGCTCGTCCTTCGCTTTGGCGAGCGACTGAGCAAACTCCGCCTCGAGCTTGGCAAAACGCATCATTTCCTTCTCCACATCTACTAAACGCTTCAGCTGCTTCCCCTGCTGCTCCACAAGACGCAGCTTGTCCAACTTATCCGCTAAATCAGCCGTTTGAAGCTCCATTTCCTTGACTTGTACATTAGCAGTCTGCTTCGCATCGCGCAGCTGCGTGAGCGCGGCATCCGAAGCCAGCAGCTTGGCCGTGCAGCCATTCTCTGCCTGCACCAGCTTGTCGATCGCTTGCTGCTGACCAGCGAGCGTCTTCACGACTGGAGCCATCTCCATCAGCCTGTTTAGCTCGCGCTCAGCCTCGCGCCGTTCCTCCTCGCGCTGGTCCTCTGCCGAATATCGTTCAGCAGCCAGCGCATGCTCACGATGGGCAGTCTCAAGTTCAACGCGCCTTACGGCAAGCTGGTTCCGCTTTGCCGTTTCATCGGCGCTTGTCCGCTCAGCGAGCTCCATATAAGGTGTCAGATGCGCAGCCTTCTCCGCAAGCGCAAGCCGCTGCTCCTTGACCAGATAGTCCGCCTTCTGTCCATCAAGCTGCTCCTGCTGGGCAAGCTTCCTTACCTGCTCCTCATGCTTGCTATTTAGCGCCATAGCAAAGCGCAGCTGCGCCTCCTGTTCTTCCAGCAGAACCGAGAGCGCTACTTTCTGCTCCTCCGCTTGCACCGCCAGCTGCCTGTAAAATTCAAACTCCAGCTCCAGCGCCTCTGTCACTTGGGCGGCATTAAATATTTCCTGCTTGAATGTGCGGGACAGCTCGCTGTCCGCCCGCTCAGGCAGCGCCTCCTGTACCTGCTTCATATAAGCATTCGCCGTAGCCTTCGCTTCCTTAAGCTGATCCTGCAAACCGCGATTTTTCTGCTGAAAGCGGCTCTCCAGCCGTTCATATAGCTCTGTGCGGAATATTCGCCGCAATATCTCTTCCTTATTATCCGTGTCGGAGGTCAGCAGCCTGCGAAATTCTCCCTGCGGCAGCATGACGATCTGACTGAACTGTTCCTTGGTCAATCCGATAATTTGCTCGAGCTTGGCGTTCACATCGGAGACAATAAAACGGTCCACCGCCGGAATAGCTTCGCCGCTAGTCGTTTCGTACAGCTCTGCCTTGCCGCCCGTCTCGCTTTTGTTGCCTGCCTTGCGGTGAGGCATTTGCCTGATAACCAAATAGCTTCTGCGGCCTACCGCAAAATCGAATATGACGCAAGTGTGCGTATCCTCAGCGGCAAAATGACTGCGCAGCATACGGGAATCAGAGCGGTCCTCGCCGCTTGCCGTCCCATAAAAAGCATAGCAAATCGCATCGAATATCGATGTCTTGCCTGCTCCCGTATTGCCCGATATTACAAACAATCGACGATGCTCCAACAGGCTAAAATCAATCGTTTCGGTATCGCGATAGGAACCGAAAGCAGTCATCGTTAGCTTAATCGGCCTCATACGGCGCCCCCTTCCTCACGCAGCAGCTCCGCATACGTATCCGCAAACAGCCGTTTTTTCGCATCGGCAAGCGGCTGTCCTTTTATCTCCTGATAAAAAGCTGCAAAAAGCTCGATCGGGTCAGCCTCCCGCCTTCCCGCACTGCCGCCTGCTTCCGCAGCCGGGCCCTCCCCGCTCAAGCTGCCGGAGAGCGATGACCGGCGCTCCACATGAAGCGCATTCGGATAGACCGCCCGCACCTTCTCCATAGGAAACAAAACGGGATTATCGTTAAGCAGCGTGACAAACACATAATCCTCGTTAACCGGATGCTTCTCCAGCTCCTCGATAGAAGCGGCTACCCGGCGCATGTTCCGCAGCGGCTGCAGCTCGCGTTTCTCTACCGCCACGCCGCCAGCCCCATCAAGCTCAATAACGAAATAGCCCTTCGCATGGTTTTCCTCTGAAATCGAATATTTTAGCGGCGAGCCGGCATATCTTATCGTATTGTCCCGAACGAAATGCGCCTGATGCAAATGACCGAGCGCTGTGTAATGAAATTTTTCAAAATATGCTGCGCTCACGTGCTCAGCGCCGCCAACCGATAATGGCCGTTCGGAGTCGCTCGTATTTAGACCGGGCTCTCCTGTCGCCGTAACGAAAGCATGCCCAACGAACACATGCCTAGCGGCTGGATCCATGATCAGCTCCAGCTTCGCAGTTATTACGCGCATAGCATCATCATGCGTACGTATGGAGTCATCGCCGAGCAAATACCGGGCCTGAGCCGGATCGGCGTAAGGCACGAGATGAAAATGCACCTCCCCATGCGCATCCCGGAGCACAACGGGCTTTAGCTCCTTCTTCAGCTGACCGGCCAGATGAAGCCCGCGGCTTTCCATTAATTTTGTGCCGAAATTAATCCGGTCCGGGCTGTCATGATTACCCGATATAGCAAGAACCGGCGTATCCAAATCAATTACGATACGTGCAAGCAGCTCGTCAAGCAGCTCGACCGCTTCGGTCGGCGGCACAGCCCGATCATAAAGATCTCCTGCTATAATAACGGCATCCGGCCGCTCCGCTTCTATCGCTTGCAGCAGCTGCTGCAGCACGCAGCGCTGGTCTTCCGTCATATATACGCCTTGAACAAGCTTGCCCAAATGCCAGTCCGCGGTATGAAATAGCTTCATTCGTTCCAAACATCCCTTCCCGTCTCATCGATACTCCAGTCTATCAGACTGCTATTCTATCATTTATATTACCATTATAAATAGATTTGTGGAGGTCAACAAACCGTGTCGCGCCTAACTGCCACTTTATCCAAAAACTACATACTGCTTCTTATCGTCGTATTTGGAGGCTTTCTCATTTTTGGTTTTTCGGAAAATATAAAAGGACCTGCGCTCCCAAGGATGCAGGCTGATCTTGCGCTCGATGAGCTGCAGGTTGGTATTTTGCTTGCCTTTAACTCCCTTGGGTATTTGCTGGCATGCAGCTTTACCGGCTGGTTAGCCCGCAAAGCAGGCATGAAGCTCACGCTTACGCTAGCGTTCGGCTCCATGGTCATATCAGGTGTTTGTATCTATTTTGCTGCCAATTACACCACTCTCTCCTCCGCCTACTTCCTGATGTACGTAGGCAACGGAATACTGGAAATCGCTCTCGCCATACTGGCTGCCCGGATCTTTGTCAAAAACACGGGAACCATGATGAATCTCGCGCATTTTTTTTACGGGCTTAGCTCGACCTTCGCGCCAATGATCGCTGCATCTTTGATGGGCGTTCCTGTATTTGGCTCCGCGCTTGGCTGGCGCGGGATGTATATGCTCATGCTCGCGCTTTCCATTCTGCCGCTGCTTCCCGGAATGTTCGCCCGATATGCGAGTGATGAAGAAAAGCATGAAGAACGGATATCGCTAAAGGAATATGCTCGGGATAAGATCGCCTGGATCATCGTGGCGGTGCTGTCATTCGGCGTCATATCGGAGCTCGCCATTGGCGGCTGGCTCGTAAACTTTTTGGAGAAGGCGTATGGCTGGAGCGGTGATGCATCGGCCAAAATGCTATCCGCGTTTTTCTTTTGTTTTATGCTTGCCCGGCTGGTTCTTGGACCAATCACTGACAAAATCGGCTATACCAAGTCTCTCATCCTGTTATCGGCATTCTCCGGTATATGCTCAATTGCCGCGATTATTATAGGCGAGCCAGGTACCTTTCTATTTGCGCTGGCAGGCGTCGGCATCGCACCCATCTATCCGACTGTAATGGCCTTGCTGGCAAGACGTTACACGAACAACGCCGATACGGCCATCACCTTTACCGTTACCTTAATGGGCATTGCCGGCGTGATCGGCAACCTGGCAATAGGCGCCATTACGGAATGGACGAAGCAGCTGTTTGCCTATGGCGGGCATGAAGAAGCCAGTCTCATCGCCGGGCTGCAGGGCGGCTATATTTTCATAGGGAGCTGCGCGCTGCTCTGCTCAGCCGCCTCTCTAATCCTCTACCATATGCTCAAGAAAAGGAATGCCCTGCTTTAATAAAAAATGCCTCTGCACGCGCTGAATGACAGCGAGCCGCAGAGGCATTTATTTCTATGTTGATGAGATTCCTTCTTGTTAATCATGCCGATATCGACTGCAGGCATTCATTCAGCTTTTTGTAGACCAGCCCGTGCGCTTTGGCAACCGCCTCGTATGTGACATAACCCGCCATCGTATTTACCCCTTTACTTAAAGCAGCATTGCTGTACAGCGCTGCCATCAATCCCGTATTTGCAAGTAAGAGCACATAAGGCAAGGTTGCATTCGTTAAAGCTGCCGTAGCGGTTTGAGGCACGGCTCCAGGCATATTTGCAACCGCGTAATGCAGCACGCCATGTTTCTCATAGACAGGTGAAGCATGCGTCGTAATTCGGTCAATGGTCTCGAAAATGCCGCCTTGATCGATAGCCACATCCACGATGACCGACCCGTTACGCATGGCGCTCACCGCAGCTTCCTGCACCAGCTTTGGCGCTCGCGCTCCCGGAATAAGCACCGCGCCGATAACCAGGTCGGATACAGCTACCGCTTCTGCCACTTGATTCGATGATGATGCGAGCGTGTGGACTCGTCCGGAAAATCGTTCGTCTAAGTAACGAAGACGATTGGCATCGGTATCCATAATCGTCACGTCTGCGCCTAACCCGGCGGCAATCTGGGCGGCGCCTGTTCCGACAACGCCCCCGCCTATAATCGTAACCCTGCCCTTTCTGACTCCTGGAACGCCGCCAAGCAATATACCTTGTCCGCCATGCGTCTTCTCCAGAAATTGTGCTCCAATCTGCGCCGCCATGCGTCCTGCAATATCGCTCATAGGCGTCAATAGCGGCAGCTGGCCGCTTGCTAACTGGACCGTTTCGTAGGCAATTGCTGTCACCTTATGGCGGATGAGCGCTTCCGTCAGCTCCGGCTCAGCAGCCAGATGCAGGTACGTAAACAATAACAGCTTTTCGTGAAAATACCGGAATTCCTCCTTCAGAGGCTCCTTCACTTTTAGCACAAGCTGCCTGCTCCAAGCATCCTCCGGATAGGGTACGATAACAGCCCCTGCTGCTTGAAACTCCGCGTCGGTTATTCCGGAGCCAATCCCAGCTCCGCTTTCCACAAATACGTGATGTCCGCTCTGCATAAGCTCATGAACGCCGCCCGGAGTAATAGCGATACGGTTTTCTTGACTCTTCAGCTCCTTGGGTACCCCTATTTCCATCACAACCCGCCTCCTAAGTGCTTTTTCTGCAATGTAATTGGTTCAATGACCATTTCCATCAGCTCCCGATCACACAAATATTCCACACAATGAACCGGACATCTTGTATAATCGTAAAAAAGCGTTACAAATCCGATATGGACGGTGACTGCCTATGGTAAAGACGGTGCTCCAGCTTACGGTAAAAGAAATTTTGAAGCGTCCTCTGTTTCATAAAGCGGAAGCCATCGCCAGCGAGGAAGCGCTGAACCGCACTGTAAAATGGGTTCATATCATGGAAGTAACCCAAGTTGGCCACCTCTTAAACGGCCATGAGCTTATTCTGTGCACCGGTATCGGCTGGCATGACGACGAAGCGCTTAGCTTATCGTTTCTGCAGCAGCTTATCGACAGCGGCGCGTCGGGTCTATGCATTGAGCTTGGCCTCTACGCCAAGCAGCCTTTCGATAAGATGAAGGAACTCGCCCTGCGCGAGAACTTCCCCCTCATTTTTTTCCACGAAGAGGTCCGCTATATCGATATCACCCAGGATCTTCACGCCTACTTCATTTACCAGCATCATCGCATGGTATCCGAGCTGGAGACATTGTCTACCGCACTCAATCAATTGCTGCTCTCCGGCAAAGGAATGATGTCTCTGCTGCGGCTTCTGCATCAAACGACCGGCGCTCAAGTCGCTTTCTTCCCATTAGGGGCAGAGGCTCATTTCATCCCTCATATGCCAAGGGCCAAAGCCGACAGCTTTTACGAGCAATGGGTTTATGGCAAAATGTTCGCCGAGCCGCAGCAAAAGCCTCTAATCGCTCATCGTCCGATACTGGCGCTCGACCATTTATTCGCTGATTTGCTGCTGCAAGGCAAGCAAGAGCTCAGCGAATTTCAAATATTAGCACTGGATCGCGCTGCAACTGCCATTGCCCAGGAAATGATGCGGACCAAGTACATGGAGGAGCGGCGCCGTCATAAGGAGGATCTGTGGTCGGTGGATTGGCTTAGCGGCAAGCATTCGGCTAATGATATCCGCGACTACTTCCGCTCGCTTAAACCGCGCGCCAAGCTGACGGGCGTAACCGTCTGCCTCTTTGAATTTGACGATAACACGGAGCAGTTGACCGACAAGGAAGACGGCGCTCTGCTCATTCAGAAAAACATGGTTGCCCGCGCTATTTTTGAAGGAGAAGGCTTCCTGCTCCTGCCGCTGCTGCAGCATGGCCAAATCGTATTCATCGTGCTTGACCAGCTTGGCGCCGTTAAATACAAGGAACGTCTGCTGCGGGCGATTGACCGCCTGCAAAAAACGGAACAGCTTCAGGAGCCGGCCTTCTTCTCGTCGCATATTGGCATCGGCAGCTATATGACGCAATTAACGAATGTGCAGGAAAGCTACGAGACCGCGAAGGAAACGATTTCGATTCAAAAGGATATCGGGCCGCTGCCATCGCCATTCTATAGCGATTTGCATCTGCACAAAATCATTTACACGCTTAAAAAGGCGGATGCCCTCCCTGCTTTAATGGAGGACTATATCGGGCCGGTAGTCGCCAGCGACCAGGAGAAAAACGGTCATTTGCTGCAAACTTTACATTTGTATTTGAAGCTATCCGGCTCTAAGCAGGAAACGGCCAAGGCGTTATTCATCGCAAGGCAGACGCTCTATCACAGGCTCGATAAGCTTGCTTCGCTGCTTGGGAATGATTTTATGGAGCCCGGCAAAAGATTAACCATCGAGCTCGCGCTGTGCGCATATGAGTATGTGCATGGCCCTATCGTTTAGGGAATACGGGCTTGCCTGATCAGCAGATTGGCAAAATATTTCCGGGCATCCGCCGTCTCTACGAGCAGAGAGGCCTGATCCCCTCCGGGATGCTTTAGCTCCAGCCAATCGCCGCTTAAGCCTTCCCGGACGCCCGTAATGACATACTGCTGCTTCATATAGGCATCAATTTTATTTTTCTCTTCTGCAAACTGCTCATAAGCGGACATGTCCTTCTCCTCCTCCGGCGCTATTGCTTGACCTTTTCCTTCGATGCGGGTGCCGCTGCGCCCGCCGGCGTATATGGCGCCCGCTTCAAGTATCGTCCCGCTCCAAGCGCACCAACAAATTGCCTGTCCCGGATGACAAACTCACCTCGCGACAGCACGCTCACCGGCAAGCCGGTCACCTGCATGCCTTCAAACGGATTGTAGTCTACGTTCATATGATGCGTTTCCACCGAGAGCGTACGCTGCGCTAACGGATCAAAGATTACGATATCCGCATCGCTGCCAACCGCAATCGTCCCCTTCCGCGGGAAAAGACCGAACAGCTTCGCATTGCGCGTCGATACGATATCTACGAATTGATTAAGCGTAATGCGACCTTTGTTAACGCCTTCCGAATAAAAGAGCGAGAAGCGGTCCTCAATGACGGGTCCGCCATTCGGAATTTTGCTGAAATCGCCAAGCCCAAGATCCTTTTGCCCGTTGAAATTAAAGGAGCAGTGATCCGAGCCCAGCGTCTGCAATTGACCGATCTTCAGCGCATTCCACAGCATCTCCTGATGGAATGCTTCGCGAAGCGGAGGCGACCATACGTATTTGGCCCCTTCAAAATCCGGCTTCTCCAAATACGACTGATCCAGCACCAAATATTGCGGACAGGTCTCGCCCCAAATATCCACGCCTTGCATTCGCGCCTCCGCGATTTGCATGACTGCTTCCGCGCACGTTACATGAACAACGTACAGCCTTGCTCCGGCAAGCGCAGCCAGCTTAGCCGCGCGTCCTGTCGCCTCCCCTTCAATAATCGAAGGTCTCGTCAGCGCATGATAGATCGGATCGGTGTTTCCTTCATCCAAAGCTTTCTTAATGAGATATTCGATGACGTCGCCATTCTCGGCATGCACCATCACCATCGCGCCAAGCTCCTTGGCAGCGAGCATCGTGCGGAATAGCGTGCCATCGTCGGCTTGAAACACGTTTTTGTAAGCCATAAATACCTTCAAGGATGTAATGCCCTCTTCCATGACAATCGATGGCAGCTCAGCCAGCACCTCATCG
Organism: Paenibacillus sp. Soil522; assembly: GCF_001428245.1. Lineage (GTDB taxonomy): Bacteria > Bacillota > Bacilli > Paenibacillales > Paenibacillaceae > Pristimantibacillus. The sequence continues at coordinate 13,074 of NZ_LMRV01000064.1, forward strand.
TTAATTTCACCGATCATGAGATGAAAGCCGTAATCGATAACGGCTTTTCCATTCGCTTTGTTATGCCACGCCGCAATGGAATCGCTGAGCGGCTTCCCCTTCGTCGTCAGGCAAAAATCGACGATCGTTGTCGTTCCTCCGAATGCCGCCGCCGTTGTGCCGGTTGCAAAATCGTCGGCCGTAACCGTACCGCCAAACGGCATTTCGAGATGGGTATGCGGATCAACCCCGCCGGGAAACACATATTTTCCGGAAGCATCAATCACTTCATCCGCTTCCGCCTCTAAGTCAAAGCCGATTTTCGCGATAACGCCCTCTTTAATAAGCACATCAGCTGCATACGTATCGGCAGCCGTTACGATCGTACCGTTTTTAATCAGCTTGGCCGTCATTCTACACCGCCTCCTTCTTATCGGTATCATCCGATTCCTTACCTTTCCCTATCGCTCCAATCGCCGCTTGCCGCTGATTCCAGCTGAGCGGCAGCTCCGACATTGGAACCTCTATCATCGAAATCGCGCCTTCCACCGGACAAACGATCGAGCAGAGGTTGCACCCTACGCAATCCTCCTCGCGAACCTTGAGGTAAGCTGCGCCGTTTTCGTCCGTATGACGCTCGATGCACTGGTGCGACGTATCCTCGCAAGCAATATGGCATTTATTGCATACGATGCAGTTATCCTGCTCGATTCGTGCGACTACCGCATAATTTAGGTCGAGATCCCCCCAATCCGAATAACGCTCTACCGATTTGCCGATCAGCTCATTGACGGATTTCAAGCCCTTATCATCCAAGTAGTTGTTCAAGCCGTCGATCATGTCCTCTACGATGCTGAAGCCGTGATGCATCGCTGCCGTGCATACCTGTACACCCGTTGAGCCCATAAGCAGGAACTCGACCGCATCCCGCCAGTTCGATACGCCTCCGATGCCGGAGATTGGAACGCTGACTAATGGATTGCGGGCGCATTCCGCAACCATGTTAAGCGCAATCGGCTTAACGGCAGGGCCGCAATAGCCGCCATGCGCCCCTTTGCCGCCAACATGCGGAATTGTATTCCACGTGTCGATATCTACGCCGGCAAGCGAATTTATCGTATTGATCAGCGATATCGCATCTGCTCCCCCTCGAACGGCCGCTTTGGCCGTTGCCGTAATATCGGTAATATTCGGCGTAAGCTTGACGATAACCGGCGTTTTTGCGGCCTCCTTGACCCACATCGTCTGCATTTCAACCAGATCCGGCTGCTGGCCGGATGCGGCCCCCATTCCCCGTTCAGCCATGCCGTGCGGACAGCCGAAATTCAGCTCCAGCCCGTCAACGCCGACATCCTCGACTCTTTTTACAATTTCATGCCATTTGTCGCGCTTCGGCTCCACCATCAACGATACGACGAGCGCATGGTCCGGAAACCTTTTTTTCGTTTCATATATTTCCTTCAGATTGACCTCGAGCGGCCGGTCCGTAATCAGCTCTATGTTATTGAAGCCCGCTACGCGCTGGCCATTGAAATGAACCGCGGCAAAACGGGACGAAGTATTGATGATCGGATCGCCCAGCGTCTTCCATACGGCTCCGCCCCAGCCCGCTTCAAATGCGCGCTGCACCTGATAGCCGGTATTCGTTGGCGGCGCCGAAGCGAGCCAAAATGGATTGGGCGAAGAAATGCCTGCCAATTGAATGCGTAAATCAGCCATAAACTTCCCTCCCTGCAATAAGCGTCTTGTAAATCGAGTATGCGGCAAGCTTGCCCTGCTGTGCTGCGGCTACCACCATCGCTTCGCCTTGCCCCCCGCCGAAAACAACGTCTCCTGCCGCATAAACGCGGGGATTGGAGGTTTGATGCGTTTTAGTATCCACCGTTACGATACCGTGTTTATGCTCCAAACCAAGCTGCTCGATTAAAGGCAAATGCCGCGTCTGCCCAATCGCCTTGATGACGGCATCGACCTCCAGCAGAAATGCGGAACCTTCTACGGGAACCGGTCTTTTTCTGCCTCCGTCAGCCGCTGCTTCCAGCCTCATCTTTATGCATTCGAGCGCCTTGACGTTTCCGCCCTCATCTCCGATAATCCGGCTCGGAGCGCTCAGCCACTCAAACTCTACGCCGTCCTGCTTTGCAAACTCGAATTCAAAATCGTATGCGGTCATTTCCTCGCTCGTCCGGCGATAAACCATCTTCACGTTAGCCGCTCCCAATCTTACCGAGCAGGTTGCGGCATCAACCGCCGTATTGCCCGCCCCTATGACGGCTACCCGTTTGCCGATAAAATCAGACGTAAGCTCCGTTTTGGTCGCTTCCACAAAATCGATTGCATCGTATACGCCTGTTAGCTGCTCGCCCTCAATACCGAGATCAGGCACCTTGGACATGCCGGTCGCCAGCACAATCGCATCATACTGCCCCAGCAAATCATCCACACTGACATCGGTGCCAACCTTTGTGTTTGTCCGAATATCGACACCCAGCTTCTTTACCTGCTCGACTTCCCAAAGCGATATGCTCTGCGGCAAGCGAAACGAAACGATGCCGAACGTGTCAAGGCCGCCCGCCTGCTCCTTTGCTTCGAATATCGTGACGGCGAAGCCGAATCTCGCAAGCTCGCGCGCCGCGGACAGCCCCGCCGGACCGCCGCCAATGATCGCGGCAGACTTGCCGTTGCTTTGACCGGCTGAGAACAAATTTTGCTCGTTCTTAATCGCCCAATCCGTCGCATAGCGCTGCAGATCCCCGATCATAATCGGCTTAGACGAATGATTCAGCACGCAAGCGCCCTCGCATAGCTCTTCCGTCGGGCATACCCGCGCGCAGGAAGCGCCAACCGGATTCGCATCCATGATGGCTCGCGCCGACCCTTTCATATTGCCGGATGCAATTTTTTTAATGAAAGAAGGGATGTTGATGCCGGTCGGGCATGCCTTAATACAAGGAGCATCATAGCAATACAGACAGCGGTTCGATTCCTCTACAGCTGCCTTCGGCCGCATCCCCGCCTTCACCTCGGCAAAATTCCGTCTCAGCGAATCGACAGGAATAAACGCCGCATTGACCGTCATGCTCATGTCATTCCCTCCTCATAAACTTACGATATTGTCATACGTTTCCGGCCTGCGGTCGCGGTAAAACTGCCATACGTTTCTGACCTCGCGAATAAGCTCCTTATCCATTTCGCCGATGATGACCTCGTCCTGGTCTCTGCTGCCGATAGCAACAATTGAACCGCGCGGATCGACCAAATACGATTGGCCGTAAAACTCGCCCATATTCCAAGGGGCTTCCATTCCTACCCTGTTGATTGCCGCTACATAATAACCGTTTGCCACCGCATGCGCCGGCTGCTCCAGCTTCCACAAATACTCCGACGTGCCGGCAACCGTTGCGGAAGGGTTAAACACGATCTCCGCTCCGTTTAGTCCAAGCGCACGCGCGCCTTCCGGAAAGTGCCGGTCATAGCAAATGTATACGCCGACCTTGGCAAAGGCAGTATCGAAGACGGGATATCCCAAATTGCCCGGCTTAAAATAATACTTCTCCCAAAAACCGCAGGAGCCGCCGCCTGCCGCTACATGCGGAATGTGATGCTTGCGGTATTTCCCGAGATACGCTCCGTCCGCATCAATGACGGCTGCCGTATTATAATAGGTGGCGATCCCCTCCCGCTCATAGATGGGCAGAATGATGACGACGCCTAGCTCCTTAGCCAGCTCTTGAAAAAGCCTCGTTGTCGGTCCGCTTGGAATTTCCTCCGACGCCGCGTACCATTTCGTCTGCTGCTCCGAGCAGAAGTACGGCCCATAAAATATTTCCTGCAAGGAGATGATCTGAGCGCCCTTGGCCGCCGCCTGGCGCACAAGTCCGATGTGCTTCTCAATCGCCAAGCGCTTATGGGCTTCTACCGGCTCATCGCCATGCAAATCATTAGACGCTTGAATCAATCCGATCTTTACTTTGGTCATCTGCCATCCCCCTACTATTCGCTCATTTTCCGGGCCGTCCGGTAGAGCAGCTCCGCTCCAAGCTCAATATCCTCAGGAGAAGAATACTCTTTCGGATTGTGGCTGATCCCTTCCTTGCAGCGGACAAAAATCATGCAGTAATCGCACACATAGGACATCGTTAACGAATCATGAAAGGGGCCGCTCATCAGCTCCGGCGGCGTGAGTCCCATCTCCGCAGCCTGCTCCCGCATAAGCGCTCTTAGCTCGGGCGCGCAATAGCGCGGATCGCTCTTCGTATCCTCGCGAATGGTGTACGTCAAGCCATGCTCCAAGCAAACAGCGTTAATGAGAGAAAGAAGCTGCTCCTCCAGAGCGTTTCTGCGTGCCAGGTCTATATCCCGGAAGTCGACCGTGAAGCTCACCCTCTCGGGAATAATATTCCGGGAATCCGGAAATACCGATAGCGAGCCGACTGTCCCGACCGTTGGAGCGCCGGGCGCCTGACGCGCCAATTCATTCAGTCCTACAATAACCTTCGCGCAGCCGACCAGCGCATCCCGACGCATCGGCATCGGGACGGAGCCCGCATGTCCTGCGAAGCCGGTCATTTCAACCGTCCACCAGACCGGACCGGATATGCCGCTAACGATCCCGATCGGCTCGCCCAGCGTCTCCAGCACCGGACCTTGCTCGATGTGCAGCTCCAGAAAAGCGCCGATCCGTCCTTCCTGGAAGGTATAGCCGGCAAACCCGGCAGGATCGCAGCCAAATTCGAGCAGCGCTTCCCTGCGGGTCATTCCGTTCTTATCGGTTCGATCCAGCTCGCCTTCTTCAAGCCTTCCCGTCATTCCCCTGACACCGAATAACCCTTTATTGAACCTGCAGCCCTCTTCATCGCAGAAGGCGACTACCTCAATATTCCTTGCTGGCCGAAAGCCCTTCTCGACCATCGTCTGAACCGCCTCGATAGCCCCCAGTACGCCGATAACGCCGTCATATCTGCCGCCATACGGCTGCGAATCGACATGAGAACCAAGCATTAATACCGGCGCCGCCTGATCGGTTCCTTTTAGCACCCCGATTAAATTGCCGAACGGATCGATTCGCGCCTCCATTCCAGCTTCCGTCATCCAGCTCCGCACCAGCTCTACGCCTTCACGATCCTCCTTCGACAGAGCAAGACGGCATACGCCCGTATCTCCGATTTTCCCGATTTGCGCCAGCTCAAAAATACGTTCATGCAGCCTTTTGGAATTAATGCCTGCCTCCGTCGAAACCTTCATCCGTTTCTCCTCCTCTCTCAGCCCCCCCGAACACCTGAAGCAGCGTACCTGCGATAAACACGATTTCATCATCCGTCGCCGACAAAGGAGGACTAAGCGTCAAAATATTCATAAAGCCCGGTACCGTATCGCCATTTTTGCCAATTAGAAGTCCCTTTTCCTTGCAGCCCGCAATAATGGCCGCCACTCTCGCAGCAGAAGCAGGCTCCTTTGTCTGTTTATCCTCCACCAGCTCAATGCCGATCGCCGAGCCAAATATTCTTATTTCGCCGACATGCGGATGCGCATTAAGCGGCTTCAAACGGCTAAACAGCTCTTTTCCGATAGATGCAGAGCGGCTGACTAAATTTTCCCGCTCCAATATTTCAATGTTTTTCAGCGCCACCGCGCAGGAAACAGGGTTGCCGCCGAAGGTGTTCACATGCCGGAAATGACTGTCCGGCCCGCTCTCTTTGAAGCTCTCGTACATATCAGCCGATACAGCCGTTGCCGACAAGGGAGAATACGCGCTCGTCAGCCCTTTCGCCATCGTCACAATATCGGGACGGACGCCGAAGTTCAGATGCCCGAACTTCTCACCCGAGCGTCCGAAGCCGCAGATAACCTCATCGACGATAAGCAGCACATCATGCTTGTCGCAAATGGTGCGCAGCTTTGCCAAATAATCGTCCGGCGGCACGATCATTCCGCCGCCCGTAATGGCCGGCTCAACAATAATGCCGGCTACCGATTCCGGACCTTCCCAAACGATCGCATCCTCGTAGGCTTGAGCGCATTGCAGCTTGCAGGCCCCCTTCGTTTGTCCGAAGGGACAACGATAGCAATAAGGAGGAGGCACATGCGTGAAGCCGACGCCAAGCGGCTCGTACTTTAGCTTGCGCTGCGCCTGCCCCGTGGCGCCAAGCGCGCCCATGGAGTTGCCGTGATAGGCGCGGTGACGCGAAATAAACTTATGCTTGGATGGCTTTCCCCGCTGATGATGATATTGACGGCCGATTTTGAAGGCGACTTCATTCGCATCCGATCCTGAGTTGGAGAAAAATATCCGATAATCACCCTCCAACCATTCGCTCAGCTTGGCGGCAAGCTCAATGGCGGGAACATGTGACCCAATCAGCGTCGAATATGCGATCTTCTTCATCTGTCCGGCAGCAGCTTCGGCAATTTCCGCTCGTCCGTGGCCAACGTTGACGCACCATAACCCGGACATGCCGTCCAAATAGCGGTTGCCGTCAATATCGGTAATCCAGCTGCCTTCCCCAGATACGATAACCATCGGATTTTCGTTATGCGGAGAAATATGATGCCACAAATATTTGCGATCCTTCTCGAGCAGCGCTTCCTTCGCTTCCGTATCCATTGCTGTCTCTTTTCCGCCCATAGATTGCATTCACTCCTTCGCGGCTGCCGCTTCTATAGTAGAATGGACCGCGGATGAGACCATCCGCGATCCTTACAGACTAGCTTATGCGGCTACTTCGCCGCATCTTCCAAAATTGTTTTGTCGATTGCGGCTGCAAGGTCGGGAGCCTTCCTGATGAGCTCATATTTGAGTGCAATATCGACTGTCCGCTGCACCGCTTCATCCACAAACGAACCTACCTGCGCCTCTGTAAAGCCCTCCGGCTTAACAAGCTTTGCCATTTCCATCAGCATCGTCGTCTGATGCTCCTTCGTCGTGCTTCCCTCCGTTACGGCGCTCATCACGATATCAACCGCTTCCGCTTGATTCGCAACCGCATAGTTCCAGCCCTTCATCGTCGCTTTAATCGCTTTGACGGCAAGGTCGCGATTGTTCTTCAGCCACTCCTCCTTCACGACCAGCGTATCCTCCAGCATCCCGACGCCGGCATCCTCAAAGTCATAAACGTACAAGTCCTCTTCCTTTACGCCGCTCTCAAGCACGACATGGTATTCGTTGTAAATCGTAGAAATGGCAACGTCCAGCTGCTTATTAAAAAACTGGTCCATCGTAAAGCCCTGCTTCACCAGCTCAACGTCCTTCTTCGGATCAAGCCCGTTTTTCTCCATGAACGCAAGCACTTGGAATTGCTGGCTGCCTGTCCACATACCGACCTTCTTGCCCTTCATCTTCGCCGGCTCGTCAATGCCGGACTCCTTGCTCGCCACGAATCGATAAGAGCTCTTCTGCAGGATTTGCGCGATCGAGACGAGCGGCAGCCCGTTATCACGGTTCACAAGCAAGCTGTCGAAGCTGGTTACCCCTATATCCGCAGCGCCGTTTACGACCTGCTGCTCGATCACGACATCCGGCCCGCCCGGGATGATTTCGACGTCCAGACCTTCCTCTTCATAGAAGCCTTTTTCCTTCGCAACGAAAATGCCGGCAAACTGCGCCTGCGGCACCCACTTCAGCTGAATCTTCACCTTCCCCAGCGGTTCAGCGGCCGGCTTGCCGGTCACAGCCGGCTCATCAGTGGAAGCTGCAGGCTCATTCGCGTTGCCGCAAGCAGCCACGACGAGCAGCGCCATCACAACCATCATCGTTAAAACGGATTCCAGCATACGGCTTCTCTTTGTCATGCAGACCATTCCTCTCCATTATCGATTCTCTATTTAAAAGCTTCTGTCAGCCCTGATGCAGCTTAATTGCTGAACAAGTTGTCTCATTTTCCGCCGCCTACTGCTTTCTCTGCGCGACATGCCACGGAATAACCAGCCGTTCCACGAGCTGAACGAGGTAATACAACACAATTCCGAGCACAGCCGCAATAACGATGCAGGACCAGGCTAGAGGCATGTTTGCCAGCTTAATTTGGTCAGAGAGCAGGTATCCTAGCCCGCGGGACGAAATAAAAAACTCCCCTACGATCGCACCGATAATGCTCGTTGACATATTGATTTTCAATGCGGTAAAAAGATGCGGAAGCGCGGTCCGAAAACGGAGCTTCATGAATACCTGAAGCTTTCCCGCCGCATACGAATGCATGAGCTCAATCGACATCGGATCGATAGAACGCAGCCCTTTGAAGGCGGTAACCGCCATCGTGGCCATTGTCATGACGGATACGATGGCCATCTTGGAGGCGACGCCATCGCCGAACCAATTATTCATTACAGGCGCCAGCGCAACGATGGGCACCGCATTTAAGGATGCCATCATCGTGATGCCGCCTCTGCCCATCCGGGGGAACCATAAGGCGGCTACTGCCGCAAGCAGGCCGAACAGCGATCCGATTAGACAGCCGCCAATCATTTCGCTGCCCGTATACAACGAGTAGCTCCACAGCACATCGATATTGCCCTGAATGGAAGCCGCAATCGATGAAGGAATCGGCAGCTGATATTGTTCCAAAGCGAATAGCTTATGAAAGCCTTCAAGCTGCCAAATGATGAGAAACAGCACTCCAAATCCGAGCGGAAGCAGAAAAGTTGGACGTTTGCCCATGCGGCCTGATATTATTTTGAAGTTCGTTGGCTTGGAGGGGACGCTGTCGACTGAGCGGGCTGCCATCATTTCCTTCATTCCCCGTCACTCCCCTTCGCACGAAACTCGGGCTGCCAAGGCGTAATCCACCTCTCCAGCGAGCAGATAATCAGATACAAGCATAAGCCGATTGCCATACTAATCAGAACGGTTGACCAGAACATGTATACCTGCGACGATCCATAATACAGAGAGCTAACCATGAGCACACCGATACCGTCCGGAGCTCCCATAAGCTCTACGATAATGGAAGCCGTGATCGCAAGCGGAGCGGATAGCTTAAGTCCTGCAAAGAGGCCCGGCAGCGCCGCTTTCAGCTTCAGCCTCACATACAAGGTCCACGTGGAAGCAGCATAAGAGCGCATTAGCTCAAGCTGCTCGGACTTTACACTATGTAAACCCCGCAGCGTATTTATCGTAACAGGAAAAAAAGTGACATAGCCTGCCATGAGTATGCGGGACACTGCGGCGTCATGAATAATGCCGTAAATGATTGGCGCAAGCCCAATGATCGGAATCATTTGCGAAGCAACCATATAGGGTGACAGCGTGTTTTCTACCGTTCGCGACAGGCTCATTACAATGGCCAGCAGGAAGCCGATCATAGAACCAATGACAAAACCGGTAATGGAATTGCCGAACGTAATTGTGCCCTGTTCCAGCAAGTCCGGAAAATGGTCGATCAATGTGCCGACTACCAGGTGCAGGTACGGCAGCTTAGAGGCTGGATTGATCGTCTGCGCAACGTTGGCAATGAACCATGCCGATGCCTCCCACAACAAGAGCACGCCAGCCGCCCATAACGCAGTTGCGCCGCCTTGACCATAGCGTCTAAACCATTTGCTCATCAAGGAATCCACTCTCCTCGTAAAAGCAATTCCTGACCTTCCTCGTCATTTCGTGGAAGCGCTCCGTTTCACGAATATGTAAAGCATCGCCCTCCTCCCTTGTAATATCCACAATGGAATGGACTCTTCCAGGATGAGCCGAAAGCACGATAATGCGATCCGATAAAAATACGGCCTCGGGAATGCTGTGCGTGACGAATACGATCGTTTTGTTCGTTTTACGCTTAATGTCCAGCAGCTCCAGCTGCAGCTTCTCCTTTGTAAATTCATCAAGAGCGGAGAAGGGCTCATCCATAAATAAAATAGGCGGGTCTAAGGAAAGCGCGCGGGCAATGGCAACACGCTGCTGCATACCGCCGCTTAGCTGCCAAGGATAATATTTTTTGAAGGAGGACAGCCCTACCATTTCGATAAGCTGCTCGGTTAGCTCATGATACTGGGATTTTTTTTGCCCGAGCACCTCGAGCGGAAGCTCAATATTTTCTTTAACCGTTCTCCATTCGAACAGGGTGGGATTTTGAAATACGATACCGAACTTTCGGCGGAGGCGAACTTCGCGAGGATGCTCATTTTGAATCGTGATTTGGCCTTCGGTTGGCTCAAGAAGATCGGCCATTAACCGAAGCAGCGTGGATTTTCCGCAGCCGGAGGGGCCGAGGAGCGAAATAAACTCATTCCGATAGATTTGAAAGCTGACTTGATGAAGCGCCGTAACCTCATGACCTTTTTTGCCAAAACGCATAGATACTTGATCGACAATGATTTCTGCTTGTTTAGCAGCTTCGGATAGATGCATGTAATCCCTCCTCATTGTTTATGCATTTATTATGTCAGGTACGAGATAGATCGGCTCATTTATATGTAATATTATATAACACAATATAAAAATTACATTATACAGAATGGTTAAAAAACGAGCCATTTATTTAACATAATGTCAAATAGAGCTGTACAAGCCATCAGATAGATTACTAGAAAAGGACTAATTTTCCTTCACATAACCGTCCCTCTCTTGAATATATTGAGTAACAGACAAGAAATAAACGAAGGTTGCTCAAGTTTCTTGCATGCTGAAACATTATCTTATTGGAATGAGGTGAGGGAAATGGAGTCAGAGCCGCTGTTTGTTGTGTCAAGGGAGGATTGGTCGCTCCACCGCAAAGGCTATGAGGATCAAGCGCGACATCAGGAGAAGGTACAAGAAGCAATTAAGCAAAACCTTCCCGATCTGGTTTCCGACGAAAGCATCGTTTTGTCCGATGGGAGGCGCACGATTAAGGTTCCCATTAAAAGTCTCGACGAATCTCATTTTATATACAACTACAACAAGAAGCAGCACGTCGGACAAGGCGATGGAGATTCACAGGTTGGCGATGTGCTCGGCGTCGACCCGCAAGCCGCCAAGGGACCGGGGAAAGGCCAAGATGCCGGCGACCAGCCGGGTGAGGACGTCGTCGATACCGAGATCAGTATCGATCAATTGGAGGATATGCTGTTCGAGGAACTGGAGCTCCCTAATCTGGAACAAAAGCAAAAGGATCAATTACAAACGACGGAAATTGTTTTTCACGATATTCGCAAAAAAGGCATTATGTCCAATATTGATAAGAAGCGCACGTTAATTGAAAACCTGCGCCGTAACGCCAATGCGGGTAAATCCGGTATCGGAGGCATCTCGCCCGACGATCTTCGATATAAAACCTGGAACGAAATCGTAAAGCCCCAATCCAACGCCGTCATCCTTGCGCTTATGGATACGTCGGGAAGCATGGGATCGTTTGAAAAATATTGTGCCCGCAGCTTCTTCTTTTGGATGACCCGTTTTCTACGCCGGAAGTATGAGCATGTGGAGATTGTGTTTATCGCTCATCATACCGAGGCCAAAGAGGTCACGGAGGAGGAATTTTTTAACCGCGGTGAAAGCGGTGGCACCATCTGCTCCTCAGCTTACCAGAAGGCGATCGAGATCATTGACAGCCGTTACCCGACTGCCAACTGGAACATTTACCCGTTCCACTTCTCGGATGGCGATAACCTCACCTCGGACAACGAGCGCTGCGTAAAGTTGATTGGCCAGCTCATGGAGAGAAGCAATATGTTCGGCTACGGCGAGGTCAACCAATACAATCGAAGCAGCACATTGATGTCGGCGTATAAGCATATCAACCATAAAAAATTTATGTACTCGGTAATTAAGGAGAAAGGCGAGGTCTATAAAGCGCTTAAAACGTTCTTCTCTAAACAAGCAAGCGGCGCTTAACGAAAGAAACCCGCCTTGCACAGCAACGTGCTCGGCGGGACCATTCTAATTACACTTACACTTTATACTGATCTTAGTAGACAATGTTTTTTAGAAAACGCAGTTAAATGAGCTGTTATTGCTGCGCTTCGTCTTTCTTTTCTTCTGCAAAACCCTCAATACTCACCTTGCGTCGTTCATTTTTAGCTTCGATCGATTGCTTCTCGTCAGCAGAAATTTCACTTGCATGCTCATCAAGATAATCTTCTGCTTCCTGCAAATTTACTACCGTGTGGTCGATATGTGATTGCAGGCGCTCCTCATTATCTGCACGATTATCCGGTTTGGCCATTGTAATCCCTCCTCTTCACTTTGAACTCAGCTATTATGATGACCAAAATCACATGTAGCTATGCTTCTGGTCGGGGTCTTTATCCGGGTTCGTTCCTTTTGTTTCTTTTCCAAAGAACAGCACGGCTAGTGCTCCGATAACGATTGTTACAAAAAAAACCATAAAAACCGAAGCGACCGCAATCGGTGCTTCGATGACCAAAGGGACTTTATCCGCTGACCAAACGTCAGCTTCCCATTTTGCTGCGCGTTGAAAGTAGGGGCATCCTGAATTGAGCGTCTCAAGTATAAAGCATAAACGGCAGGTAATAACCCGATGAGAAAAGCTGTCCTCCAGCCATATTTTGGAATTATGAAGTAGGCGATTAACGCTGCTACGATCCAGCCGCCTGCCCAAAAGCTTTCAAGCAGCACACTTCTGCACGACCCCTCTCCTTTACCGGTACCGACTCCGAAACAAGCGTTGAAGTGACCGGCAGCTCCCCGCCGAGACCGAACCCCGCAATGAAACGCAATGCGCACAGGAAGATGAAGCCTGTCGCCATAGCGGACAAGCCGCTGGCTATAGAGAAAATAAGGAGCGTCTTAATATCACCCGTCGTCCGTACCGATCTGCGAGCAAACCGGAAACTGCCATTCCGGCGGCCATTCCAATCGCATTCATGGCCATCAGCAGTCCGATCTGCTGGGCGCCTGTCGAATAGCCAGCTAAAACCGGCATTAAACAATAATTTCCGCTGATTCGGTTCGCGCAGCAAAGCCATATTCTTCATATCCAAGGCTCCTCATGTACAGCTCAATTAAACAAAAAACCTTAACCCCGCGTACAGGGGTAAGGTTGGTGAGAGCGTTAAGATTTATTATCCGCTACGCTAAGCTGATCCAGACTTTTAAATTCATAGCCTTGCCGTCGTGCTTCGTCAATGATTCTGCCAAGAGCCTCCGTATTGTCCTTAGACACAGAATGCAGCAAAATGATCGCGCCAGGATGCAGCTGTTTAACAACCTCGCTATACGCATAGTGGGAGCCTCTTTGCGCATTTACGTCCCAGTCCTTATAAGCAACCGACCAAAAAACATTTATGTAGCCGAATTGTTTGCTTGCCGCAAGCACTCGTTCGTTAAAAATGCCTCTTGGCGGGCGTAAATATTTCATTTCCTTCTGGCCTGTTATCACTTCAACCTGCTCTTTCACCTTGTCTAGCTCCGTCTTGATGCTCCCCTCCGAAAGCTGGGACATATCCGGGTGGCTCCAAGAATGATTGCCAATGATATGGCCTTCCGCTACCATTCGTTTAAGCAGCTCCGGCTGATCCTTCACATAATGTCCCGTTACAAAAAATGCGGCAGGCACTTTTTTCTCTTTTAACACATCGAGAATCCGCGGCGTAAAGCCGTTCTCATAGCCGTTATCGAACGTTAAATAAAGCTCTTTCTGACTCGTATCCCCGAGAAACAACGCGTCGTGCTTCGTAACGATATTTTTAAAGCCTTCCTCATCTATGGAAGGCAATCGGCCGTCCACGCTTTTTTTAAAACCAAAATGAAACGCGCCGGGCTGTCCAAAAGCAGAAGCAGGAGTTAATAAGCTCCATATTATTACTGCAAACAGTGCGGCTATCCTTATATTCAACTTCAACTGCAAAGCCCTCCTTGTTCGATTGATGTTTATGGCGATGAACCAACAACTTGCAATTATATTCCCCCATTGACGCATAAAAAAACCGCCATCCTCACAAGTCCATCAGACTTTGAAGATAGCGGTTTTATGTGTCATTCATTGATTTAAATAATGGTCGGGACGACACGATTTGAACATGCGACCCCCTGGTCCCAAACCAGGTGCTCTACCAAGCTGAGCTACGTCCCGAGAAAAGATGGTGCCGTCGAGAGGACTTGAACCCCCAACCTACTGATTACAAGTCAGTTGCTCTACCAGTTGAGCTACAACGGCGTATCGATTATGTCCACCCAAGTACGGTGGTTTGTGATGCTGTTTCGGCAAAGCCAAGCTGCATCTTGAGAAAAAGTGGTGCCGTCGAGAGGACTTGAACCCCCAACCTACTGATTACAAGTCAGTTGCTCTACCAGTTGAGCTACAACGGCATGTAGATAATGTCAGCCTTTTAAAAAGGCGATTTGGTTGCGGGGGCAGGATTTGAACCTGCGGCCTTCGGGTTATGAGCCCGACGAGCTACCGGGCTGCTCCACCCCGCGTCGTTAAAAAATATTATGGTGACCCGTAGGGGACTCGAACCCCTGTTACCTCCGTGAAAGGGAGGTGTCTTAACCACTTGACCAACGGGCCTTGAAAAAAGAGAACGGAGAGAGAGGGATTCGAACCCTCGCACCACTTACGCAGTCTAACCCCTTAGCAGAGGGTCCCCTTGAGCCACTTGGGTATCTCTCCAAATCTGGCTCCCCGAACAGGACTCGAACCTGTGACAACTCGATTAACAGTCGAGTGCTCTACCAACTGAGCTATCAGGGAAAATATGGTGGGCCCTAGTGGACTCGAACCACCGACCTCACCCTTATCAGGGGTGCGCTCTAACCAGCTGAGCTAAGGGCCCTAGGCATAAACATAACCATATGTAGATCATTTGTTTAAGCACAGGCAGGCAAATTGCGCCCTGAAAACTGGATACGAAAGTTAGGTTTGCTGAACCTTTTTAGCTGCTGTCTGCCGGATGTATGGGTCCTGGCAAACGTTTTAGGATAAGCCCTCGACCGATTAGTATTCGTC
>NZ_LMRV01000065.1 GCF_001428245.1 Paenibacillus sp. Soil522
CGACCGAATCAAGTCTGGGGGATCGATATTACGTATCTCCGGATGGGCAATGGTTTCATGTACCTGTTCAACATCATCGACTGGTACAGCCGCAGAATCATTGATTATGAATAGCGATCAAGGATCCATTTTACCAATGCAACCTATCTTGAACTGCTTGAGCAAGAAGGTGTTAAAGTGTCGATGGAGGGTAAGGGACAAGCAACGGATAACAGCCGAACAGAGCGCTATTTCCGGTCACTCAAATACGAATGTATTTATCTGAATGAATTTGAAAGCCCTCGCGCGTTGCGCAAAGGGGTCACTGGACCGATTATTGTATGAGCGGCTGCACCATTAAAGTTATCATTATTTGTTTCAATAGCTAAACCGAAAATAATTAACAGAAAGAACTCTTCTCTAATGTTCTATAACAATTTCCCCTTCATCTAAGGGCGCTTCAAAACCATTTAAGAATGTAGCTAAAATATCTTCTGTAATTGGAAATGCGGCATTTGCATCAAAGCGTTGGCTTCGTATACGAAGTCGTTTACGTAAATCATCCGGATGGACTTTCAAATAAACAAGTTTCCACATACCGCCAGCATCTTCAATAAGTTTTTTATATTCATTCCTCCTTTTACGTTGCCAAAAACTGAAATCAATTACTACTTGATGTTTATCGTGTATAAGACTTACCAAGTGATTACGTAACTTCATTTCTGCATCTGCTTTGTATTGCTCATAATTTTCAGCTGGAAAATCAATCCCATAACGGCCATTAGTAGTCCATATTTCTTCATCAATGGAGAGACGTACATAACCTTTCTGTTCTAACCGCTGTGCAAATGTAGTTTTACCTGAGCCTGCTACACCACACATCATTACTACTAAAGGAGCTGAATTATCTTCTCGATAGAACAAATCATTTAAATCAATGCTTCCCCACATCGACATACCCCCTGTTCTTTCAATTAAAAGACGGTTCTATAATGAGCTATCAGATCCAAGCATTAGACGGCACTAGTTTTGATTTTGGATATAGAATAAATGATCCTGCATTCTTGCCTAATTACAAGCGTTATAACCAACGTAATTTGAATGTATTACATCAATCTCTATCTCTTAGAAGAAATCAAGCACAATTGATCTATTATTAAACAATTTATTTGGTTATATATAGGAAAAGCATTGGACTTAGCCTGGTGAGTATTCTACCGATCCACATGCCAAATTCTAAATTTTCTTAAACTCACGAATAAAATTACAGAATATTTAGAATAGTATAAAAAATACTTGTATTTTATAAAGCGCTTACATATACTATAACTAACCACACAGAAAAGAAATGGACGGCAGATTACTCAGGAGGTGACGCCTATGAATAAGGACGGAAGTTTAGTTATCGGGTTATTCTGGGGTACCACTTTATCTATTCCTTTATGGGCATCATTGATTGGGTGGGTAGGGTTAATAGTCGATATGATAAATAAAATTTAGTTTTACACCGATACTGAAGTGTACCCCTTAATATAGGCATTGGAAAAATCCTTTTGTTATTCCAATATCTATATTAGGGGGTTTATTTTATTTTTTAATCGATTCCATTTCTTTGAGTTTGATACCCTGTTCTTCTATGGCTTCCGTCACCGAAATATTTCGTTTCCGTTCCCGTTGAAATAAAGGAAAGAGGAGTCACCTCGCAGCGAGCTCCTAAACTATCTTTACCCGTATGCAAAAGGCTCAGCTATTGAGGGTCGTTCTTCATTCGTGATATTCAACATATCAGCATCCAGTAATTATTGAGAACTTGTTAGCTTTTAGCTCAATATGGCTCCATAAAAAAGCCCCAAATTACAAGCAGAATTCCCAAAATCCCGAAAACAATAATTAAATTTTACAAATCCTTTTCTCCGGCTATCGCTAATTCAAATATCTCCACACTATGGTAATAACGCCACCGGCTGCAACTAATCCGATTCGTATGTTATAGGCTCTGCGCGTTTCAGCATCTGCTTTGATATACATAGCCAGNCTCCACACTATGGTAATAACGCCACCGGCTGCAACTAATCCGATTCGTATGTTATAGGCTCTGCGCGTTTCAGCATCTGCTTTGATATACATAGCCAGCAATAKCAACAAKCCCGGAAAGTAAACGACAATCAAGATCACGACTGCTGTTTGGAARCTCACATAATCATGATCACCGCCCAAATAGCATAACAAGAGAAACACAACAGCAAAAATGCCAGTATTCCACCATACACCGCGAAGCAGCTGCTTATCCTCCARYGCCCGGATCCACTTCAGCATCCTATTCACTTCCCTAGTCCAAATTTATCCTTGACTGGTTCCTCTATCGCTTTCTCTGTCAGCTTCTCAACGATTTGCTGCTTGTTCTCCATCTGTGTCAGCTTCTCTTGATTCTCTAGCATGCGATCATACTGGTTTTGGGTAACCTGATGTCCATTCTGCCCCCAGTGACGAACCGAATTGGGGTTTGCACCGTTACTCCAAAGCCTTCGTCATTTTTTTGTCGCCTATATTAGAGGAATCTACCGTAATCCCTCTGGCCTCAAGATCAGACAGCGCCGTGCCTACCTGTTCATTCGCCCGCCAGCGATTCAAACGAAATCCAAGCAGCGGCTGCAGGATAAACGCTTTAAAAAAGCCAACCTGCGACGCACTTCCCGGATCCGCGTTCTCCCGCTTAAGCAGCACGTTGATCGTCATGGACTCAAAAGCGCTCGCAACAAAGGAGGACAGCCGTTTTCCCAGCTTGCTCAAAGCCTGCTTGCCGATAATATCTCCGATTTTATCAAAAACAAGTGCCCCGGCAACACTTTCTGAGAGCATCAAAGCCCCTTCCTGAAGGGTTGGCAATTCTCCTTCAAAGGCAAGCTTGGCAAATACGCTCGTTCCCATATTAAGCAAAACCGTATAACCAAACGATTTGGAAACGATCGCCGATTTGAGCGTTGCGACCGGCGTACGCGCTAATGCAGCAATGCCGCTTCTAAGCGCGCTGAATGCACCCTGCGCGAAGGTAGCTATTCGCGTGCCTGCGGCCCGCAAAGCTCCCCGCACCCCCATATTCGTAATAAGCTGCCAACCGCCGCGGAAAGCCGCAGCAATTCCAGCTTGACCGATAGAAATAACCGATACCGCAGCCAGTCCGCCAATCCCGATCCCTTTTAGGAAATTAAACGAATCCCCTGCATATAAAGCATATACCGCTCCCGCGATTATACCCGCGGCTGCCGCCACAATCAATAAAGGTACGCCAATCGTTACTCCAAGCACTGCCGCAACCGCTACGACGACAACAATAACGATAGCAGCTCCAATGGCGCCGGCCAATGCACCCGTCGCTGCTTGCTTCACATGATTAAAGAAGCCCTCATACCACGGCTTGCTATCTGGGTCCTTCGTGCTCTGCTTAACGGTATCCGACGTTCCGGTATCCGACGTCTCTGTATTCTCTGTTCCTGTATTTTCTGTTCCAGCTTGAACCGTGCCGCCAGCCTCACCAGTCTGCGGATCGGAGCCGCCCGGTGAGCTGCTGTCGCCGCTTGTTCCCGGCAACTGAGGACCCTGAGGATCATTCGTTCCATCGGGCGTCCCCTTGCTGCCTGGCTGCCCATCATCAGCAGCATCGCTGCCTGGCTGCTCGGGTGATTGAGGGTTTGTCCCGTCTATACCGCCGCCTTCTTGTGGCCCATCCCCTTTACCGTCAACGGATCCTCCGTGCGAGCCGCCGCCCGAATCATAGCCTGGAAGGTGTCCGCTTCCGCCCCGCGAGTCAGGCATTCCCCCCTGGCCAGTGCCTGGGTCGGTATCGCCTACTTCATATGTCGGCGGATTGCCTTTGGAGCCATCCGGTACGGCTGTATCTACAATAATTGGAGCCGCCGGGACGCTTTTGTCCGGAATCGTGT
This sequence comes from Paenibacillus sp. Soil522, assembly GCF_001428245.1. Classification (GTDB taxonomy): domain Bacteria; phylum Bacillota; class Bacilli; order Paenibacillales; family Paenibacillaceae; genus Pristimantibacillus. Next base: position 3,921 of record NZ_LMRV01000065.1, read on the forward strand.
AGGAATCAAGCTGCGAATCAATATCAGCCTCTTCCGCAAAAGCAGAAGGAACAGCTGCACATATCCATATTAGGATTGTCAACGCAAGAAAGAAGCGCTGTTTCAAGCTTCTTCGAATCGTAATCACAACCTCTCAGCCAGCGGGCTATTTCAACTCTTCCTTGCGCACCGTCACCTCTGACGAGACGGGAAGCGATATGCCGGAGGATCGAAATAATCCTCCTGTCACGATGGGAGATTCCAGCGTAACCTTGACGGTGACATAGGTATCCGACCCAGAAATATACTCATGCTTAGATAGGCTGTTCACCTTATATTTGCCCGCTGCGTTGCGAACCGCAGCCTCGTAATTCGCTCCAGACGTAAGTTCAACCATTGCAGCGCGCGCACCCTCCATTGCGACTTGCTTAGCAACGACAACGGTCACGCCTGCATAGACGAATTGGGTAACGATTAGTATCATTAACAAAAATAAAGGCAGTACCCCGACAAATTCAATTGCTTGGGAGCCCTGCTCATTTCCTGCAAGCCGCCTCAAACGGCCGAGACGGTTTTCTCGGCCCCTTTTGCGGTTAAAGACTGATTTTATCGATAAATTCTTTAAGCTTGTCGACCAATTTTTTCGCAATTCCATCACCGTCGCTTCCAAACAGCTTAATCATCGCGAGAATGAGTACGACCGCAAGGGCAGCAACCCCGATATATTCAATGGCTTGTGCGCCGCGCTGATTTTTTGTATGATTCCATATTTGAACTGATTTGCCGTATAGTTTGATTCCGAAATTCGTCAGCATGTTCCGTTCACCTCCTCTCATCATTACATGTTGAATGCATCCCAAGAAATGCCAAGCCCTTCCGGGTTATACATAAAGTTAAGAACAAGCAATCCGATTACGCACAGGATGACAGCCGGTAGGATAACAAAGGTCGTAATAAGCGTCACCTTAGGACCGGCCTTCGCAGCCCTTTCCTTGATGCGCCCGATACGCGATTCGCGCATATCCTCAGCAAGCAGCTTGAACGTATTGGCTATCGGAACACCCAGCTTGCTACCTTGAATCAAGGACAGGATAAGGGTCTCCAAATCCTTGCATTGATTGCGGTGCATTAAGCGCAGATAAGCCTGCTCTCTCGGCACCCCAATATCCAGCTCCTGCTGGAAGCGGCTCATTTCCTCCTGCAGCGGCCCATCCATCGTCTTCACGATTTGCTTCATCGCAGGATCCAGCGGCACACCAGCTTGCAGCGTCACGCTCATGGCATCCATAAAATCTGGAAGCTCAATCGCGATTTGCTCCTGTCTCCGTGCGGCAGCCGAGCGAATCCACATCGGCGGAAACACAAGGCCTGCTGCGAACAGAGCAAGAATCGTACCGCCGCCGCCAATGCCGAGCCAGGATAAAATCGTCCCTCCGAACAGACCGGAGAACAGGCACAAAAAGCGAAAGCCGTAATAGGAATCGAGCTGCAAGCCTCCAGGATAGCCGGCTAGCGCTATTTTCCGCTCCAGCTCCTCCTCATTCGAGAACATTCGAAAGCGGCGCCCTAGCGGAGCAAGCTGCTTGGACCATGCGAAAACGCGCACAGAGAAGCGATTTGTCCATTTTTCTTTCTTTTTCCGCTCCTGCTTGATCAAGCCGAGCCGCTTAAGCAGTGCTATGCGATGCAGGCGGTATCGCCAAAATAACAGCATGGATAAGCACCAGACTGCGAATCCCGCATACAACAAAGCTTCAGTCCACTCATTCATATCGTCACGCCTTTATATTGGATACTTTGCGAATCATCAGGAAACCTACCGTCATCAGCAGTAGCACCACAGCCACAAGGACCATGCCGGGCACAGTGAATATGGGCATAATAAATCCTTTAAACACCATATTGAATACGACGATCAGGAAAACGGGCATTAACGCCAGCGTGAGCGCAATATAACGCGATTCCGCTGTCTGATTGCTAATCTCTTTGTTCATGCGCTCGCGCTCCTCAAGCGTTTTCGCCAAATGGTCAAGCGCCTGACCAAGATTGCCTCCCGCCTGCCGCTGCACGATAATCGTCTGCGTAAGCAAGCGAATATCCTTGCTGGTAAAACGTTCATGCACGCGCTCCAACACCAAATGTAGCATCGTACCCATTTTGAGCTCCCTGGACATGGTTTGAAACAATAATCCCGCAGGCGGCTTCAGCTCTTTTGCTACGATATCAATTCCTTGCTGTACGCTCATGCCGGCGCGAATGCAGCTTGACAGCATGCGGCATACCTCGGGAAGCTGCCGGTTAATTAGCTGGCTGAACTTACTGCTTCGGGATTTGAGCCATTGCTTCGAGCCCCAATTGGTCACAAAGTAAGCAGCAAGCAAATTGTAAGGCATGCCTAGTCCCATCATCCGTTCTACGAGTATGGAAAGCACAACCCACATAACGGTCAAAATGAGCAGCCAATCGAGCGGGCTCCGCTTTAAGTTAGAGGCTGTCAAACGGTCCTCTAGGCTCCGTCCATACTCCGTTTGCTTAAAACGGAGAGAGAGCCGATGGTACGTTCCTCGCGAGGCTTTGGCCTCCTCCGTATGCAGCTCATCCAGCTTGCGGTAAAGGCCATTCATCTGTCTGCGCACGCTGCCTAGCTCATAGATACCAAGCGTGCCGAGCGCTACTGTGAGAAATAAAACGATGCATAACCATAGCTCGTTAGACATGAGTTACTTCCTCCTGGCCCGCGGCAAAAAAATCAATGCCAAGATCATATCCGTATGCCTTCAGCTTCTCATAACATTTCGGAACGTAGCCCGTTGTTTCAAACCGTCCGATGCTTTTTCCGTTTGCGCTCGTGCCTGTTCTCACATAGCGGAATATATCCACGAGCTTCAGCTCGCCTGCTTCATCCACCGCCTCAGCAATGGATACGACCTTTCGCGAGCCGTCAGACAAACGCAGCGTTTGAACGACGATCTGAATCGCCGCGGAAATGAACGGCCTCACGACCTCAGCGGTCATCGAGGTATTGCTCATCAGAATCATCGCCTCCAAACGCGACATGGCATCGCGAGGCGTATTGGCATGAATCGTCGTCAGCGAGCCTTCATGGCCGGTATTCATCGCTTGCAGCATATCCATCGCTTCTCCGCCGCGCACCTCGCCGACAATAATGCGGTCCGGCCGCATCCTAAGCGCGTTGCGCACGAGATGGCGTATGGTAATTTCTCCGCTTCCCTCCATATTTGCAGGCCTTGCCTCCAAGGAAACGCAGTTTTTACGACCTAGTCTAAGCTCAGCCATATCCTCGATCGTAATTACGCGTTCTCCAACGGGAATGGCTGCGGAAACGACGTTCAAGAGCGTTGTTTTCCCGCTGCCTGTACCGCCGGAAATTAGAATATTCATCTTTCCGGCCGCCGCCGCCTCAAGAAACTCAGACATTTTCTTCGACAGCGATTTAAATTCAAGCAGGTTGTGCATAACATACGGGTCCTTCTTGAACTTTCGAATGGTCAGCACAGGGCCGTACAAAGCAATCGGAGGAATCGCAGCGTTAATCCGGCTGCCGTCTTCAAGCCTTCCGTCTACAAGCGGCGAGCTTTCATCGATCCGTCTGCCAATCGGCGCGACGATTCGGTCAATAATATGGCGAATATGATCTTGATTTTTGAACGATATGTTCGAAAGCGTTATGGTGCCTTTTTTCTCTATGTACACTTCATTCGGACCGTTTACCATAATCTCAGTAATATCCTCATCCTGCAGCAGCGGCTCAAGCGGTCCATAGCCGACGGAATCATTAAGAATCATATCCAGCAGCTTCGTTTTGTCGAGCTGTGTAATAATGACCTTCTCCTGCTCCAGCATGTCGGTGATCAGCTTCTCAATCGTCCGCCGCTTCTGAAAGTTAGGAAGCTTAATTAATTGATCCAGATTCGTTTCTTTTAGGAGCCTTTCCTTGTAATGGTTGAACAAGTAGTCAATAAAATCCTGCGCGGTCTTTTCAATTTTCGGCGAATCCTCAAGACGACTGCTTAGCTGATGGAAGATGGACACTATTCACGCCCCCTTCTTGCTTAAGCAATGCTGCAGCCAGAGCCATGTAATCCTTCGCTGGACCTTTAAGTCCCTTCACCTTCTTCTCTGTCAGCAGCGGCTTTCCAAGATTCATAGACGTTTGTACATTGCGCTTTACGTCCTCTGACAAAACGCCGACAACAGGAATCATCGTCATTTTCGCCAGATGCTCCAGCGTGACGTCATTTTTCTTGCTGTGCCTGTTCACCACAATGGAAAGCTTCTCCTCGTGGGTCAAATGATAGCGCTCAAGAATATCAAAAACGCCTTTCATCCTCACAATCGATGGCCGGTCCAAATGCAGCAGATACAGCACGCGATCAGCCTGCCCCAACGCACAGATTGATATTTCGTTCAGCTCCTTCGGTAAATCCAGCACGATATAATCAAAATGCGCGCGGCAAGCGGCGAATAAAAGCTCGATATCCTCGCCTTTAAAGTTTTCAGCTTCCTGCGGGTGAGCCGGCGACAGCAGCAGATGAACATCTGAAGGAGCCAGCTTATACAGGACATTATCTAACTGGCTGTAAGTCAGTTCCCTTAGCACGGACTTCAAATCGCCTAAATTTCGCTCGAACTGTATATCGAGATATTGCTGTAAGCCGCCAAATTGCATGTTTAAGTCGATAAGCAGGACACGGGCACCGGACTGAATCGCAAGCCCTTGCGCCAAATTAATGCCTGCCGTTGTCGTACCCGAGCCGCCCTTGGCGCTATAGAGAGCAATAACCTCACCGCCATCTGAGCCGGTTGAGCCAGGGGCTCTGCTCCGATCCCGGTTATCCGAAGTTTGACGTACGGTTTTGTCCAGCAGCAGCTCGAGCTGCCCAAGCTCATCCGGAACGCGGAGAACGTCGGAAACCCCGCAGCGGTACAGCTCGCGTATTTGCTCAAACCGGTCCTCGCGCGACATAAATATGATAGGTGCGCTGTTGTTAACTTTTTTTAGTTGCTGTATGATTTGCGGAATGCTCATCTCCTCGAGAGGTTCAGCAAGGAGCACGACTCGCGGCTCCAGCGGATGCAGATGCATGTAGGCCTCTCTGGGCTTATCAATGGTTTCTCCAATGCTCAGATTGAGAAAGTTGACATGCTGGACGAGCTGCTGCATCAGGCGGCTGTCATCTGTAATGATCGATATTTTGGCAGTATTCACAGGCTTATTCTCCTCCCTTCGGCGGCGTAACGGCAGCTGGCGGCGTCGGTTTTACTGCCGGCTTGGCGCTAGCGGCTGCCGCTTGTTTGGCAGTGGGCTTCGGACTTGGGGCCGGCTCCCCTGAGCCGGCAGCTGATGCCGGATCTGCTGCTATAGGCTCGTCGGTATTTGGCGTCTCTTGGGAGGCTTTCGCATTGCCTGTTTTGAGCAGCCGTACCTCTTTGCCATAGTTAAGTGCCCATATCAAGCTCTTCGTGTCAGCGAGCTTCAGGAGCACGCCTACGGCTACCGTTTCGTCGCCGCTCTTATGGACACTGCTTACCGTCACCCCTTTTAGGAGCACCTTCGTCGTCCTGCGGTCCGCCGCAGCTTCCTTGGCGCCGCCCTCCTGCTCGTAAGAAACAAGAATATCAACCTCGTCATAAGCATCAATCTGATCATCGAATACGGACATGGGTGCGCGAAGCATAACCTGACGGTACTCGCCCGACACGAGACTGTTGTCTCTAAGCATGACAGAAGTGATTACCGCACCTTTGGCGATCGGAACCATCGATACCTTCCCAACAAGCTCGGCAGGCGATTGGATTAGAGACTCCAGCATATACTTGCGGGGAATTTGCTCTTCTGTCAGCAGGTCCTCGGTTATGAGCTGGCCTGCAGGAATGTTATTTCCCGCGACCTGGACCATAACCAGTTCTCCCATGCTTTCTTTCGTTTCCTGCATATACGTGGAAAATAAAATAACTGCGATCAAACCTAACGAAATAGATACGAATAATAAAAGAAATGCGCGTCTTTTTGACTCAAACATAGATTTCCAACACCCCTGGCCCTATTAATAAGCTTAATCTCTTCTCTCTTTTCATTCTTATGTAATTCTAGTTGTTTGACGACCTCGCATCAATATGCCAATGCAACCATAAGTATCGAACTGAAGGCTATGAAGGGTGCCATCGGCAGCTCCTTCACTTTCCGTTTTTGCGGCGACAGCTTCTGCAACAGCAGAATCGGCCATGCGATAAAGGCCGCAGCCAAAAAAGTAAGCATAAATACCCAAATACCAATCGACCAGCCTAAGCATGCGCCGATCATCATAAAAAGCTTTATATCGCCGCCGCCGAACTGCCCTTTGCTGACCACTGCGACAAGCAAAGCGATCACCCCCAAACCAGCTGCCCCCGCGAGCGGCTCAAGCATGGAAATATCCTTCGCTATGAGATGAAAAACAAGAAAGACCACTGTGCCCGGCAGGGTCACCCAATCATAAATCATGCGGCTTCTTAAATCGGTTGCGACACAAAACACTAATAGGCAGACTAGCAGTGTGATTAACGCCATTTGCATATAACAAAATCATCCTAACTTGCACCCAGGCAATATGTATCCTAGCGTTGCATTTAACTTTACAATGGTTATGGTAGGTAGTTCCTGTCTGTCCGTAATCCACTGAAAAGGATCAGCGCACGGACAAGAATACTCTATTTTCCTCATTTGGTAAATGACTAGCTCCAATTTGTACGAAAACGTTCATAGATAGCGTCAACGAAATTGGTCAAGATAGGTACGTGAAGAAACTAACGACGCTCGCTTACTTCAAGCTGTTTCTTCACGCGGAGTTGCAAGGACGCGACGGGCTTCGCGACATTGCAATGACGTATTAGGTTTTAGGCCTTCCGTTTTTCAGCGCAATAAAACCTTTTCTGATTGCAGATAACAACAACTTTACCCCATAACACAAAAAAAACCGCTATTTACGCGGTTCTTAATGAGATAATGTTCTTGTCACCCAACAGTTAAGGAAACGAGTATCGTTTCTCCCTTAAGTTGCCAGCTACATCATCCCATTAACTCCCTTCCCTAGTACTCTTTCCTTAAGTCTTCCCACTCACACAAAAAAATGCGCCGTTGAGATCGTCTTAGCGACTCACTGGCGCATTATCATTTTAGCTTACGTCCGTCTGTTAATTTCACGATCGCTTTACTGACCCGATCGATTCTCGTTTCAGGCTTCTTCGCTGCTTCAATCCAGCTCACGTATTCTTTCTGATAAGAATAAGAGATCTGTCCAAAAAAAGCTCCGGCTGCCTCGTTTGCTTCCAGCTGCCGGGCAAAGTCGTCAGGCACTTGTACGACTCGTTCTTCTTCGTCATGTTCCATCGTTACGCTAACCATGCAGCCCGCCGTAACCTCGGCAGCATCCCTTAATGCTTGATTAACGACCATAAAGTGCGTCCCGTTACCATGCGGCATTAAAGATCCCTTGTAGGCAATACCATTTATTGTACCCTTAACCCTCACCTGCGATTTACGGCCGAAGAGCTCCTCAACGTCAAAAGGAACCGTTACATATGTCCAGGACCCGACTGCTGCCGGTTTCACCAAAACCGCTTCAAATGCATGGACTTTCATTTAAACCAACCCTTCTCCTTAAAGCGTGTAATCGCTTCGATCCGGTTGCTGACGTCCAGCTTATCGAGAATGACGCTTATATAGTTGCGGACAGTTCCTGTCGTAATGAAGAGCTCGCTCGCAATTTCCTTCGTATTTTTTCCATCCGCAACGAGAACAAGCACTTCCTTCTCCCGCTCCGTTAACGGATTTTCTTGTCCGTATGCCTCATCGACCAGCTCGGTGGCGAAAATACGCCGTCCAGCCATCACGCTCCGAATCGAGTTGGCAAGCTCCTCGCTTGGGCTGTCCTTCAGCAAGTAGCCGCTAACTCCCGCCTTGAGGGCGCGTTCGAAGTAACCGGTCCGTGCAAACGTCGTTAAAATAATGACCTTGCAGCCTTGCCCCTTCAGCTCCTCGGCAGCGTCAAGCCCCGTCTTAGCCGGCATTTCAATATCCATAATACAAATGTCAGGCTTAAGCTCATGAACAAGACTTATCGCGTCTTCTCCGTTGCCCGCTCTTCCGACGACCTTCATGTCCTCTTCCAAATCAAGCAAAGAAGCGAGGGCGCCCAGCAGCATGCGCTGATCCTCGGCAATGACGATTCTAATCATATCCCTCAATCCCTCCGTTAGCTAAGCGTTAGATTTGTTTAATTACGTTCGGCACTCTGATCATGAGCGTCGCTCCGTCATTCGTGACAATGTCCAAGCTCCCGTTCACGAATTCAAGACGCTCCTTCATGCCTTGAAGGCCATGCCCGCCGCAGTTTCTAGCCGACTCGGGAATGCCTACGCCATTATCCTTCACCGTAAGCAGGAGCTCTGTGCGCGATGATTGGATCGAAACGGTGCATGTGGTTGCCCCGCTGTGCTTCACAACATTCGTTACCGCTTCCTTCAAGCACATGCTTAGCACATTTTCAGTCAATAGATTCGTATTACCCAGCTTCAATTCGCCTTCGAGCTCAAATGCAATTTCGGCCGCTTTCAAAATCTGCTTGACCCGAAACATTTCATCCTCAAGCCTCGTGCCGCGCATCTGCGTAACCATTTCCCTTACTTCCTTTAAAGCCATTCTTGCAGTCTGGCGAACGTCATTGATTTCAGCCTGCGCTTCTGCCGGATTTTTGATCATCAGCTTCCCTGCCAAATCACTCTTTAAGCCGATAAGCGAAAGCTTCTGTCCGAGCGTATCATGCAAATCACGCGCGATCCGCTGCCGCTCTTCCAGCTTAACCAGCTCCGAAATCCGCTTATTCGCATCCTCAAGCTTTCCTTCGAGCTGCCCCTGCTTATTCTTGTTGTACGTGTTGAAGGGAAGCAGGATAACGACGATCAGGCTAATGAGAATGAACGGAAACTGTGTGAAAAACAAACTGTTTTGCGTAGCGAAGCCGTAATTGACCGTCACGAATGTACTTACGATATGAATCGTGTACAGAGTGAAGAATCCGGCTCGATTCTGAATGTTTCCGATAAAGAAAGCTAAAAAAATCGAAAAATAAACGTAGCTGAACAACATCGTCATCGCGATCGATATGGCAATTTGCACACTCGTCCAGAAATAAACGAGCCATCCTTTGGAAACAAAGGACAGACGGTAACAAATAAAGAACAGGATAATCATAATAATGCCGGACACGACCTCATAAGGCGAGGATGAGCGAAAAATAAAGTAAAAAGGCAGAATACAGAAGACGACCCAAACGTAAGGGCTTAAACCTGTATTTTTATGAAAAATCTGATACCACTTGTTCATGGTCGTTCACCCTTTTTTCTATGCCAGGCTTTGGTTGCATTATGGTTATCATCATTTTAGCATATACGTTTGCTCAAGTATTTATTTTCCTTGTAAGCCAAAACAATTAGAAGCCAGCCTGTGACGGCCTGGCTTCTGTAATAGACTACTTGAATTTCAAGCTTGGACGCGTTGCTTTCAGCTGGTCTGAAGCCGTTTCGGATTTCACTTTCCGAAGACGGTGCTTGATCCCCTTGAAGCTGACAAATTTTTTACCGGTTTCATCCCAAAGGCGAAATTGGAGCGACTCCAAGCTCTCGCTTATCGTAATCGTCGTCGCTTTGTGCAGCGGCGGCGTCGCATTATGCGCCTGCTCTAAATAATAGTTTGGAACCTTCGGGCTCAAATGATGGACATGGTGGAAGCCGATGTTGCCCGTAATCCACTGCAATACTTTAGGCAGCTTGTAGTATGAGCTTCCGTCAACAGCAGCCTTTACGTAGCTCCATTCGTCTTCGGATTCAAAGTAGGAATCCTCGAATTGGTGCTGCACATAAAACAACCAGATGCCAAGCAGACCGGATACGAAAAACACGGGGCCTTGAACAAGCAGGAAAGCTTGCCAGCCGATTGCCCAAACAAGCAATGCGTACAAGCCTACGATCAATGCATTCGTCAAATAGGTGTTCATCCGTTCCTTGCGTCTTGCGCCCTTAACATTAAAACGGTATTGAATAAGGAATACGCCAATTGGACCTAGACCAAACATCACGAGCGGATGGCGGTACATCCGATATGCAATACGGCGGCTCAATGGCGCTGCAGCATATTCTTCTACGGTAAGAATCCACAAATCGCCAACGCCCCGCTTATCGAGGTTACTGCTCGTTGCATGATGAATGGAGTGGGAATTTTTCCACTGTCTATAAGGAACAAGCGTAAGTACGCCTGTTATGGTACCTATAATGTCATTCGCTTTTTTGCTTTTGAAGAACGATCCGTGGCAGCAGTCATGAAAGATGATGAATGTCCGAATGACGAAACCGGAAGTAAGCACCACCAAAGGAGCAGTAAGCCAATACGATATCGAAAGACTATAGTAAGCGGCATACCAGAGCAGAACGAGTGGCACTAAGGTGTTAATAAGCTGTCTGATACTCGACTTTAAATCCGTTTTCTCAAATGGGGCAATTTCTTTCTTCAGGTGAGCTTGTTTCGGCTCTGTCATTGCATTCTTCCTCCTCAAAATGACGCATGGAGAGTATCCCGGACGTCTAACGCAGTATTCTAACTATATTGTAAAGAAAAGTGTCAGGTGATTATAGTCATAAACGTCAATAAGAAGACATGACAAATGTCATATATCACGCTGGGAAATCGCCGGTTATATGTCACGAATCCCAGAAAAAAGAAAAAGAGCTGTCCAAAAGAAGCAGTCGCCTCTTTTAGATAGCCCTTACTTCATGCTTGTGTTAAATTGCCCAGTTGCCTTTGCGGAAGATCGGTACGACCGTGCCGTCTTTCGTAATACCGTCGATATCCATCTCTGCGGAGCCTATCATGAAATCATTATGCGTAATGCTTGCGTTAACGCCATGCTTCTCAAGCTCTTCCGGAGACATCGTTTTGCCGCCCTCGATATTGAAAGCATAGCCGCTGCCAATTGCAAGATGATTCGACGCGTTCTCATCAAACAATGTGTTGTAGAACAAAATGTTAGACTGCGAAATCGGCGACTCATGAGGGACCAGCGCGACCTCTCCAAGGTAATGAGAGCCTTCGTCGATATCGACCAGCTGCTGCAATATTTCTTGCCCTTCCCCGGCCTCTGCCTTCACGATGCGCCCGTTCTCGAATGTCAGCTTGAAGCGATCGATAATGTTGCCGCCGTAGCTAAGCGGCTTCGTGCTCGAAACATATCCGTTTACACCTGTTTTGAGCGGTACCGTAAATACTTCCTCCGTAGGCATATTCGCCATAAAAGGAACGTTGCTAACGTTCGTGCTGCCCGCAGCGACCCAAATATGCTTCTCCGGCAATTCGATCGTAAGATCCGTACCGGGAGCGGTGTAATGCAATTTTTGAAAATGGTTCTTGTTCAGCGTCTCGCCTTTGCTATGTAAGTTCGTGTTATGCTCTTCCCATGCTTTAACAGGATCGTCCGCATGCAGTCTTACGGAATCAAAAATCGCATTCCATAGCCGCTCGACCGCTTCCTCTTCCCCGGCTTCAGGGAATACTTTAGCCGCCCATTGCTTGCTCGCAGCCGCTACGACCGTCCAGCTTACCTTGTCAGCCTGAATCGCTCTGCGGAATTCCTTTAAGCCTTGACCGGAAGCCTTCTGGAAATTTGAGATCCGGCTAGTGTCTATCCCTTTCAGCAAATCAGGACTTGAGGATACGATGGAGATAAACGCAGCGCCGCGTTCCACGAACGAATTGCGCTTGCCCGTCTCCCATTCAGGGAACCGCGTAAACACCTCATCGGCCGCTTTCTCATATTTCAAACGGGATAATGAATCGTCGGTCCAATCGACATGCACGTTGCTCGCGCCAGCCGCGTATGCTTTGCTTGCCACAAGTCTGACGAGCGCTGCGTTATCGACAGCCCCGGTCACGAATACCTCTTGCCCCTGCTGGACGTTCACGCCGATTTTTACGATTAGTTCTGCATACTTATCAAAATGATTTGCAAATCCACTCATGATTCGTATTCTCCCTTCTATCCTAACTACAAGTTAAATATTGGCTATAGCTTGAATTGTATCGAATGAGCAAGCCTATAGTCAAATTATGCAGCAAAATGACACTAACTATTTTCTATAAATCGTTATAAAGCTTATTAATCCCTTTCGCCTCGGTTATCATTCTTGTCGCAGCTCGGCCGGTTCAACCGCCTGCATTCGCGATCCGAAGCTAAGGATGATTTCGCAGGCGGACTCTACCGTTTGAAATTCAACCGTTGCTGTTAGCCAGCCCTGTCTTCTGAAGGCCCGCTCTCGATTATTTTGACATTTGTACCAAGAATATATGACAATAGTTGCGTATTTCTTTTGCTAAACTGACTAGGAGTAAACTTTAGAAGCGGGATGGGAGAGATTCAGGTGCAAGCATTAAAAGGGAAAATAGCGGTAGTCGCAGGCTCCACGCGCGGTGCTGGTCGAGGAATCGCCGCAAGCCTGGGCGAAGCGGGAGCAACGGTTTATTGTACGGGGAGAAGCATTCGCGGCCAAGCCTCCGACATGAACCGGATTGAAACGATTGAGGAGACAGCGGAGCTTGTCACCGCTCTGGGCGGCGTAGGCATTCCAATTCGAGTGGATCATACGGTAGAGGCGGATGTTCAGGCTTTATTCGAGCAAATAAGCAAGGAACAGAACGGTCAGCTCGACGTGCTTGTCAATAACATCTGGGGCGGAGAGCAGTTAACGGAATGGGATAAGCCGTTTTGGGAGCATTCCTTGAGCAAGGGGCTGATCATGCAGGAGCGTGCCGTGAAGGCGCATCTCATTACGAGCTTTTACGGGGCGCCATTAATGGTGCGGAGAGAGAAAGGCTTGATCATTGAAGTAACCGACGGGATTGATTACCGCTATCGCGGAAGCTTATTTTATAGCCTGGCCAAAATATCGCCGATCCACCTTGCCGCAGCAATGGCTGCCGATTTAAAGCCGTACGGGGTTTCTGCTGTTGCGGTAACGCCCGGCTTTCTCCGCTCGGAGGAAATGCTGGAGCACTTTGGCGTAACGGAGGCCAATTGGCTTGATGCTGTGCAAAGCGGCAAACCTCAGGCCGAGCATTTCAGTCAATCGGAAACGCCTTACTTCATTGGCCGAGGAATTGCCGCGCTTGCAGCAAGCAAGAATGTGCTGGAGAAGTCAGGTCAAGTGTTTCCAAGCTGGCAGCTGTCTGATGAATTCGGCATCTCCGATGTCGATGGCAGACAGCCGCATTGGGGTAATTACGCGCGGGAGCATGGTTTTTTGTAGCCTACCATATCTGCACCTCACGGCAGCGGGTGCGTTTAACGAAAGCTTATCCATTCACGATTTCCCCGCCGTTGATGTGCAGCATTTGTCCTGTCATATAGCTTGAGTCGTCACACGCTAAATAGACGTACGCGGCCGCCAGCTCATAAGGCTGACCGGCCCGCTGCATCGGGGTATCGGAGCCGAATGTCGACACGGACTGCTCATCGAAGGATGCGGGAATGAGAGGTGTCCAAATTGGGCCGGGCGCCACGCCGTTCACGCGGATGCCTTGTCCGGCCAAATTCATTGCGAGCGCGCGCGTGAACGAAACGATTGCCCCCTTCGTCGACGAATAATCGATCAATGTCGGATTACCTCTGTAAGCGGTGATGGAGGCCGTATTAATAATCGTACTGGACGTCTTCAAATGAGGCATCGCGGCAATCGTCAAATAAAACATGCCGAACACGTTCGTCCGGAACGTCGCTGTCAGCTGCTCAGCGGTGATATCCTCTAATTTTTTGCGGACATGCTGCTCAGCCGCATTGTTAACGACGATATCCAGCTTTCCGTATGCCGCAACGGTTTGCTTCACAATATTTTTGCAGAACGCTTCATCCCCAATATCGCCTGCAAGCAGCAAGCATTTCACTCCTGCTTTCTCCACCGCCGATTGTGTTGCTTTCGCATCCTCATGCTCATTCAAATAAACGATACAAAGGTCGCAGCCCTCCTTCGCATAAGCAACCGCAACGGCGCGGCCAATGCCGCTGTCACCACCGGTAATAATCGCAACTTTTCCCTTCAGCTTGCCTGCGGCTAAGTATGACTCCGATTCGAATACCGGCAAAGGGTTCATCTCTGATTCGATGCCCGGCTGCCTGTTTTGGTTCTGGGGCGGAAATACCTGCTTTTTTTGCGTTGAATTAGACATGCGGAAATCAGCTCCTTATATTTTTCCCATAAAAGATTTCGTCCATTTCGGTCTTCAGTCTTCTCGTTATTTCCTCTTGCTCCATGACCGAAAGCGAATCCTTCGTATAGCCGAACAAATAGTTGTTCAGATCAAATTGCTTCAGCTTGCATTTCGTATGAAACACGTTTTCCTGATAAATATTAACGTCGATCATGTCATATAGAAGGCATTCCTCCTTCGGTATGTAATTTTGTATCGAGTTAATGTCATGATCAATAAACAGCTTGTGGCCGTTAATATCGCGCGTAAAGCCCCGCACCCTATAATCCAGCGTCATAATATCGGTATCGAATGAATGAATTAAATAGTTCAGCGCTTTAAGCGGTGAAATCTCGCCGCAGGTAGACACATCGATGTCTGCCCGGAACGTGCTGATTCCTTCATTCGGGTGATATTCCGGATATGTATGTACCGTTATATGACTTTTATCCAAATGCATGACAACTGCTTCAGGCAATGGACCCGGCGACTCCTCAAACGATTCATTTGGACCGTCACTGACCGGCCCTTCAGATACAAGCAGCGTTACGCTGGCGCCTTGCGGTACATAATCCTGCTTGGCGATATTGAGCACATGCGCTCCAATAATATCCGAAACCGTATTTAATATTTTCGTCAGCCTGTCCGAATTGTATTGCTCGTCGATATAGGCGATATAGGACTCGCGCTCTTCTCTTGTTCTCGTGTAGCACACATCATACATATTAAAGCTGAGCGATTTCGTTAAATTATTGAAGCCATGCAGTTGTATTCGCTGTTCCGGCGTTAATTTCAGGGCACACACCTCCTTTTCTATAACTACTATTTCCTTTTACCCAAAGACAAATGCGACAAACCACTATACCTGACAAAAAAAAAGCATTTCACATCCGGTTTAGCCGAATGCAAAATGCTTTTCACGTCAAACTCTATTCCGGTAAACGCTGCGCGCCTTTGATCTCCAGACCAAATGCCAATGCCCGCTTAAGCGAATCCTCTGTAAACTTCGATTTCGGATATTTATTTTCCACTTCCTCTTTCGTCAGCGGAATCCATCTGAAATCTTTATTCTGGTATACGTATTTTTTCATGCCCCAATCGACGTGGATCGTTCTGCTGGCCACCTTCGTCACCTTGCCGATCTCCGTGACGAGGTTCGTGGAACCGAAAGTTTTGATGCAAAATTTGTTTACGATTTCGTTCATGCTATAACCTCCCTTCCTAATCCAACACGCTATGTATTATTAATTAATCTTTTTCAATTCCTTTATCCGGAGCATCGGATCGCCCACGTAAATTTGAGTTTGAGGCGGAATGCCGTCGCGCTGCCGAGTGTCGAGTATATGAAGCGCATTGACAAGCTCATCATTCTCCTGTTCACTCCATTGAAATTGCACGCCGTATTCATGAATATCGTTGTCGAGTTCATTGTACCAAACGATAAAGCCGTATAACACATACATTTGATTATCCATCCGGGTCTTGAACTTCAGCAAAATGTCGCTGTTAACGGGCAGCTTAACGCCTACCATAAACCGGAGGCCGCCCGGACCGATATTTCGAACAAACACCTCCGTGCTGCCGAGCCTAATGCTCCTGCCCTTAAACATCGTAATGGTCATCTCAGCCAAAAGACAATGAGTAAGGTCGATTCGAAAATTTTGTCTCCGGTTAACGGCCGGCTCTTTGCTTCGCCGAAGCGAGGCGGGCTCCATAAACGGTCTTTTGCTCAACAATTGAACGATGCTTTCAGGCTCTACGGGACGGCTAAAATAATAGCCTTGAATTTCATCGCAGCGCTGCTCCCGCAAATAATCGAACTGCTCCTTGTTCTCAACGCCCTCGGCAACCACCTGCATCTTGAGCTCCCCGGCTAATCGAATAATGCACTCCACTATGCTCCTATTGCTTGACTCCGTCATCATCTCTTCAACAAACGACCGGTCGATTTTGATCGTGTCGAGCGCTAAACGCTTCAATAAATAAAGTGAGGAATAGCCTGTTCCAAAATCATCGAGCGATACTTTAATCTTTCGCTTCTTCAGCTCAAGCAGCAGCTCAGTTACGACCTTCTCGTTGCTGATAAAAGAGCTTTCCGTTATTTCGATTTCCAATCGCTCCGGCGGTAGGCCGGTCTCCCCGACAATTCGGTCAATCGTCTGCAATATATTTCGCTGCAGCAGCTGCTGCACCGAAAAGTTAACCGACACTGTTATAGGAGGCAAGCCCATACTGTGCCATCGCCTGCTTTGCATGCAGGCTTCCCGCAGCACCCATTCTCCTATCGGAACGATGAGCCCCGTTTCCTCCGCGATCGGAATAAATTCTGCCGGCGACACCTGCCCCCAATCCGGATGATTCCAGCGCAGCAGCGCCTCTACGCCGACGATTTCCATCGTTTGCGCTTGTACGCGGGGCATATAATGCAGGAACAGCTCGTCTTTTTCGAGCGCTTTGCGCAGGTCGTTGCTGAGCGAAAAAAATTTAAATGATTGCACATTGAGCGAAGAGGAGTAGAACTGAGACTGGTCTCTGCCTTTGGATTTAGCAAAATAAAGAGCTGCATCGGCGTTTTTCATCAAGGACTCCACCGTGCTGCCATCCTCAGGCGATTGGCTGATTCCAATGCTTGCCGTTATATTCAGCTCAAACCCTTCTATAATAAATTGCTCTTTAATCAGCTTAATAATATGGTCAGCGAAGTCCATCACCTCGCTCTGCTGCTGCACATTCGTTATTATAACAGAAAACTCGTCCCCGCCAATCCGATAGGCCGCTTTCCCGTCACTTAGAATGCTCATCAGTCTGACGGCGATTTGTTTCAGCAGCGCATCGCCTATCGGATGCCCGAGCGTATCATTTACATGCTTGAACCGGTCGAGGTCAATGAGCACAACCGCCAGCTTCTGGTTAAAACAATCGGTCACCTTTAGCTGCTTTTCGAGCTACTCCTCGAACAACCTCCGGTTTGGCAATTCGGTTAAGTAATCATGGTACGCTAAATACTGATTTAATTCCTGCGCCTTGCTCCGTTCCGTGATATCCAGGACGATGCCTATGATCGCTGTTTCCCCCAGATGAGATACTCGATTGTAATGCACCTCGCAATGGATAACGGTTCCGTCACGCTTGATCGCCCGGTGGCAAAAATTGGGCAGCGACTCCCCTTCCGTTAACAGCATAACTTGACTAACGACCGCTTCCCGCTCATCGATATGCAGCGCATCTGCGACATCTATGCCGATTAGCGATTCGTATCCCAGCATTTTATCCAGCTGCTCATTCGTGTAGACGAAGCTGTTCTTCTGCGCAACAAATATGCCGACGATAGACTGCTCTATGATACTGCGATATTTAAGCTCCGCTTCCCTCAGAGATTGTTCAATTCTATTTTTCTGCGTAATATCTTTGGCAATCCCATAAACACCGATAAGCTCATGATTAATGATGATCGGGATGTTGGTCACATTAACCTCGATCGTTTGCCCGTTTTTCGTAATGCCCGTCGTATCAAAGTTTTGGGGCGTAAGCGTCCTGACCGTTTCTTCAAAAAAATGATTCGTTCTACCCAAGCATTCTGCATGCACAAAGTGATCGAAATGACCTGCTATGATTTCGTCTCTTGAATAACCGAACATTTGCTCAAGAGCTGAATTGCATGACAAAAAACGGCCGTTTACGTCCAATGAAAAGACCGCGTCCGGATTATTTTCGAATATGGATTTATAATGCTGCTCCTCGACAGTCAGACGATGCTGCAAATTTTTATTTTCGGTTACATCCTGAATCGTGCCTATGGTCAGCGTAATTTCATTTCCCATATCAAATTTAAAAGTAATATGCTCGACCACATACCTTACTTCCCCGTTTGGGCGAATAATGCGATATTCTTGCGCGCACTCCGTTTTTGATTCTACCGCTATGTAAAATTGCCGCTTGACTCGTTCGCGATCCTCGGGATGAACGAGGTTAAAGAAGTCATCCTGCTTCATCGAGAAGTCGGAGTTCAATCCGTAAATACGGAACATTTGATTCGACCATGCCGCTTGATTGCGGGCATGGTCGAATTCCCAGTAGCCAAGATTATCTATTTTTTGAACAATGTCAAAGCTGTTGCCGTTGCCTTTACCACGCGTAATATTTTGTTCCATCGCTTAATATCCCTTCCTATGTATAGCTTATGCGGTAACTAGAAGAGTTGAGGAAGAGGATATAAGCGTTTATCACTCATCCTTTTGGCAACCCAGCCACCTTTGGAAACTCCCTTTAGGCCCGTTGGCTTTGCGTCATTGTCTTTCGACAACTTTGCTATTTTACTAGGACTTTTTACTTATATGATTATTTCATAGAATTCCGATATATACCATATTAAAATATCAAATTAACCCCATACCTCATGTAAAGCGCTGCGGAACAGGCCGTCGAGCTGTTCATCCTGCGCACCTGCTCCTATTCCCAGCGCCAAGGCTGTTCGTTCGAAATGAGCGATTCGCTCCTCCAAATAATCATTAATAGGGTGAAGCTTCGGCTCGTAATTCAGCTCCTCGCCCGCTTTCTTGCGCTGCAGAAGTTGCTCGATTGTCATCCGCAGGCCGCTTCCTTCCGGAATGAGCGCTTCTACCAAACGGCCGAATTCAATCGGCGGCATCGTATGATAAGTCTCAATCCAGCCACAAGCCAAAATCGGCCTAAGCACGTAGAAGTATTTCTTGATCTTCACTTGCTCGCCTTGCAGATAATCTCTGTAGTTTCCCTTCGCCATATTGAGATAATGGTACATGCATGACTTAGGTGAAAAGGTTAACGGAGAAATGCTGCGGATTTGCTTCGCGACCGAATATTTCGTGTAATACGGAATCGGTGATTGCAGCCATTCAAGCAGCGGCGGATTCGATTTACGAAACAGGTTCAGTGCTTTCCTTAAATCCCAGCCGTTAATATCGAGCAGATTGCTGATGGGCCGCTCGATAACGTCTCTTTTATTAAAAATGGATAAATACCATTCCACCGGCCTGACGTAGATGAAGCGTACGTCATAATCGCTGTCCTTGGACGGAAAGCCCCACGCCCGGCTTCCCGATTCGCAGGCATAGAGGATGCGTACCTGCTCCTCCTGCTCGATTTTATCCAGCTCCAGTAAAATATCAGCTCGTATGTTGGTCAATTTGATCACTCCTTTAAGTATCTTGCTAATAAAAAAAAGACCATGGACATAATCGTCCATGGTCAGGCATTTGGATTAGACAGCGATGCGGCTAATGTTAAGCCTGCATACGCTTCCCTTCAAACACCAACGGATAGGTCCGATAAACAATAATATTTGCTTTTGTATGAGTGCGGGTTAAATCGTTCATTGTTTTTGAATGGCTGCACTTCCAGATTATTCATAAGCATTCTGTTCGAACCTCCTCTATCCCTTTATTTATGTTCCCTTTACAGTGGCAAGCGGTTTACATTTCGCAACAACCTGCGCGAGCCCCGCTCCTGCGACGCTCTCTATGATTTGATCGACGTCCTTATAAGCTTGAGGAGATTCGTCGATAAGCGATTCAAGCAAACGCTGATTCACGACGATCTCTTCAGCCGTCCCTATCCGCATCGCCGCAGCGACCTCTTCTGCCGTCACCAGCTGCTTCGTTGCATTGCGGGAGCGGATTCGTCCTGCTCCATGGCAGATGGAATAATAATTCGCTTTTCCTTCAGCACTGCCGACCATGATATACGAAGCTGATCCCATAGAGCCCGGTATAAGCGCGGGATGCCCCGTGCTGCGATAAGGCTCCGGATTATCGGGATGTCCTGCCGGAAGCGCTCTAGTCGCACCCTTCCGATGGACGAAGTACGCATGCCCATCGTGCTCTTCCTCCCACGCATAGTTATGCATAAGGTCATACAGCGTCCGCATCTCGAATTTCGGGCCGAACACATCCTTGCCGGCCTCCCGAACCGCATAAGCTATCAAGTGACGGTTCACGACCGCATAATTTAATGCCGAGTACATCAGATTCACGTAGGTTTGCCCGAGCGGGTGCGAGAGCGGGGCGTATAGCAGCTTAGGATCAGCGGTGCCCATTCCCTCATGACGCATCATTTTCGCGATATCGGTACCGCAATATTGACTGACCGCACCGCCCCAAGCGCGGGAGCCGGAATGAATCATAATGACGATCTGGCCATCAAATAGCCCCCATGCCTCCGCGATTTCACGATTTTCCTCTGCAATTTCGATCGCTTGGATCTCAGGCAAAATGATTGCCGCCGCCAAGCGTGCCAAGCTGGCGATGCGAGCGATGCCAGATTACTTCAGGAAACTTATTCAGCACTTCCTCATCGAAATAAAAGCGGCTGCTTTCCACATGCGTTAAGGAGCTGGCCTTGCGCGGTGTGTAGGCATCGGGAATATATTTTTTCGGCAAGCCGTGCAAGCCCTTCTTCACGACATGCTCCAGTCGAATATCCGAGAAATGTCCTCTTGCATGCTCCTCGACCGGCAAATATTTTTCAAAATGAACACAAAAAAGCCATGGACATCTTGCTGTCCATGGCTTTACTTGCGCCTATATTTCCTAAGCATCGCAGCATTCAGCATGCAAAATCTTAGAAAACAATCACAGGCCCGCAGAGGCCGATGATATGGACTTACTATATGAAGCTGCGTTAATCTGTAAATTAGGATGGAACATATTCATCGGCCTCCCTTCATTTGATTTACATCATAATAATCCGATCACCCAGCATTTGTCAACCTATATATTAAAATGCACCCTTATTTCGCTTCTACGGCATCCGCTGGATATACGAGTCCGATCTGCTTTCTCGCCTCATCCATAATTTCCAACGTCGCGAGCGAAATTTCAAACGTATTAACCGATGATTCGGTGCGTCCAGCTTTTATCAAATCGATAAATTCTTTAGCCTCGTAATACATGGATTTGCTGCTAGTCTCCCGCGAAATATCTTCTACCGTTCCGGTACGGTATTGAATTTCAATCTTTTCGGCTTCGCTAATCTTATCGATCACAATGCTTCCGTTCTCCCCTTGAATTTCGGAGGGCAGCGAGGAGTGGGTAATTTTCGAATACATAATGACCGCATCCATGCCCGCATATTGCAGTACGATGCTGCCTTCGCCATCAACGCCGGATTCCAGCATAACGCCGGTTGCTTTAATCGCCTCGGGCTTGCCGAATAACGCCACAAGCGGGTATACGCAATAAATGCCCAGATCCATTAGCGCGCCGTTCGAGAACACCGGGTTAAAGGCGTTAAGCACCGTTCCTGCCTTATAAGCATCGTATCTAGAGGAGTACTGGCAGTAGCTCGCAAAATAGCGCCGAACCGTTCCCAGCTTCTGAATGTTGTCCTGGACCGCCTTAAAGCCAGGAAGCAGCGTCGACTTTAGCGCCTCCATCAATAACACGCCGTTTTCCTTAGCAGCCGCAATCATCTGTCTAAATTCATATGCGTTCGAAGCGATAGGTTTCTCGCACAGCACATGAATGCCATGATTCATGCAAGCGATAGCCTGGCCCGCGTGAAAGGAATTAGGACTTGCAATATAGACGGCATCAATGAGGCCGCTGGCCGCCATCTCATCCAGGTCCGTAAAAACAGCAGCAATGCCGTGCTTCGCTGCGAAAGCATCACCTGTTTCTGCCGAACGCGAATAGACGGCCGATAGCGCAAAGCCCTCAACCTCGCGTGCCGCATCGATAAATCTCTCCGTAATCCAGTTCGTGCCTATAATGCCGAATCGTATAATCGTAGTCATAATTGTTTCTCCTTGAGGTTGTTTTTGGGTAAATGCCTTATGTCATTTAACAATGGATGGGAAAATCCGTTTCTGCTTATTATAGTCATTCCAGGGACAACCTGTCCAAAATATCCCGCTCGGATTTTTGACAATATGCCCTTTATGTATTACCATATGCGATACAAATAATACTTTGCTTTAAGGGGTGATCCGATGATTATGAAGCTTGATTACAACAGCGATATACCGATCTACGTGCAGCTCCGCAACCAAATCGTCATCGGAATTGGCGTAGGCGGACTTGAATACGGCGAGAAATTGCAGCAAACATCATCCCCTACCAGTATAGGAGGCTTTTCATGAACAATCTTTTTTTGATCATTCCAGCCGTAATCGCTTATATCTTTATTCTTCTCATGTTTCTGAAGCAAGCAAAGCCGAGCAACCATATTTTGTTTGGTGTAATCCTTCCTGCGCATGCCCTGGAGGATGCTTCTATTAAGCAGCTTCAATCCGAATACAAAAAATTGTACACCATCTATGGGTTCATAACGCTGATTACCTTAACTCCGTTCTTCTTGCTTGGTCAATATTTCTCATTAGCGCTTATGTATATGTTTCTTTGGTTTGCTGCGTTCCTCTATACGTCAAAGCTTCCCTTCAACAAAATCCACCATAAAGCGACTGCGCTTAAACGAGAAAACGAATGGTTTGTCGGAGAAAAACGAATCATTCGCATCGACACCAAAGTAGCGCTCTTAAAAAAATCGAAGCTCGCTTCCCCCTATTGGTTTTTAATTCCCGCTCTCCTATCCGTCGTCCCGATCCTCCTCTCTTTCAAGAACACAGATGTGCTCTTAAAAATGACCGGATTCGCTTCACTCGCGATGACCGTCATCCTATACGTCATTTACTCCGCTTTTGGCAAAATGAAGACGAAGGTATACAGCGAAAACACCGACATCAATGCTGCTATCGACTGTGCAGCGCGTCGCTATTGGTCCATCCTATGGCCTATCCTTGCCGCTTTCGAGAGCATTAACGCGCTGGTTGCTTATATGATCTTGACAAAGGGAAGTATACTCAGCTTTACGCAATGGATTATTGGCATCGTGATGGTTTCCCTTGTACCGCTTGGCAGCATCTTCTTCGTACATAACAAGGTGCGCGCTTTAGAGGAAAGTCTTGCAGAGACGGACGGCAAAGGCATTCCGACCGATGATGACGGATACTGGATCAACGGCTCCACCTATTTTAACCCGAATGATAAAGCCGTCATGGTTTCTAGGCGCATTGGAATCGGAACAACCGTCAATATGGCCACGAGAGGCGGAAAATGGATTCAATACGGTGGGATCGTGCTTGCTATTGCGGTCATCATCCCACTTGCTGCTTTTGCCGCACAGTCCGACCATACGTCTCCAGCTCTAACGATTGAGGAGAGAGGCATCGTCTCCATCGATTATCCGCTGTACGATTACAGCTTCAATATGAGCAATGTGAAAGAAATAAAGCTGGAAGCGGAGCTCCCTAGCGGCTTTAGAACGAATGGCATGGCCACGTCCGAGTATGCCAGAGGCAATTTCTCGTTAGAAAAGCTGGGAGCCTCCAAGCTCTATGTATTCAAAAATTCACCGCCGTACATATTCATCCAATTAGATGACTTGTACGTTATTTTCAATGAAAAAGACACCGCCAAGACGAAAGCTCTCTTCACTGAACTAACTGCTCGTAAGTCGAAATAGCCGCGCAGCGATTTAGGAGGCGCCTCCGTAGACGAACTGCTCCAGCGATGCTAACGATTGCTCATCCAGACCTTGAGAGTTATCAAAATAAAGCACAGAGGACGCGGGGATGCGCCATTTCAGCTCTCTCTTCTCCAGCGAGCGGCTAAAATCGTTCCAGTTGTCCAGCTTATACTGGTCAAGAACAGAGCCTCTTTGCACAATTCGCTCGTAATGGAGCTTGTCATCCCGAAGATAAACGAATACAACCTTCACATCAACATCAACTAACGAGGCCCCGATTGACGAGAGCTCCTGCTCGATCCAATCCGGGGTCTCTGTTTCCTTTGTAAAGGGTCCAATTACAAAAATATCCCCGCCAATAGCAATGTTCTCGAGTGCGGCATCCATCGTAATGCGGTAGCCTAGATCGCGGCAGAGCGTTTTGTAGACGCTGGAGTCCCGGTCGCTCGGATCGAGTCCCGCCTGTGTCATAAGCGCAACCGCAGCCGGCCTCAACACCGTATCCATATCGAGTATGGCTACACTCCGTCTCTTCGCCAAAGCCTTCGCTAACGTCGTCTTACCTGCTCCTGCTCCACCTACAAAAAATATTAATTTACGCATGGCTGCCTCCCTCATCATTCGTTATCCTCTTATTCATAACAAAAAAACACCTCGCAGCGCAAGGTGTTTGGATGTGAAATATTGGAGCGGAAGACGGGAATCGAACCCGCGACCCTCGCCTTGGCAAGGCGATGCTCTACCGCTGAGCCACTTCCGCGTATAAATGGCTGGGGATTCAGGGATCGAACCTGAGAATGACGGAGTCAAAGTCCGTTGCCTTACCGCTTGGCTAATCCCCAACATATATTTGAATTTATTTTTGTTTAAGTGGCGGAGCTGACGGGATTCGAACCCGCGGTCTCCTGCGTGACAGGCAGGCATGTTGGGCCACTACACCACAGCTCCATATGTAAGCTCGGATAAATCCGAAGGTGAAACTTTGGTTGCGGGGGCAGGATTTGAACCTGCGGCCTTCGGGTTATGAGCCCGACGAGCTACCGGGCTGCTCCACCCCGCGTCATTTATTACTTATGCTATTTACAGAAAACGCAGACACCACTTATGTGGGTCGTATACCAATGCATGCATTGGCAAATTGCGCCCTGAAAACTGGATACGAAAGTTAGGTTTGCTGAAACCTTTTTAGCTGCTGTCTGCCGGATGTATGGGTCCTGGCAAACGTTTTAGGATAAGCCCTCGACCGATTAGTATTCGTCAGCTCCACACATTGCTGTGCTTCCACC
>NZ_LMRV01000066.1:0-271129 GCF_001428245.1 Paenibacillus sp. Soil522
GATTACAGGCGAAATTAAACGGCCTCAGTCCGATGGAATTTAGGACTAAGGCCGCATAACTGGTTTTTATTATTTGTACTGTCTACTTGACGGGGCGCAGTTCATCAATCATAAAACCCTTGAGGTACAGCCTTTTACTTTTTTAATTTTGCAGCGATGGTGCGGCTTCCGTTATCACGGATGCAGCTTTAGCCCGCCGCTGCTTGCGTGAGGTGCGGAAGAAAAGCAATTCGTACACGCACGGAACGATGATCAGTGTAAGCAGCGTTGCCGCGGTCAAGCCCCCAATGACGACGATAGCCAGACTTTGCGAAACGATGCTTCCTGATTCATGCGAACCGAACACAAGCGGCAGCATCGCGGAAATCGTTGCTACCGCCGTCATCACGATCGGAAGCATCCGCGTCACAGCCGCTTCGATCAATGCTTCGCGAATCGGCATCGTCAGCTCATTTTGCTTCACGCGGTCTATCAATACGATCGCATTTGTAACAACAATTCCGATCAGCATCAGCGCTCCGAACATCGCCGTAAAATCAGGCGTCACTCCGGATATGAGCAAGCCCGTTACTGCTCCAATAGCGGCAAGCGGCAAGGAAATCATAATCACAAGCGGTGCCCGGAGCGTCTTGAACGTCAATACCATAATGAGATATACAATTCCGATGGAAATAAGCGCGGTTAAACCCAAATCCGCGAAATCACTCGATTGATCTGCTGATGCTCCGCCCACCGCAAGGGTTACGCCCTCCGGCAGCCTAAGCTCCTTCGTTGCTTTGGTTATTTTATCGCCAACGACTGACAGCTCTTTAGGCTCAGCGTTAGCTGTTACGCGGATATATGTTTTTCCTTCTTTATGATAGTAAAGGGAAGGCTCCTCGGAGCGGACCAACTCGGCTACCTTCGATATAGGAGCGGCGCCTGTATCCGTCATCACCGTTAACTGCTCCAGCTCCGCCTTCGAACCGGGGTTCACGACCGGCTGCAATATAACCGGCGTATCGCTTTCTTCTATTCGAATCGATCCGATCGGAACCGGATTCAGCATGCTTTGCAGCTGCATCGCTACCTCCTGTCCTTTCGCAAGTGCAGGATCGACTTTAAAGGAGTAAACCGATTTTTTCTCCTCCTGATTGCTTTCTACCTTTTGCACGCCGTCTATCGGCTTAATGGCTGCAATCAGCTGTTCTGCGGTTTGGGCAAGCTTCTCCTGATCGTCGCCGGTCACGTCGATATAAATTTGCGGCGATCCGCCGCCCATCATTAAGTTGGAGGCATTTACCGTCAAAGTTGCACCTTTATAGTTATCCTTCTGCGACCTTACATTGTCCATAAAGAGCTCTGCGTCGGCGCCATCCTTCATGTCGATCATATACGTAACCAGAGTAGGCGATGAAACGGATCCGTATTTGGCAGCATCGGCGCTATTGCCGAGCATCATCATGACCCACTCGATGTCTTTGTTAGCGGTCAAATAGGCTTCGAGCTTCTTCCCTGCTTCCAGTACCTGATCTGCCGGCGTATCGCTCGGATATTGCAGCGATACGTTCACGTTCTCGGCGCTGGAGGAGTCTAGCGCTCCCTTCGGCATGAACATATACGCGCTAATCGAGCCTGCGAACAGAAGTACCGCAATGATAATCGGCACGAGCTTATGCGCAAGGTTCCAGCGGATGAAAGCAGCGAATTTGGGCAATCCGGCATGCTCCTTCTCCTTCGTTCCGCGCAGCAGGACGGCGCTTAGAAGCGGCACGACAGTCAATGCAACGAGTAAGGAAGCAAGCAGCGAGTAAGCGACCGTTAGTGCAAATGGCAGCAGAAATGCTTGCAACGAGCCGCGCAGCAGACCCATCGGTAGAAATACCGCAACCGTTACGAGTGTTGACGAGGTAATCGCGGAAGCTACCTCCTTCGTCGCATCCGTTATAAGCTTGATGGAGAATGTCTCCTTTTGCAGCCTTCTATAGATGTTCTCAATGACGACGATACTATCGTCAACGAGACGGCCAACCGCTACCGCAACGCCTCCAAGCGTAATGATGTTAAGCGATACGCCGGAGAGCTGCAGCAAATAAAGCGTAATGCCAAGCGACAGTGGAATCGAGACGATCGTCACGATCGTTGCTTTAATATTGCGCATGAACAATAAAATAACGATCGTTGCGAACAAGGCGCCAAGCAATACTTCACGCATCATACTGTTAACGGAAGAGACGACTGAATCGGATGTGCTCAAAATAATGGATGCATCGATACCCTCTACGTCTTCGTTTAAACGTTCAACCGTTTTCTGGATACCCTTTCCGACTGAAACGGCATTCGCATCGGCAGATTTAGAGATCGTGAACATAATCGCATCTTTGCCGTTCATGCGGCTAATGCTCTCTTGATTCTTCGAGAGCTCAACGGTTGCCACATCTCCCAGCTTCACGCCCGCAGCGACTGGAAGCTTGCGCAGCGTTTCTAGATCCGTCACTTGATCATATACATTAATATTGCCGGCAGCCCCGTCTAAGGTTCGTTCCCCTAGCGAAACAGATGCCCCTCTGCCCTGCAGCACACCCATTAGCGCTTGCACCGGAATGCCTGCTTCAGCCAGCTTATCCTTAAGCGGAACGACGCTAACCGTTGGCGATGACTTGCCGCTAATGCTGACCTGGCCCGCACCCTCCGACTTCTGAAGCTCAGTCGTAAACGCCTTAAGCTTCGCTTCCTTTTCCTGCTCGCTCATGCGCTCATCAAATGTTAAAGTCACCCAAGCGATAGGAATCATCGATGTATTAAATTGTACGACGAACGGCTTCATCACATTTGCAGGCAGTTTCACCTGATCTACCGCCCGCTCAATTTCCGCCTTCGCTTCTTTCATATTGGTTTTCGAATCAAAATTCAAATTGACCTGTGCATAACCGTCGCCGGAAGTCGAGAACATATCCGTCTTCCCTTTCACGAACGTTACAGCCTCTTCCAAAGGGTTCGTGACCAGCTGCTCCATGGATTTCGCGTCATTACCCGGACCGATAGCGGTAATCATGACCTGTGGATTGTCGGCTGCCGGCAGAAACTCCATCGGCAGTCTAAAGTAGCTGATAACGCCCATCGCCAATGCCATAACGACGATCAGTATCATGGCCGCCTTATTTCGGAACGACCACTCTGTCAATTTACTCATTTGTTTCCGACTCCTTCTCCCTTTACGGATTTCTATTGTTTTGTCTTTTCTAATCATAATTGGATAGAAGCATTAGCAAAAACGTCCAGAGTAGGGAATTGATTCTCGCCCTTAGTCGGAAATCGTCTACATCTGCAGACCGAGGAACGAATCCGAAATAATGAGTAAGTACTCGCTTCACAAGCCGCTCAAATTCCCGTATTATATAGTGAGTACTTACTCATTATGAGATCGAGGAGTGTGATTAAGATGATTTCCAGCCCAAATGAGCCGTCAGGATCTGCCGCCGCGGTAGAGGTGAAAGGAATTGCCCGTACGTTTGGCGGTCGTGCCGTGCTTGAAGATATAACGCTTTCCATTCCGCGAGGTGAGCTTTTTGGATTGCTGGGACCCTCCGGTTCAGGCAAAACGACGCTGATCAAGCTGATGACCGGTATTGACCGTGCCGACGCAGGCACGGTCAGCATGCTTGGAGAACCGATACCGCAGCTGAAAATGCTGAAAGCCTTCGGTTACATGGCGCAATCGGATGCGCTCTATAATGAATTGACGGGCAAACAAAATTTAGCGTTTTTTGGCGCAATGTTCGGTCTAAAAGGTGCACTGCTCCAAGCTCGGATTCAGGCTGTTTCCAAGCTGGTCGCATTAACCGATCATTTGAATAAGCCGGCTGCTGCCTATTCGGGTGGCATGAAGCGCCGGCTCTCGCTTGCGATAGCCCTGCTGCATGAGCCGCAGCTGCTCGTGCTGGATGAACCGACTGTAGGCATAGACCCCGTCCTGCGTCAATCGATTTGGAATGAGCTATCCGCGCTGAGCAAGCAGGGCGTGACCATAATCGTAACGACGCATGTGATGGATGAGGCGGAAAAATGCGACCGGCTTGGCCTGATAAGAGGCGGGAAGCTCATTGCGCTCGATTCGCCTAAAGCCATTATCGAGCAGGCTGGCTGCAGTACCATCGAAGAAGCGTTCATTGCGCTTGGACGCGATGGAGGCGATGAATCATGAGAATACGCGCGCTTGCCATTCGGATTGTGAAACAATTTCTCCGGGATAAACGGACGCTGGCTTTATTATTTCTTGCTCCGCTCCTCGTCTTAAGCTTGATGAAGCTCGTATTTGACGGGCAAGCCGTCTCGCCCGCTATAGGCATGGTCGGTCTTCCTGCTGCCGTAACGGAGAAATTCGAGCAGTTAAATGCCGATATAACCATCTACAATTCAGCGGACGATGCTCAAGCAGCGATACAAGCGGGCGAGCTCGACGCCATCCTGCAATTAAAAGGCGGCACGCCTGAGCTTATGCTTGAGGGCAGTGACCCTTCCATTAACAGAGCCGTACTGCTGCTATTGCAAAATGCACTGCAAACAAGCGGAGGAAGCGCTGCTCCCGCCATTTCTTATTTGCATGGCGGGCCGGACATGGCTGCCTTCGATTCTTTTGGACCGGTGCTCATCGGATTCTTCTCGTTCTTCTTCGTCTTCCTGCTTGCAGGTGTGTCCTTCCTGCGGGAGAGAACAAGCGGAACCTTAGAGCGATTGCTTGCGACGCCGATTCGGCGCAGTGAAATCGTGGCCGGTTATTTAGCCGGATTCGGCATTTTCACCCTGCTGCAAGCCTCTTTGATCGCCTGGTATTCGGTAGACGTGCTCGGCTTGTACATGGCTGGAAACATCGGTTATATGCTGATCATTAATCTGCTGTTATCGTTAACGGCATTAACGCTCGGAACACTTCTGTCGTCCTTTGCAAGCAGCGAATTCCAAATCATTCAATTCATTCCGATCGTCATCGTGCCGCAAGCCTTTTTCTCGGGACTGTTTAATTTGGATGCCATGAATCCTTGGCTGCAAAAGCTAAGCCTCGTTATGCCTCTCTATTATGGCGCCGATGCTATGAAAGGCATTATGATCCGGGGCGAGAGCTGGGGAGATTTTCAAGTGGATGTTTACGTGTTAGCCGGCTTCTCCTTGTTATTCGCACTCTTGAATGTGCTGGCGCTGAAGAAGCACCGCCGCATGTAGAAGCGAAATGCTTCTGATATAATGGAAGGCATGGGTATGAGCGAAGGAGTGTCTTTAGATGCAAGAACCAGTAGAACAATGGCTGCAGGAGCTGTTGAAGCTAGATAATGAAGAAATAAAGATGACCGAGAAGCAATTAAAAATCGTGCAGGCTGCCTCTGAGGTTTTCGCCCAGAAAGGCTTTGCCGCATCTTCGACGAGTGAAATCGCCCAGCGGGCAGGCGTAGCCGAAGGCACCATTTTCCGCCACTACAAAACGAAAAAGGATTTGCTGCTCTCGATCGTTGCGCCCGTTATGGCAAAGCTTGTGGCTCCTTTCGTGCTCCGCGACTTCTACAAGGTGCTCGATAGCAGCTTTGACAGCTTCGATCAGATGCTGCGGGCCATTATTGAGAATCGGATCGCATTCCTGGAGCGGCATATGCAGGTATTCAAAATATTCATCCAGGAGATCCCTTTCCACCCCGACCTTCAGGAGCAATTCCAGAAGCTGATCCTGGCGAAGGTGCTCGAAAAATTCAGCATCAACATTCAAAAGTTTCAGCAGCAGGGCGCTATCGTCGATTGGTCGCCTCATACCGTCATACGATTGGCTGCATCTTCACTCATGGGCTATGTGCTTTTTCGTACCTTCTCGGCTAATCGTACAGATAGCACATGGAATGATGAGAAGGAACGGGAGGCGACCATCACCTTTATTTTGAAAGGTCTTGCTCCTTAAGCTCCCTAACAAAAACAAGCCGGTTGTCCATCTAACGATGAGCAGCCGGCTTGTTTTCTGTTTATTTGGCAGTATCCATTGCGGCCTCTTGGAAGCTCAACTTGTCCAATTGATGGAAGCGGAGCAGCAGGAGCAGCGCCGCTAAGCATAAAATACCGCCAAGCAAGTACGGAAGACCCATTTCAATGGTAAAGAAGAAAGAGCCAAGCAGCGGACCCGCTATGCGCCCTAAGCTGTCCATAGACGAGCTAAGACCTGATGCCACGCCTTGTCCGACCTTCGTCTTCTGCGATATGAGCGAAGTAACGCATGGCCTGATCAAGGAGTTGCCGATTCCGAACACGGCAAGCGACAAGGTTGCCCACCATAGGGAATGCGCGGCCAATAGGAGAAAAAAGCCAAGCGCTGAAATAACGAGCCCGATGCCAATATATTTCGGCTCCTCTCCTTTCTTGATCCGCCGGCGTACGACTCCGCCTTGTACAAGCGCCCCGACAAACCCGCATACAAAAAATAAAACGCCGACCTGCAGTGGAGTCACATCAAACCGCCGCATACCGAAAAATTGCAAGGTGGCTTCCATTCCCGCAAGCGTGAACGTTACGAAAAACGCCAGCACGTACAAATATTTAAGCGGACCTGTAAAAGCAGCCCACCGCGATACCCGCTTCTCCGCCCTGTTCTTCCGCTGCTCCGGCGCAAGCGATTCCTTCAGCTTCGCAGCAGCGAGTACGAACGTTATAAGCGCCAAGGCTGATGCCGCGAAAACAGGCGTTTCCAGCGAAATCACGCTCAGCAGTCCGCCGAAGCCAGGCCCGATCGTAAAACCAAGGCCGATTGACATTCCGATGAGCCCCATCCCTTTCGTTCTCTCCTCCGGAGGCGTTATGTCTGCTACATACGCCACGATAACGGAAGCGACCGCACCCGAGAACAAACCGCCTAGCACCCGTGACAGATACATGAGCGTCAAATTGCCTGAGGACAGGCCGAACAGCAAAAAACTCGCCGCAAATCCAAGAACGCCAACTAAAATAATCGGACGTCTGCCAATGCGATCGGATAAGCTTCCCCAGAACGGCGATAGGAAAAACGAAACGGCGGAATAAATAGCCAGCATCCGGCCTGTATGTAATTCCGCTTTATTCGGATCTGCGGCTTGAATAATTTCCGGCATAACCGGAATGATAATGCCGAACCCAATAAATGTTATCATTAAAATAGCCATAACGATAAGCATGCGTCTATCTTTCATTCTGCAACCCCTCCACCAACCTATGTTACCATATCCGTCAAACCAGCATATATGAACAATTGACGAACAAATTGACCATCCGTGATCCTATTCCAAAAATGGAGCTTGCATTCCCCCCTGTATTTGCTATACTCAACTTTGTTTGTAACCTCTAATGAAAGGCAGGGATGATAGCGATGGATCACAATAAAACCCCGCTCTTCACCGCTCTTCGCCGACATGCGGAGCAGGATCCCGTACAGTTTCATATTCCCGGACATAAAAAAGGATTGGGCAGCGACTCGGAATTTCGTGAATTTATCGGCGACAACGCGTTGTCGATCGATCTAATCAATATAGCACCGCTTGATGACCTGCATCAGCCGACAGGCGTTATTGAGGAAGCGCAAAAGCTAGCGGCTGACGCCTTCGGATCGGACTACACTTATTTCTCCGTGCAAGGAACAAGCGGCGCGATTATGACGATGATTTTAACGGTATGCGCGCCCGGGGACAAAATCATTGTGCCTCGTAACGTTCACAAATCCATTATGGCTGCTATTATTTTCGCAGGTGCCAGACCGGTGTTCATTTCGCCTGCAAGGGACAATAATCTCGGAATCGACCACGGCATCACGACACGCTCCGTCCGCAAGGCGCTTGAGCGGCATCCGGATGCTAAAGCAGTGCTTGTTATCAATCCGACTTACTTTGGCATTTGCGCCAACCTCAAAGAGATTGTCGATCTTGTACATAGCTTCGACATCCCTGTGCTCGTGGACGAAGCGCACGGCGTACTCATCCATTTCCATGAGAAGCTGCCTATGTCCGCTATGCAAGCTGGCGCAGATATGGCAGCTACGAGCGTGCATAAGCTTGGCGGCTCCATGACGCAAAGCTCGGTGCTTAATGTTCGCAAGGGCAGAGTTAATCCGTACCGCATCCAAACGGTTATTAGTATGCTGACCACAACGTCGACTTCTTACATTTTGCTGGGCTCGCTTGATACGTCGAGACGAAATCTCGCATTGAACGGACATGCTCTCGCTGAACACGCAATTGAGCTGGCCCAGTACGCCCGTCAGCAAATCAATGAAATACCGGGCCTGTACTGCTTCGGAGAAGAAATTCTCGGCGATGAGGCTACCTATGATTACGATCCGACCAAAATATCTATTCATGTAAGGCATCTTGGCATTACCGGCTATGAAACGGAAAATTGGCTGCGCGATAACTATAATGTGGAAATCGAAATGAGCGACATGTATAACATTCTTTGCTTAGTTACGCCTGGTGATACCTCTGATTCCGTGTCAAAATTGATAATTTCGCTACGGGGCTTGTCAGAGCGGTTTCATGAGGGTGCTGAAGCACGTGAATTAGTCGTCAAAATTCCGGACATTCCTCAGCTCTCCCTTTCGCCGCGCGATGCTTTCTACGGTCAGACGGAAGTCGTCCCGTTTAAGGAGTCTGCGGGACGAATCATTGCGGAATTCATTTATGTATATCCGCCGGGCATCCCGATACTGCTGCCTGGCGAAGTTATCACCCAAAAAAATATCGATTATATCGTCGATCATGTCCAAGTCGGATTGCCGGTTAAAGGACCTGAGGATCGCAGCATCGAATTTGTCAAAGTTATCGTTGAAGAAACGGCAATTTCATAATTTAAGCACAAAAACCGACCTAAAGGCATCCAAAAGTGCCGTAAGGGTTGGTTTTTTAATGCTTCTTTATCCGTAGTACCACTTATTGTCAACCCATTTCGTGCATGCTATGATGTTGGCAGAGGTGAGATGCGATGAGTCAAAGCGCTTACATAAAATTCGTGCAAGGATCATCCGTAGAGAAGCTTACATTAGAGGAAATACGGAGCCAGCTCTTGCATTATCGGGAGCAAACCGCTCTAACCGGCACTCAATTGGATTGGGATTACGCCGAAGCCGCTTTCCCTTACACGATCGAATCAAAGCAAGATGACCGCTGGTTTTATTTGAAGGGCATTAATCCGCACTATAAGCACATCATTTTCGGACCGGGCGAAACAACCAGTATGGCTGGTCAAGTAGTATCTTGCGTCCAGGTCGTTCTCCCGGATGAAGCGACTCATGGCGACAAGGCCAAAGCAAACGAGCTATGCAAATATATGGCCAAGCAGCTGCAAGCGGAGCTCACCATGTTTAATGGCAGAACGATTTACTATTATCCCCGGAAATAAACGTAAACGGTTCAATTTTAAGTTTTGTTATACGGTGACAACAAAAAGATCCAAGAGCGTTGCTCTTGGATCTTTTTGTTCCCTCTCGTTCGAACGAAGTCAGCCTGGAATTACTTCCCTTCGCTTTCCGTACGGGCAATTTCCTCGTAAATCGCAGTAACGCGATCCCACTCGGCATCGTCTTCAATGCCAACCAGGAAAGACTCATCGTTTTCTTCTTCAATTCGGAAAATGACGCCATCCGCTTCAGGATCGTTACGATCCAGCAATACGGCATACACATTGTTTTCGGATTCAAACGTATAAACCATGACCATTTCACGTTCCTGGCCCTCGTCGTCAGTCACGATAAAGACATGCTCTTCATGCTCGTGATCATGACCACAGCCGCAATCATCTCCATGCTGATGCTCGCTCATAATATTACCTCATTTCATTAATGTTTACAGACATTCGTATAGTAACATGACACTCTACCGGTGGTCAAACGAAGACGCCCCTTAATTAAAGGGGCGCCATCGCAAATGATTCGATCATAAAGAGGAAATTAGCTTTTCTGAAACAGCAGTCCAATCATCCGCGCCATTCAGCTTAAAAAAGAAGCGAATCGGATATTTTCCGCTATATTCGAATTTATATTCGATATCATCGGTTGCATACCAGAAATTATCCTTCGACGTATTCACATTTTCCGATTGAATCACTTTCTCATTACCATACGGGTCGAAGATCGAAACCTTTACAGCTACAATGTCCGTCTTTAAATTATCGATTTGAGCAAACACTTTAAATTTCGCTTGGTAGCCCTTTGCGACGTTTCCGAATACCGCGTTGTTTTGGAAAAGAAACATATGCACATTTGGCTTATACACGGACGCTCGTTTGTTCTGATTGTCCCATTCGATGATGGCTTGCATAGATGTGGCTAATTGACGAAGCGGTAAATAAGTTTTGCCGTCTTCAATTAAACCCCCGTCATCCTGCTCAAGACCGTTAATGAAGACGTGAACCCTCTGTGTTACAGAGTCTGCGAACAGCATCGTTCCACCCCAAAGAGACAGTAACAGCAGCAGAATAACAACTTTTCTGTATTTCATAGTTGTAAGCCCTCCATCCGATAGCCTGGATGAAAGGTTATACTCGTAAATTCATGCAAAGTTGCGCTATTTTCGAAACTTTTTTTTGTTATATACGCCATTCGACCAGAGCTGTCAAATGATGTTGAACCATGCGCTTGCCTGGGAAATACGGAAATGAAATCATATGATTACCCATAGGTTCTAGTTAATACGCAAGGGACACCCTTTCCTACCGCACCAGGCTGTTTCATCCTTGCTAAATACCGCAAGCCTCTTGCGCAAGGGGTCTTGCACACTGCACATGTATCCGAAAGCACAAGCTTGTAATAATACTGCTTTCGATCGCTTGCCGACTTCTTCTTCTTAACTACTTTACCTTTTCCTTTGCTCATCCCTCGTTCGCCTCCAGTAAACATACTGCTTTAGCATTGTATGTACGGAAGGGCGAATGTGCATCAGGAATTGTCAGGGATACGCAATATTTGGTACATTAAAGATGGAACGCTTAAGGAGGCAGTATCATGAACATACGAATGATTGGAACAGGCAGCGCTTTTGCGAAAAAATACGATAACAACAATGCATTAATTGATACAAACGGCTTTCGATTGCTTGTAGATTGCGGGATTACACTGCCTAAGGCGCTCCATCAGCAGGGTATTACGTTTCCTGAGCTTGATGCCGTGCTGATCAGTCACATTCACGGGGATCATGTTGGCGGTTTGGAAGAATACGCTTTTCAAATGATGTTCAAATATAATCGCAAGCCTGTCCTTTATATCGCGGAAATATTAATTGAACCATTATGGGAGCATACACTCCGCGGCGGATTAACACAGGAGCCTTTAGTCAAACTTGAGGACTTTTTCGAGGTCCGTCCTCTCAAGCCGAATGTACAATTCGAGCTGCATCCCGGCTTAACAGTTAAGCTGTTGCAAACAAAGCATATTGCGAATAAGCCAAGCTATTCCTTTTTATTTAATCAACGCTTCTTCTACTCTGCCGATATGCGATTCGATCCCGACCTGCTCCAGCAATTAGTAGACGAAGGCGTTACCACTATTTATCATGATTGCCAGCTTGAAGCGCCAGGCGTCGTTCACGCGAGTCTGGAAGAGCTTCTAAAGCTTCCTGAAGCGATTCAAAGGAAAATATGGCTTATGCACTATGGAGACGCTATAGAGCAGTATGAAGGCCAAACCGGCTATATGCGAATTGTTGAGCAGCATAAGCAGTATGAGATTATGTAAACATAACAAAGGCGCCTGCCATTTAGAAATGCGGCGCCTGTCTATAAACGAAAAGATTATCGTTTTAATCTAAATATACGGGTCTATCTTTTCCGCCAAAGGGCGGCATTAGCCGTTTACGCTGATTTGTCCGATTTTTTTAGCCCATTAACTATTTGTTTTCGAACGCAGGTAACTGATCCAAATTGTTAGACGGATCGCCGTCGGCGTCACCGCGGATATAAAATTCGCCATCCTTGCCCTTGAAAGTATTAACGCCTGCAATATGACCAGCCTGCACTTCTTGAAGCGCTGTCGCATAATCAAGCACGCGGCCGCTTGTCGTTTTGAATGCCGTAAGATCACCGTCTCCGTCCTTCTGCACGGCAACAATAGACTCTCTCGTATCTTGTCCGCCAATATTATCGCTCATTTTTCGTTAACTCCTCTCATAGCAGATCATGTACAGCCAACCATTATGATGCCCCTTAAGTAACTTAATTATTAATGAATCCCAATCCAAAAGAAAAATCCGACAAATTCGCATCGTCTGCGATTTCCGGATTCCCTTTTCATTCATTTTCTTTTGACCGCCTCTGGCGGAAGCCTTCTGCGCCATACAAATTGCTCATCATGCGATTGAGAATCCTGATTAACGAATCTTGTCACAGCATTAATGACAATACCAATAATCCCAAACAACCCCACTAGCCATAATGCCAAAAAGGCATATTGTGCTGCCAACAGAAACCGCCTCCTGAGCGCTTTCTATAAAGATATGCGGGAATGTTTACGTTTAGTATACGTTTTCAACATGCATATCCAGCGGTGAACGGCTCATACTAAATGCGGTCATGGGATAGCTATTCTATGGTCAAACCTTACATGATCGGAGGGACAGCAATGCTGGAAAATTTAGAGAGCGAATATAATTGTTCGAATGCGTCTAATGACTTACCGAACTTACTGCAGGAATTAAATCGGCTGGAACTAGGCGCACAGGGTGAGCAATCCGAGGAACAACAGCAGCACATTAACCGAGTTCGCAACCAAATCCACTTCATTCGTAACAAATGTGATATTCCGCATGAATCTTAAACAGATATGAAATAATACCTTCTACTTGCCGATAACTAAAAGTAGGAGGTGCATTATGGAAATTGCAGCGGCATCCATCTCGATGAGCCAAAACCTCGATATTCGCATTTAAACTGTACCCCCAAAGGCTTATAATCCTTAGGGGGTTATTCATCAACTTATTTTGGAGGGATTATGATGGACAGCTGTTTTTACCAGCAGAAAATTGAAGAAGTGAGAGCTGAAA
The DNA here is from genome assembly GCF_001428245.1 of Paenibacillus sp. Soil522. GTDB lineage: Bacteria > Bacillota > Bacilli > Paenibacillales > Paenibacillaceae > Pristimantibacillus. The sequence goes on from NZ_LMRV01000066.1 coordinate 13,005, forward strand.
TGGTTCGTTTATTTGAAGCATGTAACAGCTTCACCGATCATGCTGTCATTAAAATCAGTCAAGAGCTTGATCATCTCCTCAACGAGTATTCAGGCTGCTTAGCAAACAATCAACGTTAATTCTCCGATTTAAAAACAACTCTTTCCTCCTAATGCGTTCCATACGAACATCTCTATTTAAAGAAAAGACACCCCTTCGGGTGTCAATTAAAACCAATTTAATTATTTCATCATATCGACTATTAAACATACCCATCCAATCAATGAGAACCATAATGGAATACTTAATGTGATACCCCAGAGAAACCCGATATTAAAACTTCCGTCCTTATTCATTGGCGTCTCAACTCCCGAATAAGATGTCGTCATTTTTTTCTGGGTGCTTAGTTATAGTATATGAAAGCGTTTTAAAAAACACAAGTTAATTGTGTACACAATTCTGATCAGTGAATTACGTTATGCTGCTGTAGCCCTGCAAATGCCTTAGTATGGCTTTAACCGCACGCGGAAAAGGCCACGGTATTGGACCGTTGCCATACCGTGGAATCTCTTTATCATTTTTATGCTAATGATCGGCCTTTTAATGAGGTTTGTTTTGAGGATTGTTTTGATAAGTCATTGCAGTGGCTTGTGCCTGTTGAAGTTTTTGTTGTGCCTGTTGAACGTCATAATGTTCCTTCTTAACTTGTTGTTGTGATTGTAGAACTTGTTGAATATTTGTTTGCAGCTGTTGTTCTGCTTGTAGTAATTCTTGATTTTCTACTTGTAACTGTTGATGTGCATTTAGAACATCTTGCTGTGCTTGTTGTAATTGTTGATTTTCCTGAAGATCAGCAGCTATCTGTTGTAGATTTCGATTTACCATAACGCAAGCCTCCAATAATTATTATTCTAGTCCTTAATTGAGCAATAATTATCGTGCTCTTAATAACATTTTTCTATGCTATAACTTAATTCGTGTTACCGCCTATATGTTCCCTACACGCTTGTACTCTCCTTTTATTCTCCCTGCCCGGCGACGCATCTCGGTTCTTTTGCAATTCTGCGAAGTATTGGCGTGTTTAAAGACTAAACACCCTGTTAATCATCAGGTATTTAGTCTTTATACTTTTTGACTACTTTCGCTTACGCACGGTCACGGTCACGTTCGCGGCCTCTCATTCCAACTAATCCAGCCAGACCAATAAGACCAAGCCATCCCCAGCCAAAATCATTATCGTCTACTGCTGCATTAGCTCTGTAGTTAGTCCTCGTGTTGTTATTATCTGCAGAAGCAGGAACAACGGAGAAGATCATCAAGCATGAAATAAGACTAAACAAAATCAATATTTTTTTCATTTCCTCACCTCTATTCAATTTGATTTACATGCTCGTTTATTTTCTGTATAAGGAATTTATTTATTCGCCCAGCAATAACCAAATATTATGATTCAAAAAAACCAGATCGCCGAAAGTCGGACAATCTGGTCTTGATTGTATAAGGAATTATATGATTACTTAAACACGCTCCAAATATCTGCCGACTCTTGCCCGATGGCCCATGTGGATATACCGGCGAGTGAATATTTTTTCACAAGGTTCCATCTTGCAGCCATTGATGTCCGATCCTCCACCCACAAACGATGATGTCCGGCCATATCGGTAAATTCGACGTAATTTTGGCGGGCGACTGAATCCCATTTTTTGGTTAGTCCTCTTTGAGAAATCCAAAGATCGGTGTCTTTCATAAATACGTCTTTAGACATTGCCTTGCCGCCGCCGGCGGGAACCGTCCACTCTCTTGTATAAAACGGTACGCCAAGGAGCACCTTATGAGCAGGCACATCCTTAAGCAATAAGCGCAATCCTTCTTCCACCCATGGCAAGGATGAGACAGAGCCGGCTTCGCCGCGCCCTTCATAATATTCGTCATAGCCCATCATGATCACATAGTCTGCAGCTTTACCTAAACCGGCGCGATCGTAGCTCCCGGACCAATTTGGATCCGGATTTTCCCGCGTCACATCGACTGAAACGAATTTGCCGCTAGGGGATAAGGATTTTTTTAAGTCGTGAATAAAGTTGACGAACATCTCACGATTTTCCATCTTCATATTCTCGAAATCAACATTAATCCCGTCAATCCCATTCGCAAGCACCGAATCCTTGATTTTGCTGATCACATCCGCTCGATTGGCAGAAGACGACAGAACACGATCCGTGAGTTCGATGTCGAACCCGTTGCCGACCATTGCCCAAACCTTCTTGCCTTTAGAGTGTGCCCAATCAACATAACGTTTGTCAGGTGAAGACGATACAAGCCCATTCTGACTCAGTTTATACCATCGAGGCATTACTATATCGAGAGCCGCATTATCGCTGACCTCAATAAATTTATCCGTTCCTCCAAGGTAGTTCCATCCGGTAACATATCGGTTAGCCTTGCGAACGGACACATTCGACTTGCGAATCCAACCCTTTTTTCCTCCAAGCAGTTGAACTTGGTAATGGTATTTTGCCACTGTAATAACCGGGTATTCCTCTCCACGTTTTAGTATAGCCACTTTCGCGGAACTGGAAAGTGCTTGTACATGCACCGGAGCGGTTAATAGCGTTACTTTCGCTACGGTTACATAATCAGCGGTTTGTAGCGGCTTCCCGTTAAGAATTATAGAACCGAATGCAGCTGCCGTTCCCGCAGTACCTTGCCACGTAAAAACACCAAACAACAAAACGACAAACATTCGCCAAAATGCTATTTTCAAGGACAGCTTCCTCTCGTAATTTCATAGTTTACGAGAGTAAATACTATAGAAAAACGTTCCTCCAAGATAGTGAATTTCAATGGGAAATGTACCATCTATATCCTAGCAAAAAAGAGCTGCGAGGAAACCGGCTGTTAATCTGCTTTAAATGTGGGCATTCATTGGTTTAGCAAGCTTATTGGTATTTGCAGCTGCTGATAAGGAGCAAGAAAAACGGCTGCCGAAGCAACCGTTTGAACATTCCTTCTATTAAAATTTTACAATGGCTTCGTTTGCTCCGGTAAATAATGGACCAGCCTTTCGCTGAATGGCCCCACATGTTTCGATTCATGGGCTATGAGCGACAGCTCTTCGATCCATCCGAACGACCAGGCTTCTTTCGGCACGTCCGGCCAATGCTGGATCACTTGGATGTCGCCATCCTTTAATTCGCCGCGGTACAGCATAATACACAAAAGCTTTGCTATTTCTTCTCGGGTCATGTATCCATTAGGAACGAACGTATCATTTTCATATCCATCAATATAGTTCAGTGCTTTGGATGTCTCGATAGCTTGCTTCGCCCACCCCTTCGATTCCGAGAAAGAGTTCAGCGGAATTGGTTCAATTCCTTTTACTCTAAGCATCAGGACAACAAACTCTGCAAGACTAATCGGCTGGTCCGGCCGGAATAACCCACCGTTGCCTTTCATGTACCCGGTTGCCGTTACCTTCTGGATATATCCATATGCCCAATGATCGGCAGGGACATCCTGATATGACCCCACCGAAGAAGGGGCTGGCAATTCTTTAACTCTCGCCACGATGGCGGCCGTTTGGGCACGCGTAAGCAGCCCTTCAGGGTGAAACTTACCGTCCGGAAAACCGTTAAAGACGGGCTGATCTATTTCCGTAGCGACCTTCACTCGGATCAGCATATCGGTTATAAACTGCTGCTCCCCCACCCCTCCACTACAGGAGACTTCCAATATGGATTTATTTTCCACATTATCCATCACTTTCAAGTTAAAATGTACAACATCAGCGCCATTCGAATCGATATCCATCAAATTCCACTTCAAAGTTCCCGAAGCAGAATCCCAATCTGCTCCCTCCGCTTCCTCGAATTCTAACCCTTTAGGCACTTTCACCTTCAGCCATGCCTTAGTGATGACTTTATTCTCCACATTGTGGTATAAAATATGAAACCCTACTTTTCCGCCCTGGACAGCCGTAAGTTGATCAGATATGCATTGAATCTCTAGACTTGATGTTCCATCCGCAGAACCGACCCCTGCAGGAATTCCCAACAACATGAGCATGCTTGCAACCAACGTGATTATGAACCATTTTTTCATCCTCATAACCGATCCTCTCCTTTTCTTGGGAAGAAGCAAAACCAATCCAATAAATACCAGGATTTATAAATATTATTCGCAGCTCTCATCAAGTTTACGAGGGTGAACACCGCCAAAATTGGGCGCTCATTTACTTTAACCGACACCGGCCTACGCCAGCTCTTTCCTCATTCCTCATCCGTAAGCACATCCAATTATTCACCCTTTTATGAAAAACAAAAAAGACACTCAACAATTGAGTGACTTCACATTTTTTATGATTTACTTTAAAGTACTAAAGTTACTGAGACCGTATTTTAAAAACCGAAAAATAAACATTCCGCAAATGATACCTGCAGTGTCTATAGCTATGTCGTACAACCTTGAGTGCCGTCCACAATATAATTGGAGAAATTCTGTTAATATCGCGTATAAAACTGCAAGAATGATACTTTTCCCCATTCTTTTATTTTTAGAAAATAATAGTACCGCAAATATAGCAAATCCTGAAAAATGGCCAATCTTTTGTGTTACGTAGGAGCTAGACGTCCTAAAATCCATTTTTAAAAAGTCATGATAATTAGGTTCCAACGACCATCGGAAATATGGTACTTCTCCTATATTCCAAAATCCCGAGTTAGATGCGCAAGTAAATACAAACAACGCTAATCCCCAAATTATAACAGCAGCAGTTCTCATAACTACCCTACTTTCAATAGAAGTAATACACCTTCGCGAAGGCCCATTTCGAGCATGTCCTTGAGATGGGCCATATTTTACTTTCGAACTTCGATAGTTTAACATGTAACCATTCTGTCCATAATCGATACTATCAAAGTATTGAAAAAGGAGTTCGATCATGGAGCAGAAAAACCCTTTAATGAAGGGCCTCTTTTGGGCATCTCTGATAAGTATCCCACTATGGGCATCAATAATCGGTTGGGTGCGGATTATTGGTGGAATTGTAAACTGAACATCGTTAATTAAATTACATGATGTCGCAGTATGATCCTATTCTGTGATCTGCGAATTTTTTGTTCAAAAAAAGTGTCCTGTTTTCTTTGGACACTTGTGGCAAAACGAAATCTATAAGGAATTAAGAACACAAATTTCTTTAAGTGTTGACCCACTCTTTTCCATCATTTCTTTAACGTCTTCCCTGTTAAGACAACGGCACAGGTTATAGGCAGTAGGTTTTGATCTTCTTTTCGTGATACTCTGCTTTTTTTCTAAGTTTATGTTTCATCCCATCATCTAAGCAATCTTCTAACCTTAACAAATGGTAATTACGCGACAACTTGTGCCAGTTGATCTTAATCACTGTTAGGATCGACATATCGCAACCTCCCAAGTTTTGTATAGGAATATCATACTATTCACAAGGCGCTTCAATGTAGTAACAAGGTGAGCCCCAATAAGAGAATGCTGGATGAAAATAAATGGCCGGTGTTTTTGCCCCCATGTACATCATTCCAAAATTTATTCGTTATTAAGAACAATATTAAACGATTTTATTCACCGATGCAATACGTGTAATGCTTTTAATATTCAGCAGTTCTCATAAACCTTTCTACCAATCCCCGTTAAATAAACGAAATTAAAAAGCCACTCAATTGAGGGGCCTACGAAGTTATTTATCGCACTATCGAACATCGTTTGTTGAAAAGAAAAAAGCACCTCGGAGGTGCTGTGATCAAAATAAAAAAAACCCTTGTCAACACAAGGGTTCTGAGCGTTTAAGTTATGGTGATCTGAACAGGGTTCGAACCTGTGACCCCTACCCTGTCAAGATAGTGCTCTCCCAGCTGAGCTACCAGATCATATTAGCGACAATTAATAATATATCAGGAGAATGACGCGAAGTCAACACTTTTTGGGATTTTTTTATTACTCTCCCGTCATCTCTTCTCGGCGTTTTCACCCTCGTTAAATCGGTCATAATGATTTTAAATGAAATTGCAACAATTTGTCTTAACGCTGCGTCAAATAAGTGCTGCAGCAAATTAAAAAAGAGGTGAACGTATGAGAAAACGATCGATATTGATAATGACGCTGGTTGCAATGATGCTCTTCACACTCGGACAAACCGTCTGGGCGTTCAAGGACGTAAAAAATGACGCAAACGAACAAAAAATTTCTGAGCTTAAGAAGCTGGGTATACTAAGCGGCGATAAAAATGATAAGTTTAATCCGAAAAGCAAGCTCACTTATGCAGAAGGCGTTACTTTGATCGTAAGAGGGTTAAATCTCAATATTGATCATATCCGCTTCATTAAAGAACCTAAGGCGAGCGATTATTTCACTAACCTAAAGGACAACGCATGGTATTCGCAATCATTTATTATCGCAAGTCTAAACGGGCTTGAAATTCCTAAGACGGTCAAAGCTAGTGATATCATGACCCGTGAGCAATTTGCTCATCATTTGTTTAAAGCGATGCTGACGAAAGGCGATTATGCTTTTATCGAAATGTTCATGCTGCTAGAGGATGAAGACGATGTTAACAAAGATTATATGGACAGCATTCAAAAGCTGCTCATCAGCAAAATCATCACGTTGGATAGCTCGAACAAGTTTTATCCAAAGAAAGCTATTACGCGCAGCGAGGCAGCAGGCTGGCTTTATAATGCCATTACATTCGTAAAGGAAACGACTCCTATTCCTAATTTGCCCGAGCAGCCGGCTCTTGACCTTAAGCTTTCCGTAAATGCTGTAAACTCCGACATCAATAAAGTAACCGTCAGCGCACAAGCACCTCATCCAGGATACGGCCTCCGGATCGCTTCCATTGGTTTCGAAGGAAATGAAGCTATTATTTACGTTGAGACGGTATTGCCTGATCCAGATAAAATGTATCCGCAAGTCATTACCGATGTACAGGTATCCACCTATGTAGACGCAAAGCTAAAGCCGGTGCTTCCTGTATCGGCCCAATCGAGCGAATCGTCGACAGGCAGCGCTGCCATCACCGAGTAATGCAAAAGAATAAGGCTTCTCAACTTGTCAGAGCAACTGTTCAGACAGTGGAGAAGCCTTTTTTTTCATTCGCTCCCCGGCAAAGACAGCATGGGGATTGTCCAGTCAATTGGCTCGCTTCCGATCGTCCGCAGAAAAGCATTAGCCCGCGAGAACGGCTTGCTTCCAAAAAAACCTTTACGTGCAGCAAACGGACTCGGATGCGGCGAGGATATGATATGATGTTTGTCCGCGTCAATCTGATCTGCTTTCGCCCCGGCGTACTTGCCCCAAAGCATAAATACAACGGGCTTATCTCTGTCGTTCATCGCGGCAATAATAGAATCGGTAAACCGCTCCCATCCGATTCCTTGATGCGAATTTGGATTGCCCTCCTCCACCGTAAGCACCGTATTAAGCAGAAGCACACCCTGCTGTGCCCATGAAATCAAGCTTCCATGATCTGGAACCTCTGCGCCTATATCAGCCTCTAGCTCTTTGTATATGTTTTTCAGAGAGGGCGGTATCTTCATGCCCGGCTGCACAGAGAAGCTAAGCCCATGCGCCTGCTGAGGACCGTGATAGGGATCCTGTCCCAAAATGACAACCTTCGTTTGTTCATATGATGTATAATTTAGCGCATTGAAAATATTTTGTATCTCAGGATAAACCGTCTTCGTCTTATATTTATCCTCAAGCAGAGCTAGCAGCTCTACCATATAAGTTGCTTTAAGCTCTCCTTCTAACCGTTCCGGCCAATCGTTGTGCAACGTTATCTTCACACTTAACGCCTCCTTTAAAACCGTATAAAGTAAAAACCTCCCCCGCCATTACCTGATCGCTCAGATCATTGCGAAGGAGAATCGAATAATTGATATGTTTTACATCCGTTTTCATTAATTCTAGCACAGGTAAAAGTAGTCTACAACGGATCGGCGGATCTCACTGCCGCTCTGGACTCATTTCTTCAACAGCCGCTCATGGATAGGGGTCTTTTCCGAAGCCTTAAGCCGGCTTATTTCTACACCGGCAAGCATCATGATGCCGATGCCATGATTGTCGTTAATGACCGTTCGCAAATCATACATATAATAATCCGGCGAGAACGAGTACCGTGAACCGCTGCATACACCATGCACATTTCCTTGACGATCAATCGCTTCGCTTGTCAGTCCCCTCCACGCTTTCAAGGCAACGCCGGTATACTCCTCCTGATTATCTAACCAGCCGAATCGCACGCCTCTGGCGACCGCATAAGCAAACATGGCCGTACAGGACGCTTCCTCATACGCGTCCGGGCGATTAAGCACCTGATGCCACATGCCTGACCTGCCTTGAAGAGCAGCGACCCCCGCGCACATTTCCCGAAAAAATGCATGCAGCTCCTCACGCGCCGTATGATCATCCGGCAGCTTCTCGAGCAGCTCCGATAAGGAGAACAGGCACCACCCGTTGCCGCGTCCCCATGGAACGAGCGTAGGCTTGCCATATTTAAAGTCGAACACATGCGATACTAAGCGTTCCGCATCCATAAATAAATAGTTTTTAAACATTAGAAATTGTCTGGCTGTTTCGTCCAGCGCTTTCCGTTCTCCCGTCGCCAATGCATAACGAATCAGAAACGGCCCGCTCATATACAAATCGTCCGCCCACATCGTGTCGGCCGAATACTCCCCCGCACATTGCCTGTAGAACGCACCGTCTTCTCTTCGCTCCAGCTGATGAAGCATAAAATCAGCAATCCTATCGGCAATCCGCCGAAAGCTTTCGTCATGGGTTTGCAAATAAGCTTCCAGCATAGCCGAGCCGAATGAGCCGCAATTATCGAGCATACGTATGAGCACAAGCTGATGGTTTACGGAAGGAAATCCATATTCATCCCTATCCCACAAGGAATAATCGTACATATCCGTACAGCTGCGAATATGGCTCAGCGCATAATCGGATAAATCTTGCCGATCAAGCTCGCGGGCCGTTCTTAGCAATCCATACATCGTGACGCCAAGCGGATAGTCCCAGCGCCCATAATTGGTGGCACTCCCGGTCGTCCATTTATTGCTCAGCATCGCGTTCTCGTAATAAGGACGGACGCGAGTATGCGGAGAATCCAGTGACCAATAGGTTTTTCCGCTATATTGTCCATTATGATGTCCGTCAAAATTCACGGTGGCAAAGAGTGCTGTTGTCGCGCATACTGCTGAAGGCTCAAATGCGGCACTCGGATCGAGCGGACCTGCATAAAGCCAATCCCCTGCATAGCCATGTATTTGTGCCGGCGGTTTAAACGAAAGACGCTGCCCTCCGGAAAATACGTTCAGCTCAAAGCCCCAGCCCGTCGAACCGCTCATACTGTGCACCAGCAGATCATAGCTTCCGCCTGCAACGGAAACCGATTGTTGAAATAATCCTGCCTCCTGCACTGTAGCAGCTAATTTCCCGTTTAACCAAATCGTCGTCGGACCTAAGACCCGCCCTTCCAGCAAGAGTTCTGCACCTATCCCTTGCACGGCCAGCTTCGTCCAGCCATAAGCGGCAGCTGAAGTTGATGGACGTCCAAATATACGCTCGCAATTCGGCCGATCAGCCTCTTCCGGAGTCCATCCTGTTCGCGGCAGCCAAGTCAAACCGCTGTCTTCCTCCGGCTGCTTATAATCGAATGGCCTTCCTCCAGCTTTGAGTATTGAACCGCTTACGGGTTCTGAATAAACCCAGCCCGAGCTGCCTGAACGTCCGGCAAACGGAGCAAGCACCTGCAAAATACGAACCTTTGCCTCCTCCGCTCCGAAGCGGCAGCCGAAGCCGGCTTCCGTTTTGCATGCTTCGATTAATATATGGTTCCAGCCTTTTCGAAACAGCAGTGGTATCACGGCCCGCGCTCCCGGCTTCAGCTCATCCACAACGGTCGATCTGTACGCCTGCTCCTCATTTAGATAGAGCTTTATCGGTCCAAGAGGCTCTATGATGCCATCGATCGAACGCTCGTCATCGCTCCATACAAGTCCACAAACATAGGCATATTCACCATTCCTCGCATGCGCAAGCTTCTCGAACAAGCTCATCTCATAAAGGCCCTCTTCATTTTGCAAAATGCCCGACTTAGCGAAGGCGCGAAGCGCGAAGGGCGTTGGCGGATTGACGCCGACGTACCTTCCTGCAAGCACCTCCAATATGCGCCGGTCATCCTCTCCATACCAATAGCGGCTGCTTTCGCGCGGCTCAATATACATGCTCATCGAATCAGCTCCTCATCGCCATTAGGAGCGCTTGTCACCGATTCCCCCGCATTCTCCCCGCATGGCGAAAGCCTAATGTCGAACGTTTTATCGTATGGAGTCATCAGATTAACGATAAGCGTTTGACAGCCTTCAGGTACGCTTGCGTTCCGGAGCATTTTGACCCAATGCTCATGAGCACCGCCATCCAGCTCCATCCAATCACTGCCGGAAGCATAACGAACCGTTCCTTCCTTCCAGAAATGAGCAGCCTCCGCCAGGGTCAGGCCTTCTCCCGCAAATGTCCCTTCATTTCCAAAAACGAACGCGACCTGCGCCATCATCCCTTCAGGCTCCGAACAGCTGATCCGCAGCTGCCAGCCATGCTCGGTATCCGTCAATTGCGCCTCGACACGGTGATATTGCATATGAGTGGTTTCCCTCAGCTGATGCGGCAGCAAATACCATGGGCTTATCGATGACTGTGCCGTTTCCGGTAGATCCGCGGATGCTACTGGCCCGAAATATCCTTTGGACTCGGTTCCCGTCAACCGGTACCCCCGCTCATGTACTTCCATCTGATTCATCTTCACGATGCCGGGCTCAAACGATGTTCCGATTTGTACGGCTAACAAGCGTGCCGCTCCATGCCGCAGCGCAAAGATCGAGTTCGCTTCGGTCATAACGGTCAAGCTTGTAGCCCCGTTTCTCTCGCGAGCAACGGGGGCGCCAAAATCAGGATGCAGCCTGCTATGATAGACCCTGCCGCCGTGTCCGGCCAAATCCATCATGTTTAAATAGCGTTCACGCGGAAAATCGCGATTGATAACAACCTTATATTTACTAGGCAATTCAGCCGGCCTTACCGTTTGCCATCGCAGCTCAGGCCGCAACAAATAACCTAATAATGCGTTATTTGGCAGCCAGCCGGGATGGTTAAGCGCTTGACCCGCGAGTTCTGCAATAGCCTCAAATAACGGATCCTGATCTTTATTCGCCATTAGCCTGCTAATGAGAAAATAACTCTCCAGCGTATAGCTGCTGCCATAATCCTGACGGCCTGAATAATCCGTAACGACTTCTCCGTTTGGATGAATCAGACATGACATCATCCTCAAATTGCGGCGGATTGGTTCGAGCAGCTCCGGCCGGTTCAAGAGCTCCGCTGTATGGAACAGCATCACATCGCTGACCGCATTGTAAATGCCGTTGCTCCGCTCCGTCCATTCGCCATCCCCGGTACAGTCCATACCCTCTGCCAGCCATGCATAAGCTCTCTCTCTCAGCTCTGTCTGTCCAGTCAGCTTATACATAGACCCGAGCGCCGCCGTAAGAACCCAGCGGTGATTCGGCGTATGGCAGCCTCCAGTCAACAGCGCGGGAATGGTCCGCTCCAGAAACTGCCTGATTTCGTCCAGCGAATGACGCAGCGGCTCCCATTGATGCGCGTGAAGCAGCTCATACACCTGCGCCAGCCCGACTACGACGAAGGCGGTATCCGGCGGCGAATGCATATTCGTCCATCCCGGCGAAATCGTTCCATCCTCATGCTGAAAGCGCAGCATAAACGCCGTTCCAAGCTCCAGCCGGGAGAGCAGCTCCTCATCATGATAATACTTCGAGTCCTTATTGATCAGAGCAGATGCCCAAAGTGCCATAACCATTGGAGAACCGCCATGGCTAGGCCATGCGATGCCGTTCTCCGCATCGGTCACTCCCCCGTAATACCGGCTGTTTTTATCCAACACCTGCCGGTCAGCGCCCTCTTTTACCCAATAATCGTTAATCGTTACGAGCTTTTCGTACATGCCCATCATCCTTTCCCTGACGTTTCAACGAACCGGTCACTTACCACTACCCCTTCACCGCACCAAGCATAACACCGCTTACAAAGTACTTTTGAAGCCACGGATAAACGATCAAAATCGGTACGGTTGCAAATATGACGCTCGCGGCCTTCAAGCTCTCCGGCACGACTGTAGCCATTTGCGCACCTTCCATCTGCATAAGCTCGCTGATCATATTGTTCTGAATAAGCTGATACAATTTAAGCTGCAGCGGGTAAAACTCGGGACTGGTAATGTACATAAGCGTGTCCGTAAAGCCGTTCCAGCGGCCCACCGCATAAAACAAGCTGAGCGTCGTAATGACGGGGAGCGACAACGGCAGCATAATGCTGATCAGCGTGCGGAAATGACTGCTTCCATCGATTTCGGCCGATTCCTCGAGACTCTCGGGAATGTTGTTGAAAAACGAAATTAATATAATGAGATAAAAAGGATTGATCAGGCCAGGAAGCACGAGCGCCCAAATCGAATCCAGCAAATTCAAATTTAGAATTAAAATATATTCAGGGATAATGCCGCCGCTGAAAAACATTGTAATGACGACGATAAACATGACGCCTTTGCGGCCCTTCAGCTTCTTTTTGGACAAGGGATAGCCCATCGCGACTGTCATAGCCATGCACATCACCGTAAACAAGCCGGTAAGCATAACGGTGAAGCCAAGCGAACGAATCATCGCAGGATCGGAAAATACTTTATAATAAGCTTCGAAATTCAGCTCTACCGGAAACAAGCTTACTTGCCCGGACAATATCGGCCTAACCGAGCTTAAAGAAATAGCCAATATATGAAGAAATGGAGCCAGACAAATCAGCGTGCAGATGAATAAAATGATAAAGTTAATCGTGTCAAAAACGCGGTTTGCGGTTTGTTCTCTCATAAAGTCCGCTCCTTTCAAATAGTCGCGATCCATAAAATCATCCTCTTGGAGCCTTTACAGGATGCTCTCATCCGTCAGCTTTTTGGAGGTGTAATTCGCTCCGAGCACAAATACGAGCCCAACGACTGCCTGGAACAAGCCGACCACTGTCGCCAGCGTATACTGACCGGATTGAATTCCGGTGCGGTAGACGAAGGTGCTGAGTACGTCTGCATATTCTCTAACCGCCAAATTGCCGATTATATACGGTCTCTCGAATCCGATCGAGATCATATGACCAAGATTGATGATCAACAGAACGATGATGGTAGGCTTAAGGCCCGGCAGCGTAATATGCCAAATTCGTTTCAGCCTTCCTGCGCCATCTATATCGGCAGCTTCGAACAGTTCCTTGTTAATGCCGGTAAGCGCAGCCAAATAAATGATCGTCCCCCAGCCCGCGCTTTGCCAAACGCCGACAAGCAGATAAGTGATGAGCCAGTCACTTTTATCCGTCAAGAAGGGAACCGCTTCAAAGCCGAAGGAAGTCAATACGTTATTGACCATACCGGACTGCGTGCCAAATACTTGATAAACGATACCGCCAATGATAACCCAAGAAATAAAGTGCGGAATATAAAGAATCGTTTGCGACAGCTTCTTAAACCAAAGCGTCTTCATCTCGAACAGCATAATGGCCAAAATAAGCGGCGCCGGAAAAGATACGAGCAAATCAAGAAAATTGAGCATCAGCGTATTTCTGAGCGTTACATAAAAATCACGCATTCCGAAAACTTCTTTAAAAGCCTCAAAGCCAATCCATTCGCTTCCGTTAATGCCCTGAAAAAAGTTGAAATCCTTGAAAGCGATCTGGATGCCGTACATGGGACCATATTTAAATATGATGAAATAAGTTAGCGGCAAAACAAGCAGCGCATACAGCTGCCAATACCGGCGGAAATAAGTGGTCATGCTCACAGCGGTCGCCTCCTTTTCGCGATCGGTCCATGCGCCGGGACGGGGCTGAGCCGCGTCCCCTGCGCACTCGCCGAGCTACATGCGCTTTATTTCGATTGCATCTCTTTATAAACGGCCGTGCGTTCATCCAAAATCGCTTGGCCGCCGCTTGCCATATAATCCTTCAGCATCGATTCATAGACGCTTTCGAACTGATCCGGCTTCGCCATCGTCGTCTTTACGATAATTTCATTAAACTTGTCGAGCAGTGTTGTTCCATATTTCGTTTGCGCTTCGATCGGTTTGTCCATAAGAACCAAAGGAATCGTATCCGCATTCGCAATTTCCTGTGCAACGGCGACTTGCTCTTGGAATTTCTTCGGCATTTGGAGCGCTCTAGCCTTCAGATTTTTTTCCATGCTTTCAAGCTGCTTGCCGTTAGAAATAATCGCCATGTCACCGACGTTATACATCCGGTTTAATGCTTCTTCGGATTGATTTTCAACGGTAACCGGAATTCCATCCACCAGTGTATAGTTTTCGTTCTCGATACCGTTTTGGATGCGGAACAGATTGTCACCCGACGTCATCCAATCCAGATATTTAACCGCTTCTACAGCCCGCTGGCTCGATTTAGGAATCATAATATACAGACCATTCGGGGCATATTTCGGCTTTGCATGCTTGCCCTCTTCGTTCGTGTATACATCAACCGCAGCAATTTCGGCCCCCTGTACATTCTTTTGCAGCAAATTATACGTACCGTTCTCATAGTAAATGTTGATATCATCTTCACTGAAAAATCCGACTTTACCTGTCGAAATATCTTCCCCAAATTTTTTCTTATCTTTATCAAGCCCAAAATCCTTATTGATCAAGCCTTCATTATAGAGTTTGTTCATGAATTGGAGCGCGTCCTTGAAGCCCGGCAGCAGTACAGGATAATCATTCGAGCCAAGCTGCTGCGTAAGTGTATATTGCTCTTCCTCCGACATCGGCTTAATAAACGACCAGAGTAACGGCTCGTATTGCGCCGAAGCGATTGTCATACCGAGCGGAATTACTTGGCCGCCCGTTGCGCCCGGATCCTTCTCTTTAAACGCCTTCAACGTTTCATATAGCTCAGATGTTGTTTGCGGCACCGGCATATTCAGCTTATTCAGCCAATCCTGACGAATAAAGGAAGCGTATTTACCAATATTCGAGCGTTTGGCCGGAATCGCGAACTGCGTGCCTTCGAACTTCCCGTAGCTCAGCACATCTTCTCCCAAAAATGCTTTCAAATTCGGTCCGTATTGATCAAGCAGCGGTCCAAGATCAGTTAGACCTCCCTGCTTCGCATACCGGTTAAACGTGTTTGGGTCGTACGTAAAGACGATATCCGGCACGCTGCTTCCGCTTGCCATCAGTACGTTAAGCTTCTCGACTTCCTCGGAACGGGGTACTGGAACATACTCGACATTTACGTTATTCGGTGCGCCGAAATTTTCCTGAATCCACTTTGACCAATAATTATCCGTAATCGTATAGCCTGCCGGGGAATTGCCCCGGTCGAATACTTCAACCTTAAGTGTAACCGGCTTCGCTGAAGCCCCGCCGCCATTCGTGCCTTCAGCAGCATTTGGCGCAGATTTCGATGAACATGCGGAGAATAGCAGCGAGCACACAGCCATAAGCACCAGCACAGATGTTTTTGAAGCAATGAACCGTTTTCTTTTCATGTTTCTAGTCATCGTTCCAACCCCTTTTTCGTATCGAGTGTTATTCCAGTCAGGTTGCACGACTCCTAATCAATAACGCTTACATTTCCGCCTGCTGCAACCCGAATCGGAATGACCAAAGTATGGCATACCGGCAGATTCAGCTGCAATAAACTAGTTTCCAATCGATAAACCCGAGGTTCAATGTCCATAATTTGGATATATCAACCGTTATCGCATACTAAACATTTTTCAAAAAGTAGCGGAATGACGGGCTTTTCCCGGCTTCAGCTTGAGCTTTCTGTAATCGCCTGGCGTTACTCCGATCACTCTCTTGAACACGCGGCCGAACGTAATCGAATTCGCATAGCCAACCTGAAGGGCAATGCTTTGTACGGAATCCTCGGACTCCGCGAGCAGCCCCTCAGCATGTTCCATTCGCAGCTGCACGATGAAATCAACGAATTTCATATGGAACTCTTCTTTGAACAGGTAGCTTGCATATTTGCCCGAGATTTGAAAGCGATCGCTCAAATGCTTAAGAGATAAGTCCGGATTCACAAAATTTTCTTCGATATATGATTTCATTTCGGTAATCATCGCCCGATGGTTTTTGGTTTCGCAATAGGCGACGTAATGACGATACATTTCGGTTAAATACTCGAAAAAAAGTACGCGAAGCTGATCCAGCGAGATCGTTTCCTCCACCGTTTGCTTCCAGAGCCCGGCCTTTTCCCCTTTAAAATGCTCTTGCAGGTCATCCGAGATGTTGCCAAGCTCGCTGCCCAGCATGTCCATCATCGTTTGCAGCAGCATCCGAATATCTTCGTCCTTTAGGCAATCCGATGCCAAAGATTCGAATATATTGTCCAAATATACGCGCCATTCGCCCGTCGACAGGCGGAACTCTCTGACCAGATCAGCAGCCATCTGCAAATACTTATACGATCTCCGCCTAGTATCTCCCGGCAAATCATCGCTCATAATGACGATTTCTATCCCGAGCGACAGTTTATGCTGCATCGCCTCGGCCGCCGCCTTAAAGGACATTGCTATCATCCCCCAGCCCTTGACTACCGGCCCTATTCCAAACGTTAATGACATGCGGAGATTTTCAGACACCCATGCGCCGCCTTTTTCTGCAAACTGGCGAATGTTATCCTTCGGAGCTTGCTCCTCCCCGCTTATCCCGATAATGATGCCCATTCTGCTCTCGCCGACCCATTCCGCCCAAGCATGCATCCCATCGTCCCGTGCCAGCTCCTGCAGTACGTTCGTTAAAGCAAATTTAAGCGTATTTTGATCGTGTACGGAGAAGCCGCTCCGGAAATGACCGTAATGACCAATCTCTACTATCATAAAAGCAAATAGATCAAACGTATTTACTTCCGGAAGCAGCTTCAATTTCAGCAGGCGTTCTTCCACATGCTGATGCCCTTCTCCTTGCATGATTTCAAAAAACAGCTGTTTCCTGCCCACCAGCAAATTTTCGCGCTGCTCCTTTTCGTAATCCTCCGTTTGTTGAATCAAATTTTCCAGCGTCCGGTCGATTAAAGACAGCTCATCCATCTTCATTCCGAAGCCGTCGCTCCGCAGTTGAATCGATTCTATGCGGTTCATCATGACCCGGATCGGCTTGTAATTTTTTCTCGTGATGTAGATGATGTAAAAAATGGCAAATATGACAGTTAATAGACCGATTCCAATCCAAACATACGATATAACCGAAACCCATAAAAACAGCTGCCCCGCAGCGATGCCGCTTTCAAAAGTCCATCCCAGCATATCTGAGTTCATCCTGTTGAGCACTTTTCCCGTTTCTTGATCTTCACCGCTCTGGATGGAGGGCAGCGTCGAGAAAACCAGTTGACCTGCCTCATCACGAATCGTAAGAAACGTCACCTTATCATTATTCATCGAACGAATCATCCGCTCGACGGCATACATATTTACATTAATAACGACAAACCCTTCCGTTCCAAATGGGAGCGGCTGTCTTTTGTACATCGAAATAACCTGTCTATCATCCTCCGTACTCATCTCATGAAAGGGACGAATCGACGACCAGCCTTGATATTCGGGACTAGCGAGCGCCTGTTCGATAAAGCCTTTATCCGCAAAATCATCCCATTTCACTAGTCCGCTGCGCGTAAGCACCTGCTTGTCCTCAAGGCGGTAAACGTATATGGAATCGATCAAGCTATCGTTCGCAATCAACTCCCGCATGCTGTCAACCACCCCGAAGATAGCCTCGCGATTTTCCTGCGTCCGCTCTACGTTAAGGAACTCACGGTACTGATCGTTTTTTTCCAGTTCCTCTAGAAGATTTGTCTCGATTCCCCTTAACGAACGCGACACAGTATCCATAATATAGCCGGTTGAAATCCGATCCGCCTTCACCGTTTCCTTATGAGAGATTTCATTAACCATAATAAAGGTCATGAATATTAGAATCGTTACCGTAAACAAAAAAATCGGAAAATAGGAAAGCAGCATCCGGCGGTACCAGTTCTTCTGCAAATGAACCACTCCTTTTTCTATATCAAACAAATGATTATTAAGTTATAAATGGATATAAATGAATAAAAAAGTTAATCGCTAACCACGGTAAGCGCTTTCGTTAATAATTCTAAAAGATAAACAGCAGCAATTCAATGCAAGAAAATGGCAGGGTAAAAAACAAAAAGATCCTCCCCCGCTCAATCTGCCGCATGCGTACAGATTATGGCAAAGTAAGGATCTCATTCAAGCTATTATGCCGCTAAAGTTGGTTAAACCTGCTTATTAAACCAGTTATAAAAGTATTGATTAATATATTGTCCGGCTAGCATATAAGGCACCGTTTCTTCCTCTACAAAATTTCCCCTGCCCCTAATGCTAAAATAAAGCCACAGCGCAATCCCTTCGGAAAATGACTCAGGATGATAAGCCTCTCCATTCAAGAGTCCCGAAATCGTACCCATACAATCCTCAATCGCGGCTTCGCCTTCAGGATGATACGCTTTTAGCTTTATTTTCAAATAGGAATAAATATAAGGAAACTCCTTGCTGCCGGCTAATTTGGAGCTATAGAGCGCAGTCGAAATGGATGCTGCCATAATACCCGTTTTCCACTGCTCTGCTTTATCCTTTAATGAAACATCGTCCTTAAACCTTTCCTGCAGGTCATTATGCAGCGTATCCTTCAACGAGAACACCTCTGCATATAACCGGCGTGAGCTTTGCTTGAGCGAAGACTCCTCATTCTTGTGCTGATTCATTCAACCGCCTACTTCCCCTATTTGCTGAGGTTCGCGTTACAGCTTATAGTTTACTGCATATAAATTGCAGAATGCAAAAAACTTTTCTTAAACGCACAAAAAAAGCCCGTTGCGATAAATCGCAGCAGGCTTCTTTCTCATCCTATTTGACATGCACAACTTCGGTTCCCGCGATAAAATCATGAATGGCCCGTTTATCCTCGCGTAATCCAACCATAAATGCGCTGACGATGGCCGCTATCCCCAAAGTTAATACATAGACAAGCCCGCCGACAACATTACGCAATAGCATGGTACCTATTCCAGGGGACGAACCGTCAAGCTTTCTAATCTGAATACTGCAAATCCGTTTGCCGATTGTGTAGCCGTTCCAAAATACCGGAAGCAATAACGAATAGAGGAATGAAATCACATCCGTAAAAAATTCTTTCCCCTCAAGCCCTCCTGAAATTAACCAAGAAATAAGAAATAACGGAATTCCAACAATTAAACCATCCAATAAAGAAGCTCCTAATCGAATCCAAAATCCTGCGTTCATATAAAATCCCTCCAAGATTGCTTTAATATTGTTGCTTAATGCGCGATGTTAACCAATAAAGCGGTTTTCGCTCATCGAATAAGATGTATGCGATACAGGGATAGATATATGACAGAATAAATTAACTTTCAAATTGAGATACTACTGACTGCCATAACTATTCTCATTAAAGGTGGTTTCTCAACACGTGGATTATACCAAGGATTTATTGATAAAAAAAGCCTATGCCAAGCCTAGCTTAAGACAAAATATTGTTAACAAGGGCATGATCTGCCTGTATTGCGATTACTCTGGTTTCGCTGTACAAAATAACTATGGGATAGCTTGCTGCTTTGTCTACAACCGAACGATAAATGTTACTTCCCAAAAATTGCAAATGGAACAAGATGAAGGTTCAAATTACGGCGAATTACAGGCGATTTTATACAGTCTTGAAATACTCGCAAAGGCATTAACCGAACATCAACCTAAAATCGCTATCATATATACAGATTGCAGCAGTATAGCAAAAATTTTATCAAGACCTTACATTTCACATCATTATTATGAACATGCAAGGTATGAAATATCAGCTTCTATAAATCATTTAAAAAATAGGTTCCCTGACGTTGAAGTAAGAGTGAAGTACATGAGCAATCACAAAAAAAATAATGCTCTTCACAGGTTGGCTCATAATGCAGCTAGAGAAGCTGCTCAGACCGTTGATTTCTCAAGGTTCGCAATAAGAAAAAGCGCCCAATTATGAGCGCATATTCCAAAAATCTTATAACATAATTGAAATGAAGTCGCGATCCAAAACGACATTTCCAACTTGCGGTACGTTTCCAGCGGTTCCGAAATGGTTGACGATGACATTTGAAGTTGTTGGGAGGATAACAACTACTTCGTAATGATCATCGACACCAGTGAGGTTTGTATTGAAGAATCTAAGGGTATTTGCTGGTATAGTAACGGTGTTGTTGCCAATCCTTACTGGTGAATTGGAATCCCAATTAAAAACCATAACTGTTACGGTTACCGGTGAAGATCCCCGATTCATGACTTCAGTATGGGCAACTGTTGTGCTCGGATTTTTTTTGAGAACACCTGTGCTTCTTACGTTACTAGTAGTGTTTTTCACTTGAACTTGTTTTTTCAACAGAGTGTTCACTTTACTCTTCATCGTTCTGCTTTTTAATACTCTCTTAGCTGATGTTTTAATTTTCACTATATCAACTCCTATAATGGGAATAATATAGTATATATAAAATTGATAGATTAAATTGTGTGATTTTATTAGTAGATAAGCACATTTGATAGAATTGAATAACACACTTCGATTTTTCGGACATAGAAAAAGGCACCCCTTCGCGTTTTATTCGTTTTTCAACGAAAAAAATGCGATTACGAGGTGCTGATTCTCCTGCTAATCGATTAGGATCGCGCAGGATTATGTACTTCGTGAAAACCGTTGATTTCTCAAGGTTTTCCAGGTATGCCGAGGACGGGAATCGAACCCGTACGGTGGTCACCCACCGCAGGATTTTAAGTCCTGTGCGTCTGCCAGTTCCGCCACCCCGGCATGTTGTGAAGGTTTTGCTATGGTGGGCCCTGAGGGACTCGAACCCCCGACCAATCGGTTATGAGCCGACCGCTCTAACCAACTGAGCTAAGGGCCCTCGAAAAACGTCTATTTCAACGTATTCATCGAAAGGTTGGTTGCGGGGGCAGGATTTGAACCTGCGGCCTTCGGGTTATGAGCCCGACGAGCTACCGGGCTGCTCCACCCCGCGACGTATTTCCATTTGAGCAAAGCTTCTTGAAATGGCGACATAAAATAATATACTATATGGAGGTAGTTTAAGTCAAGCAAAATATTCTAATTTAATTCTAATTTATTTTTTGATGTTTTTTAAGGAATAAATCTAACGCCAAACCGCCCTTTACGCGACTTGAAAACCTCAACCTCACGCGGGCATTCGTAGCCATATACCCACCAATCATTTTCCATTCTTCTAACCAGGCACCCAGCTTGAAACTTCGTTTCGTATAGGCGAACCCAGTACACCCATCTCATGCGAATCCCCCCACTGTCTGATATGATAAGCAGCTGTTCTGCCGCCTTAATAAAGATTATAACCATTAGAATGCCCCAAAACTGGGATAATAAATGCAAATCGGGTATACTCAAATTAGGTCATTTTGAAGGAGCTGAAGACAATGTTATATGGAATTGTCGTTTTTCCGGAAAAGCATGTGCAAGATCTCGCGAATAACTGGCGAAGACGCCATGATCCGCATTACTCAGCAATCCCTGCTCATTTGACAATAAGAGAAGAAGAGGAATGGAACGATGACGAGCTGCAGCTTGCTGTTGCTCATCTGGAGCGGGTAACGTCTACGATACAGGCTTTCTCTATTCATTTTAACCGAGTATCCACCTTTTATCCGGTCAATCATGTGCTCTATCTGGCACTTCAGGATACAGCCTTGATACAGAAGCTCCATGAGGAAGTAAGCAGTGGACCATTAACAATCGCAGCGCCTAAATACGTTTTCACGCCGCATCTTACTATCGGGCAGCAGCTATCGGCTGATGAGCTTCACGATCTATATGGCAATCTTCGCATGCAGTCCATTGACTTCTCTTCAAAAATTGATCGCGTTCATTTGCTTTATCAGACCGATAACGGCTCCTGGACCGCGTATCAATCGTTTCTGCTAAGAGGATAGACCTAAAAAATCTTAATACACGCAAAAGCCCGCAAACGACACTCAGGTCGATTGCGGGCTTTCTGCGATTTTGCTTATTAATCACCCATTGCCTTTATATCGATTGCGCCGCCTCCGCCTTCCATGCCCCCATTCGGATTCGTTTTCAAACGTTCCAGCACTGCGTTGCCGCGTGTCTCCCATTCGGCAAGCGCCTCGCGTGATGTCTTCGTTCCTTTAATTACTTCCTGGAACAGCTCGTATCCTGGATTTTGAGCTTCCCAAATACCTGGTTTTTCTCGATAAATTTTTTCCGCATCCGTGCTTGTTGGCGGCAGCGGCTTAAGCGTCGTAAATGCATCCATGTTGTACTGCAAGCCGCCGATTGGCTTCAAGAACTCTTTGCGCGCTACCATCTCGTAAAGGCTTCTCGACTTCAGCTTAGCCCATTCCTTGCTATTCGAAAATTTAATAAAATCCCAAGCGTCTTTATCATTTTGCGCTTTGCTGTTTATACCCATCAGCTGACTAAGATAAATACTGCCGCCGACATCCGGATCGTTCGGATGAACAGGCACCGTTACGACATCCCAGTCTACAGGTTCAAAATCTTTGATTTTTGAAGCATTGTCTGCCGCTCTCTTAAGCTCGTTAATATAGCCGTAATCGCCGATTGTCATCGCTACTTTTCCTTTGATGAACAAGTCGCCGTAGAAAGGATCATAGCCGCCTTCAGCGCTTTGCTTCTCATACATCTTGTTGTAGTATTCCTGATTCGGGATAATTTTTTCTTTGTGCAGCGTGGATACGGTATTCCATACCTGGTCCCATTGATCGCTGTTTACGAGCATTTTCTCGCCTTTGTCATCCCACATTTTTAATTGCAGCGCTTGGCTGTAGACCTGCGTATCGTTAAAACCGTCAGACTGCCCACGGCTGAATGAGAATCCGAATTTACGGTCCTCGCCTTCTCCTTTGGCAACTTGACGGGCAAGGTTAAGAACATCAGCCCACTGCATCTTGTCAGTTGGAGGCTGTATGCCCGCATCAGTGAACATTTTTTTATTATAAAAAAGGGCTGAAGAGCTGAACGTAGGCGTTAATGCATACAGATTACCGTCGCCTGCCGCCTTAATGCCATCAATAACAGTAGGAACATAATCACTTAAATCAAATTTATCCTGCGTCACAAGCGGATCAAGCGGCTGAAGCAGATTGTCTTGCGTCAGACGGCGAAGCATGTTGTAGTCCAGAACGACCACATCCACCGGATTTTGGCCGTTTAGCATCTCTTTCATTTTCTCGTAAGGATCCGGCTGCGTTACCGGCTTGGATGGATCTTGCTGCTCAAAACGTTGATCATCATAGTTGATTGCGCCTACGATTTCGAATTCGATGTTCGGATGGGACATTTCGTACATGTCTGTATATTGCTGACGGAAATAAGGCTCGTTATCCGATCCGCCGTAAAGCACGCCAACCCGAAGTACCCGTTTCTCTGTGGATTCGTTAGAGCCGCCGCTGCACGCAGCCAGCAGGCTAATAAGCAAAGCAAGGGTCAAGCTAACCAAAGCAAATTTACGAATCCGCATTCCTGACAACCGCTTGTTATCCATTCGATTCAACCCCCCAATGATTTAGGCGGAGTAATAATAATCCGCTCACCGTCAAACTCCATCGTTGCTTTGTCTTTAATGTTTAATGCAGATAAATATTCCTTGGGCACTTGCAACCTTCCGACCCGATCTACGACGACATAGGCTTCATGCACAGCTTGCAGTCCGCTGGCAACAGCCGGAAGCTCTGCCTCACCTCCATCAAGATTAATATTCGGATTTCGTTTAATAAACTCGGTGCTTGTCAAGCCATCACGAATCGCAACGACCCGATCGACCTTGCTCGCAAGCGTCAAGTCATGCGTAACGATCACGATCGTTATGCCAATC
Organism: Paenibacillus sp. Soil522; assembly: GCF_001428245.1. Lineage (GTDB taxonomy): Bacteria > Bacillota > Bacilli > Paenibacillales > Paenibacillaceae > Pristimantibacillus. The sequence continues at coordinate 37,029 of NZ_LMRV01000066.1, forward strand.
TCGCGATTCAGCCTGCGGAAAATACCCATAATCAAATCGGAGGTTGTCGTATCGACAGAGCCTGTCGGCTCATCGGCCAGCAGCAGCTTTGGACGGTTCGACAGTGAAATCGCAATCGCGACCCTTTGCTGCTCCCCTCCTGATAGTTGATGGAGCTTATTATGCATACGCTCTTTTAATCCGACCCATTCTAGCAGCTGTTTCGCGTATGCGCGATCAACTTTGCCCAAAAGCATCATCGGCATTTCCACATTTTCAAGCGCGGAGAGGTAAGGCAGCAGGTTGCGCGCATTGTTTTGCCAAATAAATCCTACCGTTTCCCGCTTGTACTGCACAAGATCCTCTTCGCTAATTTTGAGCAGATCCCATGGCCCTACACGCACCTGTCCGGCAGAGGGGCGGTCCAGGCCGCCCAGCGTATTCAGAAGCGTAGATTTCCCGCTGCCACTGTTGCCGATGATGGCCATAAGCTCGCCTTCGTTTACTTTTAAGTTCAAGCCTTGCAGGGCGACGACCTCCAGATCGTCTGTCTTATAAATTTTCACCAAGCCTTCACAATCGATCATCGCTGTTGTCATCGTTCCTCTCCCATCTTGACCGCTTGATGCACTCTCAGCCTGCGAATATGCAGGAATAGCAGCAATGCGCCGACCAGCATCATGAATCCGACTACAACGAACAATTGATTCGTATCACTCGATTCGAATACGACTCGGAACGGAGGTACCGTTTCTGCAACATTTTCTGTCGTCTGCAGGAATGGAAGGAAGAGCAAGCTGACCGCTTTTCCGATTAAAACTCCGAGTCCTATCGCTAGACCGGCTGTGAAAAGCTGCTCTAGCAGCAGCATGCCGGTGAGCTGTTTACGCGATAATCCCATTGCGCGCAAAACCCCGAATTGAACGACACGGCCTGATAAGTTAAAAAACCAAAAGAGCACGTAGCCTGCTAATGTTATGATAACGGAAACGAGAAAGCCTAAGCTCAATATTCCAAAGACGCCGCCTCTGGTCGGGAGCTTCGATTGCGAGATCAGCTCGCTCCTTACGTCTTTAACGGACGCAAGCTCTATACCCGCCTTCTGCAGCTCCTGAACGATAGGCGCGACCTTCGCGTCCGGCTTCATCTTCAGCCATATCTCATAAGGGATGATCGGAAGCTGATCGTAAATATAATCCAGATTCGTAATGATAAACGGCGATTTGTCCGGATATTGGCTAGGCCAGTATGGCAAAATCCCTACCACTACAAAATCGACCTTGCCTTCCGGGAAGCCGACCGATACCGGATCACCGGGCTTCAGCTGATATTTCTCGGCTACCTTTGAAGGAATAAGTGCAGCATGCTCATATTGACCTAAATTATTTAAATAATAATACGGGTGTATGGGATACAAATCGTTGCGGAACCAGCCCACTTTCGCGAAATCCACGTTATCGATCCCCATAATTGTACCTTGACCGATTGATTTCCCTGAAATGACGACGCTCCCCTTCGTCTGTAAAACACGGGCAGCCGCTTCTACCCCTTCCAGGGAACGGAATAGCTCGAAGGGAGGTTCGCTGTACAAAATTTTCGCAGGCACGCTTTGACCGCCGCCCCCGGAGCCTCCGCCATTCCCGCCTCCTGAGCCTCCACCGGAACCTCCACCGGAACCTCCACCGGTTCCACCTCCGCCAGACCCACCGCCAGCTCCACCACCGCCACTCCCTCCGCCGCTGCTTGGCGTCGTTACGATCTCGGCAGTACCTTCCCAAACCGTTTGAATGGTAACGTCAGTTCCGTACTTATACAAAGTCCGCTCCGTCGAGTTCAAATCGATCGTTCGGGCTGCCGATGCATTGTAAACGCCTAGTCCCAGCGTTAGCACTAATAAAATCATAAGCGGGTAATAACCCTTTGATGATCGTGAAAGCTGGGTAAGCGTCAAATAAAGCGGCACAGGCAGAAACTTACGTCCAAGCCATGTGAAGAAACTTAATAGCCATGGGAATAGCCGCAAGAAAAATAAACCAAGTGCAAAAATCGCGAGCGCCGGTACAAAAAACAGAAACGGTTGAACGTTTAATTGATCCGTTGTCATGCCTGTTTTGAAAGTCAGCATTTGACGTTCATTGAACATATACCAGCCATAGCCTGCAGCAGCCAGCAATAATACGTCAAGATACCAGCGCTGCCAGCCGGGCTTGCGGTCAGAACGCGCCAGTTCCTGCTTGTAGCTGACGATTGATGATCCGGCATAAATGACAGCTGGAATAATCGTTGCAAGAAGGGCAAGCAAAACCGCTGCGCCGCCAGCGATTATGGCCTCTGTAGAGAAGCCTACCGGTATCGACTTCCGGTTGACGAAAGAGAGGAAGCCGTTGGCCGACCCGATACTCTTCGCCATAAACCAGCCGATAAAGGGACCGCTCGCAAGCGCAATTCCGCCGAGCAGAAGACCTTCTAACAAATAGATCCATATAATTTGCCTTGTTCCTGCTCCCCGGCTGCGAAGCACGGCAATGTCGCTGCGCTGTTTATCAAGCGATTGGCGGGCGTTCATGGCAATGAAGAAAAACACCATTGCCAGCATTGGAGCAGCGAGCGTGAACAGCAGCGTTTGCAGCTGCAGGCTCTGCTTCTTAAATTCCGTAAGCGTGGACGCAAAGGATATTTCTACTCTCGTATCCTTAAGGCGCTGGTACAATTCAATGTTCAAGCGCTCAAGCGTCCTGCCCAGCGGTGATAATTGGCTCGTTTGAATTTCCGATAAATCGAAGGCGTAATACCAGCTGGCATTATGAAGCGGAATGCCTTTCTTAGCCAGCAGCACCTTGTCAAATGCAGCCTCGCTGATTTGCAGTGTGTTCAGCAGGCTTTCCATCCCTTGATACCAGTATGAACTCGTATCAGTAAGCGGCTTAACCGCCCCGACGATTTTGACCCGCAACGTAAGGTCAAGTCCGCCGTATACCGGATATTCAAAAACATCGCCGATATGTACATCATTGCGGTACATGGCTTCTTCGAACATAACTGCTTCGAGCAGCTCACTATCCCCTTCAGCATTCACAAACCATCTGCCTTGCGTCAGCTCGGTGTTGGCCTCAAGCTCCGACATCGCCATAATCGTCAGCTGGCGATTACGCCCGGCATCGACCTTCGAATAATCCTCAGGCACGACCTCCGTACTGCGAATGGAATAGCTGTTAACATACGTTTTAAAAGGATAACCGATCTCCTTCGGCACTCCTTCAGAAATGTAACGTTCAAGCTCCGATAATGAAGGTAAATCCGTTTTCCCGCCAGCGGGCGATTGATACCTCATGAGCAGCGAACCGGCTGGTAAGCCAGCACTCTTCTGCTGCAGCGATTCGGCTACGACTCTCTTGAGCGCGCCATCCGCGTACATGGGTATACTAGTGGCAAAAGCAACCGCTAAGGTCAGTCCCGCCAGCGTGCTTAACGTTAGCCAGCGTGTGTTCCACATTTTACGGAACAAAAAACGAAACAACGGAATTCCCATCAGCTATCGACCTACAACTTTCTGCCCCGGCTTAAGGCCCTGCAGGATCTCAACCTGCGTCGCGGTTTGTTGACCGACCTCTACATCCACCTCGCGCTTACCGTCTGCATCAATAACCTGCACATACGTACGGGAGCCGATCGAACGAAGCGTAGAAGGAGGAATAACGATGGCGTTTTCTGTTCGCTTCGTAATAATGTTAATGGATAACGGCGTACCGCGATTTAAGTTTTTCGGCAAATTATTGAGATCGACGATTAAGTAGTCCTCAGGCCGCTCCGGCTTCGTTTCTCCCGGCAAACCGCCCGTGCCGCCGCCGTTGTTCTGGTCATCCGTCTTGACCGGCAGGAGCTTTACTTTGCCTTTAAATGTGCCCACGCTGCTAATATTGGCTGCTACCTCCATGCCGACGGCCACTTTTTCAAGCTCCGTTTTGGTTAGCTTCGCAGCTGCCGTTATTTTGCTCGTGTCGGCTACAATCGCAATCGGTGCATAGGCTTTAATTAAATCGCCCTTCTGTACATTCAGCGTAACGATCGTCCCGCTGAATGGCGCCTTCAAGCTCGCCTTCGCGATCTCTTCTTCCATATCGACCAGCTTCTGCTTGCGTTCCTCGAATGCAATCGATTTCTCCTCGAATTCAATCGGGTCCATCTCATCGCGCTGACGCAGCGTTTCTTTCATGGCAATTTCCTCTTTCTTAAAAGAAAGCCTTTCCATACGCAGCGTCTTGACCAAATCGTCAACGTCAAGCTCACCGATAATTTGACCAGCCTTTACTGCCTCGCCCGCTTTCACATACAGCTCCTTCAAATGCTTGCCGTCTAATGTGAAAAATAAGGTCTCTTCCTCTAAAGAGATCAGCTTGCCAATGATTTGAACCTTCGTCTCAAGTGTCGCTGTCGTCACCTCATACTCCGGTTTTTTGGATATTTGCGGCGGAGCGATTTCAGGCAATACCTCCTCCTCTTCCTCCGCAGGAAGCAATGAGCATCCGCTTGCGAATACTAAGGATACACTCATAACAACAACCATTGAACGTTTAAATAAATTTCCCGTCCACCATTTCATAGACATGGTCGGCAACCTCCAAAATCGTAGGATCATGTGTAGTCATACAAATAGTAACTTGTTCAGTGCGAATGATATTTTGGAAAACTGCCATAATTTGAGCTGACATACCTGAATCAAGCTCTCCTGTGGGCTCATCCGCCAGCAGCAGCATCGGCTTGTGGGCGATCGCCTTAGCAATAGCTACGCGCTGCTGCTCGCCGCCCGAAAGCTCGAAAGGCCGATGATTCATGCGCCGCTCCAGTCCAACAAGTTCAAGGCACTGTGCGACCCTATCCTTCCACTGTGCACGCGGAACGCCAGCCATGCGAAGGGAAAGCTCCACATTCTCCCGCGCGGACAATAGCGGCATAAGAGCAAAGGCCTGAAAGATAAAGCCCATATGCTGACGCCTAATTATCGTTCGCTGATTGTCGCTCATACTGTTAAAAGGCAAACCATTAAACATAATCTCACCCTTGCTGGGAGTATCAAGCCCGCCCAAGCAATTCAGCAGTGTCGTCTTGCCTGACCCCGATCTGCCTTTAAGCATAACTAACTGGCGCTCCTTGAGCTCCATGTGAATGCCCTTTAATACGTGCAGCGGCGAACCTCCTGCTTGAAAAGTACGCTCTACATCCTTAACGGTAAGTAGAATACGCCTTTCTTCAGCGGGTTCGGGTTCGAGCCGCGCTTCTGTCGTCTCATCCTCTTCCAGTGGAATGGCCATTAGCGCTTCCGATCCCTCCTCAATCAGCTTTCATAATTCTCATCTTACATGATAGACGCAGGACATGCTCTAAAAGTTACGTCAAAATTAAACAACTTTTTAAAACATTTGGAAAAAAAAAAAGCTGCTATAAGCGCATGCTTTCGCATCACACTGACAGCAGCTTTTGGCTTCATTTACTTCACCTAGCTGTTTATTATTTATTTGCCAAAAGATTGCGGATCTTGTCTCCACGCCTGCAAAGCGGCTACATCTTCAGGAGCTACTTGGCCGAGCTCAACAGCAGTTTGAATCAACGCGCTGTAATTAGAGAGCGTTTCAAGCGGCATTTGCTCAGCTGCAAAGGCTTGAATAGCCGTATCGAATTCATATGTGAAAATAGCGAGCACAGCCGATACTTCCGCGCCGGCTTCGCGAACGGCAAGCGCCGCTTTCAGCGAGCTGCCGCCTGTTGAAATCAAATCCTCGATGACAACGACCTTTTGACCAGGAAGGACTCGTCCTTCTATCTGGTTTTGCTTGCCGTGGCCCTTCGCTTTATCACGAATATACGCCATCGGCAAATTAAGCTTCTGCGCAACCCATGCCGCATGAGGTATGCCCGCCGTTGAAGTTCCGGCAATGACCTCCGCATCGGGATAACGCTCGCGAATGATCGTGGCGAAACCTTCCGCAACAAGATCGCGAATAGCAGGGTATGTCATCGTAAGGCGGTTATCGCAATAAATCGGCGATTTAATACCGGACGTCCACGTGAATGGCTCACCCGGACGCAGGGCTACAGCTTCAATTTCAAGCAAGCTCTTGGCAATTTGGTTAGGCAATTCGGTTAATGTCAATTTACTCAAAGGATGTCAGCTCCTCAATAATAGATTCTAATGCTGCCCGCGGGCTCGGAGCCGCAGTAATGGGACGACCGATAACCATATAGTCGGTGCCTTGACGCAAAGCCTCGCTTGGCGTCATGATGCGCGATTGATCGTTAACATCCGCGCCTGCCGGACGGATGCCGGGCGTAACCGTTTTGAAAGAAGCGCCGCATGCCGCTTTGATCGATTCAACCTCGGAGGGCGATGCTACTACTCCGTCCAATCCAGCTTTTTTCGTAAGCTCCGCATAACGCAGCACTGCCGACTCAACTGTGCCGCTTATACCAATCTGCTCATTCAGCATCGATTGGCTTGTGCTTGTCAATTGCGTAACGGCGATAACAGTCGGTTTGCGAAGGCCGCTGCCCGTAAGAGCGATGTCCACGCCTTCAAGCGCTGCCTCAAGCATGGTGCTGCCGCCCGCAGCATGTACGTTGAACATATCCACGCCAAGCCTGGTTACGCTGCTTGCTCCGCCTTTGACCGTATTCGGAATATCATGCATTTTGACATCGAGAAAGACGTAGTAGCCGCGCTCTTTCAAGCTCTGCACAAATGAAGGACCTGCGGCGTAAAACAGCTGCATCCCAACTTTCATATAACAAGGAATGCCCTGAAGCTCGGCAATTAATCGTTCTGCCGCTGCTGCCTCCGGATAATCCAGCGCAACCATAATCCGTCCTGCGGCTTGCTCGTTCGTCAACTTCATCCGTAATCTCTCCATTTCTCTGTTCATTTGCATAATAAACGGCCATACGCCCTGCTCCATACTATCATTCGCAAAGCTGAAAGCCTTGTGAATGATAGCGAAGCCATGACGCTGGCCGTACTTTTAAGCTGCAACGAGCCTAATTCTTTTGAAGCAGTACTGGCATGGAGCGCGAGGAGAAGTTTAACGTTTCGAGCATGACGAGCAATGCACGAACAGTATCGAGCGATGTCATACAAACTACGCCATTCTCAACCGCTTCACGACGAATCCGGAAGCCGTCACGCTCTGGTGTTTTACCTTTGGTGAGCGTATTAACGACAAAGTGTGCTTGCCCTTCGCGTACAAGATCCAGAATGTTCGGCGAGCCTTCGCTTAGCTTATTGACCGTCGTAACAATCAAGCCGGCATCCTCAAGAACCTTCGCCGTTCCGCCTGTTGCGATAATTTTGTAGCCTAGATTGAAGAAGCCGCGAAGCAGCTCAGTTGCTTCTTCCTTATCTTTATCCGCTACCGTAGCAATAATGGCGCCTGTTGTCGGAATTTTCATTCCTGCACCGATGAGGCCTTTATACAATGCTTTCGCATACTGCACATCGCGGCCCATAACTTCACCCGTCGATTTCATCTCTGGTGTTAAAGTCGGGTCTACGCGGCGCAGCTTCGCGAAGGAGAACACGGGAACTTTAACCGATACATACTCATCCTCAGGCCACAAGCCTTCCACATAACCAAGCTCAGTAAGCTTCGTACCGAGAATCGCTTTCGTAGCTAAGTTAGCCATTGGAATATTCGTTACTTTACTTAGGAATGGAACTGTACGCGACGAACGCGGATTAACTTCGATTACGTACACTTTTTCTTGGTGAATAACGAACTGGATGTTGCAAAGTCCGATTACATTCAGAGCTTTAGTGATGCTGATCGTAATATCGATGATTTGTTTCTTAATATCATCCGAAAGTGATTGTGGAGGGTATACCGCGATCGAGTCGCCGGAGTGAACCCCTGCGCGTTCTACATGCTCCATAATCCCTGGAATAAGAACCGTTTCGCCATCGCAGATCGCGTCGACCTCTGCTTCTTTTCCAAGCATGTAACGGTCAATCAATACCGGATGTTCCGGGTTGATTTTTACGGCAACCTCCATGTAATTAAGGAGCTCTTCATCCGAATATACGATTTCCATTGCACGGCCGCCAAGTACGTATGATGGACGGACAAGTACGGGATAGCCAAGACCTTGCGCTGTAACAACCGCTTCATCTACAGATATAACGGTCTTACCATCAGGCTGTGCGATGTTCAAGCCGCGGAGCAAGGCTTCGAACTTCTTGCGGTCTTCCGCAGCGTCGATGCTTTCAAGGCTGGAGCCGAGAATGCGAATGCCTGCTTTGGAAAGCGGCGCTGCAAGGTTAATCGCTGTTTGACCGCCAAATTGAACAATGACGCCAATCGGGTTCTCTTGCTCAATAACGTTCATAACATCCTCGAAGAACAACGGTTCAAAGTACAGTCTGTCGGATGTGCTGAAGTCAGTAGATACCGTTTCCGGGTTATTGTTTATAATAACCGCTTCGTAGCCGGCGTTTTGGATCGCCCATACGGCATGAACCGTCGAGTAATCGAACTCGATGCCTTGGCCGATACGAATCGGACCGGAACCAAGTACGAGCACTTTTTGTTTGTCCGTTACTGTAACTTCATTTTCCACTTCATATGTTGAATAGTAATACGGCGTCGACGCTTCAAATTCAGCCGCGCAAGTATCAACCATTTTGTATACCGGTTTCAGGTTAAGCTGATAGCGCAGTGCGCGTACTTCTTCTTCTGTTGTATGACTGCCGTTCGGGAAGCCTTCGCGGCGGATTTCTGCGATCGAACGATCGGAGAAGCCTTTGCGTTTTGCTTCGTACAACGTTTGTTGATTAAGCGTTGACTCGCTGCGCATACGATCTTCGAACGCTACAATCGATTGAATTTTATCAAGGAACCACCAATCGATGTTTGTAATCGTCTGAATATCCTGAAGCTTGTAGCCGCGGCGGAACGCTTCCGCTACAAGGAACATGCGCTCATCATCCGGTTTCGCAAGGCGCGTCTGCAGCACAGCATCATCCAAGGAAGAAGCTTCTTTCAGGTGGATGCGGTGTGCGCCGATTTCGAGCGAGCGAACCGCTTTATGAATCGATTCCTCGAAGGTGCGGCCAATTGCCATAACTTCGCCGGTTGCTTTCATTTGCGTGCCCAGCTTGCGGTTCGCGTTAACGAATTTGTCAAATGGCCAGCGCGGAATTTTCGATACGATATAGTCGAGCGTTGGCTCAAAGCATGCGTATGTTTGTCCCGTAACCGGGTTTACAAGCTCATCCAGTGTATAGCCAATCGCGATTTTCGCAGCCATTTTCGCAATCGGGTAGCCCGTTGCTTTGGATGCAAGTGCCGACGAGCGGCTAACACGCGGATTTACTTCGATAACATAATACTGATAGCTTTGCGGATCAAGCGCGAACTGAACGTTACATCCGCCCTCAATGTTAAGCGCACGAATGATTTTTAAAGACGCCGAGCGCAGCATTTGATATTCACGATCTGACAAAGTTTGGCTAGGTGCAACGACGATGCTATCGCCGGTATGTACGCCAACCGGATCAAAATTTTCCATGTTACAAACGACGATACAGTTGTCGTTTGCATCACGCATAACTTCATATTCAACTTCCTTCATGCCGGCGATCGATTTCTCGATCAAGCACTGGCTGATCGGGCTGTAACGAATACCGGAAGCAACCGTCTCGCGCAGCTCCTCTTCGTTCGCGCAAATACCGCCGCCTGTTCCGCCGAGTGTATAAGCAGGACGAACGATGATTGGATAGCCGATCGTATTAGCAAAGCTGATGGCATCTTCGACAGTCGTTACGATATCGCTATCAGGTACCGGCTGCTCCAGCTCACGCATCAGATCACGGAACAAATCGCGATCCTCCGCTTTCTCAATGGCAGTCAACTGCGTTCCGAGCAGCTTGACGTTCTCGCGTTCAAGAACGCCGGCGCGCGCAAGCTCAACGGCCATATTAAGGCCGGTCTGACCGCCAAGCGTCGGCAGCAATCCGTCCGGACGCTCTTGGCGAATAATTTGGGAGACGAAATCAAGCGTAATAGGCTCGATGTATACTTTGTCGGCCATGTTCGTGTCTGTCATGATGGTAGCCGGGTTACTGTTTATAAGAACAACCTCGTAGCCCTCTTCCTTGAGCGCTTGGCAAGCTTGTGTGCCGGCATAGTCGAATTCGGCCGCTTGTCCGATAACGATCGGACCGGATCCGATCACGAGAATTTTTTTGAGTTCATTATTTTTGGGCATACTGAAGCTCTCCTTTCAACGTCTCCGATAACACAGCTTGACGAGGTTTTTGTGGGTTATTTTTCTTGTGCGTACGGATCATTTGCAGGAACTCATCAAACAAATAGCTGGAATCGTATGGACCAGGAGCCGCTTCCGGGTGATATTGAACCGAGAAAGCCGGGAATGTGTTGTGCTTCAGTCCTTCGATCGTGCGGTCATTGTTATTAATATGCGTAACGGTCAAAGGCGTATTGTTCACAGACTCTTCAAGCACGGTGTAACCATGGTTTTGAGAAGTAATGAAGCAGCGGTTAGTCGCCAATTCTTTAACCGGATGGTTTCCGCCGCGGTGTCCGAATTTCAGCTTTGTCGTTTCAGCTCCGCAAGCTAGCGCGAACAGCTGATGGCCTAGGCAAATGCCGAAGATCGGATAATCGCCGAGCAGCTCGGAAATCATTTTTACCGCGTATGGTACATCCTTCGGATCCCCAGGACCGTTGGACAATTGAATGCCGTCCGGAGCTAATCGACGAATTTCATCTGCAGTTGTATTATGAGGAACAACGACTACATCGCAGCCGCGTTTTGTAAGCTCGCGCAAAATACCGCTTTTTGCACCGAAGTCAACAAGTACGATACGCTCGCCTTCACCAGGGCTTGAAAATAGATTAGGTGTCGAAGTGCGTGCCACTTGATCCGTCATCAGATTCGAGATGTTAAGACGCTCAGCAAGTTCTTCCACGCGCTCGTTGCCTGTCGTGATCAAACCCTTCATCGTACCGTAATTACGCAGCTTGCGGGTAAGCATCCGTGTATCGATATCGCTAATGCCCGGAATGCCGTATTCTTTCAGAAGCTGGCCGAGCGAATACTGAGCGCGCCAGTTGCTTGGAACTTCTTCATGACGACGAACGACGAAGCCGTGAATGAAAGGGCGAACCGCTTCAAAATCATCGCGGTTAATGCCATAGTTACCAATTAACGGATATGTCATCGTAACGATTTGTCCGCAGTAGGACGGATCGGAGAGAACCTCTTGATAGCCTGTAATACCCGTATTAAATACAACCTCGCCCATCATTTGAGCTTCTGCACCGAACGAAAGGCCCGTAAATAACGTACCGTCTTCCAACAATAATCTTGCTTGCATCCGTATCACTCCTCAGGTGTTGATTATTCCCCATATATAGGCTTTATTAAGTAGTTAATCGTTATTATTCTGACCAAACGACAGCGCCGTCTACAATAGTTGCAACTGGCCAGCCGCTAAGCTTCCAGCCGCCGAAAGGCGTATTGCTGCTCTTTGAAGCGAATGCGCCCGGATCAACGGCACGCTCGCTGTTCAAATCCACGATCGTAATATCGGCAGGCGCTCCTTGCTCCAGACGTCCGGTCGGAAGACGGAAGACGCGAGCCGGATCAGCAGTCATGCGCTGCAACAGGAAGCCGAGTGTCCATTGACCGGTTTGAACGAACTTCGTATACAAGAGCGGGAAAGCCGTTTCGAACCCGACGATGCCGAAAGGTGCCAGCTGTACGCCGCGAGCCTTCTCTTCCGCACTGTGCGGTGCATGATCGGTTACGAGCATATCGATCGTTCCATCCTCAAGCGCTTCAATGACCGCTTGAACATCGCGCGGCGTGCGGAGCGGAGGATTCATTTTCCAATTTGCATCATCCAGACCCGGGATATCCTCATCGGACAAAATCAGATGATGCGGGCAAACCTCAGCGGTTACGCGAACACCTATTTGCTTTGCGAGACGAATCAGCCGTACCGATTGCTCTGTGCTCACATGGCATACGTGGTAGTGAACACCTGTCGCTTCCGCAAGCAGCACATCTCTGCCGACATGTATCGCTTCCGATTCATTCGGAATACCCTTTAAGCCATGCTTGCGGGAAAATTCGCCTTCCGATGCCCAAGCGCCTTCAACCAACGAGTCATCCTCGCAGTGTGCAATGATCGGCATATCCATCGATTTCGCAAGCGCCATTGCGTTTTTCATCATTTGGGCGTTTTGAACGCCTACACCGTCATCAGTGAAGCCGATCGCTCCCGCTTCCTTCAGAGAAGCGAAGTCGGTAAGCTCACGTCCGAGCTCATTTTTTGTAATGGACGCGTAAGGGAGTACCTTAACGATACCAACCTGCTCTGCTTTATTCGTAATGTAGCGAACCGTCTCGGCCGTATCTGTTACCGGGCGAGTGTTAGGCATGCAAGCGATCGTTGTGAAGCCGCCCTTTGCAGCCGAACGAGTGCCAGTTGCGATATCTTCTTTATATTCAAACCCCGGATCGCGTAAATGAACGTGCATATCGATAAAGCCTGACGATACTAGCATGCCCCGAGCATCAATAATTTCTGAGCTGCCCGTATCCGGTGTTTGTGCTCCGTCTACGATTGCTTCGATTTTACCGTTTTCGATTCGAATATGCTTGCTTTCTAAGCTGCCCGTAGTTTCGTTCCATACGTTGCCGTTTATAATCCACAATGACATTGTTATTTCAACCTCCGAATTTGTTCGGTCTATGTTACTGCTGTTAGCTAAGTGCCCGCTCAATGACGGCCATTCGAATCGGAACCCCGTTTTCCATTTGCGGAAAAATGCGTGATTGCGGATGCTCAACCAGCTCATCGTCAATTTCTACGTTACGGTTGATTGGTGCAGGGTGCATGATAATCGCATGATTTGCGAGCTTGCTTGCTCGTTCCACCGTTAATCCGTAGTGCTCGCGGTAGCTCTCAGCGGAGCTCAGCATGCCGCTCTCATGACGCTCGAGCTGTACGCGCAGCATCATAACAACATCTGACTTTAAAGCTTCATCTATAGTTACATAAGATACATCCAGCTCCGATGCCTGCATGTTCGGCGGCGAACAGAATTTCACGTTGACACCGAATTTTTGCAGCGCCCACAGGTTCGATCTCGCAACGCGGCTGTGCAGCACATCCCCGACAACCGAGACAGTCAAACCTTTGAGTTGTCCAAAATGCTTGCGCATCGTATACATATCGAGAAGCGCTTGAGTTGGGTGCTCATTGTTGCCGTCTCCGGCGTTAACTAGCGGCACCTTGATTTTCGTTGCCAGCTCGGCAAGAACGCCGATCGGCTTCAGACGAATGATCCCAACGTCGATTCCCATCGATTCGAGTGTACGAACCGTATCGTAAATCGATTCGCCCTTCTGTACGCTAGATACTGCGGCCGAGAAGTTTAACACCTCTGTTCCCAGCCGTTTCTCTGCCACCTCGAAGGAAAAGCGCGTTCTCGTGCTATTTTCGAAAAACATATTGGCTGCAAATTTGCCTTGCATCGCTGTATGAACCTTGGTTGAATGATTTTCCCAATAAGCAGCGCGGTCGAGAATCGATTCGATCTCTTCTTTGCTTAGTTCTTTTAATCCGAGCAAACTCCGTTGTTTCAGCTTTGTCATCGTCATCCAGCCTGCCCCCTCTGGTTAATAATTGTAACTTGATCGATTTGGTCGATTTCGGTAAGAGCCACTTCAATTTGCTCCTGCTTCGAGGTTGGCACATTCTTGCCGACAAAATCAGGTCGGATAGGCAGTTCACGATGTCCTCTGTCTACAAGCACCGCGAGCTGTATGCTTTGAGGCCGCCCGCAATCCATGAGCGCATCCATAGCCGCTCGAATAGTGCGTCCCGTATACAGCACATCATCGAACAAAATAACCCGTTTGTCCTCCACCGTGAAGGGTACGCCGTCCGTGTCGCCAATTGCGGCTGCTACCTCCATGTCCGATGAGATGCCGGCCTTGCGGTCATCGCGGTAGGGTGTGATGTCAAGCTCGCTTACGACTATTGGCTTGCCTTCAATTTCCCCGATGCGTTCCGCTATCCGGCGGGCTAAGTATATGCCCCGCGTCCGAATGCCGACGATCACGCAATTATCAATGCCCTTGTTCTTCTCCACGATTTCGTGAGCAATTCGCGTTAATGCCCGGCGAATCGCCGTTTCATCCATGATGACCAAATGCTCTTCTTCCGTCATTTCCGCTCACTCCTTCCATAATCGTCCAAATACCAAGTTGCGACAAAAAAAGCTCCTTGCATAAATCGCAAGGAGCTTGTGAAAAGTCATGAAGAGATAGGGTACATGCCATCGCGGCTTTCGTCACAGAAAGCCGCGCATTTGGATGTCCTATTCTTCTCTTCTATTGACCTGTATTTCACGCTACCTTGCCAGCCTCTCGGGACTGAGTTAAAGGTACTGCTGTATATCATAGGAATTATCCCACGTTCGACAAAAGATGTCAAGTAAAAACGAATTTTTCCGCTTGTACGTAGTGTGGGCCAATTCCGATTAGCTATACAAGGATAGCGATGGTTACTACAGGCTAAGCTTACGGATTCTTTCTACTGCTTTTTCTGTATTTTCGCGGCTGCCGAATGCTGTCAGGCGGAAATAGCCTTGACCGCTTTGACCGAAGCCAACGCCTGGTGTACCCACGATGTTCGCTTCCGTAAGAAGCTTATCAAAGAAGGACCAGGAATCCATGCCATTCGGTGTTTTCAGCCAAATATAAGGAGCGTTAACGCCGCCGAATACTTCTAGACCAATGGATGCAAGACCATCACGGATAATTGCAGCATTCGTCATATAATAATCAACCAAAGATTTGATTTGTTCTTTGCCTTCTGCCGAGTAAATAGCAGCTGCGCCGCGCTGTGTTACGTATGATACGCCATTAAATTTCGTCGTGTGGCGGCGATTCCACAAATCGTTGATCAACACTTCGTTACCGGAAGCATCCAAACCTTTCAGCTCGCGCGGTACGACCGTGTAAGCACAGCGCACGCCCGTGAAGCCAGCCGTTTTGGAAAAGCTGCGGAATTCGATCGCTACTTCGCGCGCGCCTTCGATTTCGTAAATGCTGTGCGGAACATCCTCTTCCTGAATGAAAGCTTCGTATGCTGAATCGTACAGGATGATGCAGTTATTTGCTTTCGCATAGTCAACCCATACTTTAAGCTCTTCCTTCGTCAGCGTCATGCCTGTCGGGTTGTTCGGGTAGCACAAGTAAATGATATCGACTTTGCGGTCCGGCAGGCTTGGCTTGAAGTTGTTTTCAGCTGTGCACTCCAAATAGGCAATACTTTCATAACGCTTCGTTTCTTGGTTGTATTTGCCTGAGCGTCCAGCCATGACGTTCGTGTCCACGTATACCGGATATACAGGATCCTGAACGGCAACAATGCTGTTCTCGCTGAAAATCTCTTGAATGTTGCCGACATCGCATTTCGAGCCATCGCTTACGAACACTTCGTTAGAAGCGATATCGATACCGCGGGCTTTATAGTCATTTTCAATAATCGCGTTAATAAGGAAATCGTATCCTTGCTCTGGACCGTAACCGCGGAATGAACCTGGAGCCGCAAGCTCGTCTACAGCGCTGTGCATAGCTTTTAGAACCGCATCAGGCAAGCCGCGAGTAACGTCGCCGATACCTAAGCTGATGATTTCGGCGTTAGGATTTTCTTGGATAAATTTCGTACGGCGTTTTGCAATTTCAGAAAACAAGTAGCTGCCTTGCAGCTCCAAATAATTTTGATTAATGGATGTCATTTAGTTTTCACCTATCCTTATTTTATCATTTGATTCCGTTGTTACTGTTTAGAATAACTCACTTCTCAGCTCGAAATAATGAATAATGTGGTCAAAAGTTTGCACTTTTGCACGTTACGCATTACCTTGACCGCAAGCTGCTCAATACATATTCAAAATCGGCCGGCAATGGCATTTCGAACTCAAGCCGCTCACCGCTGCGCGGATGCGTAAAGCCGAGCAGCGCCGCATGCAGGGCTTGTCCCTTTAATGCAACCGTCTTATTGCGGCCGTAGACCGGATCACCGGCAAGCGGATGTCCGATATATTTCATATGCACGCGGATTTGATGGGTTCGTCCTGTTTCGAGCTGAAGCTCGACGACGGTATAGTCCCCCAAACGCTCCAGCACATGAAAATGGGTTACCGCATGTCTGCTGTTGCGATCTGTCACTGCAAACAGCTTCCGATCGTTCAAATCACGACCGATCGGCGCATCAATAGTCCCTTGTTCATGCGGCAAATTGCCATGCACAAGCGCGATATATTTACGAGTTACCGTGTGCTCCTTCAGCTGCTCTGCAAGTGAAATGTGAGCAAGGTCATTTTTGGCCGCCATCAGCAGCCCTGTCGTATCTTTATCGATACGGTGGACAATGCCCGGACGAATCAAGCCGTTTATGCCGGACAAATCCTTACAGTGATACATAAGCGCATTAACAAGCGTGCCGGACGAATGTCCGGGTGCTGGATGAACGACCATGCCGCGCTTTTTGTTGATGACAATCAGATCCTTATCCTCATATATAACCTCTAGAGGGATATTCTCAGGTACGATTGCGGCTTCCTCCGGCTCAGGAATTTGAAGTACGACGCGGTTGCCCTCTAATACCTTCACGTTTGCTTTTGCAATCTTTCCATCTACCTGAACGGCACCGGCTTTAATCCATTCCTGTACTTGCGTTCTCGATACGGCCGGATCATCTAGGCTGTCTGTTACAAACTTATCTACCCGCTCACCGGATTGCTCCGCTTCAGCGATCCATTCCAACGGCTCTTCATTATATAGGCTGCTGCTCATGATTGTTATTATCCTTGTCCTCTCCATTTTGCAAATGTTTCTTGTCGTCCTTAGCAGACAACAGGGTGTCGATTAAAATTAATGCTACGCCGCAGACGATAGCCGAATCCGCCACGTTAAAAATCGGAAACTCATAGCTGCCGAAATTGAATTGCAGGAAGTCAACAACCTCGCCGTACCGTGCGCGGTCCAGAAAGTTCCCAATCGCTCCTCCAAGCACAAGTCCGAGCCCGATAAGCAGCCACGCCTTGGCAGATTTACGCACCGCCTGTATGTACCAAATAATGCCCGTTACAATGACGATCGTAATGATGATGAAAAACAGCCGTTGCTCCTGCAGGATGCCGAAAGCGGCACCACGATTCCGATGCGAGGTAATGAGAAAAAAATTACCGATTACGCTAATTTGATCCCCGATGTTTAATTTTGTTTCAATCATTTTCTTTGTTACAAAATCAAGGATAAACACGAATAGGGCTACCCAGTAATAATAAAAACGCATCTAAAATCACTCCTATTTTTTTGTGAAGCAATGTTTCCATTCAAAAACGCTCTAACGCCGGCAAAGGTACCCAACCGCTTAAGCCCTTTTTAAATTCCAATCAATTGTAGCATACCGAGCTAAACGAGAGCCAGTATCTGACACTTGTTCTTCCATTGAAGACCATACTTAAAATCCGTCTTTCGGCAAAAGCTAATACAGTAATTATGTTCCCTGCTAAGGAGGGTGCTCAAAATGACAAGCCCAACAAACGCTCAATTAAAGCTGCTGCAAGGCAGATTATTAGATGAGCAGCGCGAGATCGAACACCGGCTCGCAGAAAATGATCATTACGGCCTTTCACATTCCCTTCGCGATGATACCGGCGAGCTATCGACAATCGACAACCATCCGGGCGACACCGCAAGTGAGCTTTATGAACGTGAAAAGGATGTAGCCCTGCTTGAGCAGGAGGATCTGCATTTAAACCGCATCGATGCGGCGCTGGATGCGATGGCCAAAGGTACGTACGGCATATGTGTGATGTGCAACGAACCGATACCTTTTGAGCGGCTGGATGCCGTTCCGGATACGCTTCATTGCATCGAACATGCGCCAAGGAAGGAATTGTCACACCGCAGACCTGTTGAAGAATTAGTGCTCGCTCCTCCGTTTGGCCGTACAAGCATGGACGAACATGACTCCTCAAACGGCTTTGACGGCGAAGATGCATGGCAAATTGTCGAGTCATGGGGCAATGCGGATTCTCCTGCGTTTTCGGAAAACCGTGATGTCACCGATTATGAACAAGTCGGTATCGATGCTTATGAGAACGACGGCTTCGTGGAGCCACTTGAGAGCTTTCTTGCAACTGACATTACCGGCCGACATGTCTCCGTCGTCCGCAACCGTGAGTACAGGCATTACATGCAAACCGGTGAAGGAGATCATAGCCTTGAAAGCGATGAGCCGGATGAAAATGAATATGGATAATCAATACGTTTTTCCTTCGAGCTGTATTTGTACAATTCGAACGATGTCCGCGATATAGTCGCCGATAATCGGCAGGTTCAAGGCGCCTAATATTCGCAGCACATAAAGAATGGTGGCAGCAAAAAAAGTGAAGCCGATCGCGATTCCGACACCTCTCGCCGTACCGGCAAGCAGGTTTTTCCAAATCAGCGTTCTTGGTCGGTTCAGCAGATCCACATAGTCTGCCATCTGCGAGCGCTCCATATCGGCGGCAATCCCCTGAAGGCGCTTATCAAGCATGCTTAACGAAGTTTGTAGCTCGCTCAAATTTTTCGGCTGTTCCGGGTTATTTGTTTTCATACGAGTATCCCCTTTGTCAAACAATAAAACGAGGCCTTACCTCCCAGCTCATACAGGTATGCGACTATTTTCGTCGCTTACTGCAGCAGCCGGTAGGCGACGGCCTCGTTTTTCGCTTGTTATTTTCCTTTATACTATATCCTTATCCGCGGATGAAAATCCCTATTACCTTTTCACCGAGCGTAACTCTTTCCATCTCAGGTGTTTCATCATAGGAAACGGTCTGTACAAGCACATTTTCGTAAAGCACTTCTTCGAACGCTTCAAGCGCCGCTTTAAGCTCGCTGTCAACATCCAGCACGAGATCAATCCGTTTCTCGATCGGAAGATCCAGCTTTTTACGCGTATCCTGAACGGCACGAATAACTTCGCGCACCCAGCCCTCTTGCTCCAGCTCAGGCGTAATATCCGTATTTAGCGCAACGGTAACGCCATTACCTGATGCAGATGCGAAGCCTGACTTTGCCTGCTTCTCAACCAATAGCTCATCGATTGCGATCGTTAGCTGCTCGCCCTCAGCGCTTGTGAATCTGAAGCTTCCGCCGTTTACGACGCTGCGGGTTTGATCGGCATTCAAGCCTTTCAGCTGCGCTTGGATCGGTCCAACGTTTATACCATATTTTTTGCCGGCAACCTTAAGATTCAGCTTCAGTGTAAAATCAACAAAGCCGCTGTCGGAGTTTTGTACCGTGATCGCTTTAACGTTAATTTCATCCTTCACGATTTCCTCGTAGTCTGCAACGTTAAAATCACGGTCCAGCGATACGATCAGCTCCGATAAAGGCTGACGCGTCTTAATGCCCGTCTCGTTCCGAACGTTGCGCGCAAGCTCAACGATCTGCTTCGCGCTTTCCATATCGCGCTCAAGTGTTTCATCGATTGCTGCTTCGTCCGCTTTCGGATAGTCAGCCAAATGCACGCTGCCCGCTCCGCCCAGGTTTCCGTACACATCCTCAGCAAGCAACGGCGCATAAGGCGCAATCAAACGAGAGAGTGTCAGCAATACGCTGCGCAGCGTTTGGTATGCGGCTATTTTATCGTCCGTTAGCCCGCTTCCCCAGAAGCGGTCGCGTGAACGGCGGATATACCAGTTGCTTAGCTCGTCAACGAATGTCTCGATCGATTTGGCAGGATTAAGGAAGTCATTAACCTCAAGCCCTTTGTTCACCGCATTGATCAAGCTGTTCAAGCGGGAAATGATCCAGCGATCCAGCTTATTGTCCGACTTGATCTCCGCATGGGCAGAATAATCAAAGCCGTCAATCGAAGCATACAATGCGAAAAACGCGTGAGTATTTACAATCGTATCGATTACCTTCGATTTCGCCTCGCCTACGATGCCGCGCGAAAATCTCTTACTGTTCCACGGCGCGCTATCTGCCAGCAATGCCCAGCGGAACGCATCCGTTCCATATTCATTGATGATTTCCCAGGGATCAATAACATTCCCCTTCGACTTGGACATCTTCTGGCCGTTCTCATCCAAAATATGTCCGGTCGAGATAACCGCTTTGTAAGGTGCTTTACCGTTGTAAAGCGTTGATACCGCCAGCAAGCTGTAGAACCAGCCGCGGGTTTGGTCAATGCCCTCGCAGATGATGTCTGCAGGATATTGCTCAGCGAATTGCTGCTCATTCTCAAACGGGTGATGCTGCTGTGCGAACGGCATCGAGCCGCTGTCGAACCAGACATCGATAACCTCGGACGTACGCGTCATTTCGGCGCCTTCGGCAAATGGCGATTTAAGCTTGATTTCATCTACATACGGCTTGTGAAGCTCGATATCCTCCGGCACATCGCCGATTGCCATTGCTCGCAAGTCAGCAATGCTGCTTGGCGAATATTCCTTGCCCGTCACTTCGCAAACCCAGACGTTTAGCGGAGTACCCCAGTAGCGGTTACGGCTGATGTTCCAGTCCACCAAATCTTCCAAAAACTTGCCGAAGCGGCCTTCGCGGATATGACCAGGGTACCAGTCTACGCTGTTGTTATTTGCGATCAGCTGATCCTTCACTGCCGTTGTCTTGATAAACCAGCTTTCCATTGCATAATAGATCAAAGGCGTTTTGCAGCGCCAGCAGAATGGATAGCTATGCTCATAGCGTTCCTTCGTGTAAAGCAGGCCGCGTTCGCTTAAGTTTTTGACGATATCAATATCAAGCTCGCTGTCTTTCACGAACCGGCCCGCAAAGTCTGTCACCTCTGCAACGTAGCGACCCGCCAAATCAACGACGCTCAGCATGCTGATTCCATTCTCGCGCGATACTCTGTAGTCGTCCTCGCCATGTGCCGGCGCGATGTGTACGATACCTGTACCGCTTGTGTCGCTGACGAAATCGCCTGCTATGACGATATGACCTTTCTCAAGAGCAACGTATTTGAATGGCGGCTCATAGCTAAGACCAACCAGCTCGGCCCCCTTCAATACAGATAAAACCTCATATCCGTCCTTCAGGACACTCTCCGCCAAATTTTGGGCAACGATGTATACTTCGCCATTCTTAGAGGCGCGAATATAATCAAGCTCAGGGTTTACGGCTAGTGCCACGTTTGCTGGCAAGGTCCATGGCGTTGTCGTCCAAGCCAGAATGAATTCTCCTGTTTTTGCAAGCTTAAACTTCGCCGTCGCGCTAAGATCCTTCACATCCTCATAGCCCTGTGCGACTTCATGCGAGCTGAGCGTCGTTTGGCAATCCGGGCAATAAGGGCTTACACGATGTCCGCGGTACAGCAGACCTTTACCGTGAATCGTCGATAAAATATGCCATACGCTCTCAATGTATTCATTTTTCAGCGTGATGTACGGATTGTCTAGATCAGTCCAATAAGCGATCGCTTCTGTAAGCTCGCGCCATTGCTTCTCGTACTCAAATACGCTGTCCTTGCATTTTTTCACGAATTTCTCAACGCCGTAATCCTCGATCTCCTGCTTGCCGGAAATCCCAAGCTGCTTCTCCACCCCAAGCTCAACCGGAAGTCCGTGTGTATCCCAGCCCGCTTTTCGGATTACGCGGTAGCCCGCCATCGTTTTGTAACGGCAAATAAAGTCTTTGATTACACGGCCAAGAACATGGCCGATATGCGGCGCTCCATTAGCAGTCGGGGGCCCTTCATAAAATACAAAATTAGGCTTGCCTTCCCGGTTAGTAATCGATTTTTTAAAGGTCTCATCTGTCTTCCATTGCTCCAGCACACGCAGCTCGCGGCTGCGGGCACGTTCCTTAACATCTACGCGTTGCATCGTTCCTGCCTCCTATTATTGAACAAAAATAAAGCCTCATCCCTATGAGAAGGGACGAGGCTTAGTCGCGTTACCACCCTTGTTCCGCATATGCTTCTAAACCATCCAGAAACATGTGGATGAAAGCCATCAGCTCGATTGAACTGCGCTTCATGCGGCACCTTAGTCGCGAACGATCGTTCGCGTTCCCTGTAACGGGGGACAGCCGTCAGCACTTATTGCCGCTCTCGCAGGTTCGGCGCCGCTTCTCAGAGAGGATATTCCGCAATGGCTCACTCACCGGGCTTTCAGCTGCCGCCGGCTCTCTGAGGAATGAACCTAGAACGTACTCGTTCTCATCAACGAAGTTTAGATCATCAATTAATTACTATTAGTTATAGCGTAATAACAGGCTAAATGTCAAATGTCAATGCGCCTATTTATCAAAAGACTAGCCGCGCGTCAATTCATGCTCGGATTGTCTTACCTTCGGCTCCAGCGTATCCCAGCCATCGACGGTGAGCAGCTCAAGCTGAGCTTCTACAAGCGTACGGAAACGGGCACGGTAGACTGAAGCTTGCTTCTTAAGCTCTTCGACCTCAAGAGAAACCTTGCGAGATTTTGCGAGCGAATCATTAATGATGCGATCGGCGTTTTTCTCCGATTCCTTAATGATCAGCTGAGCTTCCTTCTTCGCATTGCTTCTTACCTCGTCCGCAGCTTCCTGCGCTACAATAATCGTTTTGCTAAGCGTTTCTTCGATATTAGTAAAATGATTCAATCTTTCCTGTAAGCCAAGAATCTGATTTTGCAGCTCTTTATTTTCACGAATGAGCGATTCATAGTCTTTGATGACCTGATCAAGAAATTCGTTGACTTCATCCTCATCATAGCCACGTAATCTCCGGCCAAACTCTTTGTTATGTATGTCCAATGGCGATAACGGCATTGGCGCACCTCCTCATCGTATTTGTGGCTCTGGCAACCGGATTACATTATTTGATGTGAACACTTTCGACAACCGCAGGTAAATTCCTGCAATCGTTTAAATAAATTTGCCAATCTTGACGCGGATTCTGCCTTTTTTTGTCATACCATCGACCTCTAGCACTTTAAAACGGCCAAGACCCTTGATGGAGACAACATCACCCTCCCGGAGCTGCTCGGAAGGATCCTCCTCCGATTTCCAGTTCACTCTGCACCTTCCAGCTCGAATCGGGTCAACGATTTTGGTTCTGCTAATCCGATAGGCATCGCTTGCAATCCCGTCGAGGCGCATGGAAGCGACCGACAAGTTCATTTCCTCAAGCTTCGGCACGACGGTCTGCAGTTCAGATAGAGGAATAACGTCCGTAAGAACATTAATTCGATGAACCTGTCTCAAATGTATATTTAAATAATCGGCAATTTCATCCATAACGATAATATGGCAAAAATGTTCATGTACATGTATGTCACCAATTCGGTCGCGCTTAATTCCTAGTCCGAGCAAAGCGCCCAAAAAATCACCATGATCAAGCTCGAGCTGAGCTTGTCCAGGTCCACTTACCGCAAGCACTGAAATACCAACCGGCTCGTCGTCCAAGCTGCGGTAATCCGGACCAATAATGGCCCGCTTCCGTTCAGCCTGTTCATATCCGCCTTCCAAGTGAACGTTAACGTCTGGATTCCGATTGGCTAAAATCGTCAAAATTTGTGCTTGTCTAGGGTCTAAAAAATCGGTCCGCTTCAGCTCATGCTGCTGTGCGGACCGCTCTATCCATTCCTCCGCCCGATCTACGAAAGCTTTCTCATCAGGGTGGAAATGATCATATATACCTTGTTTCATACGATCTCATTCCTTTAATTAATAAAAAATCCGATAACCGCAATCAAGCCGTATGCTACAAATTGCAGCGCGAATACAGCAAGTATCGGAGATAGGTCAAGCATGCCTCCGATTGGCGGAATAAATTTTCTGAAAATCCCTAAGTATGGCTCTACCAGCTTCCCAAGAAAGACGCCAATAAAGCTTTCACGAGCATTGGGCAGCCAAGATAGCAGTACATAACCAATAATCATGAATGTGTAAATCTTTTGGACCAGCATCACAATGCCATAAATTTCATCCATTAACCCAAGGTCACCTCATTTTGTTGTAGTCGTTCTCCTCCGCCAGCATTTCCGTTATAGCGCCTTGAATTTCAACTGAATCCGGCGTACAAAGAAAAATATTTGGACCAAGCTTAGAGATGCTCCCATTTAAAGCGTACACTGTACCGCTTAGGAAATCAACAATACGAACTGCAAGATCGTTGCGGACGCGTTGCAAATTAACGATGACGGCGCGGCGCGAACGCAAATGGTCGGCAATTTCTTGCGCTTCATCATAAGAACGTGGCTCACTAAGCACAACACGGACATTTTTCTGCGAGTGCGAGTGAATGCTGACGACATTATTGCTCTTTGTGTTTTTACGTGCCTCAAAGGGAGAGGTTTCAGCTTCTTGTTCTTCTTGATGTACTACACGTTCCTTCTCCACAACTTCTTCTTCATCCTGCAAGCCAAGAAAGCTCATAAAGCGGTTCATGACACTCATCCATTATTCCTCCTCTTTCCCTACTAATATCGTACCAAGGCGAATCCATGTCGCTCCTTCTTCGATCGCTACGTCAAAATCATTCGACATGCCCATAGATAAATGGGTGATGGTGTGTGGATGTGCAGGGCGCTGCTGCAATTCATCGCGCAGCTCGCGCAAAGCTCTAAAGACCGTTCTTGTTTGCTCCGGTTCCGCTTCATACGGAGCCATTGTCATTAAGCCGATTGGCTTTATCGACGTGAACCGCTTAAGCTGCTCCACAAATGGAAATAGCTGCTCCGGTTCAAGGCCTTGCTTGGAATCTTCTCCAGAGACGTTAACTTGAATGAAGCAAGGAACAACAATGCCAAGCTGAGAAGCCCGCTTATCAATTGCCTCGGCAAGCGACAGCCTGTCCAACGAATGCATGTATGTAAATTTCCCGATGACGTCCTTCACCTTATTCGTTTGCAACGAACCGATGAAATGCCAGATAGGCTGTTCGTCTGTTTCTTGAACAATGCTCCCGCTTATCGCTTCCCATTTCGCCTGCGCGACCTGCCAGCGGTTTTCACCAAGATGACGCAAGCCCTTCTCGAAGACAGCCTTGGTCGTGTCCAAAGATACATATTTAGTAACCGCGATGATTTGAATTTCATTCCTGCTGCGTCCTGAACGCTCGCAGGCGTTCTTAATTCTCTCTTCTACGAGCTGTATTCGCTCCTCTAATGTAGATGCCATGCTTCACCTCTCCCGAATCCCGATCCAACTGGCCATCCGGCCGGTTAAGCCACCTTCTTTGCGATGGGAAAAAAACAGATCCCGCCTGCATCCTGTGCAATACTCTGTTAATTCGATACGGATCGGCAAAATTCCTGCTTTTATCATAATCTGTCGGTTTATTTCTTTCAAGTCTAAGTTCGCTTTGCCGTTATCGGATAGCTTAAGCATCGGTTCAGCCGCTTCACCCTGTAAACCAAGCCCCGCCAAAAGCTGCTGTACTTGGTTTATTACCGGACCGTCAACCTCATAGCAGCAGCCGCCGATGGAGGGTCCTATCGCTGCGAGAAGCGCTTGAGGCTCCGATCCATAGGCGTTTATCATAGCCTGTATCGTTTCTGCGGCAATTTGCTGAACCGTTCCCTTCCAACCCGCATGCGCAAGCGCAATGGCGTCATGCTCAGGATCGTAGAAGTACAGCGGTACGCAATCGGCGTAAAAGGAAGCTAAAAGCACGCCAGGCACATCTGTCATAATCGCGTCACAGTCCTTCAATACATCTGTAAGTGAGGCTCTGCCCTTGCCTCTGTCAGTCTCCGTAACTTGATACACGCTGTTCCCGTGCACCTGCTCGGCGCAGGTCCATGCTTCAAAGGGCCAATCGACTGCATCTGCCAATAATCGCCGGTTCGCAATAACCGATTCATCAAGATCGCCGACATGCAGTCCCATATTTAATGATGCCCAAGGGGCAGCGCTGACGCCGCCGTCCCGTCCAGTAAACCCAGACGTCAACCGCTCATGCCGGGCATTCCATTCGGATAACAAAAAAAGCGAAGGTCCCTTCGCTGATTGTAAGTATTCAAAAGCTTCCATTTGCATTCACCTCTATTTAAAGGTTTGCGGAGCAAACCGGTCTCGCACGCATAGACACAGTTTACCGCGTTACGAGCGAGCGTGCAAATCATCTTCCTCTGGCCTCAGCTGCTTTGTATCATCCAATCTAACAAGCACAACGTCCGCTCCGATCTTCACGATATTCCGCCAAGGAATAACAACCTCCGTACCGCCACCACCGAACATCCCCAAAAATTTAGTGAATTGCGGCACCACGATCGAATCAATGCGCCCCTGCCGTAGATCAAGCTCTAGATCGGTAATTTGACCTAGCTTTTTGCCGTCCACGATGTTAATAACGTCCTTCGTCTGGAAATCAGATATTTTCATTTCCGTTCACCACTTTTCAAGTAGAGTGATCGTCCGTTTGTCTCTCCTATAACTATATGAGCGATTCGCCCAAAATGTCCTTCTTATCGAAAAAACGAACCGCACAAATCGGAATGTGAAATGTTTATGTACGCTTGCGTACAATACTTTCCAACTCCGTTCATCTATGCTATGATTTATGTACGGTAACGTACAATAAAATTCAAATTTCAAAAAGAGCTGCAAGGAGGTATCATGCCAAAAATCGTCGCAACGGAGCTCGATTGGGTCAAGCTCGGTCTACAAATATTTGCTGAAGGAGGAGTCGATGCTCTAGTCGTCGAGCAGCTTGCCAAACAGCTCGGAAGCAGTAAAACCAGCTTTTACTGGTATTTCAAAAACCGTTCCTTGTTTGTAAATCGCATCATTGACTATTGGCACGAACAGACAACCGTCTCGATCATCACTCACATTCAGCAGCATCAAGCTGCGGAGCCAAAACAGAAGGTAAGGCAATTGCTTTCCGTCATGTTCAGTTCGAATGAAGGTAAAGATTTTATTTATCACCTGCGTAAATTAGGGACAGCCGAGTCTACCTATGCGGAGCTCTTAATTCAAATCGAGCAGCAACGTTTAGACTATATGAGCGGCTTACTGATGCATTGCGGCTTAATAGCTGAAGACGCACGCAGCGCCTCAGGGCTAATTTATAATTATTATTTGGGATGGTATGAACGTAACAAGTATAGCGCGCTTTCGATCCAGGAG
The DNA here is from genome assembly GCF_001428245.1 of Paenibacillus sp. Soil522. Classification (GTDB taxonomy): domain Bacteria; phylum Bacillota; class Bacilli; order Paenibacillales; family Paenibacillaceae; genus Pristimantibacillus. Next base: position 64,179 of record NZ_LMRV01000066.1, read on the forward strand.
GCGGAGAAGCAGGCCGATCAGCTGATGTCATTTATTAGAATAAATCATGTACCGTAACGGAGGGGTTTAGGATGCAGGTGGTATTAGCAGCTATAGTTGGTTTGGTGCTGTTTCTCGTTGGCTGTATTCATGTTTATTGGCTGCTTGGCGGACGCGGCGGCCTCGCAATTGCTGTACCTACAAGAAGTAATACGAAGCAGCCTTTTTTCAAACCGCGGCGGCCTGAAATCGCTGCTGTCATTCTCATTTTTTGGGGTGTTGCGGCCCTTCTTCTCATGTTTGCCGACATTATTCCGACAATCGGGCCGTCATGGCTGCCTGCCTTCACAGGCTGGGCGCTTGCTGTTATATTTCTATTGCGAGCGGTCGGAGAATTTAGAGCGATCGGTCTTTTCAAGATCATTCGGAATACCCCTTTCGGACGTATGGATACGATTTTTTATTCTCCTCTCTGCCTCGTTCTCTGCGGCTTAACCACCTGGATGATGGTAATCGCATAAGTAATTGCATAATAAAAACGGTGCCTCGCGGCACCGTTTTTCATGTTTTAACATGCTTTTGCATTTGTTGTATGGCTGATTTTTCTAAACGCGACACCTGTGCCTGTGAGATGCCGATTTCATCGGCTACCTCCATTTGTGTTTTGCCTTCAAAGAAACGCATGGACAAAATCATTTTTTCCCGGTCATTCAGCTTGTGCATCGCTTCCCGAAGCGCTATTTCTTCGATCCACGATACGTCCTTGTTCCGCTCGTCGCTAATTTGATCCATGACATAGATCGGATCGCCGCCGTCATGGTAGATTGGTTCAAACAAAGAAACCGGGTCTTGAATCGCATCCAGTGCAAAAACAACATCTTCCTTTGGAACATTCAACGCTTCCGATATTTCGAAAATCGTCGGCTCCCGTGAATTTTTGTTCGTCAAGCTATCCCTTACTTGAAGCGCCTTATAGGCGATGTCCCTCAAGCTGCGCGATACGCGTATCGGGTTGTTGTCTCGTAAGTAACGGCGTATTTCTCCGATAATCATCGGTACGGCATAGGTGGAAAATTTGACATTTTGGCCAAGATCGAAATTATCTATCGCCTTCATAAGTCCGATGCAGCCGACCTGGAACAGGTCGTCCACAAACTCTCCCCTATTGTTAAACCGTTGTATAACGCTTAGCACAAGCCGTAAGTTGCCGTTTACTAATTTCTCTCTTGCTGCCCACTCGTTGCGGGTTTGCAATGCCGTAAACAATTCTCTCATTTCGACATTATTTAGGACAGGCAGTTTCGCGGTATCCACTCCACAGATCTCGACTTTATTTCGGGTCAACGTGATTACCTCCCAAGGAGAAACATTACTGTACATTATCTCCTTGAGAGGTCTTTTTATTCCTATTGCGACATCGTTCGACAACAGCAAGCAGGATAAGGCGTTACACCATTTTGTTAAATTCTTTGCGAAGCCTTTTTATAATCCGCTTCTCCAGCCGTGAAATATACGATTGCGAAATGCCGAGAAGGTCAGCGACATCCTTTTGCGTTTTCTCTTCGCCGTCCGCAAGCCCGAATCGAAGCTCCATAATTATACGCTCACGTTCGGACAGCTTATCAAGCGCTTTATGAAGCAGCTTTCGGTCAACCTGTTCTTCAATATTACGGTAAATCGTATCATTTTCGGTTCCGAGTACGTCAGATAAAAGAAGCTCATTTCCGTCCCAATCGATGTTTAGCGGTTCGTCGAACGATACTTCCGTTCGTGTCTTGCTGTTACGGCGCAAATACATCAATATTTCGTTTTCGATACAACGCGAGGCATAGGTCGCAAGCTTAATCTTCTTTTCAGGATCAAACGTGTTGACCGCCTTAATAAGTCCAATCGCGCCAATCGATACGAGATCTTCAATATGAATGCCGGTATTTTCAAACTTACGGGCAATGTAAACGACGAGCCTTAAATTGCGTTCGATAAGCATCGCGCGTATGGCTGTATCTCCGGTGGGAAGCTTTTCCAGCAAATATTCTTCCTCTTCGCGGGTTAAAGGAGGTGGAAGCGCTTCACTGCCACCGATATAATAAATCTCTTCGCTTTTTAATCCGAATAAAAACATTACACGATAATAATATAACTGAAGGATTAGTTTATACTTGACGAGCATGTGGCCCATCCCTCCTCGTTTGTATATGCATACGTTCTTTACTGTTGAACCATAGACGGATGGATAATAGCTCGATATGCCCCATCAGACGTAAGCTTTCCGCCGTCAAGCCCGATAAGCACCTTCCGCGTTTCAAAAACTTGTCCCTCCCTAGTTATCTCAACGGCATCCGGCTTTATCGCTAGCATGAACTGTGACCCTCGGTTGACACCTCTGAATGGAACAAGGCGGAGCCGGTCTTGCCATATAAAAGGCTCTTCATCCATTCCCGCCACAAGACGATCTACTTGTGCATCCCGTATGCTATTCAACCACGATTCGGGCAAATCATCTTTCCATAAAGCAGCTTCCATCACCATAACCGGCGTCCGTGTTAACGGATCATAAAGCTGGTTACCGGTATCGATCAGGCCAATACAGGTTTGAATACATTGTCCAATTGTAATTTTAACCTCAGCCAAATGAGTTTGCACCAGCTCCCGTTCTCGTTTTTGCGTCAATACGGTACGGTATATATACAGTCCGATACAGAACGCAGCAATTAAATAAAACAGTCCCATCTTTAGCTCCACGTGCATGCTGCCATTCACGAACGTAACCGTCCTCCAAACCTTTCCGGACCCTTGCATAAATAAATAATAAAGCCCAAGCACAGCACCGGCAGCAACAAAATTGACCGCATAGAACGCCGCGACATTCCTTATAAAATGTTGGATAGACGCGAAGCCAAAAGCAATCCACACCATCAAGAGCGACATTCCGATTTTTACCAGTAACGTGAATAAAAAAGATAATTGTGGAAAAAGCATCAAAACGACATAACATGCTCCGACAGCAGAAGCCGCTAACACCCGCCAAGGACGTGGTTTCAGATGACGGGCCCATGCGGAAGTTAATAGAATAGCACCGTCAACGAGCAGCTCTCGCAAAAACATAACATCCACATAAATAGCCACTTCGGTCACCTTCCTGCGACTGGCGGATAAACGGGCCTGCAGCCGGCACCCGGGGGGGAACGATTGAGACTAGTATATTAAAATCCTATTTCAAAGTCTGTCTATTCATGACGGCATGAGGTATCTTTTTTTGTCGAGTAGGAGTATAAAAACCGCCAAGCCTTTAACTGCTATTTAAGCTGTGAACTTCATGTCATGTCTGTACCGTTGTTTGCTCCTTGCCCATCATTTGGAAATAGAGTATGATACAAAATATATAAGTAAAGCTGTGAAGCACACCGCTTACTCGGGATCGTACCCGTAGTATGCGGTTTTTTTATTTTCTGGAGGAGGTTGATTCATCTGTCGTTTCAAGCGTCTTACGAAAGTTGGCTGGAGATGCATCTTAAGAAACGTAAGGGAGAGAGCAAACGAAGGCTGGAGCAAGGACACGCACATGCCGAAAAACTGTTTTTAGAGAAGGTTTGGTATCCGGCCTTTCATGAGCTGGACGGTTTGTATCCGGAATATGAGGTTGACGACTTCCGTGATGGCATTCGATTTTTGGATTTTGCCTATTTAAAAGCTGGCTTGCGGCTCGCAATCGAAATTGACGGCTTCCGTACTCATTCCTCCGAAGTAACTCGCTGGCAGTTTTCTGATTCCTTAATGCGCCAAAACCATCTCGTGCTCGATGGTTGGAAAATATTACGTTTTTCCTATGACGATTTAAAAGAGAAGCCGCGCATGTGCCAACAGCTTCTCCAGCAATTTATGGGCAGAAGCTTACATGGAAAAAAGAAGGAATCCAGTGCGGAGGAATTTCTGCAGCTGGAAATATTAAAGCATGCGTCTCTTCTAAAGCATCATATCCGTCCATCCGATGTTATCGGGCTTTTAAAAATTAAAAAACGAGAAGCCCAAAAGCTGCTGCACAGTATGGTTTCGAAACAAATGCTGCTCCCAGCGGGCAACGGTACGATAAGAATAAGATGCTACAAAATAAATCGTGAGAAGCTGCATGCTGCTTGGGATTCTTCACGTTAGCTAGCGCGTTAGTAAGCGGTTAGGTTTGCTGGCTGCTCGAACACGGTTATATGCTGCATCTAGCATGTAAGCACACCCTATTGCTTACACGCAGCTTTCTCAGGCTATTTTCTCGCTGTAAGCACCTATGCGTGTTTATAATGACATTTCTACCTTGCTCATACGATGATTCCTGCCTGTAAGCACATACTGGTGCTTACAAACAGCTTACTTAGACTATTTTCTCGCTATAAGCACCTATGCGTGCTTACAGCGACTCTTACGCCCTGCTCATACTCTGACCATACTCTATAGGCATACAGCGGTGCTTACAGGCAGCTTACTCAGGCTATTTTCTCGCTATAAGCACCTATGCGCGCTTACAGCGACTCTTTCGCCTTCTCATACTCTGACCCTATCTTTAAGCACCCAACGGTGCTTACAGGCAGCTTACTCAGGCTATTTACTCGCTGTAAGCACCTATGCGTATTTATAACGACATTTCTGCCTTGCTCATACGATGATTCCTGTCTTAAGCACACACTGATGCTTACAAGCAGCTTACTTAGACTATTTTCTCGCTGTAAGCACCTATATGTGCTTACGGCTCCTCAATCAGCAAAAAACCTCACCAATTAACTGGTGAGGCGGGATTAGTAAAAGATTTATCGGTCGCCGCGCGGACGATTACGAAGGAAAGCTGGAATTTCAAGCTGATCGCTTGATGTATTGTTAGAACCAAAAGGCTTAACCGCGCTTGTGCTACCCAATTGTCTCGTATCAGTCGATTCTGGCTGTTGTTGCGTAATACGGCGCGCTGCAGCTGATTTGTGCTCGAAGCCCGTCGCAATAACGGTTACTTTAATTTCGTCCTTCAGATCTTCATCGATGATAGCTCCAAAAATCATGTTTACATCCGGATCAGAAGCTGAAATGACGATTTCAGCCGCTTCATTCACTTCATAAAGCGATAGGTTGCTTCCGCCTGTAATGTTCATGATAACGCCTCTAGCACCGTCAATTGACGTTTCAAGCAGCGGGCTCATAATCGCTTTCCGCGCTGCTTCTGCGGCACGGTTCTCTCCTGTAGCGATACCGATACCCATTAGTGCGGATCCGCGTTCGGTCATAATCGTCTTCACGTCCGCAAAGTCAAGGTTAATCAGACCCGGTACCGCGATTAGATCAGAAATACCTTGAACCGCTTGGCGAAGTACATTATCCGCCTCGCGGAATGCTTCCAGCATCGGGGTCTTCTTATCAACAATCTCAAGCAAACGGTCATTTGGAATGACGATTAGCGTATCTACCTTTTCTTTGAGCGCTTCGATGCCAAGCTCAGCTTGTCCGGAACGCTTACGGCCTTCAAAGGTAAACGGGCGCGTTACAACACCAACTGTCAAGGCACCGCATTCCCTTGCAATTTCAGCGATAACTGGCGCTGCTCCTGTTCCCGTTCCGCCGCCCATACCTGCCGTAACGAAAACCATATCCGAGCCTTTAAGCTGGTTCATAATAATTTCGCGAGACTCCTCGGCCGCTTTGCTGCCGACATCTGGATTTGCTCCCGCACCAAGACCGCGAGTCAGCTTATCGCCGATTTGCAGTTTATGCTCCGATTTGGCCAAATGAAGCGCTTGAGCATCGGTGTTCACCGTAATAAACTCTACGCCTTTGACTCCGTTCTCTATCATACGGTTAACAGCATTACTGCCGCCGCCGCCTACACCTATTACTTTTATTTGAGCAAGCTGTTCAAGCTCAAAGTCGAATTCCAACATCTTTCATTTTCCCCCAGTCAAGCGTAAACTGCTGATTGCATCCATGAGACGTAACAGCAACGTTTCGCGGTAAAATATAAGCATCGCGTTGAGGTGAGACTTATATTATCTTATATTTTCAAATAAATTCGTTAAACATACTTTTGATCCGCTCGAACATACCGGGTTTCGTTGAAGCTGCTGGACTTGCTTTGCGGCTTGCCGTTTTCTTCACTGCTCCAGATCCACGAGCTCCCATATATTTCGACACATATTGGATCATACCAACACCGCTGCTGTAAGCCGGATCTCTTACACCAATAAAATCGGGCAGCGCAATTCTGACGGAAGCTTCCAGCTCTGTTTGGGCCAAAGCGAGTGTTCCTGGCATCGATACGGAGCCGCCGGTCAAAACATAGCCGTTAACCTTCTCGCCATAACCGAGTCGACGTACTTCTTGGCGTACCAGATGGAAAATTTCTTGCATACGCGGCTCAATAATGCTTGCAAGATCAACCTGTGAAAATTCCTTCTCAACATTGCTGCCCATTCGCGTAACTTTAAATTTCACATCTTCCGCTGCGTCCAATACGTTCGCGCATCCGTATTTCAGTTTAATTTTCTCCGCTTGATCACTCTGGGTACGCAAACCATATGCAATGTCATTCGTTACATATTCGCCGCCGATTGGAATCGTTGATATAGCCTCTATTCCGCCTTGATCATAAATCGCAATCGTGCAGGAGCCTGCTCCAATGTCCGTTAGAACAGTACCCATCGATTTCTCATCCTTAGTCAAAGACACAACGCCAGACGCTAACGATAACAAAATGACGCCGGAAATACGAAGACCTGCTTTCTCTACACAACGCATAAGATTATGTATAGCCGTTTTTGTCCCCGTAACGATTGTCGCCTCAACCTCAAGACGCACACCAATCATACCGCGCGGATCGGATATACCTTCCAACCCATCAACTAAATACTGCTTTGGCACCAAATTAATAATTTCACGCTCTGGTGGAAGAGCGACTACTTTAGCTGCTTGCAACACCCGTTCAATATCTTCTTCACCGATTTCACGGTCCTCGTTGGATACTGCAACGACGCCACGATTGGTTTGCAACGCAATATGATTGCCCTGAATGCCTACGTAAACGTCGGATATTTGAATGCCTACCATGCGCTCCGCATGCTCTACTGCGTTACGGATCGATTGCACGGTTTGGTCAATATCTACAATTGCACCTTTGCGAATACCCTCTGAGTCGGCAGATCCAACTCCAATAATATTAATGGCTCCATTATTCACTTCACCAATAATAGCACGAACTTTGGATGTACCGATGTCCAAACTCACGATGATGTCGTTGCTGCTCATCTTGCGGCACCTCCGTTTCAAATAAAAAAATTAATAAACCGGTTGCTTAAGGTCTTTCTACATATTCAACGCCTTTAATATTTTCCCTCTTTTTTCAACAGACTTTTCATTGTTTTTTCGCTTTTTGTCGAGTCCCGCCCCTTGCGGCATCCTATATTTCCTAATGTTATCCAGCTTCATTGAGTATAAATGCGATAAATAAAATTCTACCATTCTTTCAAGCTATTGAGTAGTCTCTTTTTGCTCGGAGTCCATATTTTCTAGGTTTTCACTCTGAAATGGAACATATGTATCCGCGAGCAGCATCGTAATTTTGCCTGGCTCTTGCGTCTCAATTACTGCATTCAGCGCTTCGATTTTTTCTGGAAGAACCGAGACGGCCGTTACGACTTCAAACTTCGTACGTGTATACATAATGATTCTGTCAGGATAAGCGGATGAAGGAAAAGGTATAATCTCCGAAAGGTCGGAAAGCTGCTGCGTGGAAATTTCGCCCAGCTTCTTTGTGAGCTGTGCCTTTACCGGGTCATCATCAGTCCAGCCGGACAAGACCGGCTTGTCCACAAGCTGCAATTCGTCGCTATCGGCTTCCACCGTGGTGCCATTTGACAAGAGCGCTGTCATTTCTCCTTGTTTAGAAAGCTCGAATGCAACAACCGGAAACTCCTCCACTGAAATTTTCAACAGGCCCGGAAAAACCTTTGTAACCTTTACTTCATTAATTTGCGGCAGTGTAAGAATTCTATCTTCTATAGTAGAGGATGAAGTACGGAAGAATGCATCTCCAACCAAGATCGCAGCTGTCTTGCTAATTTCCTCCTGCGAAACGAATCGCATACCTTCAATTTGTATTTCTGATACCTTGCTTATTGAGGAATTAAAAAATAATACCGCCAAAAGAGCAACAAACAATAGAATGAGAATGGTCAGCAGCTTTCGACTGCCCATCCGCTTTCGGCTTGGCTCCTTCAGTACAGGCATCTGCGCGCTCATAACTTGTCCCTTCTTTCCCCAAAAAACATCCGGCTAGCCTCTCTGCATCAGCTTACGCTTAGCATCGAAAGGTACCGGCTGTTTCTATCTTGCAGCACGTGCGCATAGTATTAGTTATTAGGCACCGGGGAATATCGCGAAATCCGAGCACCGAGCCTCGTCAACATCGTTTCGATTTTCTCATAGCCTCGATCGATGTGATGAATTTGCTCAACGACCGTCTTTCCTTGCGCTGCTAAACCTGCAATGACAAGGGCAGCACCCGCTCGCAGGTCTGTCGCTTCCACCGTTGCGCCATAAAGCCTTGGCACGCCGCGAATGAACGCAGCATTCATATCCACGCGAATGTCGGCACCCATACGGGACAACTCATCCACGTGCTTCAATCTGCCTTCAAAAATCGTTTCTTTCAATACGCTTACACCATCTGCTAGCGTAAGCAGAACCATAACCTGAGACTGCAAATCGGTCGGAAACGCCGGGTACGGAGAGGTTACGATTCTTTCAACCGCTTTCGGTCTGGCAGCATTGCCAACTTTAATTATATCACCGTCGACAACAATTTGAACACCTGCGCGACGCAGAACATGAATCAAGGAGGATAAGTGCGCGGGCTGTGTATTTTGGAGCGTCACCTGACCGCGCGTCGCGGCTGCCGCTACCATAATAGTCCCTGCTACTATGCGATCCGGAATAACTTTGTAACGACAAGGCGTTAGCGACTGTACCCCATCTATCGTTATCGTGTCGGTTCCAGCGCCCATAATTTTCGCGCCCATCGCATTTAGAAAACGTTGCAAATCTTGAATTTCCGGCTCACGTGCGGCATTGCTGATCGTTGACCGGCCTTCCGCCAAAGCAGCGGCCATCATAATGTTTTCTGTTGCTCCAACGCTTGGGAAGCTTAAATGAATATCGGCGCCCCGCAATTTTTCTGCACGGCAAATAATTCGGTTACCCAGTTCTTCTATTTCTGCACCAAGAGCCTGCAAGCCTTCTAGATGAAGATCAATCTTCCGTTCCCCGATTGCACAACCTCCCGGCTGGTAAACCTGCGTTTCACCAAACCTAGCGAGCAAAGGTCCCATTAGAAAAATAGAAGAGCGCATCTGTCTCATTAACAATTCCGGCACGTGGGATGTATGTGCGGTTTCAGTGTCCAGCACGACTGTTCCTCCCGCATGCTCGGCGCGGCATCCTAGTTCGCGCAAAATGTTCAGCATGACGTCGATATCCAGCAAATCAGGCACATGGTCTATCGTTGTAGTGCCTTCGGCCAGCAGGCTGGCAGCCAGTATCGGTAAAGCAGCATTTTTCGCTCCTTGGATAACTATGGTTCCTGAGAGAGGTTTCCCACCTTCAATCACCAATTTGTCCAATGTATCACCTCCGAATTACCGCTCACCCACCACCAATACTTCCGGCACCAACAGGATGCCAAATCGGTCCTGTACCGTGCTTTGTATATGAGTCATGAGGGCGAGAACGTCTTCAGCTGTTGCTTGCCCGGTATTTACGATAAAATTGGCGTGCTGCTCGGATACTTGCGCTCCTCCGAGGAGTTCACCCTTCATTCCTGCCTCTTGAATGAGTCTAGCAGCGAAATCATTGGGCGGATTGCGGAATACGCTGCCAGCGCAAGCAAGCTGCAACGGCTGCGTTCTCAATCTCCTCTCTTTATAAGAGGCCATCGTGGTGAGGATTTCCTTCTTATCCCCTTCTGCCAGCTCGAACGTTGCCTCAACGACTACGCCCATTTGCTCATGCAGAATGGAATGACGGTAAGAAAAATGCATGTCTTCTCGATCGTAGCGAACCAATTCCCCCGTCTCCAGTACAATATCAGCTGACTTAAAGATACGTGACACATCCGATCCATGCGCGCCAGCATTCATATAGACGGCTCCGCCAACCGTGCCTGGGATTCCCCCCGCAAACTCAAGCCCGGTCAGTCCTTCCTTGCCCGCCATGACTGATAGCTTTATTAATGAATATGAAGCACCTGCTATCACTAGCGATCCTTCAAAACGCACGTAATCTAACCCTCTGTGCGGTTTAATCACAACGCCGCGAATCCCCTTATCGCTCACCAGCATGTTCGAGCCTCTGCCCAAATTAGTCCAGGGCATTTGATGCTTTTGCACCAAACGAACCGCTGATACTAATTCTTCTTTGCTTCGAGGGAGGATTAATATATCAGCGGGACCGCCGATTTTCCACGTCGTATAGTTTGAGAGCGGTTCGTTATACAAAACCTCACCAAGATTGGCTTGTTCCAATTCCGCTTTAAATGCTTCCATTAGTTGAACCTCCTAGCTGATTAAATGAGAATAAAAAACGATTCGCCGCTCCAAGGCTTCAACCCTGATGCATTGCCGCCGGGATCTTCTGCTGCAATAACCGCTCCTTTCAGGTGACTGTCACGAATTTAGTGTATCTTATGCCTCTATAGGCTCTTGTGTGACAGCGGCCCATAGCGAGCTGCCCGCTCAATGACCGTTTTGCGTTATGTTTAGGCGAAGAATAAGAATAGACGGCAAGCGAGGCGCCGTCGTTTCGCAAAGGAAGGCGCTTTGCCGCTTACAACGATCGTTGCAGCCTCCAGCACCTCAGCCATTTTATTCAGATAAAGCATTAGCCTCAGCTTCATCCAGCCGTGACTGCTTGTTCTATTGGATGTAAAGCAGACTCGTCCCCGCTGTCGCCTGTAATTTTTGTCAGGCATGATACCTTACCTCGAATAACGGGAAATGTTCAATAAAATCCCCAGAGCAGTTAGTAGAAGCGTAAGGGATGAACCTCCGTAGCTGACGAGCGGCAAAGTAATACCCGTTACCGGCATCATCCCGATGACGACGCCGATATTGATAAGTACCTGTACGCCGACAATACCTGTGATGCCCACTGCAAGCAAGCTTCCGAATGTATCAGGAGCGGCAATGGCCGCACGTACGCCACGCCAGACGACGACCAGAAATAATAAAATGAGAGTGACTCCGCCAATGAAGCCGAGCTCTTCCGATAATATCGAGAATATAAAATCAGTCTGCGGTTCAGGCAAATAGCTGAACTTCTGACGGCTCATGCCAAGACCAAGCCCTACTAGACCACCGGGCCCGATCGCATACAAGGATTGAATAATTTGATAGCCTCCGCCAAGCGGATCCGCCCACGGATCAAGGAAATTCGTAATCCGCTTCAAACGGTATGGAGCCGCTATAATCAATCCGACGAAGCCTGCAACACCGATAAGCGCCAATCCGCCCAAATGAGCCATTCTGGCGCCTGCCGTGAAAATAAGTATTAAGGAAGCTCCAACCATAACCGCTCCAGTTCCAAGATCAGGCTGGAGCATAATAAGACCAAAGGCTAGTCCAACCAGTCCAAGCGGCGGCATAAGCCCCTTTGTGAACTGCGTAATCATTTGCTGCTTCTCCGAAAGCCATTTCGCTAAAAATAATATCATCGCCAGCTTCATAAATTCCGATGGCTGAATACCGAAAGAACTAATGCCCAGCCAGCTGCGCGCGCCTCCGCGAACGACGCCGATACCGGGAATCAAAACGAGCAAAAGCAGCCCAAAGCAAACCATCAAAGCCATCGGCGCCCACTTTTTCCATACGGTATAGTGCGTGTTCATTGTAAATAGTAACGCACCTACACCTAATCCGGCAAATAAAACCTGACGCTTCACAAAATAAAAACGATCGCCGAATTCATGAAAAGCAAGCACTGCGCTGGCGCTGTAAACCATAATTAATCCGATAGAGAGAATGAGCCCAATTGCAGTCAGCATCCAAATATCCGGGGCAGAACGCGCTTTGGCCATATCTAACACACCTCTTAGCATGGGAAAGTAGGGACATGCCCCCTACTTACAAGGTATGCGCCGAATCTTTAAAAATGCGCCCTCTTTGCTCATATGAGGCAAACATATCCCAGCTGGCACATGCCGGCGACAACAGTACAATATCACCTGGCTCTGCGATAGCTGCGGCTTGCTTAACCGCTTGCTGCAGGACGGACTCGGCGTCCTCATTAGGTTCGACGATTTCCACCTTAGCTAAACCTGCAAGCTCCGCAATTCGGGACAGCTTCTCCCTCGTTTCACCCAAAGCGACCAGTCCCTTCAATCGCTCGCGGAATAATGGAACCAGCTCCATATAATCGGATCCACGGTCGAGTCCTCCCGCTACGAGTACGATCGGCGCTGTTAACGAGCGTACAGACATCGTTGTCGCAACCGGGTTAGTCGCTTTGGAATCATTGTAATATTTAACTCCGTTCACCTCACGAACGAACTCCAGCCGATGTTCTACCCCTCTAAACTGCTGCAAAGGCTCTATGAGCTGCTCCAGTGATGCTCCAGCAGTTATACACGCCGCAATGGCAGCAAGCGCGTTAGCAGCGTTGTGGCGGCCTGGAATACCAAGTTCATTGACAGGTAAAATCACGAATTCCGTGCCGTCTGTCTGGCGGAATACAATTTGTCTATTCAGCGCCGCTTCATGCTCCTGAGAATCAACGGTATCGCGCACGTACGGCGGTTCGATGTAAATACCTGCTTCCAATCGCTCATAAAGAGAAAATGGCAGCAGCTGTGCGATCAAAAACTCCGATAACGCTCTGCACTCCGGGTCATCCCAATTGATGACAGCAACATCTTCCTCCGTCTGGTTGTCAAACAGCTTTGCTTTGGAATTGACATAGTCATCCATATCGCCATGATAATCCAGATGCGTCTCCGCGATGTTAAGAAGCAGGGCGATATGAGGCCGGAAAGCGTTCGTACCTTTCAGCTGGAAGCTGCTGAGCTCGGCAACGATCCATTGGTCAGGCGCTGCCTCCAAGGCTGCTTCACAGAGAGGACGGCCGATATTTCCCGCAACGATCGGCTTTAAGCCGGCTGAGCTTAAGATCTCGCCGATCCAGGTCGTCGTCGTCGTCTTGCCGTTTGAGCCTGTTATGCCGATGATAGGGGCAGGAGAAAGCCAATAGGCTGCTTCTACCTCTGTAATGATTTCAACGCCTAGTTCCTCCGCCCGCTGAATGGGTGGAGCTGTGTAAGGTATGCCGGGATTTTTTACAAGCAGCGCGGTGTCCTCTGTTAAGAGATCGTCTGGATGATAACCGCATAGCACAGAAATGCCCAAAGCAGTCAGTTCGTCCGCTTCGGGGCATAATTCGCGATCCTTCTTATCGTTTACAACGACTTCCGCGCCTAATTGATGAAACACCTTCGCTACGCTAACCCCACTTCTAGCCAAGCCCAAAACGACAACTCGGCGGCCTTGATAAGATGCCGGATGATTCATTACTGACAGTCCCTTCTATGGATACATAAAGCGGCTCCAAATCAATCTGCAGCCGCTTTCCGTTATTTTTCTATCAATTTAATTATATTACAAAGAGCAGACCAATTGCTGCAAACACTAATCCAACAAGCCAAAACACGGTAACGACCTTCCATTCGGACCAGCCGACCAGCTCGAAATGATGATGGATCGGACTCATCTTGAAAATTCGTTTGCCTCTAAGCTTAAAGGAGCCCACCTGTAAAATAACCGACAGCATTTCGAGTACAAAAACACCGCCAATGATAATAAGCAGCAGCTCCGTCTTCGTTAAAATGGCCACTGCTGCAATCCCGCCTCCAATGCCGAGCGAGCCCATATCTCCCATGAACACCTTGGCAGGATGCGCGTTAAATACGAGAAAGCCCAGCACAGCGCCGACCATCGCAGCGGAGAAAACGGCCGACTCATGAGCCGACGTTTGCAGAGCAACTACGGTGAAAGCGCCAAACGCAATCGCGCTCGTGCCTGCCAACAGGCCGTCCAGCCCATCGGTAAAATTAACCGAATTGCTCGCTGCGAACATAATAATAACGACAAGAGGGTAATAAAACCAGCCTAGATCAAATCCCCAACCTGTACCCGGCACTGTAAGTTCAGTACTATGTTGCATGTTGTAGAGCATCGCGCACACGACTATGGAAAACAGCAGCTGACCGAACAGCTTTTGTCTGGCAGTCAGGCCAAGCGACCTTTTGAAAACAATTTTAATGTAATCATCCAAAAAACCGACTAGTCCGAAACCAAGCGATGCCGTTAGCAGCACCCAAAATTCCGCTGTTTTATCCGAAAACTTCAGGAAAGCGATCATAAGCGAGAACATAATAATGATGCCGCCCATGGTTGGGGTACCGCTTTTTTTCAGGTGGCTTTGCGGACCCTCTGTGCGGATTTGCTGACCGAACTTCAAACGGCGAAGCAGAGGAATGAACAATGGTCCGAGCAAAACAGCTAGCAAGAAGGAAGCGCCTATCGAAAATAAGATGACCATCATGTCCATATCCTCACCCCACTTCCAAAGCTTGGACAATCTGTTCCATCCGCATGCCGCGAGAACCTTTTATAAGCACGATATCCGTAGGCTGCAGTTGACTACGCAGCCACTGTGCAAGCTTTTCTTTCTCTTCAAAATGGTGAACAACCTCATTCGCGGCAGCACTAGGGAAGCGCGACCTCACTCCCTGTGCGATATGCTGCGCTAATGATCCGAACGTAAGGACGGCATCCGCCTTGCTTGGCGTAATATAAGCCCCGACCTCGAAATGCAGCGTCTCCTCCTCCGGGCCGAGCTCGAGCATATCGCCAAGCACGATCCATTTGCGGGTATAGCCATCCAGTTGCTCTACCAGATCAATTGCCGCGCGTACGGCTGTAGGATTCGCGTTATAAGCGTCATTCAACAGCATCGCGCCATTAAAAGCGCGTACCGGCTGAATACGCATACCTGTAAGCTTCAGATTGCTTAAGCCTTCTATCATTTTTGCAGCCGGAACGCCGAAGAAACGGCCGATCGCAATGGCTGCAAGCGCATTGCTAACATTATGCTGTCCGGGAACTGGAATGCGTACGGCCCCCAGTCCGCTTGGTGTTCCGTTAAAGATGGCTGTAAACGTCGCGGCTTCCGATTCAATGACAATATCGGCCGCGGACCATTCGTTATGCCCGGCTAATCCAAAGGTTCGGCGCACAATGCCCGCCGGGAGCACGGAACGCTTAAGCTCGGCATCGAGAAGCGGCTCGTCGCCATTATAAAGAAGCAATCCATCCTCGCTTAAGCCGAGTGCGATTTCCAGCTTCGCCTTTGCTATCCCTGACCTGGAGCCGAGCTGCAGCAGATGCGCGTCGCCGACATTCGTAATAATCGCAGCGTCCGGCTGGGCTATCTTCGTGAGCAGCTCGATTTCGCCGAAGCCGCTCATTCCCATCTCCAGTACGGCTACCTCGGTGTCCTCCTCAAGCTGAAGCACGGTAAGCGGCAAGCCGATATGATTGTTCAGGTTGCCTTCTGTTTTGTGAACCTTATACGAGGTTCCGAGAATAGCTGCAGTCATGTCCTTAGTCGTTGTTTTGCCGTTGCTGCCTGTTATTCCGACTACGCGGACGACAAGCTCGCTGCGATAGGCGGCAGCAAGCCGCTGCAATGCTGCGAGAGTATCGCCTACGATAAGCAGCGGCACATGGTCAAGCGATTCCGGAACCTCGCGCCCTTTCTGCCAAAGCGCGGCAACCGCTCCATTCTGTACAGCCTGCTCCAAATACGCATGCCCATCGAACTGCTCGCCGACGAGCGGAACGAACAACTGGCCCGCTGCAGCTTGCCGCGAGTCAGTCGTTACGCCCGTAATAATAAGCTCAGTATTGCTTCCATTCCATTTTGCGCCGCTCATTTCGGCTATTTGCTTGATCGTACGTCTAATCAATGTATGATTCCCCTTATCGCTTCTTTCGCTACTTTTCGATCGTCAAATGGATACTTGACTCCGTTAATATCCTGGTAGGTTTCATGACCTTTCCCCGCAATCAATACTACATCGCCTGGGCTTGCCATTTCAACCGCTTTTTGAATGGCCGACTTTCGGTCAGCAAGTAATTCGTATGATGAAGGATCGATATTACTCTTTATTAGTCCATCCTCGATATCCTTTAAAATGAACTCCGGCGGCTCTGTACGAGGATTATCCGAAGTAATGATCGCGTAATCAGCGTACTTTACAGCGATGTTTCCCATAAGCGGCCGCTTCGACCGGTCGCGATCGCCACCGCAGCCAAATACGCACAGAATCCGTTTCCCGGCGAACTGCCGGACGGCCCGCAGCACATTTTCCAAGCCATCGGGCGTATGCGCATAGTCGACGATAACAGCGAATGCTTGCCCGGCATGAACGGCCTCGACCCGCCCCGGGACTCCAGGAATGGCCCTTAAACTCGCAGCAATTGCCGCCAGCTCTACTCCCTCGATTAACACAGCGCTAATAGCGGCAAGCGCGTTATAAACATTGAACTTACCTGCCATTTGCAGCGTTACGTCCGCCTCTCCCCGGAAGGTATTCACATGAAAGGTTGTTCCCTGTGCCGTTATTCGTATATTCGAGGCGCGGACATCCGCCTCCTTATCGATGCCGTAGGTCACGACCTCCGCCGCCGTCAGCTCGGCGTACTCAGCCGATATGGCGTCATCCGCATTTAGAACGGCATAGGAGCGCTCGCTCTCCTCGGCGGAATAAACATTGCCGAGCCTTGAGAATAACAATCCCTTTGCCGCAGCATAACGGCCCATCGTTTCATGGTAATCCAAATGATCCTGCGTTAAATTCGTAAACACAGCCGTCCGGAAGCGGCAGCCCATCACCCGTCCTTGCTCCAGCGCGTGGGAGGATACCTCGATCGTACAATACTGCGAGCCTGCATCGCGCATCTCGCTGAGATAACGCTGCAGCTGAAGCGATTGCGGGGTTGTGCTCGTCATCGGGAATGACTGTCCGTTAAAACGCCGCTCAATTGTGCCGATAACACCCGTAGACATACGTTGGTCATTCAAAATATGCTCAATCAAATAAGTCGTTGTTGTTTTGCCATTCGTCCCCGTAACTCCAATAAGTTTTAACGAATGGCTGGGGTAGCCATAAAAAAGGTTAGCAAAAACAGCCAAAGCAAGACGGCAATCCCTAACAATAATTTGCGGTAGCGGCAAATCAAGCTCTCGTTCCACAATAAGTGCTGAAGCGCCGGCTGCGGCCGCTTGAGGCGCAAACAAATGGCCATCTACGGTATGTCCTCGCAAGCAGATAAACAATTGACCCTCGCTAATACTTCGCGAATCGGTTTCGATTCCGGTCAATTCCGTTTCCCCATCGCCTATGAGCCGCCCGGTTATAAGCAGCTCCGCAACATCTTTTAAACGCATCTGCCCCACTCCTCCCTTAAGCGCCGGCGGAGGTTCGATATGCCGACCGCAGCACCCTCGTTAACTACCATTATAGTCAATGTGAGTGGGATATATTATCTTCTTCGCCTAAATAGATCCGAATCGTCGAACCTCGGTCGACACGGGTCCCGGCAGCCGGAGCTTGACGTATGACCGTTTTTCCCGAACCGGCAGTAGTGAGGTTGAAATTCATATTCAAATCCTCGTACAAATCCGAAACCGTTTTGCCTACCAAATTCGGTACGGTTACGATTGGCGTTTCTCCGTACTTATAAATCCGGTCGATCTGTTTCTCGCGAGCTGGAATTTCCAAAATCGAGAGGGCGTCCTCCATCATATTACGGACGATAGGCGCCGCTACGACACCTCCGAACTGAATCCCCTGCGGATTGTCCACGGCTACGTAAATGACGATTTGCGGATCATCCGCCGGAGCAAAGCCGACAAACGAAACAATATGCTCATTAGGTGAATACCTTCCGTTAATAACCTTTTGCGCAGTCCCCGTCTTGCCGCCTACGCGATAGCCGTCAATGAAAGCATTACGTCCTGTTCCTTTCGCAACAACGCTCTCGAGCGCTTCGCGTACCTGCTTCGACGTTTCCTCAGAAATGACCTTCCGCACGGCAACCGATTCCACTGTTTCTACCGTCGCTCCGGATTCCGGATTAATCCATGCTTTCGCTACATGGGGCTTGTAAAGCGTGCCGCCGTTAATTGCGGCTGACACCGCCGTAATTTGCTGAATAGGCGTAACCGACACCCCTTGACCGAAGGCTGTCGTAGCAAGCTCAACGGGACCGACCTGATTCAGCTTGAACAGGATTCCGTTCTCCTCGCCGCCAATATCGATGCCGGTCTTCGTCCCAAAACCAAAGTTTTTAATGTAATCGAACAGCTTTTCCTTGCCAAGCCGCTGACCAAGCGTGACAAAGCCGGGGTTGCAGGAATTTTCAACAACCTCCAAAAATGTCTGGCTGCCGTGTCCGCCCTTCTTCCAGCAGCGAAGCCTAGCTCCTCCAACCTCAATCGCGCCAGGATCAAAGAAACGCTCGTTTTTTAAATCAACCTTCTTTTCCTCCAATGCGGCAGCAAGCGTAATGATCTTAAAGGTGGAACCCGGCTCGTACGTCATCCATATCGGAAGATTACGGTTATAAACCTCTGTGGGCACCTCGCGATACTTGTCGGGCTCATAGGTAGGACGGCTCGCCATACCAAGAATTTCTCCGTTATTCGGATCCATCGCAATCGCGATTATACCATCCGGCTGCAGCTTCGTCATCGCTTGGTCAAGCTCCCGCTCCATAACCGTCTGTATTTGCTTATCGATTGTGAGCTGCATCGTAAGCCCGTCCTTCGGTTTAACATAGGTGTCCGAGGAATTAGGCATTTGCCTTCCCGCTGCATCAGAAAGAAAGGACACGCTGCCTCCTATTCCGCTAAGCTCCGTATTATATTTAGCTTCAATGCCTGTTAGGCCCTGATTATCAATTCCGGTAAAGCCAAGCACATGCGCCGCAAGACTGCCGTAAGGATAAAAGCGTTTATTATCTTCGGCTACTACGATCCCTTGAAGACCGAGCGCACGAATTTGTTCGGCTTTATCGATCGTAATTTTGCGGCCGCCGGGTCCAAGCTTAACGATCATTTTTTTTGTTTTAATTTTGTTGTACAGCGTTTCCTGCGACATGTCGAGCAGCGGAGCAAGAGCAGCTGCTGCAGCCTGCTTATCTTGAATTTGCACGGGAATCGCGTAGACAGTAGGAGAACTGACGTTGTAAGCCAGCTGAATGCCGTTACGATCCACAATCTCGCCTCGCTTTGCCACATACGGGATGTCGCGCCGCCAAGAATTTTCCGCTTTTTCCGCCAGCTCCTCACCCTGCCAAAGCTGCACATAACTAAGCCTGATACATAAGGCGAGGAATGAAACCCCAGCCAATATAAGTACGATAAATAAGCGTCGCCTAACCGTTACATTGGATACCTTCATAACTTGTTCCCCCTTCGCTTGACTGTTTCGAAGGAGCGTTCGATGACGCTCATTCCCAGATTATTCGGGACAAGCGGACGATAGAACAAGCTTTAAACAAAGGCAGCTGCCTGTAGGATCAGAACCATTTTCTTGTCTTACTCAGCCGAGGCATTACCGCCTTAACCAGCACCGGTATTGGCCGCTTCATTACCTGTGGCCGCCTGCTCCCCGCTCTTGGCTGAATCTCCCGGAGCGGCGGCATCTTCCTCTTTGACCGCCTCTTCTGAATCTGAGCCAGCAGCCGCCGATTCTGTCTGAGCTGCTGCGCCATGCGGAGGTGCAAGCACGACTTTTAACACCCTTACGTTATTTAGCGTCTCTTCCTTCTGGGATACGACAAAGCCTTGTCCCTCGGGAATGATACGAATGCCGATTAGCGAAGTTATTTCGAGCGCATCCCGGAGCGATACGCCTTTCAAATCGGGTATGGTCAGCTTCTCCCGCTGCTCTGTAATCAAATAAATCTTCTGCGTAGGATGTACGGATGCGCCTGCAGCAGGAATTTGCTGCAATACCGTTTTGCCGTTCCCGACTAATTCGAAAGTCATCGCCTTTGCTTTTAATTCCGCTTTGGCCTGCGCAACCTGAAGTTCCGTTATTTCGGGAACCGTCATCGTTACTTCCTTCTTCACGTTTTTCGAATCTGTTGCAAAGTTAGGCGCTACTCCCATTTTTCGCAAGCTCTTCAGCACGATTTGCTTGAACGCCGGGGCGGCTACCTTTCCTCCCCCGACTAAGGGGTCATTCGGTTCATCCACAACGATATACACGACGATTTTCGGATTATCAACCGGCGCGTAACCGATGAAGGAAACGACGAACTTTGAATCAGAGTAAGAATTCCCAATAACCTTTTGTGCTGTCCCTGTTTTCCCCGCTACGCGGTAGCCTTCGATATAGGCGTTTTTACCGGTACCCTTTTCCTGATCGGATACAACCTGCTCCAAATATTCGCCCACTTGACGGGACGTTTCCTCAGAGATGACCTGACGGATCACCTTCGGCTCGAATGTCTTTGTCGTTTTGGTTGTCGGATCCGTCATACTCTTCACGATTTGCGGCTGCAGCAGCTTCCCGCCGTTCGCAACAGCTGCGACAGCCGCAACCTGTTGAATAGGCGTTACCGAAACCCCTTGTCCGAAGGTGGCATTAGCGATCTCGCTCGGATATTGAAAGCGAATCGAACCCGTCAGCTCATTGCCAAGCTGAATGCCTGTCTTTTGTCCGAAGCCAAAATTCGTATAATAATCTCTTAGCTTTTGTTCGCCTAATCTCTCGTAACCCAGTTTAACGAACGCAACATTACTCGAGTACTTCAGCCCTTCCAAAAAGGAGATCGTTCCCCAACCCTCGCGCTTAATATCTCGAATCGGATTCGGTATACCTTTAATTTTAATTTTTCCTGATTTATACATTTCATCCGGATTAAAGACCCCTTCTTCAACTGCCGCTGCCAGCGTTACGATTTTGAAGGTTGAGCCTGGCTCATACAACGATTTAATGGCATGATTATAAGAGCTCGAATTATTTATCCAAAATTCGTTGGGATTGTATTGCGGTGTGTTGGCCATCGCCAAAATTTCCATCGTATTGGGGTCGGCGGCAATTGCCGTCGCGCTCTTCGGCGCATACTCTCTCACGATCTCTTGCAGTGCTTCCTCTACGTAACGCTGAATATCGCTATCGATGGTCAATTTGATGTCTTGGCCATTCTTGGCGGGCTTAAATTCCACTTCACCCTCCGCAAGCTGAACCCGCTTTCCGTCCTTCTCATACTTAATAAAGCCGTTTTCACCGCTTAGCTGCTCGTTAAAAAAAGCTTCAACGCCTGTCATTGCTGCGCCTTCTTTATCCAAATAACCGATCAGCTGCGAAGCTAAGGATTTTCTAGGATAATAACGCTTCAAATTTTCAGCCAAATCGATACCGACATCAGTCACCTTCTTATCTTTCGATAACTCTTCACGGAACTTTCTAATTTTATCGGCCAGCGTTTTATCAATTTGCCAGCCTCCGTTACGCACCTCCCGATGAACGACATAATTTCCGTCTTCCTTTTTGGCCGTTACATTTTTACGAAGTTCCTCTTTTGAAATGCCTAGTATATCATGCAAGCCATTGATAATATCTTCTGTAAGATCCTCATCATGAATCAATCGCGGATTAACGGAAACATTATATGCGATCGTATCCATCGCCAGCATATTCCCGTCGCGATCGGCAATTGCCCCGCGCTTCGCTACAAGCTCCTCTGCAGCGGACCATCTCGTCTTCGCAAGATCATACCATTTGGCACCTTCAACCACCTGCACAATATAGATTCTGCTTATTAAAATGAGAAAAAGGAGGGTCATTACCCCTCCAAACAACAGTGTACGCAATCTAATTCTTTTTTTCATCATCGCTCACCCTATTCACGCATTGCCGATTTTATCTCGTCATCACCGGTATTCACCGTTATACCGTCCTCCAGGGAGCTAACCATCCCTTGGGTCTCGGCAAGCTTGCGGATGCGTTCAGGATCGCTGAGCATCTCGACCTGTTTCTTTAAGTCTTCCATTTCGATATTCATCGTTTGGTAGTCGCTGTTTAGCTTCTTTATTTGGAGATTCATATCATAGATTTGCGCGTAGCGGAAAATAATGACACCAGCAACTACAACGCACATTAATACTGTGAACATATACAACAGCTTTTCTTGAACCGGTAAGGATTTGCGAGTCTTTACAAGTCGCTTCGTTTCTTTAATAACCGTTTGCTGATCCTGCTTCCGCTTCGGTTGCAGCGCTAAATTGCCATTCACATACGCCAATTCAAATCCCCCTCTTACAATTTTTCTGCTACTCTAAGCTTTGCCGACCTTGCGCGCGGATTGAGCTCCAGCTCTCTCTCGGAAGGTACGATTGGCTTGCGGTTAACTAATTTCACCGACCCTTTATTTCCGCATACGCATAACGGAAAATCAGTCGGACAAGTGCATTTCTCCACAAACTTCGCAAATATTTGCTTACAAATGCGATCCTCAAGCGAATGAAACGTAATGACGGATGCGCGCCCTCCAGACTTCAAACAACGAATCGTCTGCTCCAACGCCTCTTCCTCTGCTCCAAGCTCATCGTTTACCGCAATACGAAGCGCTTGAAAGGAGCGCTTGGCGGGATGTCCTCCGGTACGTCTTGTAGCGGCTGGAATCGATAGCTTGATCAGCTCGGCTAGCTCGCCGGTTTTCTCAATCGGCGCCTTTTCTCGTGTCTTCACAATGTTCCTTGCGATAGAACGGGCAAATTTTTCTTCCCCATAACGGTCCAATATCCGGGAAATATCACGCTCATCCCACGTATTGACGATTTCATGAGCAGTTAAATCACCTTCTCGATCCATGCGCATATCAAGCGGCGCATCATGATTGTAGCTGAAGCCGCGCTCCGCTTCGTCTAATTGCGGGCTCGACACCCCAAGATCAAACAATATGCCGTCTACCTGAGGAACGCCTTCCAGCATTGGGACGCCGCAGCCTCTAAGCTCCTGCTCCAAATCACGGAAATTGCTTCTTACCAGCGTTACTTTATCCAAATAAGGAGCAAGCCTAACACGAGCGTTATCCAGCGCCCAGTCATCCTGATCGAATGCGATTAACCGCCCTCCTTCGCCTAGTCGGGATGCAATAAGCTCGCTATGGCCCGCTCCCCCAAGCGTACAATCGACGTAGATGCCGTCTGGCTTTATAGCCAAACCGTCAACCGCTTCTTCCAAAAGCACTGTAATATGCTGAAACACGCCGCAGCCCTCCCATTCTTGTTGTCCATTCTAGAAGTTGAAATCGAAATCGACGAGCTTCTCTGCGATCTCGTTAAAAGTTTGCTCCGATTGCTCGTAGTAGCCATCCCATGTCTGCTTGCTCCAGATCTCAACCCGGCTGGAGACGCCAAGCACCATGCAATCTTTGTCCAGCTTCGCATAATCGCGAAGATGGCCGGGTATGTTTACCCTTCCCTGTTTATCAAGCTCACATTCGGTAGCACCGGAAAAGAAAAACCGGGTAAATGCGCGTGCGTCTGATTTCATAAGCGGCAGTGATTTAAGCTTTTGCTCCAAGATACTCCATTCAGTCATGGGATATACGAATAAGCAATTATCTAAACCGCGGGTAGCAATAAACGAGGCTCCGAGTGAATCTCGGAATTTCGCAGGAATGATGATGCGGCCTTTCTCATCAATGCTATGTTGAAATTCACCCATAAACATGATTTCGCCCCACCCTCTCTCCCATATCCTCCACTTCGCCCCACTTTTCCCCACTAAGATACAGTAGTTCGCCACCTAAAATAAAAATCCTGCTCCATGAGCAGGATTTTTCAAAAATATTTTATAGTATTAAAGATTATAGGATTGGCGGCTGCTCTTCATCATCAGACTCCACTCTCTTCAGAGCCTTCCCTTTGTTCTTCCGCCGGGATAACCAGATAACAGGAATTACAATTACGGCAAGCACAGCTGCAACGGGCACTGCGCCCGCCAAAACAACAAGCACGAGGTTGAAAGCTTCCCACACGACCTTCGAGCTGGCTGTTAAAGCATCTGACATCCTGCCGCCCAAATGCGGATTTTTCAAGCTTGTATTTTTTAATGCTTGATCCGTTTGATATAAGCGCAGCTCTACTGTAGAGAAGGATACGTTGTTATCCAAATATCGAATTCTTCCTTTGATTCGCTCGATTTCCTCCTGCACCTCCGAGAGCTGCTGTGAAAACTTCAGTAAATCATCAGCCCGAACAGCTCTTTCCATCATCGCCAGCAGCCTTGTCTCCACGAGCTGTTTCGCTTTCAGCCGCGATTCGAGATCAACGTATTCCTCGGATACGTCCTTGCCTCCGATATTCCGTTCAAAATCGCGATGTTTAATTTGCTCGATACGATCAATGAATGACATAAACCCAGCAGCCGGAACTTTGATCGTATAACTTGCGCCGACTTCCCCTTCATGCCTCGTATCTTGAAATTGTAAAATATAGCCGCCGCTTTGATGAATCGCATTTCGAAGCGAAGTCGCAGCGGATGCCAGTTCATCCACCTGCATGCTTAATGTAGCCGTATAAATAATTTTTTGGTTGAATCCTTCTGCTCCTGCAGCTGTCCCGGAAGCAAAGCCTCCGCCGCTTGTCGGTTCCGTACTATTCCCATCAGCTGCAGGCTCCTCCGCAGCTTCGCTATCGCTGGAGATCATGTCGCCTGCAGCGCTGCCTGCTGCAGGCGAGCCCGTCTGTGCAGACATGTTCCCTTTGGAATTCGCTGCATCCCCGTTTGCCGAAGAGCAGCCCGCCATTAGCAAGGTTAAAACAACAATAACAACCCACATGCAAAATCCTTTTTTATGGTTAAACAAGTTAATTCCCCCTTACTATTTTTACCTTTAGACGCAGGCTTTGTATCAAAGGTTACAAATAAAAAAAGCCGCGATAGCTCGCGGCTTTTCAAATGAATTATTCAGCTTCCTTCCAGCTGTCCAGGTAAACAATTTGCTCCTCCGTAAGCTTGTCGATACCGAAGCCAAGCGATTGCAGCTTAAGCCGCGCTACCTGCTCATCAAGCTCATAAGGCACATTAACGACTTTAGCGCCAATCGCTTTGTATTGCTCGTTAACGTATTTTAAGGCTACCGCTTGGAGTGCGAACGTCATATCCATAATTTCCGCCGGATGTCCGTCTCCGGCTGCCAAATTGACCAGACGTCCTTCTGCAAGCAAGTAAATGCTGCGTCCGTCCTGCAGCTTATACTCCTCGATGTTGCGCCTTACCGTCCGTACGCTTGACGACAATGCAGTCAGCTCCGGTTTGTTCGCTTCAACGTCAAAATGCCCCGCGTTGGAAATAACCGCTCCATCTTTCATAACCTCGTAGTGCTCTCCGCGGATAACATCACGGTTGCCCGTAACGGTCACGAAAAACTCTCCAATCTTAGCCGCCTCGATCATCGGCATAACTGCAAAACCATCCATATAGGCTTCAACCGCTTTGATCGCATCGATTTCGGTTACTACGACATTGGCACCGAGACCCTTCGCGCGCATCGCAACGCCTTTGCCGCACCAGCCGTAGCCGACAACGACAACCGTTTTACCAGCTACCATCAGGTTTGTGGTCCGGTTAATACCGTCCCATACGGATTGCCCCGTACCGTAGCGGTTATCGAACAGATGCTTACAATAAGCATCATTCACGGCTACCATCGGGAATTTCAAGGAGCCGTCTTTCTCCATCGCTTTCAGCCTGATGATTCCAGTTGTCGTTTCTTCCGCTCCGCCCCGCAGATTTTCGCCGAGCTCAGGATGTTCTGAATTTAGAATCGTCGCAAGATCTCCGCCATCATCTATTATAAGATCAGGCTTCCACTCAAGCGCTCTAACGTTAAGCGCCTTAAATTCTTCCGGACTTGGATTGTATTTGGCAAATACGGTAATGCCATCCTCAACAAGCGCGGCACATACATCGTCCTGCGTAGACAACGGGTTACTGCCCGTAATCGTAACTTCTGCGCCACCCGCTTTGACCACTTTCGCCAAGTAGGCTGTTTTCGCCTCCAAATGCAGAGCGATCGTCACCTTTAGCCCCTTAAAAGGCTGCTCCTTCTCGAATTGCTCGCGAATCGTATTCAAAACCGGCATATGCGCGGCTACCCAATCAATCTTTAAATGTCCTTCGGGTGCAAGCGACATATCCGCAACGATGCTTTTTTCTGCTGTACTCATCCTACATTCCTCCTATTATTTTATAAATACACGATCTCGTGTCCGCCCTTGCGGCTGTAAGGCGCTTCAAGCAGCTTTTCCAGCCAATTTAAGCTGTAGCGGTTCCAATATGCCGTCATGTTAAGCACGCGTTCTTGCGGCTTTCCGAGTGGCTTAATCGAAAGATGGATACGATCAAGCTGGCGTGTAGACGCTTCGAATTGCTTATTGAAGGCATCTACAGTCTTCGAGCCCATGTAATTGATTTGCTCTACAATTTTTTGCAGATTCGTCTCGCCCAGCTTAGAGAGCGAGGGCTGAACGGACGCTGCCAGCCCAAGCAGCGGTTTATACAGCTGTTCGAACGTCTGCCTCGCATCCGCAAATTGCTGTTCGATGGACAGCCCGTCTTGCTCCTTCAGCCATTGTCCTTTGCGCTCCTCGAAGCGCTCCATGACGTCCGCGAAGGAAAGCTCGTACTTGCCCATATGCTTGGCTACTGTTCCTTCGATCAACGTATAAGACATACGTGGCACTATTATCGGCATTTCCATGTCAAGCGCGCGGAAAGCATCTCCGGTCAACGCCCAATAAGCGATTTCACCCGGACCAAGCACGGTAGCAAGGACAGGGAACAAATAATCCTGCATGAGCGGCCTTGTCAGGACATTATTGCTGAGCTGCTGTGGCTGTACATCCGCGATCTGCAGCAGTTGCTCCTTCGTCAGCGACACCTGACCCTTGCGATCTTGGAACAATCCGTCCTTCTTGTGCAGAAGCGTTCTTTCATCGCCATTTAAAGGTTGAAAGAGAAAGAGGTTTGCGCTGTCTGGCGTCACATCCGCTTGAAGGATGTAACCTAACTCCTTCACCTTCGCAGCTGAGGCTGTATACGCCTTTTCCAGGTCATCGTTCCTCTCAATCATCTTCCTGAACATTGGAGACTCTAGACGGCGAATGTCTTCATGATCGGCGTCGAGCAGCACCAATCCATGTTTGCCAAATAAATGACTTAAAATCATTGCGAAAAAATCAGATAAGGAATGCGCCTTCTCCGACATTAGACGTAATTCCTCGATTAGTGCAGGCTTAAACTCGGAATGCGGGAGCGCTTGCTCCAGCTCAGCCAGAAGCTCTGACCACCTTTCAGCCGTAATAGCCGTGCGGCTTACCGATGTGCGCGCCCCTTCAGGCCGTACAGCCGATAGCTTGCGCAGCTCCTGTTCCGCAGTAAGCACGTAAGCATGGTTCGCTTCATCCCAATCATGATCCTCGCCGGCAACCCAAAAAACCGGCACAACCGTTTGCCCAAGCTGCTCGCCCGCCGACTTTGCAGCTCCGATGATCGATACCGCTTTATGTATGACGAGCAACGGCCCGGTCCATAAGCCGGCCTGCTGACCTCCGACGACGACAGGAGCGCCTTCCGCTATCGCTGAAATGGATGCAAATACTTCGGGAGACGCGCCAGCTCTTTCATTGTAGGCACGGAGCGCACACGCAACCTCGGCAGACTCTGCTCTCTTATTGCCGTTAAGCGCCAAACGCTTGAACCGTCTATCCCAATCCTGTTCCGCTCCCGCATGATAGCCGTACAAAGCATCAATGCGGTCATCTGACCGATGTATATAAGCCTCTGTCAAAGGTTGAGCGCTTGCCAATGAATATGTTTCTGTTCTCATAGCGCAGCCATTAACCTCCTGCTTTATAGCCGTAAAAGCGGCTAATCATTTATAAAAACCAGCTACATAATTGTACACAAAGGTGAAGCCGTCCGTCAAAATAAAAACGCCTCTCAAAGATGGAGGCGTTTCATGATTTGTATTTTAAGTTATGTGGTCAGCACCATCTTGCCGATGCCGATGCACATGAAGACGATATACAGCACGCTCATCGTAAAAAAGCTAAGCCGCCAAACCGTTCGAAAAATCTTTTTGGCATCAATGGCGCCACGCTTGCGGAATTGAGCATTTCCCAGCAGTCCGCCGCCAAGCAGCATAAATAATAAAATACCATATATTCCGAATTTGCTGCTGAACAGATAATCGAACAATACCGCTACGCATCCAATTAATAAAGCTGTCGTAATATCCATGGCCAATCGGAACGCTTTCTTCCGGTCCTGTATGAACGCCCCATATCCGAATAATATGATTGCGAATGGTATGATTGGAATAACCGCCAAAAAAGCGTACGCATGTTTGATGCTTTCCCAAATCATCTCCATCGTCCTTCACTCCCTCATACTCGGCTTCGGATGCAGCGCTTTTACTAGTTCCGTTATTGCTTGGTTTAGCGGCGCTTGCAGCCCATGCTTCTCGGCAAGCTTTGCAACACCGCCATTAATCGCATCAATTTCAGTAGCCCTGCCTGCTCGAATATCGCTTAGCATGGACGATATATTACGGCTGGTTTGCTTGCAGACATCGACAATGAGCTGCCAACCATCCTCCGGCATACGCATTCCCGCCTTTACGAGGACCATCTCGGTTTCCGCATATAAATCTCGCATCAGCTTCTCGCGGGTAGGATGAGAAGGCAGCTCACCGTTCTCCACATCAAAGATCGCCGTTAACGGGTTAATAACCGCGTTAATAAGTAATTTATTAAAAATTCGATTATCCAAGTCATTCGACAGATAAGAGGTAAATCCTGCCGATTGCAGCATGGAAACCAACATTTTTTGCGGGATATCAAGAGCTTGGTCTTGTTTACGCCCATTTCCTGTCCATTCACCCAGCCACAGCTGTCCCTTGCCTGTATGTTCAACCGAACGCGAATCGAGCCGCTTAGCTCCTTCGGTCGTTACAGCGGCAAACAGCGGCATATTCGGAAGCCTGCTTTGAATGCGTTCCAAGTGACCGGTACCATTTTGCAAGCAGACGACCGCTGCGTTCCCTTCCTCTGAGCCTGACGTAATAGCAACGAGTCTCGCTAACAGCCCTTCATTCAAATCGGTCTGCTTAACTGTCAGCAAAACCCACCGATAACCCGCTTCCTGCCGATTTTTGTTACTTAGCCTCTTTTGATCCGATGAATGTTCGCTCCAAATGCTTCTCACACGGATCAACCGCTCGCTAGTCTCTCCAAGCTCTATCAGCCTAATTCCCTTAGCTTCAAGCAATGCCGCCTGTTCCTCGCTGCGCGTCCATATTGTCACATCTGCGCCCGCTTCTGCCAGCTTCGCCCCATAGAGCAGACCAAGCGAGCCTCCGCCTACTACATAGATTTGCACGCCATTGACTCCTTTCAAACAACCGCTGCTCATCGTTATTTAGCCATTATCGTATCAAATCTGCCGAAAAAATTGCAACTGATGCAAAAAAAGAGAGGCCAGCCATAGATGGCCAGCCTCTCCTTGTTCGGTTTATAACTTAATCAATACGTTCCAAATTACCGTTTGCATCCATCTTAAATCTCGGCTTTGCTTCGTCTTCGTTCGTTAATACGGTTAATCTTCTGGCGCGGTCCATAATTTGAATCAACGTCTTGTAATCATCGTTCACAGCACGGTAATCCGTTTGAACATTGTTTACTTCCTTGGACAATCTCTCATTCTGATCGCGGAGCCGATACAGCTCTTCCTCTTTGTCTTTCAGTTCCTTCTCAAACCACTTGATTTGACGGGTTAAATCTTGATAGGTCGTCTTCCAGCCGCGAAGAAAACGAATAACAGCATCGACAGACAGACCTTCTTCAATCGAACTGCTCTCTTGCTTAAATGCGCGTTCATCCGTTTCAAAAACGGAAATCGATGAAACATGAGGTGTTGCAACAATCGTTTGTTTTTTCAAATAATTCCGCTTCTGGCGCTGCTGCTTGGCGATTTGAATAGCATCCTCATACCTTTTTCGAACGCAGCTATTCCAACGGAATCCGCATGCTGCTGACGTACGTCCAATACGTTCGCCTACTTCTTCAAAAGCTGCAAGCTGAGTACTTCCTTCGCGAATATGGCGTAGTGTAACCTCGGCGAGTATAAGATCATCGTCTGGACTCCACGCATCTTGTCTAACTGCTGTCATGCAACGAAAACCTCCTAACGTAAAGGCGCTTACTTTATCTCTATGCCCTTGGTAGAGTTCATAGAATCTATTGGATACTAATTTGTATAACCAAATTTTCATTTACTCATACATGTTTGTTCTTTTATTTGAGCAAACTATATCCAGATTCCATGTACGTTAACGTTAGAAAACAAAAAGTTTGCGATTTCGTCACGGTTTTTAGTTTACACTTATTTCGTCAAACGTTATAATGATCATTAGAAAATCGGGTCGCAGCGAAAGGGGGATGCTATCATGGCACGCATGTATCGGGTACTTGGCTTTTGGACCCTGGTAATCGGACTAATGGCTTTCGCAGGTCATATGACGGAATTTGCGCTATTATTTTTCGCACAAGCCGTTGCTTTTGTATTTCTAGGCTACTTGAATTTCTCCGAGAGAACTTACATCATTATGTTCTGGGGATATATGATCATTTCATTCGTGGGTTTCACGTATTGGTCGGTCTTCAAGATGGACTTGCCTTTCTAACAAAGGCGTCAGCGAAATACGCCAAGGCAAGTTACATAGGTAAGCCAAGCGGAAACGAGCCTTTGCCTTCTTTGATGACAAAGGCTCGTTTCGCCGTAAGCACAGTAAAGGTCAAACCTATACTTTCTTATATTTGAACAAAAAAAACGGTGTCAGCTCCTCTTGGGCTGGCACCGTTTTTGAATCCAGGCTATCTTTTTTCCAAAACCATCACTTTAAACGTCTCACTCATCTGATCGCTGAGCAGCAGCTGCCTAATCGCCCTATTCCTCCGTGACACTGTACTGAAAGGATCAGTGCTGTGATGATTTTGGAGCAAATCCAAAACGCCATGCTCGATCAAAAATTGCTTTTGAGTCATAAAACTCGTAGCCTGCCAGCCGCTTTCCTCCGCCTCATGTCGAATAAACGTGAACGGCACATGCGATGTCATATCTTGCTCGCCAATTCGAATATACGGACTATCGCTTGCCTGATGGCGCCAATAGCACATCAGGGTACCGTACATACGATGCTCCGCCGCATATTCGCCAGACTCATGTCCATAATCAATGAGAATGAGGCGTCCTTTCGTCATCACGGCTCCAAGCCGCTCCTGAAACGCAGCTGCTCCCGCATGAATCTCCGTTTGCTGTCCCTCCTTCAGCTGGATGCCGTCCCGGGCGAGCCAGCCGCTAATCCGCATATCCGTGAGCGGCATATGCACCTCATAGAAGCCCTGCACCTCATCGCCTGCAACGCCAAGCTCAAGCAGCTGTCCATTCACACGCTGAATCCGGTGTACGGAAAAAGCGTCAAGCAGCTCGTTTGCGAGCACAAGCGCAGGTTCTCTCAGCCAGCTCGCCTCCCAAGCCTCTTCTGACGTCACAAGTATCGGCTCGGCATTCAATTGGCCGCTGCTGCTATTAGCAAAAGCTACACGTGCCGCTTGTCCATGAGCGGGATGATCCTCGATCAAGATAGACTGAAATTGCTCATTCCATTCGCTGCTGCGATTACGGCCAGCTTCAGCGATTTGGGCAGAAAGTCTGCCTGTTCCCGCCCCCCACTCGATAAGCTTTAGCGGTTTACCCAGCGCTTTACCATAATCCAGTGCGTAACCGGCCAGAATCTCCGCCAGCACGCCGCCAATTCCCGAGCTCGTATAAAAGTCGCCAGCCTTGCCTACTC
Source organism: Paenibacillus sp. Soil522 (assembly GCF_001428245.1). Taxonomy (GTDB): domain Bacteria; phylum Bacillota; class Bacilli; order Paenibacillales; family Paenibacillaceae; genus Pristimantibacillus. The sequence goes on from NZ_LMRV01000066.1 coordinate 96,173, forward strand.
GGACCGGTCCCGAGCGGTAATAGCCGTACTTATCATCGTATAAGCAAGCATTCATATATTGAAGAAATGAGATGCATGGAACCGAATGCCTATTTCCTTTCGCATCGATACGCCAGCCCGATAAGACCGATTCGGCAATGGCTGCTGCAATCGATGCCGCGAGCCTGCTTTCCTTCACCATAAGGTTCATCCTTTTCCAAATGTAAGATATAATAAAATGAATTGCCGCATAAAATGAATGCTGAGGAGGGACGATGCCGTTGACATTGCCAGCCAAGCTTAATCGAATTTCCATAGCAGCAACGGTGATGCTCCTTTTCGCATTCCTCTTGATCCGTCTTCCTGTGCAAGCTGAACCCCAGACGACCGACGAGGAGGATATGCATTCGCTGCTTGAAAAGAGCTTATCCGTCGTAGAAATTGATAAAGAAATTATTCGAATTCAAGAGCAAAAGCAGAAGCTTAGGCTTACGATGACGGATACGGAGAAGCAGCTTTTGCAGCAGGAGCAGCAAATATCGGACAAGCAGGATGAAGCAGGTAGCGTCCTGCGCGCTTACTATATGGGAGAGAGGGATTATTTGTTTAGCGCGCTTCTATCGTTCGATTCGTTATCGGAGCTGCTTCAAATGATGGATTACGCCGAAATTATTCTTACCCACGACAAGCATACCTTGAATACATATGTGGAGCAATACAGAATGGTGAAGGAAGGCTATCAGCAGCTCGAGACGAGACGAAGCGAGCTTACCGTTATTGAGGATCAGCTGCAAGCACAGAGAGATCGGGTACTGGCGCTCGAAAAGCAGGTCGAAGAGCAGCTTGCCGGACGATCGGATGCCGATCGCATTCGTATTTTAATGATGGAGCTTACCTCATACTGGGAGACGGCCGGTTTAGACGAGGTTAAACAATATTTCCGCGCCCTTTCGAAGGCTATGAAGAAGCTGCCGGACTTTGTGCAGAATAACAAGCAGCTGCTGGAGATCAAAGGATTTCAGTATACGATCCGAGTACCTGAGGATGATTTGAATTCCTTTTTGCGCGAGCAAAACGATATTTTCAACAATTTCTCGTTTGATTTCATTGACGGCAAAGTAATCGCTCAAGGTAAACGCGAAAATATGGAAATCAAAATAACCGGCCATTATACGATTGAAAATGATCCAAAAAACGCTATCCTATTCCATGTAGATGAGCTCTTGTTTAACGGCTTTTCCTTACCGGACACAACCCGCCGAGCATTAGAGGAGGAATTTGACCTTGGCTTTTATCCGGATTTAATCGTATCCTTCCTCAAAGCGAATTCCGTAGAAATGAAAGACGGAGAACTAACCATTAAGCTAAACCTCAAGCTGTAGCCTAAGCCTCCGATCAAATAAGAGCCTGTCCCTATTTTATTGCGGGGCAGGCTCTTGCCGGTTTATTCCTTACTCTGCGAGAGAATTGATATACGCATCAATTTGAAATGTTTTTTCGGAAAACCGCTTCCACATTTGCTCCCGATACTGCCATTTTTCCGGCCAAAGAGGATCCGGATGCGGCAATTCGGCATCCGTTCGTTTTACATTCAGCACCTTCATCCACCAGGCAGGCGGTGCAGCGGTTGGATCGGTTTGAAGCGAGCCGTTAAACAAATACAAGGATGCTCTTGCTGGCAGCTGTCCCGAGCGGTCGTAGATCATTTGCTGATTGTTTACATTGGTCATTTCCCGGATCCACAACATGGCTTCCTCTTCCGCATTGCTGTTTGAGGAGATGACGTAGCTGTGTCCATTTAACCAAGGATAATCGATACGGTCTTGATCGACGAGCAGCTTCTTTCGCAGTGCATCATTCAAATTCTCGTATTCGCTCCAAGGGATTATAGCGGATAGCAGGCTGTTGCTTTGAAACGCCTCGTTTAATTGGCCAATCGCGTTAACCGCGATCCGGCTCATATGCTGTTCCATTTTTTGCAGCCAGGCAAGCTGTGAAGTCTGGATCTCGCTAAAGGGCAGCAATTTCAACAAATTCGATCGATCCGTCTGGTAAGCAGCCAACCATATAAGCTGCTGCTGCAAATCGCCTTCGCTCCAATTCACAATGCTTACCTTAGAATTTAGCTCGATTACTTTTGATGCGGCAGCCTGAAAAGAAGCCCAATCGGAGGGAGGTTCCTTTAAACCAGCCGCCGCAAGCAAGGCTTCGCTCCATACGACTATATAGGGATTCACTTCCCGTGGGACACCCCATAAATAACCGTTCCATGTGAGCGGATCCAACAGACCCGTCAGCTGATCCGTGAGAGCATCCCCTGTCATGATGCTGTCTGCAGGCTTTAGAAACCCCTGTATGGCGAATGGCCTAACCCATCCATTATCAAGCAGCATAATATCTGAAGCTTCCCCCTGCCGGCTCTGAAGCGCCCAAAGGTCATAAGCTCTATCTTTAAATGGCTCATTCGTAAGCTTTACTTGAATATGGGGATGTTCGATCATGAAATTCCGGTTTAGCTCCTGCAGCTGCTGGAACTGTGAGTCCGGCAAGGAAACGTTTACATAAATGTTGGAGATCTGCTCGACGATAAGCTCTCCCTGCTCAGGCTGATCATTTGATTTCCCGTCCGGCTTACCAATACTTGCTGGATTCGTATTTCGCGAGAATGGGGTAAGCAACAATGCTGCTATCAGTAACGTGCCGATCATAAACAGCACATGTTTTCTGGATATCACAGCCTTCTTCCTTTCAACCTTGAATCTGCTAAAAATAGGATAACAATAAATTCATGATTTGTCCAAATGAACCTGCTTAAGTTATAGCTGTTTGTCTTTAACTTATTTCCGCACAAAATAAAATGACCCCCTCTTTGATGAGGGGGCCATCATGCTTACAGTAAATCAGCCGCGAGTTGAGCCAGCTTCGAGCGCTCGCCCTTCTCCAGCGTCATATGCCCGCTGATTCCTTCGGATTTGAAGCGTTCCACAATATGCGTCAATCCGTTGCTGATGGAATCAAGGTACGGATGGTCAATTTGCTCCGGGTCGCCCATAAGTACAATTTTGCTGCCTTCGCCGACCCGCGATACGATCGTTTTCACTTCATGCTTCGTTAGGTTTTGCGCCTCATCAATAATAATGAATTGGCCAGGAATAGACCTTCCGCGAATATAGGTTAACGCCTCAACCTGAATGCTGCCCATCCCCATCAATATTTTATCGATGTCGCCTGCCTTTTTTGTATCGAACAAATATTCTAAATTATCATAAATCGGCTGCATCCATGGGCGCAGCTTCTCTTCCTTCTCACCTGGCAAATACCCGATATCCTTGCCCATCGGAACGACCGGCCTTGCGATTAGCAGCTTCTTATACTTATGCTCATCCTCTGTTTTCAGAAGACCTGCAGCCAGTGCGATAAGCGTCTTCCCGGTACCAGCCTTGCCTGTAAGAGTCACGAGCGGGATATCGTCATTTAGGAGCAGCTCAAGCGCCATACGCTGCTGTGCATTGCGGGCCGTTATGCCCCATATCGGATCATTGCTTAAATATAGCGGCTCAAGCCTCGCTCCGTCTTGGCTCACTTTGAGCAGCGCAGACTTTGAAGTACCCATTTCGTCCCTCAAAATAACAAACTCATTCGGATTTAACCTGATGTTCAGATGCATGTTGTTTACGGTTAAAAAGCGGTAGGTGTAAAATTCATCAATGACAGCAGGATGAACATAAAGCGTCATATAGCCTGCGTAAAAGTCCGACGATACGACCACATTATCCGATAAATAATCTTGCGCTTGCAAGCCAAGCACATCAGCCTTGATACGAACAAGCACATCTTTGCTTACCAGGACGATGCTTTGCTTCTCAGGTTCATTCTCCTGCTCTATGTGGTAATTCAGCGCAACCGCTAAAATCCGATTATCATTTGACATTTCCCCAAACATTTCTTGCACGCGCATAAAGCTGCGGTGATTTAATTCCACCTTGAGCAGGCCGCCGCTTGGCAGCTCTATACCTTCGTGCAAATGTCCTTTTTCTCTCATCTTGTCGAGCAGACGCGAGATCGAGCGGGCATTACGCCCTAATTCATCAGCTAACCTTTTCTTTGAATCGATTTCCTCCAACACGACCGCGGGAATTATGACCTCATTATCGTTGAAAGCAAAAATCGCTTGCGGATCATGAAGCAGCACATTTGTATCGAGCACGAATATTTTTTTCATGAGAACCCTCCCGGCGTTGGATATTCATTAGAGGCCATACATAGCATAGCGCAGCTGCGGGTATGCTATGGCGGACAGGTAAAACTTTAAATTTTTCACGAGTAAAAAAAAGAGGTGGCAAACATGTTAAAATGGCTTACTTCAGCGATCATTGTTGCGATTGTAGCGACAGGCTGCAGCACCGTCGCACGTAATGAGACATCACCCTCTCCACGAAATAATGGCCGTGTCCAGGCTCAGCAAACCGAACCAAGAAAAAAGGAGATTAAAGACTCAGCCCAGGTTGCAGCACATCTGGAACAGCTGGCCAAAGGAATTGATGGTGTAACGAACGCGCACTGTGTCGTGTTCGGAAATACTGCAATTGTCGGCATCGATGTAGATGCCAAGATGGAGCGGTCAAGAGTCGGCACGATCAAATACTCCGTTGCCGAAGCGTTTCGTAAAGATCCTTACGGCGTAGACGCTCTTGTAACCGCAGATATTGATCTCTCCCAGAGAATTAATGAAATTGGCGCCGATATCAATCGCGGAAGACCAATAGCCGGCTTCGCAGAAGAAATGGCTGATATTATGGGAAGATTAATACCGCAGTTGCCTCGCGATATCATGCCGCAGGAGCCGGAAAAACAAGAAGCTCCAAAAATGAATAAGAAATTGTAAAGGTCCCCTGAAGACACAAAAAGCCTAGTGAGCTAATCACTAGGCTTTCTTCATGGCAGCGAAAACTTGTACATCCAAGTAGTCCGCAGCAATCATCTTATTCGGTTTGTTGTACGCAAGGGTAGTGGACAAGCACGCAGCATTGTTCACCACGTCCCCGATACCCGTAATGCTCGAGGTCATACTGTCAGATACCGCATTAAGTCTGTGCAGTAGAACGATTGGATCATGCAATTCTTCGATCGGTCGCTTGGATCTTGCGGCTTCGGCGTTGGTCATGGGCATGACCTCCTTCTGAACAGATTCAATAATGGCCTCTGTAGCATTATTATATCCATATTATTAGCGACAGTCTATGGTTATTCAGCCATTTTTGCCTTTAGCGCTGCCCGAGCCTCTTCGAGCTTCGTTTCATCCAAATAAACATACGGACTTCTCCATGTTCCTTCAAGCGGAATGAACGTAATATCATTGCGGCTTATGCCCAAATAAGTAGTCATCATATTTTTAATTTCTTTGGATGGCATATCCATGGTTAAGTTTTCTCCGACAGCCTCGATAACGGAACCTATTTTCGTAACACCGTCAAAGGTCTTCATCTTATCTGTTAGAGCGCCAATGACTTGGCTTTGCCGCTTGTTGCGGTCAAAATCGCTTGACATGTTTTTTCCATCGTTGGATTTACGGTAACGGACGAAATCCAGCGCCTTTTCACCGCTCAGCACCTGAACCCCTTTTTGGAGATCAATGTTCGTGCCATCCGCTGTATCTGTATATTTCATGCGCATGTCGACATCCACTTCTACGCCGCCTAGCGCATCAACCACATCTGCAAAGCCTTGGAAATTGATTACGGCCGAATATTTAATGTCAATATCGAATAGCTTGCTCATTACGTTACGAACCTCTTGTTTGGCATCCGCGTATGCTGCTTCTTTTTCCAAATTTTTATTATTAAGTGCATTCATATAAAAATCAGCATAGAAGCTATTTGCTTTGCGCGTTCTGTAGCCATCCACATCGATGTTTGAATCCCGCGGAATCGTAACGATCGTAGCCGATTTAGAATTTGGATTAAATACCGCTACCATCAGTACATCCGTATTCAAACCGCCTCCATGAGAACGCGAGTCAATGCCCATCAGCAGCATGGCAACCGCCTTATCCTTAACAGACTCTCCGGCTGGTATGACGACTTCGTTATCACTTGGCGCAGAGATTTGATCAACTGCTTCATCCGCTTTGAACACCAAATAGGCCAGAGCCGCAGCTGCGATGAGCAGTACCGCGAATAGCAATACAAAAATCGTTTTAAGTACCGAACGCTTTTTGCGCGGTTTTTGTTTTTTTGATTTTGCTGATTGACGCGAATCCGTTCTTGGAGGTAATTCTGTTGAACCTTTACTCATATGTTCCACCTTCAAGTTCAGTTGTATTTTGGATTAGATTCGATGTCCGCTAAGAGCTGTTCGCCCCTATCCCGGGGAAAAAGCTGCAGCTTGGAACGGCCATCCTTTTCATATTTCACGTGAATCATCGTTGCGTCGGTCTTGATGATGACAAAGCTCGATAAGCCGTGATCTTCAGTCAAAATTTGCGCAAAAAACGCAAGTGTATCGATAGCCGCTTGGTCATCTTGACGAGCATCCGCTACCAGCTTAATTTGCAGCCAGTTGAATAGGGCATCCTCGAGCTTCATTTGCCTGATTCCGCATTTTGCGGCGGATTACCGCCCGTCTTGCTGCCCTTCCATTTGTCGTACAGCTGACGGCCGCGGAGCATAAGCATCATAAGAACTGCCACCCCCATACATTGAATGATCGGCAGCTTATCTACTTGTAATATCATCAAAACGAATGAACCAAACGCAATCAAGGCATACACAAGTATTTCTTTCAACAACGGCAGCTTCTGCTGAGCTCGAAACACTTTATTGAATATGTATATCGTAAAGCCCAGTATAATCAAATAAGAAATGAGCTTATGATCGCTAAGCCATGCCTGCATGCAGCATACCCCCTTCTTCAATTGTAAACGGCTTTCGCCGCACTTTAGTTGCAAAACAACGGTATCAGTGTGAAATATAAGTGGGATTATAAGTTAAAAACTTATAATCCCACTTATATTTTAAAGAAAACGTAAGGCTTTGCATAAGCAAAACCTTACGTTTGTTTAATGATTGGCTCTTAAACGCTTGCTTGAGCGTTTTTACGGTTTTTATCCGCACGTTCGCGCTCGCTCTTGTTCAAAATTTTCTTGCGCAGACGAATCGACTTAGGTGTAATTTCACAGAACTCGTCATCATTCAAGTACTCAAGCGCTTGTTCAAGCGAGAATAGACGCGGGCTTTTCAGCGTAACGGTATCGTCTTTACCTGCTGAACGAATGTTGTTCAGCTGTTTAACTTTACAGATGTTGACGATGATATCGTTCTCGCGAGTATGTTCGCCCACGATCATGCCTTCATAGATCTCAGTACCTGGCTCCAAGAACTGAATTCCACGGTCTTCAACGCCCATCATGCCGTAGAAAGTCGATGTTCCGTTTTCACTTGCTACGAGAACGCCTTGATGACGGCCGCCAACGCCTGAACCCGCAAGCGGACCATAGCTGTCAAATGCGTTGTTCATAATGCCGTAACCGCGTGTCAACGTCAAAAATTGTGTACGGTAACCAATCAAACCACGCGCAGGAATTCTGAATTCCAAACGAACTTGACCGTTTCCGTGATTAATCATGTTAAGCATTTCGGCTTTGCGAGTTCCCAGACTTTCCATAACAGCGCCCATGCTTTCCTCAGGCGTGTCAATCAGTAAACGCTCGTAAGGCTCTTGCTTCTTACCATCAATTTCCTTGATGATAACTTCAGGCTTAGACACTTGAAGCTCAAAGCCTTCGCGACGCATGTTCTCGATTAGAATACCCAGGTGAAGCTCTCCGCGGCCAGATACGACAAATGCATCCGGGCTATCTGTTTCGTCAACGCGAAGCGCTACATCCGTCTCAAGCTCTTTGTAGAGACGCTCACGCAGCTTGCGGGATGTAACCCATTTGCCCTCACGGCCTGCAAAAGGGCTGTTGTTAACAAGGAATGTCATTTGAAGAGTAGGCTCGTCGATTTTTAGAACCGGCAAAGCTTCTGGCTTCTGCGGATCAGCGATTGTCTCCCCAATGTTGATTTCACGAATACCCGCAATCGCGATGATATCGCCCGCGCCTGCTTCCTCGATCTCAACGCGCTTCAATCCTACGAAACCGAACAGTTTCTCAATTCTTGCTTGCTTAGTGCCGCCTTCACGGGTCATTACCGCAACGGATTGGCCTTGCTTGATGATACCACGGTTAACGCGGCCGACCGCAATACGGCCAAGATACTCATTGTAATCAAGCAAAGTAACCAGGAATTGCAATGGTTGTTCTACATCCTCAGTCGGTGATGGAATGTTGCTAACGATGGTTTCATATAAAGCTTCCATGTTCTCGTCTTGTTTCTCAGGATCAAGACTGGAAGTACCCATTAACGCAGATGCATAAACAACTGGGAACTCAAGCTGCTCATCATTAGCGCCCAGCTCGATAAATAGATCAAGAACCTCATCTACAACCTCTTGAGGCCGAGCGTTCGGACGGTCAATCTTGTTCACGACAACGATAGGCGTCTGGTTTGATTCAAGAGCCTTACGCAAAACGAACTTCGTTTGCGGCATGCAGCCCTCGAATGCGTCAACGACCAGCAGAACGCCGTCTACCATCTTCATAATACGCTCAACTTCTCCTCCGAAGTCAGCATGTCCAGGTGTATCCACAATGTTAATCAAATAGTCTTTGTAGTTAATTGCTGTGTTCTTAGCCAAAATCGTAATACCGCGTTCACGCTCTAGGTCGTTAGAGTCCATCGCGCGTTCCTGTACTGCTTCATGATCACGAAACGTACCTGATTGTTGAAGCAGCTTGTCAACCAATGTTGTTTTACCATGGTCAACGTGGGCAATAATGGCGATATTCCGTAAATTCTCTCTTGCTTGCATAACTAGTAATCCACTCCAATTTTTTTTTATTTAAAACTTTTTACCAACGTCTGCGTTTGCCCAGCATCATCCAACCGCCTGCTGCAATAAATGCAACGGCAATCGCATAAATCCCCCAGCTCCACAACAGCACTAAAATGACGAACACGGCCGATGCGGCGGCAAGCGCAATCGATGCCGTTAGTACAACACGCGTTCTGGATGAACCGAACAAATAATATTCGTAAAGGCCGGCTGCTATGCCAAAAATAAACAACGGCCACAAATATTTCAAGCTATCCCATCCAAATAGATTGCAAACCACAAACAGCAGGGCATATACCACGAGCATTCCGCCTGGGACAAGCACGACTGCCGGTACTAATCTGCCGAAGTAAAGAACATGCAGAAGTACTCCGGGAATTAAGACGAGCAGCGGCCAGAAGATTGCGCCCAAAAAGCTGAAAACACCTAACTTGCCCAACAAGATAACGACCCCGGCTAACAGCAAAATAATTCCAGCGGAATATTTGTTATTAGGCATTCGCGTTCCGCTCCTTACAACGCCAATCGCATATGTTGACGAAAAGCGTCAGTTTTTATCTATATTAGTTTAAAGGAACTGAGGCAAAAATACCAGTACGTAGCGGGGGTCTGAACAAAAAAAAACCGTTCCGCCATATTTTGCGTGAACGGGGCATGTAATAAACCTCATAAGACAGGCTTCTTTTTGACAACTGCAAGTGCAATAACGAGCGGTACGCAAAGCAGTGGAATCGCTTCGCCAAGCGTCTTGGAGCCGTGAAATAACAGCTTATCGAGGCCGGGATCATGCATGAGCATTTCCCCTGCCGCATACGCAAGCAAAGCGGCGCCTATATAAGAAAGAGCAGGAAATTTTTGCAGCAGGGAGCCCAGCATCTGGCTTCCCCAGATAATCATAGGTATGCTTAGTGCAATTCCGAGCAAAATAAGGACAGGATCGCCGTCTGCGACGGCGGCTATAGCCAGTACATTGTCCAGACTCATAATAAAATCGGCAACCACGATCGTCCAGATCGCTTGACCGATCGTTCCCGCTTTTTTTACTTTATGCGCTTCCTGCTGCCCGCCCGCATCAGCTAACAGCTTCACCGCGATATAGAACAATAGTAGAGCTCCGATCGCTTGCAAATAAGGCACCTGCAGCAGCTTTATAGCAACTAGTGTTAAAATGCACCTAAGCCCTACAGCAGCCAGCGCGCCCCACCATACTGCGCGTTTGCGCTGCTCCGGCGGAAGCTGCCCGCTAGCCATGGCAATCACAATGGCATTGTCTCCGCTAAGCAATACATTAATTAGAATGATTTCGATAAATATAATAACGCTGTCCAAGACACATACCCCCTCTACTCAGCTGTATGAACAAGCTGTAGGGAATATGTCCAAAAAAAAATGAATCCTTCTTCACTCTCGTTCGTATTTATTGTAGACTTCAAGAAGTGCTTATCTAGGAAAGGAGGGAAATTACTTATGGATCTATTCTCAGTCGAGTTTTTCTCCGCTTTGCTGACCATTGTTTTCATCGACCTTATACTGGCCGGGGACAATGCCATTGTTATAGCGTTAGCATCTCGAAATTTGCCAAAGGACCAGCAACAGAAAGCGGTCATTTGGGGAACAGCCGGAGCAGTCGGCATTAGGATTATCGCCACCCTGCTCGTCGTTCAGCTGCTGAATGTGCCTTGGCTTAATCTTGTCGGAGGCCTGCTCTTAGTATGGATCGCTTACAAGCTGCTCGTACAGGAAGAAGCGCATGACAACATTAAATCGGGCAATACGCTATGGCAATCGATTCGTACGATTATCATTGCCGATGCAGCGATGGGACTCGATAACGTCATCGCGGTTGCGGGTGCGGCACATAATAATAAGCTGCTCGTCATTCTCGGACTTCTGATCAGCGTACCTATTGTTGTATGGGGCAGCACCCTATTCATCAAGCTTATTAATCGCTATGGATGGATCATTTATGTCGGTTCAGCGGTTCTCGCATACACCGCCGCCAAGATGATTACGCACGAAAAATCTTTCCACGAATTTTTCGACAATCAGGTAATCTACTGGTCGTTCGTGCTACTGGCGGTTGTCATTACGATCGCAGCCGGATTGGTTACCAATATGCGCAAAAATGCTACACAACAAAAAAGCAGTGAATCCCACTAAAGGGATTCCTGCTTTTTTTGTTGGTTTTTCAGCTCTTCAACAACATTTAAATCAGAACCAGCTATCCTCGCCTGCCGTTTGCATGGCCGTTTCAGCCTCTGGCGTAATCAAAAGCTGCTCGGTCCCTTCGACTGCTGCTGTAAGCAGCTGTTTATAATTCGGGATGAGCGACTCGATCTTCTCGGCGATTCTGAGATTGGGATTCGTGCTTGGCGATTTTGGCAAAAATAACGTACAGCAATCCTCGTATGGCAAAATCGACGTTTCATACGTTCCGATTCTTTCGGCCATACGAATGATTTCATGCTTGTCCATCATAATTAACGGCTTAAGCTGCGGAAGCACCGTCGCGCGTCCGATCACATTCATGCTGGGCAGCGTCTGGCTCGCTACCTGACCCAAACTTTCCCCCGTGACGATTCCAAATGCCCCGTTTCGCTCCGCGAGCTGCTCTGTTATTCGCAGCATGGCCCTTCTCATTAACGTAATTATCAGATTATCGCTCTTTGCTTGAACCAGGGTCGTCTGAATTTCAGTGAAAGGCACAAGATGCAGCTTGATCGGCTCTCCGCTGAAATAAGACAACCGTTTAGCAAGCTCGATTACTTTATCCTTCGCCTGCTCGCTTGTGAAAGGATAGCTGTGAAAATGCACCGCCTCTATCTCAAGCCCTTTTCGTAAAGCCAGCCAGCCTGCTACGGGGCTGTCTATACCGCCAGAGAGCAGCAGCATGGCTTTGCCGTTTGACGCGAAAGGAAAGCCGCCAGCGCCGGGTATAACGTCATAGTATACGTAAGCCGCTTCTTCTTGGATATCCACGCGCAATTCAATATCGGGCTTGCCCACATTTACTTTGAGCTCCGGCATTGCGCGCAGCACATGCCCGCCCACCAAATGATTCATTTCCTGCGAATTGTGAGGAAATTTCTTCCAAGCGCGCTTGGCGCTTACTTTAAACGTCGCCGGCTGCTTAGGCAATGCTTGCATAATAGCTAACGCCGCTGCTCTTATTTTCTCAAGCTCATGCTCCGTGCTCATAACGGGACTTAAAGAGACGATGCCGAACAAATCCTTCAATCGGTCCGCAACCGGCTCATAGGGATGACCGTTCAGCTTTACATATAAACGTCCAAAGGATTTGAAATAAGCAATATTCTCATATGAGATCAAAGCTTGCTTCACTTGCTCGAGCATTCGCTTCTCGAATTTATTCCGGTTTCTTCCCTTAACCATTAAATCTCCGTACCTCAGTATAATTTGATCATAAAGCAAGTTTAAGTCAATCTCCTCTCAAGCGGCTTCAATTGCTCAACAACATGACTCAGAGCAGCGCCTAAAGCGACAATATCCCGTTCCTCGTGTTCATCGCCGAAGCTGATTCGAACCCCGCCGGCTGCCTGTTCATGGCTAACGCCAATCGCAAGCAGCACGCGGCTTGGCTTGTCTTCCTTCGAGGAACAGGCGGATTTGGTTGAAGCCATTATACCACGCTGCTCCAGCATATGAATGATAACCTCCGGCTTCATGCCCGGGTAAGAGAAATGAATGATATGAGCGGCAGACGGATCCGCTCCGTTTAGCCTAAGCTCCGGTATGCCGCTAATGAGCTGAATAAGCTTCTGCTTAAGCGGCCTCATTCGCCGCTCGCGCTGCTCCAATGACTCAAGCGACATGCGTAGCGCCTTCACGGAGGCGACGATGCCCGGCACATTTTGCGTGCCAGCGCGATTTCCGTACTCCTGTGAGCCGCCTGTAAACAACGGGTAAAGCGTAACACCTTCGCGGACGTACAAGAAGCCTACGCCTTTGGGACCCCGAAGTTTATGTGCAGACCCGCTTAGCAAATCGATGCCCCATTCCTCTATGCAAACCGGCAGCTTTCCGATGCTTTGGACGGCATCGACATGGAACATCGCCTTCGGATACCGCTTGAGCAATCTTCCGATCTGCTCGATTGGCTGTATCGACCCTATTTCATTGTTGATATGCATGACGCTGACAAGAATAGTCTGGTCGGTCAGAGCCTCTTCCAATTGCTCAATGCGTACATGTCCAGACTCGCTGACCGGTAAATAAGTTACTCGAAAACCTTCTTGCTCCAGCTGAGCGAACGTTTCATACACCGAAGCATGCTCGATCTGCGTCGTAATCAGATGCTTGCCCCGTCCCGCATATTGGCGTGCAACACCCTTTATCGCTAAATTGTTGGATTCCGTTCCGCCGGATGTAAATACCCATTTGCCGTTCGTCGTTTGCAGCTGATCAGCCAGAAGGGCGCGCGAGCGTTCAATTAATTTATCCGCATCGGTACCGGCGCGGTGCAGGGACGAAGGATTCGCGTATTGCGATTTCATTACCTCCATCATCGTTTTTACGACTTCTTCATAAGGCGGCGTTGAGGCACAGTGGTCAAAATATAACATCGAGGTTCTGTCTCCTTTCCAAAAAAGAAAAAGATCAGCGATTGCTCCTGCTTAAGAGGCAGAAAGCCGAATCGTGATCTTATTACTGCCGTTCTACTTAGCTTGAAGCACCTTTGCGACATATCGCTGCGTCTCTTCCGGCAGCGCTTCAAGATTTTCTATCAGCTGTTCGTTCGTTCTTATGCCAGTCCGGTCGACACGTCCTGGGCCGGCATTGTAAGCTGCTAAGGCAACCTGCTCATTCCCGTTATATTTCTTCAGCAAAAGCGATAAATATTTGGTTCCGCCTTCAATATTTTGCGCAGGATCAAATGAATTCGTGACGCCTAGCCCTCTTGCCGTACCATCCATTAGCTGCATTAACCCCTTTGCGCCTGCGCCGGATTGCGCATCCGCGCGGAAGCCGGATTCGGTTTTGATAACCGCTTGAATTAAGGCTGGGTCTACGCCATATTTGGCGGCAGCTTGCTGAATAAGCTCGTCATATTCGCTTGGTGAGCTGTTTGCCTCAGCTTGGCTGCTGTAGGAAATATTATTCAAACTGCTCAGCGAGGATAGCTGAGCAAGCGCATCTGCCGCCAGAATTGGAGCGGCGGAGCCATTCTCCGAAGAGCTGTCAGACATATATTGTGATAAAAGAGTATCAAATAAGGAAGCAGAGCCATCGCCGGCGGTTGCAAGCAATGGGTTTGATGCGGCTTGCATATCCAAACTTGGAGCGAGCTGCAGCTGCAGCAATGTCTTAATAATCCGAGGGTCAATACTCATGATTTCCTCCCAGCTTTGCGGTTATAAGCACATAGGTATCATTTCTACTTTAATTATATCGGTTATTATTGTACATGTTTTTAGAGCAAACAGCCAGTTTCCCTTTCATTGAGCTTTCGAAGCAGCGGCATAACCTCTTCGATTGACCCGCATTCCAAGTATTTCACAAACCCGTCCTTCTTATTAGGCTGCTGCTGTCTTGTATTTAGCCAAATAGGCGTCCAGCCTGCTTGAAAGGAAGGCGCGATATCGTTATGCCATGCGTCACCCACATAAACCAGCTGTTCTGGCCGTAAAGCTACATTTTTTCGGACAAAATGGAACACATCTGGATCGGGCTTCGCAATGCCGATACCGTCGGAAATGTATGCGTTTGGCTCGGCTACCCATTTTAACAGCTCCAAAGCGATAATTTTTTTCATTTGATGCTCAACCGGACCATTCGTAATTAAGCCAATGCCGATTCCGCTTGCCTGCAGCTGCTCGAACAGCTCCTGAACGCCTTCCCTGAGCGTAAGACGTGATTGCTCCAGCTCGTAATTCCACTGCAGCAGCGCCGCCGCCTCAGCCGATACCTCTATGCCGATATCGGAGAAAGCCGACGTAGTCCGCTTGATGCGAAGCTCCTCCAGCGTCATTTCCCCATTCACATGCTTCACCCACAAAAGATCACTATGCCGTCTAATGCTTTTGTACAAATCTTCTATATGTAAGCTCCCGATTGCATGTCCAATCAGGCCGGTGTTCTCCACCGCCAACCGGAACGGCTGAAGCTGGTCGTATAACGTATCGTCCAAATCGAAATATACTGCTTTTATCATATGCCCTCCCCTATCTCCGCTCATTGCAGCCTGTCTATAAAACCACCTCTATTATAGGGGCTGAAGCATGAGTATACCAGCGGATAACAAAAAAAGACCGCACCCTTCTTGGCACGGTCGGTCATCGTTTCATTCCGCATGCATTTCATACTGCCCGCTCAAATACTTTCGCGCGCCCCTTCATCATTAACACGCCATTTGCCGTTAATCCATGTAATAAAAAATGAGATCGCTCCGAGCGTCAGCAGAACTCCCACTTTGTAAAGCGCCTCTTGTCCGCTCAAATCCATAAAGATCGCTTTAAACGCGACGAGTACCAGAACGACGGAGCCAAACCAGCGGAATAAAAGCTCTCGGTAATAAGCTCCCCACAAAATAAGCAGCAGCGCATAGCAGCCCCATGAGACCGATAGGGCAAGCTGCATGTAGACGGACGACGATTCAGTAAAATACTCGGTAAATATATTTTCAATTTGCCTTGTAAGCAACCCCCCGACGATGAGGTGAGCTAACAGCGCGTATACCCTTGCAAGAATCCGGTTTGCTTTCTCTGTTATTTGAGGAAAGACCAGCTGTCTTGAAAAATAGAAGCCAAGTGCGGCAAGCAGCACCCAAGCAATTGATCCCCAGTTTAAGAATGGGATATACATCCCGAACCATTCGCCCCGCGGCGTATCCCAAGTGACCGCATACCAATAGGAGCCGACCGCAAACCAAATGACAAGGGAGCACAGGTTAAGCAGAGGCAAACGTTTCATTCGGCCAACAGCAGCTGCAGCAGCAGCAATGCAGCCCCATAGCAGCACGCTAATCAGAGGCTTTGACTCATACCCGCCGCCAATACTGCTGACGGCCACGAGAATCAGCAGCAAGCCTCCAAGAAAAAAGCTTGCGGAGGAAGCCGTTATTTTGACCGTCAACTGATAGATGACATAGCTGGCTAACAGGTAGACGATGCCGATAAAAGCAAGAATGTACCCGTAATCCAACTCCCCGTTCAAAATAAGGAGCGCCCAAAATCCGAACAGGATGCCGTTCGTCGCATTTAAATACAAATCGATGCCGTCGAAACAAAGCTTATTGCGCCAGGAGGAAGCCAGCAAGCCGATCGTATAAAAGAGGAATGCGGAGAGCGCGTACCGGAACGGCATGCTCCAAAAGCCCTCAGTCGATGGATTGTAGTGTATAAAGTATACGATGTAAAGCAGCCACGAGCCTAGAAAGCTTACGATCCGCAGCTCATGCCAGCCGCGGGCAATGCTCAGAAACAAAAAGGCGACATTTATTACGAGCAAATAAAGAAACAAAGCGAATACTTGATCCGTTTCCGGACGCATCAGCAGCGGAGACAACAGCCCTCCCGCCATGGCTATATTCATAAGCAGCCTGGACTGGAACTTGTAAGCATATGCCGATATGCCAATCGTAATCGCGCTCATTCCGAGCAGAATCGTCATCGGCTCCCACAGCCGGTAATAAATGCCGGCAAAAGAAAAGGTCGCATATAAAATGCAAGCACCCATACCGATCATGATCTCGCCAATCGGATTACGCGGAATACGTCTTGCGAGCTTTAAGCCCGCAATGCTTATGCCTGCTCCGCTCAAAAGTCCAAACCCGATCTTCATCGGCTCCGTAATCCAGCCCAGATCCAACGAATATTTGAACAAAGTGATAAATGCAGCAAGGACGAACAGGACTCCGAGCATTGAAGTCCAATGCCTGTTAATTAGTTCTTTCATCTGTATAACCCCCAATTGTATAGTCAGAACCCGCCGTCTTTAAGGCTGGCTCCATTACTTGCTTTCGCCTTGAAACCAATAATCGAGCAGCCGTAAGGATGCATATAGCAGCATGAATATGGCAAAAGCAATGACTTCAAGCTGCAGCAAATACCACGGCCATGGAGCCAGCAAATCGAGCAGGGATGCCGTTCCGGGCTTTCTCGCCAAAAACATAAAATTGGTCGTTCCCGAGACGATGTTGACAACCGCAGCAGGAATGGCGAGCGCATGCAGCCAAACGACAGCCAGCAGCACCGACCTAAAGGAAGGACGGTATCGCTCTACCGCCGTAATAAACAAAGCGGCACTGATGATTCCGATATGCGCGATAAAAAAATGGAAAAAGCGGAAATGCGGGAACGTTTCGTCTAAATTGGGTGTCAAGATCGCTTGAAGCGCTCCCATACTCCCGAGAAAGAATACGGCATCGTAAAGTTTTTTTCTATCCGTAACTAGCAGCAGCGCACTAACTAAGAGCATCAGGCTGCACAGTTGAAACGGCATTGAGCCGATCCCCCAGTTATGCTCAAGGATGTAGGATAACTGAAGGGAGATTTCGCAGGTTATCAACAGGAGCGCAAGCCCGTATCGCACTATCCAGTTCAGCTTTGGCTGCCTCATTTGCTTCCGGAAGACGATAATAACGACAACGGCGATGACGGAAGCGGCCAATCCCGCTGCATGTGCGGCCGAGAACATCTCAAATGACATGTTGAAAGCCTCTCCTTTCCCTGTTTGCAGGCGCACTTCTTATTTCTATTCTGTAAAAAATGGCATAAAAAAAATAGTACCAACTTTATGTGGTACTATCCTCGTCATTTTTTTTTTGAAATAATCCCATTTCTTTGGCTTTATTAGCCGCCTCGCGTGAACCGGTCAGATTCAGCTTCTTTAATATATGATTGACATGGTTTTTAACCGTCCGGATCGATACGACCAGCTTGTCGGCAATTTGCGGCTGCGTATAGCCCTGATCTATCAAATCCAGCAGCTGCAGCTCCGATGGCGTAATAAGATCGTTCAGCTTCTTCGCTTCAAACTCACGCTCAAGCTGCTTCAGCCTGCGGAATTCCTCGCGCATCCGCTCCGCCACAACCGCGTTTATCGGTGATTGACTCCTCGAGGCTGATCTGACCGCATCCGGCAAGCTTTCAAAATCCGATTTAATTTGATAATCGATGGCTCCTGCCTGAAAGGAGCGGAAAATAAGCTCCTTCTCCTCCATCGAGGTCAGCATGATCACTCGCGCTCCTGTAGATACGGCGGTTTCCTCCGCGAGCAAAACGCCTTCCGGCCTGCCTTCGAGCATAATGTCCATCAGCACGACATCGGCAGGCATAGTTTGCTGCTTGCCTTCCAGCAACGCTTGCCTCACATCTTCGGCTCTGCTTGCTGTCCATACAACATTAATATCCGGCTCCTTATTTAAATACGCCACAAGACCGCGAAGCCAATCAGGATCATCCTCAATGATCCATACCCGAATGCTGTCCATGCACTTCTCTCCTCTGCGTATGATCTTCTGTTTTCTTTGCTTGAACACTGCGCTTCGGAAACGACATAAAGATAGACGTTCCTACACCCGGCTTGCTGCGCAGATCCAACATCCCTTTATGCTTACGCATCACATGATACGCGTATGGCAAGCCAAGGCCAAAATTCGTGTCGCTGCCGTTTTTCGTCGTATAGAAGGGCTCAAGCACCCTCGTCATCTCGCTTTTATTCATTCCGGGACCTGTATCCCGCACCTCAATAACAAGCTCGCGCTTCGTCTCGCTTAATTGGATATACAATTCGCCATAGCCAATCATCGCCTCCAAAGCATTGGCAACAATATTGCCCAAGGCTTCGCCCACTTGAGCCGGATCGATACGACAGCTCCAGCCCCCGCTAAGCGTGGTATGAAGCTTAATATTATCAAGGGAAGGCTCATACCCCTTCACCGTCTGCTCGATTAGCGCTGCCAAATCGGTCACTTCAACACGCAGCACCAAATCCTCCGTTCGCCGATGAACCCGTTGAAGCATCTCTTGCATATGGCGAGAAGCGCCCAGTACCGTCTCAACATCTGCCAGCAGCTCTTGCTGACCGGTTGCGATCGCGTACGCTTTCATCTTTTCCGAGAACAGCCGCATTTTTCCGGCATCGTTCTTGATCGCATGATTGAGAATGGCAGTGCCTGAGGTGACTGCTCTAAGCGTGGAATCATACCTCCGCCGATCAATGTTGACGCGTACGCCCATGAAGCCGTAAGTAAACAGAGCGACGACAAATACGGTTACACCTAATCCGACGATCCACGTATTATAGACCCACATGCGCAGCATGCCGAAGCTGGGCAGCACGTAATTCATAACCATGCTGAACATGACCGGCGGCAGCACCGCCGAGCAAACGATCCAATGCGTGCGCGAAAAAGACGCATGCAGCTGGCGCTTGAGCAGAACCTGCACTGCGCCGTATAAAATATAAGGCACCGCCCACCATACCACGATTTTGAAGGAGATCGGATATTCTTCCGTGTAGAAAGGCGTAAATACGATGCACAAAATAATCGGGATAAGCAGCAGAAACGGCAAAAGCTGCTGCAATCTCACAGGCAGTCGCACGGGCCGGTAAGCGATAGCAAACAGCGTGAAGGAAAATGGTAAACCATAATAAGAAACGAGCGAGGAGACCGCTTGCAAGCGGTAAAGCAGCTGCTGCGCCACTTCATTCATTCCCGCTTCCGCTGCCGCAGGAAGCCATTGCAGGTCAAGCACGGCAGCAAGCGCGCCCGCTCCACCGCTGAACGCCACGGCGCCTAACCAATGATTAGCGGATGACCGCCGATCGGAGAGCCATATAATAGCCGCAACAGCCCATAACGCAATAAGAACGAATAACATAGCGCAGCTCCTTCACAACAACGTCGATAGATTCATTGAACCACTTCCATTTGCATCACGTCAACAGATGGATGGGCGACCGGTAAGCGGCAATAAAAAACCGTTCAGCGATGGGCCGAACGGTCTTACACAGTCTATATAGCTCTATATTTTTCCGGCGGTCTGGCAGCCATGCCATTATTCCGGGATAAGAAACAAAGTCGCATTACAATAACGTCGCGATAACGAATGAAAATAGGACGTTTGTATCGAAATGACCGCAACGAGCAAAATATTTCGAACCGCTTCCCATTGCTTCTCCGTTAAATTCGGCAATCTGCTTGCAAATTGATTCGCTGATGTACGAATAACATGCTCAGTCAACAAATCCTGATGCGGATACTCCTTCAAATGTCCGGAAATATCGAGCAGCTGATCGTTATTTGCGTCCAGCTCCTCAAACATACTGGTGTAGGATGCATATAATTCTATAGGTCCGACTAAATCATCCGTTTCATCCTCCGGCTTCTTAAATACAATTTCGAAAAGCTTCCGTATCGATTCAAAATCAAGATTTGACTTTAAATCATCAATGATGAACAATAACGCAGCTTGGTTCAGAGAATATTTTTTTCCGGCTTTCGGACAGTCGAAATAAGGTTTAAAATCTCGCTTTACCCAATTTTGCATGGAGGTAATCGACAGATTCGAATATTCGATCAGCTGGCCGAGCGCAGCGACTTCATGAAGCGAGAAGCCTTTAAGCTCATTGCCTTTTATCAGCTTCTCAATGATTGGAGGCAGCAGAGTAGATAGAAATGCGGGCAGCCCCTTTCCCTTCTCCAATTCGTATTGATGCGTCTTTGTCCATGCGGCTTGCAGCACCTGAAGAGGCTTCAGATTATGCTGTCCGTCTAAGGCGAGCAGCAAGCAAGCCATCTCTTTTCGAGTAAGCGTAAAGGATTCCATATCGCTTCCTCCTCCGCTTTCGTCTAACTTTTTTTATTTCAAGTTCATATGAACTCATCATATGCCGGAGAATGACGCTTGTAAAGGCTCGAAAATCAATGAGAATAAGCTTTTCCATCTCATTAAATCGCTCTAAAAGGGCGTAAAAGGCTGTTACCGTTACATATGGCGTTTGTCATAACCTGTAATCATTCGTTATAGTAGATCATAAGAATACAAAAAATATAAATATAAAAGGGTAGTGAGAAACGAAAATGGGTATAGGATTCAATTTATTCATGATTGCTCTTCTTATTTTATTAACTGCTTTTTTCGTCGCAACGGAGTTCGCCATTATCAGACTTCGCTCCAGTCGGATCGATCAGTTAGTGCTTGAGGGCCGGAAGAACGCGCTTGCCGTTCAACGGGTTACGAGTAATCTGGATGCCTACTTGTCAGCATGCCAATTAGGTATTACCATCACAGCGCTCGGGCTGGGCTGGCTAGGGGAACCAACGGTTGAAAAAATGCTTTTACCCTTATTTGAACATTTTGCGTTAAACGATGACATTAGTCATATTCTATCCTTCTTGATTGCATTTCTTTCAATAACCTTTCTTCATGTCGTCGTCGGCGAGCTTGCGCCAAAAACATGGGCCATTCAAAAAGCTGAATTTATTAGCTTTCTTGCAGCAAGACCGATTATGTTATTCCACAAGTTTTTATATCCTTTCATTTGGTTACTTAACGGCTCGGCTAACGCATTAGTCCGCTTGTTCGGCCTAAAGCCTGCGACTGAGCATGAGGAAGCGCATTCGGAAGAAGAAATCCAAATTATTCTTAACGAAAGCTACCAAAGCGGAAAGATTAACAATACAGAGTATGGATACGTAAGCCGCATTTTCGCCTTTGACGAATTGTTGGCCAAAGAAATTATGGTGCCCCGCACCGATATGATTTGCTTGTACACAAACAAATCGTTGGCAGAGAACATGGAAATTATTCGCAAGGAACAATATACGCGTTTCCCTGTCGCTCTTGAAAGCAAGGACAACATCGTCGGTATGATCAATACGAAGCAGCTTTTCCTTGAATATGAAACAGACCGCGAATTAGACTTCAAAAAGCTCGTACATCCGGTATTGAGCGTGTCTGAGGTTACTCCCGTAAAAATGCTGCTGAAACGGATGCAATTGGAACGCGTACACATCGCCATTCTTGTTGATGAATACGGCGGCACCTCCGGCCTTATTACGATCGAAGATATATTGGAAGAGATCGTCGGTGAAATTCGCGATGAATTCGATGCTGATGAACGCAAGGAAATCGAACAGCTTGCAGATAATTGCTACCTGCTGGACGGTAAAGTTTCGCTTAGCGAGCTTAGCGACCTGACCGGCATGAATTTCGAGGAAGAGGATGTCGATACAGTCGGCGGCTGGTTGTACAGCCAAGTGACTGATCCGAAGCCTGGTAAAGAGCATTTCTTCGAGAAATATAAGTTTATTATCCGCGAAACAAGCAAAAACCGGATTCGCAAGGTCGAAATGCTCATTCAGCAAACGGAAGCGGCAGTCGAGGGCGAAACAGCTTAAATTTAATATCATATGATGAAGAAGCCCTTGCATATCGTAAGGGCTTCTCATTTTGCAGGGCGCTTCCGGAGCCTTTAAAGGAATCGGGTGCAAGCACGATTTTTATTTCAATCATTCTTTTTTAAAAAAAATTTAAAAAAACACTTGCAATAGATTAGAATTCTGTGCAATAATACATCTTGTGTTTAACGAAAACCACGTGCCGTTGTAGCTCAATTGGTAGAGCAACTGACTTGTAATCAGTAGGTTGGGGGTTCAAGTCCTCTCGACGGCACCACTTTTTTAACGGGACGTAGCTCAGCTTGGTAGAGCACCTGGTTTGGGACCAGGGGGTCGCATGTTCAAATCGTGTCGTCCCGACCATTAAACACACCATTAATGATTGAATATACATAGAAGAAAGAAGCTTGATCGCTCAAGCTTCTTTTTTTATATTTGATCTCCTTTTTCTCGCAGCAGCTCAGCTATTTCCTCATATCCGTACTCTAACGCATATTCCCCTGCCGTATAGCCCGCATCATCGTATTTCAAAGGATTAGCCCCTGCTTCCAGCAATAGCTTCGTCGACTCCATGTCACCGCCCGATGCCGCTGTCATTAATGGTGTCCATCCGGAACTATCCTGCAAATCGGGATTGGCCCCTTCCTCAAGCAGCAGCGCGACTATATCAAGGCTGCCATTATATAATGCGACCGTCAGTGCCGTCTCTTCATTGCTCTGCTCAACCGAATTCAGGTCAGCTCCCGCTTCTACCAAAGCTCTGCCAATCTCCGTTTCATTATATTGAGCAGCCCACATGAGCGCCGTCCACCCTTCCTCGTCCGTTACATTAGGATCGATGCCGGCTGCCAGTATCGATCGCACTCGCTCCAAATCTGCATCCGAGGCTGCTCCGAGCAGATCATTATCCGTTTGCGTTTCCGAGAGGTAATTCATAATGGTATCGATCGATTTAGAGAAGATGATGCCGGCAGAAACCGATCCGACGATAACCAGCACTGCGACTAGAGCAATTACCAGTCCTATCCGGGATGACTTAAAGACGATACTTGATGAGATGCCGGCAAACTGCTGAATCGCATGTATACGCTTCGGCAAGGGCGGATGCGTTGAAAGCTTCTCTGCCAGCCAGACAAAAAATCCTTTTTCATAGCTGCTCTGCAATAAATATTGTTCACGGTCAACATGTTTATACAGCGTTTTCCCAATCGCCAACACCGTTAGACCATTCATCGCGGCTTCAGCATCATCGATAAAATAGGCTGCCATGCGATCGCATGTATATTCGCAAGCGCGTGAATACGCCTCTCCAATAAACGGAAACCATAAAGCCGGAATGATCAGCAGCCGTTTCGTCAAATGATTGCGTTTGATGTGGGCGAGCTCATGCGCAATAACAAAGGACAACTCCTTCTCGCCGCCCGTTTGAATCATTTCGAACAAGTCAGAATAAAGGACAACCATATTCCGGCCAAAGAAACGCGAGGCGAATGCATTCAGTATGCCGCTTGATTCCATGACATATATGTCCGGCACGACTGCAAAGCCCATTCTGGCGCACTGCTCCTGCGCGATGGCGAACACCTCAGGGAACTGCTGAGGCGTAATACGCACGCCGTTTGTGCGAATGCTTGCCAGTATGATCGCCTGAGCGAATAAAGGCAGAAGAAACAGCACAGGAATGATGAAAATAAAAATAATTGAAAGAAACAGTCCAATATAAACGAAAATGCTAAAAATAAGCGCAAGCGCAAAATAACGATCCTCTTTCTTATGTATCAGCGACGGATCTAAATAGCTATAACTCAATGAACAGCATCCCCTTCAGAAAACAATACCTACATTATACACGATTATCCAAGCTTATTGTATCGCTTATCCCCTAAGAGATAAGTTGTATTTTTTCTTAACGATGCGGGAAATTAAAAACAAAAAGGCTCCTCGGCTTACTGGCCAAGGAGCATGATTTGATAATATTTCAAACGATTGTCAGCCCGTCCGAAGATCTACTGATCTGCTTCATCCCACTTTTTGGAATAAGCCTTCTTTGTAATCCATAACGTCATCCAAGTGAGCAGCACGACGAGAATGCCCGCAAAAATCCACACCCCTACAGGAACGTTCATCTATATGTCCCCCCCTTCTTCTTCTTCTTCTTCTTCTATTTTATAAGATCGTATGGGCTTATTTTCACATAAACCGTTAACAAATTCGTAACTTTTCTATTATAGTAAATCAACTTGGACTAGGTAAACCATTATTCGAACAAAAGCTGGTCCATACTGGACAAGCAGTGAATACGAAGCCAGCAAGAAATAGAGGCCGTAAAGCTTAAATCCCGCTAATTCGAGCCATAACTTTTGATTATAAGAGGGTTCTTGTATAATCATTCATATAAATGGATGCTTAGAGGGAGCTGCAGCATGTCCAATCGGAAATGGAATATCGGAATCGCGATCCTATTTATTATATTTGCCAGCTTGCTGCTGAGCTTTTTACTGTCTACGATCCGTATTCGTGAGCTTCTCCAGCCCATCCTGTCCGATGAAACCAGCCAGGAAGCGGCCCGTCATGTCATACTGATCGCCCAGGAGCTGGAAAATCCTTATTGGCGCTCGATAGAGCAAGGAGCTCGGGAGGCATCGGCCAAATACGGGATGCAGCTTGAGTATGCCGGACCGCTGCGCATAAATCCGGATGAGCAAATCAAGCTGCTTGAGAAAGCTATCGCAGCCAAAGCGGATGCGGTGCTGGTGCAAGGAA
This sequence comes from Paenibacillus sp. Soil522, assembly GCF_001428245.1. Lineage (GTDB taxonomy): Bacteria > Bacillota > Bacilli > Paenibacillales > Paenibacillaceae > Pristimantibacillus. The sequence goes on from NZ_LMRV01000066.1 coordinate 121,218, forward strand.
TCAACGACCCGCAGTACGTGGACTTAATTGATCAAGCGGTTAGCCAAGGCATTGCAATCATTACCGTTGATACAGATGAACCAGACAGCCGGCGACTGTCTTATGTAGGTACAGATAACCTGGATGCCGGGAAAGTAATGGGTGGGCTAGTTGCCAAAGCAGCGGGAAAACGGGGCAGCGTCGCCGTTTTGATCGGGAACGAGCAGGCGCCTAATCAACAGCTTAGACTAAAGGGCTTACGCACGGTGATCGGGCAGTATCCCGAGCTGTCTCTCGTTGATGTCCGTTCATCGAATATTTCCCGTCTTCAGGCTGCGGGAGCAGCGGAGGAGCTGCTGATCCAATATCCGCATATTGATTTCATGGTCGGGTTAAGCGCCTTGGACGGTATTGGCATAGCCGAGGCCGCCGAGCGAATTCAGCGGAGCGGCATAAAAATCTTTGCATTTGACGCGTTGGAAGAAACGCTTACGCATATCCGCAGCGGTAAAATCAACTCGACAATCGTCCAGCAGCCCTATGATATGGGTTATGAAGCGGTATCCCAGCTGAATAATCACTTCCGCGGCGAGACGCTTCCCGGGCGGCATTTTACGAAGATCAATATCCTTGACCAGCATACATTAATAAACGAGACTGGAGAAACGAGCCCATGACAATTCGTACGAAGCTGCTCATTTTTATCCCGCTGCTCGTTCTTTTAGTTAATTTCGTCACCTTCTTTTTATTTCAAAGCGGAAAACTGGTGCAGCAAAGCTATAATCAAATGATGGACCGTCTATTGTTATACAAGCAGTCCTCGCAAACCGTTGAAGGCAACTTAGGGGCGCTTCATAACTATTTGCTTAATCCGGACGACAGCAACAACGAGCTGTTCAAGCAAAGCCGCAATAAGTTAATGGAGCTGCGTGCTCTGCTTGATGATCATTCGAACGCCTCCCTCCGCTCATCAGCGGTCACGAGCTACAATCATATGCTGGATTCGTTCCTCGAGCAGGAGCAAGCCGCCTTCGCGGCCGTAACGGAAGAAACCTCGAGAGCTTCGCTGGCGCATTACGAGAAAGCAGAGAAAATCGCCAGCTTCATTCGGGAGAACGGGCAGCAGCTCGTCGATATGGAACTTGGCATCTATCAACCGATCTATAAACAAATTCAAGCTGAAAATGAGCGTATGTACCTTCTTGGAGCCGCCGTTTTCATCACGAACACGCTGATGAGCATTTTGCTTGCCATATGGATTTCACGCAGCATTACCGGTCCCGTTAGCAGGCTTGTCTCGCGTGCCAGACAAATATCCAAAGGCCAATTACATCAAAGTGACCGTCAGAACAGATCCAGTGACAGATCAAGTGATGAACTGGGTCTATTGTCCGGCGCATTCGAGCAAATGTCGAGCGACCTGCTCGTATTGATCGAGAAGGATAAAGAAAGCTTAAAGAAGGACAAGCTCGTCAAGGAATTGGAGCTTCAAGCGCTGCAAAGCCAGATTAATCCTCATTTTCTGTTCAATACGCTCAATGTCTTGTCCAAGCTGGCTCTCCTTGAAGGAGCCGAGAAGACAAGCGATCTGATCGTATCGATGTCCAATCTGCTTAGATACAATTTACGCAATCTGGAGCAGCCGGTAACGCTGAAGGACGAGGTTGAACATGTGAAGGAATACTTCATCATTCAGCAGGCCCGCTTTCGCGACCGTATTCGGCTCGAGATGGAGATTGACCAGTCGGCTCTGCAGCAGCCCATACCTGCGCTTACGCTTCAGCCCATCATCGAAAATGCTTTTTTGCATGGCATTGAAAGCATGGAGCAAGGCGCTGTCATACGTCTGGAAATATCGCAAAGCACGACTGGCGTTCGTATCTCCCTATCAGATAACGGAAGCGGGATGACTGACGAGGTCCGTAAGTCGCTGTTGCGGCTAGAGTCCGGATCTGACAAAAAGAAGTCTACGGGACTTGGCACAAAAAACGTGTTTAAGCGTCTTCAATTGTTTTATGGCGTTAATGAGCTGGTCGATATCGAAAGCGAGCTGGGCAAAGGAACGAAGGTCACGATTCGGATTCCCCCAAGAAAGGAAGGTGAGCGCATCCATGTACCGACTGTTGATCGCGGATGACGAGGCGCTTGAGCGCGAAGGACTGGAATGGATCATTCAGCGGATGCTGCCAAATACATTCCAGATTATTCATGCCGAAAACGGACGTGTCGCTATAGAACGGGCAGAAGAGCATCGTCCGCATATCGTGCTGATGGATGTCAATATGCCGGGCATTCAAGGCTTAGAGGCCATACGGGAAATTAAACATAAATTGCCGGATACGAAATTCGTCATGGTGACAGCTTATGATTATTTTGCTTACGCCAAGGAAGCGCTCTCGCTTGGCGTGAAGGAGTATCTCGTCAAGCCTGCCAAGCGCGAGCAGGTCATACATACGCTCGAGCAGCTCATACAGGAGCTTGAACTGGAAAAAAAGAAGCGTTCGGATGAACTGGAGCTCAGGCATAAGCTATCCCAGCTGCTGCCGTTAGCGGAAAACGAGCTGGCGATGATGTTTATGGTCGATAATATTACCTATACCGATATCGAGCAATTATCGGAATGGCTTAACTTTCCACTCGAGCATGGGTGTGCAATCGTAATCGCTTTCCCCGATCGCGTAAAAACGGATAACAAGCAAAAAATTTACGATACGATAAGAGGCTTTGCCAAAACTTATGTTTCGACCAGCATTGTCAGCTCTCTAATCGACCGCCATATGGCGATCTTCATCAACAAAGCGCCTTCGCTATCCGCCGCGGATTGGAAAGAAGCTGCTACCATATTCGGAGAAGAACTATGCGCGACAGCAGCAAGGCAGCTGGAGGTCGAAATCTTAATCGGTATCGGCCAGACTCGCACAGGCGTTGAAGGATTGCGAAAATCTTATTTTGAAGCGGTATTCGCTTCCAACTACTTCGAGCAATACGGGAAGGTGTGCCATTTCGACGAACTAAAGCAAGGGACCGGCCATTCCGTGTACAATCAGGAGAAGCAGCCTGCGATTACGGAAGCCATTCCCGAAGCTTACGTCCTCTCAGCCATGCAGCGTATCCGTGAACAGCGCGAGCAGCAAACCCAAACGGTTCTGGACCGCGCGAAAAATTACATTCAGGGGCGATATACGGAGGACCTCTCACTCGAAGAAGTTGCGGACTCAGTACACCTTAATCCCCACTATTTCAGCAAAATATTTAAGCAGCAGGTTGGTACGACATTTATTGATTATGTTACATCCCTCCGGATCGATAAGGCGAAAGCTTTGATGGCGACGGGACAGCTAAGCTTGAAGGAAGTTTGCTTCGAGGTCGGTTATAATGATCCGAACTACTTTAGCCGCGTCTTCAAGAAAGTGACCGGGGTTACTCCCTCCGATTACCGGGGTCAAACGAAATAAGCAATAATTGTAAGGTCCATGTCGCTTTGACATGGACTTTTTTGTGATCAAATGGACAACATAATGCTAATCTCCCCTAATTGTAACACTCTGCGCCAATAGTCCGAAATTAATGCGGGAACAACTCTGATTAATGAAGGTGTTTGCGCGCGAACCCGCTCGTTTTGCGTGATATAATGAAAATCACTTTAATACAGGATGGGATTAGAGAGGAGAAGCGCAAATGGGAATACCCTACAAAAATGAACAAGTAAGCATGAAATTTGTGACGCTTGTTTCCATCGTATCCGCTCTTGGCGGATTATTATTCGGCTTCGATACAGCGGTTGTATCGGGTGCTGTCGGCTTTATGGAGGATCGGTTCGACTTATCTAAGCTGCAGGTAGGATGGGCCGTTTCAAGCTTAATCATCGGCTGTATTGTTGGAGCTGCCATGTCAGGTATTTTGGGAGATCGCTTCGGACGCAAAAAAGTATTAATTACGGCAGCCATTTTGTTTATTATTAGCTCGATTGGCACTGCCATACCTGAAAGCTTTTCCGGATTTATTATTGCCCGTATTATTGGAGGAATCGGAATCGGCATAACATCCACGCTATGTCCGCTCTACAATGCCGAGATTGCTCCCGCGAAATACCGCGGCAGGCTTGTTGCACTCAACCAGCTCGCAATCGTTAGCGGAATCTTTCTTACGTACTTCGTTAATTTGTGGATTTCCGGCTCGGGCGATGAAGCTTGGGGCGTAGCCTCCGCTTGGCGCTGGATGTTTGGCGTTGGCGCTGTTCCCGGCTTGCTGTTCTTAATCCTTCTCTTCTTCGTTCCTGAGAGCCCTAGATGGCTAATCAAGCAAGGAAGAGCAGCGGAATCTCTGCCCATTTTATTGAAAATTCATGGCGAGGAGCTTGCCAAAAAAGAAGTCGTCGACATTAAGCAATCCTTCGAGGAAGAAAGCGGTTCTATCCGTCAGCTTTTCAATCCCGGTCTTCGAATAGCTTTGCTCGTTGGTGTCGGATTGGCTGTTCTTCAGCAGGTTACTGGCATTAATGCTGTCATGTATTATGCCCCTGAAATATTCAAAGCAACGGGTTCCGGCACGAATTCTTCACTTATTCAGACCATATTGGTTGGCTTCATCAACTTCGTGTTCACTATTGTGGCCTTGTGGCTCATTGATAAAGTAGGACGTAAAGTGCTGCTCCTCGTTGGTTCGGCTTCGATGGCCATATGCCTGCTGGTCATCGGCTTCGCTTTCCATACCGGACATGCCGCCGGTCCGCTTGTGCTTGTCTTTATTTTACTCTATGTCGCTTCTTTTGCGATATCGCTTGGTCCGGTCGTATGGGTCATCATATCTGAAATATTCCCGAACCGTATCCGCGGAAAAGCGACGGCGATTGCCGCTATGATGCTTTGGGCAGCGGATTATCTGGTTTCGCAAACATTTCCGCCATTGCTTAGCTCCGCAGGTCCTGCATCTACGTTTTGGATTTATGGCAGCATGGCCTTGATCGCCCTTGTGTTCACCTGGCGCGTTGTTCCGGAAACAAAGGGTAAATCGCTAGAAGAAATTGAATCTTTATGGTCTTCTAAAAATGAGGATTCAGCTTCCGTTGTCCCCAAACTTGACGCTATGAAACAGCACTAGCTCCAAGGTATAATAGGTTTATACAAATAACCTATGCCTAGGAGATAATCAAATGGAATTCCGGTTAGATTTAATTGAAAACAAGATCGAATTTTTTGAAGCTTACGATTTGAAAACGCTGGAGCAAAAGATCAACCAGCAAATCGAAAATAATAAAGGTTTGCTGCTAGAGGTGTTCCACGTCAGTCATCATGCCGTATTTAATCCCAAAATTGAAAAAATGCTTTATAGCGCGGTTGTTCACTTTAAAGCAAAGAGATAGCCTGCTCCGCAATAAAAACCTCCTGACATAAGTCGGGAGGTTTTTTACTAGGCTCCTAAATGAAACTTTTTAATGAAGGCGGCCGCCGGACCCTGCTGTGCTGCTCATAGGAATAAGCCAGCTTAATGAGCATTGGCTCTTCATACGCTCTCGCGGCGAATGTGACGCCAAACGGCACACCTTTAGCGGTATAGCCTGCTGGAACGACAATGGATGGATAACCTGCACGGGAAGTAATTCTTGCTCCAAAATCAGCTGGAAATAGCAGCGCATCCAGCTGATGCTCTTCCATGGTGGCATCGATTCCTTCGTCCTTGCACAATTTGAGATCGGCGGCGCGATTGCGAAGGTACGGGATCTCGGTATGCGTGCCCGAAGTCGTTGTTTCGGCAAGCAGCAGCGTTGATTGTCCGTACTTTAGCGTTTCGATCGGATGCTCGTTATTAAAGGCGATGATATCCGTAAGCGTACGAATTTTGGCGCCGGAAGGCAGCTTGGCTAAGTAAGCGTTCAGCGAGGATTTAAACTCATTGAGCACAACCGAAGAATATACGATTTGCCGTGCGGTCCGAACATCTGCCGGGTCTACGATAACCGCGCCATGCTTTCTCATCAGTTCCACTGCCCCGTTAAATATCGCGAGCTGTTCATCCGTCAATTCCTCAAAGAAATAGTCTCTCGGAATGCCGATCCGCGCTCCCTCCAGTCCCTTCGGATCGAGAAATACGCTGTAATCCTTTTGCTTTCGCCAATACCCCGCACCCATAGCCGCATCACTAGAATCATGAGCCGCAATAGCGTTCAATACGAGAGTCGCATCCGTTACCGTTCTTGCCATCGGGCCTGCCGTGTCCTGGCTGTTCGAGAGCGGCAAAATGCCCGATCGGCTCACAAGCCCGACAGTCGGCTTAATTCCAACGGTCGAGCTCAGGTTGCCCGGGTTCAATATCGAGCCCGATGTTTCTGTACCGATTGAAACCATGCAAAAATTACACGCCACAGCCACTCCCGAGCCTGCACTCGACCCGCCTGTCGGCGTTGAAATGTTGTAAGGATTGAGAACTTGTCCGCCGCGGGAACTATATCCGGACGGCATGCCTTCTGTCATGAAGTTGGCAAACTCCGTCATATTCGCTTTTCCTAAAATAACGGCTCCCGCTTCCCGGAGCTTCTTCACGATAAAAGCATCTTCTCCCGCGTAGGAGTTAGCAAGCGCTAGCGAACCAGCGCTGGTAGGCATATGATCGCCCGTATTAATATTATCCTTGAGCAGGATCGGAATGCCATGCAGCGGACCTCTTGGACCTTGAACAGCTCGCTCGCTGTCTAAAGCAGCGGCCATAAATAATGCATCGGGATTAAGCGCAAGCACCGAATTGATCGTCAGGCCGTCCTTGTCATGATTTGCGATTCGGTCAAAATAGAACAGCACAAGCTCATGAGACGTGAGCCCGCCTGATTCCAATGCTGCTTGAATGGACGAGATTGTTGCTTCTACGATTTCCATGCCCATATAACCCCTCATATGACCCGAATGTATGCTATAGCTGTATGAGCCTAGTATATACTATTTAATGGTAAAGGGCATCAACACCCTCCGTATCGTTCCTATTAATGTTACTTGCATGCTGCAGTACAATATTTTCAATTTTTATATATAAGTTTATACGCATATAACACTTTACTTATATAATCAGTTATGTATAATTGTTAACGGAAGGTGTGATCCTAGTTGCATCCAAATGAACAATTTATGAAAGGGCGATTGCATGAGTCAACCGATACCGATAGAAGATCTGGCCGAGACAATAAAGCTGTTGTCTGACAAAACTCGCTTAACCATTCTTGCTCTCCTTAAGGAGAAAGAAATGTGCGTATGCGATATTGTAGCCATTCTTGAAACGACACAGCCCAATGTAAGCCAGCATTTGAGAAAATTAAAAGTCGGCGGTCTCGTAAATGAGACTAGACGCGCACAATGGATTTATTATTCACTAAATGTTGATGATAAACCGTATCTTCATGGCATCGTGGAAGTACTCCCTTCTATGAAAGAACAGTTAAACAAATGGAGTCCTGGATGCTGCAATTAATATTTTCGATTACGAAGTTAGTTTTGCTACCACAAAACTTAAGCTCATGCTTACGAAGTTAGTTTTGCTACCACAAAACTTTAAGGAGGAATTATGTTAGTCGTCGCATCCCTTATTTTTATTATCACATTGATATTTGTCATCTGGCAGCCTAAAGGCTTGAACATCGGCTACTCGGCTGCCGGCGGCGCGATACTGGCTCTTCTGTTTGGCGTTGTTGATTTCAATGACGTGTGGGACGTAACCGGAATCGTCTGGAACGCAACATTAGCTTTTGTCGCTGTCATTCTTATCTCTCTTATTCTGGATGAGATCGGATTCTTCGAATGGTCTGCTCTCCATATGGCACGCTTTGCCAAAGGAAACGGATACCTGATGTTTTCCTATGTTGTACTACTTGGAGCAGCGGTAGCCGCTTTTTTTGCCAATGATGGCGCTGCACTCATTCTCACTCCCATTGTTCTTGCGATGGTCAGAGCCTTAAAATTCGATGACCGTATGATCCTTCCATTTATTATGGCAAGCGGGTTCATCTCGGATACGGCTTCCTTACCGCTCGTTGTAAGCAATTTGGTCAATATTGTTTCATCCGATTTCTTTGGTATTGGATTCGCCGAGTATGCGAGCCGGATGATTATGCCAAACTTCTTTGCGGTTGGTGCGAGCCTCCTTGTTTTGTTCCTGTTTTTCAGAAGGAGTATTCCGCAGCAGTATGACCTCAATCAACTGAAGCAGCCTCGAGAAGCGATAAAAGATATGCGTTTGTTTAAGTTATCTTGGGTTGTTTTAGCGGTACTATTGGCAGCTTATCTGTTTAGTGAATTCGCGAATATACCAGTCTCCATTATCGCAGGCATAGCTGCTATCGTCTTCATTATCGCAGCACGCAGAAGCGCGGCCATCCATACAGGCGCTGTCATTAAAGGAGCACCGTGGTCCGTTGTGGTGTTTTCCATCGGGATGTATGTCGTCGTATACGGTCTTCGGAACGTTGGCCTTACCGATCAGCTAGGCACCGTGTTCCAATGGACAGCGGATCAAGGATTATTTATAGCAACGGTCGGAGCAGGTTTCATTGCCGCCATCCTCTCTTCGCTTATGAATAACATGCCTACCGTTATGATTGACGCCTTGGCCATTCAAGGCACAAGTACAGAAGGTGTACTTCGAGAGGCGCTTATTTACGCAAATGTCATCGGTTCCGATTTAGGCCCTAAAATTACGCCGATCGGATCTCTGGCGACTTTACTTTGGCTGCATGTGCTGTCCAAAAAAGGCGTGAAAATTACGTGGGGCTATTATTTTAAAATCGGAATTGTGCTGACGCTGCCTGTTCTGTTTATTACGCTTGTTGGACTTTACCTGTGGTTAAGCATAATACATTAAACGAATTTCAAAGGAGACAAACAAAATGGAAAAGAAACTGGTTTACTTCTTATGTACGGGTAACTCTTGCCGGAGTCAAATGGCGGATGGCTTTCTGAATGCTCTCGGCAGTGAACAGTATGAAGTAAAAAGCGCCGGGCTGGAAGCCCATGGCTTGAATCCGAGAGCGGTTCAAGTGATGAAAGAAGCAGGCGTCGATATTAGCCAAAACTCTTCGAATGTCATTGATCCTGAAATTTTAAATCGTGCTCATTTTGTCATAACCCTTTGCGGCCATGCCGACGAGCACTGCCCTGTCATCTCCAATCCGAATGTTGTGAAATGGCATTGGGGCTTCGAAGATCCGGCAAAAGCGACAGGCAACGAGGACGAAATTATGGTTCAGTTCCGCAACGTTCGCGATTCTATTAAGGCGCGTATCGAGAAGTTTGTGAAAGAAGGACAATAATATGGCGGGCATCAAAAGAATGCATGTTGCAGTCAACTGCTCTGATTTGGAAAAGTCACTGGCCTTCTATCGCCAATTTTTCGGAATAGAACCTACGAAAGTAAAGGAAAATTACGCTAAGTTCGAATTAGATAATCCGGCACTTCACTTTTCATTAAACGTACGCCCCTTTGATAAAAACGGTGTACTTAATCATCTCGGATTCCAAGTGGATAATACGGAAGATGTTCTGGCTATGGGGGAACGTTTAAGACAGGCAGATCTTCTGCTGATCGATGAAATGAATACAACTTGCTGCTATGCTGTCCAAGATAAAGTATGGGTTTATGATCCGGACGGTAACGCATGGGAGATTTTCTGCACCAAAGAAGATTCGGAGTTTGAATCGGCTGGCGACCAGCGTGATCTTTCGTTATGCTGTGCTCCTCCTTCCGCACCTGTGCAAGTGGAGTTTACATCGTTCAGAAAATCAAAGTAAGCTTATGATACAAAAGGAGAATGATCTAATGAGCAAAAATTATCATGCCCTAATACCAGGTTATGTGTTTATGGGCGGGGCCAATGACGTACAGTCCATAGTCGATAACGAAGGCGTTAAAGTTGTTGTCGATCTGCGTGAAGAGGCAGAGCAATGCGCTGCAGTTGGCGAAGGGTTGAAATGGATCAAAGTGCCCTTGGGAGACGAAGCGAGCGAACCACAAGAACAGCTGCTGCAAACGGCAATTGAAGCCGTAACAGCTGCCTATAAAAATGGTGAAAAGGTAGCTTTTCACTGCGGTGGCGGTAAAGGCCGTACAGGAACAGTCGCTTACGGAACACTCCTCGAGCTGGGCCTAGCCGGGACCATTGAAGATGCTGAGCAGCAAGCCCAAAGGATTCGTTCCATCTTGAACATTAAGCCCGCGCAGCGAAAATCATTGGAAGACTTATATAATAGTAACAACTCATAACGAATCAACCCCATTTGCTTTCGAGTAAATGGGGTTTTTTAGATTGCTATACATTTGGATGAATAATCATAAATGCTATAATAACCTTAATCAGGATTTCAAATGAGGATGGTGTACTGTGCTTCGAACAATTGCTGTAACCAATGACTTGAAAGTGATCACTGATATTTCCATACCCGAACATACTGATTCAAACATAAAATGGTTTTGGGTTGATTTCACTACTCCAACAGATGAAGAAATAAAATTATTGGAAACCCATTTCCGCTTTCACCCCTTAGCTATTGAAGATTGTCTCCACTTGTTACAGCGCCCAAAATTAGACCATTATGAAGATAATAACTTTTTTGTCCTGCACGCCATTAATCAAAAAACGTTGCAAGCTGAAGAAATTGATTTATTTATAGGCAGAAACTTCGTGGTTTCATTCCATTTGCTCAAAAGCAGAGAAGTCGATGACGCCTGGAGCCGCTTAATTGAACAAAAAAATTTATCGGAAAAAGGTCATATTTATGCTGCTTACACCATCATGGACAAATTGGTTGACAACTATTTTCCGTCTTTGTATCAAATAGAAGATCAATTAAATGAAATAGAAAGCAATGTTAATAACGAAAGCATTGAAAAATTAATGGAGGCCGTTTTCGATATCCGCTCTAATTTGATCAAACTCCGAAAAACCGTTTTACCTATGAGGGACCTTCTTTACCGAGTACTTAATTCAGAAAAAATTGATGGAGTTAAAGAGCAATTGGTTTACTTTACCGATATTTACGACCATTTGCTTAAGCTTTCCGAAATGATTGAATCTAATCGAGAAATGACGGCAGATATGAGGGACAGCTACATTTCAATAAATTCAAACCGAATGAATACTATTATGAAGACACTAACCGTTATGACATCCATTTTTATTCCCTTAACCTTTATTGCGAGCATTTATGGAATGAATTTCGAGTACATGCCGGAACTTACTTGGCGTTGGGGTTATTTTGGGGTATTAGGGGTTTTGTTAGTAGTCGGGTCTATCATGTTATTTGGGTTATGGTGTAAGGGTTGGTTTAGATAAATAAGAATGCAAAGTCGAGGTGCAGAATACATGAGCGATGAGGTCGATAAACCAAAATTTAAAAAAACGCTAACCTTAGTTAAAGCTGCTTCAGACAAGGCTTGTCAAGATGGCTGCTGCGAGACACCAAACACTAGGCTTCCTGGAGACGTTGAACAATCGGGTCATTCGCTGGAACCCCTTGAGAAGAAAGCGAATTTTCTTACCTACCACATTGAGGGTATGGATTGCAGTTCTTGTGCCAAGACCATTGAAAACCATTTAAATACGGTTCCCTCTGTCAAAAGTGTAACTGTCAATTTTTCTACGGGAAAGGCAAAAATTGAACATGGAAACAGCGCGGAAGAAATAATAAAAGAAGTTCAAAATGCAGGTTATAAAGCGAGGTTGGTCTCAAATAAAACAGCAAACATCGTTCAAAGGCCATCTAAATCAGGAGCCAATCTTCTTGTGCTATCAGGAGCGTTATTATTGCTTGGTTTTCTCGGTTCCTTCAGCGATGTATCCTCGTTCATGATAAACATGCTTTATTTAGCATCGATTGTTATCGGCGGTTATAAACCAGCCAAAAGCACATTTTATGCGATCAAAAGCCGTTCATTGGATATGAATGTGCTAATGACAGCTGCTGTCATCGGAGCAGCTGCTATTGGTCAATGGCTGGAGGGCGCTACGGTCGTTTGGTTATTTGCGCTAGGCAACGTTCTGCAAACCAGATCCATCGAGAAAACACGGAATTCAATACGAAACTTAATCGATCTTGCTCCGCCAGATGCTTGGGTCAAAATCGGAGACGATATAATCAGAAAATCCGTAGAAGAGATCTCTGTCGGACAAATCATGATTGTAAAACCTGGAGACAAAATCCCGCTTGACGGAGAAGTGATCAATGGCGAATCAACTGTCAACCAGGCTCCCATCACTGGGGAGTCAATTCCTGTTGATAAGATCGTTGGTGATCAAGTATTCGCAGGAACGATCAACGAACACGGGTTGCTTGACATAAAGGTTACCAAGCTAGTCGAAGATACCACCATTGCAAAAATCATTCACTTGGTTGAAGAAGCCCAAGAGCAAAAAGCACCCACGCAGGCATTTGTCGATAAATTCGCCCGCTTGTATACACCTATTGTGTTTGTGCTCGCTCTTGTGGTTATGATCCTCCCTCCTCTTATTCATTTCGGGGATTGGGGAGAATGGTTTTACAAAGGCTTGGAACTCCTTGTAGTGGCATGTCCCTGCGCGCTCGTCATCTCCACGCCCGTTGCTATTGTTTCTGCTATCGGAAACGCGGCCAAAAATGGTGTTCTAATTAAAGGCGGTGCTTTTTTAGAGGTCGCAGGCAAGATTTCTGCCGTAGCGTTTGATAAAACCGGCACCCTTACCGAAGGGAAACCTAAGGTAACGGGGGTCATATCTCTTGGAAATTTGGAGCATGACGTTTTATCAATCGCGCGAACATTGGAAGAGTATTCTACTCATCCCATCGCGAAAGCCATAGTCGACCACGCATGTGACAAAGCGGTCCCCCTTTTAAAGGGCGAACAATTTCGGAACATTGTCGGTAAAGGTATCCATGCAGTGATCGGCGTAACCGAATATTTTGCTGGAAACCTGAGATTGTTTCAAGATCTAAAAACACCTCTTGATCAGGCAGAATCGCTTATAACCTCTTTGCAGCAAGAAGGAAATACGCTTGTCCTAGTTGGAACTAAAGAGAAGCTGATCGGAATAATCACGGTTGCAGACACGGTTCGTGAGAGCGCAGTAAATGCCCTCAAGCATTTAAAACAAGCAGGAATCAACGATATTGTCATGCTCACAGGCGATAATGAAGGAACAGCCAAAAAAGTAGCCGCCCAAACGGGGATCACCCGATATTTCGCAGAGCTGCTGCCCGAAGATAAGGTCAAAGCCATTCGAAAGCTTCAAAATGAAGGTAACATCGTTGCGATGGTTGGCGATGGCATTAATGACGCCCCCGCTCTAGCAACGGCTGATCTTGGCATTGCTATGGGCGGAGCAGGAACAGACACTGCAATGGAAACAGCCGATGTTGTTTTGATGGCCGACAGCTTGGAGAAGCTGCCGCATACCGTAAAGTTAAGCCGTAAAGCTCTGAGGATCATCAAACAGAACATTTGGTTTTCAATTGTTGTGAAACTTGCTGCTCTGATTCTTATCTTTCCCGACATTCTTACCTTATGGATCGCAGTTCTGAGTGATACGGGCGCCGCTTTACTTGTTATTCTGAACAGTATGAGATTATTAAAAATCAAAAGGTAAGCGGAATGCTAAGCGACAGCGATATATTTATTCATTTCGATCAGCCCTTTTCATCTATGCTTAGGAAGTAGCAAAGGGGGTCACTATAGTGACCCCCTTTCATGCTGATTAAACTTAAGCATTCGCATTAAGCTCATTTTGCATTTTAAGTTGATTGCGGTATACGAATTTCGAAATCGTAATGCTAATTTCATATAGCAAGAAAAGCGGAACGATTACAATTACATCTGACAGTATATCCGGGGGGGTGATTGTGACCGCAACAATAACAAGAATAAAGTAAGCCAGTTTGCGTGCCTTTGCTAGTCGGTGCGGGTTCAAAATCCCGAGTTTCGTAAGGAACATAACAACCGCCGGCATTTCAAACAATAGGCCAAACGGGACTGTCATATGGATCATGAATGTAAAATATTTTTCGGCTGTATACATAGCGGCAAAATCATTAGCTGCCATTTCATTCATAAAATGAAGAACCATTGGGAACAAAATGAAATAACCAAAAAATATTCCAAGTAAAAACAAAAAAGTGATGCTTGGTATAAAAAGCAAAGTAGCTCGTTGAGCTTGCTCCGGCACTGCGGGTTGAACAAACTTCCATGTTTGATAAGCAGCCACAGGAAGTGTTACCGCAATGGCAACCACACCTGCAATCATGAAATATACCCACATGACATCAGATGGACCAAGTATGACCAGCTTTTGGTCCATATCTCTTACAAGCCACTGGTAAATATCACGTACGTAGATGAATGCCGCTACCATGGATACCAAAAAAGCGATGAGGGTACGTATGATACGGGCTCTCATTTCTTCCAAATGTCCAAGTAAATTCTGTTCGTTTTGATTTTTCATATTACTTATTTAGAAGGACGCTTTCCTGTCCCGTCTCAGGTTCTTTCTTCTTCTCCTCGTCCTCGCCATTTACAAGACCGCGTGTAGCGCCTTTAAATTCACTTAAAGTACGTCCAAAAGCTCTACCGAGTTCCGGCAGCTTAGACGGTCCGAAAATAATCAGGGCAATGATAAGAATCAAAACTAAACCGCCAATTCCAATGTTATTAAAAGGCATAATCAGTCATCTCCTAGAGGATAGTATTCAGCCACGGAGATAATTCGTGGCTGATCATAAAGAATAAGTTCTAATTAGCCCAGTTTAAATCCACTGATCGCAACTACGCCGCAGCGTGCTATCTTATCGCCAAAACGATGTGGCCAAGTGCTTGTCGGGTTGTTCAGATCTGTTGTCATTTCGCCAGGATGCTGTACGGAAAGGAAAAGCGTCTGTTCATCCGGCGTGAAAAATGGGCCTGTCAGCTCGGCATCAACCGGTCCGGACGCGAATTGCAGCGCAGTACCTTTACCGGCACCGCTAGTCGGGATTACAAACAGGCCGTTATTCATGAAGGACTTGTAAACGCCTTTATTATGGCTGCTTGTCGAAATATCTGTAACTACCCAGAGATTACCATTTGAATCAAATGCCAAGTTATCAGGGGAACTGAATCCGGATTGTCTGCCGCCGGCAGCAAAAATCTCAAAATCGAATTCGACCGATCCTAAATCATTGCCGGCTTCGAAGATGCGGGTGATATGACCATGGATATTGCCATGTATATCGTTGTTCGTATGACAGATGAAGACCGTGTTATCAAACGGAGAAATTTCAATATCCTCCGGACGGTCAGTCGGTGTGCCTCCTACGAGCAGGGCTGCTTCATGGCAGAAAGTTACGACATCGGCTTGTGATTGGAACTTTTTAAGAAGATCTTCTTTTGTTCCGGAAATTCCATAAGGGTTTTTGTACTTTTCATTGGATAGTACCTTTTTTACTCCTTCGATCGTAACAGGAAGCCATTTACCCGATTTCAGGTTTGCAACATACAGCGTTCCTTCTTCAAGCAACGCAGAGTTGGAACGGCCTTTTAATTTATCGTATCTGCCTTTACTTACGAATTTATATACGCAAGCGTCTTTCTTGTCATCGCCCATATATACGACAACGCGGCCGTCTGCAGCTATACCCATAGCGGTATTCTCATGATTAAATCGACCAAGAGCAGTATGCTTTTTAAGGTAAGACTGATCAAAAGGATCAACTTCAACTACCCAGCCGTAATGCGTATCAGGCAATTTGGCGGTAGCTGCAGTATCAGCGTAGTTCTCTTCGCATGAGAGAACCGTGTTCCACAACGTTACGCCCCCGGAACAATTCGCAAACGTTCCAATTGCAGTCGTTGCGTTGCCAAGTGCAGTGGACCCTTTTGCCGGACCTGTAAAATCAAATTTTGTCATTCCATTAATCCGGCGCGCATATTTAGAAGATGTATCCATTTTCCAAGCCCCGTCCTCGTCACGGTATACCTCAATGACGGACATTCCCTGATAGTAGAGATCTTTTTGAATCTGGTCAGCTGTCATTTTACCGTCAACAACTGTGCCCAGAGAGAAGATGTTTGTATATTCGTGATTGGTTACAAGCAGTCCGTGCGTATTTGAACCTTTGATCGGAAAGTAAGCGTTATAGTCGGCCCCTTGACCGAACTTTTCACCCGCTTTGTTAATAACGTCGTCAAAAGCCGCGACTACATCATATTTGAAGTTTTTCGGAAGAACCAGCTTATCTTCTTTAGAAGGTTGAATCGGATCGAAGTACCCGCTAACTTTGTTTGTTTTGAAACCAAACAGGTGGTCAGCTGTTGATGACATTGCGGAAGCTTTTCCATCCAAAGCGCCTAATCCTGCGGATGCTGCTGCTAAAGCTGCTGCCCCGGTTCCAAGAAAAGACAGAAACGTTTTACGATCCATGTTCTTATTCAAAGTGTCCACTCCCCGATATGAAATTGCCTTCGAGGACAAGCATAATCGAAGAGTGTAAACACCATGTCAGCCCGATATTTAGTTACTGTAAATCCATTAAATTACAATATAATAGTCATACCTATACACATCCAGCCATTAGGCAAGACCTAACCGGGCGGTCAGGTAACGGCTTCCGTTCCAAAAGCTTTAGGGCCGCGCGGCTGATCGCCCTTGTCGTCCGGCTCCAGCGTAATGCCGATACGGTCGTAGTTTAGTTCGCCAGATTCGATCGCCATTGTGAGCAGACCAATTCCTTTCTCGTCAACGCGGAACGTGCCGGCGCTAGTTCGGTTGCCATCGCGGAGAAGCCAGACCTGATAGGCTTGCTCATCCTTGGTTGGCTTCGCTCCGAACACATAGACTACGAATTGATTGCCTTGTCCGGTGTCAACAATACATGCGACACCATACGCACGCTCCTTCTCACTCGATTCCGCCTTTAGCATGTTAATTTGAACAATCCGGGAAGCCGGCGCGAATAAGGCATTTTCGATGGATGGTGGACTCGTTTCACGGTTGTCGATCAAGGGGTTATGCCAGAGCGAACCGCTGAAAAAAATGAGCGCTGCCGCTGCCACAGCTATAATAGGCTTCCTCCAGTTGGTTTTAGGGGAGGTTGAGGGACGTCTTGGCGCCGCTTTGGCAGCGGACATAATCTGCTCTTTCAAATCCTGCGGAGGTTCAATTCTTTCTATATCCAAGGGAAGCGCCTCCCATACGGTTTGCAATGCGGCTAGCTCCTCTCTGCAGGATTTACAATGAGTCAAATGACGCTCGAATGCCTCTCTTTCCTCCTCGGTACAAGCACCGGAAAGATAGTCAAGCACGATTCCGCATTCACTGCCGAATGTATCGTCACTCATTTTATAGATCCCCCTTTGCCGCAAGATGCCTTCGTAATATTTTCAAAGTTTGATGGAGCCTGTTCTTGACCGTTCCGAGTGGCTGATCATATAGCTGTGCCAGCTCGCTGAGGCTATAGCCCTGCCAATAAAAATGCTCTAGCAGCGTTTTCTGCGGATGAGATAAATGCATGCACGCCTGCTGAATTTCTTCTCTTAGAGAATAACGAACGGCATGTTCCTCGGGTGAGAGTGCGGTTTGATCAGGCAATTCATTAAATCGTTCCTCCGTTATTTGTATAAGGCCGGAAGCATTTCTTCTTTGTTTTCGAATATGGTCCGTCGTAATATTGCGAGTTAAGGTAAGCAGCCAGCTTGTAAAACGCCCCTTCTCCGGGTTATACTCCGCTTCCGTTGTCCACAGACGCATGAAGACAGCCTGCGCAATATCTCTCGCGGCAGCCTCATCCCGGACGGCCTTCATGGCAAAAGAATAAATCAAAGCGCCATACCGGTCATAAAGAACGGATAGCGCTTGATGTTTGCCGCTTCTAATGAGCTGCATGAGTTCATAATCGGTTAGATTAAGCATTGAATAGCGCCTCCACGACAGGCTTTTTATCTATCTTATCAGAAGAAGGAGCAGCCGTGAACAGCTGCTCCTTCGCTCATAAATACGATGACTTATTTCTCCTTCACGACGATTGTCCCTTTCATGCCGGGATGAGGAGCGCAATAGTAGCTGAACTCTCCCGCCTTAGAGAAGGTAATCTTATTGCTGTCATTTTGAGCCAGAATGCCGGTGTCAAAGTCTTCATTATCTGCAGTTGCTGTATGCCCTACCTCATCCTTATTGATAAAGGTAACGGTATCGCCTTCATTTATTTCGAGCTTGTCCGGTGAGAACGCGAAATTCGAGATCTCAACCGTGTGAACGGTCACCGCTTCAGTCGGCTGATCCTTGTCTTTACCTCCGCCCTGCTCCTCCGTCTTTGCCGGCGCTTTGGAAGGCTTGGGAGTTGGGATAGATTTAGGCAGCGGCGAATTAGTCGGTGACTTGGTTTCTACCGTTTTCTCCGTCGCAGCAGGCTTCTGCGTTATTTTCGGCTTATCTGTCTCCCGGGACTTCTCAGTCTCAACCGGCTCGTCCGAAGGGGCGACAACGGACGCGGGACTAGCAGAGGGAGAGCTGGAAGGATTGACAGCCTCAGAGCTAGCGGGTGAAGCGGCCATATCCATTGTGTTCGCAGGCGGCTCGTTTGCTGAAGCACCGCAGGCCGATAACAATAAGAGAAGCAGGGCAAGAAACGGCCATCCATAAATGCGGGATATTTTTCTCATGTCAGCACGCTCACTTTACGATGATTTGCCCGGTCATAAACGACATATGGGGCTCGCAGTAAAAATTAACAGTACCTGGTTTGTCCAAGGTTATCGTGTACGATTCGCCTTTGGCCAGCAACGGCGTCGAGAATGAACCGTCCACGGCTACCGCATTATGCTTCATATCGTCGTAGTTTGTGAAAGTGATTTTGGAGCCTGCTTCCACAGTGAGCGGTTCCTTGCCGAATGAAAATTGTTTGATATCAATGCTATACGTCTTAACGGTGACAGTTGAAGCTGTCGTTCCATTGAATTTCACCGGATCAACGGTAAACCAGACATCGTTGACGCCCTGTCCTTTCAAATCTCCATGCTCCTTGTCCTGGATAAAATAATAGAGCGGAAACCCTTTAAAAGCAGCTTGCTTACTTCCATCCGAGCGAGTTATCGTTCCTATATCACTTCCTTTTAACGTAGACGGGACGCTGGTGCCCGATAAGGAATAGGCTGGCCAATTAACTAAACAATTGCCTTCGCAAACGCTCGATTGGGACGGGTCCTTGTCAAAATAATAAAGCGCACGGCCGTAGTCATCGGTCAAGTAGCTGCCTGCTGACTTCGAGGTACCGAGCATGACCGCATAATCCGACTTCGCGGCAAACCATACGCCTCCCACTCCTTCTCCGGCAATATCCCCGGACGCGGTATCCTTTACAAAATAATAGAGAGGCCAATTTTTGTAGGTTAGCTGCTTCGTACCGTCGGTGCGGGTAATAACAGCGAAGTCATCCTTACTAAGTGATGCAGGTATTTGTAGATGCTCATCATAATAGACCGGCCAGTTCTTCAAGCAATCCGCCTGGCAGGCGTTCACATTTTCCGCATCTTTCGTGAAGAAATAGAGTGTACGGCCGTTTTTATCAGTGAAATATGTCCCCAGCTTGTCGTTTTTGCCAAGCTCGATTCGCTCGCCCTGCGGCAGCGAAGACCCGGCAGCGATTACGCCGCTGGCTTGCAGGGAATCGAAGAACACCTTGCCGCCTTTCATCTCGGCCGATAATGCTTCGATGAGCGCCGTTGCCAAGCTGGCATTAAGTAAAGCTCCGGTGCCGGCAATCCGGTTCAAGCCATGGGAGGCAGCGAATGCTTCTGTTCCTTGGTATGTAAAGTCTGATCCGGATTGATAGCCAAGGTTCTCCAAGATTACCTTGTAAAACTGCTTGGAGCTGATTGCCGCGCTTGGTTCAAAAAGATTATTGCCCGAGCCCTGCCAGCCTAATTCCGGTTTATTCTTCAAATAGGCAAGAATGGACTGGTTCGGTTTACTAACCTTTGCAGCATCTGAGAAATTGGATTTGCCGGTGTAAGACTGTGCTTCCTTTAGTTTTCCGTTAAGACGGAGCGAGATGATTGCAGCTTGCATTCGAGTCGATGCTTTGTTCAAATAGGCAGCATTCATGCCATTGCCGTCACCAATAAGCAGGCCAAGCTCAAACGCCGTATCGGCATCGGAATTGATGGCGGCTGTGGCGGCTGCCGACGCAGTGCCGAGCGGAGCAGCCACGAGTGTCGTGCACATCGCAGTAATCAACAACATTTTCTTCAAACTTGTTAGCATCAATTAACCCTCCTTAAGTTCTGTTCACTAGAGATAACGCTCCGGAGGACAAAATGGTTTGATCTGTAAAGCAAAAAGCAGCCCATTACCTTGAAGAGAAATAGACTGCTATCTTAAACAACATATGAAACTATTCGATATCGTCGTCCGAATTTGAATCAAATTGATCCGCTTGATTATGCTTGCGGCCGAGTAGACCTAATTGCCTCCGCTTTTGCCTCCGCTGCGATTGCCGCCTGTACGGCTGCCTCCGCTTTTACCTCCGCTGCGATTGCCGCCTGTACGGCTGCCTCCGCTTTTGCCTCCGCTGCGATTGCCGCCTGTACGGCTGCCTCCGCTTTTACCTCCGCTGCGATTGCCGCCTGAGCGTTTGCCTCCGCTTTTACCTCCGCTGCGATTGCCGCCTGAGCGTTTGCCTGAAGATTTTTTTTCCTTATCTTTTTCCTTAGACATTGCTTTACCTCCTTTTAGAAGCTACTTACAACATATGAATGAACGCTATGATTCGCAACTAGACATCCGATGATTTTATAGAATATTAGATTCATGCGTTGTTTTCAGAAAAAAACGACAAACCCGAACGTTCCAGGCTGTCGTTTTTGGATTTCAGAAGTTTGTCGATTCCAACCAAACTAGGCGAATGTTACCCTATTGAATTAAGAATGACCGCATAACAGTCGAAAGAAAATTGTGGCAGTTGACTTGGCTTTCATATTAAGATATTGCTTCCGACATGTTAACAAGATCATAGATCATTGATCCGTACCAGCAGACTATGACCAAGCATATAGTAAGTACGGATAACGTAAGTATCCCTTTTAACATCTCAGCAGATTGCTTAAATTTTATCCCCTCGTGGAGCCAAATTACACTTATCCAAATTGTATAGACGAATAAGATAAATATTAAAATCATTCCTAGTACCAACTGCGCTTCATCCTCTCATGTACCTCTATTGTGAATTTTCCTTATGTTGGGCTACCCGAAACGATTGAATGCTTTTTGCAGTTTTTCTCCATACTTGGTTTCTGTGAGCTTAGGGGTTTGCATTTTCGAATCGACATCGCTGTAGTGATTTTTTGATGTTCAGTAATGCTGATTCCTTCCGAAGCAAGAACCTCATCTAGTGTGACTCTAATAATTTCATTCGCGCTGCTGGTTTGCGCAGGGTATGACTGTTCAATGATGGACATATCTTCATATTTCACGCTGACCTTATCGCCAAGCACAATTGAATCATACTGTAATTTGTCCTTCACCGCGATCCAAATGGCGTTAGGCTGAGATTCCTTCAAGATTTGTCCTATTGTCTTTTCACCGAGATCTTGCGCTTTTAAGTAACGAACCATCAAAATCTTTTGGCCTTCTTTCGCTATCACAAAACCTTCTTTATAGTTCCAACCATTATTCGAACCGCCGTTTTTCAGCCATTCAAACAACTCGGAAGATGCGAGTCGTGTCTTAATACTGTCTTTTGTTAAAACAACCTCGCCATCCACTGGACTGCACGATTTCGTAGTATTCCCGTTTTCCTGGTTTGATACAACGCAGTTGACCGCAGGTTCTATAATCACCTTAGATTCACCGAGACGCTCGATTTGAATTACATCAGGATATCCATGTTTACCAAACTCAGTCGGACCTTCCGCGAGGGTTGCCGCGTTGACCCACGATACAATATTAGTAATGATCTCTTTTCCTGAACTGCTCTCGTTTGTATATAGCGGTGTTTTCGGCTTGCGGTCAACCAAGGTTCCTACAATTTGGACAGATTCAACTTCTCCTAGTTTTAATATTGCCGCAGTTCCAGGTTTTGATATGACTATTGGTTTGGCCAATGGCTCTTCAGTGGATTTCGGCATCGTTAAAGCACACCCGCCAAGAAGCAATAGCGCAACCATACCTAAAAGCGACAATTTGTAAGAGTTCTTTTTATGTGTCGTGATCATGATAAGTCTCCTCTTTAGCTGGTTCTTGTTGTTCAATAAGTCTTCATCCGTACAACTCTCAATAAATAGGACCCTACTCATTTACTTTGAAATCAATTTGAGTCTTTATATTAAAATCTTCTTTATCATTACTGTCTTCATTGGATTGAACATAAAAATCAACATAACCATCAACAACATAATAACCAGCAGGAAACCCATTCTCCCAAAAACTTTTTATAAAATCGACATATTCTTTTTTATCTTGTTCGCCGTATCCACCGCTTTTCTCATATTCTTCCCGAAGAGGTTGCCCTCTTTTGAGAGTTGTGCTTAATAACGGTTCGTTCATGCCATAATTAATTTCATAATCCCGTGTTTTCTCCACTATCGGAAAATAGAAGGGCGATGCAGCATGATAAATAATGACAGTTTCCTTGTCGCCTATATATTCTAATTCAGCATAAATCTTTACTGAATAACCCTTTTGATACTCCTCCTTCTCGGTAACAAGACGGTATACAAAATCGTCTTCAGTTATCTCCGCTCGCGGTATGTTTAACACATCATAATCGTCCGAGTTAGAACTAATATTGTCAACATTACCTTGTGATCCACAACCTCCCAATAAAAATGTTATCATTATAAGACTTAGTAATAATTTGGATACCCTCATAAAAATCACCTCTCACAATATGACGTATCAAACCATTAGAATCATCGGCGGCGCCTTCTAATGGATATAACCAGCATACTTCTTTAATATTATTTCGTGAGAGACAGCAGCTCCGCGACAGCCAAGTCAACTCTCTCATCTTTAAAGGATTCATCTAGATAAAAAATTAACACATTCGCTATTTGATATATGGTGTGCGGTATCACATCCGCTGCTGCCGTCTTATTCTCGAAGTCCTTTATACCCTTTCTAACCTCTTTGCTGGAGGTGTAGACATAAATGCTGATTATCTGATTTTCATCAATTACAAAGCGTCTAGGTGTGACATCATTATAAGCTCTTGAAAATACGCTATCTGGATGCAAGCCTGGTTCTTCTGACATTGAAACCCCATGATTTTCAAATGAATCTTTAATTTGAGCTAACGTAATTGTTTTCTCTTTGTTCATACACCCTGCAATAATGAAACAGATAGCTAAAATGATAATCATCATTCTTCTGATTACAATCCCCCCCCCGTCCATACAGTTATGACGTTTGGAGTTGGAATTAAGTTGCCCGTTCTACCGATCGCGGGTATGTCAGGAATGCTGCCCGTTGCGCAAAAAAAAAGCCCCGGCATAGCGGCCGGGACAGTCGTTTGTTTCGCATTTCGTTTGATTACGGTTTGATTTCAAAATAATCGATGGTGCCGATCTCCTGACCCTCATCACCTTCATATGTAAAGTATAGGTTTTGCATACCGACGGTTGGCGCGATCGGAACTTTGGAAGTGATCCAGTTCTGCCATCCGCCGGTAGAAGTGATGTTAAACGTGCCTATAATGGTACCCGCGGGACTTCCCAACCGTATCCTCATCGTGCCTGAATCGTCGGAGGCGACCCTGAAAGCGATGCTTTTCATCCCCGTCAGATTGATGCCGCTGTAAGCGGCCCAGTCGCCGGACTGCAACGAACCGATTTTCTGCCTTGCCCCGGTACCCGGTAAAATCTCGGTCGCAATCCCCATTTGCGAACTGTATTTCTCCGCTTCTTTCCTGACCGGACTCGGAACTTTCGAGGAAGCCCCTCCGTTAAGGTGGTTATTTTCCAAACCGGCGTGTACCGTCTTCATGATGTTGACCATATCCGCATACGGCTGATCCTGCTGATTGACCAGGCCGATGTTATAGCTCTCGCCATCCGGACGCCCGGTAACGGGCTGATCGTAATACGAAAACCAGCCTGAGCCGACAAATAACGGATGCGCGGCCTGGCTTTCCACAAAATCTCGGTAAGCCATTCCTCTTTCCGCTATGCTTGTTGTCATCGTAGCCGCATTGACATAGGAAAGCCCACGTTCGGATGAACCGAATGAATGTTCCAGATTCAACAAGGGCTTTCCGTATGCTTCGTATCTGGAAATCCAACTCGCATCCCTTGTATAACTATCCACGGAAAAGGCATCTACAAACTCCATAGCCGCCTGATCCCAATCCAAGCTGGTTCGCCAAGTAGGAACGATAGACGTGCCCAGGAACAGATGGTTCGGATCGTATTTTTTGATAATGTCCCTGATCATGGAATAATAAGTTCTGGACGCCAGCCTGATATACTCCGATACATCGACCGTAGGAACTTTGGTGATATCGATCGGGGTATCTTTCAAAGCGTCAAACGATGCAGCATTCGTTCCCAGAAACCGATTGACCGCGGCGAGGTTGCCATTATATCTTGGCGCAAGAAAATCCACGAATGCGCTTTTTGCCGGAGAGGCCGAAGAATACGTCAGCACCTTTGTTACGATATCGGCATTCCAACCCGCTTCATTATCGTAGGTATAGCCGATCAACCACTTGCTGTATCTCGCATTTTGAAGCTGTTTCTTCAGCGCTTTCTCGATGGTGGGCGCGCTCTGCGGGTCATAAACGTCGTACGTCCATTGTATCCTCCTCAAATTCCAAGGGTCTTGCAGGACTTGAATGTACGGAAACGCTATGTTTCTCGGTTTTGTCCACTTGCTGAAGGTATTAAAGCCCCAATCGATCAAACGATTCTTGGTGATATCCTCCCATTTCGACTCATAGCCGGTTCCATATTTTTTCATGACATTAGCGATGACGAAGTTGACATATTCACCGTTCGCATCTTTGGTGTAAGCGGGAGCGTAAGCAGTCCGATCGGGCAATTCCTCAAAAATCTGCTTCGGGGTGCCGTCCGCTTTCAGGATCGGCGTCTTATATCCGTACTCCCACAAACTTGCGGCATCGATCCCTTTCATAATAAAGGGATATCCAGCTGGCGTTATAAACCACCATTTGCCGTTAATGTTTTGAAGCCTGAAGTACCCGGTACTTGTTTGCTTTCCTCCGCTTTTAATGCCTCCATATTGATCATATTTTGTTGAATCCAGCGAAACATTCACCAATGCTTTGGCCTCATCCGCATATTCCTGCTGCAACTGCCAGTCAGATGTAACTTTTCCCGGCCAGGTTTCACTCATCCATTGACCGAATTTGTCCGCCAGCAGGGCTTCCTTCTTCAGTTCGGCTTTCAATTCAGCGGTAAGAGCGGGTCCTGGATTCTGCCCTTCCACGCCCGTACCTCTATAAATTTCAACTTCCGTCAGGGGAATATGTTGATAAGGCTGAGTACGTCTTATGTTTAGTATAATTATCCTGGCCGACTTGTTTGACATCGGGACGGTTACCGAGTAGTTCAAATCGGCTCCCGTTCTTACGTGTCTGTCGGTAATGTAATAACCCTTTGCCGACTCGGGACGATACATTATGGTAATGTCTTTAAATCCCCAATATTTGTTGGGTGAATTCAGCACCACGCGGATCTGGTCCAATGGGTAGTCCTTCAACAGATCAATAACCACATTAACAGTCGCGGGAGATGTCGCGCTCCCCTTCCAGCCAGCGTAAGCCGGGGCTCCGTCGAACAACACGCCATTTGTCACGGATACAACCCCGGTCGCCTTCCAGTCGGGGGAGTTCCCACCGTTAGGAGCAGGACTATAGATATAATTCCCTTTTTTTAGCAGAGTGCCTTCCCCTTCAACATTACCGATCGGGACAAAAACCGATGTAACGACAAATATCAACAAGAAAGTCAAAACACCGTTTCGATTAAACCTAAAGCTTTTCTTCATACCATCTATCCTCCTCTTAGTCATCTATCGTCATCTCGAACGGTTATTATTAGTGTTATTTTTATATTTTTTAACGTGTAATACCGGAAGAATTACGAATGAGAAATCTGCACCACGCACTCTCCGTACCGGTCTTGAGATACAGGAAAAAAGACCCAATGGAACAGGATCGTTTTTTTCTGGTCGCTTGGGGCTTGACGCGGAACATACACTTTAATGTCAGGACACAAACAAAGTAGCCCGACAACTGACAGAAATTCGAAATAAATTTCCCATGGACAAATCGAAACCATTGATAAGTTACATAATATACATGATTTTACATATTTTAGATAAAGCATTCGTGAGGGTAGCTTATGTTTCTTCCAAATAAGAAAAACGCCTGACGGCGTCCTTTGAGTTCGAGTATAGAGTTCATGCGAGTGTGTGGTGTCATAGTCATTGCGTATTAATTTGCCCACGTACATAGAAAAATGCTTACCATTCCCAATGGTAAGCATTTTTATAGGCATAGACATATTAGAGATTGCAAACATAAGAATAGCGGTTAATAAAATGACTTTACGATTAATGCCGGAAGCGAGAAAAGTCAGAAATGGGCCTAAAAGGGCAACGATGAACGCAGGTCTCAGTCTCCATTTTGATTAAAGAGTATTAAAGATTGGGAGCTCTTTATTATTTATATCACCAAGCAGCGGTAAACGAGATAGCATGTAAAATAGGAGTCCCAAGGAAAATGCTCAGTGATGCCCAGCCCGACTATATCATATGATTTGGCTACATCTTGTAAAACACGAATAATAGTTTCCATGCTTAATCCTTGAGGAGTGATTTTGGTATACTCCCCTTATGTTCCAGGATAAGCAACCAGGAGGGAACGGAATTCCTTCATATCCAGTACATCCAGATCAAAATGAATAATAATTTTGGATGGTTTTCTCGCCGCTAACCATTGGAGCACCTTAGAACTGTCTTGTTTTATTTCATCCGGGCCTACAATATCCAGCTTCATATTTTTCATCGGATTTGAGTTAAGGGGCTCCATCATATCATTCAATCCTACATAGAGTACTTGTTCAGGCTTAAAAAGGCATGGAACCTCTGCAACATCACTGATTTTTTGGATTGGGTAGGGGCCTTTATTAAAAAGAAGTTCGAGAATCATAAAATTTTCAGTACTTATCCCGTGTCTCTCTATATCTTTTGACACTTGATCAATAATCGTTTTACTGGCCTTTTACCAGACACGAAAAAGCCGTAAATCAATCTGGTTTTGTTTTCGAACCAGATTTGAAAAACTTCCGTCGGTTCTTTTATTGCTTCTGCATGGAATACACCGGAGCCCGTTTGCATGAGTTGGGCCCCTCCTTCACCAACAACACTTTCAGTATTACTGTGTGGTGTCAGAATTACTGAGAAAACGGCGGCGAAAAACATTGATTTATCAAGTGTATAGTTTTCATAATTAGTGTGAAAGACTTCTGCTAAATTAACTCGAGAAAGGACTGATTTTCATAATTGATGAGAATATCCGCAAAGTGCAGAATGTATATTTATGCATGAATTGTCAAAATAGCTGCATCGGGGCGGGAAACATCAAAAAAAGTGCTTACCTTTGACTTATCAGAAAGCCAATGGCAAGCACCATTATTATCAGATATGGATTTCATGGCTCAGATCAATTGTATTAATCAAACTAGCTTCAGCGACTCTGTTTAAATTGTCTATACGACGAGCATGGATTAATAGAAAGACAATCTACAATTCCTTAATACCACGAATCACTTTCATAACTATCTCCTGGCTTAAATCCATCGACATATATGAGACGTTTGTTCGAAGCGATGGAGAAATTGACGGAACTCGAGAAAAATAAGGCCAATAAATTCGCCAAGTTGACTCCTCAACCAAGATTCAGGTTCAGCTTGATGATGGCATCGGCCACCATTCGTGCGACAGCCTCCGCACCTTGCTCATTCAAATGCGTATTGTCTTCTATCCTTCCGGGTAATTCGGATGCTCGCCCGGGCGCAGCCAGGTCAGCCACTCTCTCGATTTGGCGTCTCCCATTTCCTTGAATACTACGGCGCTACGGCGCTGCTCCTACTGGAGACCATCTGCCAGCCCATGACTATTTTCTTCTTCCTGGTGAACAATCTGTCGCCGGTATCGTAAACCTGACCTTACGTATGCCCGCCCCAACAGCTGTAATACTCTATATTTGGGCCATCGGGTTGTATTAAAGAGTTCATACTCGTCTCTATCACCTTTCACCATTTCGGGATATTCGCCAACAAGGACCGGAATGCCCCTCTGGAGATTCCGGTCCTTGCTGGTTTCATTCCGCATACTTATTGTTTCTCAAATACCCAGACCGTGCTAGAATCCGTAGATCCTGTGTTCCATTTTGCTTCATTCACCGTAGTTGCGTACAAATATTCTCTGTCGGTCACTTTATTATTTACACGGAAACTATAAAATTCGCCTGAGATCGGTTCAATGCTCCATAACGCATCGTCATATATGCCACCACCCGTGCTCCAGATCACGATGTTGTCGGGTTCGGTATTCAGATAATCGCGTCCTGTTACTACATTCTTGATGGTCCAATAGCCGGATGAATGTTTGGTAACGATCCACTTCTGATCGTCATAATTCGTACCTGCAGCAAGGATGACCCCGCCATTCGCATCGCTATCGAGGTACTTCCCGGAATCCTTATTTTTGATTTTGTAAGTTGCTCCGCTTACAATGCCGACGGGCATCACCTGGATAGACGAAATCGTATTGTCGTTGCCACTCATACTTGGAGTGTCCGATGTATACGTCCAGGATGTGCCGCTGAATCCGTCATCACTGTATGCGACGACCTTATAATCAGCAGGAACGTGGATTGATGAGATGCTGTTATCGGCGATTCCTGCCGCCTGCATTTGAGAAAGCGTGTAGTTACCCACGTCCAGCGTTACGGCATTCCCGCCGTAGTTAGCGTCCGAATGGAACGTTGGTCCATCAGCCGTACCGAAAACCTTGAATTCGTAGAAACTGGCCGTCGCATCGCTTGGCAAGCCGAATTCACTTCCGGCACTATATGTGCCGAGGACGGTAATCTTGACATAACGGGCGGTACTTTTAAAGTAATCAGCCTGAACCTGGCTCGTGTTCGAATTATTATGTTTGGATATTTTTTGGCTCCAGTTCGTATTATCTTGTGAGGTTTCAATCCTATAATTATAAGCTGTTCCACTCTTCTCCCACATCACCTGGGTATCGGTGATGTTCATGACTCTGCCAAGATCCACTACCCACCAATGACCGGGCTCTCCGTCAGCCGCATCCCAACGGGTCGTTGTGAGACCATCGTTCCCATAGGAAGCCGGATTGCTCGGCAACGCACTGTCCGAACTCACCGTCTTACCTAACGCCAAATTGTCCGGGTCTCCAAAGACTTTGAGATCGTAGAAACTGGCCTTGTCTCCACTTGGCAACCCGGTGACGGTTATCCTGACATAGCGGGCATTATCCGTAATGTAATCGGTTTGAACCTGTTCCGTACTTGTATTATTGGTCTTGTCAACTTTTAAGGTCCAATTGGTATTGTCCTTTGATGTTTTCAATCTTATACTGGTAAGCGACACCGCTCTTATCAAAGCTCACCTGGGTTCCATAATTAATATTCTTGATTTTGCCAAGGTCCACTTTCACCCAATGACCAGCAGCTTCATCAGCAGCAATCCAACGGGTTATAGAGTTACCGTCGACTGCTCTAGAAACTGGAATTCCTGTAAGTGTACTATCCGAACTAACGGCCTTGTTCTCAGCCAGATTCGCTGTTTCTCCAAGCACCTTAAAATCGTAGAAGCTGGCCCAAGCGCCGCTTGGCAGTCCGGTCACGGTAATTCTGACATACCGGGCAGTATCATAAAAGACATCGTTCTGGATTTGGTTCGTGCTGGTGTTATTGGTCTTGTCAACCTTTAAGGTCCAATTCACGTTGTCATTTGATGTTTCAATCTTGTATTTATAGGCTTTGCCGCTCTGTTCCCACATCACCTGGTTTCCACCGGTTATGTTCTTGCTTGAGCCCAGGTCCACCGTCCACCAATGACCGGCATTTCTATCAACTGCACACCAACGGGTCGATATGCTACCGTCGTTACCGCTCGAAACCGGATTATTTGATTGCGAGCTAGACGCACTGGCGGTCCTGTTCAACGCCAGATTGACTGGAGCAGGTGAAGGAAATTGCGGCACCACTTCGGGTACAGGATCTCCGGAAGCAATGAAGTTAAGGTTATTGACATAACTGTTAGTAGTAACATCTGCATTCGTAATGGCAGACCCGTTAAGTGTTACATTTTCAAATGTTATATTTTGAATTCTGCGGTTGGAATCATAGCCTTCCAACAAAGCATTACCACTCCCAGTATAGGAGAAATTCTTGAAATGAACATTGTTAATTCCACGCCCTAAGCCATAATCCCAACTCTTAACGTACATAAATAACATGCTGTTTCCTACGTGATCATCGACCCGAATGTCTTCGAATTTAACATTCTGGACCAGATTGCCATCAGCGGAAATGAATTGGATCCGGTGTGCATCATTGTGTAACCAGATGTCCAGATTAGAGAAATTAAGATTTTCTATGGTATGACCGCCGCCGGGCGCCCATGGAAAACCATGCGTACCAATATTGATTGGACGAGCAAGATCGGGCTGAAGAATAGAGTTCGTTACCGTGACATTCTGGGTATCTCCATACCAGACTTTGCCGGCATTTGCGCGCGCACCGTATATCGCGATCGAATCATCATGAGTACGGAAATACACGTCATTGATGGTAATATTTTTACCGCCAAATACATCTATCCCATCCCCATACTTATTATTGCTAAAGGCTTTAAAGTTATTGATTACAACATTGGTGGCATTTCCGAGATTAATACCGTAACCGCCATTATCCAGATTACCGTAATTATTAACGATGATCCCATCAATCGTGATTTGGTTCGTATAGTGAGCGGATATTCCTATTTTATCAGGACGATCAAGTACACCACGGCCTATAACTTTGGCATCGGTGGCAGTATCCATAACAATCCCGCCCTGGACGACCGCTCCACCAGCGATGTAAAGCGTCTTGCCGCTTGGCACGGTATAGTCCTGTTGGTAAAGTCCCGGTCCAAGATAGATGACATCAGGGTCGGTAGGACTCGGAGGATTGACTTCCAATGGATTGGCAAAGATCATTAAATTGCGATTTACATTTCCGTTTACCTCGACGGAAAGCTTCATGGGGCCAGATATAGAAAACGTCATCGTATTACCGCTGATTCGCAGGGGTAATAATAGTGTTTAATCCCCGGATTTTAGCCGATGTTATAGAACCGGGGTTATAGGTCACCGACAAAGCTGTGCCATTGGACGACATACAATGCTGTCCCTTTTGCCATTCTCACCATAACGTAATCAAAGGCATACGAACTTCTTGCGCATGTTGTCCAAATCCGTCTGACTCATTGCAGTGCCAGGGTGGTGAATAGCTCCCGTTACCGTGCAGGCTACCAGTTTAACCTCATCACATGAAGCAATTGACTACAAGTTCCTCCCTTCAATTAAATACGATGTTTACCTTCTCACGCACTCTCAAATCTTGGTAACTCTTTAACTTTTCTCACGATTATACTTTTACATGGGAATTACCTCCTCAAAAACCCAAGCCGGCACTGACGTCTTGCTGCCTGTGCCGGCTTGGAATGAATACCTTTTTACTAATTAGTTTTGATTGTTTCTTTGCGATACCCATGTTATCGATCCAGATATAATTCCCATTGATCCATTCATCCGTGAAGCGTTTGACCAGGGCCTACATGGACGCTATGCCGCTTTAGCTTGCCACATCCCTCTACTCTCAAACGGTAAACTAATTCATCCAATCTGATTGTGAAATAACCTTGTGCTGTGGGAGCTGAATAATATAAAGTCACCTTCCCTTCGGCGGCATCCTCATAGGTAACAAGTTACTCATTTTGAATAACCCGTTCAAAAATAATTTCATAGTAGACCAACCGTTTTTTTCAATGACAAGATTTTTGCAAGGATCAAGTTAATTTACCTTAACATCATCGACGTAGATACTGCCGGTATTGGAGTCTGCTGCATAGAATTCTACTTTGGCAATATTCATTACCGGGTTGCGAAGCTGAGCATTGGACAATTTGAGTGTACCGTTTACGTACATATCGTACGTATCCGTGTTCGTATCGATGACAAGCTTGAGATTGTACCAAGTCCCGGAAGTAAAGCTTTGAACAGTAGCCCAGGTCCCTCCAACGTTGCTCTTGATAGAACCTTTTTCGAAGGCGACGGTTGCTGCCATAGTACCGGCATTATCATAGATATAAGGCAAGCAGAACCAAGGGGTCGAGGCATCGCTTCTTACTTTGGCCTCGACAGTAACTGCTCCGCTCAACTGGGAAAAGCTTCTTGCCATTGAAGTGCGAGTTGCAGCCTGACTCGTACGATTAATATGGGCGCTTTTATCCGATGCCGATGGGACTTCCTTTACGGTAACCGTTCCGTTATCATTCAATAAAGTCCATCCGGACGGAGCACTGCCTGTAGACTGTACGTTAAATGATTCGGTAAAACTGCTCGCAAGTTTATACTCCAAATAATCGATTCTCGCAGCTTCCCAATTCTGAAACGATCCGGTTAATGTAATGATATCTCCAGAATTGAGCACAACCTGCTCCGTGGTTCGCAGGGCGAGGTTAGAGCTTTCGAACCCTGCACTTCCTAAATCCTGATTTGCAATCCAACTGTCCTTCACCACTCCGTTCACGGATAGACTATAGCTCGAAGCTCCGTCATTCTCATCGTAATAAGCTGTACTTAGATCATAGACACCTGAAGGTTCAGTAAACGTAAATTGGGCAGTTCCAGTTGTGTTCGTGTTCACTTTGACATGCTTGCCGCCCGATGCAATAGAATTGGTTTCCACCGTGTAATTAGTGAGACTCATATTTTCCGCTTCTATTCTTTCCGTTATCCAATTGTTCATGGCCGCCTGAATTTCTTCCGCGTTCAATACGTTATTATAAATGCGGAAATCGTCAATCTTGCCGCTAAACAACGGATCTGCTGCATTGTTGCTCTTGCCGATATAGTTGTTTTTCGGCTTAAAGTCGTTCGGTTTGATCGTCATGCTGTTATTCTCAGCCTTTAGTTCGCCGTTCACGTACAGCTTCGCCATGCCGCTTCCCAGCGTTACCGCCACATGCGCCCATTGACCTGCGGGAAGCTGCGACGTTTCCACAACTTGCTCGCTGCTGCCGTTTTTGATCTTGAAACGCAGCATATTATCACTCGATCTCGGCGTCAAGAGCAAGTATTGGCTCGTACTATTCCCGAAGTCGAAAATGCGCTGCCATGCATTCCCCCCGTTCCAGTTCACCCAAGTTGCCACTGTTATGGAATCGAGAGTGGACAAAGCAGCCGAGGAAGACACGTAATCGGCAGGAAGGGTAATATAGTCGTTCGTCCCGTCAAGCTCCACCGCGCCGCCGTATATACCTGCTGTCCCGGCTGCTCCGCCATTAATAGTCCCGTTATTCCCATATCCTGATGCGTCTGCGGCTGTAGTCCCGCTTGTTTGGTCGAATTTAAACCAGGATATTAGGTTAGCGTTAAGCATACTGTCGGTTGTTGCCGAAGCAATTGCCGACATACTCGATTCTCCTCTCGCATTTACTGCCGTTACTTTGTAATAGTAGGTTGTATTCGCCTTTAATCCCAGGCTGGCAAATGTCGTTCCTGTGATAAGTTCACTATTTGCCTTTGTATAAATGGCGTTGGCTGCCAAAGAATCAGCGATGTATACATGATAGCCCGCAGTTCCCGTTACAGCCGACCAGCTTAAGTTAATAGAACTATGGTCCGCTGTTGCTGCCGTTACTCCAGATGGCGCTGTCGTCACGGTTACCAATGATTCTCCGTTCATCACACTAGCAACTTCGGATGAACTTATCGCGCGGTTGTAGATTCTGAAATCATCCACTCGTCCATCGAGATACGGTTCGGAGTGTTGGGACCGGCCGATCCAATTCTGAGTAGTGGCGCCCATATCGGACGGTTTAATGGTCATCGAGGTATTGCTTCCCACTGCACCGCCGTCAACGTAGAGAGTGCCGGTTGAACCATTTAACGTGACAGCCACATGATGCCAGCCTCCGGTTGTCAGTGCCGACGTCCCATCAATGTTTTGTGTAGTCGAACCATTGTTCCTGATCCCAAAGCGGATTTTACCAGTTGATCCATTTTGTGGTGTGAGGAACATATAGGTAGAAGTTCCGGAACCGAAATCAAAAATCCGCATCCAGTTACTCACGGTATCCAGATTAACCCAAGCCGCGACCGTAACCGTGTCAGCGCCGGAGACAACACCGGCAGGCAGAGCCATATAGTCGTCTGTTCCGTCAAGATCCACTGCGTTGCCGCTTTGACCTGCCGTCCAGGCTGCACCGCCATTTATCGTCCCATTATTGCCATTTCCCGATGAGTCTGCGGCTGTAGCTCCGCTTGTTTCGTCCATTTTATACCTGGCAATTAATTGGGTATCGATGATTACTTTTACTGTTGCATTGTAAGTTTGTCCGTTATATGTGGCGGTAATCGTAGCTGTACCTACACCTGCCCCGGTCACCAAACCTGCCGAATCGACTGTAGCCACGGCCGGGTCGGATGAAGTAAAGCTCGCTTGGCTTGTAAAATCTTGGCTGCTTCGATCTGCTTTAATGACCCTTAGTACAGATTGATGCGTATGATTGACATAAAGCTCATAATGGTTTACATCGAAAGCCGGAACGCCGGTTCCTCCGGTTGTTGCCGATACAATGCCCGACGTCGATCCTCCCGATACGCCGACCTTATAATAGTAGATCGTATTTGGCGTTAACCCCGTGCCGCTGTAAGAGGTGCCTGTAATTGGCGCACTGTTCAGCTTGGTGTACGTTCCGTTTTCTTCTGTGGATCGGTAGATATTATAGCCAAGCGCTCCCGATACAGCCGTCCAGCTTAAGTTGATCGTATCCGAACCGGCCATTGTCGCGGACAAGCCCGTTATGTCGCCCAAGATAATCCGGTTGCTCAAGCCGACTGTCTTGGCCGCATCGGGCGTGTACAGCAACATGAAAAGCGGATAATCCTTCAACGCAACCTCAGGCATTCTCGTTTCGTAGGCATAGGCCAGGTATTTGTACTTTTCCTGGGTCATATCCCGCCCTTCGATATATTTATAATAGTTGTACAACACACTTAAGTAAGGATCGATTCTGCCCCTGCCCGGCCATGGGTTGATCTTATCAAAATATTGAATACTACTGTTTTCGTTTGCCCATGCAGGCGTCCATAACACATCGTAACCCAGATGATACTTGAGCAGATAAGTGGTTCCTTCCAGCAGCCGGTCTTCCAGGAAGTTGAACACATTCTTCGCATTGAGAGCCGTAGACCTCGCTCCGGTGTCCGGGTCAACCGTCGTGCTTTGGGCATAGATGGTCTGCGCCAATGTAGACAGTCCGGCAACATCGGCGTAGGAATGCCCCACATCGCGCCCCATTTCGATGGCCTGCACATGGTGGTCCGCCGGATCCAATTCTTCTCCCGTTCGCTCATTTTTCGTCATCAACCGCATCTGATGCATAATGGAACCGTTTCTTCCCCCTTGATCGCCTGCAGCATTTACAGTCGTGGCTTCTACAGCCTCATCGTAAAGCTGCAGATTATTGGTGAAGATAGCTCTTCCCATCGTTCCCATAACCCCGAACTGATGCTGATTCATAAACATTCCATGAGTGTCATAAGTAACGGTAACGATGTCCATGAGATGGGTAAGATTCGCTGTATCTGCATCCGTCCATTTCTCACTCGCCGTAGGCGTATCGGAATAGCGCAGGATTTCCGCCGCTGCCGAGAGAGAATAACTCATTATAGCAAGACGGAAGTTCGTATGGGTAACGACATCCTCTGCGGCAGAATAACTCCTGATGATTTTCATGGCATTTTTGCGATACGTTTCATCGCCGGTAATATACCACATAACTGCCTGCATGAAAGCGGTTTCAGAATCGGTATTGGCACGCGTTCCTACATATTCGCTGGGATTATCGTAATATTTAGGATTTTCTGGGTCGGTATAAATATCGTTAAACCCCCAAGGCCCTTGTATGTGCTTGAAGATATAAGTATTTTCATATAAGACTCTTGGCGTTTTACTGGATTGGGAGTCGGCGGCAAAGCCATTAAACGCCGTATTCCAAGGCTCATCCCCCGCTCTTACGTGATCGCGCATGTTGTCCAAATCCGTCTGACTCATTGCAATGCCGGGATGGTTAATGGTTCCCGTTACCGTGTTCCCGGAGGAATCGGTATAGGACAAATTTGCAGACGTACTGACTACCTGCGGCTTATAAGAAGTAATCAGCGGCGAGATCGCCGCATTCGCTGTTTCCATGCTTCCTAAACCGTAAAAGGTTGTGATTGCCAACATAATACTTAGAATACTGAAAAGAATTCTTTGACCGCGTTCTATTTTCTTAAAGAGTTCCAATTCGGCTTCCTCCTTATTATTGAACATTCATTGCTTTTTACGCTGCAGCTATAACGGCGTTTACCTTAGCTGCCAAAACGTCTGATTATTTTCGCTTGCATCACCTCCTTTGGTGTCCGCAAATGCCGGTAATTTTGTAAACGCTTCCAACGTTTAGTTGAATGAAAGCCGACAAGATCTTCGCCGGCTTTCATTCAAGTTGTTATATTTTTTGGTTATATTACGATTTGAGCCCAGCGGATCAGGATATCCGCTTGTTCCTGCGTGAAGTATTTCCCTGTTTGATCTGTGACCTGCGCGATATAGTCGGCTATCATACTCTTAGCTGCATCTATTTTTCCATTGCCGGCCGCAGCTTTCGCCTGATCCAGTTTTTGATTATACGAAATCGCAACTGTTTCCCACGCTTTGTAGCCCGTCTCCTGCAGGAAAGAATTTGTCACGGTTTTCAAGCTGTCGAACGTTACCGTCACCCTAAACGTATGGGTGGCCGTCGTTTGATGACCCGCCATGTCCTCTGCAGTGACCTCTGCCGTATTCTCTCCGGATTCCAGCATATACGCCTTCACCTGAAGCAGAGGCTGATCGCACGGCTTACCATATACGCTTGAAGTCACATCCGACGCGCTGCACGTAATCATCACCGTCTGATCGACTGTGTACGATGTCTCGCCCGTTATTTGCACCACAGGTGCTGTAAGGTCGATGTGGAGCTCTAGTGACTCCGTCTCTCCAGTGTCGACGGAACGGCGGTACAGCAGCTGATGTGTTCCCTCT
This sequence comes from Paenibacillus sp. Soil522, assembly GCF_001428245.1. Taxonomy (GTDB): domain Bacteria; phylum Bacillota; class Bacilli; order Paenibacillales; family Paenibacillaceae; genus Pristimantibacillus. The sequence continues at coordinate 158,561 of NZ_LMRV01000066.1, forward strand.
TCGCTCAAGACTACAGGCGCACTGTAGGCCGTCCACGTAATTCCGCCGTCCTGACTGTATTCCGCGATTGGCTCAGGTGACAGTGTTACTGTGACCGGGGAAGTATACCAGCCGTTCTTACCGCTTGGTTCCACAGGATCCAGGGATGCGGTTATGTCCTTCCACTGCAGCCCTTCAAGTGCCGCAATCAGCCCTTCGGATGCCGCATCGATCTCTTCCTGCGTTGTGTCTGCAAGGGCATAAACCGATTCTGCATGGGATACGTCCGCCTGAAGCACTTGTACGCTTTCCTCTTGGTACAGCTCGGTGTCGATTGCCGCGGCTTCTTCCAGAAGCAGCGTGAGCAAGCTATTATCAAACCATGTTGATGTTTTATTATAGATCACTTTGATCTCGTCAGCGCTCAAGACAGAGTTCTCAATGCGGAACTCGTCAATTTTGCCGTTAAACAACGGATCTGCTGAATTGTTGCTCTTGCCGATATAGTTGTTTCTTGGCTTGAAGTCGCTTGGTTTGATCGTCAGGTTATTACTTTCAGCCTTTAGTTCGCCGTTCACGTACAGCTTCGCCGTACCGCTTCCCAGCGTTACCGCCACATGCGCCCAGTCGCCTACCGGAAGCTGCTGCGTCTCCAATTCCAACTCACTGCTTCCGTTTTTGATCTTGAAACGCAACTTCTTATCATCCCTCGAGCTTGGTGTCAGTAACAAGTATTGACTCGTGCTGTTTCCAAAGTCGAAGATTCTCTGCCACATATTTCCACCACCCCAGTTCACCCAGGCAGTAATCGTGATGGCTTCCGCAGCGGACAAAGGATGAGCCTGAGGAAGCGTGACATAGCTGTTCGTGCCGTTCAGTTCGATGGCTTGCCCGATCTTTCCGGCCGAATAGGCAGGCGATCCGATGACGGTGCCGCCGTTTGACCCGAACGTATTGTTCGCATCCCCTTCAAACGAATAAAGCGATATTGTATAAGGAACAAGCAAATTCTTGGCCTGATCGAACTCGGCCGCAAGCCCGCTCGTATCTGCACCCGGTTCGCTCATGGCCGCTTTGATCCGCGCCACTTCCTTCATATACAGGTAGTAGCTGCCTTTGGTATAGCCGTCCGGCGCCAGCACGTTGGAATCAAAGTACTCTGCATTATAAACCAGATCGCCATGGAATCTCACTTCGGACATATTTCCGAACCAGTTATTCCCATTGGTAATGCGGATATACCGGTAAGGGGTATTGTCGCTAATCGACAAGAACTGCCAATCCCGCGTGGAGACCGCTCCTGTGGAGAGGGTCTTCCATGTCGCATTGTCGTTGGAGCCCTGAATGACCGTTCCGCCAATTCTGGTGTAGTACCCGTCTTGCCTTGCCAGCAGCTCCACATAAGACAATTGAGCATAACCGCCTTGACCGAAGTCAAATTGAACCCATGCTCCGGCGCCGCTTCCGTTCAAGCGGTAATCGGTCACCGTACCCGGATTGTTATCGAACAATCTGTTCGCCACTGCGATCGCGTCTGCCGGCGATCTGCCGTAGGAATCGGTCACTTCAGTAATTGACGTCACATCGCTGATCACGTCCGATTCATCCACCAGTATCAAGCGAGACCCGTCGGTTACGAACAACGTTTCCGGGGCATCAATACCTTCCATCGTCTGATAATTGAGTTTAAATAACACCGTGCCGGGCGCCGTACCCGGTACCATGACCGCTTCGGCCGTCCAATTCAGGCCATCCTCCGAATGAACGGTCGCGGGTACACCCTGAAGCGTAACCTTCACATTCTGAATGGCTTCCGTCGATTGGAAGGATAATTTCGCTGTGTCTCCCAGGACAATCCGCCCTCCGAAGGCCTGATCCGAACCGATGGAGACCGATGAGATCTTGTTGATGACCTCGTGACGCTTCCCGAAGATCCGGAACTCGGACAATTCAGGCCAAGGAGCGTCGTACGGCTTATTAATCATTTGGATTTTCAGAAAACGGAATTGCTCATTCTGGAGTTCCGGCGACACCGTCAACGTGTGCAGGTCTGCTGACACGGGGGTCACCTCCGGCGTCAACCGGGTCCAGATTTCTTTGTCATTGGACCCGTACATGGCTATACCGCCGCCGCGTTCAGGAAAACCGGCCCGTGCCTGAATCTGGAACTTGCTGGCCGAAACCCGGAAATTGGGTCCCATGTCCATATGAACGCCCAGATTAATCGCTGTATTACCGGACGTACTCGTTTCACTGTCCAGAAATCTCTTCGGGTTAAAGCCGGAAGATAAGAACATATTCAAATAATTAATGCTGCCGTCGGTGTGCAACGGCGTGGTTAACTGAAGTCCTTGCACGGCGTCATACAGAGCCGCCAGCTTCTGATAGAACTCGGCATCCGTTGCGGTGTCAATGACGCTCATGGTGTCGTCGTTTGTTAGTTTATACGTATCGTGCGTTGCCCAGATATAATCCGTATTGGTGTCATAGGGCGCATTGACGGCATCCACCGCCGACTGCCGATCATTGGCGACGGTCACCGTGACATCTCTCGTGGATACCGTCGTGCCGTCGGAAGCTTCCACGCCGAAGGCATACGTTCCGGCTTGCGTCGGTTTCCAGGCAAATGCGCCGGTGCTTGTATCGAACACAGCGCCTTCGGGCGCACCCGCAATCCGATAGGTCACAACATCGGACAGGCCTGCGTCCGTTGCCGAGAAATCATAATGGAGTGTCGCCTCGGACCCAACATAGGCAAACAGGTTCAAAGCGGTATTTCCTTCATTAAACACCGGTGGCGTCAGTTCATTGGCCGCGTTGACATTGATATGGTCGATATCGACCGTCGTTCCGTTGCCTATAATCGTGAAATAATTCATGGTCCGGAGCTCACTGTCTTTCGGGAGATTATAATATACATATCTCCATTGCCCCTGGGTATCCGGCAACGTGATCGTTTCGCCGAAGGCTTCAAGCTTCGCCGCACCGTTCGTCCGAATCTTGTATCCGAGCACTCTCGTACCGCTGTTGGATTGAACCAAAGCGATTTTGCTGCCGGATTCCGCGGCCTTGATGCGGACGAAGGAAACATCGCCCTCTTGCATGGCGGTCGAGTTGCCGTCCAAGTTGGTGAACCGAACCTCGATCTCCTTCCAATTCGGGTTCGGGTCAACCTTCGGGAGATTTGTCGCTCCCTCGGCCTCGGCTTCCTTGGGGATGTACAACCAATATTCCCCTCCGGAATCCCGTGATGCCCAATGGTAATCCGTCCTCTTTTTGAACATCTCGGCGAAGTACGGAGCAACCTGCTCTATATCCAAGCCTTGCTCATATTTATAGTAATAGTACAGATCATAGGCATTACCGCCGATTCTTCCCTGATATGCGGTATTCAATACCTGGTAAATGACCGGACTGCCATCCTCACGCATACGCGCCTCTGTCGGGATCCAAGGCGTATCATAGCCGTTCATATACCGGGCAAAATGATCGGTACCCGCCAGAATGCGCTTGTCGAGAAAATCGTATGTGGTAACTGCGTTCTCCGCAGTGGAAACCGTGCCGTCTACCGGATCCACCTTGGTTCCCTGGGCCTGCAACAGACGCGACACAATGGCGACATTGATGACGTCGCCGGTGCTGTGAGCCTGATCCCTGCCCATCTCCGTAATCTGTACCTGCGGGTTATCCACCTTCTCGCCTGTCGCCGCATTCGTATCGACCAACCGGAACAGTCTCTTGATGGAACCGTTCACGTGCTGATCCACAGCCGTCTTGTTCACCGTGAACCACTCGACTGCCTCGTGATACCGCTCGACATTGCCGGTGAAGATATATCCGGAAATGGCTCCGATCAGCGGATAAAGATGCTGGTTCATGAAGCGGTGATTCGTATGATTGAAGGTATCGGTGACCGGAACGATCACATTATTCGTGAGATTGGCCGTATCCTGATCTGTCCATTCCAGTTCCGGCGTCTGAGTACTGGTATACCTCATGATCTCCGCGGCGGTAACCATACGGTAGAGAGGAACTCCCGTGTGAATGTGCGAATCGACAAAATACGCGTAATCCACAGGGTTCTTCTGCTCCCATTTCCGGATAATATACATCGTATTGGCCCGATAAACCTCATCGCCCGTTATCACATACATAAGAGCCTGCGTATACGCTGTTAAGCCATCCCATATGAATCTTTCGTTATAGTTCTGGCTGCAAAAACAGCCTTCGGAAAATCTGGACGAGACCGTTCGGGTCGCAAGCGGTTTTCCCCATGGGTCAACCGACGCGACCAACTGGTCGAAATAGGTTTTCCAAGGCTCCTTCTGTGCCCGTACCTGCGTTTGCAAATTCTCGAGTAATTCCTTGGTTAGTCCGACACCCGGATGCTTGAAACCGTTTGCATCAATGGTCTCGTAAATCGTCGGCAAATAATCCGTTATAACCGATTCCGAGCCTGTTTCGGCTGATACAGTTCCCGCCGATCCGGGCAACAATGCGACGATCATGCTGACGATAACGAGTAGCGGCAGAAACTTTTGCAATACTTTACTAGATCTTTTGTTACGAACCTTCATGTTGCACTCCCCCATTCCAATGATTTCATCCGACTTGCATTAGGTGAACTTGACATCATACGCATAATCTTCAATCCGAATATTTCCGGACTCCGGACTGAGAATGTGCTTATCATTGATTCGCAAATTTCGGAACATCACCCCCTTAACGATTCTGGATTCATCGAAACCCGCGATACGCGACGGATTATCGCAAGTTCCGTTGAACGCGATATTGTCGAAATGAATATTTTCCACCCGGAAACCGGGGCTTGGATTATATTTGGGATTAAATAGTACGCGGATGTCGATCAGCTGTCCGAGCTCGAATTGTTCTACCCGGATATTCCGGTAAGTCACATTCCTGACCGTATTGTTGTCCCCGCAGTTAATCGAAAAACAACCCCAATAGTAAGGCTGCGGCTCATGGTGCTCGAGCACATCGATATTTTCAAAAAGAATGTTTTCGACAACGTCCCCTTTATCGTGATTGCCGTGCCCGCCGACATTCATCGGATGAGCCACGTCCGCCCATAAGACAGAATTGCGGACAGCGATATGCCGGGTGTCACCCTGATAATTCCAGCGGCTGCCGTAAACCGCGATGCAATCGTCGGACGTTCGCATGAAAACATCGTCAACGTCCACATGGCTGCTTGCCATCATATCGATGCCGTCCGACCATCCTCGGGTGCTGAAGGATTTGATGTTGCGGATCGTGATATGCTCGGATTTCCCGATCATAACGGTATAATGGGGCGGATCAATGACAATGATTCCTTCGACGGCAATATGCTCGGAGAACAGGATCTCAACGGCGCGATAATACGTTGTCTTCTCAAAGTCGGACATATAGACGATCCCGCGGCCCCGGATCGTCACATCCCGTACATGATCGCAGATGAATGCCCCATAGACGACCGATCCTCCGGCGACATAGACCGTTACACCGGAAGGCAAGCGAAATTGTGGCTTTTCCAGAACATGTATGCCAGCATCGAAATAAATGACCGATACTTCCGGCGTGATCAAACGCTGAAGATCTTCCGTCTGATGTTTGCCCGGCGCAACGACGATTATGCCCGGATCTCCAGGTTTCGGTGCGTCTTCCTCCACTGGATTGCCAAAAATATGCAAATTTTGGAATCGGTCTCCGTTCACTTCGAACGACAATTTACGGGGCCCGTCCATTGTGAACGTCACGCGGTTTCCGCCCACGACGCCGTCCATCCCCGCAGATGCGGGGCGGATCGCTACGTCATGAATCTCTCCTTCATTCTTGATCACTTCAACTTCAACCGCGCCGGCGCAATCGAAATAGACCATGGAGGCGTTCCGCACATCATGCATATCCACCTTCACGTTATAGCTGAACAGCTGCCGCCATTCGCCTTGTCCCTGCCGGACGCGCACCGTATAATCGGAATTTCCAATCGCTCCCTCGGGCTCTGGATATGTGATTAATCGATTTGATACGTATGTCAAGATCGTCTCGTCCTTTCCTCAAAATCTAATTTTGGCTGATGTGCTCTGCGTACACCTAATTGACTTCGTCTGTCAAGGCTTGACCGCCTGATTTCAGCCATTGCGCCTTGAATATGTCAAAATCGGAATCCTTATTCTCTTCGCCGATGACCGCTTTGATCAGATAAGTGTCCTGCATCGTCTGAAGATTCGGCCAATATTGCGTTTTGGCTTTCAGAACGGCCGTTTGCAGAACGTCTCTCAGCGGGATGTAACCTCGGTTGATTTTCTCCTCTAATTCCAACGCGTCTTGCTTGGTGCTGTATTTGGCGGTAAGATCCTTGTTTATCCAGGCGAGCGCCCGTTTTCTTCGTGTGAGCTTCCGTACCGGTCCGCGCGACGGCCTTGCCGTCTACCATATCGTAGTTAACGCCCTCTACACCCTGGGTGGTCAACAGCCAGCCTTCTGGATCGGTAGACACCCACTCGAGAATTTGCTCGATCTTCTGCCGCTTCTTGTCGTCCTCCTCCATTTGAACACCCAACATGAGGGGGGCTTGGCGAGAACCGGAAGAGAAAGCGTACGGTTTGCCGCGAAATCGCTTTCATTTACGCATATAAACTAGTAGACTGTTCCATAAATATCGATATAATCGACCTGCTAGACACGGCCTCTTCGCGTGAAAAGGAATTCTTTCAGTTCTAATAAGCCAAAGGAATCAACCGATTTTCAAGTTCAGCTTGCCGATGGCATCGGCCGCCATTTGCGCGATAGCCTCCGCACCTTGTTCATTAAAATGTGTATTGTCTTCGATCCCCTCCGGGTATTTCGGATATTCGCCCGGGCGCAACCACGTCAGCCACTCTCTCGATTTGGCGTCTCCCATTTCCTTGAATGCGACGGCACTTCGGCCGCATAAATCGATGAAAGGCACATTTTCCTGAAGGGCCAATGCTTCCATCGACCGAGGATAATCGCCGTGCGTGTTGATCAATAATCCGTCAATGTCAAAATGTCTGCGGCAGAGAGGCGAAATGAGTACGGGATGAGCCCCCTTCGCTCTCGCTCCGTCTATATATTGCCGCAAATATTGATGGTATGTGCTCCACGGACTTGTATGTCTTTCGGCATCTTCCTTGCTGTCATTGTGACCGAATTGAACGAACAAGTAATCGCCCGGCTTGATCATTTGTAAAATTTCGTCGAGCCTTCCTTCCTCAATGAAGCTCTTGGAGCTTCTCCCGCACACCGCCTTATTCACCACGCGAACGGAATCCGGGATAAATAAATGGATCTTGTTCCCCCAACCTTGCATGGGGTACGATTCAGGCGGATAGTCCGCCATTGTCGAATCGCCAGCCAAGTAAATCGTTTGTGTTCCCAAAACAACCACTATCTTTTCATTCCTTTCTCTCTTTGATGCATGAAAGAGGCTGCGTCTTTAACTCCAAACCCAAGCTTCCAAAAAAAGCGCCGGGCTGGACCTGATTGGATTAGCAATTTCCGATATAACTATGTGTTGCTAGACACTTCACTTTGTTAGAGGTAATTTCCGCAGGCGCCATACTTTGCTCTTGAAATCCCTGCGGATTAATTAGACCGGTACACGTAATCCGACTGACATTAACTCGTCTCCGCCAAATACTTGGCCGCTTTCGAGCAGTTCATAGTCCGCATTCGCTTCCAATCCCAGCAATCGGACCGAACGGAAGCCGCAGTTAGGCTGAGCCAGCACGTGGAAATAAGATACAATCGCTTCCGAACGGTCTTCCGATACGATCATCCATGCAGCATCGTTGCCCTCGAATGGACTCAGCATGCGATCTCCCCTCTGCACAAGCGGGTACGATAAAGTTTGTGATAGATTCTGGACATGCCGCCCAATCCCTCACCGGAGTAGACCATTACCGCTTCCGGCGTTTGAAAAGCTTCGCCCGGCTCCAGCTGCCAGGAAAAGTAAAACGGATTAATCCCCATCGTGACGCGAGCCGTATCATATTGATCGACTTCCACGTCTGCCAAGAAGTTTCCGCTGTATACGAGATTGAATCCGTATATGAAATACTTCAAAACGATCCGGGGCCATCTCTATTGATTTCGTTATATCTGTCATGATAGGGGATCATCCTTTACTGTATATGGTTTGATCGCAGCATAAATTGACGGAAATAATTTATCCAGAGATAACCTCGAATCACCTATTTTTTGGGCATTTTTTTCAACTGCAGGCGGATTTCTACTTTGGGATGCGGCGCTGAGGCAAAACCCGTGCCAATCATCATCACCACATTATCCTCAGCGCCGCCAGAAAGATCATACATAAATTCCGTCACTAGGGCATCATACTCAGCTTTGCGACTAGCCTACTAATCACTCTTCAATCCTGCGGTATCGAAATCTCGAAAATTCAGCCGCCCCGTTACCTGCCGCATAAATGCCTAGACGAAGGCCAATAAACTCGCCAAACGTATTATGGTGATAACCCGAGACTTCCAATGATGAAGGATGCCGATTCCATTCTATGCCATCGGTACTGTAAAATATCGATACTGTATGATGGTCGTTCCTAAGCTTCAAATAAAGCCTGCAGCCCAGGCCTCGTACAGAATAGCCTTTGATACCTCGCCGCAGTCGATAAATCTCATGCTCCGTAAAGCTGATCCCCGCATAACAGCGGTCGTTATAAAAGAGCACAAGTCCAGCTTCAGCTTCAGGCCCGACCTTAATCTCAACTTCAGCTTCATAGGCCCGATCGGGTGGAATGACGACGAGCGGTCCTGAATCCGCTGGTGAATCCCCTTTGGCCTTCAGCTTCAAGACGCCCCCGCCTGCTTCATAACGTTCAGGATCCAGTTCCTTGTAAAATCGCCACTGCCAACCGAGTGCATCACCTTGGAAATCGTCAGATAGCTCCGGAGAATTCCCTTGCACCGGCTTCATCTCTCTGTCCGGAACCTGCGATACGATCGGCCAGCCGTCTTCTGTCCACTCGATAGGGTCCAGCAAGGTTTGTCTTCCAAGCGTGTAATAATCCTTTTCATAGGCATGATAGACGAAATACCATTTTCCATCAGGTGTATCGATGAGCGTACCGTGCCCCTTGGACCACCAGCGTTCTTCCTTCGACCAAGTATGCACAAGAGGATTATAGGGAGAGTTCTCCCAAGGCCCTAAAGGATTTTTGCTCCTGGCTGAAACCGCCATATGGGTCGTCGCAGGACCAGCCGTTCCGCCTTGTGCGCAAATCAAATAATAATACTCGCCTAGAACAAGCAGTTTTGGGGATTCGAGAGCCATCCCCTCCACAACCCAATCCTCAGGGATTGGCCACCCTTCATAAACCGTTTGTAATTCGCCGGTAGCGGAAAGGCCGTTCGGGGCTAAGGAAACAGCCCTTCCGTAGTTTACGTACAGGTACCGTTGCCCATCCGGCGCTAGCAGGTGCCCCGGGTCTATCCCATCTACTTTCAGATCAATTGGATCAGACCAGGGACCTTCCGCTTTCTCTGCATAGATTACATAATTCGTTCCGTTAGCCGGAAAATAAATATAAAAGAGTCCGTTCACATAGACCATATCCGGTGCCCAAACGTCTCCGACATAAGTCCGGAGAGCGTGGCAAAGGGGGACCCAGTCTGTCAGATTGCGGGAATACCATAAGAGAAGCCCTGGAGCATACATGAAAGACGAGTGTGTCATATAATAATCTTGACCTACCCGGACTATGGAAGGATCGGGATAATCGCCCCTTAGAATATCGATCGGATAGGTTGCGTTTAATATCGAATTTGACATGGTCCCTTCTTACACTCCTCAAAGAGGGAATTTTCCTTATTTCCAAGCCTATCGCGGAAATCCTCTCGACGTTATATTTTGCAATGACGCTCAGACGCCGAACTTGTCCGCCAGCATATAGGCCAGTTCATCGTCCGAAAGAGGATTGCGGTGCGTGTTCTCCAAATAAATATGTTTCTCCGTTTCCGGCATCAGAAACTGCTTGTACCACGCGAAGAAATCGGGGCTGTCGCCGTGCATTCGCAGCCAGCGGCGAAGCGTGTCCATATTTTTAACCGTGCTATCGATATTCGTCAGCCAGTCCGCACGGAAGAAATGAGCCCACTTCCCATGCTCGGCTTCTTGCAGCGCGATCCGGCCCTTCTCATAGCTCCACATCGCCTGCGAAGCATAAACAAACGCCAGCGGATAGTTGTCTTCCCGGTAAGCGGAGTATGATTTGCCCAATGCCTCAAACCCCTCGCAGCCGGACAAATGCAGCTCTACGTGCATCAGCAAATGATCCTTCAGCCGAAGCCGATCCGCTTCCGCCAGGTCCGGAAGCAGCCGTTCGATCCGCTCCTTCAGCTCGCGCCACCCCTGGACGGCATCAGCGCACATCCGGCGTAAGCACTCGACTTGCTCCGGAAAATCGACGCCTCCCGTCACCCAAAACAAGCGGCGATCCGGATGTTCCGATCTTCCCTGCAGCCAGTGTCCGACGATTTGACGGGCCGGATGGTGATAGAACTCGTCCCCCGCCCGGTCGTCTTCGTTCGGGCCATACGGAATCGTCCGACGTGCATAGTCGCGAAACATCTCGGCGATTTCCGGAGAACCTGAAGGGAACATCCGGCGGACGAACGACCCAAGATGCTCTTCCGTATCCGCCTCCCCCCGCGTCCACAGCTCCCGTATCAAGTCCAGCGTATAGACGTGCGGCCGGATGTTGCCGCTATTCACGAGCACGTAATCCTTCGCGCGAGCCCGAAATGATTTCATTACCTCATCTCTGATCAACTCCGCTGAAGCCGGAAATAACGACAAATGATTGGAGGCCTGAAGATCGTGAAACGTCACGTGATAATAGATTCCGTGCCTGCCTTCGTCTTGCGGTTCGGGCAAAGCCGGCACCCGCAGGTTTTGGTTGCCATGGCGGCGGGACACCATCTTGCCGTATCCGTTGTCCGCCCAAACCTTGATAATATCTTCCGGAAGAGAAATATGGCCAGCTTTGTACAATTCGGAGATCTCCCCGTACAACGCGACGCAGCAGTTCGGATCAGCCACCTTGCTGCGAACCATATCGTATTGTTTGCGCACGACGCGGCTGATCATCTCGCCGCGCTTCTCCGGCGTATCGAACGAAGGATCGTTCACCCAGAACGGGCTATCGCCCTGGCCGCGGAACGACAGCACCCAAACGATGCTGCGGTCCTTCTGCTTCTCGATCGCTTCTTCCCACAATGTCTCGAACAGCTCCGGGTTCTCTTGATAGCTCGCTTTCCTTCCTTCATAGGCTCTCAGAAACATCTCGGCGCCCAGCGGCTCTGCATGGTGGTGAGTAATCCATAATCCCATCTCTGCGGCCACATCGGCATGCACGCCGTGCCTCGGCAGGTCGGTGCCTGGAATGACCATATTCCCTCCGCAGCGCAGAAGCGCTTCAAAGACCGGCTGCCATACCTCGCGGGTCGGCGGGTACTCTTCCTTCCAGCCGATCAGGCACACCTCGTCGTTGACGAACCAGCCGCGGAACCGGACGAACGGTTCCGGCGAATCGTAATCGCCCTCCGGAAGCTCGACGCGGCTTCGCCGCTCGGGAGGAAGGTCCGCCCAGAACCAGAACGGATCGACGCCGAGGTGCTTTCCGCTGTATTCGAGCATGCCGTAGACCAGACCAAGATCGTCGCCCGCAGCAATATGAAGCTCCGTTTTGCCGCCGTACTTGACGAAGCGGAAGCAAAACGCCTCCGGCCTGTCCGGGCACCGGTCTTCGGGCTTCGCATATCGGATGACCACGTCGGCCGGCTCATCCTCCGCTGAGATGAGCCTTGGAACAGCACCAAGAACCTGTTCATGGTCCCGCTGCACCATTTCCCAAGCATGGCGGACAGGTGAAGCTGGATTCTTCGGAATGCGGTAAGTCGTATTGCGGTCAATGATAAGCGCCAACTTAAATTTCCTCCCCATACATGAAGCCGTCAGCCCTTCAACGAACCGAGCAGCATACCGTTATTGAAAAGCTTCTGAAAACCGTACTGACACAACCATTCAAGTGCAGACTTTAACACTTTCAAGTGTTACGAAGTAATCATTACTGCCGAATTGCGTGCCGTCTTTTTTATACCAGACCCCATTTTCGCCCATTACTCCGACTTTCAGCGTATAACTTCCATGTGAAAGTTTCGGTGAAACGTATTTCATATTGGAATCCGGTACCAAACTGTAAAAATCAATAATTGCGCGATGAATAAATTCGCCTGTGTCATCATAGATGGAAAACTCCGCATAGCCGCCATGACAATCACTTAGACCGTAAACAATAATTTGTGATCCTTCAAAGGCATAACATACTGAATCTCCTCGTTGATTTGAACGAAATGGCAAAGGTTTATCCTTTCCTTCAAGAAAAACCTGGGAAATCGAATCACTCGCCCATACCGGCCAATACTCAGGAATGGAACATGTATCTTCTTTAACTACTGTGATGGGCAACCAAACCTGTGTGGCACTTGAAGCTTGACGAGGAAATGACCAACGATCCCCCATATAGATCGGTATTGTTTTCCCATCTGCTTCTAATGAAAAGACAAAGGAACACTGAGAGTTATAGGTTAAACTGCCTTTCGGACAAAATAACCCTTGTTCTTTCCAAGGTCCATGTAAGTTGTTCGAAACGAAATAATAGTTGTCATTTCTTTCCCAACTCGTTTTATTGGAGAACATCATAAAATAGTTGTCCCCGCGGCGGAACATTGCCGGTGATTCACCGCCAGGCGCAATATTTTCCGCAACCTTTTCCACTGCGGTCAGATAGTCATCGCTTAACCGATAAATGTCGCCCTCGTGAAGCAATAAATAAGCTGTTCCATTCTCGTCAACGAAGGTACCCATATCCCACATTCTAATGGGCTTCCCTTCGAACAGCAGCGGTCCTTGAAATGTGAATGTACCATCTATCGAATCGCATGTTGCAAGACCTATGCACGGATCCGTGTATTTCAAATTATCCGTGTGCATCAACATGACAAAGGTGCCGGTTTTATGATTCTTTAATACCTTTACCCGTTCTCCAATTCGATCAGGTCCAAGAAGCCCTTGTTCCTGCGGCGGCAATGCCAAGCCTTCAAAATGCCAATCCGACAGGTTATAAGAGGAATAACACGAAAAACCCACAAACTTATTAACATTGTTCGTTTTGTATTCTCCAAAAAGATAGTATTTATCTCCTTCCTTTAACACACAAGCACCGTGTGCATTGACCGTCTCCCCATTTTGATCAAACCACGGTACCCCGTTGAAAATATAAGCTTTATTCATCATGATTTTATCCTCATCCCTGCTCAATTCTCGTATAGACATTACGAGTAAATCCGAATGACGGTTTATCCCTTAAGCGATCCGATGAACATGCCTTTATTGAAATACTTCTGCAGGAACGGATAAATGACCAGCAATGGCAATGCCGTAATCAGGATCGCCGCCATACGTGCCGCCGGGGTGTACGTAAATAGCATATCGGCGAGTTGACCGATTTTTTCATCCTCAAGGATTAACATCTGTCTTAAAAATACTTGCAGCGGCCACTTCGAACTGTCGTTCAAATAGATCACAGCCGAAAAATAGGTATTCCAGTTTCCCACAATACCAAACAAGGTAAACGTGGCAATCACAGGCTTAGACAAAGGGAGGATGAGGGTTGCAAACAATCTCCACTCCCCGCATCCGTCGATCCTTGCAGATTCCTTAAGTTCATAAGGAAGCGATATGAAGAAGCCGCGTATGACGATTACGCTAAACGCACTTACGGCTCCCGGCAACCAAAGCGCCCAATAAGTATCGACAAGTTTAAGCTCGGATACGACCAGGTAAGTTGGGATGAGACCGCCGGAGAATAGCATCGTAAACAGAATCAAAAAATTAATCACCGATCGACCTTTGAGCCAGCGTTCCGACAATCCATATGCCAGCAAAGAAGTCAACGTCATACTGATGATGGTTCCGAAGAAGGTAATGATGACTGAGCTCTTGAACGCGCTGACGAAACTGGGGTTGTACAGCAAATATTGATAGGCTTCGAGCGTCCAGGAGCTTGGGAGGAGGAAGAAGCCTCGCGTGTAATAGTCCCCCTCCGGCGCAAACGAAGTTGACACGACATAGAACAATGGAAACAGGATCAACAGCGTGAAGACGATCAAGAAGGCGTATACTAAGACCGTATAAACCTGGTCGCCCTTCGACATTAGTTTCATTATTAGTAGACTCCCTCCTCTCCGAACCGCTTGGCGATCTTATTGGCTGCGACAATCATCACGAGTCCAACGACGGATTTAAATAATCCGACCGCGGTCGAGTAGCTAAAGTCACCCTGCACGAGACCTATGCGGTACACAAACGTTTCGAATACGTCCGACACTTGGAGGTTCAACGGATTTTGCAGTAAGAATATATGCTCGAAGCCAACATCGATAAAATTACCGAGCCGCAAAATAAACATAATCACAATGACTGTTTTGAGCGACGGCAAAGTAATATGCCACATCTGACGCAGCCTGCTGGCGCCGTCCACCTTCGCGGCCTCATACAATGCCGGATCGATCGAGGCAATCGCCGCCAAATAGATAATCGCGCCCCAACCGGCCCCTTGCCAAATATTATGGAATAACCAAATGGAGCGGAAACTCCCCGCATTTGAGAAAAAATTAATACTTTCAAACCCTAAAGCATTGAGGATCTCGTTCACTCCGCCATCCTGTGTACGGAGAAACAACATCGTGATCCCGACGATAACGACCCAGGATAAAAAATGCGGCGCATATAATATCGTTTGAATCGAGTTCTTAAAATGTTTGCTGCTCACTTCATTGAGAAAAAGCGCAACCATGATTGTAAACGGGAATGCGATGAACGTATCCAGCATATTCAGGAACAATGTGTTTTTTAACAAAAGCAAGAAGTCGTGTTCCGAAAAGAGGCGGACGAAATTTTCGAGCCCGATCCACTCGCTCTTCCAGACGCCTCGGAACGGCGAATAGTTCTTAAATGCGATGAACACACCGAACATCGGCACGTATTTAAAAACGAGGAAAACCAACAACCCCGGGAAGATCATCAAATAAAACGGGAAAGCGCGCTTCAGATAATCCTTTCTTTTATTCGCTAAAGGTATCCTTTCGGATCCAACAGACTCCGCAAGTCTAGCGGATTGATTCATGATCTCCAAGCTCCCTTCTACTGTGTCGCAACACAAGCGCCAAGATTAGAACAGGCCGCAAGTAAGGATGCGGCCTGTTAAAACCAACCTCGTGAGAGACGTTATTTCTTGGCTGCTTCGTTGATTTCTTTTATAATTTGCTCACCGCCGCCTGCAAGCCAGTCCTTGGAAGCCTGTTCGATATATTCGACTGGCTTGTCGCCAACAATAATCTGTGTAACCGCTTGTTCGAACTTGGTGTCCAAAGCAGCCCATTTATCCTTATACGCTTCCGAGTAGAATGTGAATCCAAACGCTGGATCCTCCCAGATATATTTCTTTGCGATTTCCTCATAGGCATTATGACGGTCGATATCTTCCTGTTCCGACCAGAGGTAGACAATGAAATCAGTGCCAGGGCGTTTAAACAGGTTGCTGTTCAAATAGCGCGGATGGTTGTTTTCCCACTGCTCAGTAACTTGATAGGTGCCGTCGGCATTCTTCGTGTAGTCGATGCCTTCAATGCCATTCTTCATGATCGAACTGCCTTCATCGGTGACCCACCAATCGAAAATTTGCAAAATCCGATCGATCTTCTCATCATCCGCCTTCGCGTTAATGACCACCTTTAGCGTGCCCGTCTTTTCGGCAGTGTTTCCTCGGACACCCGTCGGTCCGACAGGCGGAGCCATTGGCACGAGCTCCGGATTCAGGCCCGGGTTGGCCTTCTTTATATCCTCTTGGAGGATATGGTAGGCGTTATGATAGTGGAACAGCCCTAACTTGTTGCCTTTCTTCATTTCATCAACTTCATTCCCTTTGCGAATCACAAAGTCTTGGTCCAGTACTTTTTCGTCGTAAGCCTTCTTCATGAAGGCAAGAAAAGCCTTATACTCTTCTACTTGCGTATGACGCGGGATCAGCTTTCCGTCTTTCTCCATCCAATCACTTGCAATGCCGAACGCATTCCGGACCTGCGGGGTCGGAACCATGCCGATCGTGTCACCGTTAACGCCGTTTTGGTCGGGGTCCTGCGTCGCAAACGCCTTAGCGATTTCATAGAAATTGTCGACCGTAAACTCATCTTCAGTGGGAAGCGGTATGCCAAGGTTATCCAACCAATCCTTGCGAATTTGTACCGTGTCCCGCGCTATCCAGGAGATACTCGGTATCCCGTATAGCTTCCCTTCCGGATTCAGCAGCTTCATCGCTTCGCTATCGAGCGGGAATACCTTATTCAGATTCGGGTATTTCGCCCATACTCCGCTCAAATCTGCGAATGCGCCTTCGGATGACCAATTCAGAAATTCGGCTTCGGAGGATCTGTAAATGTCCGGAAGATCGCCGGAGGCTGCCATAACCTTAAACTTTTCATTATATTCTGGTCCGTTAATGAGCTGCAGCTTGATGTCGACATTGAATTTCTCGTTCAAATACTTGATGGTCGCATGATCATCCGTCCATTTCCCGCCGCTCCAATACTGTGTAGCGATCGTAATCGGAATCTTCTTTTCATTTTTTACCGGTTCCGACGCTGGGGCTTCCCCCGTGTTTGTCGACGTGTTTTCCTTCGCTGCATTTCCGCCGCTGTTGCCGGCCGAACAACCGACAACCAGGCTGAGAGACAGTAACAACAATGTAACCACTTTCAAAAACTTCATTGTAACACTCCCCTTATGGTTTGTTTTGTTTACATTGTTAATTATAGATCCTTCTCATACCTCTAAAATTGTACAATCTCACGAAATGTTATCCTTTCTTACGAACGGAATCCTTACCGAAATGACGGTCCCCTGATTCGGGAAGGAATGGATATTGACTCCGTAGTCTTTGCCGTAATAAAGCACCAACCGATTGTGCACGTTCGTAAGCCCGAGTGAGTCATACGCTTTCACTCCATGATTAGGCTGTTCGGTGATCATCATCAGCCGTTCTTTCAAGTTTTGCAGAATCATGGCATCGATTCCGGATCCATTGTCAGCAATCTCAATAATCAAGTCATTTCCTTCCGGATACGCGCTGACCATCACAGCGGCCTTCCCATTACGGGGCTCAACCGCATATTTCACGGCATTCTCGACGATCGGCTGTATAGAAAGCTTGATGATGCGCGCGTGCAAATATTTATCGTCCACATAAACCTTGCTTTGGAAATGCCGGGTAAAACGAATGTGGATAATCTCGAGGTATCGCTTCAGCTGATCCAATTCCTCTGCAAGACTAATCTCCGACTGCTCCAGCTTTGCCGTAAACCTGTAAAACGAAGCCAAGTTTTCCGCCATCTTTTCAATCTTGGGGACCCCCTCCAGATAGGCGATACTTTTGATGATATCGAGTGTGTTGTACAAGAGGTGCGGGTTGATTTGATTTTGCAGCGCGTGAATCGTCGCTTCTTTCTGAAGCAGCTGCGTCTGGACTTCTTTAAGCTCCATTTTGTATACCGTATTTACCAGCTCACTCAGCCGTCCGGCCATACGATTGAAGCTTAAACTAAGCAACTGGATCTCGTCGCTCCCCTGAGTGACGGGCGCTCGTACAGTTAAATCGCCGGTCTGCAGCTTTTCCATCGCTCTTTTCAGCTCAATCATCGGCCTTGTAATACGATTTGCAGCGAACGGTACCGAAATCATAATGAGCAGAATGAGCAAACCCATCACGACGACAGCGGATATCTGCGCGATTTGCAGACCAGTGGCCATCTCCCCCAGAGGCACCAACGCAATCGTCTTCCAACCGGTCAGTTCGGAAATGCTGTAGGAAACAAGATACTGATTGCCCTGCCATGTCTGAAGAGAGTTTGGCTTGTCCAACGCAAGCCATGAAAGCTCGGTTTCCTTGATTGGGGAAGCAAGCTTGTCCTCGCCGGGGTGGTATACGATTCTTCCGTCCGGGGATACCATAAGGATGTATCCGGTATCGCCTATCCGCATATTTCCAATTATGTTCTTGATTTCGGTCAATCTCATATGCAATACAAGCCGACCCGATAGGGTTGTGTCCTTCACGTCAAAGATTGGAATGGCAACAGCAACGAGCGGAATGGTTCGTCGGTCCTCGTAGAACGTCGGGAATATTTCCAGTTTTGTATTCAGTGGCCGCCCGTACCACGGAAGTCTTGCCAGCCCGGTATCCGTAGAAGAACCCGATGCCTGCAAAACTCTCCGATCCTGCGACATGAGATAGATGTTCTCGATCTCGGGATAATTAAACGCAATGTACTTGTTGAGAATTTCTCTAATCATGTAACGATTCTCCAGACTCATCGTCGAATCGCCCCTGAGCCAATCCTGAATCAAGCTCGAATTCTCCTGCCGCAGTATGCTTGAATATTGCAGTACTCCAGCGTTCATGGCGTATGTGGATCTTGCAATCTGTTGAATATATATTTCCAACTGATGATTCAGACTTACCGTCGTGGTATCGGCGATATTGTAAAAATCCTGCTGCGTCGCCCGGCTGTAGTAGAAGTTAGAGATGTAGTTCATGGACAATACAGCGATCAATGCGATACTGATAAAGCTGGCGACAATTTTCTGCTTTAAGGACAAACGTTGGAACAGCTGCTTCATATTCATCCCCCCATACTCTTTCGATATTCATTCGGGGACATCCCCGTCACATTTTTAAACACCCGTATAAAATATTGCTGGGTTGAAAAGCCGACCTTCTCGGCAATCAAGTAAATTTTATCGTCAGAGCTCCGAAGCAATTCCTTCGCCTTCTCAACCCGTACCTGGTTAATATAAGCAATGAGTGACTCTCCGGTATACCTCTTAAACAGCGAACCGAAATGGGAGATGCTTACATTCGTATACTCCGCCATTTGTGTCAGTGTAAGATCGTCCTGGTAATGGGCATGAATGAAATCGCATGCCGATTTAATGATGTGTTTGAATTCCTTTTTATTGCGTTCCGGGTGAAGAAACCAGGATTCCGCCAATTTGCCCAGATGCTGTCGAATTTCCGGATCTGGAACCCCGCTAAAGTGGGACATCAAGGAATGCTCCGCTTCGATGCTGGTCAACAAGGAGCTGATCTTTGACTCCACAATCCGAAGCAAGCTCAAGTAAGCGCCGTAGTTCACATGTTTGATCGTTCGGATATTGTCAACAAGCTGATACAGGCATTTCATGCCCCCTGCCGGGTCAATATCGTTGATCGTATCGAAAAACGTTTGGATTTTAATCAAGTAATGGTTCATTTTCTCGATTTCCGTCAATTTCCCCATCACTTCGAACAGAGCGTCCTGAAGTTCTTCCCGTTTTACAGGCTTAAGCAGATATTTATTGACGCCGTAACTGATTGCTTTTTGCGCATATTGAAAATTTTCATATCCGCTGATGATAATGACCGCCATTGGAATCTTATTCTCCGAAATGTTCCGAACCAGTTCCAATCCGTCCATCTCCGGCATCATAATATCCGTGATCAATACAGTCGGCCACAATTGCTGAATCATGTGCCAAGCTTCCATGCCGTTCGTAGCGTCGCCCACGACTTTAATATCATGGCCGAAATCCACTACCATCTCTACAATGGCCGCTCTGATCCAAGGCTCGTCTTCTGCTACCAATACCTTAAGCATTTTGAACCTCCCGCATCATTCGGCATAATTTCTAAAAAGTATAGCCAAACATCTGTCACAGTATTTATTTTCGTTTTGTGGTAGGTTTTACAAAAAAAGACCCTTGCGACAGGAATCTACAAGAAAATGGGCAATAAACACCTATTCTCTCATAAATTCCGTCACTAGGGCATCATACTCCAGAGTTGACTCCTCAACCCAACAATAGCGCATCCGATCAATATTTCAGACTCAAACCATTATTCAATTATATTGAACAAAACTTTGACAAGCCGCTCACTCTGGAGGCTATGACTGATGTTAGGACCGCCAAATAGATACTTGCGGCCATACCCTAAAGCATTGAGAAGCTCGTTCACACCGCCATCCTGCGCACGCAACAACACCGTGATCCCTGCGATAGCGACCCAGGATAAAAAATATGGTGTTTTTAAAATATTTGATTCTCACTTCATTGAGAAAAAGCGCAAGCAGGATTGGAAAATGGAAACCGATGAACGTATCCAGCAGGTTCAGGTACAATGTGTTTTTCCAAATAATATAAAGAAGTCGTTTTTCGAAATTTTTTTCAACTACGAGCTTATTTTACATCCTTTTCAAGCCTCATAAATTGTACTATCTCACGAAATGTTATCCATTCTTATGAACGGGATCCTCACCGATACGACCGTCCCCTGATTAGGGAAGGAATGGATATCGATTCCGTAGTCTTTGCCGGGTTTTGGTGCAACTATTGAAACTAAAAAAAGATAGCTGTCTTATAACAATTTTTTGATTAATTCAACTGCAGAGAGGACAGACGAATGATTACATTCGACCTGTCCTTTCTTATCATGTGCATAACTTCGATTCCCGCGATAGTTTTTTCGGCAGTTTTGAAAGACTTGAATCCCAACATTGGTTTTATGATTTTCTTTATGAATCGATGATCTTGTTCAATAATATTGTTGAGATATTTCTGTTGTCGAAGTAACGTTTCTTGATTCATAACTTTCTCATCCTTCAATTGCTGGACTGCGGCATGGTACGCTGGGTTTTTATCGACAGTGATCACGCGTGGCGATTGATTGTGTGGTGAAGTCAACATCTTCTTGAAAAATCGTTTGGCCGCAGGTGCATCTTGATTTTCAGACAACATGAAATCGTAGGTCTCATCCGTCCGAAATGAATCATTAGTCGGCTTTAAATAGGGACGAATTCGCTTATCTAGTTCCGGCCCAAACTGATGAACCCATCGCATGATCGTTGTATGAGCGATATGTAAGCCCCGTTCTTCCATCATTTCTACTAAATCACGATAACTTAGACTATACTTCAAATACCATCTTCCCGTTAGCAAGATAACTTCCGATTCATACTGCTTCCACTTAAATAAATCTAATCCCGTTTCCAAAGTAAATGTCCCACTCTCATGGCTTAATTTCAATGATATTATTATGAATTAGAGCATTGCACCACAACCAAGCAAGTTACTAGTTCTCTATTTATGTACAGTATCATCTAAATAAATAACAAAAGAAGCCCTGAGGTGCATTTTATGCATTGATCAGGCTTCTTTTGTTATTTTTTATTATTCAACTTTCAGGAATGCATGCTAATGCATAATTATTCATTTCTCAGAAATTCCGAAAATCCAGTCTCAACAACTTTGGAAATATTCTCAATAATTATGACGCCACACAGTGTATGTGTGGTGTCATATTTTCTGAGAAAACAGCAGTGAAAAAGATTGATTTATCAAGGGTGGTTTTCATAATTAGTGAGAAACGCACATCTCCAGATAGCTCAGGTTAGCACTGATTTTCATAATTGATGAGAATATCCGCAATGTACATAATGCATATTTATACATGAAATGTATATTGACTAATCGGAGGCCACAAACATAAGCCCTTGGAGGTATTCATCCGGTCATCGTGTCCACCTGGTTGATTGGCTCATTCATCAGCCTATTGCGTGGGCAGTTATCTCCTGTATGTATTTTTGAGCATCATCAAAAATAATTATTTTCATTTGATTTTCCATGACTGATATATTGCACCATTTCCTTGAGTTTGGATTCGGAGAGATTCTTAAGAAATGGAACATCTGCAGCATCTAAGTTTGCTTGAAAAATGTTTTTAATAATGCCTGTAGGTGGTGTATTTAAATAGATTGTTGAAACTTACGAACTAATCGTGTTTTTCCAGACATAGATTATCCATTTATAAACATAAATGACAAGGTTTCTTGAAGTGAAAATTCCTTGATTATCACTTTATTTCCTCCTAACCTCATATTAATTCAAGTCTTACCTATTATTTAATTGTTTATACCTAGAGGTAGATTCACTTTTGAATTTTCCAATAAGAAAGGTTCCATTTTCAGTCGCTCTACACACCATAATTAGAATATGTTACTTGGTTATGTCACTTAATCCAGCCGCTTCGGTAAGCTTATGCTTCTAATTTATCGCGGCAAACCTATGCTTCCAAAACAAAAAAAATCCATAAACATCAAGGAATGCGCCAAAAGACGGACGGACGCTTCGCCTCATGGCCTCGACCAGCAGAAAGCAAGCATCGAAGACACTGTGTGCACGGATGCTTATTCTGTTCGCACCGCCCTTGCGATGCTTTGCATGCAAAAAAAAGTGTGGTCAGGATCCGAAGATCCCAACCACGCTTTGAAAGTAGACCTATTTCAGAGAAGACACATCATTTTCTAAATTGACCTGATGATCGAGCACCCACATAAAATATAATGCTTTGGCTGCTTTCTCTCGGGTGACTAACACTTTCGGTTCCAACTCTGTTCCGTTAACCATTTTGCCTCTTGCAATGCCTTTCTCGGATCGGATGAGCCCCAGTTCATAGGCATCCTTTATTTTAGAAACCAAATGGGTTGCGATATCCGCCGTATCCGTCAGCTGCTGCCAGGAAACGAGAGGATAGTACATCGCCCCTCTGGCTCCCGAATCCAGATTCGGATCATACCCCGGATCACCAGGTACCACCGATGTGCCGTTATAATCCGTCATGTATTTCGGCTTGCTGATGAACTTCGCATGATACGCATCAACCAGAATGGCGCCCATCATTTCTCGGGAGAGCTCCCCATCCGGGTATCCATCGAAAATGGTTTTCTTCAAATCCATGAGCTCAGAAAGGCTTCGAATAAATTCATCAACGGTCATCGCCGCAACGGGATGAAAGTTTCCATGATGGTCCTTGTTCATCACACCCAGCTGAAGCAATTTCTCAATCTGATTGCGGTAATAAGCCCCATCAGCGGTTATGATGTCATTAGCCATTTCAGGGAAAATCTTCGACCAATCCCCTGTTAAGGCTGCCTGCTTCACATTCCCTTTCAGGTACGACACGATCGACGCGGCAGTAGGATCGCCGGCAAGTTCCTTCTTCATGAGCTCGGTAACAATGATTCGTGTGAATTGTTTGGCCAGCGCTTCTTTATAGTGAGTCCCGTCAATCTTCTTCGATGGGTGTCCGTTGGCGTAGCTTCCGTCGTTCGTCTTACCAGGGGTTTCCCCCGCTTCAATGGACATGAAGACGGCTGTCGTCGCTTCCACACCGATTTCGTTATAATATTTCAAACTCTCGGAGTTAAGATCGATAAGCGTAATTCCTTTTTCCTCAGCAATCCGTTTCAGAATATCAGGGAACTTTCGGGTTTTAAAAGAGTTGATGTAGACATAACCCGGACTTGCATCCCCTTTCACTCTAGACATCGGCGTTACTAGTACCGGTATCATGCCCCTAGCCTGGATGGCCGGCAGATAGACCTCTTTTATTAAGGTTTCATACATGGCTTCCGTCGACCCTCTGCCATAACGCCTGTATTCATCGGTACTTTCGTCATTATGTCCGAACTGAATAAACACATAATCACCGATGCTTCCGGTCATTAAAATATCGTTTAGCCGGCCCTCCGTATACGCATTTTTAAACGAGCGTCCACCCATGGAGTAGTTAATCACATTCACCTTGTTCAGATGAAACATAGAGTCAATGATCTGGCCCCAGCCGCTCATTGGCGCTTCGTCGAAGGTGTAGGATTTAACGGTTGAATCTCCGAGTATATACATAGTCGGCAGCGTTTCATCTGCTCGCATCCCCGGGGCAATAGGCTGCAAAACAATTTCCTCAATACCGACCGGGGTATTGATTTTATTCGGCTCAATTTCAATGTCCAGATAGTTGCGGCCGTTCGCATACGTATAGGTCCACTCTTTGCCTTTTGCCGATATAGTATATTTCATAGGTACCAGCTTAGCCGCATCCCAATACCCGGCTTTCAACAAGCGGCTGGTCTGCATTCCCGAGACAGATACGGTTGTGTCCGCAGCATCGGATGTGGTTTTCACATAAATACTATAGGCACCGGGAGGAGCTTGAATGCGGAAAGCCATACCGTAGTTATTATAGTTATCTTTCTCGTATTTCGGTTCGGCATAGAAGTCAGGCTCTTTGATGTAAAAGCCTGTGCCATCGGAAGTAATGAAAGCCGGATGCACTTCCCGTGGCGGTAAAGCACTGGTTTGATTCACAAAACCATAGCCCACCGAGGAGTCATACAAGGGCGCACCGTTATACACATCATACACGACAGTCCGGTATCCGGTTTTTGCCTGATTAGTAAAGTTAAACTTATAAGGGCTTTCCACTTGAACGGGGGTCCCCTCCTCTGCCAATCCGTTAATAGAGGTTTCTGCAGCAATGCTCTGAGCAGGTGTCAGAATAGCTGTAAGAAGAAGAGACGAAAGTGCCGCATTCATGAATCTTCTCACTGATTACACTTCCTTCCTGTTTGATCGGTACAAATGATCCGTGCACTCTAGTTAGAAGTCATTATGTTCACCCGGTACAGAAATTGGTTTTGCGAAGACTCCAGTCAACGTAGGGTCCCAGCCGTCCGTGCCGCCCAATACTCGCTGCACCGTTAAGGCGTTTGCTTCCTCTACGGTCATCTGCTTGCTCCAAGGCACACGGGCTTTGGCATTGGCCCCAGGCCCTGTGCTTCCGAATTCTCCGTAAACCGCCGTGGATTCATTCTCCACCTTGCCCCAGTTATGCCAGCCAACAGAGTAGAAATGCGCATCCATCCACGTGTCTACGAATTTCACATTCCCGTACGGCCGCCAAGGTCTTCCCAGGTATACCGTACTGTTCGTCTTGGAGACCCCCTGCAGCTCTAGATCCCATACGTCATCCCAAACACCGGTATACGTTCCGGCCTGCCCGTATTTCTGGATGTACGGCTTGAGCGAGGTGGTTCCTCTTGTTTTCTTCGCTTGATAAAAAACATATCCGTTTTCCGCCGTCTGATCGTGTGAAGCTGCCGTCGTATAGCCGCCGAACGTGCCGACATGCTTCATCTCGGATCGGTCGAAATAGGCGATTCCGTTACCATAGATATAATCCACGGTCCCTTCAATATACAGGTTATGGAAGTATTGCCGCCCTCTTTCTACGTATAGCGTATCTTGAAAACCATACAGATTTATGTCACGGAACACCATCTTATCCCCTGATACAAACAAGGCTAGGGCTTGCCCTACTCCCTTCACTCCGTTGGTATCTTTGTTCGGAAAAGCGGAATTCTGCACCGTGAAGTTTTCCATCGTACTGCCGGCTCCCCTTAGCTCGAAGGTGGCTGTCTGTAGGCCCGGGTGGTACGTCACATTCATGTCATACGTAATTACGACACCTTTGCGGCTTTCCCCGATAAAGCTAAGGTTGGGCTTGTTGGCCGGGGCAATGACCTTCTCCCGGTAAATCCCGTTGCGAATATAAATGACGGTTCGTTCCGTTTGATTCGCAGGAACTGCGTTGATCGCCTCTTGAACGGTACGATAATCCCCGCTTCCGTCCTGAGCCACAATGATTACCCGAGAGGGTGTAGCGATCAACGGCTCGGAACCGGGTCCTTCTCCAAACGGGTTGTTCGCTTTAATCACATAATAGTAGGCTGTACCGTTGCGAACATCGCTGTCGGTGAAAGCTGCCCGTTTCGTTTCTACAACCAGCGTATATGGTCCGTTGTAAGCCGTTGCCCTTTTCACGGTATAGCCAGTAGCTTCCGAAACGAGATCCCAGCGCAACATAACCTGACCATAGGCGGCTTCAAATACACCGCCGGTTGGAGCGGATGGGGAGCCATCGGGGGCTGTATACGGAACTGCCCTTGCTTGGGAAGAGTTCATGCTTCGAGCGGAAGCGCTTTCCGCACTGACTACATAATAATAGGTCGTTCCGTCCGCAACGGTGGAATCCGAGTAGCGGGTGAGTGCCGTGGTTCCAATCGTTGTATAAGGACCTCCGGAAACGGTGCTGCGCTCAATCTTATAGACAGCTGCTCCTTCCGAGCCCGTCCATTTGATATCTACCTGGTTGCTCTTGGCAGTGGCTTTAAGCGATTCAGGCTCGTCAAGCGGTGCACTCGGATGAACCTCTAGCGGCGTGCTCTCCTCTCCCGTACCCGCTATATTTGTGCTGGACAGCGTATAATAGTATGTCTGATCTGCATTCAGGCCCGTATCGTAGTAGCTCGTTATCGTGTTCGGAATGACCGCCAATACTACCGTGTAAGGCCCTTCCTTCGCTGTACTCCGTTTTAAAGTATAGGTGGCCGCATCCGGTACGGCATTCCAAGTGATCATGACGGCCGATTCACGAGCGGTCATAGAAATCCCCTGAGGCGGTACCGGTGCCGGCCTCTCGCCGCTTGGCGTTACGGCATATGGAGCCGAATCGGTTGTCCCGTAAGGATTCACCGCCCGAACGACATAATAATAAGTTACTCCGTTCGTCAAGCCTGCATCCCGGAACGGCTCCGAGCTGGAAGCAGCTTTTGTAAAGCCCTGCCCAACCATAATAAAGGGGCCTTCTTGGGAATCACCCCTTAGCACATCGTAGGTGACTGCATTAGGCGCGGCTGACCAAGACAGTGCAGCCTGACGGTCCCCGCCAATGCCGTACAAGCCAACGGGTGCATCCGGAGGCGCATTCAGCTTGTAAATCTGGACATTGTCAAGCACAATGTTCTCAGCGGTAGTACCTCCGGTGGAGGCGCTGAAAGACTGGATCGCAGCAAAGTCTCCGGCTCGACTGCCGAGCGTCCGGTTGTAGAAGGGTTGCTCCCTCAGTTCACCGACAAGCGTACCGTCACTCCCATTCGTCACGTAGTAATCCACACGCAGTGTGTTCAAATTGACCACCGCTTTGAGGTGGTACCATACGGCATTGGTTAGATTGGCCGGTGTTATGTTCGTATAGATGCCGCCCGTATCCACCCATGCAATCTTGCCGCCTTTCAGGTCCACTTGGATTACCGTATCGGACGTATTCATTTGGCTGTTCACGCCACCGGTCAGCTTTATTACATTGCGGCCTCGACTGATGTCATTGTTCGGTCCGTAGAAGTACATATCCTGCTCGACAGTCAGAATGCCATCCGATACACGGGTTTCGAGCCCTTTCGTAATGGATGTGGAACCAGAGCCGGAGCCGACGGTGCCCGAACCATTCGCTCCGTCCTCGTCCCGAATAAGCAATGCGTCGGAAGGAAATGGAATTCCGTCCTTACCTGACGAAGTAATGCTTACCGAACCGTTTGGACCGGTTACGTTAGCGGTGTAGCCTGCTATCGACTTCACCGTGGAAGTGCTGGTAACGGCCGCATCCGAAATTCCATTAAAATCATCATTAATGAAAGCCGTGTTACCTGGCGGGACTGGTAGAGCCGCTGCTGAAACCGTGGAAGGAAGGCCCATACCCGATAAAGAGGCCGCGGCCACAAGAGATGACAGTACGATCAATCCAACCTTGTTCATCATGATCTTGCCCTCCCGATCGAATACATACATCTTTGTTTTCTCATGTTACAATCCCTTCTTTTATGAAATTTTGTAAACCCTTACACAACCACTTTCATTATGCCGTTTCTTTCCACCGATGCAAATGATGGTTTTATTCTATTTTTTGACCTTTTGTAATGCTTTTTTTTATATTCGGAGCTTTCTTGATATAATAGAGTCAACCCAATATTCCACTTTTGAGGGAGGAAACACCTTTGGCTTACAAAGTCAGCTTCCCGGATATTATGAGTACGCTGCAGCTCATCGGCTTTCATTTTCGCGTAGCGGAGCCTGGATGGGCCTATCCCGACCATCATCATAAAATCTTTGAGCTGCTGTATTGCTACGACGGCACTGCGGTTCAATATGTCGATGGGTACTCCGTCACTTTCGGTAAGGGGGATTGGTTCATCATTCCTCCCGGCCTGCGCCATCATGTGATGAATTCCGGTCCCGACAACTATATTTACCTTTCCATTCATTTTGACATTGATGATTTGGATTTTCGCCAATTGTTTCAAACCCAGCCAATCCAAAATTGGAACATCAGCCAATTTCCGCGTTCGGGATTACCACTCGAAAATTTGGACGAGTTTATCAAGAACAACATCCTGGCCACGACGGCGTCAACCGGTTTTCCCCCGGATATCGAAAATATTATTCTCATTAAAGAAAGACTTCGCTTGCAGTCGGTCATTCTCATGATACTGAGTGAAATCATTGATATACAGTTTCTGAATTCGGATCCACCGCGGATACCTCGACAAGAAAACTCGTTATATGAGGTGGAAACCGCCCACCGAATCGAGCAATACATCTCGGACAACCTCTACTCACCTACTCTTTCTATTAACTTGATCGCAAAGCAGTTTTGTTTAAGTCGGATACAATGCCATAAGCTTTTTACAAAGGTATACAAGGTGTCCCCACGGCAATATATGACGAACAAAAAACTGCAGCAAGCCAAACATTTATTACTGAGTACCGATTTAAAAATCCAGATGATTTCAGAGCAGCTCGGTTTTGCATCACAGAGCCATTTCAGTCGGCAGTTCAAACGATGGACCGGCATGTCTCCGTTACAATACCGGCCCAAATCCTATACGAATGCTCTTAGTCCTGACTCAAGCACAAGTGATACATAAAAAATAAGAGGGGGCTAGCCCTTTATGCCGCACTTAAGAGATGATTCCTGTACTGAACGAGGGCACTGAAAAAGTTCCTAGTTCAATTAAGCGAGCCCTACCTCGATTTCTCGAGGTAGGGCTCGCTGTTTTTATTGTATAATAATTGTACTAATTTCAGGTGGTGTTCCCGATAATTTCAAACCAACAATCGCTAAGCCTCAGCCCATTTATGGCTATCTACGATATCGTTGTGCCTAAAGATAATATGCTTCGCCAAATTATTGAACTTGTAGACTTCTCTTTCGTGCTCGAAGAATTGCAGAATAAATATTGTCTCGATAACGGTCGCAATGCAGTGCCACCTATTCGTATGTTCAAATATTTATTGCTCAAATCGATTTTTGATTTATCCGATGTTGATGTCGTAGAACGCTCAAAATACGATATGTCTTTTAAATATTTTTTGGACATGGCGCCAGAAGATCCGGTCATCAATTCAAGTTCACTAACGAAATTCCGCAAGCTCCGTCTTCAAGATATAAGTTTATTAGACATGCTCATTCAAAAGACCGTTGAGATTGCACTGGAGAAAGAGTTAATTAAAA
The DNA here is from genome assembly GCF_001428245.1 of Paenibacillus sp. Soil522. Classification (GTDB taxonomy): domain Bacteria; phylum Bacillota; class Bacilli; order Paenibacillales; family Paenibacillaceae; genus Pristimantibacillus. The sequence continues at coordinate 187,923 of NZ_LMRV01000066.1, forward strand.
GTAAATCGATTATCGTAGACGCAACGCATACAAAAGCACGCTATAACCAAAAGTCATCGAAAGAAATTTTAATGGAGAAGTCTAAGCTAGTACGAAAAGCCGTTTATCAAATTGATGAAAAAATGAAAGGAAAATTCCCACCGAAAACGACGACGAATGAATTAGAAGACGAAATAGATTACTGTCGTAAAGTCATTGAAACGGTCGATGCAGAAGAAACTATTCGCGAATACCCGAATGTAAAAGCGAAACTGAACGTCTTAAAGGAAATCGTCGAAGACCATCACGAACAACTTCGATACTCGAATGATCCAGACGCTTGAGTGGGCCATAAAACAGCCGATTCCTCTTTCTTTGGATATAAAACACATATCGCAATGAATGAAGAACGTATTATTACAGCTGCCGTAATTACAACAGGAGAAAAAAGTGACGGGAAACAACTTCAAACCTTATTGAAAAAAGTCGTGAAACAGGGATGGAAATCGATACCGTGATTGGTGATATGGCTTATTCTGAAAAGGATAATATTCAGTATGCGAACCAAAACGAATTACAACTAATGGCTAAATTAAATCCTAATATTACACAAGGAACTAGAAAAAAAGAGGATGAATTTGAATTTAATAAAGATGCTGGAATGTATGTGTGTAAAGCAGGTCATCTGGCAATTCGTAAGGCACGTACAGGTAAAAAAGGCATTAATAACAATCAAAAAGATACATATATGTTTGATATTGAAAAATGTAAAGTATGTCCTATGAGAGAGGGTTGTTATAAAGAAGGAGCGAAAAGTAAAACCTATTCGGTCACGATTAAATCAAATGAACATATAGAACAAGAAGCATTTCAAAATAGTGAGGAATTCAAGGCGAAAAATAGTGAACTCAAACATAGACACGGGTATGATATAGCTTCAGCCGCGGGTCTAATTGGCATGCAAATGCAGGGTGCCATGGCAATATTCGCAGTCAATCTCAAACGAATTATGACTCTCTTAAAGGAATAAAAGTAAATAGAATGAAGAGAAAGGCGCCATTTCGTTCGAAAATCGGACGGAATGGCGCCTTAATTTAAGATGTACATACAAATTTTAAAAACAGCAAGTTTTTCAGTGCCCTCGTACTGAACAGGAGTCATCTTTTTAGCCCCACTGATATCTGTAATGGTTGTAATAACAAATGTAGCGGTTAACTTCTCGTTGCACTTCGGTAAAAGTTGTACAGTTCTGGCTCTTAACATGATATTTCATATGACCAAAGAAGGACTCCTGAGGGGCATTGTCCCAGCAGTTCCCACGTCGTGACATTGACTGTCCAAGACCTTTCTTCTTCAATAGTTTCTAATAGATGGGGCTCGTGTAATGGCTGCCTTGATCGGAATGGATGAAGGCATCCTTATGGAGTTTCAAGCGCCTCTGTTTCGTTAACAATTCAATGATTTCTGTAGCTAGAGGCAAATGGAGAGAAACGGATAGGTTGTTGGCAAGAAGCTCCCCTGTGAAGGCGTCCAGAATGGTTGTACAGCTTGTCTTCCTTCTCTACCAATTTACCGTCGATGAAATTCATCCCTGCGTCTAAAGCCGCTTCCTGTTATTTCCCGATTATATAGACTCCGATGTAAACACGGTGTAAAGATTCGGCAATGTAAACGCTTGTAAAGAAGATGTAAAGAGTGGTCGCAACCTCTTGATAAACTCCCGTACGCGTGGTATAAAAATTCATACGGAATGCATTCGGACTTCCTGAAAGGAGAAATCGTTCATGAATGATCAATTCAGGCAGAAATACGTTATCGAGGACAGCAATATGTTTTCAATCCAATACATATCCCGCACAGGATTTTGCAGCATGAAACGTCCCCATGAGCATCCGTTCTTCGAACTATATTATTTGCTGAACGGGGAAAGGGTATATTTCTTGAACGGCAAAGTATTTACGGTCAAGAAGGGCGACTTGATGATTATCAAGCCTCATGATCTCCACTCCACCGCAAGCTCGGACAAATTGCGGTTTGAGAGAATATTGCTCAGCTTCTCTCCGGCTTTCGTCGAGCGGGGAAATCCGCACATCGGCGAATTGCTGAAGGGCGGGTGTTCCCGATTGATCAAAATCCCGTTGAAGGATCAGACGGAAATCGAGCGGTTGCTGCACCAGATGCTTGAGGAATGCGAGACTCAGGCGGACTACTATACTTCATTGGTCCGGTCGTTGATGAACGAGCTGTTGATCCGGATGTACCGCATCGAGCAATCGTTGCAAGGGCAAGAATCTCATGAGTACGAGCACCCGATGCACCAGAAGGTAACCGATATCGCGCAATATATCAACTCCAACTACGACCAGAAAATTACGCTGGAGCAGGTTGCCAAGCAATTTTATATCAGTCCCTCCTACCTTAGCCGTATTTTTACGAGACTGACGGGCTTTCACTTTCGGGAGTATTTGCAGGTAGTGAGAATAAAAGAAGCGCAGAAATTGCTTGTAAACAGTCGGAATTCCGTGCAGCTGATTTCCGAGCAAGCCGGTTTCGAGCATATCGCCCATTTTAATAAGACTTTCAAGAAGATCGTCGGCACGACGCCACTTCACTACCGTAAACGTCACGCGTAAATCCGTTAATGATTTTCTCTCCCTCGATATTGCAGATCTAGAATAAAGGGCTGAATATGATTTCAGCCCCTCCTCATCAAACATTCAAAAAATTATTGTTCCTAGTGCGCCTCTTCTCCATAATGCGACAGCCTTTTATTCGAAACGGGATTTAAAAGGAGAAAGTCGTGTCTCCGGCAAGCAAGCCGTATATCAGCTTCATTGGGGAAAGCCGCAAAAGAACTGTCATCACCTACGACGACAACGTCACCTATACGCAGAATGCGCCGACCCAAAGCTTTGAGATCCGGGGAGCAAATGTTACGCTGGAGAACATAAATGCAAAAGTCGGCGTTCCCGAACAAGGACACGAACGGTGTCAAAGGCGTTGCGCAGGCTCTTGCATTGTTTGTTGCAGCAGTCAAGTTCGTTTCAAAAAAAACGGACCTTTACGGATTCCAGGACACATTATTTGTAGCTTCCGTCCGGCAATACTTGGACGATTTGTATATTGAAGGAAAGATCGACTACAATTACGGCAACGGCAACACTTATATCGAAAATTCCGAATTGAAACATGTCGGAATGGCCGGAGGCTACACTACCACCGCATCTACCGATCAAAACACAAAACACGGATATGAAACCACAAGCTTGTAACGGTCACTGCTTCCGTTTTTGCCGACGACGGCATTTCGCAAGTGGACTCCGTCGTTCTGGCCGCGATTAAGAGCAACGAACCGGACAACGGCTTGGGAGACGGTGATCAACCGGATGATATTCAGGGAGCTGATTACGATACTTTCGACACTTTGTTCCAGCTTCGCGCTGAACGATCGGGCAGCTTCGAACGGATCTATACAATAACGTATACGCAGATCAAGCGGGCAACAAAGCTTCAGCTTCGGCAACCGTCTCGGTTCTGCATGATCAAGAAAAATAGAGTTCGGCCGGCCTCGGGTATGATGCCCGAGACCGGCCGATTTTTCTTCATCTGGGAGAATGTTCGACGATTCAGTTCGTTTGTTTCCGCAATAATTCACACTATCTGCGTAACGCGAAACCAGTCGCTATCCACATATCCGCAGGCAAGAGCGTCTTGAGGCCGCAAGGCAAACAAACCCACCTTCGCGCCGACCCAATGGCCCTTGGAAGCTTCAAACACCGTCTCACCGCACGGGGCAAACCCGCTGCCGTCCCCGATGCTATACTCAAAACGGCAGGAAGCTCCGCCGGTTACCGTTACGCGGAGCACGACTGTCCCTGCCGTCAAGCCAGTTGTCCAGACGACGGTTTCATCCGTCCCGTTGCCTTCCGCCCACAACAGTTCGAACCCGGAACCGTCTTCCTTCTTCTGGAGCGCGACATAAGCATAGTTGTATCCAAAAACGATCAAACCCGCCCGCTCCCCTGCCTGCAACGAAGTGCAGTCAAGAAGAGCTTCCGCCTGGAACGATTCCGCGGGAAACTTCTGCATCAGCAGATGCGGTGCGTGATATAAGTTTAGTGCATCGGCAGGAAGAGGTTGAGCGTACAATCGGAGATGGCTTTCCCCGTCTAATGAATACCAAGCAGGACTCGGGTTTGCCTGCCATTGCCATTGAAGTCCCAAGCTCGAGCCCCCGTCGAACTCGTCGGAGTCGGCCGGAGCTGCCACAGGATAATCTTTTCCGACGTTCGGCTTCGGATGACAAACAATCGGTTCCCCGATGCCGTCGCCATTGCGGTCAATGCCCATCAACGGCCAATCGTCCACCCAGCGGACAGGCTGCAAATGCAAGATTCGGCCGTATGCCCCTTTGTCTTGAAAGTGCAGAAACCAGGACTCTCCGGACTCCAATTCGACCCATCCGCCTTGGTGAGGTCCGTTGATCGCCGTATCGCCTTGATGCAACACGATTTTATCTTCATACGGTCCATAGATGGAGGAAGCGCGTAAAATCGTCTGCCAGCCCGTAGCGACCCCGCCGGCTGGCGCAAAAATATAGTAATACCCGTTTCGTTTGTACATCTTCGGACCTTCCAAGGTCGGATGATGTTCCGTTCCGTCGAAAATAATTTGTCCCTCGTCAAGAAGCTGCTTGCCGTCTGACGACATTTTGCAAAGTCTAAACTTGTGTTTAATGCCGGCCCGGCTGTTTGCGAAGGCGTGCACCAAATACGCTTGTCCGTCGTCGTCCCAGAAGGGGCAAGTGTCGATCAAGCCTTTGCCTTCTTTGACAAGGTGCAGCGGCTCCCATTCTCCGGCGGGATCGTCCGCCGTGCTCATAAAGATCCCGACGTCCGGATCCCCGTAATACATCCAAAACTTACCCGCGTGATAACGAAGAGCCGGCGCCCACACCCCGTTGCCGTGCTGCGGCTTGTCGTATCCGGGCATATCCATCCGCTGAATGACGTGGTTAATCAACGTCCAGTTAATCAAGTCCTTCGAATGAAGGATCGGCAAACCGGGTATGTGACTGAAGCTTGAGGCGGTCATATAGAAATCCTCTCCGACCCTGATCACATCCGGATCCGAGTAATCCGCATGAAGCACGGGATTGACGAAAGTGCCGTCCCCCTGATCGGAAATCCACGGCTTACACTTCAACGTTTCTGTTGTATTATGCATGCACAATTCACCTACTCTTCCTGTAATTTCTCCATCTCCAGGCAAGCCAGAAGGAACGGAGCTACGCCGATGTGGGAATCCGACACGATTTTCTCTCTGATATAATAGCCGTAAGTGCCGTCCCTGTCGGTACTTAATCCAGCCCCGTGGCATATCGAGTGGAGATGGACGCCGGAATTGTTCGCCTCGACAAACCGGTCGAGCAATCCTGCGAACGCCTTCTCTGCCACTTTCCTTGCAGGCTTTTCAAGATATTGCAGTCTCGCCCCCTTGGCAAGAGCGTATATGAACATGCTGGATCCGGAAGTCTCTAGATAATTTCCTTCCCGGAAGCCTTGATCCAAAACTTGAAACCACAAGCCGCTCACCTGCTCTTGAACTCGGGCCAGCGCGCCGCACATCCGTTCAAAAATTCCGATGATCGTGCCGCGCTTCGGATGATCTGCCGGTAAATGCTCAAGGCTGTCCACCAAAGCCATCGCATACCATCCCATTGCCCGGCTCCAGAAATTTTGGGAGCAACCCGTTTTCGGATTGGCCCAGTTTTGCTCGACCGCTTCATCCCAGCCGTGATAGAGCAGGCCTGTCCTCGAGTCGCGAGTTTTCCGTTCCACCAACAACAGTTGAAGGGCAACCTCGTCGAACAAATCCGGCCGATTAAATGTTTTCGCATATTGGGCCAGGAAAGGAGAAGACATGTACAGTCCGTCCAACCACATCTGGAAAGGGTAAATCTTCTTATGCCAAAAACCGCCCTCCGTGGTTCTGGGCTGTCCGATCAGCTGCACGGCAAGCGTGTGCGCGGCTTGCTCGTAACGGGAATCTCCCGTTCGCTCGATGAGCTTGAACAAGTTTTTTCCCTGGTTGATCTGATCGAGATTGTACTCTTCCACTCTGTATCCCCGAATGGAGCCATCCTCTTTCACAAACAAATCCATATGCCGCTTCATGAACTCATAATAGGAATCCAATTCGTAATATTCGCCCGTACGGGCGATCGCCATCAGCATCATTCCCGGCACATATGCCCACCGCTTCTCGATTTCCGGATGCAAGCTGTCGCTTCCGGCCTGAGAGACTATTGTATCCGCCGTTCGGATCGACCATCGCGTTTCATGCTTCATTCTTTATCACCTCTAATTGACATTATAAAAAAATGGCTGAACTTATTTTTCAGGTTTTATGCTCATTTCCCTTCATTTTTTGCTTTTAATGCTCTTTTCCCGGTACAGCCATGTTCATCCCTGTTCACTCCGGCTGAAAATTACTTATTTGTTCTGCTTGGCAAAACAAATGGGCAAGAAAAGCAAAGAATTGACTGTTTTCGACAGTTGAGTCGGTAGTTTTTGCCCTTCGAAATTATTAATATATAGATTGAAGCAGTTAAAAAGGAAAAGGAGAGTGTGAACAGTTGATAATTACAGTTGATCAGAGCGGACGAGGGGATTACAGTACTGTGCAAGCGGCCGTCGATGCGGTACCTGAGTTTCACGACACGCCTGTTATCATTGAGATTGGAAAAGGCGTATATCGCGAAAAAATATACGGTCCGTAAAATAAGGCGTCCATTCAAATGATCGGAGAAGGCGCAGACGCGACGGTGCTCGTCTACTCCGACAACGCCCATACACTCGGGCCGGACGGGCAGCCGCTCGGCACGTTTCGCAGTGGAAGCTTTTATGTATACGCAGACGATTTCAGCGCGGAGCGGCTTACCATCCGGAACGACTCAGGACCGCGAACCGGTCAAGCGGTAGCCGCGTTCATCGATCGGACCGGATTGCTTGAAAGGCAATGAAACGTAATACGTGCTGCGCGAAATATTCAGTGGGACGGTACTTGCTGCAAAAAACATGAAAAGTGGAGCGGCTACAGAATCACAAACATTAATAAAACCGATTATTGAACTCGGGTTTCCCATTGTCGGCATCGTGAGCGATGGTCAGCATTTGATCCTCTTGGCATTCGAAGAGCTGTTACCGAACGTTCCATATCAGTACTGCCAGTATCACTACTTGAAGGATATTGCGAAGCCGATTGTGGATGCGGACCGCAAACTCAAGACAGAACTAAAGAAGAGTATGCAAGCGTGGAATTCGAGACATTGAGCGAAATTAGAGCAAGCGGAAAGCCGTACTTGGGCTACCGGGAACGAATCCGAACCTGAGCAAGTCACTGCGGAAATGAACGAAGGCCGCAAAGCCAAGAAATATATCGCGGAGCCCCCGAATAACCGGCTCCACGAATTTCTTAAAACTAACTATACTCCCGCTCCGCGTCCAAGCATATGTAGACATTCCATTTTCACATGGAGAATGTAGTTTGTTCTCTGGTATGTAAATGTCCGTCAGCCCGCCACAGACCAAAAACGTCGGATTCGAAAATATCGCCCACTTCACTAAAACATTTAAGAAAATTACCGGTGTTACACCTAGCCCCGCTATCGGAAGCAGCAAAACGCTCACGACTAGAATAAAAATGTGGTGAAAGTCGTTAACAATACTATTAATAGGATCGGAGTGCCATTCTAGTCATTTCTGTAACCCTGTATTCGGCGAGCCAATCGTAGAGAAATATCAAACATACCTTCCGTGGAAGGATGGAGCAGATCCACACTTAACCCTCTCCAATCCGAAAGCAGCTCTCGACCGGAAAGATACACCAGTCGAGGCCGATTCAGCTCTCTCACCTTCTGTTGCAAAACTTCGCGGTATTGCCGAACGATCGCCTCTTCAAACAAGTCACGGTGGCAGGTGAAAATATCGATACAGAACACCCATTTGTCTGGATGGCTGTCGGACACGCGTCGAAGGAAATATTCCGCCTTTTGTCCGAATTGATCAACCGGCATGAAACCGATGACATTGATCCCGAGTTCCACGGATGCAAACGCCCAATCATTCCTTTCTGCGATATAATCAGCCATTGCCTCTTCGAGATAACAACTACCGGAAAAGCCCAGGTTGATTAAGTCAACGCCCAGCCTGTCAGCGGTTCTTGACGCGTACCCTCCGGAGGGTACCGCGGCGTCCCCTCCGGAGGGTACCGCGGCGTCCCCTCCGAACGTAATCGAAGATCCGTAAGCTAAATAACGTTCCTTCGGGGCCTGATCCGGACGGGGAGGACTGATCTCCCCCTCGGTACGCAATAGGCGAATCGTGCTGTCTTGGGGCAGCAAGACTCTAACTACGGAAGGGTCAAATGGGAACTGCCCCGCTTGGTACTGCTCCTGGAGAAACTTATGGTGCTTCTGGTTTCGCTTCACTTTAAGACATGTAACTCCAGGACGAACGATCTGCGGCGTGGTTTCATAATCACTTTGGAAGGAACCTTGAAACACCTCGACAATCCCCTTGGGGGGTATACCATCCCCTGGTTCCAACATCCATTCAATTACCGCCTCTTCTCCATGCAGAAGAAAACGAAGCTCAACGCCAGCCCCGTTTAATGCCCGCTTCTGCGCCTTTTCATTTAGCAAGAGACGAAGCGCATTAGGCACTCGCGAGAGCAGAACACCGTTTCCGTCATCCGTTAGAAGCTCCGCCACATTGTGGAGACTAACATTTCCATAAATCATTCGTGCTTCCCTCCTGTAACAGTGCAAAACCGTATCATTTCTTGCGTTCTGCCGTGCCCTCAAAATCAAAGCCCGGCGTACAGCCGGGCTTTATACAATTCTTCCATATTGGAATCCTCGATCGCTCTACGTTCTCTTATTGTTTGGATAATAAATACTGGGCATCCCGAACCAAGTAGCCTGCGGCCTGACTTGAAATCTGTTTGCCGCTTTCCGCCTTCACAAAGTTTACAAAAGCTTCTAACTCATTCGCTTTCAACATGCTTTGCAAGCTAGCGGCTATACCTGCATTATCGATCCATCTGACATTCGTAAAGTGGGTGACCAAGGCCTGCATGGATTGGATACTTGTTGTAGTGTGGAACAAGACGGATCGGCTGCTCGTATTCCCTGCCAGGTCGCTCGACGTTACCATAAACGTGTGCGTGCCAAGCGGCAGCGTAAACAGCTGAATTGTCTCTCCCTGTTGTATGCCATACGTATCCAACGTGAACGTCTTCTTGCTGCCATCAACTCCGGACCAGTTATCGCTGAGCGTAATAATCGGCGTAATATCCATGGAATCGCTGTACGTGCCGTACACCACTCCTGATACCGTAATGGTCGGTGCGGTCTTATCGAGATTGAAGCCAATCGTTTTCGTCGTTTCCACATTGCCCGCATTGTCCGTCGAGCGGTAGCTGACGGTATATTTGCCGTCTTTATCGATCGTTAACGCTGACAGATATGGCTGCCAGGTCGCTCCGTCATCCAAACTGTACTCCGATTTCGCCGCGCCCGACAAATTGTCAGATACAGACAAGCTTACCGTTACATCTGACGTATACCAGCCGCTGCTGCCGTTAGGCGCCGCCGGACTTACAGTTGCGGTTGTAACGGGAGCCGTCCTGTCGATATTTGCTGTCGCAGTATGAACGGATCCGGCAGTCCCTGCGCTGTTCTTGGAACGGTAGCTGACCGTAAAAGCGCCTTCCTGATCCAAAGCGATCGGCTTTGTATAAGAATGCCAGGAAACCTCATCGTTCAGTTTGTATTCCGCACTGCCGTAAGTCGATAACGTGACGGTAACCGGCACCGTATACCAGCCGTTCCCATTCGGCACGGCGGAATCCACGGATGCCGCAATCTTATAGATCAAACCGTTCAGTGCCGACTTCAGGCTGTCGGCAGCCGCATCAACTTCACTTTGGGTTGCTTTGGCGTTCGCGGCAACCGATTTCGCACTCGTTAACGCCGTTTGGAACGCTGCATAGCTGTCGTCGGTGAAATAATCGGCAACAACTGCGTCCGCTTGATCCAGCAATTCCGTAAGCAGCGTGCGGTCGGCCGTCGGCGCGCCCGGAATGACAGCGTCTTCGGACGGATCCCACCCGTCGCTGCCTTTCAGTACTTGCTGCAGCGTATAAGCGTTCGCTTCCTCCGGCGTCAGCTGCTTCTGCCAATTGACGCGGTGTGCAGGATCGTTGCCGGGGCCGCTCGTATTGTATTCCGCATACCGCGCGGTAAGCTCGTTGTCCGGGTTGCCCCAGTTGTGCCAGCCTGGCCCGGCCAGGAAAGCATCCATCCAGCTGTCCAGGAACACAACGTTCGCATATGCCCGCCACGGACGGCCCAAGTAGCCGGATGTTATGCCCTCATCGGCCGTTATTTTCGCGCCCACGAATACGTAACCGTAAGGATTGTTCTGATCTGTGTTGGCCGCGGTTATATAACCGCCTCTCCGCTTGCTGTGCAGATGGTTGTTTTCGAAAAACGCGGTCGCCGGTCCGTAAATGAAGTCGACGTCGCCTTCGATATAGCATTCTTTGAAATACATCCTGCCCGCAATGAAGATCGTATCCTGGAAGCCGAGGAAACGGACATTTTTGAATACACTGCGGTCCCCGGTCAGATAACCGGCGAGCGCCTGACCGGTGCCTTGACCGGAGTCGTTCTGGAAGGTCATATTTTCGGCCGAAAAATCGTTGCCTTGCACGACAGCCGTGACCGTTTCGAGCGTACTCATCGGCGTACCGTCAGGATGCTTGGAACCTACGTTAAGATGGTAGACGAGAATCGTGCCGGTTGCGCTTTCGCCGATAAAGCTTACATACGGCTTGTTTGCCGGTACGACGATTTGCTCCCGATAGACGCCGTTGCGAATGTAGATAACGGTCCTTTTGGTGTTATTGGCCGGAATCGCATTAATCGCAGCCTGAATCGTCGTGAAGTCTCCGGTCCCGTCCTTGGCTACGACGATGGTATGCGCCGGTACGGCTGCCGCCGGATACGAGCCGATGCTTTCCCCTTTCGCATTTAAGGAGGTAACCGAATAGTAATACTTCGTCCCGTTGGTCACCCCGTTGTCGGTATAAGCCGTTCCGGCGACGTTCGCCGCGATCGTTTCGAATGACCCGTTCAACGCCGCGCTTCTTTTCACGTTGTACGAAAGCGCTCCGTCGGAAGCCGTCCAGCTGATGCGCACTTGCGAATTCCCTGCTTCGAGGTTAACCGCCGGAGCGGCCGGTGTACCGTTCGCAGGAGCCGGAATGACCCGAACCTGCGGCGAGTTGCTGCTGATCGTGCCGCCCCCATTGGCCGACACGACATAATAGTAAGCGGTCCCGTTCGTCAAGCTGGTATCGGTGTATGCCGTTCCGCTCAGCCCGGTCGCGACAGGCGTATAAGGACCGCCGCTGACCGTGCTGCGCTTGACGGTATACGATTCGGCCGAGGCAACCGGCTGCCATGTGATGGTTGCTTGCCCGTCACCGGCTGCCGCTTGCAGACCGGATGGGGACTGGAGCGGTGCGACCGGCGTTGCGGCCATTTCCTGCGAAGGCACGCTTTCCCCGGCAATGTTCACGGCGGTTACGACATAGTAGTACGTTTGTCCGTTTGCCAGACCGTTGTCGGTGTACGCATTGCCGGTCATATTCGTTTTCACGTTCGTATATGGTCCTCCGGAAACGGTGGAGCGCTTCAGCGTGTATGAGGTCGCTCCTTCTACCGCTGCCCATTCCAGCGATACTTGAGCATTTCGCGGAACCGAGCTCAAGGAGGCAGGCGCCGCCGGTTTATCCGGCAGCAAGATCGGCGTCGCAGCGATTTGGTTTGAGTTTCCGCTTTCGCCGACTGGATTGTTGGCCGTCACGACATAGTAGTAGGTCGTATCGTTCGTCAAGCCGCTGTCGATGTAGGTCGTTTCGGCGATATCTCGCGCGATTGGCGTGTAAGGGCCTCCGTCGGTCAAGCTCCTTTTTACGTTATAGGAAGTCGCTCCACTCGCGGCATTCCATCTCAACTGGACCTGTTCGTTGCCGATCGTTGCGGCGAGTCCGCGAGGAGCGGGCGCAGGCTGGAGGTAAACTTTCACATTATCCCAAAAGTGATTCCCCCTCCCAGTTCCCGGTGTAAAGGAATGAATCGCTGCGATTGAAGCAACCCTTGTGCTGTAAAATGGAATTTTAGCCATAAACTCATTGTTGATATATACGTCGGCTGTCTTGCCCGACACATCGAGATCGATTTGGAACCGGTACCACTTCTTTGCCGTTAATGGCGTTGAGTTTGGGAGCGTCAGATTTCCGCTGGCCGAGCGGTACTGTATCCCGGTTGAGGCGACCAGAAGCTCAACCGCCACATTTCCTGCCGGTTTGTCAAGAATGACGATAGGCCTGGCGGTACCGGCGATTAGCGGCTGCATAAAGTCCACTTCCACCGTAACCAGTCCCGTTTGCGGTTCGAACGATCTTGTCAGTTTGGTGTTGATATTCCCTTGATCGTAAAGCTGTATAACCTTCTGGGACGTGTTGCCCGTTGTGCCTTCCGGAATGGCATCAATCTTGACCCAGTTCGTGCTTGTAGGGGGATCCGGCACAACTTGGTAACCGGCAGGCTGGTCACCAATGTTCTGATCCTCAAGGCTTTCATCTAAAATGGAAATGATGGCAGTTCCGGTCGCCGTTGCGCTAACTTCGCCCGAATTGGGTCCTTCGCCGGTGCCGTTCATTGCACTGACCACGTAATAATAAGTTGTTCCGACAGTAACCGTGCTGTCTGTGAAGGACGTGTTCTGATTAGTCTCTGCAATAACGCTATAAGGTCCCCCCTGTATCGAGGAACGCTTGACCAGATAACCCGTCGCGCCGCTGACCGGGCTCCAGGTTAACCCTACCGAGGCGCCTCCTGTCGCCTTCAATCCCGTAGGAGCCGCCGGAAAGGGCGTTAGCTGCTGCAGACGGACATTGGAAAAATGGCTGGCATTATAGTTATTGATGTCATTGTTTGTTTTTGCCGCGTCGAGCGCCAGTCCGTAATAAACCGTTTCCGGCAGCTGTTCGAACGTTTGCGAACCGACAGGTGTCCACAACTGGCCGTCCTGCGAAAGAAGCGCATCAATTCGGTTATCGATACGTACCAGCTTTACCCATCCCGGCGCCGCAAAGCCGTCAACCTGCTGTTCTGTCATAACGGCCCCTTGCGCCGTTCGCGCAAGAAACCTTCCAGCCGTACCCAATTTGACGAAAGAAGCTGTCATAGCTGCCGCCGGCGAATCCGGAGACAACGACGCACGAATCATAACCCCGGCCTGCGTACCGTCCGTAATCGGGCTGACATCATCCACGCGCGCTATGATTTCTCCGTTACCTTGGAGCGGCTGGTACAAATAAGAGAAACTGTCTGCCGAACCACCAATGAGACCCGCGCTTTTGACAGTGAAAACGCCGTCTTTCAGCGAAGCTGTCCCCGGAATGCCCACTGTACCGATATCATTCAGAACCCAAGGGGAGACACTGCCCTGATCGTTCACATGAACAGGTACGGCCGTTGAGCTCGTTGCGGTCCCCGTATTGTCAATGGTCCGGGCAGTTAAATAATAGGTTCCCTCGGGTGCATTGTTCCAAACGAAGGAATGGGGCGCCGCACTCGTTTCCCCGATTTTTACATCATTAGCGTAATACTCTACCTTGGCTACACTGCCGTCCGGATCGGATGCTGCAGCCTGAATTGCGATTTGGCTTCCGGTTTCGATCAGCGCGTGAGGTGCGGGACCTGTAACGCTGACCAGCGGATTTTTCGAGCCGCTTCCCGATATGGAGTTCAAATAATGCTCCAGGTTGGTGTAACCGTCGGCACCAACGATTTTTCCATCCCCCGCATCGATAGGGTTAAGGCCTCTCGCCAGCTCCCAGCTGTCCGGCATTCCGTCATGATCCGTATCGTCCGGGGCAGCAGCAGAAGCATAATCAAGGATTCCCCCGACCTCCTTTGGCGAATTGAGAATACGGCCTGTCCGGTTGACGACGTCGTTCACTACGCGGGCGTCAAAAGAATCCCGTATTGGAAGTGACGCTCCCGCAACGGCAAGAACAGCCTGATAAGCATCTTCTGCGGATTGCATCGTCACCTGCTCGGCAAACGGAACCGGACTGCTCAGCTTCACCCCATCGGGAACGTTGCTAACCCCGCTCCAGTTATCTGCTGTGACTTCCGGAGAACCGTCCATGTAGTTGCCGTCCAGATAGAACTTGCTAGTGGCGGGAGGCGGGTCCATGATCAGATTGCGGGTAAATCCGTATCTCGTATCCGGACCGAATTTATAGTAGTTGTTTACCATATTGACCGAAGCGTTCTCCCCGCCATAAACGGATTTGAAGCCCCAGTTGTAAATCACGTTGTTGCGAAAATCCACTGTCTGGCCTACATCCGCGGCAAAACGCGGGTTACGGCTGGAGTGATGGGCGATCAGATTATGATGGAACGTGGCGTTTTCCCCGCCGAAGATCCCGCCGTATCCGTGATTTCCTTTCGCGTGGGTTGAGTGCAGCATGCTCTCGGAGATGATGGACCATTGAACGGTGGTGTTTTTATTTTGGTATGGCGATAACGTTTCATCGACGGAATAGCTGAATGAACAGTGATCGATGATGAAATTTTGGTGTCCGCGCACTCCGAAAGCATCAGCCTCGCTGGGGTGCTTGTCGCCGACGCGGAACCGCATATAGCGGATGATTACATTATCCGCGCTAAGGGTCGTTTGGTAATCGGCGACCGTAATGCCGTCTCCCGGGGCGGTTTGACCGGCGATCGTCAAGTTCGAGCCGGCGATTCTGAGCGACGATAGTAGATGAATCGTTCCGGACACCTGGAAAACGACGGTCCGATTCCCGGCGCTGACCGCATCACGCAGCGAACCGGGGCCCGAATCATTCAGATTGGTCACCTCATAGACATCTCCACCACGACCTCCCGTCGTGTAAATCCCACCGCCTTCGGCACCCGGAAAAGCGGGAATCCGTTCGGCGGTTACGGTTTCAGCCGAAGCGGCCGCAGGGCCGAACGGCAGCATCGCGCAGCATAACAAAGCGCATAGCATTTTAGATAATTTTCCTCGCATTAAAATGCCTCCACTTATAAGATCGATTTGTGTTACGATTGCATTTCCTCACTACTGATGAGTTCTAATTTGATAGCGCATCACATAATTCCTCATCACCCTCCTTGCCGACTGCAAACAAGATCGATCACTTGCCTAATGAAATTGTAAGCGATATCAAATAGCATTCCTATTAGCGTACTTGTCTTTTCTTCTCCATAACTATTCTTTTCTTGCTTTTTGGAAGGTTGTTTATAAACCGCCTGTTCGCCGAACAAAAGTAAATAACTAGCGTTTTACTTGTTTGTTTGATCGCGGGGGGACGGTTACAGTTACCGAGACCGTCGTCTTATTCCCCACTTTATCGGTTGCGTTGTATGTGATCGTGTAAACGCGTCCGGAACCAGTACCCGCTCGTTCTGCGCGCAGCATAAATGAAGTATCCGGACTACCGTACTGCGCTCCTTGTATATCATTCGGCTGATCTCCGTAGCCCAAGCCGTCGTCCGGTTCGTTGCTCGTTATGGAGGCCAGCACGACCGAATCGATCCCCGACATGCCATCGTCCGCATAGATGCTGGCATTTACGGTTTCCAACTGATGGTTCACCGGCAAGAGCGTTGTCTTGTCAAGAACGATACGAAGGGTCGGCGCCGTCTTGTCAATGTTGTTTACTGGTGCTGAAACCGTTCCTGTATTTCCCGCCCTATCCATGAATTCAAACGTAAAGCTGCCATTCTGACTGAACGTATAGCTGGAAGTCCCATTGTTATTGATTATCGTCACTTGCTCATTCGGCTCGATCGTGGCTATAACATCCTGATTAGTCATCGCCGTGGTGCTGTATACCACCTTGGCTGTCGGAGCTGCGGTATCTATGGCTAATGTTCGATAAGCCCATTCCGACCAAGCCCCCCGGGTATCCATCGTCCGAACTCGGATGCTCCAGAGCTCGTTATCCTGCATGGCGGGAGCTTTATAGGACGTCTCGGTACCGGCCACCTCCCCGGTATCAGAAGCGGTCGTCTGCCAATTGTCCGTCGATCCTTGCACCTGATAAGCATGCTGTGCGTCGCCGGCATCCGCATCACTGAAGCTCCACGTGAACGTGAATGTCGGAGTGTTTACATTTAAATATTGCCCGTCCGTATAGGATGTCAGGGTTGTAACCGGAGGCGTATTCGGAATTGCGTCTGTTAACGGAATGATGCCTGTGCGCAGCGGGTTTCAGTTGTCAGTCCCTTTCATTACGTTTTGTACCGTGTACTGACTTGCTTCCTCCGGTGTTAGCTGTTTCGACCAGCCTGCACGCGCTTTCGGATTCGCACCCGGTCCCCGGCTGTTATACTCAAAGTATCTGGCCGTTTTCTCCTTGGTCGAATCACCCCAGTTATTCCAGCCGTAAGGGGCGATCGACGAGTCGATCATCGTGTCGATGAAGGTTACTGCAGCGTACGGACGCCACGGTCTTCCGAAGTAGACGTTCTTGACCCCCGGATTGGAGGTGATCTTCGAATTTACAAAGACATACCCGTAGGTTGTAGTCTCCGGCGTACTTGCCGCGGTTATATAACCGCCGTTCAGGCGATTGTTGTGCAGCTCATTGTTTTCGAAGAACGCGGTCGCCGGACCATAAATATAATCGACGTCGCCTTCGATATAGCAGTCTTTGAAATACTGCCGTCTCTCAATGTAGATCGTATCCTGGAAGCCGAGGAAACGGACATTTTTGTATACACCGCGGTCCCCGCTTAGAAAACCGGCGAGCGCCTGACCGGTGCCTTGACCGGAGTCGTTCTGGATGGTCATGTTTTCGGCCGAAAAATCTTTGCCTTGCACGACGGCCGTGACCGTTTCGAGGGTACTATACGGCGTACCGTCAGGTTTCTTCGAATTCACGTTTAGATTGTAGACGAGAATCGTGCCGGTTGCGCTTTCGCCGACAAGGCTAACATACGGCTTGTTTGCCGGTACGACAATTTGCTCTCGATAGACGCCGTTGCGAATATAGATAACGGTCCTTTTGGTGTTATTGGCCGGAATCGCATTAATCGCAGCCTGAATCGTTGTAAAATCACCCGTTCCATCATTCGCGACGACCAAAACATCCGCCGGGGTGACAGCGATCGGTTCAGAATGATAGCTTTCTCCAAGGGCGTTTACCGCTGATATTACATAATCGTAGGTTACGCCATTTACAATTCCTGTCGAGCCGCCGGCTGAAATCTTGTCGAAATCCGGAGCCCATACGCCGGCAGCGTTGGTATAAAACTTGATGGTATTGCTCCCCGCATTCAAGGATACATTCACCGTAATCGTGTCGACCGTGTTTCCCGTAGATGGAAAACTTACACTCGTGGCAGCGCCTCCGTTAACGCTCAATAATGCGGTCCTGGCGGTCGAATCCCCGTTCAAATAATAGATGGTCATCGATTGTGTTCCGGTAGTGCCTGTATTGACGCCGTTAAATTGCAGCGTTCCGGAATTGTTGCCTACATTAACTACTTTATTGCCGCCTGAACAAGCTGAGCAAGCGACTATGGACGCGCCGCCCGCAAGCGTGTTGCCCGCAGCTTCGGCTTCTGCCTCCCACGCCGGCGGTCCAGCCGGTACCTCCGCGTCCTGATAGCTTGTACCGGGAATACCAGTCGCAATCGTCTCGTATTGACCACTGCCGAATGCACCACGTTTGACGGTATACGATACCGCCCCGCTAACCTCTCGCCAGGTCAATATGACCTGGGCATCGCCGGCCACAGCTTGAACGCCCTCCGGAATCCCAGGTGCTCCGCTCGGCGCAGGGACTACCTGAACGGATGCGGAATTGGCGCTTGCAGTCGTCGGGCTTGCGGCCGATACGACATAGTAATACCTGGTGCCGTTGCTTACCGTTGAATCTGTATATTGGAGATCTGTTACACCCGAAACAACCGTCTCATAGTTTTGGCCATTATCCGTACTGCGTTTTACATTATATGATTCTGCTCCGGCGACCGGGTTCCAACGGATCGTCGCCCGACCGTCGCCGCTTATGGCCGTCAAACCGGTTGGTGCGTCGAGCGGCGCCATCGGTACAACGGCGGCATCGGCAGAAGGCGCGCTTTCCCCTCCAACACTGACGGATGTGACCTTATAATAGTATCTAGTACCGTTGTCCAGTCCGAAATCACGATACTTGGTGTCCATTACGTCGGCAATTTTGGAGTAGGCTCCTGCAGGATCGGTGCTCCGGTAAAGCCCATATGCGATGACCGGATACCCTTCAACCGGCGGATTCCAGGTCAGATCTGCTTGGCTGTTTCTGGGCTTTGCCATCAGATTGGTCGGTACGCCGGACAGACTCGGAATATCTTCGGCAAACGCTACACTTGAAGCCATGGGGCTTCCGATCTGAATCCATGAAAGCAATAACAGCAAACATACAATAGCCGAAATACTTTTTCTTATAAACTCCTCCAAATTCTTCGTCATGATTGAATACAAAAAATAGTTGTGCTCTACAAAATTTCAACCATTTTTCGCCGCATGCACCTCCTTTGTAATCGCTTTTATTTATAATGAGACTTTTGACGGGGCAACCCGAATTTAACGTTGCGTAACCGGGATTGATTACAAATCAGCGGACGAGAGGCTTCCTTTATTCTCGAAACCAGGCGAGGTGCGATTTGCGCGGTATCCACCAACTGCTGCCAGGACACCAAACAAATTAACTGCCTGACTCTCATTGCCTGCAGCAGTCGCAATAATAACCGCCAACCACCGCCTCGCCCGGCGTTCCGTAATTGATTTTTCCCGCTTGCGTATTGACGTCAACTATACCGTTTAATCCTGCAGCAAGCGGAAAAGCGCTGTCCTGAATGACAACCGAGGTTTGGCCGCGATATTACCAAAGTCTCCTTCATTCGCCTTACTGAGGCGCTTTTAATTTTTCGCCTTTGGTCTGCAATTCAAGATCCTAAGATCTCAATCATGTTTAAACATACCTATTTTAGAAAAGAGACATCGTTTTCAACATTTACAGCCTGTTGGAGAACCCACATGAAGTACAGGGCTTTAGCAGCTTTTTCTCGGGTTACTGTCACTTTCGGTTCAAACTCTGTACCGTTAACCACTTGTCCCCTGCCAATTCCTTTTTCGGATCGGATAAGGCCCAGTTCATAGGCTTCCTTTACCTTAGAAACTAAGTGAGGTGCGATTTGCGCGGTATCCACCATCTGCTGCCAGGAAACCAGAGGATAATACATCACGCCTCTGGCACCGGGATCCAGATACGGATCATAATCCGGGTCACCGGGTACCACAGCTGTTCCGTTATAATCGGTCATGTACTTGGGCTTACTGGTGAACTTCGCATGATACGCGTCAACCAGAATAGCGCCCATTATTTCCCTGGAAAGCTCCCCATTCGGGTAGCCGGCGAATGTCGATTTTTCCAAATTCATCAGCTTGGAAATACATCGAATGAAATCGCCAACGGTCATCTCCTCATCCGGATTAAAGTTGCCGTTAGGATCCTTGCTCATTACTCCCAGCTGAATCAACTTCTCAATCTGATTGCGGTAATAAGCGCCTTCACCGATCGTTGTATCGTCAGCCATTTCGGGGAAAATGCTCGACCAGACTCCTGTTAAGGCTGCAAGTTTTACCTCATCTTTCATATAAGAGACAATCGCAGCAGCTGTGGAGTCGCCGGCTTTTCCCTTTTTCACGAGTTCGGTCACAATGATCCGCGCGAATTGTTTGGCCAAAGCTTCTTTATAATGAGTCCCGTCAACCTTATTCGCCGGATGACCATTGGCGTAACTTCCGTTGCTCGTCTTTCCAGGCGTTTCTCCCGCTTCAATAGACATGTAGACGGCTGTCGTCGCTTCCACGCCGATCTCGTTATAATACTTTATACTCTCCGCATTAAGATCGATAAGCGTAACTCCTACTTCTTCCGCCGACCTTTTCATAATATCGGGGAACATTCGGTTTTTAAAAGAGTTGGTATAAATATATCCGGGAGCTGCATCCCCTTTAACCCTGGACATCGGTGTTACAAAGACAGGGATCATGCCCTGGGCCCGGATTGCAGGCAGGTATACTTCTTTTATATAGGTTTCATACATCGCTTCTGTCGACCCTCTGCCATAACGCCTGAACTCATCAGTGCTCTCATCATTGTGTCCGAACTGAATGAACACATAGTCCCCGATTCTGCCGCTCATTAGAATATCATTCAGCCGTCCCTCCGTGTAAGCACTCTTGAACGAACGTCCACCCATAGAATAGTTAATCACATTCACTTTGCGCAGATTAAACATGGAGTCGATGATTTGGCCCCAGCCGCTCATCGGCGTTTCATCGAAGGTGTAGGATTTGACCGTTGAATCCCCGAGTAGAAATATGGTCGGAAGACTTCCGTCCTCTCGCTGCTGCGGCGGGATAGGCTGCAGGATAATTTCTTCAATACCGACGGGAGTATTGATTTTGTTCGGTTCAATTTCAATATCGAGATAGTCCCGTCCGTTTACATACTTATAGGTCCACTCCTTGCCGCGCGCTGCTGCGGTATACTTTATGGGCACCAACTTAGCTGCATCCCAGAACCCGCCTTTCAGCAGACGGCTGGTCTGCATGCCCGACACCGATACCGTTGTGTCCGCAGCGTCGGACGTGGTTTTCACATATACGCTATAAGCACCGGGAGGGACCGCAATACGGAATGCCATGCCATAATTATTATAGTTATCTTTCTCATATTTCGGTTCTGCATAGAAACTAGGCTCCGTTATGAAAAATCCTGTACCATCCGAAGTAATGGAAGCCGTATGAACTTCCCTGGGCGGCATAGCGCTCGTCTCATAAACAAAACCGTATCCTACAGTGGAGTTATACAGCGGTGCACCGTTATTCACATCATAGGTGACAGATTGATACCCGGGTTTTTCTTGGTTAGTAAAGTTGAATTTGTAGGGACTTTCCATCGAAGTAAGAGTACTTCCCTCTGCATTACCAGTCATGGCTGCTGCCGCTTCTGTTCTGCTTAAGCATGGAGTCAGGACCGCCACTAGAAGAAGAGACGACAGAGCCACATTCCAGAACTTTCTCACCGACTACACTCCCTTTCACGGATCGAATCGAAGTTTATATAACATATAAAACAAAGTACAAAAGTCGATTCCACTCCTTCCCATTCCGTAACTTCTTATTTTGAAAGCGTATACAGACGAGCTGCTTTTTTATTTTACTTTCTCTTTTATCCAATTCAAATGCTCATTTCATTCTTTTTTTTAACCATTTGTAATAATCGTGTTATTAAAGGAAGCTTTTTTGATAGAATAACGGCAAACCATTATAGGGGGCATGCTTCTTTGGCATACAAAGTCGGTTTCCCGGATTTTATAAGCACATTGCAAGTAATTAGCTTTCATTTTCGAGTAGCGGAACCCGGATGGAAATATCCCGACCATGAATAGGTTTAAACTATATGGATAAGATTGATTAAAAGCAAAAAAACCTGAACCTTTACGGGTTCAGGCAATTCCAGACACGACAAATTATGTTAAAATCATACGACATTTTATCTTCTAACTACCGACATAATTAAACACAGCTTGCACCACACAGCGGCCTCCTTTGTCCACTGTAACATCTTTTGTCACTAAATGAAGCCCTAAAAGAGAGCCCTGCAAAACGAATACAGTTTCTGTAAAATACAGCCCAATGCCGCGTAGGCATTGGGTTTGTTGTATAATGGGAAAAAAGGAAAAGCGAGTTGAACGGCTTTGTTGCATGTAGGTAGACAATTAAYCGCATCATTTCATGCGGAGTTATATACACTTGTTCCGGAAAATCACCTCTTACGCAAGATTCATAGCATTGTGGACTTTGGTTTCATACATGAGCTGGTNCGCATCATTTCATGCGGAGTTATATACACTTGTTCCGGAAAATCACCTCTTACGCAAGATTCATAGCATTGTGGACTTTGGTTTCATACATGAGCTGGTGGAAAACTCGTATTGTAAATACTACGGCAGACCAGCTAATGAACCGGAACTGCTTTTTCGTCTGCTCTTTTTGCAAATCCTCTACAATCTTTCGGACGAGCGTGTTATAGAGGAAACGCAAGTAAATCTGGCGTACAAGTGGTTTATCGGGATTAACCCGGAAGATCCACTGCCGGATCCTTCGCAACTCTCACGTTTCCGTAACCACCGTCTTGGCGTAAGTCAGGTGGAGGATGTTCTAAAACAAGTAGTAGGCCAGTGCATCGACAAAGGGCTCATCAAGTCGAAAACCATCATTATGGATGCTACGCATACGCATGCAGCAACCCAGCGCCAACAGCCGCTGAACGTGCTTCGGGAAGCAGCCAAACGACTGTTTCGTGTTGTAGTGAAACGGCATCCGAAGCTAGAAAAGAAGCTTCCTCCATTGCTGAATGTCAAAAGTGAGCAAGAAGATGCAGAGAAGGTCATGTTGCGCTATCTCGCCGAGCTTGGCCAAACGGTAGAAGAGTTATTGCCGGACCATGAGGGGGCAATAAGTGACAAATTGCATATCGCGAAGGAAATCGTAGAAGATGAGCGCCTGCTAGCATACAAAGGCATCCGGTCAGCGGTCGACCCTGACGCAAGGTTCGGTTGGAAAAGCAGTACCAAGTCGTTTTTTGGCTATAAAGAGCACCTGGCTATGACAGAAGAAGAATTTATTACGGCTGTTGAAGTGACACCGGGAACCAGCGATGACGGAAAGCAGTTACCTGTTCTATTGGCGCAAACGAAAGCAAATGGGATTGTAGTCGAAGAAATCATTGCAGACACGGCATACTCAGGAAAAGACAATCTGGCAGAAATGAAAAAAGAATCCATTCAGCCTGTCGTTCCACTGAATCCCGTTGTTCACTCGGGTGGCGAGCGCCAAGATGGATTCGACTACAACAAGGACGCTAATTTCGTGGTCTGCCCTGCAGGCGAACACAGCATTCGCAAAGCGATTCAAGGCAGTAAAAAAAGCGGAGACAGCCGCTCGCTCGTATTCTACTTTGACGTAGAGAAGTGCAAAGTATGCCCGCTGCGCGATGGCTGCTACAAACCAGAGTCCAAAAGCAAGACGTACTCCATCCGGATCATCGCCGAGCACTTCAAAGAGCAAATCGAGTTCGAACTAAGCGATACGTTCAAAGAGCGAATTAAGYGCAGRCCGATCATTGAACACAAGARCGCGGAGATGAAGAGATTCCACGGTATGGCTACAGCCAAATACCGAGGTCTCTTTCGTATGCGAATACAGGCCCATCTCACTGCGTTTGTTGTAAATGTGAAACGAATGGTTAGGCTAATAGAGCAAAAGCAGCCCATCCTCTGACGAGGAACGAGCTGCTTTTTTAGTTTTTCAATCACTTTTACCATCTCGGAATACCCATTTCCTCAAAATTAAGGCTTTTGCAGGGCTCTCNTCCTCTGACGAGGAACGAGCTGCTTTTTTAGTTTTTCAATCACTTTTACCATCTCGGAATACCCATTTCCTCAAAATTAAGGCTTTTGCAGGGCTCTCGTCTTACGGGTCTTTTTACGATAACTTTCAGTCATGACAATAAGATAATGAACATACAGGGAAGATCTTAGAATTATGTATGCGATTACAATCTCTTATAATTAGGCTATATTCACAACATAGGAGGGGAAGCTCTTGGGTAGGATTTTTTACAGACCGGAAGGCGCTTGGGTAGGGGATGTAATTCCATTCTTCGCAGAAGGAAAATATCAGTTATTCTATTTGCATGACGAAAGAAGAAACGGTATCGCTGGAGAAACCCCTTGGCATTTAATCAGCACTACGGATATGGTACATTTTTGCGAAGAAGGGGAAGCGGTTTCAAGAGGAACCCGAACAAATCAAGATTATTACGCGTATACCGGGGATGTTATTGAAAAGGACGGCGTTTACCATTTGTTCTACACCGGAATGAATCCATTTCCGGCATTTATAGAGGAAGGTAAGCCCCTTCAGTCCGTGATGCACGCGACCAGCAAGGACCTTAAGCATTGGACCAAACATCCAGAACATACGTTTTATGCATCGGGAGGAATGTACGAAAGACACGACTGGCGAGATCCTTATGTTTTCTGGAATGAGGAAGCCGGGGAGTATTGGATGTTGCTCGCCGCAAGGACCAAAACGGGACCCGATCGAAGAAGAGGATGCATTGCGCTCTGTGCCAGCACCGATTTAATAGAATGGGAAGTGCGCGAACCATTCTGGGCGCCTGGTTTGTATATCACGCATGAATGCCCGGAAGTATTCCGAATGGGCAGCTGGTGGTATCTAGTTTACTCCACTTTCTCGGAGAAATTCGTTACGCATTATCGTATGAGCCAGTCGCCTAATGGCCCATGGATCGCGCCGAACAACGATACGTTTGACGGCAGAGGTTTCTACGCCGCCAAGACGGCCTCAGATGGTACGAACCGTTATGCGTTCGGATGGATACCTTCTAAAACGAATTCAAATGATAATGGCGATTGGCAATGGGCAGGCGATCTGGCCGTCCATGAAATTGTTCAACAGGAAGACGGTACATTGAAGGTGAAGCTGCCAAATGGAATCGATAAGCTGTTGAACCAAATCCAGCCATCACATTTGTATCCTGTAGCGGGTGATTGGACTCAAGCAGGAGGGGAATTGGCTTGCAAGTCGTTCGAAAGCCATAGTTTTGCATTGTCTGAATCTCCGATGCCTGACGCCTGCAAAGTTACCTTTAAAGTTTCGTTCGATGCGGCGACAAGAGGTTGCGGATTGATGATTCGAGCCGATGAAGAGGATAATGGATATTATATCCGATTTGAACCGCAAAACAATCGACTGGTATTCGATCGCTGGCCTCGTCAGCCTCAAGGGGAATTTCAATGGCAGGTAGCAGGGGACAAGCCTTATGAGGTAGAACTGGAAAGGCCGCTTAGCCTTGAGCCGGGTAGAGACTATGAAGTGAAAGCGGTTATTGAAGATTCGATTTGTGTGGTCTACATTGACAGTCTATTGGCAATGAGCGCAAGGATTTATAACCGCAAGCATGGCAAGTGGGGATTTTTTGTAACAGAAGGATCTGCATCCTTTAAGGAAGGTAGACTATTCATTTAAAGAGATTACCAATTATAGGAGGAATGATATCCAATGAAGAAGTGGTTAACCAGCGTTGTTTCATTCATATTGATCACTGCCTTACTCGCTGGATGCGGAAACGCGGGAGGCAGCAATGAAACCAAGGAAGGAACATCCGCGAATACCAAGACAAAAACAGTAAAATGGTTTGTCGCCAGGGGGGTCAATAATCCTGCCGTCGAAACGGTCAAAGAATTGGCGGAGGAATTCAAGAAAACGAACCCAGGATTTCAATTAGTGGTTGAAGGTACTGGAGACAGGCCCTCTTATTTGCAAAAGCTTAGAACTTTGATTGCCAGTAACGAAATGCCGGACATGTTCGACACCGATCCAGATGCTTTCGCTAAAAAACTGGTCGATGAAGATATGCTGGTTGATGTAAAAGGACTTCTTGACGATTTGGGCAAAACAGACGATTTCCGGCCGATCGCGTTGAGCTACCAACAGTTCAGTGATGGTTCGATGTACACGTTACCGCTTGAGTATGGCATCGAGGTGTTCTGGTACAACAAACGTATCTTCCAAGAAGCCGGTGTGAATCCGCCAACGACGTTCGATGAGTTTCTCGACGCAGCTAAAAAGCTTAAGAGTAAAGGAATCACGCCGATCGCGATAGATGGCAAAGATAAATGGCCGATGCTTCGTTATCTCGGATTCCTCCCGTTCCGCCAAACGGGCAATGATTATTTGGAAAAGCTCAAGAAAGGCGAGGAGTCGCTCACGGATCCGGTGGGCATGCAAGCGATCGAATTCATACAAGAGCTAGGCACCAAGAAGTATCTGCAAGAAGGATTCACTGCGACCGATTATACCGCTGCAAGAGATTTATTCTTAAGCGGCAAAGCTGCGATTTATTATATGGGTTCTTGGGAAACGTTAAGCTTCTCGGATGAGAATCTGACGGATGAAATGAAAGGAAATGTCAGCTACTTCAAAATGCCGATGACCGCTAACGCCACAACTCAACCAAACGATTACTTCATGAATTCAGGTATCGGCGTGGCCTTCAATAAACAGACGTTCGATGAAACGACGGAAAATTTCATTGCGTTCGTGTTGGATCATTATGCGGAAGCTTATGCGAAGAAAGGACAGTTCACGCCGCAAAAATATGAGCTTGACGAAAGTGTGAAAATGCCTCCTCTCTACCTTGAAATACTGAAGGACATCAACAGCAGCGGAACCGTATTCGGCATTCCTTGGGACGCCCGGCTGGATCCGGCTACGAATGAACTAATCGGCAATCAAATAAACGCACTCGGGGTCGGCGGTCTCACACCCGTTGAGTTTGCCCGTCAAATTGATGCGGCGATCAAAGAAAATGCAAAGAAGTACTTTACTGAATAAGCAAATGTAGATAATAGCCGAAAGAAACCAACCCGCTAGCAAAAGGTTGGTTTCTTTCAAAAAAATAAAGATAATCAGGTGTCCAAATGGAAAAAATATTACGCAACAAGTTCACTATCGCGTTGTTTGTACTCCCTGCACTTTTCGTCTATGGATTTACCGTTTTTGTACCCGTCGTATGGTCCCTGTATTACAGCCTATTTTCTTGGGACGGCATCACGAGTATGGAATTCATAGGCATGCAAAATTATGTTCGAATGTTCACTGATGATCGTGTTTTCTGGGATGCGTTCGTTAACAATCTCGTTTATCTTGCGGTTATCGTTAGCATTCAAGTTGGAGTAGGCATGCTGGTTGCTGTGCTCCTGACCAAAATCGGGTTCGGCAGGGAATTTTTTAAAACACTCTACTTTACTCCTGCCGTCATTACATCGGTAGCGATTGCTCAGCTATTTTCAAAAATCTATTCCTTCGAGCCGGTCGGGATGATCAATTACGTTCTTCATTTTTTAGGTCTCGGTCATCTTCAAACGGCATGGCTGTCAAGTATGGATTTGGCGCTGGCAGCCGTTTCGATTCCCGAGGGATGGAGATTTATTGGATTATACATGATTATCCTGTATGCCGCATTCATTTCAATTCCAAAGGACATGGAAGAGGCTGGAACCATAGACGGAGCCAGCGGATGGAAGTTGTTTCGATATATTAAATTTCCGCTGATCAAGCCTATTTTTATAATCACCATCGTTATGGCTACAACAGGAGCATTGAAAGGATTCGATATTCCATTCATCCTTACCAACGGTAGTCCCGGCCATGCAACGGAAATATTGACAACGTATATGTATAAGACGGCTTTCAGCAGTCTTCAATACGGTTACGGCAGTGCGATCACCGTGTTTATCGTACTAGAGAGCCTTATCGCCGTACTGTTGATTCGCAAATTGACCGATGACAAATGATTAAAGGACGATATAGCATGCAGAAACTTTTATTGAAGCAGGTTTTGTTCTACGGGGCAATTTTGCTTATTCTCATGATTCAGGTTTATCCAATTGTTTGGATTTTCTTATCGAGTTTGAAGAGCAAGGAACAGTTTCTTGGCGCCAATCCATTCAGTTTGCCTGACTCCTTCTCACTTGACAGTTTCGTTTATGTTTTTGAACAGACGCAGTTCATGACTTATTTTAAAAACAGTTTGATTGTGACTGTCATTTCGATATTTTTCATCATCATTCTGAGTGCAACAGCCGCTTTTGCCTTAGAGAAAATGCGCTTTAAATTCAGCAATGTTCTGCTCATTTTTTTCTTGTGCGGGATCATGATCCCCATACAGGTGACATTAATTCCGTTGTTTATTATTTACAAATCTTTTGATTTGTTGAACAGCTACACCTCCTTGGTGCTGCCGCAGGTTGGCTTCGCCCTTCCGATATCCATCTACTTATTTGTAGGCTTCTACAAATATATACCGAACGATTTGATGGAAGCTGCCGTCATGGATGGCTGCGGAATCTTCAAAGTGTTCCGTCATGTTATCCTTCCATTATCCAAAAACACGGTGATTACGGTCACTGCCATGAACAGTATCTTTATCTGGAATGAATTCATATTTGCCAACACGTTTATCAGCGAGAATGCTCTGAAGACTCTTACGGTTGGACTGCAAGATTTTGTGGGACAGTACGGATTAACCGATTGGTCATCCACTTTCGCTGCGATCAGCATTACCACGATTCCAACGTTGATTGTCTACTTCGCTTTAAATAAGAGTATTATTTCTGGCATGACGGCAGGCGCCACTAAAGGATAACGAAGGAGAGTGCAAGAAGATTTTACAGCACTTTCTAAGACGGGTTGTACGGTATAATAGGATTATTAGCCAATCAACATCAATCGAGGGATTTCTATGCCGTTATTCAAAATACCAAAGGAAAAGCTGACAATCAACCGGAAAATCATTCTGTTGGGGATTATCACGACATTAATCCCCTGTCTGATTATCGGCGCTTTTATTTTCCAATATGTAAGCAATGATATCGAGTCCAAGGTATCGACAACGACTTCCAATATGCTTAGCGTCATTAATTGGAACATCGATATGGTTTTCGTCGATGTCGAAAGCAGCGCTAACATGATTCTGGCTACAAAAGATATACAAAGATTTTTGACAGTAATCCATCCGAATGCACAAACAGATATTCAACTGCAGACAGCGACAAGGGATGTGCTGATCAATATCTCTAACAACAAGCCATATATCAGCGCGATTTACGTCGGCAGCCCTGAGCGGGAATACCTGCACGTCAATCAAGGGGAATCGCGTATACGGGGAACGATTTACGATAGGCTTGTTACGACCAAATGGTATGATACTGTGAAAACGATGAATGGAAAGGGAATTTGGATTAATAGCGATGAGGTGCAGTTTATTAATTCCGATAATCTCCTGTTGTTCGGCAAGAAGTTGAGGCATCTGGAATCGCTGCAAGACATTGGTTTACTTAGTATTAGCGTCGACAAGGGTGTTTTTGATCATATGTTCAAAAGCCTGGAGGGTATTGGGTCGGCCAATATTTTTATTCTCGAACAAGGGAAGCTTGTGTATGCGAATGGCAATCAGGAAAAATTGGGGCCGATATTGGCAGATGATTATTGGCGTGATATTGCCAGAGACTTCTCCAAGAATGAGACAGTCGCATTTAATGGCGAGAAATACATTATCAATGCGACAACCAATCAGAACACCGGCTGGAAAGTCGTCAGCTTGATCCCTTTTGAACAAGTGAATAATGAGATTACGAAAAGTCGGATTGTTGCGGTTGTCTTGCTGCTCGGGTCTTTTGTGATGGCCATGATAGGAGCCTATTTAATCTCGAATCGACTTATTAAACAATTCATGCTTCTCAATCGGGTAGTGCTCAAAACCGGCGAGATTCCCGATGTGTTTTTTGATGAAAGAGATGAAATCGGAAAAATCGGCAACTCTTTCATCCGGATCGTAAAATCAAACCATGAATTAAACGCCAAACTATTGGAGTCCAAAATCAAGGAAAAAGAAGCGGAGCTCATTGCCTTGCAAAGTCACATCAATCCCCATTTTCTCTACAACACGTTGAATTCCATTTATTTAATGGCGGAACAGATAAAAGCGAAAAATATTGCTAAAGTTGCGATAAACCTTTCGAAAATATTCAAATTGACCTTAAACCACGGCGAATATGTAACCACGGTTCAAAATGAAATGGATCAAATCAAGAGTTATCTTGAAATACAAAACATCCGTTTTGATCAAAAAATCGAATATGACATCGAGGTTGAGCCTGGTATACGTTCTCTTCCAATGTTGAAGCTGTTGCTTCAGCCGCTGGTTGAAAATGCCGTCCACCATGGTCTTGAACTTTTAATGAATAAAGGGAAAATTCATATTACTGGAAGAGCAGAGGAAGAAAGTAAGGCGCTTGTTTTTGAAGTCATCGATAACGGAGTTGGTTTCGACACGCTAGATCCCTCTGCCAATAAGGAAGGTTATGCACTTAAAAATATTCAAGAACGGATTAAGCTGCATTATGGCGATGATTTTGGATTAATGATTGAAAGCAGTAAAGGACACGGCACACGGGTAGTGCTCCGGATCGGCTTTCATTCTTAGGAAACAAGCAAGGGAGGTGATGGCATGTATACGTTATTCGTAGCAGATGACGAGTCCCTGGTATTGAACAGTATAACGCAGCTCATTGATTGGAAGGAATGCGGAATCGAAGTTGCAGGATCAGCCCGTGACGGTGAAACTGCATTGGCGGAAATACTCCGTCTGAAGCCGAACATTATACTGACGGATATCCGGATGCCGGGTATTGGGGGATTAGAGCTTATTCAAGCTGTACGAAAAGCGGGGTTAACTGCGGTTTGTATTATTATGAGCGGCTATACCGAGTTTGAATATGCAAAAAAAGCAATTGAATTGCAGGCAAACGATTATTTGATCAAGCCTGTTGAGCTTGATGAAATCAAGGATACGGTGCTGAAAGCATCGGTTAAATATATGGAATACGAAATGCAAAAAAAAAAGGAAGTTCAATTCCTCCAATATGAAAATGCTGTACGGGAGAAGTTGATTTATCAGCATATACTTGGTATGCATACGGGGTCTAATGAAAACGGGGATGTCAATCTTTCCGGTGAATATTTGGTAGTGGTTGGTAAAATGGATAATAAACTTCCGGGGGATGAGTCGGATGTTTTGCAATTAATGGATAATATGCGAAAGTTTACAGCTGAATATGATGATGGCACTTTTTTATTTATACGAGAAGGAGAGATTATTCTCTGCCAATTATGCACGCAGATAAGTCAAGCAGATCATTTTGTGCAGCTGGTAAGCCATCTTGCCATAGAGCATGGAAAAATAAGGTTCGGAATTGCACCGGGACTAAGCACAGTGCAAACCTTGCATGGTTATTATATTAAGGCTGAACAAGCATGCGAACAGGCAATATTTCTAAACCTTCCCGTATGCATGTATGAGAGACGTATCGAAGTGTCTGACTATCCTTTGGCAGAAAAACCCTGGATAGGGCAGACCGGTCCCATGATTTCATATTTTCATGACAATAAATGCGACAAGCCGTTTGTTCTTCGTCAAGTTTATAGATGGATTCAACTCATGGTCCAGAATATGGATCAGGAGTATCATATCGGGTTGAGCGGTTTTTTCGGGACTGTAAATGACATGCAAGAGATCATCCGTTCTTTATCGACCTTAGAGAGCATCACAAGTCAATTACAGGTATGGACGGAGCTATGCTCTCAATTGATTAGAACGAGAGAAGCGAGTTATAAAGAAAAGCTTATCGCTGATGTGAAGCACTATATTCATGAGCAGTATCATGATCCCAAATTAACGCTCGATGTCTTGGCTGAACATTTCAAGATAAGCGTTTCCCATCTGAGTCAGCTATTTTCGAAAAAAGAAAATGTCTCTGTGTATGAATATATGATAAAAAAAAGAATCGAGAAATCAAAAGAACTTCTTACATTCAGTCATATTAAAATTTCTGATATAGCGACTATGATGGGGTACGATAATCCGCGGTATTTCTCCCAAGTGTTTAGAAAAAGAACCGGTTTGACACCCGGGCAGTATAGATCAAAGCATTTTATCCGTTCGTACTGAAAATCCCCGGTGGTGTAATGGAGGGCAATGAAGAACTTGTAGTTTTTCGAAGTAACTTTAACAGCGCTCAAAAAAAGACGACGCTCATCCTGTTTATTGGGATGAGAAGTCGTCTTTTATGCATATAGGGGGTCTGGATTCATCATGAAACTAATCCGTGAATTTCAATATTCGTTTTAAGTTTACGAAGCTGCACACACAAATGTTTACAACTCTTTATTAATAAGGTATTCTGCAGAAGAGTATCGACGGTAAGCCTAGTTGATCAAGGAAGGAAATAGTTGCATCATATTGACACACTATGAATGAATAAAGTGAGGTTTATGATCGATGTCTAGCATAAAAGAAGTCGCGAAAATGGCGAATGTATCGATTGCCACTGTATCGCATGTTATAAATGGAACACGGTTTGTCGCGGATGATACGAAGGCTAGGGTAAAGCAAGCGATGACAGCGTTAAAATATTATCCGAACTCCGTCGCACAAAGTCTCCGCAGCAAAAAATCAAAATTGGTAGCGCTTATCGTTCCCAATATTTGGAATCCTTTTTTCTCGGAATTAACCTACTATATTGAAGATGAGCTTAACAGCGAGCAATATAAACTGTTGCTTTGCAACAGTGAAAGAAAGCCTGAAAAAGAAATCTATTACCTGGATATGCTGCGGCAAGATAAGGTGGCGGGCATCTTAGGGATTACCTACAACGAAATAGACAACAGCGTCAGCGATGAGATCCCAATGATCAGCATTGACCGTCATTTCAGCAAAAAGATCACATGCGTAACCTCGGACAATTTTGAAGGCGGCCGTATGGCTCTGAGGGAACTGGTGAAAGCTGGCGTGAAGAAACCTGCTTTTATTGGAAATGTCACTGCTGTTTTCAGTGAAACGATGAAGCGGAGAGCGGGTTTTGTTCACGAAGCCGAGTTGATGGGAATCGATTATGTCGTATATGAGCGGCCGGATCCGATCCGCGATTACGAGACCTATTACAAGGATTTCTTTGAGCTTCATAGCAATGTGGATGGTGTTTTTGCCATCACGGATATGTTGGCAGCCCAATATATCGAGAGAGCCAGCAAACTCGGCATTCACGTTCCTAAGGATGTAAAGGTAATCGGATATGATGGCATCCAGGACCATCATTACTTTCATCCTGTGTTATCAACAATCAGGCAGCCTGTAGAGGAAATGGCCCGAACGGCCGTACGTCTTCTGTTTAGAAAAATCGAAGGTCATACATTGGAGCAGGAAACTTACCAGCTGCCGGTCATTTTTAGACAAGGAGAAACGACTTGAATTTTATGTAGTTAAATATTTTGTTTAAGCTGCCTGCTTATAGTAGGCAGCTTTTTTTTTATTGACAAAATCAAACGATTCAAATAATCTTAATATTGTCAGCAAATATAAACGTTTACGGTAAACGTTTATACGGCAGCAGCCTAGATAAAACTTAGAATATAAGAGATTTTATTTTTCTTTATGACAACGCTTACATATGGCATATTGGCAACTCTTGAAAGGAGTGATAGGGGCGGCGGCATTAGGATTGGAATGAATGATATTGACTAGAGGAGAAGTGTAAGCAATGACACGAACAAGTTGGCTCAAAAAGTTAACGGCAAGAATGGTCATTCTTTCTATGTTATCGAGCTTTTTTGTTATAAACAATCCTACGATAGTAAAAGCGTCGACCACTATTACGAATCCCAGCTTCGAATCCGGCAATCTGACCGGATGGACGACGGTTAGCGGAATGGCATTTAGCGCGGCGGATGTTACAACGGACACCGATTATTGGAATTTGCAAAAGTTTAATCAGCATAATTTTTGGCATATTTGGGGCGGGAAAGGCGACAACTCCAAGGTTGGCGTCATGAAATCGGAGACGTTTACCGTGGGCGGAAACGGGTTAATGGATTTCCTCATCGGAGGAAACAATGACATCAACAACTTATACGTCGCATTGGTCAGAAACTCCGACGGCGTGGAGCTGCTGAAAGCGACAGGAAGCAATACGGACGCCTATTCGACTGTGAACTGGGATGCTTCGGCGTATATCGGAACAGTATGCTACATCAAGATTGTGGACAGCTCGACGAGCGGTCATATTAACATAGACGATGTGAATGTGCCGCCTACCGCTACGCTAAATAATCATGTGGAGCCGGCCATCTACAATCATGATTTTGAATATACGGATCTTGTCCCATGGGAGATCAAGGGTTGGATAAATGTCAGCGGAGACGCATTTGCTCCGAGCAGCCTGACGCACGAAACGAATTACAGCCCAGGAGGCAAGTTCCTCAAAAACGGCAGCTACCATCTTTGGGGCGCTAAAGCCGGCGGGGATGGAGACGTAGGCGTTCTCAAGTCCGAAACCTTTACGCTAAGCGGCAATGGGGGCGTGGACTTCTTAATCGGCGGAGGGAAAGACAGCAGCAACCTGTATGTTGCGCTCGTTAAAGCTTCGGATGGAACGGAATTGTTCAAGGAAACCGGACGCAATTCAGAAATGTATCAGAGGGTATTTTGGGATGCTTCAGCCTATATCGGGCAGGATCTTTACATTAAAATTGTCGATAATGCTACCGGCGGATGGGGCCATATCAATGCGGATGATTTTCATGTATTGAATTCCCAGTATGCAGGCGGGCTTCTGGGGCATTGGAAGCTGGATGAAAATACGGGGAAGGCCGCTGCTGAAAACGTAACGGGAACGACGGATCCGATTGAGTATCACTTGAATACCGGTGTCTATCAGTCGTCCCAGGATCCGTTATGGAAGAGCGACGGCATCAGCAACAGCGCACTGCTGTTTGACGGCTATTCTACATGGATTACACGTACACCTGATAAAATTCCGGTTCCGCAAAAAGCGGTTACTGTTGAAGCATGGGTTGCGCCAAGAAATTTTGAGCATGGAGATGAAGGCCGTCTTTCTGCGATTGTCAGCCAAGGCAATCGTGAAGCAAAAGAAGGCTACATACTGGGTAACTTCCGGCACGGCACATGGGGCTTCCAATTCGGTACAGGCAGCAACTGGCGTGAAGTCATGTCGGATACGCTGCTGCCTCTCAATGAATGGTCTTATATTGTTGCTACTTATGAAAGCGCTACCGGAATGGCGGCGTTATACCAGAACGGGAAACAAGTGGCGACTGCGAACTTCCCTCCAGGCGAACAAATAGTACCTAGTGCCAACGATTTATTAATCGGAAAAAACAGCCAGAGCATGTGGCTCTATGGCTACTCGTTAAACATGTTCAGCGGTTTGATGGACGAAGTGAAAATTCGCAATTTGGCTATGGGGTCTGTAGAAGTAACGAATGCATATAACAGCTATGTGACAGCTCTGGGCGGAAACTTGCCTACAGCAAATGAAAGAATCGATCGCAGCGTAATGGCTAATGACACGCAGCGTCCTCAATTCCATGCGGAGCCTTCCGCACACTGGCAGAATGAACCGGGCGGAGCTATATTTTTTAACGGACTTTATCATATCTTCTATCAAAGCGCTCCGAGAGGGCCTTATTGGAATCATATCCGTTGGGGGCATATGGTCAGCAGCGACATGGTGAAATGGAGAGATGCGGAGGATTCCGTTATTCCAGGCAAATATGACGTCGATCCTGAAGGCGCATGGGCTGGCGGAGCGGTCGTGGACGATAACGGCGTACCGACTATCTTCTATACAGCTGGCGATGACAGAAAATCGCCGAATCAGCGCGTAAATATTGCCAGAAGCAATTATCCGGTTGATTTAGACAATGATTTGAACGGGTGGAATAAAAACATGAATGTTGTTGTGGATCAGCAGGCAGGACAAGGCATGACGGGAGAGTTCCGCGATCCGTTCGTGTTCAAAGACGGCAACGAATGGTTCATGCTCGTTACTTCCGGCATCTCCGGACAAGGCGGTACGGCACTTGTTTATTCGACGACAGATTCGAGCTTCCAATCGTGGACTTACCGCGGACCGTTATATACCGGTAATGCAATGACTTATCCGTTAACCGGACAAGTATGGGAGCTGCCGCAGCTGCTTCCGCTCGGAACAAGCGGCAAACATATCTTTATGATCAACCCGGCCAAAATGGCGCAAACCGAACGTCAATCCCGCTATACATGGTATTGGATTGGCACATGGAATAAAACGACAGCTACTTTCACGCCGGACAATGCAGAGCCGCAGATGTTTGACGTCGGGGATCATTTTACCGGACCGGCTGCATTCAATACGCCTGACGGCAGAACGGTCATTTATACGATCGCGCAGGGCAGAAGAACGGCAACGATGGACTACAACGCCGGCTATGCCCATAACTTCGGACTGCCGTTAAGCGTATATCTGCGTCAGGACGGCAAGCTGGGGATGGAGCCGATTTCCGAATTAAATACGCTGAGAGGGACGCAGCTGGTCAATATTACGACCGATACGACTTATGCAGCAGCGAATACAGTCCTTTCGTCGATATCCTCGGACATGCTTGAAATTGAAGTGGAAATTGATCCCGGTTCGGCAAACGAAGTCGGCTTAAGCGTGCGCCGTTCCCCTAATGCGGAAGAAGAAACGATTGTATACTACAAGAAGAGCTCGACTGAATTTTGGGTGAACCGGACCAAATCGAGTCTGAATCCGGACGTAGAGAAGTGGTATCAAGGCGGAGTCGCCGACATAGGTTCGGAAAATATTAAATTGCGTACATTTGTAGACCGTTCCATGGTTGAATCCTATTTGAATGGTATCAAAGCATTAACAACAAGAGCTTACCCAACCCGAAGCGATGCGAAAGGCATAAGAATATGGGCCGACAGCAATACGGGTACGGTTGTGATTAAGTCGTTGAAAGTATGGGCAATGAATTCGGCTTATCCGACTGTCAATCCGGCAAGCGTTTCCTTGCCGGCATCCAAGTCGATCATTAATGGAGACAGCCAGCTATTACGGGCGACGGTTTCACCTGCAAATGCATCGAATAAAGATGTCATTTGGACTTCCAGCAACAATGCGGTAGCATCTGTAGTTAACGGAAAGGTTACCGCTAAGTCCGTAGGAACGGCGACCATTACGGCAAAAACCCGTATCGGGAACTTTACCGCAAACAGCACGATTACCGTTACAGCAGAACCGGCCCATGACGGATTAATCAATGGCGACTTCGATGACAATCTGTCCGGTTGGACGATCTTAAGCGGCAATGCGTTCAGCAGCCAGGATGTTACCGATGCGAATGATTGGGGCTGGGGAGGACCATTTAATCAACACGGGAACTACCATTTATGGGGAGGGAAAGACGGCGGGGACAGCCAAACCGGATCGATCCGCTCGCAGAAATTTATTCTCGGTGGTAATGGACAGATTAACTTCCTGGTAGGCGGCGGCAACAATATTTATGATGAATATGTTGCGCTCGTCCGAAGCTCGGACGGGAAAGAACTGTTTAAAGTAAGCGGTGGAGACAAAGAATCGTATACACGGGTTCATTGGGATGCTGCCGATTACATCGGAGTCGAGTGTTACATTAAAGTTGTGGATAATGCAACGGGAGGCTGGGGTCACATAAATGTGGACGACTTCCAAGTACCCGTACAACCTCCAACAACGACGAACATCACCAACCCTGACTTTGAAACAGGCAGCTTATCAGGTTGGACAATTGTAAGCGGTACCGCGTTCAATAATCTTGACGTATGCACGGATACAACTTACTGGACTCCGGCACGTCCATTCAACCATAATGGCACATACCATATGTGGGGCTTTAAAGACGGCGGAGACAGCCAAGTCGGCGTCATGAAATCGAGCACATTTACGCTGTATGGAACGGGCTGGATCGATTTCCTGATCGGGGGCGGTCAAGATCCTAATAAAGATGTGCCGGGTCAAGATCTTACTACTCTGTACGTTGCTTTGGTCAGGGCATCCGACGGCGCGGAGTTGATCAAAGAGACGGCTTATAATGACGAAGCGTATACCCGGATATTTTGGGATGCATCCGCTCATATCGGAGAGCAAGTATATATCAAAGTTGTCGATAATTTGACCGGCGACTGGGGTCATATCAACGTTGACGACTTCCATGTTTACAATACGGCCAGCGATATTACGACAGCGGACCGGTATGAGCAGTACCGCCCGCAGCTCCATTTCTCGCCGGATCGGAAATGGATGAATGATCCGAACGGCCTTGTTTATTACGATGGGGAATATCATTTGTTCTACCAGCATAACCCTACGGGCACCACATGGGGACCAATGAGCTGGGGACATGCTGTCAGTACGGATATGGTAAACTGGAAGGATCTTCCGATTGCGCTTGAACCCGATTCGATCGGTTTTATCTGGTCCGGCTCTGTCGTAGTTGATACGAACAATACAAGCGGCTTTCAAATGGGTATGGAAAAACCGATGGTCGCCATGTTTACTCACGAAAAAGGCAGCGTTCAAGTACAAAGCATCGCATACAGCAACGACAGAGGAAGGACATGGGCCAAGTATGCCGGAAACCCTGTCATTACACAGCCCCAGGGAGTGGAAGTTTTCCGTGATCCGAAAGTCATCTGGCATGCGCCGACCAATAAATGGGTTATGGTCATTTCTGCAGGCGATCGGGTGCAGTTCTATACTTCAACCGATTTGAAAGTATGGAACTATGCCGATGAGTTCGGCAGCACACACGGATCTCATGGAGGTACTTGGGAAGTTCCCGATTTATTCTCGTTAGCGGTTGACGGCGACGGAGCCAATACCAAATGGGTATTGACAGCCAGTATAAGCAATGGCGCTCCTGCGGGCGGATCGGGCACCCAATATTTTATTGGAACCTTTAACGGAACTACATTCACGAACAGCAATTCACCCGGCACTGTGCTTTGGGCCGACTACGGTTCGGACTTCTATGCCGGAATCACGTTCAGCGATATTCCAACAGCAGATAACCGCCGGATTATGATTTCATGGATGAATAACTGGAATTACAGCCAACGAATCCCGACGTCGATCTGGAGAAGCTCGATGACCGTTCCGCGTGAGCTTAAACTGACGGATACGGGCGGGGGCGCTGTAAGAATGACGCAAACACCGGTTGCAGAGCTGTCCGGCATACGCGGAACAAGCAACAGCTGGACGAACCAAACAATAACGCCGGGCAGCAATCTCCTATCCAGCGTGACGGGAAATACGGTAGAAATTGTTGCGGAATTCCAGAACAATACGGCCACTGCAACCGAGTATGGATTTAAAGTGCGGAAAGGCGGCGACAACTTCACAACGATTGCTTACAATAAGACGAATTCCAAGTTTTTCGTTGACCGTACCGCTTCCGGCGAATCACACTTCAACGGCACTTTTGCAGCAAAACATGAAGTAACCTTGTCAGCGGACAATAATAAGATCAAAATGCGAATATTTGTAGATCGTTCTTCCATCGAGGCATTCGGCAATGACGGTAAGGTGTCCATCACGGATCAAATCTTCCCGGATCTAGCCAAAAACGGGCTTGAGCTTTATTCGACGGGCGGAAATGTAACATTGAACAGTCTTACCATTTACCAACTGGGAGCGACGGCTGAATTGTCGAACCATGATTTTGAATCCGGAGATTTAACCGGTTGGACGGTAGTCAGCGGTACAGCCTTTAGCAATGCGGTTGTCTCGGATGACAGAAACTGGGGCTGGGGCGGATTATTTAATAAGAGCAATGTGTACCACTTATGGGGATATAAAGCGGGAGATGCTCCAGTAGGGGTATTGAAGTCGGCAAACTTCATTGTCGGCGGCAGCGGAAAGATCGATTTCTTAATCGGCGGCGGCAACAACCTATCGAATCTTTATGTAGCTCTCGTAAGAGTTTCTGACGGTGCCGAGTTGTTAAAAGCGACGGGGGCGGGCAGCGAGGCGCTCTCTCGCGTCATTTGGGATGCTGCAGCCTATAAAGGCGTCAATTGCTATATCAAGATCGTAGATAACAACACCGGCGGCTGGGGCCACCTTAATGTAGACGATATTAACGTACCCGTAAAGTAGCGGTTGATCAAGAAGTATTAAACATGGTTAACAAACCCAGTGCCCACCGCACTGGGTTTGTTGTGTTTTATGAGTTGAAATAACGCTTCAAACCGCTCATACAGAAAAAATATTTAAATAACATGTAGGATCTTATAAGTTTACGTAGTTTATCTATAGTATTTATGTTAGGTTTTCTGACTTATATCTAACAAGCGGGTAAAAGGATGAGAATGGGGAAGGAGGGTGTCCAATGATCTTATTTCGGCAGGTCGAGAAGCATTACGGTGATTTCCATGTGCTTAAGGATATTAATCTTCAGATTGAGCAAGGGGAAGTGGTTGTCGTAGTGGGGCCGTCGGGTTCCGGTAAAAGTACGATGCTGAGGTGCATTAACCGTTTGGAAACTATTACAAGCGGTGATTTGAAAGTAAACAATCATACGGTCAACGATAAGAAGACAAATATTAACAAGCTAAGACGGGATATTGGAATGGTGTTTCAGCATTTTAATTTGTATCCCCATAAGAAAGTGATCGACAACATTACATTAGCTCCTATGAAAGTGCTTGGCCTGACGAAGCAGGAAGCCGAAAAAACCGCGATGTATTATTTGGAGAAGGTCGGGATTGAGGACAAGGCTAACCAATATCCGTCTCAGCTATCGGGAGGACAGCAGCAGCGCGTGGCCATTGCCAGGGGACTGGCGATGAAGCCGCAGGTGATGCTCTTCGATGAACCGACATCCGCCCTCGATCCGGAAATGGTTGGCGAGGTTTTGGATGTGATGAAGACGCTCGCGAATGAGGGAATGACGATGGTTGTTGTCACGCATGAGATGGGCTTTGCGCGGGAAGTAGCCGACCGGGTCGTGTTTATGGACAAGGGGCATATCGTTGAGGAAGCAACGCCTGATGAATTCTTTTCCAATCCGCGCGAAGAGCGCGCACGCTTGTTTCTAAATCGTGTATTAAATCATTAACATAAAAGGGGAGATTCGGAATGATGGCAAAAAAATGGTTGGCAGGCAGCTTGATGCTGATTGTAATGTCGGTATTTGTACTCGCAGGGTGCGGAGGCGAAAAAGAGAATAGTGCTAACACCAGCTCAGGCGCAAGCGATAAGCCGGTAGCTTCTGCCTCGGTGCTGGATGAGATCAAAAGCAGAGGCAAGCTGATCGTCGGTGTGAAATACGATACGAAGCTGTTCGGCTTGAAAAATCCTGCGAACAATGAAGTTGAAGGCTTCGATGTGGACATAGCGAAGGCGCTGGCTAAATCCATCCTAGGCGATGAGACGAAGCTTGAGCTGAAGGAAGTGACCTCGAAAACCCGGATCCCGATGCTGGATAACAATGAAATTGATTTAATCGTTGCGACAATGACCATTACAGAGGAGCGGAAAGAGCAGGTCGATTTCTCCGATGTGTATTTTAAAGCGGGACAGTCTTTACTTGTGAAAAAGGGAAGCGCGATTAAAAGCATCGA
The DNA here is from genome assembly GCF_001428245.1 of Paenibacillus sp. Soil522. Taxonomy (GTDB): domain Bacteria; phylum Bacillota; class Bacilli; order Paenibacillales; family Paenibacillaceae; genus Pristimantibacillus. Next base: position 229,230 of record NZ_LMRV01000066.1, read on the forward strand.
CGACGTAACAAAAGGAACGAAGGTACTGGCCGTTAAAGGCTCCACTTCCGTAGACAACATTATCGAGAAAGCGCCGGATGCAACGGTGCTGGAGTTCGATAACTATCAGGATGCTTTTGCCGCGCTAAAAGCGGGCCAAGGGGATGTGTTAACGACGGACAACGCGATTCTGTACGGTATGATGGCGCAGGATGCCGGCTATGAAGTGGTCGGTGAGCCGTTCACGGATGAGCCGTACGGCATTGCGATCAAGAAAGGCAAGACAGCGCTGGTGGAGGCCGTCAATAAAGAGCTGGCGGCGCTGAAGGCAAGCGGCGACTACAATAAGATCTACGAGAAATGGATCGGGACAGCGCCGACCGAGTAATGCAAACACAACACCAGACGGGTGGCTGCGGCCACCCTTCTTTTATAGGTCAGAAGGGGGATAAATCATGCCGGATTTCTCGATCTTAACCAAATACTTTGACTTCTATATGGAAGGCTTCGTGAACACGATCTATTCCAGCATCATTGCTCTAATCGGCAGCTTTGTACTGGGAACGGTCATTGCCGTGTTCCGGATATCGTCCATCCGGCCGCTGCGGTGGGCGGGAACGGCCTATGTGGAATTCATCCGCAACATACCGCTTTTGCTCGTCGTTTATATTTTTTTCTTAGGACTGCCCTCGATCGGCATTACATTAAGCGGATTTGTGTGCGGCACAATCGGGCTTGCGGTATACACCGCATCCTTTATAGCGGAAGCGATCCGGGCCGGCATCATGTCCGTACCGAAGGGACAGACGGAAGCGGCACAGTCCTCCGGCTTAACGTACGTGCAAACGATGAGATATGTTGTTCTGCCGCAGGCGATCAAAATCGTTATTCCGCCGCTTAGCAATCAGTTTATTAACCTGGTTAAGAATACGTCGGTGCTCAGCGTTATTGCCGGTTTGGACCTCATGTATTTCGGGGATAAAATCGCCAGCAGAACGTATGCCACCTTCGATACTTATGTTTTTGTTGCCTTATTCTACTTAGTGCTTACTCTTCCTTTAAGCTATATCGCGCTTCAATTGGAACGAAGACTGGCTAAACACGGTTAGAAAGGAGGAGGACAGATGGATTTTGCCAATGCTTTTTCAATTGAAAATGTAAGGTTTATTCTTGATGGCTTTTACATGACGCTTAAAGTGGCGTTCCTCTCTATTGTTTATAGCTTTGTGCTGGGCTCTATTGTCGGAACGATCCGTTATATGAAAGTGCCGGTTCTATCGCCGGTACTTGGCCTGTTCGTCGAAATATTACGCAATTTGCCGCTGCTTCTCATTATTTTCTTCGCAAGATTCGCTTTGCCGGATATCGGGATTCAACTGGGCCCGGTGTATGCCACGATTGTTGCTTTGACCTTGTTTGAAGGGGCTATGATTTCCGAAATCGTCCGCAGCGGCTTGACTTCCGTTCATAAGGGTCAAATTGAAGCGGCTCGCTCATCGGGGCTCGGCTACATGCGCACCCTATGGCATATCGTTCTGCCGCAGGGGCTGCGCCGTATGGTGCCGCCGATTGTCAGCCAATTTATTTCATTATTGAAGGACACGTCATTGGCCGTCGTCATTGCTTTGCCGGAGCTTATGAACCAATCGAAAATCGTTATCGGGCAAAGCAGCAATTATGTCATTCCGGTTCTCCTGTTGGCCGCAGTCCTCTATTTTGGCGTTAACTTTGCTTTATCATTAATTGCGAAAAGGTTTGAGACAAAAATCGTTTAACGGTTAGGGGTCGTTAACAGGATGTTTGAGCTTAGTATAGAGATGATGCTTCTTGTCATCATAGGAGGGTTTCTTGCGGCATTCGTCGACTCTGTCGTAGGTGGAGGCGGGCTGGTCGCAGTCCCTATTCTGCTTGCAACGGGGATGCCGACGACTGTCGTGCTCGGAACGAATAAACTGGCAGGTACGATGTCTTCGTTAACGAGTACGGTTTCTTTTATGCGATCCGGGCACGTAGATGTCAAAATGGTAAAAAAACTATTCGGCCTCTCGTTAGCTGGAGCGGTCGCAGGCACATTAGTGCTGCGCTTAATCCCTTCGGATTTTTTGAAGCCGATTATCATTGTTATGCTGATTGCCATTACTGTGTATACCGTGTTTCGCAAAAACTGGGGCAGTCATTCTAACTTTCAAGGCTTGACGACGAGATCCTCCTGGCTTGCGGCCATAGCGGCGGCAGGCTTGGGGTTTTATGACGGATTTTTTGGACCCGGTACAGGTTCCTTCTTAATTTTTGCCTTTCTTATTCTCGGGTTTGATTTTGTAAGAGCCGCGGGCAATGCGAAGGTATTGAATTTCGGCAGTAACGTTGCGAGCCTTGGTACCTTTATGTTTCTGGGTCAGGTTAATTACAAGGTTGGAATTCCGATGGGTATCGCCATGGTATGCGGTTCCTTGCTAGGCTCGCGAGTGGCGATTCGAAAAGGCTCGGCATACGTCAGGCCGTTATTTATAATCGTATGCACACTGCTGATCGGCAAGCAGGTTTGGGATTTACTAAAGTAGCAGATAGATAAAACAAGGAGCTGACTTCATGCGAAGTTGGCTTTTTGCGGTATAAAAATGGTAGAAGTATCTATGAAAATAATAGCCCGTTGTTTACAATGATGGTAACCGGGGGAGGGATGACTTGCGAAAATATACGAATATCATCGGTATGCAAATGATACTGGTAGCTGCAGCTACAGCTGTAGCAGGTGAATTCAAGATAACGCCCTTTAGCGGAGAGGTGTTTCGTATTGGACTAGGCAGCAGCGCTTTTCTGCTATTCCTTCTCTTAATGCGGCAGCTGCCCTATGTGTATACGGGAATGGTTACGGGGGTTACAGTGCTCGTCTTCCGATCGATTATCGACGGATTCGTTTCATATGAGACGTTCTCGCTCTTTGCAAGTTTGCAGACTCACTTATCGGCGGCGCTCTATTACATCATTTTCGCAATAGGAATGAAGCGGGTTCAAGGCCGTTTGCCGGAGCTTCATCCGCTCCTTCTGACTGGTATCCTTTCACTTATTGATTTTATATCCAATGAATTAGAGCTGTTGACCCGCAGTATTCTATTTGATTTGCCTTATCTGTACAAGGGACAATGGATGTTGATAGGGGCCACCTCAGTGGTGAGGAGCATCTTTGCGGTTGGTATGTACAGCAGCATAATTATTAGTCAAATGCGGGTCGTTCATAACGAACAGCAAAAGCGGATGGAGCAAATGCTTAATGTCGGTTCCGGCTTGTATGGAGAAGTTTTTTATTTGAAAAAATCGATGGATACGATTGAGCAAATTACGGGCAAGAGTCATGGTTTGTACTGTAAGCTGAGTGACGCCGGAGAAAAAGAAGCAAGCCGGTCCATACTTGAAATTACGCAGCAGATTCATGAAGTAAAGAAGGACTCCCAGCGCATTTTATCCGGCTTGCTGAAGCTGTTCGACCGGGAAACGACTTCCGACATGACCATTGAAGAAATCGTAGTTTTTGTTATCAACACGAATTCCGGCTACAGTAAAATGTTAAAGAAAGAGGTCCATTTCGAAAAACGGATCGGAACCGATTACGCAACGGCCCACTACATTCCGCTATTGACCGTGCTTAATAACCTGGTCTCAAATGCAGTGGAAGCCATCGATACGAAGGGAACCGTACGGATCGAAGCTTATGAACAGGAGGGTGAGACGGTACTGGTCGTTTCCGATACGGGAACAGGCATTGCGGAGCAGAATAAGGAGGTTATTTTTGAACCGGGATTTACGACGAAATTTAATGAGGAAGGATGCGCGGCGACCGGAATCGGATTATCCCATGTTCGCGATATTGTTCATTCATCAGGCGGCAAGCTGCGTTTACATACGTCTGACCAGTCCGAAGAAACAACCTTTGTTGTCGCTTTTTCGACCAATACATTGAAATTAGGGGTGTGATGACCGATGCTTTCATTTGGTATTGTTGATGATGATGTGGTGAGCATACGGATGCTGCAAAGCATCATCGAAAAAAGCTGGCTTGGCGAGGTAGTCGTTACGGCGGAAAATGGGAGTGATGGCGAACGAGCCGTTCTCGGTGCGAATCCGGACGTCCTGCTGATTGACCTGTTGATGCCGGACCAGGATGGAATTAAGACGATAAACCATTTAAAACAACAGGGCTACAGCGGAAAGTGTGTAATGATATCGCAGATAGAGAATAAAGAAATGATTGGCAAGGCTTATCAGGCGGGTATTGAATATTATATTCATAAACCGATTAACCGGGTGGAGGTTCAAGCTGTATTATCCAAAGTGAATGAGCTGTGGAAGGTTGGCCGCTATTTAAATGAAATCAAGGACTCTATGGCAAAGCTCAGCAATCTGTATATGGATCTTGGGAGCAGCCAAAGAAAACAGACCGTTCGTGAAATCATTCAGCCTATTTTGAGGGATATGGGGATAATCGGCGAAATCGGATGCAGAGACATGATTGAAATGATGGAGCATCTTATACATCATAATAAAGCAGAGTCGCTTCCGCCCCTAAAAGAATTGTATGAGGTCGCAGCCCGTACCCATCGCGATCCCGGAAGAGAGGTCAAAGCGGTTGAGCAGCGGATTCGCCGCGCCATCATGAGTGCCTTTTCAAATCTCGCCAATATTGGCTTGGCGGACTACAGCAACCCTAAATTTGAACATTATGCTCCTCTCTATTTTGATTTTCAAGATATCCGTTTGAAGATGAAAGAGATCGATGAGAGGCTGAAGCCGGGAAAAGGAAAGGCCAATATTAAAAAGTTTCTGCAGGTGCTTTACTTAGAGGTGCTCGATAAACTACGGAGTCAGCCATTTAAATAAACAGGAAGCCCAAAGAGCATGCGTTTTGCTTTTGGATACAGTTGAAGGGGGAAGCTGAAATCAAATGAACGACATCAAAGATGGATGTTTAGGCTGCCGGCTTGCTCACAAATTGCTGGACACATACACGGTTTATGAGGATGAAAGTGTGACTTGTCTGCTTGATATTGCTCCTTTGAATGAAGGCCATGTTTTAATCCTTCCCAAAAAACATTATGTTGACGTAGATGAGATGGACGAAATAACCGCTAATGCAGTCATGAAAGCTTCAGCTGTTATTGCAAAGGCATTAAAAAAACAATTTCATCCGGATGGCATATCGGTCATTCAAAATGGCGGCAAATTTAACGAGCTTAACCATTACCATATGCATGTATTTCCCCGGTACGAGGAAGACGGCTTTGCTTGGGTTGAGCCGGTTGACGCTGCTCTTGCAAAGGATCGGCTGGCTGAAACGAAGGATAAGCTGATTAAATATTTACGTTGAGTGAAGGCCCTCCCGCATGGCAGCCCCTTTGGTTTTGACTGTCGTCTTTGAATTAAGCATTACTCATGGTAGCAAGATAATCTCCTTTGCCACTAAATTTCGGCTGCGATCTTTTTTGATATTCACTGCGTTAGTAAGGACTACTCTTACGGTCGAATCTTGCGGGAAATCCTGGATTGATAAAACATGACCGCTTTTATCAGATAGAATCGTCTTATCGGTAATCTGAACTAGGCATAGATAGCCAATATCATAGATGGCACCATTTTTGCCTTTGTTCACTTCATTTGAGCAATTAACGACAATACTGTTATCTTTAATTTCGTCGATCGTTCCTTCGAAAGATGCTGTCAACCCACATGCCACCAAAAATAAACTAACAATCACAAAAAGAACAGAAATCCGCTTCATCAAAATCGCCCCCTTTATGCAATTAAACGGAATTAGCTCGGTTTTGTTGCATTAATCTGGTTTTTGACTTCCGACAGGGGACTAATTAATAAATTAATTAATGAAGCACTTATAATTGGTAATTCTAGGAACTATGCCCTCGTGGCTAACAGTGAATCACTGTTGGCACGAGGGTGTTTTTGTTACTTGGTTGGATTAACAACGGGCGGTGTACTGCCTCCGGCTGACCGGTCTACTCATTCTTTGCATCCGCTACGGGGACTCCGAAATTCGGTGTACCATCCTTGTTCCAGGTGAAGACTTGGGCGCGCGTATGACGATTCGGATCATACAACGGATCGCCTACAATTTCTTTGTAATTGCGGGCATGGTAGACAAGCACATCTCGTTTGCCGTCTTCGGTAACCGTAAAGCTGTTGTGTCCCGGTCCGTATTGACCCGTTTTGGGGTTGCTTCGGAAGACAGGTGTTTTGGATTTGCTCCAGGAAGCCGGATTTAGCAAATTGCTCGACTCGTCAGCCGTGAGCATACCCATCGCATAGTTTTCATCCGTCGCGCTGGCGGAATAGGTGATGAAGATCTTGCCGTGCCTCTTAAGTACAGCCGATCCTTCATTAACCCAAAACCCGATGATTTCCCAAGGAAATTCCGGCTTCGACAGCATAACTTGCGGACCTTTTATTGTCCACGGATTTTCCATCTCAGCGATATACAGGTTAGAGTTACCATAGATATCCGGGTCTTTCTGCGCCCACGACAAATACCGTTTTCCGCGATGCTCGAAAGTAGTCGCGTCGATCGAGAACGACTCCCACTTCGTCTGGATACGCCCCTTCTCAACCCAGGCTCCTTCCAATGGATTCGCAGAAGTGTTCTCAAGCACGTATATGCGGTGATCGAATGGCGCATCCGTTCGCGCGGCCGCAAAGTAGATGTACCATTTCCCGTCGATATAATGGATCTCGGGCGCCCATATATGCTTGCTCATAGGACCGCTTTCCCGCTTCAACCAGACGATGGCGGGCTGCGCTTCGCCGAGTCCCTGAATCGTCTTCGCACGACGTAACTCAATCCGATCGTACTCGGGAACCGACCCGCTAAAATAATAGTACCCGTCTTTATGTTTGTACACCCATGGATCGGCGCGCTGCTTGATGAGCGGATTCTTGTATTCCCAGGTTGTTGTTACCGCCAACGTTTCGCGAACGGCACTCTTGTCCTCGACGCCGCATGCCGTCATGACGGATGCCATAAGTAGAACGTACATAAGCGACCTCACAACTATCTGCATCTTGTATATCACCTTTCACTGTCATTTTCTCTAGTTGCTCGACATCATTATTATTTTCATACAGAGGAATAATTAGACTACGGCAGAAATTAAAGCCTTAGACTGACGATGTGTCATTAAACTCCTATCCTTAGTTTACGAATTTACGGGGATCATAAGCATCTGAAGTTGTGAGTATAATTATTAATCGATTTTTTAAAGGGTGTGACAGGATGAAAGTATGGGTCGCTCATGAAAAAGATACTCTCAGAACCATCGCGGATAAAAATCATCTGCAATTAGAGGAGCTTATCACTCTCAATCCATGCATTGAAAGCCCCGATCAAAACATCGCTGGCAAACCTGTCTATCTTCCTTCCTTAAGTGATTTTACCATGAGTGATGTTGACGAAATTCCAACTTGTACCGTGTCGACTGATTACATAAATAATTGGATTCCTCTCACTTCTCTGGAAGACATGGCTAAAACCGACTATGATGTCCTTATCATCGGTACCGGTGCCGGTGGAGGAGCTGTCCTTTGGAGATTGTGTGAACAGTGGCAGAATCAGGGGAAGCGAATTGGTATCATTGAAAGGGGAGATCAGGTTCTTCAATCGCATGCCCGCAACATTTCGACAATGAACGGGGAGCGTCTTACGAAATATTTTAATTACGTTTCACGGCCATTACCAGGTTCCGCTCCAGAGTATCCGGGAGCAAGACAGCTTTTTGCGCTGGGGGGAAGAACATTATTTTGGTATACGTTTACTATGCGTATGCATTTGTCGGACTTAATGAAATGGCCCATACCCATCGATGAGCTGAAAACCTACTACAAAATCGCTGAGCAAACCATGAATGTAACAGGGGAATTTACTACAGACTCCTCGTATACGGAAATATTATTGAACCGGCTGTGGGCAAAGGGTTATGCAACAGCGGAAAAAATAATTATGGCAGCTGATCTGACGCCGCAAAGTTATGGACGCGTTCATACCGACGTTTTCTATAGTTCCATTTCCTTCATTGCCAAAGCTTTGAATATGATGACCCCGTTCGACCTGGCTGTAAATGCCCGTGCCGTTCAAATCCTGCATGATCAAGGAAAAGCAACCGGCGTTAAAGTCATGTCTCGGGACAAAAATTCGTATATCCTTAAAGCAAAAACGGTTGTGTTGTCTGCCAGTACATTTGAAACTCCGCGCTTGTTGCTTCACTCTGGAATTAAAAGCAGGGCGCTCGGGCATTACCTGACAAACCAATCTTTTATGATCGGTACAGGAACGATGAGCCGAACCGAGTTTCCGGCAGCTTTGGGGACGCTTGGAATTATGATAACTCAGACACCGGAGAAACCTTATCAGGTTCTTATGGCCGGACCAGGTGATTTTTACTGGTACCAAACTTACGAAGTAAAACCGTTAACAGCGGAAGTAGGGGCTACTTTTTTTTGCTACGGCAGGACTGAATCGCGATATGAGAACAGGATTACCCTAAATCCCAATAGATTAGATGAATATGGAGTGCCGGAAATACAGGTTCATTTTTCCTTTAACGAAGAGGACACAGCTGTTATCCGCAAGATGGAAGAAGGCATAAAGCAGATAGCCTCGTCTGCTGGAATAATATTGATTTCCAGAGACGGAAGGCCTGCGATTTGCTTGATGCCACGCGGAGACTTACATCATGATTCGGGAACATGCCGTATTGGGGATGACCCTTTAACCTCAGCGGCAGATCAAAACGGCCAGATTCGCGGAGTTTCCGGGCTATATGTAGCCGACAACAGTGCTTTACCTTCCATTGGATGTGAGAACCCCACTCTGACAACCGTTGCTCTTTCTATTCGAACGGCAGATCATATCGTCGCTAATAGTTAATCGAATACTACACTGATCTCCATCTTATTTGTTGTATTAAAAAAGAGGGGAGGATTCGAGGGAGTCAAATGCCCCTCGAATCCTCCCTCTACTTTAGCGTGCGTCCTTTAGCTTCTCATGGAACATTTCCACTTCCTCGCGGAGCCAGATCGTTCGCTCCCAGGAGTCGATGATGGCAAGCGCTTTTTGTGTGAGCTGCAGGGCTTCGGCATGATTGCCTTTGCGATGCAGCAATTGTGCCATTCCATATTGATAATAAATCAGCTCGATCTGATTGGCCTGCGGTTTGCTGTAAAATAATTGATCAAATGCGGCTTCTGCCTTTTCGTACTCGCCGCATTGAACGTAAGCTACCCCCAAATGGAAGTAGGCTTCTATCGTCTTTTCGCCGCCGTATGATTTACTGATCTCGTTTGCCTGTTCATAACAAAGGATGGCATCGCTAAACTTGCCGTTTAACAAATAAAGATCGCCCTGTAACAGCCATATGCGGTGTTTGATCAAGGGGGAGCAATATACATCGCGCGTTTCATCGAGAATTTCCGCGGCCTTCTCCCGCTGGTCTGTTTTCAAGTAAATTTTCGCTTTGAAAGCGAGTCCCAGCACCTTTAAATCACGGACCCCGGGATCGGATGGATCAAGGCTCTTCAGGATCAGATTGCCGGCTTCGATTCGCCGTATTCCTTCATCCAGTAATCCGATTTCGATCAAAGCCCAGCCAACCGTATCGATTAAAAACAATGCGCTGAGCATGTCTTTATTTAAGGATGAGGCGGCATTTGCGGCTTTGAGCCCGTATTCAATTCGTTTCGGAAGATTTACCCGGCTTAGAAAATGGCTTAGCCGCAGCATGATTTGAATCAGAAGCTCCGGCTGCCCGTCGCTTACCCACTCCATTAGCTTGGCTATATTCGGCCATTCCCGTTTTACGCTTTCAAGATCGCGTCCCAGAAGGCAATTCCAATAAGGCGCCTCCGGCTTATCCCGTTTTAGATAAGTATCTAAATAATTAATGTAGTATTGGCTCCACCGCTGTCTGGCTTCCGATTCAAACGGTTTGTTCTCGGACAAATATTGCTCTCCCCATGCGAGTACGGTCCGATGAGCCCGATAATGCAAATGCCCGTCTGCTCTTTCCGTCTCTATCAAGGCACGGCCCCGCAACTGCTCCACAGCCAAAAAAAATCGCCGTCCATCCAATCCTGCCGCGGCCTTCCAGCCGTTCTCCGAGGCTGGCCTGCCAAAGAAGCACAGCACCTGCCACAAATGTTTGGCATCCTCGCTGCAGCGGTCCCAAGTGCGTCCGAACAAATACTCGAATAAAGCCGTTAACGAATAACCGGCTTTGCCTAGGTCTGCAATTAGCTGTCCGACAGGGATATCGTCTTCCGTCATATGCGCGATGCTCAGCGCGATTGCTTTCGGATTCCCTGCGGTCGCGTCAATGAGCTGCAATCGGACTTCAACCTGATCGGCAAGCAGCTTTTCCAAATTTTCCTTCCTTCGAGGCCATTTACTTAATCGGATATGATGCTGCACCTCTGAAGCCATATATTCCAGAGCCTCCGTATGCAGCAGGCCGTCTAATTGGATCGTATAAATCTCTTTCCCTGCGAGCGCCTCGATTTGCTGCTGATTTTCCCGGGCAGTCAATAAAGCTTTGACGCCTTGCGGGAGATTGGCGATGAATTCGCTTATTTCATATTCTGCCGTATCTATGCTGTCGATAACCAGAAGGACAGGCAGCTTGTCCGAGTACGAGGATAGAGCGTTTCGAACGACAAACCATTTCTCGTTGAGCGATTTGTCCAGAAGCTCTACCCGCCCGAGCTGGTAAGCGATGGTATCGAGGAAATCGCTAAAGCTTAACCTTTTTAAGTCTGCGCTTATCCAAATCGCGCAAGCTACTGGCGGCCACTCCAAGTCGTCCGAAGCCGCTTCGCCATGCGGTTCTCCTATGCATGCGTAGGCCGATTCAAGCGCAATCGTCGTTTTCCCCATACCGCCCCAGCCTGAGATTAAACATACGGGTGACGGCGAAGTCAGCCACTGCATAATATCTGCTAATTCGTGCTTGCGGCCAACGAAGGAATCTGACCAACGAGTCGGTAAGTTATGCAATACAGCAGGTTTCCGGGGAGGGGAGATTCCATCAAACAATCTGGCTATAACCGAATCAATCTCCTTATCCGATGGTGCACCGAATTCATCATTTCGCAATAGCTTCGCTTTCGATAGGCAAGACGCGACCCATATTGGCAGAGGGGGATCAATAACCGGAATCGAAGTCGTCTGCAGCAGCCCGGTGAACCAGCCGTTATCCATCCCGCTTTTCTCAACAATGAGCCAAACGATGCCGAACAGCTTGCCGTCCTCGATCCGGCTCGGTATATATTTCACGCCCATCTGGCCCATCCAGCTCTTAACGGTGTTGGAGGAAATGCCAAGCTGATTGGCGATTTTATCTATGTAAGATTCAGAAGAGAATTGTCCCGAGGGGAGCGTTTCCCGTTTCTTTCTGATTGATTTATAGTCGGGATGCTGCTTCAATGCGGTAATACCGAGCGCCAATCGTTCGGCGAATCGTTCTTTATCCTCAAGTTCTGCCACTATTTTCGCACCTCCTGCATTTGGCATATCACTCTATTTTAGTGTAAAAATCGTATCTCTGTATATAACCCGTAGTTGTACAGTGCTGCTGTATGATTATACAGTTCAAATAGATAGATATCAAAAGTGGCCGCTGCTTATAATTGGAGTAAGAAAAACCTATAAAACCAAAATAAATCCCCTTACATTATCCATTTAGGAGGTCAAGTGGTCCGACGAATAACCATAGTAAATTTTTATGAAAAGGAATGATTAATAATGTTGAACCACAATTTAGCCGAAAAGGCGGGTGCTTCACTACACCAGAGCGAAGAGATCGCTAACAAAAAGCTAAGTGTTTGGGAAAAAGCCGCTTATGGCAGCGGTGATCTGGCGATAAACTTCTATTGGTCAACCGTTATGACCTACATGCTCTTTTTCTATACGGATGTCGTCAAAATTCCAGCTGCTATTGTCGGCACAATGTTCTTAATCGTTCGTATTTTGGATGGCTTCGTAGATCTTAGTATGGGAGTCATCATCGATCGTACTCAAACCCGTTGGGGCAAGCTTCGTCCGTTTATTTTGTTCGGCGCTCTTCCGATGGCTGTCGTTGGTGTCTTGTGTTTCTCTTCACCGGATTTCGGTATGACAGGTAAAGTTATTTATGCTTACATTACTTATATCGCCATAATGGTCATGATGTCCTTTATCGGAACGCCGTACGGCGCGTTGACATCTGCCATGACGCAAAACCCGTTGGAGCGCGTTAACTTATCTTCCTATCGAATCGTGGGCTCGATGATCGGCGGCATTATCGTTTCCGTCATGACACCCATTATTATTCAGCAATTTTGGCCTAACGATATGTCAGTAGGATACCGCAATACGATGATCATCTATTCCTTATTCGCTCTCGTTTTTTATATGATCTGCTTTGCCGGAACGAAAGAACGCGCCGCTGCGCAAGAAGCGGTCAAGCTTCCTTTCAAACAGTCCATGAAGATCATATTCACGAACAAACCGTTGATGCTGATTACTTTCATCTATTTGGTTTTTCAAGCTGCCTACGGTATCAAGGCTTCCGTATCGATTTATTATGTTAATTACAATATGAACAAAACCGAGTTCCTATCGATTTATATGCTGCTTATATTCGGGAGTAATTTGTTAGGCACATTAATAGCTCCGAAATTCACAAAGTGGTTTGAGAAAAAATACGCCATCATTGTCGGATTGACAGGGACCGTAATAAGCGGAATCGCCTTATATTTCACGGATTACTCCAACGTCCCTATGATCCTCCTTTGGACGGTCGTCGGCGGCCTGATCGGCGGAATTCCCGCAGCGGTAATATGGGGCGCGCTGCCGGACACTGTGGAATATTCGGAGTGGAAAAACGGGTATCGGACAGAAGGTCTTATTTATGGCATATTCAGCTTTGGACAGAAATTGTCTATTGCCATATCGGGCGCCCTGTCGGGTTATATTTTGCAGGTATCCGGTTATGTTCCAAATGCTATACAATCATCATCTGCTTTGAACGGCATCGCGCTGCTGCTTTGCTTATTGCCGGCCGGGCTTTGTGCAATGGGAATAATAGCTACCTTATTTTACAATCTTGATTCAAAAACGTTTTCGACTATTATTATGGAATTAAACGGGCAAAAGCATCTGCAAAGAAGCAAGAAAAATAATAACATTAAATTAGTGAAGAGGGGACTTGATCAAGATGTCGATTAATCAACTGCCACAAACGATGAAAGCAGCAGTCATGCACAATACGCGGGAAATTAAAATAGAAGAATACCCGGTTCCGCAAATCGGTCCGGACGAGGTTTTGATTAAAGTGATGGCAGTCGGGATTTGCGGATCCGATTTGCATTATTATTCCCATGGCCGAATCGGCAAGTACGTGGTCGACAAACCGTTTATTCTTGGACATGAGTGCGCAGGGGACATTGCGGCTATCGGCTCGAATGTGCAGCGGTTTCAAGTAGGCGATCGTGTAGCGGTGGAACCGGGCGTAACCTGCGGACGCTGCGACGCTTGCAAGGAAGGCCGGTATAATCTTTGTCCGGATGTTGAGTTTCTGGCGACGCCTCCGTTTGACGGCGCTTTTGTGCAGTACATTAAAATCCGCGAAGACTTCGTTTTCGCCATTCCTGATGAGCTTTCTTATGAAGAGGCTGCATTAGTTGAGCCTTTTTCAGTCGGAATACATGCGGCTAACCGTACCGGTCTGCAGCCTGGATCCACGATTGCCATTATGGGGATGGGGCCTGTCGGATTGATGGCTGTAGCAGCGGCAAAAGCTTATGGTGCAGCGACGATTATCGTGACAGATCTCGAGCCGCTGCGGCTTGAGGCGGCCAAGCAGATGGGAGCCACTCACATCATTAACATCCGCGAACAGGATCCGCTCGAGGAAATTAAGCGGATTACAAGCGGCAAAGGGGTCGATGTCGCATGGGAAACAGCCGGCAATCCGAAGGCGCTTCAATCTGCGCTTGGATCGCTGCGCCGCGGCGGCAAGCTTGCGATCGTAGGGCTGCCGGCCCAAGACGAAATCCCGTTGAATGTGCCTTTTATTGCAGATAACGAAGTCGATATTTACGGCATCTTCCGTTATGCCAATACGTATCCGAAAGGCATCAACTTCCTGTCTTCCGGCATAGTCGACGCAAACAAGCTGATCACCGACAAATTTGCGCTGGAACAAACGCAGGAAGCGATGGAGCGTGCGCTTAACCAGAAGAGTGAATGTTTGAAAATCATCATTTATCCCAACGGCTTGCTTTAATTTCGATTATTGAAGAAGGGTTGCGAGGAAACACAATGACTTTATTAGGAGCAATAGAAGGCGGCGGCACAAAGTTTGTATGCGGAATTGGAACGCCGGATGGGCAAATTGTTGAACGTACCTCTTTTCCGACAACGACGCCGGAGAGACAATGGGAAGAGCGGCTGCATTTTTCGAAAGTAAAGGAACTCATGCGATTGGGATCGGAACCTTCGGTCCAATTGATGTGAATCTGAAAAGCGAAAGCTACGGTTTTATAACGAATACACCTAAACCCTATTGGAGCGGCTTTAATGTGGTTGATTATTTGAAGCGGCATTTAGAGGTGCCGGTCGGATTTGATACGGACGTCAATGCCGCGGCTTTAGGCGAAGCGATATGGGGAGCGGCAAAAGGTCTGAACAGCTGCTTATACATGACTGTCGGAACCGGAATCGGTGCGGGTGCATGCGTAGAAGGGCAGCTTGTACATGGCCTGACCCATCCGGAAATGGGACATATTATTGTCCGCCGGCATCCAGACGATGCTTACGAGGGAGGCTGTCCGTTTCACAAAGACTGTCTGGAAGGGCTCGCCTCGGGGCCGGCGATCGAAAACCGGTGGAAAATGAAAGCCTTCAACCTGGAAGCATCTCATTTCGCTTGGGAGCTCGAAGCCTATTATTTGGCCCAAGCGCTGCTCAATTTCATTCTCATTCTTTCACCGGAGAAGATTATTATCGGCGGCGGCGTGATGAAGCAGACACAGCTGTTTCCGCTTATCCAGCAGCGATTGGACACATTATTGAATGGATATATTCAACATCCGGCTTTAGCCAAAGGCAATGCCAACTACATCGTACAGCCGTCACTTGGTGATAATGCTGGGCTTACCGGCGCTTTAGCGTTGGCTGACAGAGCTTTACAAGGCTAAGAAAACTGGGAGATAACTGTTTTTCCGAAAGGGTCTTTCTTGCTTATTTCTCAAACGGTCTTCATAATGAAGGAAACCTATACAACCGTTAAAAGAGGAATTCCGATGAAAGTAACGATTTACGATGTGGCCCGGGAGGCTGGTGTTTCGATCGCGGCGGTTTCCCAGGTTATCAACGGCAAGGGGAAAATCAGCGAGGAGCGCAGGAATGAAATAATGGAGGTCATGGCCCGGCTGAACTATCAGCCCAGCGTGATCGCATCTGCGCTAACGGGCAAGAAGACGTACACGATCGGCCTGCTCGTACCTGATATCTCAAATCCGTTTTTTGCGGAAATTGCGCGCGCCGTGGAGGACCAAAGCCATCATCTCGGCTACAGCCTGTTCATATGCAGCACGGACAACAAGAAGGAGCGCGCGGAGCGTTATCTGGCTTTGATGCAGCAGAAGCGTGTAGATGGCATGATCATCGGGACAGGGATGGCGGACGAAAGCGCTTTGGCGCATTTGATGAAGAGGTCGGTGCCTGTCGTGGCGATTGCCCGGGAGGCGAATCTCGGAACGAATACCGTCATCATCGACGATTATATCGGGGGCGGCATGGCGGCGAGTCATTTGCTGGAGAGGAATCATACCCGCGTCGCGCTGCTCACGGAAAGTGACGAGGTCAGCAGCAGCCGGGAACGAATCCGCGGATTCCGTGAGGTGTGGTCGCAAGCCGGACTGGCCCTGGAAGATAACATGATTCGGGCGTGCGGGAATGATCTGGTCCGGGACGGAAAGATTCAAGCGGGAGAGCTACTTCGCCAGCCTGACTGTCCGTCGGCTTTATTTTGCTGCAACGATCTGCTCGCCATCGGCGCGCTGCAGGCCGTGAAAGAACAAGGCCTGCGGGTTCCCCAAGACGTATCGGTCATTGGCTTTGACAACACCATTTTGGCCGAGGTGACCGATCCGCCGCTCACTACAATCGCGCAGCCGACGGAAATGATGGGCAAGCTGGCAGTTGATTCATTGGTACGAAGGCTTGAAGGGGAGCAAACGGAAGACGAACGGGTTGTGCTGCGGCCGGAGCTCGTCATTCGTCAGTCTACGGCGGGGAAGACAAATCCGTAAGAGGTATGTTTCAAGCACAGAGCATACACCTGCGCAGATCTGAATATCTGGTGAGATTTCGGTAATGGCATAAAAAAAAGACCTCTGTCGATTAGCTTTTAACTACTTCGGCAGAGGTCTTGGAATATCCAGCTAAAACAGGCAGAATAATGTGTAAGGCGATGTCATATTTATCTATATTTCATAGAAAAGGGAGAGTGATGGTTTGAAGGTTTATGTCGCCAGTGCCGGAGAAACACTCAGAACACTCTCTTTCCATTATGACGCCGTATTAGAGGAACTGATTTTGCTCAATCCAAATGTCAGGGGTCCCGATTCAGACATTGCAGGAAAGCACATAAAGCTTCCTCAACGCGCCGATTCAACCGGATACCGAATGGGTGGCACGTATTGTCCGGATGTTCCGGTTTACAAAGAGCAGTGGATTCCTTTAACCTCGCTGGAGAAGATGGAGCAGACGGACTATGATGTGCTCATTGTCGGCACCGGGGCAGGAGGCGGAGCCGTCCTCTGGAGATTATGCGAGCATTGGGGGAGGAACGGAAAACGGATCGGTATCATAGAAGCGGGCGATCTTATGCTGCCGACCAATGGACAGAATATTGCTACTATGGATCCTGAACGGTTTTTAAAATATTTTTACAGTGTAGCCAAATCACCTCCTCAATATCCCTCTCCACAAGTTGCCGCTTTAGGGGGACGAACCCTCTTTTGGACAAATGTTTGTCCACGCATGCATGCTTCCGAAACTGCTGAATGGCCCGTACCAGCTAAAGAAATGGACTATTATTATAGCCTTGCAGAGAAGGCCATGAACGTCACCTATTCCTTTACCAAAGGAAGCCCGCTCACGCAAATTCTGCTTAACCGGCTTCAAAAGAATGGGTTCCCCGAAACAACCGATGAGCCGATCGCAATCGATCTTGAACCGACAAGATTCGGAGTGGTCAATTCCAATCCGTTTTTCAGCTCGATCGTTTTTTTGGCTCGAGCTATGAACCGCTCCTTCGATTTGGCTGTGAAAGCCCTCGCCGTTCAAGTGATCACAGAAAAAAACAAAGTTATGGGCGTAAAAGTGATGTCACCGGACAAGTGCCCGTATTTTCTTAAAGCGAAAACCGTTGTGCTGTCGGCAAGTACGTTTGGGACCCCGCTTATACTGCTTAACTCGGGTATACACGGGAGCGCTGTCGGACATTATCTCACCAACCATTCCAGGCTGGTCGGCACAGGAACGGTGAAGCGCAGTCAGTTTCCGGAGATGTTGGGACCGCTTCGTATTCTAATTCCGGGCACGGAGAGCCGCCCGTATCAGGTCCAGATTTGGGGACCGGGGAACAATGCCTGGGTTCAATTTAAAGAGGAACCTTTGCAGGATAAGTGGGGAGTGAAATTTTATGGCTCCGGTAAGGTAGAATCCCGATATGACAACAGAGTCGCGCTTGACCCGGTCAAGCGGGACGAATACGGAGTGCCGGAAATACAAGTGCATTTTGCTTATAGTAAACAGGATGAAGTCATTATGAATCAAATGGCGGCAGGTATCATGGAAGCTTCAGCAGCAATGAAAACGCCTTTGAATCTAAGGGACGGCCTGCCGGATATTTGCCTGATGCCTCCCGGATTGGAAAATCACGAAATCGGAACGTGCCGCATGGGAGACGACCCCTTCACCTCGGCAACCGATCGATATGGACAAATCCACGGTGTACATGGTCTCTATGTAGCCGATAATAGCGTGATCCCTACAAGCGGGACGGCAAACCCTACACTCACGACTGTAGCCCTTGCCATTCGCACGGCGGATTATATCGTCCAACAATTGAAATAAGACAAATAATTTGGCCTAGGCATGGGAATGTTGAACCGGTTCTGAGCGACGGAGTGTATGGAAATCCCCCCTGCGAGCTGTCGGTGATGGCCGGGGCGGCGGATATTGCAGTGGAGCAAGCTACTTGAATAACATCGAAAAAAAGTGAGTGAGTTAATTGGTCAGTCGTAGAAAAAAAAGGGCCGGACAGAGAGTTTAAGTTCTCTGGCCGGTTCTTTTTTTGCATTTGCAGGAGATGTTTCGGATACGCTTTCAAGTGGAAGCGGGAGTGAAATAAAAAGATTGCCGGAGATTCGTTTATAGTGTATATTGATGTTAATTAAGCGCTTTACCTTGCTCGGTTAAGCGCTATACTAACTATTGGGGAGGCAACAAATGGATAAGATACGGTTAACGATGGCACAAGCGCTGCTGCGGTTTCTGGACAATCAATATGTATCCGTTGATGGCGTGGAAACCAAATTCGTGCAGGGCCTGATGGGCATCTTCGGCCACGGGAACGTAACGGGGATCGGCGAGGCGCTGGAGAGAAGCCCGGGAAGTCTGACGTTCATTCAAGGTAAGAACGAGCAAGGGATGGTCCATGCTGCAACCGCTTTCGCCAAGCAGAAAAACCGTCTTCAAATCTATGCTTGCACGTCCTCCATCGGGCCAGGAGCTTTAAATATGATAACGGCTGCGGCTACCGCCACAGTCAACCGGATTCCGGTTTTGCTGCTTCCTGGAGATCATTTTGCTTCGAGGCAGCCGGATCCCGTGCTGCAGCAGCTCGAAGTCGTCTCCGATTATACGATATCGGCCGTCGATGCGTTCAAGCCTGTGAGTAAATACTGGGACCGGATTGTACGCCCGGAACAGCTGATGCAGGCGGCCATTCAGGCGATGCGGGTATTGACCGATCCGGCGGAGACCGGCGCGGTCACGCTTGCGCTGCCGCAGGATGTTCAGGCAGAAGCATATGATTATCCCGTTTCCTTTTTTGAGAAAAAGGTGCATTTCATCGACCGCCGTCTACCGGCTCCGGCATCGCTGCAGCGGGCGGTCGAATTAATCAAGAAGAAGCGCAGACCGCTTATTATCGCGGGAGGCGGAGTGCTCTACTCCAGCGCGATGAAGGAGCTGGCCGCATTCGCCGAAGCATTCGGCATTCCAGTCGCTGAGACGCAGGCGGGAAAAAGCTCGCTTCCTTGGAACCATCCGTTAAATGCAGGCGCGATCGGCGTCACGGGCACGCTCGCCGCCAACCGTCTCGCCGCTGATGCCGATCTGATTATTGGCATCGGGACCCGGTATTCCGATTTTACGACCTCTTCCAAATCCGCTTTTCGCAACGAGGCGGTCCAGTTCGTTAACTTAAACGTCAGCGCTTTTGATTCGTCGAAGCTGGACGCCTTTTCTGTCACATGCGACGCGAAAGCCGGCTTACAGGCGCTTCAACAATCACTTAATGCCGCTAATTACCGCACTGGCTATGAGCCTGCTGAAATCGCCGGATTAAAGGAGCAATGGGATGCGGAGGTTGACCGTTTGTACGCAGCCGAGCATAAAGACGGGCTTGCGCAGACGAGAGCGCTCGGCGTTATCAATGAAACGCTTGGTGAATCCGACATCATCCTCTGTGCTGCAGGAAGCCTGCCGGGCGACCTGCACCGGGTCTGGCGGTCTGTGGAGCCGAAAACCTACCATATGGAATACGGGTTTTCGTGCATGGGCTACGAGATTAGCGGAGCGTTCGGAGCAGCGCTTGCGGAGCCGGATAAAAACGTCTATGCCATTCTAGGCGACGGCAGCTATTTGATGCTTCATTCGGAGCTGATCACGAGCATTCAAGAAGGCCGCAAAATTACGGTGCTTCTGCTGGACAATCATGGCTATCAGTGTATTCATAACCTGCAGCGGGGACACGGCAGCGACGGCTTTGGCAATGAGTTCCGGTTCCGCTCCGGGACGACTGGCCGGCTGACGGGCGGCTATATGCCGATCGATTTCTCGGCGCACGCGAGCAGCATGGGCGCAGCAACCTACAAAGCAAGCACGGCGGAAGAGCTGAGAGATGCGCTGCTCAAAGCAAGGAACGAGACGGGCACGACATTAATCGAAATTCCGGTCGTTCCAGGTACAAACACGGGAGGATACGAATCCTGGTGGAACGTAGGCGTCCCTGAAGTTTCAGTCAGCGAGAAGGTAGTTGCGGCACACGAGGACATGAAGCGGAATATTGACGCGGTACTATTCATCTAAACGCCAAAAAAAGAAGGAGAAATCATCGATGGGCAAATTCCCTTTCAAGCTCGGCATTCACCCGATCAACTGGGTGGGCGAGGATGTGAAGGAGCACGGCGAGAACACAACGTTCGAGCAAATCGTGAATGAAATTGAGGCGCTGGGGCTGACCGGAACCGAGATGGGGCGCAAGTATCCGGAGAGCCAAGCCGTGCTGAAGCAAGAGCTGTCGAAGCGTGGGATCAACCTCGTCTCGCAGTGGAAAACGGTATTGTTCTCCGACCCCGTATACCGGGACGCGGAGCTCGAAGCTTACCGCGAGCATGCGTGCTTTCTGAAGGAGATGGGCAGCACCGTTATTAGCACATGCGAGGGCGGGGGATCGCTGCACTTCGATGCGCGGCGCTCGCCGAATGAGAAGGAGGTGCTGCGGCTGGATGAAGCGGGCTGGAAAAGTCTGGCCGAGGGACTGAACGCAGCCGGCGCGATTGCGAAGGAATACGGTCTTAAGCTGACGTATCATCATCATGGCGGAACGGTCATCGAAAGCGCTGAGGAAATTGACCGTCTTATGGAGATGACCGACCCTGCGCTTGTCTATCTGTTGTTCGATACGGGCCATGCCTATTACGGCGGGGCTGATCCGCTTAACGTCCTGCGCAAGCATTACGAAAGAATCGCCTATATTCATTTGAAGGATATTCGCCAAGAAGTGCTGGACCGGTCGCGTGCCGAACGGGCCGATTTCATTACCTGCATCCGCAAGGGGGTGTTTACCGTTCCTGGAGACGGAAACATAGATTTTAAGCCGGTGATCGATGAGCTGGTAAACCGGGGTTACGACGGATGGGCGATGCTCGAGGGGGAGCAGGATCCGGCCGAGCATCCCGCCTGCGAATACGCCAAGCAATCATTGACTTACTTGAATTCTCTCATTACATCGTGAAGGAGGCATTAGCATGAGACATGTGACTTTTCCGGCTCATAAACCGATCGACTTTGTTGCGATCGGACGCCTGTGCATTGATTTGAACGCCAATGAAATAAATCGTCCGATGGAAGAGACGATGACCTTTACCAAATATGTGGGCGGCTCGCCGGCGAATATCGCTATCGGGATGTCGCGCCTCGGATTGAAGACAGCTTTTATCGGTAAAATCGCAAACGATCAGATGGGACGTTTTATTGAACGCTATTTGCAGCGCGAAGGCATCGATACGTCGAGCGTCGCGGTCGACGACACGGGCGCGGTAACGGGGCTTGCTTTTACCGAAATTAAAAGTCCTTCGGACTGCAGCATTCTTATGTACCGCGACAACGTTGCGGATCTGCTGCTGAGGCCGGAAGAGGTGAGCGAGGAGATTATCGCGCAGGCAAAGCTGCTGCTCATTTCCGGCACGGCGCTGGCGCAAAGCCCGTCGAGGGAAGCGGTATTCCAAGCGCTCGACTTTGCGAAGAAGCATGGGACCATTATCGCATTTGACCTTGATTACCGTCCGTATACGTGGAAATCGGCTGAAGAGACAGCCGTCAATTACAACCTGGCTGCCGAGAAGTGCGACATTCTGATTGGAACGCGGGAAGAGTTTAATCAGATGGAAATTTTTGATGCGAATGCAGAGCATGACGACCGGATCACCGCTTCCAAATGGTTTAATTACGGGGCTAAAATTGCCATTATCAAGCACGGCAAGGAAGGCTCGATCGCTTACGCGAAGGACGGGTCGGAGCACCGTGCGAAGAGCTACCCGGCCAAGGTCATCAAGACGTTCGGAGCGGGAGATTCCTACGCGGCAGGATTTCTGTACGGCATTATGCAGGGCTGGACATTAGAGAAAAGTATGGAATTCGGAAGCGCAGCAGCGTGCGTAGTCATCTCGAGCCACAGCTGTTCGGACGCCATGCCAACGACAAAGCAAGTATACGACTATATCGAACGCTGCGAACGCGGTGAAATCACAGTCTCATAAGCCGAAAGGAGAACGACAGAATGGCTAAAACATTAAAAAATTGGATCGGTGGCGTATGGGTGGATGCTGCAACCTCTGTGACTGAGCCGGTTGTTAATCCGGCGACAGAAGAGACGCTCGCGCATGTTCCTTTATCTACGCAAGAGGATGTCGACAAGGCTGCCTGTGCAGCCAAGGAAGCTTTCCAAAGCTGGAGCCGGACGCCGGTTCCGAAGCGCGCGCGCGTGCTGTTCAAATATCAGCAGCTGCTTGTCGAGCATTGGGAGGAGCTGGCGCAGCTTATTACGAAGGAGAACGGCAAGAGCTACAGCGAGGCGTACGGGGAAGTGCTTCGCGGCATCGAGTGCGTGGAGTTCGCAGCAGGCGCTCCTAATTTGATGATGGGCAAGCAGCTTCCGGATATTGCTTCTCATATAGAGTCGGGCATGTACCGGTATCCAATCGGCGTCATCGCCGGCATTACCCCGTTTAATTTTCCGATGATGGTGCCGTGCTGGATGTTCCCGCTTGCCATTGCCTGCGGCAACACCTTCATATTGAAGCCGTCGGAGCGCACGCCGCTGCTGGCAGAGCGGCTTGCCGGGCTGTTCGCGGAAGCGGGCTTGCCGGCTGGCGTACTGAACATCGTGCACGGAGCCCGCGACGTCGTTAACGGCATTTTGGAGCATAAGGATATTCAAGCGGTCTCGTTCGTCGGCTCGCAGCCGGTTGCCGAATACGTGTACAAGACGGCATCTGCGAATGGCAAACGCGTGCAGGCGCTGGCTGGAGCCAAAAATCACTCCATTGTCCTTCCGGATGCCGATCTGGATTTGACTGTCAAAGAGATCGTCAATGCGGCCTTCGGCTCGGCCGGAGAGCGCTGTATGGCTTGCTCCGTCGTCGTGGCGGTTGGAGAAGTCGCCGATACGCTCGTGAGCAAATTGACGGATGCGGCGAACCGGATTACGATCGGCAACGGCATGGAAGAGAATGTTTTCCTCGGTCCGGTCATACGCGGCGCGCACAAGGACAGAACGCTGCATTACATCGAGACGGGAGAAAACGAAGGCGCCTTGCTCGTCCGCGACGGACGCAAAGATGCGGCAATCGATGGAAAAGGCTACTTCGTTGGTCCAACTATCTTCGACAATGTCGAGTGCGGCATGAAAATTTGGGAGGATGAGATTTTCGCTCCTGTTCTGGCTATCGTGCGTGTTGCAACTTTGGAGGATGCGATCGAGCTGGCTAACCGTTCTGAATTCGCTAACGGAGCTTGCCTCTTCACGAAGAACGGCAGCAGCGTCCGGCAATTCCGCGAGACGATCGATGCCGGTATGCTCGGGATTAATCTCGGAGTACCCGCGCCGATGGCTTTCTTCCCGTTCTCGGGATGGAAAAAATCGTTCTACGGCGATCTTCATGCAAACGGAACCGATGGAGTCGAGTTTTATACGCGTAAAAAAATGGTGACAGCCCGGTGGTAACGCTCGTTACAAAGAAAGAGAAAGCGGGAGGGATATAGCAATGGCTAACAAAATAACGATCGGGATTATCGGGGCGGGCAGGATCGGCAAGATCCACGCCGACAACCTGCTCAGGCTGCCGCAGGTGGAAATTTCTGCGGTCAGCGATCTGTTTGCGGGACCGGAGCTGAAGGAATGGGCGGCCAAGCGGGAAATCGCCAAAGTAACCCAAGACAGCTCCGAAATAATAAACGATCCGGCGATCGATGCCGTCTTCATCTGTTCGTCGACCGATACGCATGTTCCGTTGATCAAGCAGGCTGCAAAGGCAGGCAAGCATGTGTTTTGCGAGAAGCCTCTCAGCATGGACATCAACCGGACGGAAGAAGCCGTTGCGGCGGCCGCGGAAGCGGGCATTAAGCTGCAGATCGGTTTCAACCGCAGGTTCGATCATAATTTTAAACGGGTGCGCGAGCATGTGCTGATCGGTACGGTCGGTAATCCGCATATTGTGAAGATTACCTCCCGTGATCCGAATCCGCCGCATGAGGATTACATCCGGGTATCCGGCGGCATCTTTATGGATATGATGATCCATGATTTCGACTTGGCCCGTTTCCTGACGGGGAGCGAGGTGACGGAGGTATACGCGCAAGGCGGCGTACTAATCGACCCTGTCTTCAGCAAGTACGGGGATGTGGATACGGCGATCGTCACGCTGCGCTTCGAGAACGGAGCAATAGGCGTCATCGACAACAGCCGGCAAGCGGCTTACGGCTATGACCAGCGTGTGGAAGTGTTCGGCTCCAAGGGCAGCGTCGCAGTTAGCAACGACCATCCGAATACAGCGGAGGTCAGCACTTCGGAAGGAATTATGAGAGACAAACCTCTCCATTTCTTCCTCGAGAGGTACAATGCGGCTTATATAGAAGAAACACAGCAATTTGTGGATAGTCTCGTGAACGGGCTTCCGCTACCTGTCACCGGTGATGATGGCGTGAAGGCAGAGCGGATCGCTTTGGCGGCAAAGCTTTCCTGCCGGCTGGGGCGCCCCGTTAAGATCAGCGAAGCTGTGGAGCTGCAGCGGCAGACGGAAGGGACGGGTAGTCATGTCTAAGTTGATCGTTAAGCCGAAGGCGAGCCCGGATCAAGACGGAATCGTACTGTCCGTCACGCCGGAATCCGCGGGCTGGAAATACGTCGGCTTCGAGGTCGCTAAGCTTGAGGCGGGACAGATGCTTAAGCGCGAAACCGGGAATCTCGAATATTGTCTGGTGCTGCTCTCCGGCATGGCGGATGTATCGACGCAGAAAGCGGAGTGGACGAATGTCGGCGGGCGGATGAGCGTATTCGAGAAGAAGCCGCCTTATTCGGTCTATGTTCCGAACGAAGACCGCTTTGAAGTGAAAGCATTAACCGAAGTCGAGCTGGCGATTTGCAGCGCCCCTGGCAGCGGGAGCTTTACGGCACGCCTAATCGCGCCTGCCGCTGGTGCGATGGAAACGCGCGGCTACGGAAATCTGGAGAGACAAATTTACAACATTCTCCCGGAGAGCGAGCCTGCGGACAGTCTGCTGGTCGTTGAGGTGTATACGCCGGAGGGCCACTGGTCCAGTTATCCGCCGCATAAGCATGACCGGGACGCCATGCCTGAGGAGTCATTGCTGGAGGAGACGTATTACTATAAAATCCAACCGGAGCAGGGCTTTGCCGTGCAGCGGGTCTATACGGACGACCGCTCGCTCGATGAGACCGTTGTCGTGAAGAACGGAGAGACTGTGCTTGTGCCGAAAGGCTATCATCCGGTATCCGCGCCGCCGGGCTACGAGGTTTATTATTTGAATGTGATGGCTGGACCAACCCGTGCGTGGAAGTTCGTCAACGACGCGGAGCATGCCTGGATCATGACGAAACCTAGCGAGAGAGTCTAGAGCTCTGCAAAAGCAGGCATTGCTGCAATGTCCGTCGGCGAAAAGGAAAAGGGCTGGATAGAGATGAGGATCTCTGTCCAGCCCTTTTTGCATATAATGGCTGTACCGGAAAATTAGCGTATAATTTTTTCGTCCAGGAGATTAGGTGGAAATTTCCTTTACCGAGAACTGAATCCTATAGATTGAGTTATAGGCAGTTTAACGTTTATAATAAAACGAGAATATTCCAAAAGAAAAGGTGTCATTCATTTATGAGTATATTAAATGTAGAACGACTAAGTCACGGCTTTGGGGATCGCGCGATCTTCAACAACGTATCCTTCCGCCTGCTAAAAGGCGAGCACATTGGACTCATCGGCGCTAACGGCGAGGGCAAGTCCACCTTCATGAACATTATTACGGGCAAGCTTCAGCCGGATGACGGCAAGGTTGAATGGTCCAAGCGCATGCGCGTCGGCTACCTCGATCAGCATGCGGTGCTCAGCAAAGGGCTAACCATGCGCGATGTCCTGAAGGGAGCTTTTCAATACCTGTTCGATATGGAACAAGAAATGAATGATATGTACGGAAAGATGGGCGATGTTACGCCGGAGGAGCTCGAGCAGATGCTTGAGGATGTCGGTACGATTCAAGATACGCTGACGAGCCAAGATTTTTACCTGATCGATGCGAAGATCGAAGAAACCGCCCGCGGTCTGGGGCTTACCGATATTGGACTGGATAAGGACGTTAACGATCTTAGCGGCGGTCAGCGGACGAAGGTATTGCTGGCGAAGCTGCTGCTCGAAAAGCCGGATATTCTGCTCCTCGACGAGCCTACGAACTACCTCGATGAGCAGCATATCGAGTGGCTGAAGCGCTACCTGCAGGAGTATGAGAATGCATTTATTCTCATTTCACACGACATTCCGTTCCTTAACAGCGTGATTAACCTGATCTATCATATGGAGAATCAGGAGTTAAACCGCTATGTTGGTGACTACGAGCATTTCCAGCAGGTTCACGAAATGAAAAAGCAGCAGCTTGAATCCGCCTTTAAGCGCCAACAGCAGGAAATTGCGGATTTGAAAGATTTTGTAGCCCGGAATAAAGCGAGCGTTGCAACGCGGAATATGGCGATGTCCAGACAAAAGAAGCTCGATAAGATGGAAGTGATCGAGCTGGCCAAGGATAAGCCGAAGCCGCAGTTTAACTTTAAGGACGGAAGAACTTCCGGCAAGCTGATATTCGAGACGAAGGAGCTCGTTATCGGTTATGACAGCCCCTTATCCGGATCGCTTGACCTCCGCATGGAACGGGGACAGAAGATTGCGCTTGTCGGCGCGAACGGAATCGGTAAAACGACGCTGCTGCGGAGCATTTTAGGCGAGATTCAGGCGCTGTCGGGCACTGTTCAACGCGGAGAGCATCTGCAAATCGGCTATTTCCAACAAGAAATGAAGGAAACGAATTACAATACCTGCATCGAGGAAGTGTGGAAGGAATTCCCTTCTTTCACACAGTTCGAAGTGCGCGCGGCACTGGCCAAATGCGGGCTCACGACCAAACATATCGAGAGCAAAATTGCCGTGCTTAGCGGCGGTGAGAAGGCTAAGGTTCGCCTCTGCAAGCTGATCAACAGCGAAACGAACCTGCTCGTGCTGGATGAGCCGACCAACCACTTGGATGTGGATGCTAAGGATGAGCTAAAGCGCGCCCTTAAGGCGTACAAAGGCAGCATCCTGATTATTTCCCACGAACCGGAATTTTATCGCGATGTCGTTACCGATACATGGAATTGCGAATCATGGACGACGAAAGTATTTTAGACGTTCATTTCAAAAAGTCTGTTTAATCGTTCGCGGTTAGACAGGCTTTTTATATACTGAAATGTTTAGGTAATTAATGAAAGTAGGTTATAACCGATGACCAATACGAATAACGAGCAGCAGATTTACCGTTTTAGCGAGGCGCCCATTTGGGAGCTGCAGCGTGCTTATTTTGAAGAGCAGGGCATCAAGGCTTGGCAGAGCGGGGAAGTGCCGCAATATATTACGAATAATCCTGTTATTGCTGGCGCCTATGCGGAAATGATATTTGGGTTTCTTCAGGATAGAGCGGGGTTAGGCTTTAGCACGGAACCGGTTACGATTCTTGAGCTTGGAGCGGGCTCGGGCCGATTAGCGCATCATGTGCTTAAGGAGCTCGGCGAGCTGAACGATTATGCAGGTACTGCGCTTCCGCCATTTCGTTATGTAATGAGTGATTTGCCTGTCAAAAATATAACCTATTGGCAGCAGCATCCGAGCTTGCAGCCCTTCGTCCTGCAGGGGGTATTGGATTTTGCCCGGTTTGATGCGGCGGAGGATACGGAACTGCAATTGACGCAGTCGGGCGTCACGATACGGACGGCCGACCTGAAGCAGCCGCTGCTCGTTATCGCGAATTATTTCTTTGACAGCATCCCGCAGGAATTGCTTTATGTGGATGAAGGCAAAATTTACGAGAGCAGAGTATCCCTGCGGTTTCCGGATGAGGCTGATGCGCCTACCGCATCGGAAATGCTGGAGAAGGCCGTCCCTGAATATCATTATCGCAGAGCCGCCGAATACGAGCAGGAGTCGTATCCATACCATGACGTTATTGAGCTGTATAAGAACAAGCTTGAGGATTCGCATATTCTCTTTCCGGCGATTGGGCTGGACTGCTTAGAGAGGCTCGGCCGGCTATCGCAGGAGGGTTTTGTTCTGCTCACGGCGGATAAAGGCGACCACCGGATAGAAAATTGGGAATTCGCAGAGCCGCCTAAGCTGATTCATCACGGGAGCTTTTCCTTAACGGCGAACTACCATGCGATACAGCATGTTTTTGGACAATTGGGTGCATTGGCCTGCTTCACCGGGCATCACTATAAAAACTTGAATGTGGGCTGCATGCTTATGCTGCAAAGCCCGGCAGGCTACGTCAATACGCGCTTAGCTTACCGCCGGTTTGTCGATCGTTTTGGACCGGATGATTTTTTTAGCATGAAGCTATGGTTTGACGAGCATTTGGAGCAAATGGCGCTATCCCAAATCCTTGCCTTTTGGCGGTTGAGCCGCTATGATGCGCAATTATTCATTCAAGGCTTCAAGCGCATTCTGCTGCTGCTTGAAGAAGGCGGCGAGGAGGAAATGGATGATCTCCGCCAAGGCATACATGCGATGTGGACAGGCTATTACAAGGTGGACGAGAAGCATGACCTGGCAAGCGACTGCGGCGAGCTGCTCTTTCAGCTGGACCTGTACGAGGATGCGCGGGTCTTCTATGAACGGTCGCTTACGGCGTACGAGGCGACTGCCGATCTGCTTTATCAGCTGGCGATCTGCTGCTATGAGACCGGTAGTGAAGCGGCTGCGTCGGATTATGCGAATCGCGTGTTGGCGCTTGAGCCTGAGCATAAGGGAGCGCTGGCGCTTTTATAGCGTGAGCGCGGGTTTCGATCCGGGGCTTGTCTCAGAGCGGATGCTGCAAGTTGAAACTTATGTTGCAAAAAGGATTGACAATGATTTTGTGATTTGTGTATTATGAGTTCATAAACACGCGTTTACGGAAGAGGCGGAACATCTATTGAAAAAGGCGGATATAAACAGTGTAGAGATTGCCCGTCTGGCCGGCGTGTCCAGAAGCACGGTTAGCAGAGTCATCAACAATTACGCCAACGTTCCGGCGGAGACGCGCGAGAAAGTGATGAAAGTCATCCAGCAGTATAATTATTTTCCCAATGTTTCTGCACAGGTGCTGGCAGGGAAACGGGCGCGCACGATCGGGCTGTTCCTCATTGCACCGGGACATGTGTCCAGCGACATTTTGACGAACATGCTTATCGTAAGTGTAATCGAAGATGCCTCCGCATACGGATACTACGTGCTGACGCATATCATTCGTGACGCAAACGATCCGGAGACGGTCAAGAACGTAAAGGAGATTTTTTTCCAGCGGCGGATTGACGGGGGCATATTCATTGGCGCTGCCAATCATGAGCCGCTCATCGAGGAGCTTGTTACCGAGGGCTTTATTGTTGGCGTCGTGGACCAGGAGCAGCCGGACACTCCGCAATCCAACCGGATTGTGGCCAATTTCAACAATGATTCCGGGATGAAGCAGGCTGTTGCTTATTTGGCGGGACTTGGCCATACGAAGATTGGCGTTATTAACGGGGATATGAAACGGCTATCCGGCCCGACGAAATATGAGGGCTACCTGAAAGCTATGCAATTATGCGGCTTACATGTTAATCCGGATTGGGTGCTGGCAGGCAGCTTTCATGAAGAAAGCGGGTATGAGGCGATCTATTCTTTTCTTCGTACGCAAGGGGAACGGCCTAAGGCAATTATTGCGGCCAACGATAGTGTAGCTTTCGGCGCGATCCGGGCTTTGAAGGAGCATGGGCTGCAGGTGCCGAAAGATATGTCGATCATCGGCTTCGATGATCATGCGCTCAGCGAGAAGCATCATCCCGCTCTGACGACCATCCGGATCGATTTCAGCGGCATGTTGGGGCAGTTGACTTCTATTCTAATCGCCAAAATCGAACGGCCAACGGAGGATGTAAAACAAATCACGCTTGATTGCAGTCTTGTGATCAGGGATTCATGCCGAAGGGTGTGAATTTTTTTAAGCCGATATAAACGCGTGTTCATGAAAAGTGTGCTGAAATAGAGACCCATTGCTTCTTTTTATGCGTGACATTGAAAACTCCCCAATTGTCTATTTTTAGTCAGAAATTAATCCCATTAAGTTTACATCTCAAATACTTTACCTCAGTTAAACTCTGATCCCCCAGCTTGTTCAATCGGGATACAGACGCTTATTGCGTTTAATCCTCCTCAAGTTCACGCGCATCCTTAAACATTAAGATTACCGCTGTTATGAATAAGACTGCGGTCATTACGCAGCATTCCGCGTAAGTCATGCCAAGACCGAACCACAGTTCGAGGACTGCGTAGAGTCCCGCCGCTGAGCCCGCGAATATGCCGATGCATGCGAATAGTAACGCGATGATTACGAACATGTGGCCACCAGCGTTTGGTTTGTACAATGTTTTTTTTTCCGGATTTAGAAATAACGAGATCAGCTTCATAATCGCCATAAGCGCGCGTGACTTGTATAGTTTTTTTCTTTTATTTGGTGACAAATTTATCTCCCCTAATATCTTGTTATATTCTTTGTCGGAACTTGGACTGGTTAAGTTAAGACCTGAAGAGATTCCATTAATGAAATTTGCATTCCCAGTTCGTTTAGTCGGGTAGGCCAAGCGAACGAATCCGGATGTCCCTAAAATTCAAATAAGGACGTGATAACAATTTCAGATGATTATTGAAGGTTTGGAGAATGAAGTAGCAATGGCGTGGAAATTCAACAGGGAACTTGAAGCAGCTGCAAAAAGAGACCATCTAAAAAGATTCGTCTACGTTGGGAAAAATAACGGAGCCTAGTTGAGCTAACTGGCAGTTAAGCGGGATACGATCCAGGTGAACGCACGTGGTATACGCAGCTGGATGCGCTATCCTAAAAGTGGATAGCTCCTGCCATATGAAGAAGGAGACTGCAAGAAAGCATCGAAAGGTAAAATAAAAAGCACCACTTGGGTGCTTTTTGCTGAGGTGATATTTCGGCACTTGGGAAATGCACTGCATCCGTAGAATTCACCTTTAGGCCCTTTCCTTAGAACCAATTACTACCACAGCGCGAGCATTTACGTTCTACCTGATGCAGCTGCAACAATCTTCTTACTATCTTCTTTATGACCAGGTCAGCGCCATAGTCCCCAACTGCTCTGGTTACTTCGACTGAATACACATGTACCCTGAGAAGGTGACCGAGATAATGTTCAAACTGCCTGCCGTCCTTTCGTCGATATCCTTTAGGCCTGATCTCTTTAAACGCGCCTGTTTGCCTCCCTGACGCGTAAATAAGACACCTATTATGTTGTCTCCTGATATTCGGCTGCCGTATTTTTCTATGGAGTGAAAGACTCATTTCTCACCCAAGCTCCACCTTCATCCGTACTCCGGTAAAACATCGTAGCGCAGCGGAGTGCTCCTCGTGCCGCTTCTTCAACAGATGAAAATCTATTTTCCGATGGATCGTGAGGATCGGTTTTGTCCGCGTGTTTATAGTAATGGCTTAGCTCATAAAAATAATGGCCGTTCTGATTTCTGAGGATATCAATTTCAATTTCTTTACCATCGATTATAACCTTTAGTGTTTGGACAATCTCGTGAACGGCTTGGATATCGGCGTGAAGATTTCCGAGTTCAGACAAATTCAACATCATGAGTGTCCTCCCAATAGCTTCCTTCACCAAAGTAATCTTTACATACGCTGTTGAGTGACTGCAACACATCGATAAATCCTTTTAAATCACATGTATGGAAGGTATCATTGATTTCACGATTTTCTTCCGTAATTGAATATACATGAATCTCAGCGCAGCCATCCCATCTAATATTTACATCAAAACGCTTATCTTCGGTTTCGAGTTCTAGCGCAGCAGTTCCGCCGTCTGCATCTCTTTTATGTTCGGTCTTTATAATCCACATTCTTTTACACCACCTTGGGCTTATGATACCCAAAAGTAGAACATTTATTGCTGTAGCAACAGTATTTGGAACCCATTTTGCAATTAAATAAGGAGACAATAACAGTAACCAAAGGAGGTATTAAGATGAACATAATGGATGGAATGGATGCGGCGAGGTTTAAATCAGCCAATCCTAATTACAAGTCAGAGAAGAAGTTAACGAAGAAAGAAAAAAAGATGCCGATGGTTTTAAGAAATCTAAATAATAAATAAGCATAAGTGGAATATGGGATCAAGTTCCATATAACAAGAACTTGGTCCCATAACACAAAAATCATCATCCCTTTTCACATTCATCGTACATTTATTCGGTTTCTATATCAGGTAAATCATCAAGACGTTCGACTTCGGCACCTGGGTCATATCTTCTTTTTGCTGAACCCTATACCCGATATTGCGGTACCAATCCTGAAAAGAGTCGTCCAATTGCTGTTCCCGGTTGATTAACGTCGGAAAGCAACTTCCGTCTCCTCCCTAAGATGTGGCTGTGCGTATCGTATTATATTAAGCTGACGGGTAACGATAGTGGAGCAAGCTGCAGCTGTGCAGATGCTCCATTTTTTCACTCAACTAACGCAGGATAATTTAATGATTTCACGAATACACCTTTAGAGGTTTATAGAATATGAAAACTGTATTTTTAGTTGAACATTCTTATGAGGTCGGGGAAGATGGAGTCTATGATGAGACAAAACTAATAGGAATCTATTCATTATTAGAAAAAGCAGAATCAGTAGTGAAAAGATACAAAACACTTCCAGGGTTTAGAGATTATTTAGATACTTTTTATATTGTTGAATATGAAGTTGACAAAGATAATTGGACAGAAGGGTTTATTAAATGGTCTGAAGCGAATGAAAAAGTGGATTAGTAGCTTATTTTCTTCGTTAAACTAACGGGTACGATAGTTGAATATGGACACCGCGGCAGCTGGCACGATCGACTGCCATATCCACGCTATTCCAGCTAATAGCTTGTCAATATTTAATTATTAATGGCCGATTCCTGGAGTGGTATATCCTTCAGCACGCTTTTTATCGAAGAAAGCTCTTCATTTCTTGTTTCTATTACTACGAATACCACATCGCACAGCTTGATACAGGGCTGTACGAAGCCCTCTGGAGCCATGTTTCGTGATTCTATTTTGGGTTGCAACAAACTTACCTGAAGCAAATACACTGGGATCAACACCAGCAAAGGCGACCAGCTTCTTTGCGTGATCGAACCGATCGGTTTTCCTAATTTCAGCCAAAATTTACTTAGACGAATACTGTTTTTGAGCGAATAACAGACATAATGTTCTGAGAAGGGATGGAATGAATAAAACTCATGAAAATGTTTTTTGTAGTCTTGGCTATTATTATTTTAATAGCGGCATTTTTTTACTTCCAAAAACGTACAAGTTCCAACAAAAATTCGGTTAGTATTGAGAGTCCAACTAAGACCAGTCCAAAAGCTAATCAATTTGACTCAAATCCTGATTTGCCAGTTCCATTTGGTTACAAATGTCAATGGTTTGCTGTTAAGACTGTTGATGCCCAAGCTGTACTAAATACAATGCAATTAAAAAACGTACAAGTTTCGAATTGGAGAACTGGAATTGAAGGGGCTGACGAAGGATACTACTTTGTATCCCCACCAATTAATGGTTGGATATTGGTCATTAATTCGATAATGCCTGATTTAAGTGGAGTGGAATCACCAAGCCCACTAACTGTAATTGACGATTTGAGTTCAAAATTTAGGGAAGCTTACTACTTTGGAACTCATCGAGTAGTTGAGTACCATGCGTGGGCAAAATCTATTAATGGTGAGTTAGTTCGCGCCTACGGATATTTAGGTGAGTCCGGAGAAACCATTATTAATCAAGGTGAGGTTAGTAAGGAAGAACTGGAGAATAATCTAATATTTACGGATTTAGAAGCCGATGAACCGAATTTACCTAATGAAGAAGATGTTCTGCTTATTGCAAAGAAGTGGACTGTAGACCCTCTGATGGAAAGTGGTAATTACCAGAAAGGGACAGGGTTTATTGGTACGTTGGAGTAAGCACATATTCGAGCGAAAGAAGTAATGGGGCACTCCTTCGGGTGCCCTTTTTCATATTTAAAGCTGCATGTGGTCTTGCTATCAGCACGAATTGTTCAGATCCTAGTGCAGCACCCAATGGTATCCGTTCGTCTCTAATAAATCCGCAGATTCATGCGAACTGCCGGTGTAGGAGGACAAGAACATATATGCATAAGGAACCGCGTTTTACGCGGTTTTTTTTGTTTTAAGGATATATGTTCATGTCCAAAGTCAAGGACAAGAACATATATTCATTGCCGGGGAGTCTGTTGTTGGACTGGTAAGAGTAGGTTAGACTGGAGACATTGCATTTGAGCATTAAGTTCCCATGGAAGAACGCAATTACTTCCATAATCTGTGGTATCGCGTGAGCGGCATGGATGGCTAACGGGTAGATAGTTCAATAAAGACACGGAGGCAGCCGACGACAATGAGACGCCACCGAAAAAGTAGGACGCCCTATAAAAGTTGATGCAAATAGACCGTTTTTTGCCTGTGAAATGGCTTTAAACGGTCTTTTGTATGTTTTCTTTTTTCTTCAGAGTAAAAATCAGCGGTGCTCAAAAAAATCTAGGACTTTTTTAGTGGCCTGCTCCAAAAGCGACCTTTTTGTTTTGAGTAGAGAGGAAAAGGCAACAGGGCGGACTACAACCGTCCTTTTTTTCATTCCACGACTACAGTAACATTTTTCCAAAAAAACTTTTCGACAAAAACTTTCACAATTCTGTTATAATTCGGTAAGCTGTTTAATTTCCCGAGGAGCAACGTTGATGATAAAAGAACTAATTGTAAACGTTTTCATAGTGCTATTGCCGGTTTTGGCTTATCAATTGGTTTTTATGGAAATTCGACCCTTGAAAAAAAGGAGCCATCAACAAATTGTGATTGGCCTTCTTACGGGAATTACGGGCATTTTGTGCATGAACTTTCCTCTGCATCTTAGTGAAAGTCTTATTCTGGTGGATATGCGGTGGATTCCTTTCACTATCGGTTTTTTGTACGGAGGCATTTTGGGGGGCGGGATTTCAGCGTCGTTGATTTTGATTTATCGGCTCTCCCTGTTGGCGGGATTTTATTCTAGTCTAGGATTTTTGATAGCCTCGTTGCTTATCGCGGTGCCTTGTATTTTTTTGGAAAATAAATACACGCAATCTGGACGTTTTCAAAAAATTAAAATCGGTGTTGGACTGATTTCTTATGCTAACTTTGTAAGTCTCTCCCTATGGTATTTTTTCTCAGAAAAAACCTTTTCCGGTTGGGGATTTTATGCGGTGTTATTTTCATTTTCCTGGTTGTCGATTGTGCTCGCTATTAACGTCATTGAAATTATCAGAGAGAATTTTTCTTTAAAAATGCGAATGCATCATTCCGAGAGGTTTGCCCTCATAAGCGAGATGGCGGCTTCCATCGCGCATGAGGTTAGAAATCCGTTGACGGTCGTCCGAGGTTTTCTTCAGCTTGGAAAGAGTTCAGCTGACCAAAAGCTTCGCAGGTACATGGAAATAGCCATTGCGGAATTGGATCGGGCCGCATCCGTGCTAAGCGATTACTTGGACTTTGCGAAACCGCAGTTAAATAATGTCGGTAAAATTAGCGTTTCAGAAAAAATGACCAGCGTTTTGAAAATCGTTTCGTCGTACGCATCAATGAACCGGGTGGAGATAATCAGCAGGATTGGCGAAAACCTGTACGTAAGCGGCGACAAAAGCAAGCTCAAGCAAGCGCTGCTCAACATTTTAAAAAACGCTATCGAAGCCATGCCTGACGGAGGGACGCTTCATGTGGAGACATTTTCGTCGGGCGGAAAAGTGAGTGTGTTTATTTCCGATTCAGGGGAAGGAATGACTTCAGAGCAACTCCAAAAACTCGGAAACCCATTCTATACGACGAAGGCACAAGGAACCGGTTTAGGGCTGATGGTGACGTTTCGCTTGCTGGAGGCTATGAACGCCACGCTGAATTTCGAGAGCGAGCCCGGAAAAGGAACGAAAGCGCATATCGTCTTTCCGGAGGCTGAATGAACTGAAGAGGAGACAGCCCGCATTCGCGGGCTTTTTTCGTTGCCAAAAAAGAAGTGGATCGGCTCCGCTTCAACTCCTCAAGGTTTCTTTGAGAGGCACATCAGCTCTTCAGCAAGGTGCATCAGCCGCATCCCGTCAACTTGAAGATTGAGAAGTCTAAGATATATAAAAATTTAGATAAACAGCGTAGTCCATTTACCCTAAACTTTCACTGAAACAATTTCATGCAGCGTTGGAGAATAAAGTACAAACCCCTATGCAATATGGATTGCGCATCCGTTATGAAAAACAACCAATTCAAAGTGTGACCATTCGTTATAAATATTTAGGCTTTACAAAAGTCAAAACCATAACAAGATGGTTTAATGATGAAAGTAAATGACCAAAAAGTTCATTACGCTAACGGGTACGATACTGGAGGAGTGCGCCTGTGGCCGCTCCTCTTTTATTATTGAGCTCCCATGGAAGAACGCAATTAATTCCATAATCTGTGGTATCGCGTGAGCGGCATGGATGGTTAACTGGCAGGATAGTTGTACTTATTCGGCGGATATATACAGCATTAATCATCAGGAAAAGGCAGCCATTAATAACGGCTGCCTTTTCGCCACTATCCAGCATGATAACTGAGAAAGCGTTTAGTGATCACTTTAATTTCCTTGGTATATATTCATTTTCAGGTCTGTCAATGTTGGTCACTTCAAGTTCTTCTGAGTTGACATTTTTTAGGTAAATCAGCACTTTGTCCTTACTACGTCCGTTTTCACTTGTGATTGTCCCTTCAATAACTATCTCAAACTTATCGTTTCGTTTAATAATATCGTAGATACGGAAATCATCAATATCCACTTTCGAATGTGGCTCTAATATCTTATTTTTGATTAAACCATTTTCAATTTTAACTTGGAGCTCCTTGATAACCAATTCTTCAAGTATTTCGTTTTTTGGTTTACCTTGTCCATTCGCCATATGAATTGGGATAAATAACAAAGTAATAACAATAATCAACAGCATAGAGAACATTCTCAAATCAACCACTCCTATAATGCAACATACGTCTTGTTTTGGTATTCCCAAGTAGTTTCACGCTTATTCAATCGCAATAAATTACATCATTAGGTTGCTGCGAATGATCAGCAGCCGCAGCCTCGTTAACGGGCAGCATAGCTGAATATAGTATGATAATCTTTTCAATAGAAATCAGTGATCTGCCGCTGCTTATTATTTTATTCCGTTTAACAAGAAAGACCATGCACGATTGTGCAGAAAAAGTCGGGAAGGGAAAAACCTTCTCTGCTATCCTTTGTGTAACGAGGGGAGGCAATATCATGGATATGCTGGCACAATTGAACAAAGCTCTGAACTATATTGAGGAGAACCTAACAAATCCTGTGGATTATCAGGAGGTTGCGAAAATAGCCTGCTGTTCGGAATACCATTTTACTCGTATGTTCTCATTCCTAGCAGGCATTACTCTGTCAGAATACATCCGCCGCAGGCGCCTGACTCTGGCAGCCCTCGAGCTAAGTCACAGTGGTATCAAGGTCATCGATGTTGCCCTGAAGTACGGATATACCTCACCAGATTCCTTTACCAGAGCTTTTCAAAGCATGCACCGGGTTACTCCCTCGGATGCCCGGTCCCATGGACAGTCCCTCAAAGCCTTCCCACGTATGACCTTTCAACTGACCATCAAAGGAGGAAATGAAATGAATTACCGCATTGAAGACAAAGAGGCTTTTCGCATTGTGGGTATCAAAAAAAGAGTGCCCATATTATTCCAAGGGATTAATCCGGAGATTGCCTCCATGTATGAAAGCTTAACGCCTGAATTGATCAGTCAGATTAAGGGGTTGTCGAATGTTCAGCCTTCGGGACTAATCAGTGCTTCAACAAATTTCAGTGAAGGGCGAATGGAAGAGAAAGGGGAGTGCGACCATTATATCGGTGCGGCCACGACGCAAGACACTCCAAACAGCATGGCACAGCTGGATGTGCCGGCGTCTACATGGGCCGTATTTGCAGCCGTTGGCCCTTTTCCGAGTGCGCTTCAGGAGGTCTGGGGACGTATCTATTCTGAATGGTTTCCATCCTCGGATTATGAATTAAGCGAAGGGCCGGAAATCCTTTGGAACGAGCACAAAGATGTTGCTTCGCCGCAATTTAAAAGTGAGATATGGATACCGATTAAGAAAAAATAAGAGAAAATGCGCTGTAGATTGTTCAACTAAAGGGGTACGATAGTGTAATCGCAACTGGCTGTCGATAATGTTGGCAGCCTGTTACGAACGGGAAGGATAGAGCGAATAATAGAACAAGCCATCCGTTATTAAGTTCCTCTCGCTTAAATACGAATCAGAACTTTTCACAGTACTTATCCGTTCACGTTCCCGCTGCTGTCGAACATTTTTTTAACATCACCAGTCCCCTTATACCTCGGGAGGGTGAGAACATATTCGCGCTGCAGCTTATTCAGCAATGCGTCCTTGTCGACACATCAAGCCGCTCTCACTGGTCCATGTCGTCATTTAACCTCGCAAGGAAAATCATAGTCGATATCAATTTCAGTTATCTGTGCGCTAGCTATTTCCTTATTTTGGGTCTGTATGGTATAGTTGAATTAACTTTAGTGAAGGAGGCTGATGCATATGTACGAGTTGAAGCTGAGCATGAACATGTCGGTCGTCGTGAATAGCATCGGTCTCTTCGGGAACTTTTAAGATCTGATTGTCTGATTTGGTGAACTAGCCAATCCATCATCCAGCAACCCCGTGAGAGACCGTTTACGGATCTTGCGGTTTTTTTATGGCCGCAGAATCATTGCGGTCTTTTTGCTGTGCAAAATTTAGGAAAAAGGGGTTATTCCATCATCGAACATTTAAATCATGAGTCCATGATTACAGCATACGGCTGGAGCCGTTATTGGGAAGATACACTTGCTACCACTGCCACTCCCTTGTCGCATAGCAAGGAGCTTGTACCTGGGAGAATTACAGCCCAATATTCTCATGTATATCGGGTCATCTCGTCAGAGGGCGATAGAATCGCCAAGGTTAGCGGGAAATTCGAGTACGCCGCTGAAGCAAGAGGTGATTTTCCGGCAGTCGGTGATTGGGTGCTCTTAGAACTGCTGAAAGGCGAGCCGGATGCGATCATTCACGCTGTGCTTCCCCGCCATTCAGCCATGACCCGGAAGCAAGCAGGGAGCATCATTGAAGAGCAGATTATAGGAGCAAATATCGATATCGTATTTCTGGCTACTGCGCTCAATCAGGATTATAACGCTCGCAAGCTTGAACGTTTCTTGATTGCCGCTTGGGAGAGTGGTGCTGCACCTGTCGTGCTGCTGACTAAAGCGGATCTTTGCGATAACACGGAAGCTCTCCTGCAAGAGGTTCAATCCATTGCACTGGGTGTCCCTGTTCACTGTATCAGCGTCCATGAACGGTTAGGCTTAGAGCAGCTTGAGGACTACCTTACGTCAGGGACAACCATCGCCGTAACGGGATCTTCCGGTGTAGGGAAGTCCACGCTATTGAACTGGCTGATTGGCAATAACGTCCAGGAGGTCCAGCATATTCGTAATCAAGATGCCCGCGGTCGCCATACGACAACTCACCGCGAGCTGTTCCTGCTTCCGTCCGGTGCTCTGCTGATCGATACTCCGGGCATGCGCGAGCTGCAGCTCTGGGATACTGTTGAAGGCTGGCATCACACCTTTGCGGATATCGAGCAGCTGGCCCGGCAGTGCCGCTATCGCGACTGCCGCCATGAAGCTGAGCTGGATTGCGCGGTTCAAATAGCACTTTCGGAGGGCCGGCTCGAGCCGCTCCGTTTTGCGAACTACCGTAAAACGGAGAAGGAGCTTGCTCACCTGGCCCGCAAGGAGCGAAATGTACATCGCAAGCGTCAGAAGGAATCTGGGCGCAGTCCGGGCAGCAAGCCGAAGCATAGAAAGAGATTCCAAGGGGAAGTTGATCTGTGAAATTTTGTTTATTTTGTTGTTGAGCCGGAGAAGTTATTATTTCACAAGAGAGATTATAGTCGGGTCTCTCTGAAAAAATTGGAGGAGTTCGATGATTAGGTTCCAAGAAATTAATAAGGATAACTGGGAAGAATGTGCTGCTTTAAAACTCAAGCAGGAACAAATTGGTTTTATCGCATCCAATCTGTATTCCATTGCTCAATCACAATTTCTAGATGGTTTTTCAAGTTTAGCCATTTATAAAAATCAAACTATGATTGGGTATACCTTCTTTGGAATTGATTCGGATGACAATAATTACTGGCTGTATCGACATATGATTGATGAAATGTATCAAGGGAATGGATATGGTCAAATAGCAGTTCAAATGGTAATTGAAGAAATAAGAACAAGAAAAGATCGTACCGATGTTCTTGTTCTTGGATACAATCCAGAGAATCAACAAGCGAAAAGATTATATTCAAAGGCAGGATTTATAGAAGAAGGACTAGCTCCTTGGGGAGAAATGATCGCTAAATACTCTTTTGTATAAGTGATTCAGTGAAGTTTAATATTTATAATTGAGGGATGGGAACTTTAGTTTAACAATGATGAGCAGTTAGCCGCGGCAGCTGCTCCTCATTGTTTATTAAGCTAAAAGGCAGATTACTTCAATAGTCAGGAAGGTACTTATGGAAACGGTAAGAATTGAAGAATATAACGACGAATGGCCATTTATATACCAAGAGGAGAAAAGAAAAATTGAGGAAGTTATGACTGATAAAGCAATTGCTATTGAACATATTGGTAGTACTTCTGTTCAGGGGCTAGGAGCAAAACCGATTATCGACTTCATGGTCGGAATAAACGAATTAAAAGAAGTTGAAGCCTTTATTGAACCCCTTGCAAAGATAGGGTATGAGCATGTTTATCACAATAAATTCCCTAACAGAAGGTTTTTCAGGAGAGGTCAATGGAGAGCAGGAACGCATCATTTACATATTTACGTTTATGGAAGCGAAGAATGGAAAAACAATATTTTGTTCAGGGATTATTTAAGANAGGAGAGGTCAATGGAGAGCAGGAACGCATCATTTACATATTTACGTTTATGGAAGCGAAGAATGGAAAAACAATATTTTGTTCAGGGATTATTTAAGAACCCATCCAGAAATGCTTAAGCAGTACAATCAATTAAAAAAAGAACTTGCAGAAAAGTATCATTATGACAGAGTTGCTTATACCAATGCCAAGCATCCATTTATTCTTGATGTAATTCAAAAGGCAAAATTGAGTGAGAAAAATAACCACCGTTGATTACGCTAAACGGGTACGATTTCTTAATGAACATAAGAAACGGGGCCGACATAATGGCTGCCGTTTTCTCAACTAACGGGCAGGATTGCGCAATARGTWATGTGTTATAATCACACCTATGAATTATACGATTACTTTTTTAGTGAGGGGAAACAACAAATGTGGAAGAGCAGTTTTATATCTGGTCTGGGACTGATT
>NZ_LMRV01000066.1:271161-280546 GCF_001428245.1 Paenibacillus sp. Soil522
GTCTGGACAGTATCCTTCTGAACCAAATATGCCTGGTGTTTTTGATAATATATTCGTAGGGATTTTCTTAATACTTGGACTAGTTTTAATAATAATTGGGTTAAATAAAGGAATTAAGAAATCTATTTGAAGTTATTCCGCTAACGGGTACGTTAGTTCAATGAAGGACTCTATACAAACGAAAAAGGAGCTGCCGCGGCAGCTCCTTTTTACTACTTCACAAAATAAGATATTTGGTACATATGTCGAGCATAGGCCTAGCCCATTTAATAATATCCAAGCCAAATGTACAAGCATAACCCGTCCGTTTCCATAGATTATAGGATACCAAAAAGGAGTGTGATTTGATGTTTAATAAATGCTGTGGTTTTCATAAATGCTGTGATTGTCATAGATGCTGTGGTTTTCATAAATGCTGTGATTGTCATAGACGCTGTGGTTGGTGAAAGTACTACTATTTGTTGTACTAAGCAGTCTTGCAATTGGCCAAGTAGTTAACCACCAAGCAAAATCACCTCTATTGCCGTTTAATCTCCAAAAAGACGATTACAGCGTAATCTGCCGTAGTCGTCTTTTTCATGATAGGACTACCTCACAAAATAACTGATTTTGTACAGATGTCCCAGTTGATTAGCGTGGGTAGTTTAGCGTTACATTCAAGTAAAGAATATTAACTTTTTGATTTCGAAAGGAAAATCAAAAGCTCTGATTCGAATGACCGTATTTTGGGTGGCAGCTGACTTTGTAATGAAAATGGCAGTCCAGGAATTAATCCCAAACTGCCCATTTTCTTTATTTCCCAGATTTAATACTCATCAGTTGATCTTGATTAAAGGTTAACCCTGGGACTGTGGAGGTACCTGCATTGATTGCGAAAGTATTTGCGATTACGTTAGCATTACTAGGATGAATAATTCTAACTTCATAGTGGAAAGGTGTTACATCTTGTGAAAAAATTCTATGAGTAAGCGGTCCAATGGTTACAGTCTGGTTCAAGAGTATAACTGGAGATCCACTATTCCAATCAAAGACCTGAACCGTCACCAGCGCTGCTGTAGTAGAACTAAAGTTCGCCACTTCAATATGAGCGGCTGTTTGGCCAACAGCAGTATTTAAGACGCCTGTTGTTAACACTTTCGTTCCACTTTTACTACCACCACTTTTACCACCACTTTTACTTCCACCACTTTTAGCTGAAGTACGCAGTACTAAGCGTTTTATGATAGCTTTCCCAGTAGGTTTGCGAGATTTTTTCATATTATCTCACCTCCTTTATTTTGAATTTAGAGGGTCACATGGATAGTTTTACATACCCGCAATAGTAATGTATTCTATTGAATCAACATTAGATAGGGACAAACATTAAGTAGAATTGGTGGAATTTAATAGAGTCTCAAAAAAATGGGACAGCTGGCCATTACTGCACCCACTGCCCCACCTAGTTATTATTTTGACTGATCCCGTTCTTGATATCCTCCTGGATGTCTTATGCGAGGGCCTGTCTAATTGTATGTCCTCTGGTGTCTTTGTACCTTCGTTAATATCTACACAAAATGAGATGTTTTGTACAGATGTCCATTGATAATTAGGCAATTTATACTTTCAATTTCAATAAAATAGTGTAGAATAAAGAAGTAAAGAAACAAAGAAATTGGAATCATGGAATATTTGCAGTAAAGGAGGGGTATACTATGGCAATAGCGAATGAGGCGGTGACTCGTATG
The DNA here is from genome assembly GCF_001428245.1 of Paenibacillus sp. Soil522. Lineage (GTDB taxonomy): Bacteria > Bacillota > Bacilli > Paenibacillales > Paenibacillaceae > Pristimantibacillus. Next base: position 272,886 of record NZ_LMRV01000066.1, read on the forward strand.
GAATGGAAGCGCGCGCGTGTCTCTCAGAAGCGCCAAGTAACGATACCTCAAAAGTTCTTTGAAGAAGCCGGCATTAAAGATGAGGTCGAATTCGGCATTAAAGGCAACAACATCATCATTCGCCCTGTGCGTGAAAATGCTGGCAATGACTACTTTAGTGATTTGATTTTGGCTGATTTGCTCAAAGAAGGTTATGCCGGTGATGAATTGCTTGCAAAGTTTCGTGAGCGACAAAGCGAACTACACGCTGCTGTTAAAAACTTAATTGCCGAATCCGGAGAGGCTGCTCGCAATTTCAATGGCGTAGACGAAACGAAAGCACTTTTTGGCGATGTAATGGGGGATTAGATGCTTCCCATTACCTACCTTGGCCCCGCAGAACGCTATTTTAAAAAACTCGTTGAGAAACCGCTAAAGCGCGCCTATTTCGATGCTATCTTGGCCATTCGAAATGATCCCTCGATTGGGGAACAAAAGACAGGCGATCTCGCCGGCATATTCGGCTATGATGTATCTTATAAGGGCACTAACTATGAAATTGCCTATCGTGTAGAAGAAAAGGATGATGGTGAGCTTGTGGTCGTCATCATGGCTGGATCCAGGGAAAACTTCTACGAAGAGTTAAAACGATATTTGAAATAGCGAAAGGATCCCGCCGCAGCGGGATCCTTTTTACTTGCTCACAAAATAATGATTTTTGTATAGATGTCAGCGTCACAACCAATGTTTTTCTTGTAACCAGTAGGTCAATGGTGTAATAATGAGTAGTAGGAAAGTTGGAAATTACGAAAGTAGTAAAATCTTAAATTGAGAATATAATGTAGGAAAGGTGGCGACCCTTATGGTACAAGTAGCAGAAAGAGGTTGGGCGAGTATGAGAAAAAAGTCTGTACAGCTAAGAAAAAAAGCGCAGGTGACTATCCCAAGCGAAATCGTAGAGGGATTGAACCTGAATGAAGGGGATCAGCTGGATATAATCGTGGAGGACGGAAGAATTATTTTAATTCCTACGGTAACGATAGCAAAGGATCAAGCATGGTTTTGGACGGAATCGTGGCAAAAAGGGGAAATACAAGCAGAAAGGGACGTCAGAGACGGCTGCTTGACCGATATTACGACTGGAGAAGAACTAGATGCGTTTTTTAATGCCCTGGGGATTGCTGAGGATAACGACGAGTAAATGTTCACTCTTCGACTGACGGACAATTTTAAGGAGAAACTGATTGGCTTGGATAGCCAGTCGCAGAAAGCGATTCGAAAAGCTCTTCGCTTTCTACAAAACAATCCCAAACACCCCTCCCTTCGCACGAAAAAGATGGAAGGTCATGATTATATCTTCGAAGCAAGCGCCAATATGGATATACGCATGACGTTCCATTTTGAAAAACCTGATACCATTGTTCTCCGAAATTGCGGACATCATGATGAAGCTTTGGGAAATCCATAATAGGCAAAATTAAAGGATCCGCTCGAGCGAGCGGATCCTTTTCTTATACTAGAAAAAATAAGGTAATTAGTTATACTAAATAATAAAGAAGGAGAAGCGTGACAACAACATGGATAATGATAAAGCGAACAAAGTTCATGAAACGCAATCCAACGAGTCTGAAATTTTAAACAGCACGAATACAAGCTTTATTGATGATCAACTGCTTCCTATGCAAAAAATAGAAGGTGGTGGCCCTCCTAAGAGAATTGATCTTAGTACGATGCCAAAACCGTTGAGAATTTTGGGTTACTTTTTCTTCGCATTTATTTTAATTATGTTTTTGGTGAGTTTATTTGTGAGTATATTCAAGTAGAATTTTCCCTTCCTGATTCTCTAAGGAATGAGTGGGGTATAGCCAATAAATTGACGCGGAACATATACGCTAATCCCTAAAATCCTTGAAAGTATCACAGTCACATGGGAAAATAAAAACTTAAGACTTAAGACATTTGATTTGGAAAGGAGGCGCTTTCGTGGGAACGCATATTTCAGTCATTGGTAACATCAAAGAAATTCGAACATTTGACGATAAGCCATTTGTGTGCCTTGAAGTGTCTTCAATTGGAAAATACGGGACCGTACAAAAAGGCCTTCCAGAACCAACAAGGGAAATTCATCATACTGTTCTTGTCTCAAAGAAGCAATTAAACCGTATAGAAAAAGAAGTAGCTCCCTTTGATGTGCCACTTTTGGGTAGTGAAGTATATGTATGGGGTATACCCACGTTTGATCTTACTTATGATGTACTAGAAGGGGATTTTGGTATTATTACGCAGGAGATCAAAAGCCTAACAGCGCGAAAAACAGAATTAGATTGGATCGAAAGAGGGGCGTATTTTGAAAATCCAATGGACTACCCCAATGAATTACCAACCAGCCTTAAGCTACAGTTAATCACGGTACCGGGAGGCTCTCCTATATATCAAGATAAAGTGGCGCAGAACATCGCATATTACCAACAACATGGACGGCTTTCACGAGGCGTCACGGTTCAATGGGAAAAAGGAAAGTGGGTGCTTAAAAAGGGATTCAGTCGTTATGCGGCGGCAAAGAATATGGGATTATCGGAAATTCCAGTTCGGGCTTTGATGGTAACAGTAGCCGCTAATGAAGTTTAGTGGACATTAGCTTAGAGTAGGGGAAATCCGCTGTTCATGTGTCAAAAGTATAACGTCAAAATGTCGGCCGGACCCCTAATGCCGTTAATTATTTAAATGGTTACCGCGTATAAATGATTAACGGCATTAAAAAAGGGACTTTCAGATCTATCTGAAAGTCCCTTTCCTTACGCAAATAATGCTTGGTTCGTATTGAGCTGATCTGGATCCCCGTCTTGATAGGTATCCAGCCAATAGTCCGCTAAATCGAGCAGGTCAAGCACCGAGCCATTTCGATCTACCTGGTATTCCTGCAAACACACGCCTAGGCGTTCTAGCCGGTAGAGCTTGATCACGTACGCGCCAAACAGCCGGCGTTCCAAATAAACGACGAGGTTTCCATGCCGCTGCTCATAATAGGCGAGATTGGGATGCTGAATAAAGGTCCAATTGGAAATCTCTTCTCCCCAGTGAACGACAATCTTGCCACCCCAACGAATCATGGCTGCCATACCTCCAGATAATATCCATCATTTCTAACCGGCAATAGTTCAGTGTCCGAAGATAGTTCTATTCCTTTGCATGTATCCTGTCGCACTCATGCCATCCGTGATCTCGATGGGTTTGACCGTTTACGAATCTATGAAATATGTGCTATTCTATTAGAAGTAGCATCATTTACCAACAAAAAAAACAAGCCAAATGTTTCGGCGGCTCGGGATCCCCATCCCTCAGCTGCTCCATCCGTACAACAAATACGGTGAAACAGGCACGCACAAACACATTTGACTCTTTCAAGTCCATTCTATCATTTTGCCCGCTGTCGGGCAAGGATAAAACGGCTAACGTATAAAATGTGAACGAGCGCCCTGCTTTCCGGATTTTCTACGGAAATGCAGGGCTTTTTTAGTTGTCAGCGGCTTTGGCCGTTTACATACACAACCGAATACTGGCACTGCTCCGGATCCTTTTTTTGAAAATAGGATACCGAGGGCTTAGTTTGTTGTTGTCTTAAAGGAGAAGGAGCCTATTAAAACGAGTAAAACGGGGAGCTGATAGAAGATGGTGCGGCCAAGATTCAAGAAGAGCTATAAAGCCAATCCAGAGCAACGGGCATTCAAATATAAAGCGGACATATACGGATCGAAAGAGTGAAGCTACCGTCTTTGCTGCCGCTCTGCCTAGCCTGTGAAAAAGAAGGCAAGCAAAACCGGTTCAGTTACATAGGCAGGTACACGATTCCAAAGAGCCAGCTTAAGAAGAAACTGCGATTTTAAAAGTAAAATATCGGGCGCTCAATGCCACCTAAAACGACATGAAACATTGTGGGGTACGTCGTCCCGACCCCGTCGAAGAGAGCGATCAAGAAAACGCATTGATCGTGTGTCTGATGGTGGCCGCCGTTAGAAGGGAACACCTGTAGTGCGTCAAATGCCCCTGCATTTGCCCTAGATTCGGCGGTGTGACTCCACCGACCGATAATCCCGTCCGTGTGTCCCCTGTGGGACAGGCTGGCGGTCAGAGCGGCCCTAATTGGCCCACGCGATAACGCACGACCTAGGCGCGTCGAATGACCGTTAGAAAGCGAAGCAAGCGATTCCCCGAGCGATAGGCCTCGGATTCGTCCCATTTCGTTTGACAGTTCCCCCTTTATTAGGGGGCTGTCTGCTCGCTTCACTCAAACCCCTTCGCTCAATCCTCGGTGGTTCACTTCAAAAGAACAAGACTAAACACGAAAAACTTTTCAAAGCGAGAAGACAAACGTAGGGGCGGGCGAGGGGAGAATGCTTTCAATCCAGAGGCTTGTGAAGCAAGCCTTCCGTTAAAGGGATCAAACGAAGGATAATGAAAAACACGAATGGATAGCTGATGAAGATAGAAATGGAGGGAACAGCCGGGAAGTGAGTCGAGGCTTGGGTGATAACGTGGTTTTCGTTATCCCCACGGCGAGGCGAACGAGCGGAACCGGAACGAAGTGGAGGCGGCACAGATGGATAAAGCAGAAATTGGATTCACTCTGCAAAAGAGTCTCGATGGGCTCGGGAGGGTAGAGAAGCGCTATCGGATCAATCCGGATCGGGAGGTGCTAGAGTTTAACTTGGTGGATGGCTGCTGGCTAACGATGATATGCAATTTAAATTACGTTTTGAGAGTCTACCATAGATTGCGAAACAACGCGAGATACACAGAATGGCCCATGTATGACACGCGAACGAATTAGATCGAAGTTAACTAACCAGAATAAACATTTTTTCTTATATAGTCGATGAGGCGCTTTAAAATCGAGGGCGTGATTGCTAGAGATCTAACTGGAGTTCAGCTATCTTGATCCCTGAGCTTCAGAAGCGTTCAAATTAAACAGAGGGCCTAAGCTCCTGATTCATTTGGGTAAAATCGATTTGAGAGGTAAATGACGGAAGGTAAACGGATAGAAGACGGAGAATTATTGCTTATATATCAACGATCCGTCCTTAAATTGGCGAGACGGTCGGCGGACGGATTGGAGGGGGACGGAGAAAACGGATGGATGGACTTTTACGGAAAAAGGATTTAGTCGAAGCGGTTAGCGTTGCGAAGTCGACTATAGCGGATTGGGTGACAGAATTTCACGTATTCATCCCAACGGTTAAGCATGGAGCCGTTACATACTATAAGCCGGAGGCCGTGGACGTTTTGAACACGATCCGGGAGCTGCGCGAGTTGGATAACTCGAAAGTACAGATTATGGAGCTGCTGACAAAACGGGGATTCCCGATAACTGTCGAGGAAGCTGTGGCGGACGTTGAGCGGGTTATATCTGGAGCAGATTCGCGCGATACGCTGCTCACGGTTATGCAGACAATGGGACAGGCTGTCGTCGAGATCGGAAAGCAGGACGGACGCATAAACCGCATAGAATCTAGGGTTTTAGAGCATGTCGAGCGTTTGGACGAACAGGACGGACGGATTGTGGAGACCGCCAACGAAGTAAGTGAACTGCAGCGAGTGATCGGGGAAATGCAGCGACAGCTCGCTGAGGCTAGGGAGGAAGCTACGGCTGCGAGGGAACAAGCGAATAAGTCGGTATGGCGGAGATTGTTTGGGAAGTGAGTGCTGCTTGATTTTAATTAGGAGACGGCATAGCTCTACGAGCTGCAGCAGCCGAATCCTGCATAAACCGAAGAAATAAGGCAAAAAAATCCGAGGGCGGGGTTGGTTGGTAAACCGCACAGCTCGGATTTTTTTTGTTCAGCTCTTTATAGGGCTTCGGCGTTTTGAATCGCATGTTCCCAAGACGGGAAGTAAAACAACGCACTTCTCATCAGATCGGGATGTGATTGTTTTACCTTTTTCTTGCTAAGCGATCCTCCATCTGCTTGTAACTGTTTTATTTGATTTAGAATTTCGTCGGTACTCATGTTTACATCCATTTGTCGTATGCGCTCCTTTCAAGTGTGATAGGTTTTGAGTACAGTTTTCCCCTCATTGGTAAAAATTATGACAAGTCAGAAGCGGCTCCGCCTTCGTGTGTCGGGATATGCGAACGAAAAAGTACGTTTCAATCTTCAATCCAAGTAAAGGAAATGATAGAGCGAAGATAAGAATGAGGAATGTTGGAAAGGAATAGCAAGCATTGAATTTGTATGTACAAATTCGAAAAACTCTTGTTATGGTTTGGCAAGATTCGCCTACGGATATCCGCGAGTCCGATTTCGCTGCCGCTCATCGTTCTCCCGGATATCCTCCGTCATCTTGCTGGGCCTGCCGCCCAGACTCGCCTGGTGGCTTCGCCCCCAGACCCCGAATCGTTTGCGCTTCCTGTTGAAAGAAAATAAAGTGCCCCAATAAAAGAAATAGCGGCAGCCAGGGACTTGAAAATGAAGTCCTAGACTGCCGCTGTTTTATTGAACTATCATTATCCGTTACTTCAATAAGATAGTGCCCATAATAGAAAAAGAAGCCCAATAAAAAAATTTGAAATATATTTCAATGCAGCATCTTTCATGAAAAATTCTTCAATACTTCTTATAATGAAACTAGCGGACACTAGATATAGAAAAAGAAGCCCAATAAAAAAATTTGAAATATATTTCAATGCAGCATCTTTCATGAAAAATTCTTCAATACTTCTTATAATGAAACTAGCGGACACTAGATAAAAAATAAGAAAATTTAGTGGATTGATTAAAAACAATACAAGTGCTCCAACTACAAGCAATATATCTAAAATAAATATAGGTTTAGACCTTCTTCGCCATTCTTTTTGCCAACTCTTTTTTACTGTTTCAAATAACTTCATTTTTACCGCCTCCAAAAACAATCATAACAAATAACTCCTTTTAATTATTTTTGAAAAATGCACCAATCCTTCTTTCGCTAATCTTAACGATCCAGGAGTAGAGCAGATGCCTCCACTTCGTTCCGGTTCCGCTCACTCTTCTCCATTTTGAAAAACAAATGGAGAAGAGTGAGCGGCTATTTAGCATGATTTCAACCTCGATATTCCCCCAAATTCAGCCGTGAGCGCCAATTTTCCTTCCGTGGAACAATCGTAAAAAAAGGACCGTGTTCGCATCATTTGCGGACCGGTCCTTTTTTTCATTTTCTTAGGCTAGCTTTCAATTGCTCTGTTTTTCATTTTTGAAGAGGCCGGACTACTTCACAAAATAAAGGATTTTGTACATATGTAGCTGATAGGCGTTAAGCTAACTGGCAGGATTGCGCAATAGGTTATGTGTTATAATCACACCTATGAATTATACGATTACTTTTTTAGTGAGGGGAAACAACAAATGTGGAAGAGCAGTTTTTATGTGTTATAATCACACCTATGAATTATACGATTACTTTTTTAGTGAGGGGAAACAACAAATGTGGAAGAGCAGTTTTATATCTGGTCTGGGACTGATTGCATTAAGTGGCATTTTGTACACAGTGGAAAGATTTATTGCTGTTTTTAAATGGATTAGTGAAGCTGTTCCAATAAAAATTAATGGGTCTGGACAGTATCCTTCTGAACCAAATATGCCTGGTGTTTTTGATAATATATTCGTAGGGATTTTCTTAATACTTGGACTAGTTTTAATAATAATTGG
>NZ_LMRV01000067.1 GCF_001428245.1 Paenibacillus sp. Soil522
CGAAATTAAACGGCCTCAGTCCGATGGAATTTAGGACTAAGGCCGCATAACTGGTTTTTATTATTTGTACTGTCTACTTGACGGGGCGCAGTTCATTGCTCGGTCCCAGAGACAGTCTTCGCTTTGTAATTAAACCTTAGCAGCAGCTAAATACCCGGAATCGGGGAGCGCTTGTGCTCGGTTTTCAAATATTGTTTTTCAAGCTTTTCGCGGGCCTCGGCGTTAATTTCCTTGCCTTCAAGGTAATCGCTATTGTCACCGTAGGTGATGCCTAGCTCTGCCTCGTCGGTTTGTCCATCCCATAGGCCTGCTGATGGCGCTTTGTCCAGTACGCTTTGCGGAACGCCGAGATGGGAGGCCAGCTGCCTTACCTGACGTTTGTTAAGCGTGCTGAGCGGAGTGACGTCCACTGCGCCGTCGCCCCACTTCGTAAAGAAGCCTGTAATCGCCTCGGAAGCGTGATCCGTGCCTACTACCAGCAAATTAAGATCGAATGCGAGCGCGTACTGCACGACCATCCGCGTTCTTGCCTTCACGTTGCCTTTGCCGCCGCGGCTCAAATGACGCGGAATGCCTAACGACTTGAAGCTGTGCTCCACTTCGATCGCAATCTCGTCCACCGCTTCCGCGATATTCGTCTCAGCGCGGTGCTTCAGCTGGAACGCTTCTGCAACGGCATAGCTGTCGGCAATGTCAGATTGATCGCCATACGGCTGGAATACGCCAAGCGTCATATACTCTTGGCCTGACTCCGAGCTAAGCTCATCCGTTGCCCGCTTGCAAAGTCCGGCTGCCACCGCGCTGTCAATTCCGCCGCTAATGGCAATGAGAAGTCCCGTCGTACCCGACTGCTTAACGTATTGCTTCAAGAAATCGACCCGTTTGCGAATTTCGGCCTCCGGATCGATTTCAGGCTTCACGCCAAGTATTTCAATAATTTCTTGTTGTAGGCTCATAGTCACCGTCCCACTTAGCGGCAGAACCGATCGAATGCGTCAGACAGATCGGCTGCAATGTCCGCTGCGGAACGATTTTCGATCTGGTGGCGCTCGATAAAGTGTACTAGCTCGCCATCTTTCATTAAAGCGATGGACGGGGAGGATGGAGGATACGGAGCAAAATATTCACGTGCTTTCGCTGTCGCTTCTTTGTCCTGTCCAGCAAATACGGTAAACAAATGATCGGGAGTAATATCATGCTGCAGCGCCTCAGCCACACCCGGACGGCATTGGCCTGCTGCGCAGCCGCAAACCGAGTTAACAACAACGAGTGCAGTGCCTTTTGCGTTTGGCAATTTTTGTTCTACTTCTTCAGCCGTGCGAAGCTCTTGAATACCAATTCGGGTAAGATCGTCCCGCATTGGCTGCACCATATCTAACATGTATCTTTCGAATGACATCGACATCGAAACACACTCCCTTATTACTTTATTTTAGCTACTATTATACCGTCGGTAGTCAAAATAAAGCAACCGGAGCGCGCTCACTCCGGCTGTTCTTTTTAAACTCATTCCGGAAATTTTTCCGGCTCATTTAGGCCATATGCGGTATTTTTGTCAGGATGTGTAAATAATCCTCCCTGCGGCGGGAGTCCCTTCTCAAAAATATCCCGGTTCTCATCTGTTTGAAAGCCTACGTCCTTAAACGGATGCACCCATTGATCACCCGCCATAACGGTAGGATCTGTCTCCTTACTCCACTGTGACAGCGGCGAATTGGGAGACTCATATTCATGATCGCCGATTACGATCCCATACTGATTTACAAACGGCGCGCGGCTTCCCCGCCCTTCGCGAAACTGCGGCAAAAATTCGATTTCGTAAGGATCGAGCGCCGGATCGTCGATATGCTGCTTGCCTTTTTGCTTATGATCATGGTCAGACACGTGATCACCTCCGCACTAAGTAGACGGACGGTTTGGTCCATCCAGCTTTTTGTCAAAACCGTCGGACTCCGGCGGCTTGCCGCTGCCTGCCGAGTTTTTTGCAGCCTGCTGCGCTTGTTCAGCCGAACGGCCTTTTTCCTCATTTTGCTGTGCCAATGCTAACGCCTCCTCCCCTAATACGATCTAACCGCTTGCAGCCGGTTATCTTTCAAGGGTAGTATGCGCCACTCGGACTTTCCTTATGCTATAAATCCTGGGAGAGACGGACCATGTCGACAACCTGTATCCCGTTTTCAAAAATCGCTTCCTCATAATGTCTGACAAAAAAATCTTTATCGATACCCGTCATTCGAAAGCCGCACTCTCCTTTTCCCCTTATAAAAAAAAACGTAAATGAACGATCCATTCATTTACAGTCATATGCATGATATATAATTTAACTTGCTCTCTCCTCCGGCAGGAAAAAGGTTACGATAAAAGCCGTTCCTTCACCCTCCTTCGATTCGACGTCGATCCGTCCGTTATGACGCTCCGCGATACTTAAGCAAAGCGGAAGCCCGAGACCGGTGCCCTGCGTCTTTGTCGAAAAAAACGGCTCGAATAAATGCTTCATCTGGTCAGGCGAAATGCCAACGCCTTGATCGGCTATCCGCAGCTCGATTTTGCTGCCGTAATAGGAGGTGCTTATGCGCAATGAGCCTTTATCGCCCATCGCTTCCATTCCGTTGCGGGAAATGTTGAGAAACAGCTGTTTAATCTCTCTGTCGTTCAGCATAATCATCGGCAAATCCTTGCAAAGACTCACTTCAATCGTTTGACCCCGCATATTCGCATCAGCATTTAGCAGAGGTATGAGTTCATTAATAATATCATGCAAGGACGACGGCTCCATCGTAAGCGACCTATTCTGAGCAAGCGATAGAAAATCGCTAATAATCATATTCGCGCGGTCAAGCTCTTCCATTATGATACGAAAATATTCTTGCTGGTTTTTCGGACTGCGTTCCTGGATCAGCTGGACAAAACCGCGGATCACCGCCATCGGGTTACGAATTTCATGCGTGATGCTCGCTGCCATCTGACCGACTAAGCTGAGACGCTCCATGCGGCCAACCTCATCCTGCAGCTGGCGCAGCTCGGTTACATCCTGCGCAATTAGCGCCGCACCCGTATTTTGCCCGTTTAAGGACGTCCGCAGTGAAATCGTTGATAACAGCAGCTTTTTATCGCCATTGACGAACGGAACTAACGAGGACTTATTGCCATTAAGCGCTTGATAAAGCATTTTAACACAAGCATCGCATTGTCCGCTTTGAAATATAACGGGAAACGGTGCGCCCAGCAGCTGCTTTGCTCCGGTATATTCCGGGCGCAAGCATAGAAGCTGCGTCGCCATCCTGTTAAAATTAGTGATTCGTCCTTCTCGATCAATGACGATTACGCCGAATGACGTCTCGTCAATAAATTGCTGCAGCTTCTCCACTTCATCGCGATAATTCGCAGACAGCCGCTTCACTTCCATATGGAGCAGCTGCTTCTCCTTTACGTTCTCAATCATAAAAATGGACAACCAGGTTGCCGAAAGCGTTGCGGCGACAGCCAGTACGAGCAACACCGTCATCATAACCGACCACGATACTTCGCTAATTGAGACGTAGCCCGTTATCGTAATGATGAAATAAAGCATCATTACCGACATCAGAATTATGGCTTTACGCTTCTTGCGGACAACTGACGCACGATCAAAAGAACGAACCGAAAGCATAATAAGCGAAACAAATCCAACGATGAACAGGATGAAGCTAACGAATTCCCATACGCTGTCCAGCATCGGAATTCTCATGCCGATATAGATGAAGGATAATGCGGTAAGCGTCGGCACTCCCCCATAAAGTGAGCCGATCAAATACGGAATGATATAAAAACCGACTTCATAGCCGAAGACGTTTGGCGCGGTTATCATGCAAAACACCATCGACGCACCACAAAAAATGCCCATGAAAACAGACATACCCTTCCAGCTCTGCTCTTTATCATGCCAAAGCTGGAAGGCAAAAACAGGCAATAAGGATAAAATGAATTGTAACAGCAATTCCTTTAACACGGACGATCTGTTCCCCCTACTCACGCTCCGAATGCATGACCCCTATTTAGTTATCTAATGTAAGAAAATATGACCTGATATAAGAACCTTTTAATCCGATTAAAACACAAAAGGCATCTATTTACAATTGTCCGCCTAACCAATTTATTATCTCATGTATAGCCATCTCACCCTCTATATCATTGTGCAGCTCGTGAAATCCACCGTCCCAGCGTCTAAAATGACAGGTCTCGTCAAGTCCTTCAGCCAGCAGTCTGCTTGCCTCCAAGGAAGTAACCCGGTCGGAGGTTCCGTGCATGAGCAGCAGCGGAACCCGGAGTTCAGAAGCGTTCGCAAGCGCCCACTCGCCGCCAGCGCTAATTTCATTATAGGCATGCAGCGTAATTTTCGTATGGCATAACGGATCTTCCACGATAGGTGCAGCCTGAGCATAGCCTGGGCGGAATAAATCGGCCGGATTCAAGCCCGTCGATTGCTGCAGCTTCGGAAGGACAGACGCAAGCCTTCGTCCCATCCACTCCACTGCCGGATGCGGCTTGAACGCCAGCCTCAGCCATGGACTGGTCAGAATGAGTCCTTTAACCTTGGGCTGAAGACGCAGCGCGCAATTTAACGCCACATTTCCGCCCATGCTATGGCCGTATAAGAAGATAGGCACGCCAGCGTGCCGCTTGCCTGCGGCTTCTATCATCAGAGCTGCGTCGCTAACCACTGCGCCAAGCGACAAGATATGCCCCCGTTTGCCTGATGACCGGCCATGTCCGTACTGATCAAGCGCTATCAGCGCATAGCCTGCCTCTGCAAATAGAGCCGCAACATGTCCGTAACGGTCGCCGTGCTCTCCCATCCCGTGCACGAGGCAAACGACTGCTTTTACTTCCCGCGCTTTTGGCTTCCATTCCCGCAAAAATAATATCGTTCCTTTTGCGCCTGTTATTTGCCATTCATCACGCAGCATCAGAACGCCGCCCTTCTTTTGTGGTATTATATATTCTAATAATAATATAGCAGGTGGAAATCGATGCAATATGATGCAATTGTAATTGGCGGCGGCTCTGCCGGGTTAATGGCCAGCATCGCCGCGAGCAAGAATGGCGCTAAGGTGCTTCTCCTCGACAAAGGCGATAAATTAGGGCGTAAGCTGGGCATTTCCGGGGGCGGCCGGTGTAATGTAACGAATAATAAAGATTTGGACGAGCTCATTAAGCATATTCCCGGTAATGGCCGCTTTCTGCACAGCGCCTTTTCCAATTTCAATAACAAGGATATTATCGCTTTTTTCGAGAACCTCGGAATTGCTCTTAAGGAAGAAGACAACGGGCGCATGTTCCCGGTATCGGACAAAGCGAAGACGGTCGTAGATACGCTTGTTAACCAAGTCCGCAAGCAAGGCGTCAAAATCATTTTGAACGCCCCCGTCGATCATATCATGTATGGCGATGGAAGAGTAACCGGCTTGCGCGTGAAATCAGGCGAGACGTTCCGCAGCAGAAGCGTAATCGTAGCCTCCGGCGGCAAATCGGTGCCTCAAACCGGCTCAACCGGTGACGGCTATGCATGGGCGGAGAAAGCCGGCCATACGATTACGGAGCTTTTCCCAACCGAGGTTCCGCTTACGTCGAATGAGCCCTTCATCGTGAGCAAGGAGCTGCAGGGCCTTTCCCTGCGGGACGTAGCGCTATCGGTTTGGAGCCCGAAGGGTAAACAAATCATCCAGCATCATGGCGATATGCTCTTTACTCACTTTGGCATTTCAGGCCCCATCGTGCTGCGGTGCAGCCAGTTCGTAGTGAAAGCGCTGAAGCAGTTTAACACGGGCAATATCGAGGTAGCGATCGACCTCATGCCGGATAAGAGCAAAGACGAGGTCTTCCAAGAAACGCTTAAACTCACCCAGCTTGAATCCAAAAAAACGATTAAAAACGTACTGAAAGGCTGTCTGCCGGAAAAAATGATTCCGATTCTACTTCAGAAGGCCGGATTGCCGGATAGCCTTACTTATGACAATATACCAAAGCAGGATTGGTTAGCTCTATCGCAGCTTATCAAGCATTTTCCGATCAGGGTGTATGGCTCGCTTTCTATAGAAGACGCATTCGTTACCGGAGGAGGCATTAATTTGAAGGAAGTCGATCCGAAGACGATGCAGTCGAAGCTGATGAACGGGCTATATTTTTGCGGAGAAATTTTGGATATTCACGGCTACACCGGAGGCTACAACATTACCGCGGCCTTCTCGACCGGCTTCACAGCAGGACTAAACGCAGTACTCCAATAAGACGCAAAAAGGGCCGTCTCCAATGTCGCAAAACTTTGGAAACAGCCTTTTTTTTGTTTATGTATTAAATAGACCGCTAAGTCCGCACATCCCCCGAGAAATGATCATACGTACCGGAATCCGGAAGAAACTCCCCCTTGTAATCCGCATCATCGTCGCGATTGTGCAGCTGATCAGCATATTCGGCTTGTCCATCTGATATCCAATCCTCGTTCACGAGATGTGCCGGAATCGCGATCGCATCAAGCGAATAGGCACTATCCGTCAAAGCAGCCGCATCGATGTGAGATTGCTCGACAAGCTGACCGCCATGCGCTTGCGCTATCTCGAGAGCCGATGTCAAATCGCTTCCATCTAAATGAACATGCATGCGGCTGTCATCATGAAGAACGGTCTCGTAGCCGAGCTCCCGCAGCGTTTCGCAAGCGAGCGCCGCACTCTGAGCGTCGTTAAAATCAAATAATAAGGCTGAGTTGGCAGGCAATAGTTATCATCCTTTCTTGTATCTGACATAGCATTCCCAACTTTCCAAAAATCATGACATTATTTTTTCACAAATAGCTATGTCATTATGTAAGCTTTTATGACATAATTATCACATACACATTTGGTATCACGCTAACTGATGGGACGGTGTCATCGATGAATCATCTATTTTATTTACTTTCGGATCCAATGCTTATCGTCGAGTCGGACGAAGCCCGTTGGTCTATTCGCGATGTCAATCAAGCCTTTACAGCCTTTTCCGGCTTTAAGAAATCGGATCTCTTGCAGCTCGATCCTTCCACGATCATCACGGTGCAGGACGCGGGACTTTCCTTTGAAAAAGCCGTTTGCCAGCTTGCTGACGAGCACGCCTTCTCCCCCTTGCTTGAATGCAAGCTTATTACGAAAATGTCGACTCCCGCAGACGTGCATATGTCTTGCCGCATGCTGCAGCTCGGTGAACGTAAGGTCTATGTTATCATTTGCAAAGATTTGCGCGAGGCGAAATGGATTGACGAATATATTATGCATAATAAAATTATGGCGTCCTTGGTCGTAAACGAGCGTTGCAGCATCATGAACTTAAAGCATTATTATGCCCCTGTGCAGCAGCACTCCTACTCTTATGTGAACAGATCGTTATTCGACCTCGTAGCAGATCACGAGCGGAGTAAGCTAAAGAAGGTATTTGAGTATGCCAAAAACAACCGTACGGCCGAATCCGTCGACTTTCAGCTTATGCTTGGGGACCGCTATTATAGCACCGAAGCGGTGATTCAGCCTTTTTACAATGGCAACCGAAGCTTTAAAAACTTTGTTGTCATCCTGACAAGCCTTCATCTAAACAACTCAGAGGAAGACCCGTCGTACAAGCTCCGCATGCTTATGCTTAGCAAAAATATATCTGTAACCTCGCTCGCTCAATCTACGCTCATCTCTCTCACGACCATTTCTAAAATTCGCAACGGCAAAATAAAAAAGCCCCAGCGCCTAACGGCTGAATTGATAGCCGGAGAGCTGGGCGTGAGACCCGAAACGATATGGAGCTGCTTTAAACGTTAAAGGCAGCTCCTTTCCTCTTCTTTAAGCTTAAATAAAGGGACTGTCGTCCTCCTTTGAGGATAACAGTCCCTTTTATCAAATAAGCTTAGCCGCGATAAGGCGCCAGCGCCTCATTCAACCCGCGTGTTTGCTCATATACCTGCTGATAGATTTTGAAGATACCGGCGTAAGCAGCAACCGCTTCAGGCTGAGGCGAATACGAATCCGCATGCTTCACAAATTTATCCGCGCAGGACTCTAAGCTGTCGAACCAGCCGGAGCCGTAAGCTGCGAGCATTGCAGCACCTAGGCCAGGCCCCTGCTCATTCTCAAGCGCTACGACCTTAGCATCGAAAATATCGGCCTGCATTTGCAGCCAAACCGGATTTTGCGCGCCTCCGCCGATGGAAACAACCGTATCGACCGTTTTGCCGGCACGTCTGAACATATCGACCGACTCGTTAAGCGAGAAGGTGATGCCTTCCATGACCGCACGGGCAAAGTGAATGCGCTCATGCGAACCGTCAACGCCGATAAAGCTCGCACGAATTCGTGCATCAGGATGCGGCGTACGTTCACCGACGAGGTATGGCGTGAACAGCAAGCCGCCCGCTCCCGGCTTCACGTCGCCTACGCCTTCGAGCAGTTGATCGAAGGATTCATTTGGCGCGAATGTTTTCTTAAACCAGCTAAGGCTATAGCCGGCAGCCAGCGTAACGCCCATGGCATAGAAGGAATCCTCTTTGCCGTGGTTAAAGAAATGCACCTTCCCGGCAAAATCCTTCGACTTATCGTTCTCGTAGGATAGAATGACGCCGGATGTACCGATGCTGCAAAGCGTCAAGCCTTCGGATAAAATACCCGAGCCGATCGCTCCGCATGCGTTATCGGCACCGCCCGCAAACACTTTCGTCGTTGCAGGCAGGCCTGTACTCTCGGCAAACTGCGGCAGCAAAGTGCCGACAAGACCATGCGACTCGACAAGCGGCGGACAGAAGCTGCCTTGAAGGCCAAACGCTTCAAGCACCTCGCTGCTCCATGCTTTTCCGGCCACATCAAGAAGGAGCGTGCCTGCGGCATCGGAGTAATCCATATGCAGCTCGCCCGTTAACCTGTAACGGAGATAGTCCTTCGGCAGAAGGAACAGCTTCGCCTTCGCGAAGGCTTCCGGCTCATGCTCGCGGACCCACAATATTTTCGGAAGCGTAAAGCCCTCCAGCGCCGGATTGCGGGTTACGCGAAGCAGCTTGTCTCCAAGCGTGCGCTCGATTTCACGGCATTGCTCAGTCGTACGCGTATCATTCCATAATATGGCATGGCGAACAGGATTCCCTTCGCCGTCCAGCAGCACGAGACCGTGCATTTGGCCGGAGAAGCTAATGCCTTCGATTGCTCCTGCATCGATGCCGGCAGCAGAAGTGAGCTCGCGCAGCGCAGCAACCGTTCCGTCTACCCAATCATCCGCCCGCTGCTCGCTCCAGCCGGAATGCTCATGATACAGCGGGTAGCTGCGGGATGCTTCTCCGGCTACCGTACCGCTTTGGTCAACGAGCAGCACCTTAACGGCGCTCGTTCCTAGATCTATACCAATAACATAGCTCATATGAAAGCAATCCTCCCTGGCTTAAACGCTGAAAATAACTTCGCTCAGTACAAGGCGGATTCGTTCTTGACGGCCGGACTCGTTCTTGATCGGATTGTTTTGAAGCGCATATTGCTCAAGCGAAGCAAGCGTCGCTTTGCCGGACACGATTTCTGCGCCGATGCCTTCTTTGAAGCTGCGGTAACGGTTGTCGACGATGTTGTCGAGAATTTTCTCTTCCGTCAATTTCGCAGCCGCTTTAAGACCCCAAGCGAAGCTGTCCATACCGGCGATGTGTCCCAGGAATAGATCTTCCGCTTCGAATGAAGCGCGACGAACCTTCGCGTCGAAGTTAATGCCGCCGCGGCCGATGCCGCCAGCTTTCAATACTTCAAACATCGTCAGTGTAGTGGAGTAAAGGTCAGTCGGGAATTCATCCGTATCCCAGCCGAGCAATAGATCGCCTTGGTTCGCATCAAGTGATCCAAGCATGCCGTTGATCGCAGCTGTACGAATTTCGTGCTCGAACGTGTGGCCTGCAAGAGTTGCATGGTTTGCTTCAAGGTTTAGCTTAAAGTGGTCCTTCAAGCCGTATTTTTGCAGGAAGGAGATCGTTGTAGCCGCATCGTAATCATATTGGTGCTTGGTAGGCTCTTTCGGTTTTGGCTCGATTAGGAATTGAGCGTCGAAGCCGATTTCCTTCGCGTATGCGATCGCCATTTGGTACAAGCGCGCCAGGTTATCCAGCTCAAAGCCCATATCCGTGTTAAGAAGCGTTTCGTAGCCTTCGCGGCCGCCCCAGAATACATAGTTTTCCGCGCCAAGCTCTTTACCGACCTCAAGACCTTTTTTCAGCTGCGCGCCGGCGTATGCATAAACGTCTGCGTTACAAGTTGTGCCTGCTCCGTGAACAAAACGCGGATTCGAGAACATGTTCACCGTGTTCCACAGCAGCTTTTTGCCGGAGGACTTCATATTGTCCTTGAGCATAGCAACGATAACGTCAAGGTTTTTGTTCGTTTCCTGCAACGTTTCGCCTTCAGGCGCAATGTCCGCATCGTGGAAAGCATAGAAAGGAATGTTCAATTTATTCATGAATTCAAAGTTAGCTTCTACGCGCGCTTTCGCACGGTCAAGGCCGTTATATTGATCCCAGCCGCGAACCATCGTTCCTGCGCCGAACGGGTCTGAACCATTAGCGTTAAAAGTATGCCAGTATGCAACAGCGAAGCGAAGATGCTCTTCCATTGTTTTACCCAGGATGACTTGGTTTGGATCGTAATGTTTGAATGCCAGCGGATTATCCGAGCCCTTACCTTCAAATTGGATGGTGTTAATATTTTTGAAATAGCTCATAGAAAACAAAATCCTCCTTCACGGAATTCGATATTTTTGAAAGTGCTTACTGCAAGAATAACATGCCAGAACTTAGTTTGTCTATTAAACAAACTAAGTTTTTATGATAAACTAGCTGTAACGATATCATTTGCTCAAGTCGCAGTTATCAGTATGCGGTACGGGCAAGCTCTATATTCGACATTTCGTGATACAATACTAGATATTGTGACTTGGACGGAGGCTTTCTTTATTGAAAACAAAATCAACAGGAGACTTAGCGCTCATCAAAAAAATAAATACGGCTATCGTGCTTGAAGCCGTGCTGGGGCATGCGCCGCTCTCACGGGCGCAAATATCAGAGCTTACCGGACTCAATAAAGCGACGGTCTCCAGCCTCGTTCAGGATTTAATCGACAGCCATCTTGTTGTCGAGAACGGTCCCGGGCAATCAAGCGGCGGGCGTAAGCCGGTCATGCTGCTGTTTAACGGAACCGCGGGCTATGCCGTCGGCGTTGACCTCGGCGTTAACTATATACGCGGCCTGCTGGTCGACTTGGAGGGCCATGTAATTGCCGAGCACCAGCGCAGTCTGAAGCAGCAGGATGCCGGGTTTGTGCTGGGACAGCTCACGGCATGCATCGAGCTGCTTATGAATGAAGCGCCGGAGAGTCCATATGGCGTGGTGGGCATCGGTGTCGGCGTTCCGGGTATCGTCGACGATAACGGCACAATTCTGTTCGCGCCGAATTTGAAGTGGCGTCAGGTCGGGCTGCAGCAGCTGCTCGAGGAGCGCTTCAGCATACCGGTCACCATTGACAATGAAGCGAACGCGGGCGCGCAGGGCGAGCAGAAATACGGCGCAGGACGCGGCATACCGAATCAAATTTACGTCAGCGTCGGGATCGGTATCGGTACGGGCATTATTTTGAACAAAGAGCTGTACAAAGGGGCTTCCGGCTTCTCCGGCGAGCTAGGCCACCTCTCGATCGAGTATGACGGCAAGCTCTGCAGCTGCGGCAACCGAGGCTGCTGGGAGCTGTATGCATCCGAGAATGCTTTGCTCGAGCGTGCGGCATTGCTAGGCTTCGAGAGCCTGGAGGAGCTGCTGCTTGCGGCGGCTGCCGGAGACGAGGATGTTACCTTGCTCATCCGCTCGATCGGCGATTATTTGGGAGCAGGCATTGCGAATATCGTCAATGTGTTCAACCCGGATGTCGTTATTATCGGCAATCGCATGAGCCGTGCTGCCGAATGGCTGGAGCCCGCAGTACAAGCGGCCGTCGATCAGCGCACGCTTCCTTATCACCGGGAGCGGATGCGAATTTTGTTCGCAGAGCTCCAGGATCAATCGGCCGTTCGCGGCGCGGCGTATTACGCCATCAGCAGGTTTTTCTTGAAAATTAAAAGCTAACAACGCAGCTGGAGCTGCCCCGTCTGTTTTATGAGAACACATAGGGGCAGCTCCTCGCTGTTTTTTAATGGACACGATGAACGCCGACGGTATTCAGCGTATTGCCATCAATAGATATCTCGACTGCAGCTTCCTTAATGGTTCCATTCGTGAAGTAAGCCGTAAACACAAACTTTATTTTTCCTTGCTTTAATTGCGAAAAAGCATTGTCCCGCATTTCACCGCTCCAGCTCGTTTGCGCGTCATTCGTTTTATGCAGCGCCGCCGCATAGTCAGTCATCTTCACTTCGACCCGTTCGGCCTTCGTGGCCGTACCTGTCGAAGTCGTATCCGCCTCCAGAACGAATTTTTCGCCTGCCCAAAATACCGAATAGTAGCGTGATGAATCGGGCTGGCCCGTTTGGGCCGTATTGTAGTCTCGGCGCCGCTTGTCCCATAGTTCCGTGTGCTTCACATAGCCAATAACTTGAAGCGGCAGCACCTGCAGCGATTTGGTGATGCTGACGGGATCGGCAATTCCGTCGCTAACCGTCATCGTCATGCTCCACGTTCCAACCGCTGTCAGCCTCAAAGAAGGTCCGCTAGCCGGATAGCTTGGGCCATCTGCCGTATAGGAATAGCTGCTTTTGGAGCCTGTCGGACTGGTCAGCTCATAAGCAATGGAAAGCGGATTGCCGTCTGCATCGCCTGCATCCGATAAAAACGAGGTCATATCCCCTTCGTAAACCGGTTTCGGTGTCCAATCAAAATCTGCGGTCGGCGGCCGGTTGGTAACGAAATGAATATACGCGAAATGCCCTTCATTGCCGGCAGCGTCATAATCAAGAACGGTGAGGCGGTATTCCTGCCCGGCTATTAAACCCGTTACTTGATAGGACTTTCGGTCAAGCGCCAGCGGAATGCTGTATTCCGATGACCCATCTGCATCAAGATCAATATTCGTTACGCTGCTATCCGCATTCACCCTTTGCAAATAGAAGGTCCGAGACGCATGTCCGGAAGAAGGCTCCGTATCGCTAAAAGCATCAAATGTCACCGACACGGCTGTCGGCTCAATGACCAATCGTTCATTTACGTCGTCTGGTTTGACCGTATCTACAAAGAAGAATCCGTTTCTTGAATACGGCCCCCATAAATAGCTGTCATTGGCTCTAGCCCTCCAATAGTGCAATCCTTCAGCAAGTGCAGCCGTTGTGTAGCTGGCAGCAGCTATGGCCGAGTTCGTGTCAACTACGTTTTCGCCGGTTGATGCTCTGAATACCTCATAATCAATCGCTGCTAGCGGGTCGATCTCAGGATCTACCGTAAATACGCGCAGCTGCGGGCGGTTTGCATTCATGTAAATCGGATGGTCTGCGTCAGCGCCGTTAAAATTAAGCAAAAACGTTTCCGGCGGCAGATCCAATACGAAATATCGGATGTTGCTTACATTCGACCATACCCCTGCGGAATAGACCTGCCCCTGCACCTTAACTACACGGCCGGGGACGATACTTCCCTCCAGCATAGGATAAGTAAGAGCGTTACCTTCATGCTCAATATACAAGGCCGTTTCGTCGTTATCGACATACGAAACGGTTAATCGATACTGCTCCTGCGGATCATCCTCTGCATCGAAGTAGGTCCACCTAATTGTTGGTTCCTTAGCGAGCACAGTAGGTGCAGCTGCGGTAGTCCCTGCAGGAGAGGCAATAGTCATGACAGGCTTCGTTTGATTGATTGGCAGTATAGTATCCTTATAGACGATGTACTGCCCCCAATACGACCAGGCGCCATGTATATCCCTTACTTGCTCCTGTACGAAAAGCTCTACGCCCGGACGGTTATAATAAGCTCGTTTCCCTGCTGTCCAAGTACTTTCGTCGGCCCATCGCGTACGGAAAATTTTGTCCGATAAGATGTGCGCGATATCTGGATCATAAGATGTATCGAATGTTTCATAATCAAGCGCTTCGCCCTCTGCGAACACATTTCCCGTAAAGCGGACGTCCGGCTGCGCCAATGGTCTGCGATGTACGTAGAGCAGCTTTTTCACCGGCTCCGACCACTTGTTGTAGGCGGATAAGCCCGTATTATCCCGCGCACGGAAGCTGATCTCGTAGACACCCGCTTTTTCAAGAGCGTTTACAGTCGCTCCTAATGTTTGGCCGTGGTAAGCGCTAAGCCCTTCCGGATTTTCAAAAAAATTCGGGTTATGGCTGTAGCTCCACTCCTCTGCTCCCATTGGATCATTTTCAATGTCTTTAAATAGCTTCTCGTAGTAGATTGGCTCGTCAACTAAAACAGTTTCGTAAGTCTCCTCAATGTACGTATCGCCGTAGTTTGTTTTCTTGACATCGGCGAATGAAGCGGAAGGCTGTCCTAGCGACATGATACCTGCTGCACCTTTTGAATAGGTGCTATCCTCGATCTCAATCTTTTTCGAATGATTTACAAAGACGCGAAGCGTGCCATTAACCACCTCTACCTTAATCGGGTAAGAAGTAAAAGCATTTCGAGTCAAAGCCACTGATTGAAGTGACGTTTTCACGCCGTTTACGACCTTGAACAAGGTTAGCGTATCTTTGCTCCACTCGACAGCGTACATATTCTTTTCATTTTGAATATGGAAGCCGGCACCGATCACTTTCGCATTGTTTGCATCGTTCACACTGGCATCAAATGCTAGTGCGTAATTTTTCATAGAGCTGCCGGCATCATACAGCAGACCGCCCCACTCATCATTCGTAATTTCGATGGTGTCTCCATCGATTGCTTTAATTCCGTCATTTCCGCTTGCGGATATAAATGGGAATATGGCTTTCTTAGAATTCCAAGATTGTTCAAATAAGAAAATAGATCCATTTGGTAAAATAGGCGTAGAGGTCGCATATCCATTGCCAGCTGACCCTACCTGTCCTCCTGGTACGCCCCCACCGTCTCCAGATCCTGAACCTCCACTTGCCTCAGAACTATAGGCTATTGAATAGCCCTTCGTTCGATTTAATAAAAAAGCGGAAGAAGCTTGTCCTTGGCCTATATAGGTAGAATATATACTTGGATAAATCGTGTCCCCGTTGGCATTAAGAAATATCTTATCTGCGTTTCCTGCTCCTACTCCGCCTTCGTATCTCGCCTTCTGGCTCCCGTTTTTGTCAAACAAATAGGAATAATAATTAGCTGTCCGATCATAGACACGAACATCTCCATCAGGCAGCACGACTGGATTGTTGGCTCCTCCATAATCAAAACTATCGATTCCCCAGTCGTCTATTGTCGCCATGATAGCGATATTACGAATGACCTGTAAGTTAACTGCAGTTAATGTTGTAAATATGGGATCAACACGTTTTAAATTCCAATCTAACGAGTAGGTGATCACATAAACATACGTCTCATCATCACTAAGAGCGGCATAAGTTAAAATTCCTCCGCTGCCCAAGGTCGTCACGGTTGAAACGCCATTTGCTGCCACTTTATTAATATCAAACGTGAAAAGGGAGTAGTTAGATGTGCCCACCATCTGTTTTTTATACGTGATAAACACGTCGCCATTTTGCGCATGAGTCATTTTAATATCGAAATAGTTCATTTTATATTCGCGCTTCCCTGATGATTCCCATATGAGCTGTTTGTTTTTTAAATCATATTTATAAAATCTAAGAGCTGTCTCATAATCCTGATAATAACTTACATAGTTCCAAGCTTGCCTTAACCCTATGTACATATATCTCCCATCGGGCGAGATCTCAAAGTGCTTTACATACGGCGTTGTAATTAAATACTTCGTATCTATGTCGTGACTAAACTCATACCGGTCTTTAAACCGCCCCTCTTTGGTGTATGCCACAATAGAAACGAAATTTCCACCAACAACGGATGCATCATAGTCATAAAAATAAAAGCTTTCATCCGATCCCATTCCAATAAAAGAATACTTCGTCATTAATAGATCAAATGGCCGAGAAATAATTATCTCTCCTGTTTCAGCATTTACTTCATTGATCACATACTTCCCATCAATTGTGTTATACGTATAGATCCTGTTCCCGGCAAAGACTTGTTCAATGACAACACCGCTCGGTACCCAGGACGGTTTCCCTGTAATATCGGCAGCCAATTGATATTTCGTTCTGGAATTTGCGCCATTCCCTGAATTCGGATAACCGACTTTGAAGTTGGCCATTATGCCGTTTTTAGTTGCAATACTAGAGTTGGTGATATTTATCTTCCAACTCACTTTGTCGCCATTGCCGCCCGTATACGGATTTTTTAGCGTCCATGATCGAAAAATGGACACTGGTGTATAGGCTGTAATCGGAGGCCCACTATCTTCGTCTTTTCCTGGCTGCTGTGTAATACCGAAAACATTAAAATTAGCCTCTGGAGCATAGTTAAGTACATCTGTCTGTACCAAAGGAGAGATTCCTTGTTTCCCAAAGTCTTCGGTAACACTTACTCGATATTGGCGTTTCCCGACTGTGCTGTACTTGAGAGGATGTGTCCATTTAAACGCGCCGTCATAAAGCGTAGTCCATAGATCCTCATCAAAATTCCCATCATCGTCCTGATCGTACCGTTCCTCGATGAAAAGATGATCAAGCTGGTTGCCGTCTAGACTTTCAGCATCGATATAAAGCATAAAATCATTGCTTCGATAGATTTCTTCAGGAGCAACAACGTTAACTGCAGGAGGCATGTCCGGAACAACTTCAATGATAAGCGATCCCCAGTCACTCACGCGGCCATTGGAGTCATATACTTTACCTTCAAGAACATATTCACCTAGATCCATAAGCGTTTTGTTT
This sequence comes from Paenibacillus sp. Soil522, assembly GCF_001428245.1. GTDB lineage: Bacteria > Bacillota > Bacilli > Paenibacillales > Paenibacillaceae > Pristimantibacillus. The sequence goes on from NZ_LMRV01000067.1 coordinate 16,912, forward strand.
GGCCATCCGTTCGTATAGCTAAAATCTTCTCTTTTTTTATGCCGCATTTCTGATTTAGTAAAATCAATGGTCACTCCGCGGTCTGAAAGCGGAGTGTACGAATTTAATAAGTGATGCGGATAAAGAAAATCTCTTCCTTGGATCACACTTGTTACACCCGCTACCACCGCTACAGGTATGGGATCGATAACCTGAAGCACCGCCGTATCCCGTTTCGATCCGCCCGAATCATCGGTGACGGTAATTTCAGCCGTATAATAGCCGGGCTCTGTATACGTTTTATCGAAATACTCAAAATCTGTGTGATTCGGAAGTACCGCGTTTAAATTATTTGAGAATTTCCACGTGTACGTATTAAACCCGTCAGAACGGTTGATTAATGAGGACGTTTCTCCCGCGATGATGCTTGGCGGTATAAATTCAACGTCTGCTTTGAGATCGGGTTTGGGTGTTGGCGTAGGGCTAGCGCTTGGGTTAGGAGTCGCCATCATGGCCACGTTAATGTGCAGCTGTGCCCATTCCGAAACCTTGTTAGCGCTGTTCGTCACACGCAGCTCGACCAAATATTCGCCTTCAGCGGTAAAATCTTTTGCTGCCGGCTTCTTGGCGATCGTCATTCCTGTCGGCGTCTTATATTTCCATTCTCTAATGGTGATGGATTCCTTGCCTGGTGAATAGGAGAGTTTGTCATCAAGCTTAGGCTCTGCAGCCGGCTGAATAGTCATTTCGGGTTCCATTCGATGGTCCCCTTCAATGTGGGAGATAATGGCTATTGGGGTTGTTGGTTCATTCTTTTTGTTGATGGTGATTTTAAAATCTTTTGCGTTGTTATTTTCGATTGATTCGGCTACGGCTTCACCAAAATCAGTTTTTGCCTTAAAGCTCTTAATACCGTTTGATGTAGAAGATACATTGACGGTAACCGTTTTGATCTGACCGGGAGGCACGTTTGAGATAACTTCCGACTTTATGCTTGTTCCTACGATGCCTACCGTAAAAGCTCCGCTATTCGCTTTTCCTTGATTCTTTGTCGTAATTTTAATCGGTACTGAATCACCTACCCATGAATCTACAGGAGCTATTAGTTCGCTAATAATAAGATCCGGTTTTGATGGTGGCGGCGGAAGCGGTTCGGCCGGTATTGTAAACATTTCATACCACCAAGATCCATCCGGCTCCCATATGTTCCACATTTGAACGACGCCAGGAGAAAATTTCGTTCGTGCTTGCTGAATAATCGCGTAGTCTAAGAGAGTATCCCCTGTCCAATTCGTGCCTTTTAGTTTATTGTAGCTTTCCAAGAAGGTTTTTGAATGGCCGTATGGGTCTGTCATATCTGTGAGCCATGCTGCTGCTACTGTTGAATTATTAGATAATGATGTTACTTCAATCCCCTTAGCTCGACCTGTCACTGTTCTCCAAGGCTCTTTTACCCAGTTCTTAGCTACACTTTTCGTCATATTAGAGTCACTTTGGAACATCCAGTTACGATATAAATTCCCTTCATAGTCCCATCCAAGATATCGATATTGTCCTTTTTTAAGATCCTGTATTTTATAATCAATATCTGACGGGCAACCGTATACGATGACATTTGAGCCTATATTAGATTGGTTTAATAGAAATTTTTCATTTAATGCTCGTCCCTTTGAATCTTCTAGCGGAATGTTATAGTATTCAATATATTCTTTTGCTAATGCACTATATTCAGCTGGAGCAGGACAATTCGTAGCAGCCTTTACAAACGGAATTGAAGTGACTATAAGAAAAATAGATAATATTATTACAACTGATCTTTTTAGTCCACTCCTCAAATAATTCACTCTCCGATCACAATACCCACAGTTTTGTTACTATTACCTTTATAAGCTATAAAAAGAACACCATCATACTTCGTTTCAATACTATTCTTTCCCTCAACAAACTTCATATCATTAACCATAATGTAACTCGTATATGCTTTTTCGTAAGATTTTGGATAGTAATTTTTAAGAAGATCTTTGACTAAAGCTTTGTTATCCGCGGTAGGCTCGTAAATATAGATAAAGGTTTGTTTATAGTCTCCGTCGTATTCAACAGTTAATGTATTATCTTCAAAAACATCCGTACCCTTTTGATTTACTAATATCTTTTGATTCCTTCCGAAAGTGGTGTTCCCCTTAAAACTAGGCAAAGACTGAATCAACGCATTCAGCTCCTCTTTCGTCTTCGGATAAGCCACCGGCTTTCCATTTTTCGCCGTCAACGTATTAATAATCATCTCCACCGACTCAGCACGAGTTGCATTTTTAGCGCCCCCCATCGTCCCATCGGGATAGCCTTTCATGATTTCCAGCTTCTTAGTCACGGCCAAATAACCCGACTTTACGCCTTCAGCATCCTTTCCGAGCGCACGGATCGTCATGCGAGCGATCTCTTCGCGAGTAATCGGAAGGTTTGGCGCAAACGTATTCTCCTTATACTCGCCAACCTTAATAATCGACTGCTTCAAGCCGGCAGCGATGTAGGACCGAAACCAACCGGTATCATCAACAAATGGCGTATCCGCATCAGCTGCCTTAATTTTCATAGCTGTGACAAGCGATTTCAAAAATTCAGCCCGGGTTATGTTCGCATTCGGTTTAAAGGTTTTTGTATCATAGCCATTAATCCAGCCTTGATTAACAGCAACCGCAATTTCCTCTTTCGCCCAATGCGTCTTCGTATCTGTAAATGCCGCCGCTGCGGAAGCTGACTGCGCACTCATCAGCATCGTCACCAATAATGTTACAGCTAGTACTGTTCGTCCTATTTTTTGCATCTTAAACCACTCCCATTTATAGTAATCAGAAAAAACACACATTTTTTTACAGCAAGCTCCCTATCAGTTCTTCTCATCAATCGCATTTTCCTTCTTTTCTCATCCCTTCCATCTCCATTATTTGCTTTATTTCGACACCCCGCACTCTTCCCCTCAGTAGGCCACTCTACCAGAAGCACTACCAAGGCAACAAAAAAAAGCACGCCCCTCCCTCAGCCGAGGGTGCAAGCGTGCTTCGCTATACTTTGTATCAACTAAAATAAATGTTACTTCACAAGGGCGGATTCTGTCAATATCCCCCAGCGTCCTAAACGCTTGATTGAGCGACAAGCGGTTTATGCTTGAACAACGGGATAAGGAGCAGTATGCCTAAAAACATAAATGAACCTGCCGCGCAGTAGATGCCGACTAACGGGAACACCAGCTTCAGCTGCCCGGCAACGAGCGTCATAATCACCATCATCCCCATAAACATCGGTGTAAGCACGCCGTTCACTCGCCCGGTATACGATTCCTCTGACCACTGCAGAATCATAGTGCTTATACTGATTTGAATCATCGGGAAGCCAAGTCCGCTAATAAACTGCAGCACCAGCGTAAGCGGAATATTTGTCGATAAGCCTGTTCCTATCATGCAGAGCGAGCTAAGCAGCAGGCCAAGAGCAAGCAGCTTCTGCGGAGAAATCTTTTTGGCTGCGACCATCACTGCTCCACCGCCGACAAGCATCGCAATTCCGTTGACCATCAACATATATTGCAAAAATTCTTTCGGCTGCCCCAAGCGCTCCAGCACGATGAACAAGCTCAGCGGCTGTGCAATCCCGACCGCTGTTCCTGCCAGCGCGAACGTTCCTCCAAGCGCTCTCAATACCGGACTGCGCCATACGTACTTGAATCCATCCTTTAATTCCTGCCAAAATTGCCGTTTCGCAATGACTTCCGTTTGCTCCACTACACGGTCACGAGGGATTCGGAACAAGACGATAGCCGACAATAAGAAGGCTACGCCCATGACGCCGATCGAAATCTCAATGCCGAATTTCTGGTAGGACAAAACGCCGAGCGATGGCCCCAGCACCATAAAGATAGCGATAAGCGATTGGAACATCGCCATTGCCGATTGCAATTGCTCAGCCGGAATATGCTGCTTGAACAGCTTCATGGCCGACGGCTGCGAGAACTGTGATAATATCGCGGATACGAATGTGGCAAAATAAACCATATGCCATGAGCCGTATAATAGCGTAATCAGCACGATAAAAACGGATAAGGCAGATAAAAAGTCGCACCAGATCATCGTAAGACGCGGCTTCCAGCGATCGGCGAACGTCCCTCCGATAAACGAAAAGACGAAAATCGGCAAAAATTCCACGAATCCCATTAAGCTAATTGCGAACGGATCCTCGTTCGTCTTGTCTGTCACATACATCAGGATAGCAAAATTTCGCACCCAAATTCCGATTTGCAGCAGTACGTTTGACAGCAAAATCGTCTGAAAAAACTTGTTGCGGAGCAAGCTTCCTCCCGCTCCCGTTACTCCTCTAGCAGACATTCCAATCCACACTCTCCTCTTCAAATAACAACTGGTTATGCCTTTACCCTATTCGGCTTGAACATGGTAGCCCTTTTCTCCGTAAGGCTGCAGCTTCTCCACCCACCGATCCTTTAATTCCCCGACTTCCCGGTTATATTGGCGTATCATATCGATGGGCTGGCGGCCTTCCGGATCCAAAATCGTCTTTATAATCATAGCGAACCTTTTGCTCGAATTTAACCGTCTCTAGAATGAGAAACGAAAAATGTTCACTGCCGAATTGCTTCCATTCCTTCTGCAGCTCTCTATTCGTATGTCCGTCGATATTAAGAAGAAACTGCTCCTTCCCCCACAAGGCATCTAAATTAGTCGAGCCTCCAATATAGATTTTGCCGTTGGCATTATTTTTGATTTGAAAGACGCCCATCGTCCGTTCACGTTCCTGATACTCCGTCGTCAATTGCTTACGCTTTGCCTTATCCATTTTTTGTCCTCCTTCCCGCGCAGCCTCTTGTTCCTGCTCTGTTATTTTTGCTTTCTGCTTTCCGGATTTCCCTTGCTTGCCCTTAATAGATGCTGCAGGAGCATCCTTCTGCATTTCTTGCTCTACGGCCTCTTGCTGCCCAAGCTCGCTTCTTCCGCTTCTGAGGCCCTTCACCCAGTACTCACGGCCATCATCCTCGCGGTCCAAGTATCCGTATTCAATCAAGTAGCGGCGCAGCGTCACATAGTCCTCTTCCCAGAACGTGGCGAGCCGCTCGTTCACTTCCTTCTCCGTATAGCGGATTCCGCTTTGAAAATAGGAAGCGATATGGCGCAGCACGGCGATTTTACACTTCTCCTTGCGCGGGAACGAAGCCAGCGGGCCTTCCGGTCCATCCGGAAAATATTGCTTCAAAAGCTCCGCGTATTCCTCCTCCGTAATCGCATACCGCTCATCCACCTGCGTCGCGGTGCGATGCACAGGCACGAAGCGCGGAGCCGCGACCGCGCCTTGCTCCATCATCTCGATAATGGCAAGCAGCAGCTTTGCCTGCTTAGCCTTTTCCTTAAGCACGAACCGGTGGTTCCGGATCGTCGAGGCGCTGCCCGCGCCTGTACGGCCCATCATCTCATTATCTGATAAATTATCGGCAAAACCGCGAATGAGCTCTTTTTGCAAATCGGTCAGCCCGGTCTGTTTTTTGTCCAGCTCCAGCAAATAATCGAGCATGGAGCCATCAATGTTTTCAAAAATAAAAAAAGAACGGCCGCCTCAAGGATCGCTCCTTAAAGCTGCTGTTCTTCCTTATACCCTGATTACAAAGCTTCTTTCCGGTCCTTCGGCAGCATAATGGACAGCAGCCCAATCAGCGGCAAAACGCTGCAGGCTATCATGACAAAGCTGAGCGAACGCGCATCCGCCAAATAGCCGAGAACGACCGCGCCGAGGCCGCCCATACCGAATGCGAGTCCGGTAATAAGCCCCGAAGCGGTACCCACCTTGCCGGGCATAAGCTCCTGCGCGTACACCACGCTGACCGAAAAGCCGGATTGCAAAATAAAACCAAGCGCCACGATTAACGGATATACGAATGGCAGAGGCAGATGCGGAAGGAAAAGCGCGAACGGCGCCGCACCGAGAATCGAGATGAGCATCATTTTTTTGCGTCCGATCCGGTCCGCCATAATGCCTCCGAAGAACGTTCCGGCCACGCCGGCCGCCAAAAATAAAAACAATGGTACCTGTGCACTCTTAATCGACATGCCGTACGTTTCCACCAAATAGAACTGATAAAAGTTGCCGATAGCGGCAGCATACCAGGAACGGGCAAATACAATCGCAACCAGGATCGCAAGCGCGATTGCGACAATCTTCGGAGAAAGCGCTGCCTTCACGCTGCCTGAGGCTTTCCGCCGCTGCATGTTCCCGTCATGTGCCGCCAGATTCGTCTTATACCATGGCACTACCTTCATCAAAATAATAATCGCGGTGGCTGCGAGCAGGGTGCCCCATATCGCGCCCTTCTGTCCGAACGGCAAAAAAATCAGCATCGTCATGACGGGTCCGAGCATATGGCCGAAATTGCCGCCAACCTGATAGATCGACTGGGAGAAGGCTCTGCGATTGCCAGCGGCTAAATGAACGACGCGCGAGCCCTCCGGATGGAACACGGCGGAGCCTAGTCCTACGAACACAACGGCTAGCAGTACCATGAAAAAACTCGGGGCAAAGGCAAGGCCGATCATCCCGAGCATACTGGAAAACATGCCGACCGGAAGCATCCAGGGCGCAGGCCTTTTATCCGAAACCAGCCCGACTACGGGCTGCATGACCGATGAGGTCATATTGAGCGTAAAAGCGATCCAGCCAATTTGCGCTAAGCTTAGCCGCAGCGACTGTTCTAAAACCGGAAACAATGCAGACACAACCGATTGCATCATGTCATTCATTAAATGTACCGAGCTGATGCATATTAAAATAGCGTATACCGTTGCGGATCTCATTGACTCTTTATTGACGGTTGCAGCTGCAAGTGGTGCTGACATGATTAACAGGACCTGCCTTTCTTAACGAAAATACCTCATATCCGGTGCCATGTTATGAAGATCATGATAATTTTGCGAATTGAATACATACAGGATTCGGCAATGCAAGCGACGAAGCCGTCTTTGCAAGCAGTCCGCTCTCTGCATCCACCGTAAATACGGCAATGCTGCCCGTCTTCTGGTTCGCAACGAGCAAATGGCCGCCGTCAGGCGTAACCGCGAAATTGCGCGGCGTTTCGCCTCCGCAATCGATATGCTGGATAAGCTTAAGCTCCCCGCTTGCTTGATCGACCGCAAACACCGCAATGCTATTATGGCCGCGGTTAGAGCTGTACAGATATCGTCCCGACCGGCCGAGATGAATGTCGGCGGCATCGTTATACCCGTCATAGCCAGCCGGCAGCGCAGAAATCGATTGGCCGGCCGTTAACGCTCCAAGCGCTGTATCTGCCTTCAGCAGCGTGATCGTGGAATCCAGCTCATTCATGACATAGCCTGCAGGCAATTCCGGATGGAAGATCAGATGACGAGGCCCTGCGCCGCGATGAACCTTGCTGAATCCATGAGGAGTAAGCAAGCGCCGCTCATCTTCATAGCGGTAAATAACGATGGTGTCGATACCCAAATCGGCCGCGCATACGAAGGGAGATTTACCAAGCGGCAAAATGCAATGCGCATGCGGAGCATCCTGCCTCGAAGAGTTTGGCCCCAGCTCGCCCGTATGCTGGTGAACAGCCGCAGCCGCTTCCAGCTCCCCATCGGCCGTAATCGGCAATATAGCGATGTTGCCGCCTGTATAATTGGCCGCGAAAAGCACCCGTCCCTTCTCATCCGTGCTGATATAGCAAGGATGAGCGCCGTGCGTAAGAGAGCGGTTGCTTGTCATGCGCAGCATTCCTGTCACCTCATCGATCTCGAATGCCGCGACCGAGCCTCCGCCCGCCTCTCCGGTTGCTTCCGTCTCGCTTGCCGCATATAAGCGGGCTCCATTCGGATGCAGCGTTAAATAAGAAGCGTTCTCCAAACCGCTAACGCGCTGAATAACTTCCAGCTCGCCCGTCATCTTGTCGAACGAGCACACGTGGATTGTCGGCTCTTCCGCTGTTCCATACGACCCTACATACAGGATTCCGCTTGCTGTCGGTCGTCCATTTTGATTGCTCATTTGCGCCCACCCTCTCTGTCTTTTTGGCATTACAGTGACCATAGCACATGCCGCTTCGGCAAACAATGTCTACTTTTTTTTATAAAAGACTTCACAAATACTATTGTAACATGTTACAATGTAAGCGCTAACAATTCAGTTGTTCACATTTCTTAAGGGGGAAAATTGAGATGATGAATGTAGTACTGAGCGAACGGAACGTATATGAGGATTTCGAGCTGGAGTCGGATGTGCTGTACTTCAAGCTCGGTATGCAAGGTCTCGTGAGCTTCCACGGCAGAAACTATAATATAAAGAGAAGAATGACTGCCGAACAAATTGCCCAGCTTACGAATGAAAGCAGCTTCTATCAGATCAGCTCCAATTGCTACATTAATATCGGCAAAATCAAGACGATCGCGGATGGCACGATCTACTTCGGCTCAGATATCTCCGAATCGAAGCAGGTATCGGTTAACCGCCGCAAGCAATATGTCATTCAGAAGCTGTTCTCGCAGCGCGCCTCGAACAAGGATTTACGCATTACGCCATAGTGCGCAACAGAAGCCGCCCTATTTCCGCATCATGTGGAATAGGGCGGTTGTTTGTTTGTCTCCTTCCTGCTATTCTTAGGTTGAAAACGTTTTATCAAGCAAATGCTGCGGCGCAGCAAGCTTTTCCCAAAAACTTTTTAGGAGGATTTTCATGTCTACGCAAGGACAAGCATTCGAGCAATTATTTCATGATGAGCAAGCCGTATGGCTGCAGTGGGGCGCTTATGAAGCGGCCGTATTGCCGGCAGTCGGAGCTAACCTCATCGCATTCCGCGATAAAGAAAACAACTATACGTTCCTGCGTGAACCATCACTTGAGGAAATGGACAGCTTTAGAGCAAATCCGGGTGTCCACGGCATTCCCGTTCTGTTCCCTCCCAACCGTTATGAGGACGGCACCTTCACTTGGAACGGCAGAACTTATAACTTTCCTGTTAACGAAGAAAAAACCGGCAACCATCTGCACGGCTTTTTCCACACTGCTGCATGGAGCGTCGAGGATTTCGGCACGAACAAAACGGAGAGCTACGTATCGCTCAAAATTTCAATCGATGAAAGCCACCCGATTTATACCTATTTGCCGCATCGCTTCACGATAAAGCTTCGTTACGCTTTGAACGATACGGGGCTGCTGCAGCATGTGTCCGTACATAATGAAGGAACAGACGCTATGCCTTGCTTGATCGCTTTCCACACGGCAATCAATGCGCCGTTCGCACCGAACAGTACAACGGAAGACTACCGCTTCACCCTCACAACCGGCAAGCGCTGGGAGCTGAATGAGCGGATGCTGCCGACAGGAAATTACCAGCCGTTATCCGCAGAAGAAGAAGCGATGAAAACGACAGGCCTTTCACCCGTCTGGGCGGCGATGGACAACCATTACACGTCCGAACCGCAAAATGGCCGCAATGCTATGGTGCTGACCGATACACGCAATGACGTAACGCTCGTTTACGATGTTGGAACGGCTTACAAGCAGTGGATGATTTGGAACAACAATGCAACGCCGGGCTTCTTCTGCCCAGAGCCGCAGCTTAATCTCGTTAACGCGCCAAACGTTGACTTGCCAGCTGAGCAAACCGGCCTTGTCTCGCTTGAGCCGGGCGGCATTTGGGAAGAATCGAGCCGCTTGTACGTGAGAAAATAAATATATGCGGCTCACGCGATGCCGGGCTGGAAGAGCAGCTGCAAAACGGCGGTTTTATCCGAAGAATTGTTCGCGAGGTGCTGCCTTTTGGCGGTATTTATATGAAATAAAGAAGAGGCCGGCCAACCGTCAGACGTGATATGCTCCCCATACAGTAGACAGGTTAAATAATAAAACCTGCTGCTGTGAGGGGAGCTTTTTCATGTCAAAAGAACAGTATAGCGCACCAGAGA
>NZ_LMRV01000068.1 GCF_001428245.1 Paenibacillus sp. Soil522
AATGCTGCTACAGCTATCCGTTTTCTTCCCTGATCGTGTTGGGCAGCACCTTCGGTAGGGGGCGGAGCTCCCTTGCCTTGACAACATCAATAATACGTTTACACAAAATTCTTGACAGACCCAGAGCAAGCAGGCTTAAACAAAACATGGGCTTGTTCTTCTATGTTTATTTTAATGTTCTTTATTTTTATAATGAGTTATTACCATTTACAATTATCGTCAAGTTCTACTTTCTTTTCTCATCTCATAATCTATTAATATATTCAATCCATAATGAGAGAGATAAAGGAGGACTTTATGTTGAGTTTACGATCAGCTTTAGTTTTATTTGCATTCTTGTTTTCTTGTACTTTTACTTTTATTGTAACCAATGGATTAATGATGACAACAGACTCAAATCCTTCTTTAGAAGTAAAAATTCAACCACGAGAAGAAGCAATGAATATAAATGAAAGTATAATTGAAGGTGATAAACCTAATACATTAAATAATCAGGCACCTACACTGTTGAAAAAGGAGTCTATTCCCGCCATTCCCTCTGGTAATCCCCCGCAAATTATTATCTATCATTCTCATAATCGTGAGTCCTGGATACCTGAATTAGAAAACATAAAGGATCCCGATAAAGCTTTTGACAGTAAAATAAATGTTACATTATTGGGAAGTTATCTTCAAAACAAATTGGTATCAAGTAATATCCCTGTGTTCCATTCAAAAATTGACTATCCATCTCGTATTGCTAATTTCAATTATGCTAAATCTTATTCATATTCTAAAACAACAATTAATCAAGAGCTGAAAATGCACCAAAATGTGAAGTATCTCTTTGATTTACATCGAGATTCTCAAGAACGCGAAAAGACAACGATTACATACAAAAACCAGAATTATGCACAAGTTTATTTTGTGGTAGGAATCAATCATCCAAATTGGAAACAAAATATGAAATTCGCAAACCGTATTCAGGAAGGTTTAAATAAAATAGTTCCTAATTTATCAAAAGGAATATATCAAAAAGATAAAAATAGCGGAAATGGCGAGTACAATCAATCACTCTCTAGTAATAGTGCTTTAATAGAAATTGGCGGAGTTGAAAATAGTTTGGAAGAAAGCTATTTTACAATAGAAGTATTAGCAAAAGTCATTCAGGACATTTGGTTAGAAGATAACTCAGGTTTGGTAAAACCATCAAGTCCATCTATTTAACATTTCACATAACTAAAAGAGCTATTTCATGTTATGAAAAGGCTCTTTTAGTTTATTCGATGTCATTTAATAGATTCATAACTTTATATTATTACGAGGATTAAAAAAGCAGCATTTCAGCTGCCAGTCGTTATCCTATTATTTAATTAATTTATTCATTGTCGCCATCAATTCCGTTAAAACTTCCGTATCCCCTTCTTGCAGCCTTTCAATTACACAACTTTTTAGATGATGTTCAAGGAGGAGTTTTCCAACGCCATTCAAAGCTGATTGAACGGAAGCAATCTGATTCAAAACGTCATCGCAATAATTATCTTTTTCAATCATTCCTTTAATACCACGAATTTGACCCTCAATCCGATTAAGTCGTGAAATTAAATTATTTTTGTCCTTTTCCGAATGATGACTCCTTCTCCCCGACTCCTCAGTGGAGCAGCAAGGAGTAGCCTCATTAGAGTTTTGTTCTACAAGCTTCGTCTCTTCACTCATTTCCATCAGCCTCCCATCACTTATTATACTATACTACCATACCCTATATTCATTCACCAAAAAGACATTCAATACCCGGAATGGTTAATTGGTGGAATGCATTGTCTATCTCATCTGCAGAGCAAGGCATTCGTTGGTCTATCCTGATAAAACTTTACTGATTGCTCACGCGCCTGATTTAATGGCATTTGTGCCCTTTTCGGTTAAGGTCAACACCGTTTCCCAACGGTTAATCACGTTAATTTCACGTCTTGGTTCCTCCAAATAAACAATGGGCTAGGTTACGGATGAGTAACCTGGCCCATTTGTTTTGACACTTATACACGGTTAAAAACAAGCGCGTTCGATTACACAAAAAAACTGTCCACTAGGGACAGCCGGTACTACCTTCTAATGTTTATGATCATGACCATCATGATCATGTTTGCTTTCATTCTGGTCTTGCAAATCTTGTGATTGGGTAATTTCGTTTTCAGTTTCCGTATTTTTTTCTACCTTCGGCTCAGCTTCAACTACACTTTTATGATGTTCAGCGATTCCACCATCACTATGAGCATGACTGTGAGCGTGACCATCATTAAATACATTCAGTGCAATTCCGCTGTACAATATGATCCCAAGTAACCCTATCAAAACGAGTGGTTTCATCCAGCTTTTAAACATATGCCTCTCCTCTTCGATTATCGGCTTCTTAAATCCGCCAATGTTCCATTATTCTTCTGCAGCGCAGCCGTAAAAGATAAAGCAAATCCAATAGCAATTAGCACAATCGAATAATTAAAGTTAATATCGATATGGATGATTCCACCTGTAAAACAACCAACACCGAAAGATAACACGGTAAGTAGAATGAAATCTTGACCAAAACGGACTTTCTTCTTATTCACAAATTTTTCCTTAACCATAATTGCAAGTGGTGTTAGAAACGTTCCAACAACGATCAAAAAATAGTTACTGAACCAATCATTAGCACCATGTACAATGGAACCAGATACGAGACTCATACCTGTAAACGTCGCTAACCAAAGCACAAAATCAATCGTTGCAGAGGTAATTGATTTCTTACGATATAATAACGTCGTAGCAAATGCCATTATAAAACCACTAATAATCAAATATAGTGAAAATGCAAAATGCTCTTGAATATGGTTGATCCCGCCTGTAAAACATCCTGCACTTACAGAGACAGTTAATGAAATTATAAAATTGTGCCAAATGCTGCCTTCAATGGACTTTTGGTTTAAATAAACTTCGCGTAACACCGTACATATAGGAGTCATGATAATTCCAATAATCAAAAGAATATAGTTATAGATGGAATCATTTAAGACGTGTACAATTCCTCCAGCGATCAAACTGGTCCCACTAAATATGCCTAAATACAACAGATAATCTAATACCTTCTCCTTATAGTTTCTGGTGACGGCATAGTTATTATCTAATACTTTTGATGATATCGAGCTCATTTTGCCGTTTCCTCCATTGTCGGTTTATGTCGCAACTCTAAACATTATAGTTTATAATAAAAGCTTGTTCAAATAAAATTATAATAAGAATTTTTGAATTCTAACTTAATCTGTATTGGAGCAATTCCTTGTAAAATGTGCATTTTTCCATATACGGTCCCGTGATCGGCAAAAATCCCGACCGCTTAGAGGCGACCGGGGCTTCAAATTTGTTCAACTCTTTATGTGATGAAAACGTGCAGCGTCCAGCTTAATACGGTTTCCAACATCGTTTGCAAATTTCTGGCGCGGTGCAAATTCGGCTTGGATTTTAGCTTCGCGAATTCCTCTTTGATATGCCTGACATATTCGCCGCGCAGCCGCTCCAGCTGTTCGTCCGTGAGAGCGTACAAGAAGTGGCGGACGAAATCAAAGGAAAGATATCCTTCCATGCTCTGCAGGAAGGAATGCGGGGATTGCTGATACCACTCTTTGGCATAAGCCTTTAACGCATCCGCAATGCGATCGTCGCCGCCTGCCATAGCGTACAGCCGGTCGGCCGAGATGAGATTCCGGTATTGAACGGCGTTTCCTTCAGGGTAAGTATTCGGCAGGGCATAGAACTGCAGGAGCTTTTCCAAAATGCTGACATACCGCTCCGGATCTGCGCGCTTGGCATGAAACTGGCAGCTCACCGTAGCGTGCGCGATTTCCTTCAGCAGCTGAAGCGCTTCTGCAGCTTCCTTCTTGCTCGGCGTTCCTGCGAAGAACACTCCTTGGTTCCCCGCCCGAATGTCCGCCCGGTCAATCGCATCATGAAGCTCATCCTCGAACTGCTCCTTGCTGTAGGGCAACCACTGCTCGAAGTGATCCATCAGCTCCCCTCTTATGCCGAACTCTCTGCGGATGATGGAGCTGAGCCCAATGCCGCCGCTTCCGCTAACCTGCATAAATATTTCGTGCAGCAGCTTTTCGAGCGATTTGGCTTTTTTCACGGCATGGATGTCCGCATCGGGGACCGTGTATACGGCCTTGGCCTCCTTTTGCTCAAGCATGGCTGCGAACTGTATTATCTCTGACAGCAGTGCTTCACTCATCTTCACCTCTCCTTTCTTCCCTTATTATTCCACCGTTCGGTTATTTTAAGCTTCCGTTACATATCGGTTATTGACTGCGGGCAAATGTTCGAGGCGGCGATCCAAACGCTTGACTGTCAATTGAATAAATTGATAGCGGTCTGGAAAACTTATGTACCATCCCATTACGTCTAGAGGTGTGAGTTTCCATTGGAATGGTACGGCAAATTAAATGACTACTTCCCTGAGCATGAAATGAAAAATCCGCAGCAGCTGAAGGAACTAATCGAAGAACACGATTATTATCACAAAGAGGAAACCGATGATTACATTGTCCTCTATGCCGATTTTCCGACTTTTCTATTTATCGATTATTTACTTGTCACCTCTAACACCCGGGGGAAAGGCTTTGGAACAAAAATCCTCGATAAAATGAAGGAAAAAGGAAAAATGATTTTGCTCGAAGCCGAGCCGGTAATTCCGGATGACAGCGACAGCAAGAGGCGTCTTCAATTTTATGAGAGAAACGGCTTCAAAAAAGCCGATCTCATCCGTTATATTCGCAGGGATGAGCAGGATGAGCCCTATTCGATGCATATCCTTTATTGGTCGCCTGCCGGTATGCCGCAAGCCATTGTGAAGGAGAAAATGGAGCTTGCCTGCGACGAAATTCATAATTTTAGAGCGAAACGGCATTATGGACGTCCGCTGGTCGATCTCGATGAAGCGTTGGAATGGAAACAGTGATCTGCATAAACGAACGAATTAAAGCTCCTACGGCGTAAAAGGCCGATAGGAGCTTTTTGATTTACCAACGAAAGCCGGTTACTTCTTATAATAGCCCCGCTCTGTGAGTAGAACCTTCGTTTTTTTGTCAGCTTCCTGCAGCGCTTCCTCAGGCGTCTTTTCAAGAGCCAATGCTTTGGAAATCGCATCGGACACAAATTCGTGGATTCTTGGCCATTCCGGAAGATTGGGTTCCGTTTTTGCTTTCCCTATTGAAGCTACAATTGCAGGAAACTCCGGACGCGCCTTTATAACTTCAGCGTCCTCCAGCACGCTTTTGACTGCAGGGATCCCGCCTTTAAGCGCATATTTCTTGGCTCCGTCGCCGGTAACCCAATCAATAAACTGAAACGCAGCTTCCTTATTTACGGAGGCAGAGTTGATGGCAAGCGTCCAAGTATGCGTGAAGGATACTCCGCCTGGAACCTCTGCAATGGCATATTTATCCTATACTTTCGGGGACTTCTCTTTATCCGCAAGCTGCGGGTACGCCGCGTTCCAGTTGATGATCATGGCCGCTTTTTCATTTTGGAAAGCGGATAATACCTCGGGGAACTCATAGGTAGAAGCATCGGCAGGCATCACTTTATCTTTCCGGTAAGCGTCTACCAAAAAAGAAAGGGCCTGAACGCCTTCTTTACTGCTTAGAGTCGGGTTCATATTTGCATCAAAGAACTGGCCGCCCATTGACCAAAAGTACTGGTAGAAATCTTTTGGCTGCGTCTCGCCGTGTTTTCCTTGAAAGGCTATACCGAACTCCGTAGGCGAGTCAGGATTTTTACTTTTCGTAAACTGCGCTGCCAGTTTGTTGTATTCCTCCCATGTGGTTGGAGGCTTAGGAATGAGATCTTTCCTGTAGATTAAAAACATTGTGCTTACATCGAATGGAAGCGCAAAGCTCTTATCCTGGTATTTTACGGATTCTGCAGAAGCAGGCAGAAACCGGTTCATATCAGAACCGCTTTGTTCGATATACTTGTCTAAAGGCTCCAACTGGCCGCCAGCGCCGAATTGCCCCATATAGTTGTTCAACATTAAGACGACATCCATTCCTTTGTCCTGTCCGAGCAGCTGAGTGGAAACTTTTTGCAAATAGCCGTCGCGTCCAACCTCTTGGACGTTGACCTTTATGCCTGTCTCTTTCTGGAAATCCGGGGCGATCGCGCTGAGCGCATTATAATAGATACCTGCGCGGGCCATTACAGTGATAGACTTGGTCTCCGCTTTCCCCTGCTTGTTTGTTTTTTCACCGGTGTTTGCATTTCCCCCTGTTGAAGGTGCGCAGCCTGCAGTAAATACCGTAAAGACCGAAGCAATCACAATCCAGTTTTTCCATTTTCTCATACCTTCATGACCTCCTGCATTCTTTTTGTGTTTTATGTTATTTGACCGCTCCCATAGCTAGGCCTGAGACAATATGTCTCTGTACGAGGAGGGTGAAAATAAACATCGGAATCATCAGCATCGTCCCGGTTGCTGTGACCGGCCCCCATAGAATGGCTTCCTGCGTAACGAAATTAGCCGCCATTACAGGGAGAGTTCTAGATGTAACGCCCGTTAAGCTCAAGGCGAACATAAACTCATTCCATGAGTTCATGGCCGCGAAAATAGCGGAAACAGCAAGCCCGGGCTTTGCCAGCGGCAAGATGATCCTCCACATCGCTCCGAAGCGTGAAGTACCATCGATTAAAGCAGCTTCCTCCAGACTCCCGGGGAGCTCCCGTAAAAATCCCCACATTAGCCAAGTAACAAACGGCAGATTAAAAGCAATGTAAGCGAGCGTCAGAGAATAGAGCGAGTCTGTCGCACCTATGCTGCGGAACATGATGAAAAACGGAACCACTAACACGATAGGCGGAAACATTTTCGTGAAAAACACCGCAAAGCTTACCCATTTTTGGCCTTTCATTTTGAATCTGGCCAAGCTGTACCCGGTGAGTGTACCGACCATTAAAGATAATGCGGTGGAGAGAACCGTTACGATAAGCGAGTTAAGAAGATAGAAGAAGAAAGGCTGTGAGTTGAACACATGCTCATAATTTTCAAAGGTAGGCTTGAAAAACCATACCGGCGGGATTTGAAAAGCCTGAGTCGGCGTTTTGATAGAAGTGAAAAAGACCCATAATATAGGGAATAAGAAGAGCAGCAAAGCAACATAAACGAAAACGTGAGTACCTATTTTTTTGCCAAACATCCGAATCCCCCCTATTTCTCTGAATATAATGCGCGGATTGCGAACCAACAAAGAAATCCGACAATGATTGTTAATACCAAAGCCAGCGCAGCGGAATAACCAAAATCGAATTCAACAAAAGCTTTCCGGTGCAGCATCATCGATACGGTTTCCGTAGATGTCCCGGGTCCCCCGCCCGTTAGTACAAAAATTTGGTCAAACACCTTTAGGGCGCCTGCGATCCGCATGACAAGTGCAACAATAATAACCGATTTCATTAGAGGCAGGGTTATATACCAAAGTGTTTGCCAGCGGGAAGCGCCGTCCATTTCCGCAGCTTCATATGGATCTTGTGGCAGCGCTTTCAATCCAGCTAAAAGAACAATAAACATAAAGGGTGTCCACTGCCAGACGTCGACCATAATTGTGGTAGGAAGCGCTAATTGGCTCGTAGTCAGCAGTGAAATTTTATCTAGCCCTAATAACGTTAGAAAGTAGTTGAAAATACCGAAATTGTAGTCCAAAATGAATTTCCAGATCAAACCGACAACGACAGGCGTAACCATCATCGGGAAAACAAACAATGTCGTAATCATTCCGTGACCCTTACGAATGCCTTTAACGGCCATTGCCAGAGAAAAGCCAATTATAAATTGTAAGCCCACTCCTCCTCCAACAAATAGCGCCGTTAAGTAAATAGAATGATAAAACCCAGGGTCCTTAAACACATTCAAAATGTTTCTAAATGCTACGAACGGGGGATCCTGCATGGTGAGAAAAGTATAATCATATAGACTTAAATACACGTTATTTAATAACGGATACAGAAACACTAACAGCATCAGAAGTAGAGAAGGAATTAATAAAATAAACTGAATGCGTTCATCAACCCATACAAGCAAACCTTTCTTCTTTTGCAGCCGATCCGTTTTTGCAATGAATGGTGTATCCAATGCGTACTCCTCCTTATGGCGAATGATTTATAATCAGGTTGCGGAACCGGTTAACGGAACCGGTTTCATAAAGCGTCTAAAGAATCTCGCCGTTAAAGGCGAGGTCATTGTCTTTAGGTTCCAGCTTTTGAAGGCGTTGATCCTCTAACATTTAACGTTCCCGGAAGCGCAATAAGAACGCCTGGCGACTGATCGCCTATAATCCTCGCGAGAACACGCTCCATAGCATTGACGCCGATACTATAGGTGGGCTGGGCTATCGTCGTTATTCCCGGTCCGATTACGGGAGCCCAATCCAAATCATCGTAGCAGGCAACTCCTATATCATCCGGAATGCGAATTTGCTTGAGCTGAAAAATATTTAGTATTTTAAGCATCATGACTCCGTTAGCGGCAAACAGCATTCTGAACTGCCCCTCCGAGCTTGCCAAAAATTCATCTATCTTTTGCTCCAGCTGTCCTTCTGCCCGGATATCCGCCTCATAAATGTCGGACGTGCTGGGGTGGTTCGCCGCTTCCAGCATTTTTTGAAACGTGCCCGCACGTTCGGAACGGGAACTGACCATTCCGATCGGCTGCGTGAAAAAGGCGATTCTATCGTAGCCTTGCTCCAAAAAAAATTCGATCGCTTTCGTGGTAGCTTGGACATTATCTGTAACGACAGTATCGAAATTAAGCTCTGGAGCTTTGCGGTCAACAAGCACGATCGGAATTTTTTCTTCAGCAAGCTCATGCAGATATTCATTGTTCTGTCCGGTAGAATTGATGATCAGGCCGTCAATCCGATGCGCCTGCAGCATCATGATATACTCTTTTTCTTTCTCAGGATCATTGTCCGTATTGCATACCATAAGGGAATAGCCGTTTTTGGTACAAACATCTTCAACACCGCGCAAAATGGAGGTTGAGAATGGGTTTGTAATATCCGCAACGATCATGCCGATTGTGAAGCTTTTATCTCTTTTCAGCCCTCTGGCCATACGGTTGGGCCTATATTTAAGCGCTGCAATCGTTTCTTCGATTCTTTTACGGGTTTGTTCGGATAAGGAGTCGAACTGTCCGCTCAAATACCGCGATATTGTCGTTTTGGATACGCCCGCCCCGCGGGCAACATCATCTATGGTTGAACGGTGGAATGGTTTTGATGACTTATTATTTACATCTTCCATCAATAGATCATCCTGTCTCTCTGAATTGCAATCGGTTTCGGAAATCGGTTACTGAAACCGTTTACCGGAACCGGTTACATTAACTATTTTATTCCACTATGCTGTGAGAAGTCAAGCTGCTTTCCCATTTCATTCCATATTAGAATGACGCTGAAAGGCAGAGCTGTTATCTTCGAGTTGTAAGGAAGCATATTGCAAACAGACCGCATCAAACAAAATATGAGCGCATTGGTCGAATAATGAACCAAGCGGTTGGATACTCGCGCTCTCGTTAGCCCTGCGGTATTTGGTTGCAGCAGGAACGTGGACGATCCAATCGGCAAGAGCTCCCAGCGCTGAGGAAGGGTCCGTTGTCATGGCAATGACGGTACAGCCCAGCTCTTTCGCCTTATTAGCCACCCATACCGTTTGTTTGCTGGTACCGGAGCCTGAGACGGCAATGAGCACATCTTCTTGGGCGATTGAAGGCGTAATCGTCTCCCCCACCACGTAAACCTCCGCTCCTAAATGCATAAGCCGCATGGCAAAGGATTTGCCCATCAGTCCCGACCGGCCTTCTCCGGCTACAAAAATCCGTTTTCCTGAAAGTACGGCTGCGATCTGCTCCCATCCGCCTACTTCCGGTCGATCCAGAACGCCCGACATTTCCTGTAAAATCGATTGAATCTTATTCATGTATATTTACCTCCTTTTGAATTTAGCAAAAGCTTTTGCAGCCAGCACCGGGTTCTCCGACTTTGTAATCGCGGAGCCGATGATGATGGCGTAAGGCTCATACGGGATCAGCTCTCGAATCGAGTCTTCGGTAATTCCACCGGCAAACGCAAGCTTACAGCTTTTATTGAGGGCAAGACAATCCGGAACTTGACCGCCGCTCCCGCTGAGCGCGCCCCCTTGTAATTCCTGCTGATCCTTGCTGACATGAAGACAAAAGACCGCTTCAGAATAGGCGGCAAGCTGCTTTACTTGCGCCTCCGATGTATGAAGCAGATCGATCATCACTTTTTTTCCGCGTTTTTCCGCAACGTTTATACATGCTTCTACCGTAACCTGAGGCGCCGCCCCCATAACGGTTACTATATCCGCTCCAGCCGAATAGCACATTTCAAACTCGTATACGGCGTTATCGAAGGTTTTGGCATCCGCTACGATCAAATGATCCGGGTAAGCCTGCTTCAACGCTTTTACGCTGTCCATGCCGAATTCCTTAATTAACGATGTTCCGACTTCCAGCCAATCGATATAGGCGGCGACGGGGGCGGCAGCCTGAACGGCTTGTTTAATCGTTAAGCGGTCTAGTGCCAGTTGAATATTCATGCTTGTAGTCTTCCTTCCTTTTGGGGTTAGGCGAGAGCCGGGATTCTTTCACAAGCCATGTCAGAACAACAGAAATGAGCAGCGAAGCTCCCATGAACACATAGGATGCAGACGGGCTTCCGGTTGAGCTGTTTAAATAACCTACGGCATACGCTCCTACAAAGGAGCCTAACGCTCCCATACTATTTACGAGTGCCATAGCCGCTCCAGCGACATTGCGCGGTACACTTTCGGCAACGAATGCGAAGAAAACACCGTATGGCGCATACATAGCTGCACCGGCTATAACCAGCATGGTGAAAGAAAGCCAAAAGTTTGAAGAGC
Source organism: Paenibacillus sp. Soil522 (assembly GCF_001428245.1). Classification (GTDB taxonomy): domain Bacteria; phylum Bacillota; class Bacilli; order Paenibacillales; family Paenibacillaceae; genus Pristimantibacillus. Next base: position 10,939 of record NZ_LMRV01000068.1, read on the forward strand.
CGATGATAAAGGACAAACAAAACGAAATAGCGCCGGTTAATAGAGACGACCAAATAAATATTTTTCTTCGCTGGCTGCGGTCGGCAAAATAAGAGATTAAGATCATAAATAAAATAGCGAATATATAAGGAACGGAGGACAGCCATCCTGAAGCTACAATTCCTTTATTGGAAGCCGCTTTAATGATAGAAGGCAGCCATAATACAAAGCCGTACACGCCGATACTCCAGAAAAAATATTGCAAAGCCAGAGCAATTACCTTAGGTGATGTTAAAGCGGACCGGTAGTTTTTCGCCGGCTTAATATTCGACTGTTCTTTTTGCAGTTCTTCTTCGAGCGCGATCTTCTCCTGCTCGGATAACCACTTGGCGTCTTTTGGGCGGCTCTGTACCAGCTTGATCCAGAAGAATGCCCAGATGACGGCCGGCAAGCCTTCAATAATGAACATCCAGCGCCAATCCAAAGCTTTTACGATATAGCCGGAAATGATGGACATCCATAGTACCGTTACCGGATTCCCTAGAATCAGGAACGTATTCGCTCTTGAACGTTCTTTTTTGGTGAACCAGTGGCTTAATAGAACGAGCATGGCGGGCATGACGACGCTTTCGACTACGCCGAGCATAAATCGAATCGCATACAACCATTTAATATCCGTGACCAAGCCCGTAGCCGTCGCACAAAGACCCCAAAGAATTAAGCACCAGAAAATGAGATTTTTTGCGCTTTTCTTCTCGGCATAATGCGCGCCTGGAATTTGAAAGAAGAAATATCCGAGAAAAAATAATGCTCCCAGCAGAGAGGCAGACGATGATGTAATGCCTAAATCATCCGCCATTCCCGAAGCTACCCCAAAGCTGTAATTCGCGCGGTCTAAGTAAGCCAAGCTATACGTAATAAATACGATTGGAATAAGTCTCCACCATCTGGCCGGAGCTATGGAACCCTTGGTCAGCATACTTCTTCTCTCCTTTGTTTACGGACAAAGTCCGCCAGTTTTTCCCTGCTTGGGAGCCCATCCGAGTCCCCCGGCGACATGACTGCCAGCGCGCCAATCGCATTCGCTCTTGTAATCGCTTCCGTAAGAGTCAAACCATCTAACATGCCGCTTATAAAGCCTACTGCAAATCCATCGCCCGCCCCTACAGTGTCGACTACCTTTTCAACTGCAAAGCCAGGTATGACCGCTTCCTGGCCGGCAGTCCGGCAATAAGCACCTTCTTCTCCCAGCTTAATGATCACTGCCTGTACGCCTTTATCCAAATAATAGGCCGCAATGTCCTGTGGGGTCTGATAGCCGGTAAGAATGATTCCTTCAGCAAAACCGGGCAGCACCCAGTCAGCTTCAGCCGCCAACCGGTTGATTTCGCAAATCATCGTTTGCTTGCTGTCCCACAGCTGTGGCCGCAGATTTGGATCAAACGAGATGGTCCGGTTGGCCTTCTTCATGACCGAGACCGCTTTCTCCGTATAGCCGCGCATACTCTCAGACAGGGCAGGCGGAATACCTGTTACATGCAGATGGCCCGCGGATAAAAAATGCTCTTCGGGAAACTGTTCGATTCCCATATAGCTTGCTGCAGAGTTTTTGCGGTAATACTGCACCTGCGGGTCGCCGGCCAGCACTTTGGATTTGATTTGAAAACCGGTAGGATAACGGGAATCGGTATGAATATGTGAAGCATCTACCCCTTCTTTATGGAGAGCTTCTTTTATATATTGGCCAAACGCATCTTCTCCTACCTGACTTACCCAGCTAACCTGGTAATTCAGCCTGGAAAGTCCGATTGCCACGTTCGTTTCCGCACCCGCCAGGCTGCGCGTGAAATGCTCCACCTGATGAAGCGGCGCCGCCTCATCAGCCATAAACATGGCCATCGCTTCGCCAAAAGTAATCACATCATATTTCCTCATATCGGTCAGCTCCTTTTTATACTAACGATTCAGCTTCACTTCTCTATGCATGTGTTAAAAGCTGAATATATTTCGCCGTTGTACCCGTAATATCGCTTCCGTTAAGAGGAAATTCTATCGCTCTCGGGATATCTGGGGGAAAGACGGAGAGCAGCTTGCGCCAGGCCGCGTTCAAAGCGGTCGGTAAAGGCAAAGTCTGGTTGATTCCCGATTGCTGTTCGACATGCTTGCAATGGATATAAACGACATATGGTTTCATCTGCTCGGCAGCCTCAAACGTATTCGTATCCGTCCATGCCCAGTTCCCGATATCAAAGGTCATTTTGACTGGTATATCGTTCACTTTGCAGCGGGCAAGAAACTCTCGTAATCTTTCTATGCGGCCTCCGCAAAAGGTTTGGTCGTTTTCTACCGTAAATTGAATGCCGCTGTCATGGAAGTTATATTCCCCGAGTATGCGCTTCAGCAATTGCAAGTCCGAGTGGTCCGGCCTATAGTTTCCAAGCGGCATTTTTATAATCGAGGTACCGATTAATACCCCCTCCTGGATGGTGGCCCTTATCCCCTCCAAGTTCAACTTGCCGTCTTCTTTCCAGATCTGTTCAGGCGCCGAATATACAGCCGTTAGCCGATACTTATGGATAACAGCTTTGAGCTCCTCCAAAGGAAACGGTTCATTCGCAAACAATTCGCGCCTGATCTCAATGCCATTGCCACCGGCATCAGCCACGATCGGTACAAAATAAAGCTGGCCGCGCTCCATCACTTGATCAGCTCCGAATGCGGAGGTGGTTACAATAACAGCTGCCATTCGTTTACTCTCCTTTTAATCCAGATATAGGTGTAACGGTTTCAGAAACCGGTTTACGGAACCGGTTCCATTAAGGGTTAAAAGAAACTCGCCAAGAAGGCGAGGTAGCTGGCTGCATGTTTAGAAAGTGGAACTTCTACACATTTAACTTGAAAATTACTTTTTTTGTAATGAAATCGGTTACTGGAATCGGTTACATCAACTATCATATTCATTTTTATTCCGAATGTCAACAGCTTAAATGCTCAGGCCCGTACTTCCTGCCTCATCACCTCGAATTGCTTGAGCTGCAGTAGAATAGTCAACGCAAACAAGCGCCGGTTCACAGCCGGCACTTGTTTTTGAGTTTCGCATTGCTGCCGCTTCCCTTGCTCACTTACGGTTCCTCCTCCTTGCCAGACAGCCGGATGACCAATTGATCGTACAAATCTTCGTCGACAAACGAAGAAACCGGCCAAAACTCCGCATCCGGAACGACAAGCTTTGCCCGTGCAAGCATATGCTTGTTGACTACGACAAGTTCTGTGTCTAGCGGAATTTCTTCAATCGAGGCATTTTCAATCGTAAATTCCTTCTTCCAATCTACTGTTCTTTTTCTAAGCATGGCAGCAGCCATCGCACTTGAGCCCATACCCGCATCGCATGCGAATATAATGCTGTGAATCCCGCCTATTTTGCTGTTTTGTACGATGATTACATCATTGTCCTTGTCGTTTTCGTTTCGATTTTCATATCTCCGTTTTCTGGAAAGGATAAGAAGCGCTGATGAAAAGGTGACAATCGCTGATGCGGCAAACCCCGTCAGCACCGGCAGCTGCATGCTCATCGGTGTCATGATGAACATTAGAATTATGCTCCCGGGAGAAGGCGCCGCAACTAAGCCGGCATGAAGCAGCACAAAAATAAGATTCCCCGTTAATCCCCCCAGCACTAATGCAATAATGACGAAAGGATTCATAAGGGCGTAGGGGAAATACACCTCATGAATCCCGCCAAGGGCATGAATAATCGTTGACGATTTAACGTTTCCTATTTTTTTATTCTGACGTCTCCTAATGAAATAATAGGCCAAGAGCAAACCAAGCCCCGGTCCAGGGTTGGTTTCCATCAGAAAGAAAATAGAGCTTCCGCTTTCCTTGGCATGCAAAATGCCAAGCGGCTCCAATACGCCATGATTGATCGCATTGTTGAAAAACAACACTTTCCCGGGCTCAATAATAATCGCAAGCAAGGGCAGCAAATTAGACTCCACTAAATATTGTATTCCGGATATGAGCACATTCATCATCCGAATAAAGAGCGTATCGAAATACTGTAAAAACAAAAAAGAAAATAAACAGCCAACGATGCCTGCCGCCGCATTATAAAACAGCAATTCAAACCCAACGGGAATACGCCCTTCTAACAGCAAGTCTACTTTTTTTATGCAAAAACCGATTAAAGGCCCGATAATCAAGGCTGGAAGAATTAATGAAAAGCCCTTTAATTCACCAACTGCCGTAGCAATGGTTACGAAAGCGGCTGTAACGCCCCCCCGCTGCCCCCCGATCAATTTCCCGCCGGTATAGGCAAACAAAGTCGGAACCAAATAATATAAGGCGGGATTGACGGTTTGGTAAAGATGATGATTTGGAAACCACCCCATCGGACTGAACAAAATTCTGATTAGCCCGAGCGACATAAGCGCGGTAATATTTTGAAACACCACTGTGCTTAAATGCCTTCCAACGCGTTCTAATGTCCTCATGTCTTCCCCCGTAAAGCATTGTCTATTTTTTTTAAATAGCCCTTCCCTACAACGGTTTTGATTTGTTCCACGATATCGTCTTCCATCCCCTTAGTGAGCGCATGAACAAAGCTGTCTTCCACCAGAGCCGCACTAATCTCGCTTATCATTTCGATATGCTCCTTGGGCGATTGCTTTGGCGCAAGCAGTACTAAGACCGTGCTTACCTGGGCAGCCTTCTCCTGATGCATCCAACGTACCGGCCTATCGCATTTCACGACACAAACACACAATTTTTGCAGCGCTTCGCTTCGGCAATGCAGCATAGCAAGGCCGGCATTTTTCATAATCCATGCGCCCAGCTTCTCTCTTTCGATAAGATCCCGTTTCAAAATTTTAGGATCTTTTTCGAGAACAAATTCAGGCAGCGCAGAAGAAATATAGTCAATCACTGCTTCCTTCTTTTTCGCTTTGTTCAATGGTTTAATATAAACATAGTTTTGCAATTGAAATAAAGCATCGCCGTAATGCTTAAGCTTCAGCATGATCCCTTCTAAATTAACCTCTTGCTTCTTCAGAAGAGCCGGGTCCTTCTCAGCTACTTGATTTAAGCGTTCTTCTATGCGGATGAATTCATCTGACGATAACAACGGATTTACAACGACGACATCATAGTCTTTATGTTGAAATGGTACGGTAGAAATAATCAGATCAATATCATTTTGCTTCTGCAGCAGATCATCAATTTGAAGTAACGAAACGGTATCTGCGATTTCGACTTGCGGCAGCTCTTTTTCCAGCTGCGCCGCCAATAACCTCGAAGTTCCCATTCCGCTCGCGCATACAAGCAAAATTCGTTTCCGGTTATTTTTCGAACCGGCTTTGCGCAATACGACTGCTCCAAAATGCATGGCTAAATATCCCGTTTCTTCTTCCGGCACCGGCTTGTCCAATTGCTTCGCCAAAAAGTCAGCCGCTTTGGAAGACGCTTGAAAAATCGCAGGGTATTTTTGTTTAACATGATGAAGTAAAGGGTTTCGAATGTCCATATTGTATTGAATTCTGTTTATGGCCGATTCTAAATGGACGATAAGATGCTCGATTAATGAACTGTCGTTGCCTAAATCGATTTTCAATTCCTGCTCGACAATGCTGACCATATTTTGAACGAGATGTTCAACCCGGCTCGGGTAATCCGCAGAGGCGGCATTCAGCCTGGTTGCTTTCGCTCCCAGCAAATGCGTACAAATATAACCGATTTCATTCTCAGGAATGGTAATCGAAAGCTGCGCGCTTAACTCTTCGGCGATATGTGCTGCCCAAGCAAATTCATTCGTTTCTTTTAATTTCTCCAAGGTTGGCTGGTTGATCGATATCCCTTCATCGTTTTGCAGACGATGAATGGCGAGCGCAATATGAATAATCAGACCAACGTACGCGGTATCCGTCATCTTATAGCCATACTGATGCTCCGTTAGTTGAATAATTTTATCAATTTTCTCAATAATCGTCGTATCGATGAAGTTTAACATTTTATTGCGGACGGTCATTTCCAGCTTCACTTTATCCTGAAACGTATCCGTTTGTGCGGAGAGGATGTCCAGCAGTTGATCCTGACTGCAATTTTGATAAATGAGGTTCAAAATCGCCCGCCTTGTCTGCTGCTCCTGTCCTTCTACGTAAATGCCTAAGCCCGGCTTTCTGACCAATTTCAAATGATGCTTTAAAAACCACGATTCGCACCGGTTTAAATCATTGCTGATCGTTGCATCGGTCACATTGAGTAAATTACTGAAATAAAATAGTTTCTGCGGTTCGTTATTAGAAAGCAGCTGCTGCAGGAGTATAAACTGGCGTTCTTCAGGCGTGAAGATTTGAACGGGCTTGCTGGACTGAATGACTTGCCGAAGCCTTTGCTTGGAATCCTCCGTACCCTCCAGCCATAGACCGGTTCCCGCTCTTTTGGCCAACAATAAGCCGTTATTATGGATCGTCTCTTCCAATGCTTCTATTTCCCGTTGAACGGTTCGTATGCTCAATTCCAATTTTTCGGAAATCGTTTTAAGCGTTAGCGTTTGGGGAGATTCCAGCAGCAGCAATAGAATATGTTCTTGTCTCGAATTCAGTCTCAGCTTAGTCATCCCCCTGCATTTACTATTTATATTATAAAATACAAGGGTTTCATTGTCGCGCTTTGAAATTTGCCCGGTTGGTGCCTGAAAGCCGGGATGCTGTCATGAAACAGATCCCGGCCCCGTACACGCTTTAAAGTTGAATTTGAACCTTCATGAGACCTGAATCTCTTGGACCCGCCAAAAAGGCAGGCATTTCTTCAAGCGATATCACTTTCGATACGATAGGAGTGAGATCAAGCCTTTTTCCTTTGATCCAGTTGAACGCGGGCAGGAAGGTTTGATTGATCGCCATGGATCCTAAAATCGTCCAATCCTTATGGTATAACGTAAACGGATTAATACGGATAGACGCATCCTCCGGAGTAACGCCAAATTGCAAATATTTTGCTGTCGGTCCCATAAACGTCAATGCCTTCTCAATGACGGCCGGGATTCCGGTAGCATCGATTACAATATCGAATCCATTCGGATTTTGTTTGGCAAACGTATCGAGCTGGTCGAATAAAATGCCCTCGGTCGCGCCAAATTTCAAGGCCATGTCTAGTTTAGCTTCCGATAAGTCTACAACCGCCAGCTGGGAAGCTCCCGTTCTAACGACAGATTGAATCAACAACTGCCCCATCGCCCCCGCTCCAAATAGGAGAATCCGGTTGCCCGCTTGTATTTGAAGACGGTTAAGGGCATGCACGATACACGCCATCGGTTCAATGAACGCCGCTTCCTCAAAGCTCATCGTATCCGGAATTTTAACCACGTTTCTAGCCGTAACCGCCACATACTCCGCCATGGATCCATTAACTGTATTCCCAAGCGCGTTCCAGTTCACACATTGGTTGCTGCGATGCGTCAGGCAATATTCGCAATTGCCGCAGAAAAGGGACGGATCGGCCGTAACCCGGTCTCCGGCTTGAAAGCCGGTCACGCCTTCCCCGATTTCATGGACGATGCCCGAAAATTCATGCCCCGGAATAATCGGATAAGGAGAAATGAATTCCCCTTTATATATGTGGATATCCGTTCCGCATATCCCTACCCGCTCTACCCGGATTACGACTTCCCCCGGACCTGCAATAGGCGCCTCGACCTCTTTGATTACGGCCTTATTTGGTTCTTCAATAACGAGTGCTCTCATGTTAATAATCCCCATTCGCAAAAGAATAATTAGTTTGTTTGAATTTACCCCTTAACGGCTCCCATCGTAAGGCCTTGTACTAATTGCTTTTGGGTAAACCATCCCAGAATGATCGACGGCAGTACGGCGGTTGTCGCCACTGCGGACATCTTCCCCCAAAACAACCCTTCCTGCGTCATAAAGGAAGCCATAAACACAGGCATCGTCGAGGAATCGGTATAGGTCAGATTGACGCCAAACAGAAACTCGTTCCAAGCAAATACAAAACAGAGCAGTCCGGTAGAAATGACTCCCGGCTTTACCAAGGGAAGCGTCACTTTAAAGAAACCCTGCAGCCCTGTTGCGCCGTCAACTTGCGTGGATTCAATGATTTCGTAAGGAATGTCATTAAAGAACGAACGCATCATCCAGACGGCGAGCGGGATATTCATCGCGGTATAAAGAATGATAAGGGCTAAGTGCGAATCCAATAACCCGAGTTTTTTGAAGATGATGTAGACAGGGATAATAACGCCTACAGCAGGAAGCATTTTCGTTGAAATGAACCAGAACAAAACGTCATCCGCCTTCTTCATACGGAACATGGATAAGGCATAGGCGGCGGATACGCCCAAAATTAAAGCTAGCAGTGTGGATATCACGACAATGAATGCGGAATTGCCTAAAAACACACCAATTCCCGAGCCCCAAACGATTTTATAGTTTTCCAGCGTCGGGCTGAAAAAAATGGAGGGCGGCATGATGACGGCTTCGCCTTCATTTTTAAAACCGGTAATAAACATCCACAGCAAGGGAAAAAAATAGATAAAAGCTGCCAGATACGTACATGTCGTCAATAGGCCCGCAAGCAGCTTCTTCATGATAACTCACCTCGGAACGTTCTCCTCAAAAACTTGAAGAGATACTTTAATAATAGCAATGTAATAATAACGATAACGACACCAATGGCCGAAGCGCCGCCGATATCCCAACCTTTAAAGCCTACACGATATACATAGAACGGAAGATTTGTGGATGAATAGCCGGGTCCGCCCGAAGTTGTTACATAAATCTCTCCAAATGTTTGCATAATAAACAAAAGTCCTAGCAGCATCGCAACTTCGATATAACGCAGCAAGTGCGGAAGGACGACATATATAAACCTTTGAAAGATAGAAGCGCCATCAATCATTCCCGCTTCCATCGCATCCTTGGGCACAGATTGAAGTCCTGCAAGGATGATCAGCATAAAAAACGGGATCCACTGCCAAGAAACCAAAGCGATTATTGTTTGCAGCGGATAAGAGCCTAACCAATCCACTGCATCCTGTCCCATTAATCCCGCAAAATAAGCGGTTATGCCGAAATTAGGATTCAAAATCGCCGTTTTCCATACGATGCCCGCGACGGCAGGCATGACGAAAAAGGGAGCAACAAATATAGTCCGCAGCAATCCTTTTCCCAGAAAATCCCGATTCATCAATAAAGCTAACCCCAGGCCGCATACCAGGCACAACATAAGCGTACAAGCGGTAAGAACGAACGTATTACCTAGAACGGTATAAAATTCAGCCCCCGTAAAGATCGCTTTGAAATTAGCAAACCAGACAAATTTCGCTCCCTTATCCGGCCGCATAAGATTCCAGTCCAAAAAGCTGTAATAAATAGTCATAATAAACGGGATTTGCGTAACGAGCGCAACAAGAATAATACTCGGCCAGAGCAACCTTTTGATCGGCGACGCTGATGCCTTGCGGCTTGACGTCTGAAATTTTGAAGCAGAATTTAATTCAATCGATTTCATTAGGTTCTCCATTCCACCGGTGAATGGGGGAGGGACAAGCCCCCCGCCATTAGTCCGATTACTTTTTATATCCTCCGGAGATTGCAATTTCTTCCGCTAATTTTTGCGAATTTTCCAAAGCTTCATCCACTGTTTTTTTGCCGGCGATGGCCGTAGCGATATCTTGTCCTACGGAAGTGCCGAGCTGTTGATATTCCGGAATCGCGATATATTGGATCCCTTGATAAGGAACCGGATTTACCGTCGGCTTCGTGTAGTCGGCTTTTTCCATCGATTGCAAAACAAGTTCTGCAAAAGGAGCCGCTTCTTTGTATTTCGGATTATCATAAGTCGATTTGCGGGTTCCCGGAGGCGTTACACCCCATCCCTTCGACTCCCCTACTTGCTCGATATAGTGTTTGCTTGTTGCCCACGTAAGAAACTTGAACGCTTCTTCTTTGTGCTTGCTGGCGCTTTCGATTCCAAGCGACCAAGCCCACAGCCAGCCGTTATTGTCCTTCGCACCGGAAGGCGCAAACGCATATCCGATTTTACCCGCTACTTTGGAGGATTCCGGATTGTTCAGAAATCCTGCAGCAACCGTTGAGTCGTACCACATAGCCGCCTTACCAGTCGACAGAAGGGTTAGCGCCTCTGTGAAGCCCGTGCTGAATGCGCCCGGCTGGCCGGCTTCTTTCAACAGATCCACATAAAACTGAACGGCTTTCTTCGTCTCCGGGCTTGTCAGCTGCGCATTCCAGTTCATGTCGTACCAAGATCCGCCGAAGGCGTTAATGACGGTATTGAGCGGCGCCATCACTTCACCCCAACCGGGAAGTCCCCTGAGAACAATGCCCGGTACGTTGTTTGCTGCTTTTACTTTGATAGCAATATCACGCACTTGGTCCCATGTCGGGTGCAGCGGCATCTCGACGCCGGCTTTTTGAAGCATATCTTTGTTGTAATAAATCATGCTGCTTTCCCCGTAAAAAGGAACCGCATACATTTTATCTTGATAAGAGAGCGCGTTACGGATCGAAGGGAAAATATCTTCAAGATCGTACTCGCTTTTCTCTTGGTCGGACATCTTATCCATCATAGGCGTCAGAGGTTCAATCCATTCATTTTTTGCCCAAATTGGAGCATCGTAGGTGCCGATGGTCACGATGTCGAACATACCTGCTTTCATGGCTACATCCGTCGTTACTTTTTCACGAAGATCATTTTCAGGAAGAACGACGAATTCCAATTTAATACCGGTTTCTTCTGTGAATTCACTGGACATTTCCTTCATAATGGTCATATCCGGATTATTTACAGTTGCAATGGTTAATGTTACATTTTGTTCAGCTTTACCATTGTCGACTTGATTGCCGGCTTTTGGAGCTTCCGAACCGCACCCGCTTAAAACCAATACGAACAGTAAAGAAAGAACAGCCAGCAGAGAAACAAACTTTTTCATTTAAACCCTCCTCATTTTTTTATATGTCTAAATTGTTCGACAGATTTAGTTTAATTTCTACACCGTCATTATGCTATCTTTACATACATAAGTTTGGCGCCTTGTCCTTCAAGCCATTTTTTAAGATCTGCCATTATGCAGTGTAAATAGGGGCTATCTCAGAAGCCAAATGGCTGCCATCATATGACGCCTAAGCAAAAAGGCCAACCAGTTGGTTGACCTAATAATACAAAATAAGTTGAATTTATATCGTGATCTCCTACTGCGGATTCCAGACTACTTCCCACAAATGACCATCTGGGTCTTGAAAGTGGCCAGAGTATCCACCCCAAAAAGCATCGTGCGCTGGGTCTGTTATAACAGCACCAGCCTTTTTTGCCTGTTCCATTACCTCATCGACCTCTTCTTTACTGCCTACATTGTGACCAATAGTAAATTCGGTAGGACTTGATGCGGTCTGAAGAATCTTTGCCTCATAGGCGATATCTTTGCGATTCCAAATTGCAAGCTTTAAGCCTGCTTGTAAGTCGAAAAAGGCAACGGCGCCATGCTCAAATTCTTTGCCGACTATGCCTTGTGTCGGTAGTCCAAGTCCGTCACGATAGAATTCCAACGATCTTTCCAAATCATCTACACCCAAAGTAATTACTGTAATTCGTGGTTTCATATAATGCCCCCTTATATAATTTGCTTGTTCCATTTCCACAAGAAATCATGCGATTTCCTATAAAGACATCAATTGATACGGGCTCCAAAGCATAACCCTGTACTTTAAGCGATCTATCTGTTCCTTTACATCGGCAGGCAAGTAATGATAAAACTTATGAAGGGCGGACTCGGTCCCTTACCCTATCCCGATGTTATTTATTTCATTTTATCATAAAATAAGACATAAACTGTCACGTTTAAGTGGTATCATCAACTCGAAAGCAATCCAAGCCAATGATGGGGGAAGCAATATGCAAGAGCATACGCATGAAAAGATAGGCTTCGTATTTCTTAATGGAGCAGGATTGGAAAGCCGGATTTGGAGTAAAGTTGTGGAAGGGTTTGATCATCCTTATTTACTTGTCGAGTCTCCTCACAGGAAAGGTTCTTTTGAATTGAGGAAAGAACTTTCTTTGGCGGATTATGTTACTCATATGAAAAGACAGGTAGATGAGTGGGGGTCTCGGAAGTTCGTTATCGTGGCGCATTCACTTGGGGGTATTTTTGCTCTACGACTTGCATCCGAACTGGCTGATCGATTGGCAGGCTTTGTCGCTGTAGGGGCAGCAATTCCGAAGAATGGCGGTTCATTTTTATCCATTCTGCCATTTCCTAAGAGGATTCTTCTGTCTGTTATCATGCGAAAAATGGGTACCAATCCCACTGAGTCCGTAATCCGCGCGGGATTATGCAACGACCTCACACCGGATCAAGCAGCGGAGATCGTACGAGGATTCATTCCCGAAGCCGTACGAGTATATACAGACAGGATCGATGAATCCGTTCCGATGGTACCGAAGTTATACGTTAAGCTAACCAATGATAAGGAGTTCAATCCATCCTTACAAAATAAAATGATCTCAAATTTCCCCCCCCAATTAGTCAGAGGCTTGGACACCGGACATTTACCGATGCTTAGCGATCCCGATGGGTTGAGGTCTATATTGGAAGAGTTCTTTGCAAATGCGGAAGGACTGAACCAACCTTCCTGATTTGATGGGAGATAAATGCCATTACTTATGAATCTGTTCTCCCTATCAGCATTAAATGATGCTGCCGTTCCATGTCGACAGCATCATCCTGATAATTATGCTATAGTTTCCCGTAATTATTCATTTTATTAGTTCTGTTCAATCTTATTTCGTTTCCGTCACGAGCTTTAAGGTGCGAATCGTCTCCAGAAAACGCGGTACAGCCGTTGCGGCGTCGTCCTTTCCGTATCGGAAGCGGATTCCGTATCGGGTCCCCTCATGCTCGAAGGCAAAAAAATCGGTTAAAATGGCGGGATTATCGCCGCCTTCCGGCTGTGAGCCAATGTATTCCGCAAACGGTACAAGCGCTTCGTACGTTTTCTTCAGATCGGCTTCTTTAACGGCGAATTGGCTGAATGGGCCAATCGTTATCAGATTTCGAGTATCGTATTCGAATTCAACGCCATCCTCCATATCGTAACGCTCCAGCACGGACGGCACGTAGAGACCGAATGGCTCAAAAGGGGCCAAGCTTTCAAACCTGGCGGTGACTTCCTTTCCATCTATCGTCATTTTGATTTCGCTTATGCCGTCATGCACGGGAATATCGACGAAGAGTGATTCGCTACCCGCCGTGTCGTCAGCGGGTTGTTCAGCCAAAGGGCTTTTGGCGGCCCCGTCGTTTGCAGGCTCCATTCCGTTATTTCCAATTTGTCCATCCTTATTTTGCTGACCTGTATCCTGATTCGCGGTTTGATTTTGTCCAATATTATCAGTGGCTTCTCCGGAATTGCCCTTCGAGCAGCCGACGGTGGCAGTAATGACGGCGGCGGCAGCGAGAATAAGTATCAGGTTGGATATCATCATATCCTCTCCTCTCGAGCTTACAGACGAAGTGCAAATGGAAAATGTTACTCTAACGAGAAAATAGAGTCCTAGACTGCTGCTGTGTTATTAAACTCCCTCGGGTACCGAGGGAGTTTAATAACATAAAACAATAATAATTTGGAATTTAACTATTCATATTTAAGTCCGCGTGTCTTGTAATATGAATCAACATTAAACTTGTCCCATTCCCAAAAAGCCGCTCTTTGGCTTTGTATGCAACGTTCAAGCCATATTTCAAAGTTCATTCCAATATCATGTGCTTCATCGGCTGGTGAACATGAATCCCTGTAAAGTAAGTAGTCCTTTCTGTCTTCAATCACACGGTCCATATCAATGACTAAATCTTGACCGTAATGATAGCCAACTATTAACCAATTTTCAGGGAAGTCTCTATTGTTTAAAATATCTATTATAGTTTCAATATTAAACAACTCAAATTCTCCACCATAATATGGGTCAAAGAATAGCTTAGCCCCATCGTGCATCAGCAAAAACCTACGGTAGTCAATTGGTAAAACTAAATCATATTGTTCTATAAAATTTTCTAATTCTTGATCTGTTAATGGATTATTAAATCGGCATGTTACTTTTGATGTGGTTCCGTTTCCTAAATAAATTTCAATAGCATTGTCATTTCGTTCCAACCGTTCTTTTAGTGAATCTAATGCTAATTTAAGGACAGTCTTACTTGCCACAACAGCACCCTCTTTTGATAAATTTATTTATCTCCTATATACCGATACATTACCATGTTGTCGCTGCGTTTTCCTCCAGTTAACGGGGAAAGGCAGCACTTAAAACTGGCTGCCTTCTCGATTAAGCTCTTGTACCCGTTAGTTGAATTATAAAAAGCGTTATAATACACCGGCTAGTACACTAGCCCCATATAACAAAAGTAGAGCTCCCAAGTAAAATAAAGCTGTTAAACCTGTAAAAGGATCTGTAAAAAAATCTAAAACCACCATCCATCCTTTCTTAACAGAACCAGCTTTCTTAATATAACGGGCGTAAATTAATATCGAAAAGAGCATACAAATAATTCCGAAAATTAAGGATAAGGTACCCATTAGTATTCACATCCATTAGGCAATTTTAACTTAGTATATCCATGTACTTAAATAAACGTTGTAATAGTTCCTTTCTGATCGGTGAATAATTAACTGGAATCCACTTGAAAGGAGCAATGAAATGACTCAAATCAACAGTGCCAACGATTCACAACGTGCCGCGACGCCATCAAACGACCCTAAGAAACAGGGGAAATCCGCAGATAAGAAAAAGTCGAAGTAATACTGTTGTCCAAAGAAAATAAAGTTATAGACTGACAAACAAAAACCCAGTCAAAACACAAAAATTGGTATTATCCCCTTTAAGTAGACACTCTAAAAAAACCTCATGTTATCATGAAGGAAAGAGTGAACTTGGAGGGGATATTTTTTATGGCAAAACAA
>NZ_LMRV01000069.1 GCF_001428245.1 Paenibacillus sp. Soil522
CATTGCGGAAGATTCCCTACTGCTGCCTCCCGTAGGAGTCTGGGCCGTGTCTCAGTCCCAGTGTGGCCGATCACCCTCTCAGGTCGGCTACGCATCGTCGCCTTGGTGAGCCGTTACCTCACCAACTAGCTAATGCGCCGCGGGTCCATCTGTAAGTGATAGATTGCTCCATCTTTCCCGRTCCGGTCATGCGACCAAACCGCGTATCCGGTATTAGCATYCGTTTCCGAATGTTATCCCAGTCTTACAGGCAGGTTACCCACGTGTTACTCACCCGTCCGCCGCTAATCTTGTCCCGAAGGACAAGATCCGCTCGACTTGCATGTATTAGGCACGCCGCCAGCGTTCGTCCTGAGCCAGGATCAAACTCTCCAAATTGGTGTTTGACAAGATCCGCTCGACTTGCATGTATTAGGCACGCCGCCAGCGTTCGTCCTGAGCCAGGATCAAACTCTCCAAATTGGTGTTTGACTTGCTCATTACTTTTTTATCGCTTTTTTCGCTTATCCCGAAGGATTTGCGAGGCAGTTATTACTCGTTGTTCAGTTTTCAAAGAGCAATCTTTTCTTTCGTGTCGACCGCTTATTTCGTATCGGCGACTTTTATAATATATCACAGACGCCCAGGTTAATGCAAGTGTTTTTTTTATTTCTTTTTTTAAGCTTGTTCACTTACTCTTGGCGCGAGAACTAATGTAGCATATTATTGTTTCTCGCGTCAACCTTTTGCCTAAACATTTTTTTCATAACTCTATACAACGACCCATTGAAGGCCCACTATCAGGGCTACGCCGGGAATGCCTAAAGTAAGCACAGTTCCGATCGTGATGGGATTCAGCGGGATGTATATGCCTGGAACCAGTTCTAAATAGTTCAACAAGTACAATAACCCCGCTGCCAGAACGAGGTGAAGCGCAAATCCGCGAAGCCAGCCCCAAGAAAGCTTGTTCCTTAATAGTATAGCAGCCAATAATACCGACGATGCAATAAACATAGATAACCACACTGCTTTCATTTCATCACTCCTCTCCAAGCTGGCCATTTGCCGCTTATGCGTTTTGCCACGCGTAGCAGCATCTCATATCTCTTCTCTGCTGTTATGATGCAATAAATCGCGTAATCGATTTGATCCTTGCCGATAGCATAATCAAAATAACGGTTCGCGTTCACCCACTGCTGATGCGCTTCAACTATTTCCATTCGAATATCATCCATTTGCTGCACCTCTTTTTCCAAGTCCGCCTGTTTCTTATTCATCAAACGAATCCCTCCGCTCGTCCTGACTACTTACTGTTCTCTACTATATGTATAGGCTTGGACATTGGAATAGAACGAGATCTTGATGTGTGCATCCTCATTAGAAACGACAAAAAGCGGCAGATCGAGTGAATGCTCGACCTGCCGCTTTTTCATAGAGCTTAACGCTAATTTATTTCCCGTCGACCTTCTAATGCTTTCGAGAGTGTTACCTCGTCAGCATATTCAAGATCGCCGCCTACAGGCAATCCATGCGCGATTCGCGTAATTCGAATACCAAACGGCTTAATGAGCCTCGATAAATACATTGCTGTTGCTTCACCTTCTATGTTCGGGTTAGTCGCTAATATGAGCTCCTGAATCCGTTCATCACTTAGCCGCCGCAATAGCTCAGTAATTCGAATTTCATCTGGACCGATACCCTCCATGGGAGAGATCGCACCGTGCAGAACGTGGTATTGTCCTTGAAAATCCTTCATCCGCTCAAGAGCTACAAGGTCCCTTGATTCTTGTACGACACAAATAACAGAATTGTCGCGAGACTTATCCTGGCATATTCTGCACGGATCGGTATCGGTAATGTTGCAGCAAACCGAGCAATAGAACAAATTGCGCTTAACGCTTACTAGCGCCTTCGCAAAATCAATGACGTCGTCTTCTTTCATTCGAAGCACATGGAACGCCAGACGGGCGGCCGTTTTGGGCCCAATACCCGGTAATCGCGTAAAAGCATCAATTAATTTCGCTATCGGTTCGGGATAATACAAAACAGGGTACAGCTCCTTTCAAACGGAAGCACGCGGTTGCTTCTTAGAACAATCCCGGAATTTTCATTCCGCCGGTAAATTTGCCCATATCCTTATTCGCCAGCTCATCTACCTTTGCAAGCGCATCGTTAACTGCGGTAAGTACGAGATCCTGCAGCATTTCTACATCCTCTGGATCTACCGCTTCAGGCTTAATCGTAATGTTTAGCAGCTTCTTATGACCGCTCGCCGTAACGGTCACAACACCGCCGCCTGCAGTTCCTTCTACCGTCTTTGTTTCGAGCTCTTCTTGCGCCTTCATCATTTGATCCTGCATTTTCTTCACTTGTTTCATCATTTGGTTCATATTGTTCATTGAAAATCACCTCATCATAGAATTTAATTGTTATCCTTTATAACTACCAAATCTTCGCCAAAAAGCTTAACGGCTTCTTCCACCCACATGGGCCTGCTTGAGGTTTGCGGGGCGTTATCAGCCTCGGGCTCCAACTGAAGCGTCTCGCTCTTCTGAGCGCTAGCGCCTTGTGCTGCAGCCTGCCAGTCCTTCAACATGACCGTCACAATCCGATACGGGCCGCCAAGGACATGCTGCATAACTTTCTCAATAATTTCACGATTGGCTGGCTTCTCTGTCGTTTCACGATGCATTGTATTTTTGAAAGCGACAAGAATGGCATCGTCAGCGGAAGCGACCGGCTCCCCGTCCTTCAACCAAGCGTGGACCGTTATTTTGGCTTCCTTCACGCCTTGAAGCACGTCATTCCATTTCATGCGGAATTGATTGAATTCAGTACTGCCTGCCGCTGCTAAGTATGGATCGAGCTTAACAGACGACCGTGCTATCCCGCCTGAGCCGCCAAATGAGCTGCGAACAGCATTGGTGCGTGCGGCTTGCTTGCTGCCCGCACTATCAGCCGAGGACGAATTAGCTCCGGCAGCCATTCCATTCTGCAGCGCTTGCTCAAGCTTGCGCTCCAGCGCTTCAACCTGCTGCCGCAATCGGCTCATTTCAGCTGACTGCGCGCCGGTTGTAGCTGACACAGTAGAGCCAGCTGCCGCTCCTCCGCCTGAAGATTGCTCGTCACTAAGCGTGCAGAGCTTCATTAGCGCCACCTCAAACAACGTTTGAGGCTGTGACGCATGCTTCAGCTCTACTTGATAACGGTTCAGCGTATCGATCATAGCGAACAGCCGTTCGGGTGTGAATGCTTCGGACATCGCTTTGAAGCGTTCTGGATCAACAATGCGTTCCGTTACGGCACCGCCCTGCGGAGCAAGCTTCATAACCAGCAAGTCTCGGAAATAATATATCAGATTTTCCATACATTTGTCCGCACTCTTGCCGGCCTGCATCAAGCTCTCTACGAGCGGCATAACCGCCGCCACATTACGATCTTTAACAGCCTCAGCCAGCTGATAGAAATGATCAGCAGCCATGCCGCCGGTCACATCCACCGCTGCATCAAGCGTAATGCGGTCTGCTGCAAAAGCGGAAACCTGCTCGAGCAAGCTAATCGCATCGCGCATACCGCCTTCCGAAAGCCTTGCGATGTAAGCAAGCGCATCCTCGTCTGCCTGTATATCTTCTTCACGGCAAATCTTTAACAAATGCTCGGTTTGCTCATCAAGCGATACCTGCCTGAAATCAAAGCGCTGACAGCGTGAGATAATCGTTGCAGGCAGCTTATGCGGTTCGGTTGTCGCCAAAATAAAGATCACATGCCCCGGCGGCTCCTCCAGTGTCTTAAGCAAGGCATTGAACGCCTCGGCCGTAAGCATATGTACTTCATCTATGATATAAACTTTGAACCGCACTTCTGAAGGTGCATATCGCACTTTATCACGAATATCACGAATTTCATCGATACCGCGGTTTGATGCAGCATCAATCTCGATCACATCCATAATATGTCCCGCAGTAATCCCTATGCAAGCATCGCATTCATTACAGGGCTCTTCAGCCGGACCACGTTCACAGTTAACCGCTTTCGCCAAAATTTTCGCA
The DNA here is from genome assembly GCF_001428245.1 of Paenibacillus sp. Soil522. Lineage (GTDB taxonomy): Bacteria > Bacillota > Bacilli > Paenibacillales > Paenibacillaceae > Pristimantibacillus. The sequence continues at coordinate 4,029 of NZ_LMRV01000069.1, forward strand.
GCACTGGTCTTCCCGGTTCCTCGCGGTCCATTAAAAAGATACGCATGCGACACGCGCTGCTCGCGAATTGAATTTTGCAGCGTTTGGATAATATGCTGTTGTCCAACCATGTCCTGAAACGTCTGCGGACGCCAGGCACGGTATAAAGCGATATGTGACACGCAGACCTTTCCTTTCAAGTTGCCTTTTCATTGCAAAAAATAATTGCTATTCCTCTATTATACAACAACTGTGTAGCAATCAAAACTTTCTTTTACCTGTCTTATCCCCTTAAAAAACAAAAACACCTGCATCCACTTTCCGACAAAAACATCGAACAGCGTTCACAAGTGCTACTTTTGTTATTGGCTATATTTCAGAAAAAAATTCAAGACCATGCACCTGCTCCTGATAAATGCGACCCAGGCGGCATCCTTGCACTACAGCTCGAGTCAGGCACTCCCCCGGCACATGAACTAATTTGCTTACGGCTGCTTCCTTCCGGACCTGACCGGGTTCACAAACGTCCATTGCGGAGGACCCAACTGTCAACACTGCTCGCAAGTGCCAGACCCTACATCAGCATAACCTCAAGCAGGAATTCAACCTCGCTACAGCGGATTGCGAGTTACAGGGCACCGCTACCTCCCCGTCTAGCACGGTAAAAATAAGTATAGCCGATTCCATCCTAAAGCGCAACACATGGGTGCAATTGGAAGGTTCGTGTTCCCGTTTATCTCTTCACTTCTACATGAACGTTGTACCTTGGCATATTGTACTGAACGATCGACTGCGCTTTCGCCCGCAGCCGCTCAAGTTGCCCATCGGATAACGCTTTATTGACTTTTATATTCACATGCAGATCAGTGCCGTTGAAATATACCTGCGTACGCTCAATTTCGGCAATGGGCTCCAGCACTTGTTCAACAAAATTGCCGTCCGCATTATAATTGAGGTACTGATGACGGTTAGGCAAGTTTGGATTGCTGTTGGAATACCCCATATACCCGTCATGACCGTAAGTTTTCAGCTTGTCCTGCTCGTTGTTTCCACAGCCAAAAAGCGTTAAGGATAACGCCGCTACGCATACCGCCGCGGCAATAAACCGCATATAACCCCATCGCTTATTCGAATCGAATGGTTTCTTATCCAATCAAAAAACCTCCCTTCTATCCAATAGGATGGCTGAGGGAGGCTCTTGTATTCTGCCAAATAAAGGCAGAACGATTTGTAGGATTAAATGCCGTATTTCTTCTTGAAACGATCGACGCGGCCGCCAGCATCCAGGAACTTTTGCTTACCCGTGTAGAATGGGTGGCATTGGGAACAAACCTCTACGCGAAGGCTCGGTTTAATCGAACCAGTCTCGAAGGAATTTCCACAAGCGCAAGTTGCTGTAATGATGTGGTATGTCGGATGAATAGCTTGTTTCATCTCGTTCACCTCTTTCTGCCCTGAATCGCATGCGGACCCAGAGTTAAATCACACATACCGGATTATAGCATGAACTGTTTTGCAGTTGCAATGAATAATCGCTCATATGTTAATTTTAGCTGAAATTACCGTTTAATTGGCACTTATCGAAGCAACGCTGATGGTGGAACATGCGTATACGAGCCAATTACAACATCCGGAAGCTCTTCACGGAAAATCTCCAGCATTTGCTTCATGCCATAAATATCACCCTGTGCCTTCGGAATAATTGCCAAATAGCTTTCAGGATCGATATTCAGGTTTCGCATTTGAATCAGCTTCAATCCCGTGCGCTTCACGAATCCGATCATCGCTTCAATTTCTTCTTCACGGTCCGTAACCCCTGGGAAAATCAAATAATTAATGGAGGTATATACACCTTTATCCGATGCATACTTAAGCGACTTCTCAACATTTTTCAACGTATATCCACGTGGCTTGTAATAGGCGTTATAATGTTCGTCAAGCGCACTGATCGTACTGACGCGCATAAGATTAAGACCGGCATCGACGATAGCGCGCATGTAATCAGTCAGCCCTGCGTTGGTGTTAATGTTAATATAACCAAGTGAGGTTTGACTGCGGACCCGCTGCATCGCCTCAACGATAATTTTGGCTTGCGTTGAAGGCTCGCCTTCACATCCTTGTCCGAAACTAATGATCGATTCCGGCTCGCGTAAATGCTCCAGCATAATTTCAACAACCTCATCGACAGTCGGCTTAAAGTTCATCCGAGTTTGCGGCGCAATAAAGCCGCTATCATCCGGTTGCTCGGAAATACAGCCGAAGCAGCCGGCGTTGCAGGAGTAGGATACGGGAACCGCACCTTCCCAGCGACCTAGAAACGTGTTGGATGAGGTCAAGCACTCATAGCCTAAAGCACAATTGGACAAATGCTTGTATAAACGGTTTTCCGGGTATTTGGCAAGCAGACGCTCAACCTGTATACCAAGCTCGCCACGGTTGCAATTGAGCGGATCCCATCTCTCCGGATCATCGCACTGCTCTGCTGTTACGTAGAAGCTTCCATCTTTCCATACGACTGCCGTATAACCGAATAAAGGAAGCTTCTCGTTCTTATCCGCTTTCACATAGCCAGGCAGGCATAGACGGGTAAAGCCTTGCGGCAGCAAAGCGCCAACCGCTTGGACGTTGCCTGGCAGCACCTGCATTTCGCCTGTATCCGGATTAAGCCCAATCGGCCTGGTGAAGGGCAGGCTGACCAGCGTTGCTCCATGAGGAAGAGGAACCAATTCCTCCTCCATAATTTCGACGATCATATCGCCGCTTCTTCCCAGGGCCACAAAGTCTGGATGGTCAAATACATTTCCTTGTTCATCCGCATATACGAGATTCATGTTGTTCTCCTTCCTGCGGTCTTACGATCCGTGCGTAGTTCTAGGCGTAGGCCGCCTGCTGGACGTGGCAGCACTGCTTTTGATACCGGACCGCTCCGGTTGTTTGGCTTCTACTGTCGTATCAAGAGACATGAGGAATTGTTCGTTGTTCTCGCTGTCCTTTAGTTTTTTCAAGAAATTATCGACATAATCAGGAGTGTCCGTCATTCCTCTGCGGATGGCCCATACTTTATCCAGCTCTTCTTTCGTCAACAGCATCTCTTCACGTCTCGTACCTGATCTGCGCATATCAAGAGCAGGGAAAATACGACGCTCGGACAGCTTGCGGTCCAGATGAAGCTCCATATTGCCGGTACCTTTAAATTCTTCATAAATAATATCATCCATACGTGAGCCCGTTTCGATCAGCGCAGTCGCCAGTATAGTCAAGCTTCCGCCTTCTTCGACGTTACGAGCCGAACCAAAAAACCGTTTCGGACGATGGAACGCAGCCGGATCAATACCGCCGCTAAGCGTTCGTCCAGATGGAGGAATAACCAAGTTATACGCTCTGGCAAGTCTAGTGATACTGTCCATCAGGATCACAACATCCTTCTTGTGTTCAACAAGGCGCAGCGCCCGTTCAAGCACAAGCTCAGCTACTTTAATATGATTTTCAGGCAGCTCGTCGAATGTCGAGGCAATAACCTCGCCTTTGACCGAGCGCTGCATATCGGTAACTTCCTCGGGACGCTCATCGATGAGCAGAACGAATAATTTGATATCGGGACGGTTTTCTGAAATACTGTGGGCAATCTCTTTGAGAAGCAGTGTTTTACCCGTCTTCGGAGGGGCTACGATTAGACCGCGCTGTCCGAGTCCTACAGGTGCGAGCAAGTCCATCATGCGCGTGGAAAGCTTCGATTTTGTCGTCTCAAGCACTAGTTTTTTTTCTGGATAAAGAGGAGTAAGCGCAGGAAAATGCAGTCGTTCGGATGCTGTCTCAGGGTTCTCGCCGTTAACGGCATTTACCTGCAGCAAGCCAAAGTAACGTTCATTCTCTTTCGGCGGACGGCATTTACCGGATACGAGGTCGCCGCTCCTTAAATCAAATCTGCGAATTTGCGATGCTGAGATATAAATATCTTCCTTGCTCGGTAAATAGTTAATAGGCCGTAAAAATCCGAAGCCCTCTGACAAAATATCGAGTACGCCCTCCATGAACATAAGGCCGCTTTTCTCTGCCTGCGCACGTAGGATAGCAAAAATTAATTCCTTCTTCTTAAGCGTTCCGTAATACGGAACCTGAAATTGCTTCGCTAATTTGTAAAGTTCAGTCAATTTCAACTCTTCTAGATCGGCGATCTGAAGGTCTGTCATGTTCTCACCACTTTATTCAATTTTCATTATGATTTTGTATATCTAGTAAAATCATATGCCTGATTATCTATCATTGCCGAATTAGACGCCGTCTATTCCACAGCGTCTGCATCGTTTTGCCTCTTAAGATTCGGCTTCTGTTTCACGCCAAACTTCCGCACCCAATCGGCATAAATTCTCTACTAAGTTATCATAACCCCGGTCAATATATTCGACGCCCGATATTTCGGTAACGCCATCGTCAACGGTCAGTGCAGCTACAACAAGCGCAGCGCCCGCGCGCAAATCAGCAGCCTTCACTTTAGCAGCATTGAGCTTACCGCCCTCGATAACAGCCGAACGGCCCTCCACGCGAATGTCAGCTCCCATGCGGGTGAGCTCAGGAACATGCTTGAATCTGGTTCCATAAACGTAATCGGTTAAAATGCTGACCCCATTCGCTTGTGTGAGCAAGGTCGTCATCGGCGATTGGAGATCCGTTGGAAAACCTGGGTAAACGAGTGCTTTCACATCGATTGACGAATAGCTAGGCGCTCCGATAATCCGGATGGACTCATCCATCTCTATTACTTGAACACCCATCTCCTCAAGCTTGGCCGTCATTGCTTCCAAGTGCTTCGGAATAACATTATCAATAAGGACATCGCCGCGAGTTGCAGCAGCTGCAATCATATACGTACCAGCTTGGATTCGATCGGGAATGATGGAATGGCGGCAGCCATGCAGCTGATCGACCCCTTCAATGCGAATCGTTTCAGTTCCGGCACCTTTGATTTTTGCGCCCATGGCATTTAGGAGAGTAGCTACATCTATAATTTCAGGCTCTTTTGCCGCGTTTTCAATAATGGTTAACCCTTTGGCCCGGGAAGCCGCAAGCATAATGTTAATAGTCGCTCCAACGCTTGATACATCGAGATAAATTTTCGCACCCCGCAGCTGCTTAGCTGAAATTCGGATTGATCCATGCTCATTGGTTACCGTAGCACCCAGTGCTTCAAACCCTTTAATATGTTGATCGATTGGCCTCGGCTCAAAATTACAGCCTCCAGGCAGACCAATTGTCGCTTCTCCAAACCTGCCGAGCATGGCACCCATCAAATAATAGGATGCGCGCAGCAATTTCACTTTACCGTTTGGCATTGGCTTCGAGACAAGCTCGGAGGGATCAATGCGCATCATGTCGCCGTCACGCTTCACAACAGCGCCAAGCTCTTGCAAAATTTCACTGTATACAGCTACATCGCTTATAATTGGCAAATTATCTAACACAACTTCTGATTCTGCTAAAAGGGCAGCAGGGACTAGCGCAACTGCGCTGTTCTTGGCTCCGCTAATTTGAACGGTGCCGTGTAGCGGCCGTCCACCGCGTATCATCAATTTCTCCATCTAATTATGTGTCCTCCCGTGGATTGGAAGAGAATAAAGGAAAAACCGCCAAAGCAAGTGAGTGTTTAGCCCGCTTGCCGTTTTGAGGCGGTTTAATTTCCATACTCCTGTTATTACGCTTCATTCTGAGTCATTATAACATAATGCACCTTGAAAAAGTAAAGCTTGTTTTGCCGATTCCAGGAAATACAAAAAAAGACACCGTCTCCAAGCAAGCGACGATGCCGTTTGTAAACAAAATTACGAACCTATTGCAAAGCGACTTGTCGAATTACCGCCCCGCAGCTGCATATTAACCGCTATTCGCATCTCATCGATATCAAATGGCTTCGTAAAATGCATTAACGCCCCGAGATCAGTCGCCTCCTTAATCATATCTAATTCACCATATGCGGTCATCATGATGACTTTAATATTGCGGTCAATCGCTTTCACATGCTTTAATATTTCTAAACCATCCATACCAGGAATTTTCATATCCAGCAGCACAAGATCGGGAGCATCGTTCTTCACGATTTCTAAAGCCAGCTTGCCATTAGATGCTTGGAACGTATTATAACCCTCGCTGCTAAATACTTCCATGAGCAATACGCGAATACCGTTCTGATCATCAACGATCAACACTTTCTTCTTATCCAACTCCAAATCCCCCCGCGACGAGCTTGCCTACAGAAATGGCCAACTCTTCCATAATCGTTAATATATTCGCTAATGTGGGTATATAATCCTTCTCGTAAAGAGAAAAACTTATCAGGTGTTGACATAGAATCTGTCATTGAAGGAAATGACTTGACTTATGTTACATAGAATAGTTGAGCGCAGCTTGGACGAATCCGCGGAACAATGGCTGCGGACGATTTGGTCTGGACGTGAATTCCGGATGGAATTGTACAGCCAAGAACCAAGGATGGTCGGCCATCTCCACCATTTCAACAAGACGTCCGTCCGGAGATGTTCCAGAAATAGTCAAGCCTGCCTTTTCAATTGCTTCACGGTACTCATTGTTAAACTCATACCGGTGACGATGACGCTCGTAAACGAGCTCGTCGCCATATTCCCGTGCAGCCAGCGTTTCCGGCTTAAGCTTACAAGGGTACAGGCCAAGGCGCATCGTACCGCCCATATCTTCAATATCCTTCTGATCCGGCAGTAAATCAATAACCGGATACGGTGTGGACGAGTTAATTTCCGAGCTGTTCGCACCCGCCAGTCCAACCACATTGCGAGCATATTCAATTACAGCAACCTGCATGCCCAGGCAGATACCGAAGAACGGAATCTTATTCTCACGGGCGTATTTGATGGCTGTAATCTTGCCTTCAATACCGCGGTCACCGAAACCGCCAGGTACAAGAATGCCGTGAACGCCCTGCAGCTGCTCGTGAGCGTTCTCTTCCGTAAGATCATCTGCATGCAGCCAACGAATCTTCACGACGGAGTCAGAGGCAATACCGGCATGCTCAAGCGATTCTGCGATACTAAGGTATGCATCGTGCAAAGCGACATATTTCCCTACGATCGCGATTTCGGTTGTTTTATGAAGGGACTTTACGCGCTTAACAAGGCTTTCCCATTCGCGCATATCCGGCTGCTCCGCCTTAAGCTTCAGATGGTTGACGACGATCTCGTCAAGGCCTTCCTCGCGAAGCATCAACGGCACCTCGTATAATGTCGAAGCGTCGCGGCATTCCACGACTGCATTCGCATCGATATCGCAAAACAATCCGATTTTTCGTTTCAAATCTTCAGCAAGCGGATGCTCCGTACGGCATACGATCACGTTCGGCTGAATGCCGATGCTGCGCAATTCCTTGACGCTGTGCTGCGTCGGCTTCGTTTTCACTTCGCCTGCCGCTTTGATGTAAGGAATAAGCGTAACGTGGATATACATCACGTTATCGCGTCCGATGTCGCTTTTAATTTGGCGGATCGCTTCAAGGAAAGGCAAGCTCTCGATGTCGCCTACGGTACCGCCAATTTCTGTAATGACAACATCAGAGCCAGCTTCTTTGCCCGCACGGAATACACGGTCTTTAATTTCGTTCGTAATATGCGGAATAACTTGAACCGTTCCACCCAAATAGTCGCCGCGGCGTTCTTTGGTAATAACGCTTGAATAAATTTTGCCGGACGTCACGTTGTTGCTCTTCGACAGGTTGATGTCGATAAACCGTTCATAGTGTCCAAGATCCAAATCCGTTTCTGCTCCGTCATCGGTAACGAATACTTCTCCGTGCTGATATGGACTCATCGTTCCCGGGTCCACGTTAATATAAGGATCGAACTTCTGAATCGTTACTTTGAGGCCTCTGTTCTTCAGCAATCGACCGAGCGAGGCTGCTGTTATCCCTTTGCCCAATGACGACACTACGCCGCCGGTTACAAATATATATTTGGTCACTGTGATGATACCCTCCAAGCTCCTATTGTTAATGTTTAGGTTTGCCCATTTACTCGATAAACATGGATGCAGATACACTCCGCCCGTCCATCAGTTTGTGGAAATACGTCCTACAGACCCATTCCCTACAAACAAAAAAAGTGACACCCGTAGCAACGGGGCACTTTTCCATTTTGGCATATATAAAAATATAAGAAAGCATAAGTTTGAACCTTATACTCAGCTTATATTTCTCCGTGAAAATTGTCTTTTGCCTTCAAAGGACGGCTTCAACCATTTACACTTGTATGCGTTATTTGTTAACCGAATCTTTAGCCCATGAGATAGTTTACTCCGCGCTTGTAGCAACTGTCAAGCGAAACTGACAGGATGCAACATACTACGGAGCAAACGGCTTTCGCCGTCTGTTCGAGGCCCGCGGCAAAATGTAAGCAGGAGTATGCGCTTGTCGTGTCGCTTATAGAGCCTACACTTTAAGCTAACTACTTTTCGTCGTCGTCAAAATCTTCTTCATCATCCGACTCATCGTCGTCATCAGCTTCCAAATCGCCTTCGACTTCTTCCTCGTCCAGCTCCTCGTCATCAATGCCAACTTCCTCATCGACTTCCGTTTCCTCTTCCGCCTCTTCGAAGTCCTCACGGTCCTCGTCGAATACATCGTAGTCCTCTTCCGTCTCTGCGTAAGCATCCTCTTCCTCGTCCGCGAACACATCGTCATCCTCAAGATCATCGTCATCGTTAATGATGCGTGTTCGCTTCGCATTGCCTACAGGATCTTCGGAGCGTTCAACCGGATACCAGCGCTTCAGTCCCCACATATTGCTGCCTACGCAAGCAAAGCGGCCATCAATGTTGATTTCCGTATACACTTGGGCGATGAACTGGTTGATACCGTCTGCGGAAAGACCGCGTATTTTAGCGATCTCCATCATTAGATCGCGATAGTAGTAAGGTGTATTAGCCGCTTTCAGCACTTCAAATGCCAAATCGACCATAGGCATTTCCTTCATACGTTCAGGATCCAGCTTTAAAGTAAAATTGCTGCTGCTCATATGTACACATCCTCTCATGCCAATCAATTTATGTATTCGTTCATTGCGCAAATTGCGGTTGCAGCCAGAGGATGACGCCCGCCGTTTACGCTAGTCACAGTATAGTAAAACCTATTTCCTGCAAAAAAGCAAGTGGCCGTACAGCTGCCGGCATAGCTTGGACTTAAATGCAAAAAGCGAAAGGATAGTCCTCCCGCTTTGACTGTATCCGTCCGGCCATGACACGAAGGCAACGTACCTTGGACGTAAGAGCCCCTGAGAACTCTTTGTTCATCCTATGTCCCTAAACGATTTTTGACACGGTTTGAAGCCTAATTATGTGAAAAAAGGCAAGTGGCTCATGCGTTCTGAAGATTTCGTTCATACAATAGTGCAGCATGGTCCGTCGGGAGGGGAAGCCAAATTTGGACACCGCCGCTTTTATCCGTTTGTTGCAGGATATAATGGCTTGCACGGACACAACGACAGTAAAGCGAATCATTCGCTTTCAGCGTGCGAGCGACTACCGATACTTCCTTCAGCAAATGCCTCAGGCCGCTTCGTCGTCATCGCCTCAAGTAAGCATCAGAAAAATGCCTATCATTCACGGAATATCCTGCAAACTGCCGGCCGAGGAAACGCTTGAACGGTTCTCTGGACGTGTATGGATTGAAAAAGATTGCAAAATTAGCGTTCATGCCTCACCGAATAAGTCGATTATTGTAGATAAAGGTATCCCTTGGGGCGTTAGCCAGATTAAAGCCCCGCAAGCTTGGAGTACGACGACCGGCCACCGCGTTAAGGTCGGCGTCATCGATACGGGAGCTGATTTCAGTCATCCCGATCTCCGCCAATCGCTCTCAAGAGGTATAAACCTGCTGAACCGCAGCATGCTTCCGCATGACGATAACGGTCACGGGACCCATATTGCCGGAACGATTGCGGCAGCCAATCAGCTCCAAGGTATGATCGGCGTAGCGCCCCGCGCGTTGATCTCGCCCGTTAAAGCTTTCGATCACAATGGGAGCGCCTTCGTCTCCGATATTATTCTCGGAATTGAGTGGTGTGTCCGCAACCGCATGGACGTCATTAACATGAGCTTCGGCATGAAGACGAGAAGCAAAGCGCTGCTAAGCGCCGTCACGAACGCCCATAATGCGGGCGTTATTATCGTTGCATCATCCGGCAACGACGGGAAGCGGCGTTCCGTCGATTATCCGGCCCGTTATCCGCAGACGATAGCCGTTGGCGCAACAACCAGGCTTCGTCGCGTGGCTCCGTTCAGTAACCGCGGTGCGTACATTGATGTATATGCGCCTGGCGACAAGATCGTATCTGCCTGGCTTCGCGGCAAATACAACGAGATGAGCGGCACCTCAATGGCTACCTCGCATGTCAGCGGAGCGATCGCTCTATTGCTTGCGCATAAGCCAGGACTAACGCCTGCCGAGATCAAGTCTATTATCAAGCGCTCCGTGCAGCCTCTAAGGGGCAGCAAAGCCCGCCGAACGATCGGCGAGCTTGACGTGATGAGTATGATGCAAGCCGTGGATAATGTTTAGCTCCACGGCTTTTCTTATGAGAGGAAATTACATACGCTCAGGTGCGGAAACGCCGGTTAGGCGCAGCACATTGGCAATAGAGATGCGAACGGCTCCGAGCAATGCCAGACGGGCTTGCGATTGCTCGGCATCCTCTGTGATGACGCGCTCTGCTCTATAGTAGCTATGGAACTGCGATGCGAGATCGTATACGTAACGAATAAGACGGTGCGGAGCGTATTGCGCCGCCGCTTCGCTTACTTCCTGCGGCAGCTCGCCGATCTTGCGCAGAAGATCGAATTCGCTCTCCGCAACCAGCTTGCTGAAATCAATGGCATCTACGGACTTCAGTACAAGACCTTGCTCCTCTGCTTGTCTAAAAATGCTGCAAATCCGCGCATGCGCATATTGGACGTAGAACACGGGATTTTCATTGGAGGTAGAGATAGCCAGATCCATATCGAAATCGAGATGCGAATCCATGCTCCGCATGGAGAAGAAGTAACGAATCGCATCAATGCCAACCTCATCCATCAGATCCTGCATCGTAACTGCTTTACCCGTACGCTTCGACATTTTCATTTTCTCGCCGTTTTGGAACAAACTGACCATTTGTGCTATGAGCACAGTCAGCTTCTCCGGATCATTGCCAAGTGCTTCCATCGCCGCCTTTACGCGCGGGATATAACCATGGTGATCGGCGCCCCAAATATTAATCATCTGATCGAAGCCGCGGCTGTATTTGTCGCGGTGATATGCGATATCCGGCGTCAAATAAGTGTATGAACCGTCATTTTTCACGAGAACGCGGTTTTTGTCGTCACCAAAGGTCATGGTAGACAGCCAGGTCGCTCCTTCTTCCTCGTAAACATGACCCGTCGCTTTGAGTGCAACAAGGCCTTGTTCAACTTGTCCGCTCTCATAGAGGGACGTTTCGCTGTACCAAACATCGAAGCTTACGCGGAATCTTCCGAGATCGCGTTTAATTTTGTCGAGCTCCCGCTCCAGGCCGAACTGACGGAAAAACGTAAACCGTTCTTCATCGGGAAGCTCAAGCAGCTTATCTCCCTCTTGCTCAACGAGCAGCTTCGCGAAACCGATGATGTCCTCGCCATAATAGCCATCCTCCGGCATCTCTGCTACTTGCCCAAGCTGCTGCCGATAACGAGCCTCGATAGACACAGCCAGGTTCTCTACTTGTTTTCCTGCGTCGTTAATATAGTATTCACGCGTAACATCATAACCTGCGTAGTCAAGCACATTGCACAATGCATCGCCAACCGCCGCGCCGCGGGCATGCCCGAGATGCAGGCTGCCGGTAGGATTCGCGCTGACGAACTCTACCTGCACGCGTTTGCCGTTGCTTTCTCCTGCCCGTCCATAATTTTCTCCAGCCTCTAGCGCGGCGCTCACAACCGGATAGAGGTAGCTGTTGTCCATGCGGAAATTAATGAAGCCCGGACCTGCAATTTCGGCAGACTGAATGGACGCCTTCTTCGTATCCAAATGCGCTACGATGGCTTCCGCGATTTGGCGGGGATTTTTCTTCGCCAGCTTTGTCAGCTGCATGGCGGCGTTGGTTGCCAAATCACCGTGCGATTTATCCTTCGGAACCTCCAGCACGAACGCGGGAAGCTCTTCCCGCGCCGCAAGACCGGCTGCAACCGCAGCATCGGCGATGGCCGCTTTAACCTGATCGTACATTTTTTCCAGAACATTTGCGCTCATTGATTAGTTTCCTCCTGTATATGGAGCCGTATATGGAAACGACCCGACATTTGATCACCTACGTGCATCTCGTACTCCCACTCCAGTGTAAAAGGCAGCTGCGACGGCAATGAACCAGCCTCCGCACTCCCTACATCACCCTCCGGCACCTGCAGCGTCAGCATAAGCGTATCCGTTTCAAGCGAAAAAGACGTCATTGACGAACGGTAATGTCCAGTCCGCCTAAGCCCGGGCACGAATAGCTGCTCCGATTCAATAACGCCCCGCCGCACGATGGACAGCTCGCCCTGCCGGTATTTCACAAGCGTGCGGACTTCGCCGGCTTTCGGATCGCCTTCTACAGCCGGTTCGCTGTAACGGATAAATATGGACCGTTCCTTGCGAAACCATTCGCCCTCATAGGCGTGAGTGTGCGAGCTTCCGTCCTGCACGCTCTCCAAAGTAATTCGCACTTTCCTGTTGTCAGCCATAATCTTGCTCCTGTTATCAGTCTAATCTTATGTAACTACTATATACAGGAAGCCTCTTAATTTCAACGCTAGAGCGCGGTTAAGTTAATGCATAAGGCACAATTTCCCGCCATGCCTCCACGCGGTCTTCAAGCGTTCGCATGCGCGGAGTAGGAATCGGACTGGAGGAGGGCAGCTTCAGCAGCGTGATGTAGCGGAAGCTTTCATGCCCGCGATAAAATTTTTGGAAGGTGTCGTACGCTTTGCTCCCGTTAAATGCAAAGCAGCGCAGCTCTGGATATTCCGCTATAAGCTCCGGCAGCTTCTGCGGTACTTCCGCGCGAATATTCACGTCTAAGCTGCCCTCCCGTTCACAGGATTCAATGACATCCCACAGCGCCAAGCGATGCTCCTTCAGGAAAGCGAGCCGCCTCTCATACACCGGATCTGCATCCGATTCATTAAACAAACGGTATATAATTCGCCACATAAAGTTCTGAGGATGCCCGTAAAATTGTTTATGCTCAAGCGATTTCACGCTCGGCGCCGTCCCGAGAATAAGCACACGCGCACGCTCATCGATAACCGGCGGAAACGAATAAATACGCATCGGATAGCCTCCTGTATGTTCATTTTTGCTATAATAATTGCAACTTAGTATGAGTTAAGTCTGGCCCGGATCATACAGACGCATCCTCGGTTTGCCGCAAGGGCTAACAATTTGTTGGAAATATAAGGTTCGATTTTATACTTACTTATATTCAAAAAAAGACGCTTTCCGTTAAGATTACGCGGAAAACGTCTATTGATCAACGTGGAGAAATTAATCACTTATCCGCCAAAAAAGAAATTCAGATATCGAACATTTTTGACAGTCCACTTCCAGTCATCGCTACTTCTTTTGTAACTACGTCTTTACCTCCGCATTTAATACAACCTTTATCACTCATTACATATTCACTTCTCTTTTTGGCTCAACTCAATAAAGTAACGGACGAAATTAAATAGAATTTAGTAATTTATACGGTAATGCCTTGGTATAAAGTTTCATTTAAGCTGAACAAACCCATCTATGACGCACTGAAGACAGGCGACGATGAAAAAGACGACAAATTGCCAAAGGCGCATTTAGAAATGAGCACAGCAGGGTGTTCGAGAACGGACATGCAAAAAAGAGCCTATCTTGAACGACTTCGCCAAGACACGCTCTTTTATGAAACACTAAATTATGTTTATTTCACAAAACCAAGCAGCATCTCACGGATAACCTTAGCCGCAACGATCTGCGTTTGCTCCGTCGGATCATACGCCGGCGCTACCTCAACAAGGTCGCAGCCGACGATGTTAACACCGGAACGGGCGATCGCGTGAACCGATTCGATAAGCTCCTTCGATGTGATGCCGCCCGCTTCCGCTGTACCTGTGCCAGGCGCTGCGGACGGATCAAGCACGTCGATATCGATCGTTAAGTAAACCGGACGGCCTTCGAGCTCCGGAAGCACCTTCTTCAGCGGCTCCAATACCTCGAACGGGTGGAAATTAATGTTCTCACGTGCGTACTGCCATTCCTCGCGTGAGCCCGAACGGATACCAAACTGGTAAATGTTTTGTCCGCCCATCAAACCAGCTGCCTTCCGCAGCGGCGTGGAGTGGGACAACGGCTCGCCTTCATAAGACTCCCGCAGATCGGCATGAGCGTCGAAGTGGATAATCGCAAGGTCAGGATACTTCTTATGCACCTCTTGAAAAATCGGCCAAGATACGAGATGCTCGCCGCCGAGGCCAACAGGGATTTTGCCATCATCCAGAACGCCGCGAACGAAATCACCGATGATCTCAAGACTGCGCGCTGCGTTGCCGAATGGAAGCAGCAAATCTCCAGCGTCGAAATATTCAATATCCTCGAGGCTGCGGTCTAAGTAAGGGCTGTATTCTTCTAATCCGATCGATACCTCGCGGATGCGGGGAGGACCGAAACGCGAGCCCGGACGGAAGCTAACCGTGAAATCCATCGGCATGCCGTAGATAACCGCTTTGGAAGCTTCATAATTGTCAGAGCTCAGGATGAAGACGTTGCCGGAATATTTTTGATCCAATTTCATGAGGGTTGTCCTCTCTCTCCTATAGCGTAGCCGCTCGTTATTTCACGAGATCTTCAACGAATTTAGGCAGCACGAAAGCTGCTTTGTGAAGACGCGGCGTGTAATATTTGGTATCGATTTCTGGAATAGCTGTCTCATCAACAGCAATTGGATCGTGCTTTTTGCTGCCCATTGTGAACGTCCACAGACCGCTTGGGTAAGTCGGAATATTCGCGCCGTATACACGAACGATCGGGAATACTTCCTTCACATCTCTGTTCACGCTTTGGATAAGATCCGCTTTGAACCAAGGATTATCCGTTTGCGCAACGAAAATACCGTCTTCCTTCAACGCCTCGTAGATGCCTTGATAGAAGCCCTTCGTAAACAGGTTTGCGGCAGGGCCAACCGGTTCTGTAGAGTCAACCATAATAACGTCGTATGTGTTTTTATGATCATGAATATGCATAAATCCGTCGTTCACAAGCACTTCAACGCGCGGGTTGTCGAGCTCGCCAGCGATGGAAGGCAAATATTTTTTGGAGTATTCAATAACTTTACCGTCAATATCGACGAGAACAGCCTTCTTCACTTTCGGGTGCTTCATGACTTCACGGATAACGCCGCCGTCGCCGCCGCCCACAACGAGCACATACTCCGGATTCGGATGCGTGAAAAGAACAGGATGCGCGACCATCTCGTGGTAAACGAACTCATCTTTCACCGTTGTCATAACCATGCCGTCAAGAACGAGCATCGTTCCGAACTCTTCCGTCTCGATCATATCAAGCTGTTGAAAATCCGTTTGTTCATTTACATAAGTTTTAGTAATCTTCGCCGTAATGCCGAAGCTGTCTGTTTGTTTTTCCGTATACCACAATTCCATGTCGTATAATCCCTTCTTTCCTTCAATCGTTCAACCTGTATTATAGTAAAATTGCACCACTACTACAAGTGCCCTATAACGTCTATATATTAATGAATTTTAAAGTTAATTTTCCCTAATAATAAGATTGAATACTAATTAAATAATTGAGCAAAGTAATCAAAATTGTAAAACAGTTATGGAATACATGTTTTTGTTTTATACACCTTGTATATAGTTGAGTATTTATGAGATTGGCGAGGAGCGAGTACCTGTGGAAAAGACCAAATCCCGGAAGCTGAACATAACATTCAAGAGTGATATGGACCTGGTTGCAAAAGAGGTAAAATCGAATTCGAAATCGGATAACGGATCAAAGGGACGCATTTGGGAGTTTATTGCGATAGCCACCATCCCTATGGTACTCGTATTTGGTAACTCGATGCTGGTTCCGGTACTCCCGGAAATGCAGAGAGCGCTTGAAATCAGCAAATTTCAAAGCAGCTTGATTATAACCATTTTCTCCTTGGCCGCCGGGATTTTCATTCCGGTAATCGGTTATTTATCGGATCGCTTCGGCCGAAAAGTCATAATCATTCCAGCATTAATCATATATGGAGGAGGCGGGATCTTGGCCGGATTAGGTGCCATATGGAGCTCCTATCCGGTCATTATTGCCGCCAGGGCAATTCAAGGACTTGCCGCCGCTGGAACTGCACCGATCGCCATGGCGCTTGTCGGCGATTTGTATGATGGAGGAACAGAAAGCAAGGCTCTTGGCTTGACCGAGGCTTCTAATGGGACGGGGAAGGTGCTTAGTCCGATTATCGGTTCCTTGCTCGCTTTAATCGTATGGTACGCCTCCTTTTTCGCCTTTCCGGTGTTTTGCGTCCTATCGCTGCTAGCCGTGCTTTTTTTGATTAAAGAACCAAAACATAATGAAAAGCAAGAATTAAAGGCGTATATACGAAAAATTAAAGACCTGTTTAAAGAAAAGGGCCGATGGCTGATCACTTCGTTTTTTGCAGGTTCATTAGGTCTTTTTATTTTGTTCGGCGTTCTTTTTTATTTATCCAATATTCTTGAAGAGGAACCTTACAGCATCGACGGCGTCAGAAAAGCTATGATTTTGGCCATACCGCTTCTTGGTATGGTCATCACTTCATATACGACAGGGAGTCTGATCAAGAAGAATGGCGTTTTGATGCGTTGGCTCATGAATATTGGATTAATCTCCATGACCATTTCTCTCGCAGCTGCTATATTCTTTTTTAAAAACATTTACCTATTTATCGGACTATTAACGATCAGCTCTATCGGCACCGGACTGCTTCTTCCGTGTCTGAATACGATGATCACCGGCGCCGTTCAGAAAAGTGAACGCGGAATGATTACCTCCCTTTATAATAGCTTGCGATTTCTGGGCGTAGCGGCCGGACCTCCTTTATTTGGTTGGATGATGGATAAATCCGATCAGATTGTTTTCATATCCGTATCCGCATTGTCTTTGCTTGCTCTGGGTTTGGTATTCTTCTTGATTAAACCACCCCCCCAGATCAACTGAAAAATGTACTGTTCGATACATGTGCCCGGGTCTGTTATGTTGCGGGCACACGCCCGGATCAATTCGCATATGATACTCTTGTCATTCTTTGACGCCAGAAAACACATATGGAATTGAGGAGAATACAGATGAAAAGTTCCCCCTATGCAGTTTGGTCTCCAGAGTTAAATGACCCAAGCGGACTCCGCAAAGCATCCGATCCTGAAACCGATAATCACGGCGCGGGTCATGCCGAGGGTCGAGGTCAAACGATGGTCATCGATAAAGGTCTCGGCAGAAACGCATTTATGGATTTAATCGAAATAGCTGCAGATTATATCGATTGTGTGAAGTTCGGCTTCGGAACAGCCCCTCTGTATAATACCGAGCTGCTGCTTTACAAGATCAAGCTGGCCAAAAGGAACAACATTACGGTCATGCCAGGCGGTACACTGCTGGAGACGGCCGTTCAGCAGGATGTGGTCCCGGCATTTTTCGATACGATATGCTCTCTCGGTTTTAACGGAATTGAAGTGTCCGATGGCACAATCGAGCTTTCTCGCAGTAAACGAACTGAGCTGATCCAAGAAGGCAGGAAGCGCGGTCTTCGGGTCGTAACAGAGTATGGAAAAAAGCTGTCAGGCTCGCTAATTGATGCAACGCTTCTGGCGATAACAGCAGAGGGGGATTGGGAAGCAGGAGCTGAGCTTGTAACGATAGAAGCCCGTGAGTCAGGCGTTGGCGTCGGTCTCTTCGATGCGGATGGCGAATGCCGGGAAGAAGTGCTCGAATCCATCCTCGAGTTTGTTCCGGACACGAAACGAATAATGTGGGAGGCGCCGCTGAAGCATCAACAGGTGCATCTTCTGCGTAAATTTGGTTCGGATGTGCATTTGGGGAATATCTCGCCTAACGATACCCTTTCACTTGAAACGCTGCGGCGCGGACTTCGTTCAGATACATTTGGATTTGGAATCCAAGAGAAACCGGTCAAGGCAAATTACTACATGATTTAACCTTCTCCCTTTGAAATGATTAGGTATCCTATATTTTTTATAAGATTGGGTTGACTCACCGGATAAATAGCTAAAAGGTGCTCTGTTATGATGAGCACCTTTACAAGCGCCCGTCTGTTGCTCCTCCTGTCCTATTTAAAGCAAGGATCCAGCATCAAACTTATAATCCGTATTCCCGCCTTAAATACAAAAATTTAATTTACTGACGGCTCTCCGTGAATAGGGTGTTCCTTCTTTTTCCATACTAAGGAAAAGTGATGCTTTGCTGAAGGGAGCCTGCTCCATGAATAATCCTTCCAACCGGCAGGGTAAGCCCCGTCGCCGACCTGCTTTTCCTAATATAACCGAGAGGTTCCTTTCCCCTGT
Organism: Paenibacillus sp. Soil522; assembly: GCF_001428245.1. Taxonomy (GTDB): domain Bacteria; phylum Bacillota; class Bacilli; order Paenibacillales; family Paenibacillaceae; genus Pristimantibacillus. The sequence continues at coordinate 22,605 of NZ_LMRV01000069.1, forward strand.
TCTGAAAATGAAAATTTGGCTGCGATGGGCTGCTGCCGCATTCGCCCTGTTCGTGCTCGTCACCGCGGGCACGCTTATTTATTTGCGCACGCAATCTTTGCCTGTCGCCGCCATTAGCCAAACGTCTCAGATGGTCGATCTGCAAGGCAACGTCATCGATACGTTCCATGCCGGAGAAAACCGCCGCTCCGTGCAGCTTTCGGACATCTCGCATTATCTGATTGATGCGACCTTGGCGATCGAGGACCGGCGCTTCTACGACCATCGCGGCTTTGATATGAAGGGGATGGCGCGCGCCGTTATGGTGAACGTCCAGAGCTTCTCAGCGCGGCAAGGAGCGAGTACGCTCACACAGCAGCTTGCACGGAATCTTTATTTGACGCATGAGCGAACCTGGCAGCGCAAAATAAAGGAAGCCATGTATACGGTGCAGCTCGAGATGAACTACTCCAAGGATGAAATTCTCGGCATGTATTTGAATCAGATTTATTACGGCCATGGCTCTTACGGCATTGAAGCCGCAGCGATGATGTACTTCAATAAGCATGCCTCCGAGCTCTCGCTAGCGGAAAGCGCCATGCTGGCCGGCATCCCGAAGGGACCGAAATATTATTCCCCCTATTTGAATATGAAAAACGCGAAGGACCGTCAGCTTACGATATTGCAGGCGATGCTCGAAGGCGGCTCCATTACGTCTGGACAGGCGGACGCTGCATATGCGGAGGTGCTGAAATTTCAGACGCTCGGCTCTGGCGAGCAGGAGGGATTTGCGCCGTATTTTCGTGATTATATCCGCTATATTGCCGTGGACAAGCTTGGCATCGATGAGCATTTGCTGAACGAGGGCGGCATAACGATCTATACGACGCTTGATCCTGTTGCGCAATCGACAGCCGAAGAGGCCATTGCGAAAGGGATTCCGGAAAGCTCCGAGCAGCAAGCCGCACTTATTGCCATTGATCCCCGCAACGGCTATATCAAAGCGATGGTGGGCGGAAGAAACTATAAGAAAAACCAGTATAACCGTGTTTTTGCCAAAACGCGTCAGCCCGGCTCCTCCTTCAAGCCTTTCTTGTATTTAACCGCCATACAGAGCGGCTTCATGTCGCCTGTGACGCGCTACAAGAGCGAGCCGACCGTGTTCACTTACGATGAAGGCCGCAAGACGTATGAGCCGCATAACTATGGGGATAAGTACTTGAACGAGCTGATTGATATGCGGCAGGCGTTGGCGAGCTCGGATAATATTTACGCAGTCAACACGATTATGACTGTTGGCGCTGACAAAGTAATCGATACGGCGAGGAAGCTGGGGATCGACAGTCCGATGCAGCCCGTCCCTTCGCTCGCGCTCGGCACCTTCCCGGTCAGTCCGTTCGAAATGGCCTCCGCCTTCGGCACGTTTGCCAGCGGCGGCATCCACTATGAACCGATCGCGATTATCCGTATCGAGGACCGCAAGGGCCAAGTCTTATATGAAGCGGAGCATATATCCGAGCAGGCTGTAACCGCTGCGGAAGCTTATGTCATGACCAGCTTGATGGAGAGTGTGTTTGAAGAAGGGGGCACCGCTTTCCGGGTATCTTCTATTATTAAGCGGCCGGTTGCGGGCAAGACAGGCACAACGCCGACGGATGCATGGCTTGTCGGATATACGCCCGAGCTGGCGGCAGCCGTATGGGTCGGCTACGACAAAGATCGTAAGCTGACCGTTGCCGAGGCTTATCGCGCTGCGCCGATTTTCGCCAATTTCACGGAGCAGGCGCTTGCCGCCGTACCGCCCAAAATCTTCCCGATCCCGGAAGGGGTCGTAAATGTGTATATTGACCCGACAAGCGGAAAGATTGCGGAAAGCACCTGCCCGAACAAACGGCTGGAGACCTTCCTTAGCGGTACGGAACCGACTGAAGTATGCGGCAAACCAGCCGCTGCCGGTGATAAAGGCAGCGGTGCCGGTCAAGACGGAGCGAAGGCGGATGGACGCCGCTCTTGGTGGACAGATCTGAAGCGCTGGTGGACAGACTAGTAAAAGCAGCAGCTTTCTTTACGAAGAAAGCTGCTGAAGCTGCAGATTATAACATGCCATGACCTCTGCACATTTTTGTCCGATTTATGATCAAAAAGTGAATTTTCTTTGAACAAAAGCATATAGTTGTGTTATAGTAGGGATAAGAAAACACTTACAATTAATCGGGAGTGTTCAAAAAATGACCTCGAAAACCGCAACAATCAGCCATATTCAGCCTTCAAAATCGGATGTTAAGCGTCTTGTCAAAGCAATGACTGCAATCGCATGGGTCGTTCTAGCCATTGGCGTTGTACTCAGCCTTATCAACTTAAGCCATTTCAGTGATCGAAATGTCGGACTTATGGTCGGCATCGGGTTTCTAATCGGCAGCGTTCATATTTATGTCATTGGTACAGCAATCGGACTCGTCCATGCTCGCCTAACGCAAGAGCAGCAGCCGAAAGATTTTGACGATCATCAATCGTAAGTAACCGCCGCAGTTATAGCGGAGCAAATAGACAGCCCCATGTGGTCAGTTTGAACTGTGACCCATAAGAAGGACACTTTGAAAAAAGTGCCCCTCTTATGGGTTTTTTGTGTTTTAATCAGAGTATTGGTGAGGGAGCGGGATAAGAAT
>NZ_LMRV01000070.1 GCF_001428245.1 Paenibacillus sp. Soil522
CTTGATTTTCATAAATGTTCACCTTACTACCTTTTATCTTTTATTTGTTTTAATTCTAATTTATCATGTAAATCCCTGGTACCAATATAGGTAATTTTCTCCAGTATACTGCCAGTTAATTTAATAAAACAAAAGAGGAGCTGCTACATAGCAAACTCCTCCACTATCGTACCCGTTAGTTCAATGACCCAACTTTATGAATCTCCAAGTAAGTGCCATTTACCTCAAGAGCGAGTTCATCTTGAGATTCCTTTCCTTTTATTTCATACAACTTGCCAAGTTTCTCGTTCGAATCACTATTTTTCTTTGGCATTGGAACTACCAAATGCTTTATTTCACCGATTTCTTTCCCAATCTTCGTTGAAGGTACTTCGCCGAAGGAAACCCCGTATAAAGAATCGTTCCACGCAACGGAACTTGGATAAGAACTCTTATTATTTGAGCCATGGGTAGTTGAACATGCTGTTAAAGCGAGAACTAGCAGTAAAAACAAAAAAGACTTTCTCATACCCTGCCCCCCCCAGATAATACTTATTTAACTCTTCAATCTTATAAACGGAGATTTATGGATAATGTTGCTCCTTAATTTTGTTGCTAATCTGTCCATTAGCACAACAGGCTGCCGAGAGAATCATCAGCAGCCTACGTTGTGAAACATTATGGAGCTATCGTACCCGTTAGTGCAATCACAGACTGCTAGTATTCATTGGGAATTGTATGGATCCATGCTTACTCTTCATCGTAATTTTTTCTAATTACTATATGAGAGACAGATTCCCTTCTTTCAATGAGGAAAACCAATATTCCTTCGGGGAATAAGGGCCTTTGTTTCAATTGTTCGAAAGTTCGCCATGTTAATTTAATTCCTTCACGCTCGTTATGATTTATTGAATCCAAGACGTGCGTGTCATCAATTGAACCCCAATGCAAGATAGTGCAATCATGTCTCTTTCTCCCATCATACTCAACAATGCTCTCGTTGAGGCATGCAAGTTCACCAATATCTGATTGCAAATCAAATTCTTCAATCAACTCTCTTTTGATGGCTTCAGCGGCGGTTTCTCCGAATTCAACGCCTCCACCAGGGAAGCGATAGAATGATTCTTCACTATCACATTGCACTAAGAAAGCTAATCCGTCCTTACGGACGATAATTCCCTCGGCCCTCAGCATTGGCAGCAATGGTCGGCTCAAAGTTAATCCCCTCCTGCCCGTCAATAAAAATTGACAATGATTCTGGATAAACGCAACGGTTTCTTTATGAGATAATTTATCTAGGAGGTTTTCCGAATCTATTAGCAATATCTCATCTATTTCTTCTCCACATGGCTTTAGGTCAATTTGATTACCAACAAACTCAACTAAAAACATAGTAGTCTCTTGGCACTCAAAACCAATTTTCTTCTTTATATCGTCGTCAAAATAAAAAGTTATTTTTTCAGGTAGTTCTTGTTTAATGATGTATTTATCCGTCCCTGTTTCCTCAAGTAATTCACGCATAATCGCATCTTTTAGGCTTAAATCCTCTTCTTCAACCCCGCCTTTTGGAAAATCCCAGACCCCAGATTCCTTATCAAAAGTATTCAATAATTTATGAACTAATAAGAAGTTATCCCCCTGGAACACTATGGCCCCAACCGCTTTACGGACTGTCTGGAAATGAGAAGTATCCCCGTACAATTCAATGTTATATTCGGTATCTGTAATAACAACCTTATTTAATGATGTGGGCTGAATTGTTGGTGGGTTCCATAATTTTTCAAGTGAATCTCCTCTAAAATAGGCCATGATTACTTTAAGTGCAATTGCATGAGTAACGATTAAAACATTACCACCCTTGTGTCTATTTATAATATCTAATACTGTTGGAATGATTCTATCTTGTAACTGAGAAAATGATTCACCATCATTTGAGGGTTTATATAAATGCGCAGTATACCAAAAGGAGTGATATTCGTCTGGAAAAAGATTTTCAATATCTGATTTTTTATGTCCTTCCCACGAGCCTAGGCTGATCTCCTTCAAATTATCACAAATAATAATTTCATTTTCCCGTTCTTCTCGAATTATTTCTGCAGTTTGGTATGTTCTTGGACTGGGGCTGGAGTAAATTGCATCAAATTTAATATCCTTTAGAGATGATTTTAACCATTTCGCTTGACGTTTGCCTAATTTGGTTAAAGGAGAATCCTTAAGACCCTGCATTTTTCCTTCTACATTCCATTCAGTTTCACCGTGTCTAGTTAAAAACAACACAGTCTTCATCAATAAAACACCTCTCTCACAGGTTTCATAAAATTCGAAAATTGCTGAATAGTCTTTGTGAAACTGAGGGGGATATTCCTTTAGAGAATCCCCTTTTTATTTAACTAACTGCCAGTTAGTTGAGCGAAGGTCTGCCACACGCTGCAGTGAACTCCGTACGCCATCTATGCCGCTCACGCGACACCACAGATTATGGAAGTAATTGCGTTCTTCCATGGGAGCGTAATCATTAACGCCAAATCCTTTGTATAATTGGTGATGATGTGCCATCAAATTTTAAGTGGTAGACATCAGGGTTTGATAGCGCTTCCCATTCCTTGAAACCGATTTTTCTGTCATAATATTTAAACAACAAGGACATTAAGTTTCCATGGGTAACTATAACGATATTTGTTAATCCACTTTCTCTTACATCTTTTATGACCGATAAGGCACGGTCCATCGCAGTGATGCTTGACTCCCCACTTTCATAACACAACTCAAGATCATTAAAAGTATTACGAAGCATTTCACGCCAATTCGGATGATTCTCACTACACAATATTCTTTCTGATAATCGATCATCTGTAATTAAATTAACCTGTAGTTTCTGTGCTAATGGAGAGATTGAATCGATTGCCCTAACAAAAGGGCTTGAATATATGCTTTCAATGTTTTTTCCGTACAAAAATTTAGCAAGTCTATTGGCTTGCTTATAACCTTCCTCTGTAAGATTTGCACTTGGTGATTGTCCATCCGCTTTGCAATGTCTCACTATGTAAATGTTCAAAGAAACCCTCCCGTTTAAAAATTCTAAATCACTCTCAGATGTTTCTCTGCTCTTGTTATGCTTTCCTTCGTCCAAGGTGGTGTATTGGGATGATTTATTATTTCATCGTATGTCATCCAACATACTTCCTCGACTTCATCGGGACTTTTGCTATGTGCTGTTCCTTTGCCATACTCGCAAAGAAAAACAACGTTGATTACTTGCCGTCCGTCATCTAAAACAAATGAAGAATTATACAGGAAACGTATGTTCTCCGTAATTTGAATGCTAATTTCCTCAAATATTTCTCGTCTAACGGTTCTTTCGAGAATATCCAAAGAGTTCCCTTCAAAATCAACTTTGCCACCGACAAGAGAGAGGGTTCCGCCCGCATGTTCTTCTTTTGCACTTCGTTTAATAAGTAGCCATTTTTCTTTATAAAAGATAGCACCCTCAACATTTACAATAAACATTTTTAGTACCTCCATTAGCGGGCCTATGTATCCCAAGGATTGGATATTAATTAATTTTACGGCGAAAAATTATCTTCGTTCCTTAATCGTAAGCGTCAAATAGCCCCCACCTTTTCATCAAGATGAGAGCTATTTGACGCTTACTTTACAACTAACTCACTGGGATAACCTATTATATCGCGAAATTCTTCTTCTGATGTGATTAAATGGTCAAAGTTCCTCTTTTAGACCATTTATACACCAACAGGATTGTTTTGCACACGAATCAATTTCGGATATATACTCCCTTTTGTTAATAACTCCTGATGTGTACCCTGTTCAATCACCTGTCCTTCATCCAGTACATAGATTATATCAGCATCTATAATGGTAGACAGCCGATGTGCGATCACAATCGTCGTTAGATTTCTGCGAGAATCATCCAGATGGCGTTGCACCTGTCGTTCTGTCTCCAAATCTAGTGCAGATGTGGCTTCATCGAGAATGAGAATCTCACTGTCCACCAAGAGAGCACGTGCCAAAGCTATACGTTGTCGTTGGCCACCCGATAATTGAATGCCGCGTTCTCCTACCTGCGTATCATAGCCTTCTGGCAATGATTCAATAAAATCGTGAATTTGCATCTTGCTGCAAATCTCTTTCATATGCTCCTCGGAAACCTCCCGACCCATAGACAAGTTGTTTCTAATCGTATCAGGGAACAAAAAGGGCTCTTGGAAAACGATCGATAGACGCTGTGACCAATCATCTCGTTGAATATTCGACAAAGGTTCTTCATTCACTCTGATTAGACCGGTATCCGGTTCGTAGAAACGAATTAGTAATTGGGCAATCGTCGATTTTCCACCACCACTCGTTCCAACGAATGCGACCTTCTTCCCAATAGGAATATTGATATGTACGCCCTGAAGAACCGGAACACTTTCCGACTCGTATTTGAAGCTGACATTGTCAATTGAAAGACTCTTGATACTCGTGTTAATCATTTCAGTCCCCTCATGATCTTTCTCCCCATCCATGACTTCACGCACGCGTTCCACAGCAGCCATTTGTCCTGCCAGTCCCACGAGAAAGTTATAGACGCGTTCATAGGAAGTCAACAACTGTGAGGAGAACTGAAATACAACTACAAACAGACCGATGGACAGGTTCTCTTGAATGACCATATAGCCGCCATATCCTAATACAATTAAACGGATACCCCAAAGCATAGACATCGAGAACAACGCTTGCTGATTATTTAATTGCACTTGCTGCATAATTTTTGTGAAATACATACCAAACTTAGATCTGAAGCGGTTTTTCTCCCAGTCCTGACGATGATAGGCGATGACTTCACGCGAGGATGCGATACCCTCCTCAATCATGACTAGCAGCTCTGTTCGTTTCTCCGCAACTTCTTTCCCTGATTTCTTCATTCTGGGTGCAAAGTATTTACCTAGAGCAATATAAACCACACTGACTCCCAATATGGTCAGCAGAAGGATAGGACTGGCGAACCCGATAATAACGGACAATATCAGAGCACCACTTATTTCCATAATACCATTCGGAATTTGATGTGCTACAAGCCCGGAAGCCTGATCAATATCTTGAGTGAGGTTATGCACATATTTACCTGTACGCTGATTACGGAAGATACCTACCGGAATGCAGTGCAGATAGTGGATCATATCTTCAACCAATACACGTTGGAGTTTAAACTGTCCCCTATTGCGTACCATCGCAGCATAAAGATGTATTACATTGTATATGATCGCTAGACCTGCGAGACCTGCTAACAGTGGTACCAAAAGGTCAAAATTACGTTTAACAAATACATCATCAATAATAAACTTCTGGATGCCAATGATACTGATATTGGCCATCATTTCTATAACTAATAGTAATGTGGTGAATATCAAAAGTCCCTTCACCTGGCGCGCATATATCCATATCCATTGTTTGTTATTCAAGTGACTTCCCCCCCTCACCTTCCACTAATCTGTAGAGGGCCCCCCGTTGTTCAATCAATTCATCATAAGTCCCCACTTCGGCGATACCACCATTGTCCACGACAACAATACGGTCAAAATCCTTTACAGTAGACAACCGATGAGCAATAGTGATCGTCGTCCGTCCTTCGAATAGCTTGTGCAGCGCCCGTTGAATTTCCCATTCACTCACATTGTCCAACGCTGAGGTGGCTTCATCCAACAATACAATGCGGGGATTCTTAATAAACATGCGGGCAATGGAAATACGTTGTTGCTGCCCTCCTGACAATTTCACTCCGCGCTCACCGACGAATGTTTCGTACCCCTGAGGGAATTGTTGAATAAAGTCATGAGCATAAGCCGCTCTGGCCGCAGCAATTACCTCTTCGTTCGTTGCACTCGGATTTCCAAAGCGAATATTCTCTTGGATCGATGTCCCGAATAAATACGTTTCTTGAAAGACGAAGCCCATGGACTCATGAATCTGCTTCAGGGATAACTCTCGTAGTGAAATCCCATCAAGTGTGATCTCTCCTTCTTGGGGATCATAGAAACGTCCTACCAGCTTCAATAGTGTAGATTTTCCATTACCACTTGTCCCTACCAAAGCGATTCTTTCTCCCGATTGAATATCTAAGGAAAAATTTTTAATAAGTTCTGGCTGTGCTTGATAATGAAAAGATACTTGTTTAAACGAAACATTTCCTTGTACTGAATGAAGCTTTATTGGTGTGTTACATTCTTCGACTTCTGGTTTTTCACCTATAAAATCAAATAGTCTTTCGACCTGATTCATTAACACTTTCTGCTCAGAGGTCATCGTTACAATGTGGGTCATATCCTGCATCAATCGAAAGTAAAAAAACATGAACGCAACCAAAGAACCTGTACTTATGGCATCCTGCGTTAACAAATAAGCCCCATACGCAAATACAGCAACCGCGCCTAATTGAACGGAGACACGACGAACAAGCCCCCTTGCATAGCTCATGAAGTAAAACTTATTTACCGTTTCATGCATCTCCTTCTGTCTACCAAGACTCTGATGCAGATCCCAGTTCTTACCGCGGTACACTCGCAATTCCAATAATGCGGAAACCGTATCATAGATCTTTTTATTAAACCTAGTCCTCTTTACTTGGAGTTCCTGTCCCAGCATAGCTGCTCGTTTTTCAAAATAAGGTCCAATCAAGTAATAAGATATAAAGCAGGGAATCACCACCAAACTAAGGGAGATATGAATAGAAAGCATGAGGATAGCTGATATGACAAAAGTGACACCCGTGATTACCAATCCCGGAAAATACCGATGGTAAACTTGCTGGACAGCTGTAACTTCCGAATTAAACAAGGTTAGCGTCTCACCTACCGGATTCCGTTCATAATAGGAAAATCCCAGCTTCCGCAAGTGATCAAATAAAGAAAATTGCAAATCCCGAGCTGCTTTCTCCTGAACAATTCGTTGAAGACGGTTACGGAATATGGTCGCAATAAACATCATAACCACCAGCCCTGCAAGGATAACCAACAACCATAAGAACGCTTGTATATTCTTGGCTGGAAGCAACACGTCGATAAAATACTGGATAAATTTCGGAATCGATAATTCAACTGCAACTATAAACAGGCTGAAGGAAATAAACCCAACAACCAGCCCAGCATATGGCATTAAAAAACTAAGAATCCACAAATACGAAGTAAATGAAGCCCGTTTATTGTTTTTAGATATCTTTAAGATTTGAATTTCAGTCGCTGTATTGATCTATATCACCTCTGCATTTTTTTCTACACGGCCTCACATTTGAGATTGAACATCTACAAGTTGTCTTTATACATAATCAAGACCCATTAAGATTCCTCTTCTCAACAATTCTACCTTGGTCCATGACGAATATGACATCTTCATTCATAATAGTTGACAATCGATGGGCGATAATGGTGGTTGTTAACCCCTGCCTACTTACGTCCAAAACACATTGGAAATTACGTTCTGTTCCCATATCTAAGGCAGACGTTGCCTTATCAAGGATGAGGATTTCCGGTTTATGAATCAAGGATCGGGTGATGGCCAATCGCTGACGCTGACCGCCTGATAACCGTACCAATGGCTATAAACGTCGAGAAGAAGCGTTACTCTCAGCACCAAAGGTGATTGCGTCTATGATTGACCGTGCTATAGCTACTGGTGCCTCTGCATCTTATACCTTAATGGACAGTTGGTTCACCCAGTGAGCCGGCTTTTTACCGTAAGCCATTACAAAATTCATCATCGCATATGCTTCGGGGGAATCATTAATATTCTCGGATGCCTGTTTTAACTGTTCGAATTCTTCTATATTGATGATTCCTTTTTGGTAGAAACCTTTAAAACGTGTTATATCAAACTGCCGCTTAAAGCCCTCAACACCGTGAAGATCGCTATGCTGTGTGACAGTATCAATATCTAAATCAATATAACCTGTACTTGCTAGGAGGCGAGGCAGGCTCCTTCCTATATACCGATTGCCTCCTTTTGATGCTTGATAATCCGCAAGTTTCCGCAACACAGAGGGTAGCAGCATAATGTCAGGATAAATCGCTCCAAATATTCCGTCATCAATATCGATGATAACCAGTTTGCCGCCAGGCTTTAATATACGATAGATCTCTTGGGCAGCTTTCAACGGATTATGTAAATGAAGAAAGAGTAGCCGAGCCACAGCAAAATCGTACGAATTGTCAGGTAGTCCGGTATCGTATACCGATTCTTGTACAAAGTGCAGTCTGGATGATGGGATATAGTGTAACCTGTTTCTAGCTTCATCTAATAACGATGAATCAATTTCCAGTGCGGTAATCTCACTATCAGGCAAGTTATTGGCGAGTTGTTCGGTAACAAAACCCGGACCGCTGCCTAGTTCTAATACGTTCATACCGTTCTTCAATCCATACCATTGTAAGTTGCGAAACTCTTTATGCCACCCCATCATTGCTTGAACTTTCAGTCGCTCAACCTCCTCTTGATAACCCAGAGTGGCTTTACGAATATCGTATGTAGAATTACGTTCTTTCATATTTCCCCTCCTTGGTACATCTGTCTAACTGCGATTAATTATAATCATTTTATTAATTGGAAAAAACAGAAAGTAGCTATTAAGTTTTTTCCTATTTTACACTTTTACATCGTTCTCTGCTCCCTTAATAAAGGGTCTGATTTATTTCTGTAAATAAACATTTGTATATTCGAATTTCTGAAATGTGAAGCTCAAAAATCAATGTATTCTCAGTATTTACTTATTCAATGCTGCCATTTAGCTTAACGCCTATCAGTATATGTACAAAATATCTTATTTTGTGAAGATGTAAAAGAGCTGCCGCGGCAGCTCCTTCATCGTTTGTATAGAGTCCTTCATTGAACTAATGTACCCGTTAGCGTAATGACCAATACGTATTTGTTAGCTTGATCCTGTAACCTTTTATCTTCAATTAATATGCCGTTGATCTTTAGGCCTCGATGCGTTTCGTCTTCGTTTACTGTAACAATTGAGAATTGTTGTTTTTTTAAAAAAGAAGGTTTGCAAATAAGAATACAATAAATGAGACGCCTACAAAAATAAATAGATCCAACCAAAGGTATTCAGTTATTAAGTAAAAATTAAAAGTAGTATTCAATTATGGGAGCGAATTCACTTTGTTCGAGTTCTGTGATAATTTTTTGGACTTCTTTGTGATGATAAGACGTTTCTATTAGGTACATGCAAACTCCTATCAAAATTGAATAAAAAAGACTTCTCTTGATAGCTTTCATTGTTATTCCTCCCCAAAATGAATCTTTCATTTAAGACGCTTGCTCTGGACCAAAGTTGCGTTAATCTGCCAGTTACTTCAATGAGCATCAAAAAGGAGCTGTCCTCACGGCAGCTCCCCCACTATCGTACCCGTAATGGCAGCGATTAACTTTGCGGCACTTTAATGATTTCCTTGCGAATCTCATCTGGCAGAATCAGAGAAATCGTTCCAGAAAAATCCGTCACGCTTCCACCCACGGTTCTTTTGTAACCTGTCTGGGCATACTTTCCATCAGCATCAATGCGGCCAGATTCCACAGTATAACTATCTCCGAAAGGAGCAGAGTAGTAATAGAGAAAGGGCTTGTTGATTTTTGGTGTCGGTCCTGTACGATCCTTGAGTTTATCCTCTAATAGCTTATGAATGGAGTTGCCTTCTAACTCTTCCACATGTGCCTGCCAGGTCACCACGAGAAAATCATCCTTATATTCGAACAATGTTACCGTTTCGTTACCTTCGATAGTGAAAAACCGCAGCGCCTCTCCTTGAGGAAACAGAAATGCCGTGCTGTAATCTTCGTACGGGTGCAGGGTTTGTAAAGGCAGATACGCGTAATTGCGATCAACATATGCTGCTTTCATTGCAACTTGTCTGCTCGTTGACAAATCACCCGAGTAGAGCTTGGCTCGTTGATTCTGATCCAGCGGCGATTGGATGGAGACTGTGTCATTTTCCCAAGCCACCTTGTAGCCATACTGCTCCGATATAAATCGCAGAGGCACATACACACGATTATTGACGATTTTGACCGAAATATCCAATGAAATTGTACCAGGCTGGTTCAGACCATCCTCGACCGAGGCTGTCTTATTTCCGACAGTCAGCGAAATCTTCTCCGACCACTTGCGAACGGTTGCGGTCTTTTTTTGTTGATTCCACTCTACTGAGGCACCAAGCGATTCAGAGACAGCGCGAAGTGGAACCAGCACCCTGCCCTGAACGATAATGGGTGGACTATCGGTTTGAATTTGTTTATTTCTCACCGTAATGCTTACGTCTCCGGCCGCGAAGGCAGAGGAACTAAAACCTATCACGCCAATTATGGCAATTATGCATAAAAGCTTTTTCACTGTGCTCAACCTCCATCATAATAGCATTCTTCTTTCCATTGGTTAGACGCTAAAAGACATGAAGAAGTTACCTCTCCGTTAAACTGCTCGTTAGTTGAATGGCCGATCACCTGTCATTGTCTATTCAGTTTAAGATGTCTGTTGTAAAACTAAAGCTTTGATCAACAATGATTGCTTTATGAAGACTTGTTTCGTTTTTTGCTTTTGAAGAGATTGGGTTTGATGAAAGAAATCTTCATCTTTTAATAACTCAATCAACGCTTTNCAATGATTGCTTTATGAAGACTTGTTTCGTTTTTTGCTTTTGAAGAGATTGGGTTTGATGAAAGAAATCTTCATCTTTTAATAACTCAATCAACGCTTTGGTGGCCGCTTTGGTGGCTAGAGTTTCATTTTCAAGTAAGTAATAAGCGACTTGGTAACCATAGATTTCGTATTGCTTTAATACATCTGCTTTTCGTAGCAGCTCTTCTCTTCTAATCGTTGTTATCTCCACCGCCACTGTACATATTCACCTCGACTAACAGCGAGCTCTATTCGAGCTTATTATTTATCAGAAACCTGATCAAAATTTATACCTTGAAGGAAACCTGACGCAGCAAGGCTGTCGAACGATCCGACAGCCTCAGCGTTTCCGTTGAGCAAAGAATCTGCTTACTCCCATGCTGACCAGGTTCCCGCTTACAACGGCATCGTGATTACGATATAAAGGACCTTTCCATCTTCGAAATAGAGATGAAATTTGGAATAATCGCCGTCCTTATAGCTCCACTCCGTAGYCGACTTTTTGTTCGGCTCGCCAAGCTTCCCAATAACCTCCGCTTCGGTCAGTCCGACACGGATGCCGTCTTTCGTTCCATACTTCGGATCTTCAAAAACGCCAAGCTTCCCAATAACCTCCGCTTCGGTCAGTCCGACACGGATGCCGTCTTTCGTTCCATACTTCGGATCTTCAAAAAGGATGGCCAGATTCAACGCGATGATGCCTGGCTCGTACTGCCTGATACTATTCATCTTCTCGGTAAAAAAATTATAGTATTTTTTCTCGCTGACAAGCGGCAGGTTCTTAAGTTCTTTCTCCCAAGCTGTATAGTCTTTCCCGTCAATCTGCAGCCTTTCCCAATCATAACGATTTTCCTGCTCGATCACCTGGCCATTTCCCTGCTCCTTACGCGCCTGCTCAAAGAYCCTRTCGATCTTGGTGARCTTCGTTTCCGGCAACAGCAGTCCGTGCATCAGCAGCATGATCCCGTCGTCCACATAGAACGATTGTCCCTTCCATTCGATCGTGTTCGTCTTCAGGCGATAAGGAATTTGATAGATTTTCCCGTCYACCGAAAAACGGAGGAACACGCTCGCTTCAGAACCGGATGAAGCGGCCTCCGRAGCTTTAGCCGCAGTTAAGTCGGTTCCGTTCAGGCTTTGCAGAATAACATACTCACGATCGGCGGGAATTTCGAAGTCTTTCCCGCTCTGCGCGTCATGNAAGGTTGTTGCGATGGAACGGACGATCGCCTTGTTCTTAAGTTCTTTCTCCCAAGCTGYATAGTCTTTCCCGTCAATCTGCAGCCTTTCCCAATCATAACGATTTTCCTGCTCGATCACCTGGCCATTTCCCTGCTCCTTACGCGCCTGCTCAAAGACCCTATCGATCTTGGTGAGCTTCGTTTCCGGCAACAGCAGTCCGTGCATCAGCAGCATGATCCCGTCGTCCACATAGAACGATTGTCCCTTCCATTCGATCGTGTTCGTCTTCAGGCGATAAGGAATTTGATAGATTTTCCCGTCYACCGAAAAACGGAGGAACACGCTCGCTTCAGAACTGGATGAAGCAGCCTCCGAAGCTTTAGCCGCAGTTAAGTCGGTTCCGTTCAGGCTTTGCAGAATAACATACTCACGATCGGCGGGAATTTCGAAGTCTTTCCCGCTCTGCGCGTCATGGATCGAAATAGTCATCTCACTCTCCGTGCTGAATTGGAGCTGGTCCTTCAGTTTTCCGGTCAACGGGACGGTTTCCGCCGGCGGCTGAGGCTCGAWCTCCGGCTGCGGATCCGCCTGATCCGSAGGGGTCGGATTCGGTTTGGCCGTAGTGCCGTCATTCTGTTCACTCTCGAATAGAYCCGAGAGCCATCCCGTATAAGGGCCGCTTGGCAGGATGCCGCTTACGAAGATGACGGCCGCGACAACTGCCGCGAAGCCCGGAATCCATACCTTCYGCTTGCGTCCTCTCGATGGTTTGTTCATATTTTCGACCGCCTTCTCGATTACCGACATTTTTTCRGGGGTAAAGGTTTTCRCCCGCAACGGATCAGTTGTTTTCAATTTTTGCAKCCATTCAGGATCAAACTCRTTCATATGCAGTACCCTCCTCCTTCCAATAAGCCTTAACCTTCTGCCGTGCACGGGCTAATCTGGACTTCACCGTGCCTTCCGATACGCYGAGCACACCCGCGATCTCTTTCATCGACATATCGTATTTTCCGGMTAAAATGAGGACCTCTCTAAACTTAAGAGGCAGCTTCATGACGATTCTCCAAATATCATCGGATAAGGATTGCTCCAGCGCCTCGTGTTCGGCAGACGGACTCGTCTCCTTGCTGCTGACCCATGCCATGAGCGTCACTTTNATTCTCCAAATATCATCGGATAAGGATTGCTCCAGCGCCTCGTGTTCGGCAGACGGACTCGTCTCCTTGCTGCTGACCCATGCCATGAGCGTCACTTTACGTATAAACGCGGATCGCAAGTAATTCACGGACGTGTTGCGCGCAATGGACAGCAGCCATGTTTTGATGGAAGACTCGCCGCGGAACAGCTCGATATTTCGGTAGGCACTCAAGAACACTTCTTGCGTGATGTCATCAGCCAGGTCATTCCGCTTCGTCAGGATATAGGCTAAGTTCCAAACTTCCTGCCCGTACTTGATCATGAGCTCGCGCAGCAGACCAGCATCCATGACCGTCAAGTGTTTCCAATAGGATTCCTCCAACCTCTTCACCTCCGATGATTAGACAATGCGCTTCCCACTCTGGTTCCATTTTTCCAAAAAAAATGCGGTTGGGGAAACACATGGGATTAAAGACAATGGTTAGCATTCTCTCGTCTATCTGCTCATGGCCCGAAATTAACCGGAGCAGAGTTGATTTTCCGCGGCCGTTGCGGCCGATCAGGCCGACCTTCTCACTGATCAGTTATTTCTTTGATCGTATATTTTTTACTATCATAGAGGAGCAGTGTCATACATTTCTATTAAAAACCTCTAGTTCTTCTCTTTAACGGGGTTAATTATAAATGGTTTTAATGATAAACAATCTTATGAAATATTCGCCATTCGCACGGATCGGATACTATAACTTTTCAACTTCCATCAGTTGTATTCAACCTTAAGCTTATCTTTAGATAGCCGGCCTACTTAAAGATAAAGTCATGATTGTTGTTCAATTGAAGAAATCTTGAAATATTGAAATAAAATAGGAGGAGAAAAATAGGTTTTTATTCAGAAAACTTACATTTTGGTTCTCAATAGTCAGCATTATAATTTGTGCTTCCGATGCTTGGGGATGCAGGAGTTCGTTTTGCTTCACATTGCCACTATCAATATGGAGTCATATCGCCTATACCCCAAAAAAAGAAACGCCTCTTATAGAGACGTTCCGAAATTCTAGATCATTTACAACAAGTAATGTTGAAACAAAAACTACAACTAATTGAGGAAAAATCACATACAGATAGAAGTATTTCCTTCTTCCTCTAGCTTAATGGGCAGCATGCGGTCGCGGCTCTATCCGGCAAATTTCTTCCTGCGTGTTTTTAGCGTACGACGGGATGAAAATCGGGGGCCATTATCCTAGTTTAGGCAATTTACTATTGTTTTTGTATCCTGAATCGTATGCGCTCTTGATAGCGTCAGCCAATTCAGGCGTATATTTCCGGATTGTCAGTCTTCCTCGATCTAGGGCCGCTTTAGCGTATTCATCAGAGTAATACAGGGCATCATCCGTTACATGCACTAAATAGTATTGTCGTTCCGGACCAATTTTACGGCTTTTTACTTTTGTATTCAAGATCTTTTTAGCCCTACCCAATTTGGCACCTTCATGGATGTCAATGCCCCAGATCTCCTGACTGCTATTATCTAAAACCTCGTAGCCGACAACTACTCTGCGTTCTAAACTTTCGGATAATGTAAGTAATTTAAGTAATGTACAATCCGTTTCCGGTTTAAATTTTCCCTTTGTAGTTTTAGTGGATGACTTTGTAGTCATGCCTTTGGAGAATTTTCGTACTTTCTCTTCGGAAGAAACTTCTTCATCACTATTCGTTGTAGCCCTCTTGCTTGTCAATTTTTTCAAGAGTTCTTGTTCCATTTCCTGCTTAATCTTTTGCATACCCTGCGTCATTTTCCGGGTTAAATCCTGCTCCAATTTCTTCTGCAATTCTAGGCTGCTTTCGGCCTTGGTTTTANATTTCCTGCTTAATCTTTTGCATACCCTGCGTCATTTTCCGGGTTAAATCCTGCTCCAATTTCTTCTGCAATTCTAGGCTGCTTTCGGCCTTGGTTTTAGTCGTCGTCTTCGTAGAGGTAGTTTTCCGACTCTTGGTTTTCTTGGGGAGGCGTTTTGGCCTCGTGAGAGAATGAAGGGTTTTCTTTAACTCCTGCATCAAGGACTTTTGCACCTTTCGTTGCCTCGACATATTCGTCCTCCTTCTGGTGGATCCGTAGGAGGCACACAGATGTGTACCCGGGCTACTATTCTTATTCGGCACATAACTTTCCTCAGAACGGTAATCTCTCGAATCAGATATACGGCAGCCTGTGTTGAAGACTCGTTAAATATTTCAAGTAACGAGGACCGATAGAGCTCAAGATCCAATGCTTGCTAATTTCTATCCTCATTCTATCATTTCCATCATTTGGTTTGAAGATCAAAAAGAACATCTATGGTCTAAATGGGTTAGCTAGGGATCGGGGTGATATTGCTTGTTTGTCGGCGTAATATGTAAATCTTTAGAGCGGTACTAGGTGAAGTTGGTACTGCTCTTTCTTATTATTTTTAATTACAATAGGGCAGAGGAATAACTTTAGATAGGAGAACCCCATGAGAGTCGAGTTAGAAGCTTTATTATTTTATGGTGTACCGGGCATAGCGTTTATTTCAGTCATCCTATTTGCAGTGATTAGATTTAGAAAAACAAATTCTTTTCTTCGATCATTACTACAATCCATTGGTTTAGCGGTTCTGTTATATGGTACTACTTTCTTGTGGTGGTTTATTGATGGGGACGGGTTAGGTCAACTTGTCAGTATGATGTACTATGGAACCGGATTTATTGTAAATTGTTTTGTTAATACAGGCGTATTATATTTCTTGAAAAAGAAATATGGGTAACTTTATAGCTTTATTTTTAAGGGATAACAAACAAAAAAGCCCTCTAGAACACGAGAACTTTACTTGGTTATATCTATTCTCATCTCTTCGCCTCTTCTGGTCAATCTCCCTTGCTTATCAATGGAGTGCCCCTGGCAACGTAAATGTTTTTCAAGGTATTCGATGTCAGGTCTACTTTCTCTGGCATCGTTTAGGCTTTTGTTTTCCACGCTGATAGGTTGCTTCATTAAGTAAATATTTTTTCAAGCATGCAGATCACGAGCGGCAACAGCTGAAGAAGCAAATTCACTTTTATTCAAAAGCTGATTGTGCCATTCTATAAAACTTTTCGCTTCGATGACGTAACGTTCGATTGAATTATTTCGGAATCCATTTTCGTTTAACCATCGCTCATCCGTTCATCGAGCGTATCCTAGCACATGAAACAGTTCAAACATTTATAAGTCATGGCAATGGAAAGTGATGTGAGTCTGCAATGAACACCCCTAGATGTTTCATGCACTGCTCCTATTTACTTTCCTAGAATCCACGGCCAAACTGCGGCGGCTATCCTAAATCAGACAGCCCCCTCTTAAATGTTGAACGGTCAAAACTGTCAATACCGGTATTCTCAGTTCTTTAGAAATTTCTTCTATGTCTTTTCTTACATCAGTCAAAGACNCTAAATCAGACAGCCCCCTCTTAAATGTTGAACGGTCAAAACTGTCAATACCGGTATTCTCAGTTCTTTAGAAATTTCTTCTATGTCTTTTCTTACATCAGTCAAAGATGAAATGTGTAATAATTCTAAGAAATGATTACTATCAGGGCAATAAGTTACGTATAACTGCTCATGAATAACGATTTTCCCAATGTAGCATTTGTTTTTCATTATTGATCACTTCTCCAATCTCTCATTTCGAAAAATTTTCGAGATTCCATTTCATCTCCCCGAACCGGCCAACGGGCCTATTTAAGATCACTTCAACGTCTGATATAAAGTCTCTTTTTTGTTGCTGACGACTCAACATTAATAATCGTCTCCCAGACTCCAAACAGATCGACGGCGTCACATACGTCGCGGCGCGGGCCTACGGTGAGGCGCTCGGTGCAACGGTGGCCTGGGATGTCAAGACAAATATCACATCCGTCGAGTAAAGTGAAATCCCCGCTGGCTTCGGGTTGGCGGGGATTTTTGTGTTAGCTTAACGGTATAGCATCAATTACCACTATTATAGGTTTTCTTCTTAGCTCCTCAATTTCTTCGTAATCATAAGCCTCTAAATAATATACAAGTCTATCATTTGGCTGGACTATGGTGTTATATACTTGTGCGACGCCGTCCGAAATTGGCTTCGGATTTGAATCCAGAATGCCTCCAGCATCATAAACCCAGGCCCGGATTTTTAAATCTCCTGGTGGTGGGAAAATTCTTATTGTTACCTTAAGTGGCTTGCCGCTAATGTTTGACCAATCACCTATAGGACCATATTCCGTAAAATAACCAATTCTCCCAATGGTACGGTGCTTTGAGGTGCGGACTTCCGGATTGTAATCTCCCGGTTTCTCGTCGAGCCATAAACCAGAAGAAGCGGAAACCGTTCCTGCGGTTATCGAAAACAGACTAAACCCAACCAACGCAGCGGCCATAAACATTTTTATTCTCTTCAAACCCAACACTCACTCCCCCCCAACTAAAGGTTGAGTTTATTATCCTACTTAGATAATAATTTGTTAATATGTACCAAGGACTAGTTTTTGTTGATATGTGTCTAGTCTCCTTGGTTTAGCGTAATAGCACGAAGTCTACTAACGACTTCCTCCCATGGTTACTAATGATTTACAGTTGAAGGTATCCTGTGATATTATTGATAAAATTTTCAATGGGAGGCGTCATGAACAATATACTATCTGTTGTTTTGGATTTAGACGGAACGTTGTTGAATACCCAGCGTGAGGTTTCCCCGCGAAACCTTCAGGCTGTATTGGACTGTCACAAAAATGGGATTCAAATCATTATTGCTACTGCAAGGCCTTCACGGTCGGTACGAATGCTGCTGCCGGAAGAACTTCTGCAATTAGGCTGCATAATTTACTACAATGGCGCCCATACCGTGGACTCTTCATACCAATCGGAGGACCATGTGCTGATTGACCATGAAACTGTCTCTGATCTTTATGACGCCATTACCGCCCGAAGTGGTGAGCTTCTAGTTTGCTTTGAGGCGCAGGACGCCATGTTCAGTAATCGTTCCTTGGCTTCGGAGCATTTTGATATTCTCGGCATGCCTTCAGACGCCCCGGTTCCTACGGTACTGTCCAGAGAAGAAATTAGCCGGCTATGTCCTTCAAAGCTGCTGTTCCCCAATGTGCAGAATATTTACACGGAGCTGAAAAGCAGCTTCTCGCACCGGGTTAAGTTAATTCTAACAGATGGAAGCAGGCTGGTTCAGATTATGAATTCTTCCGTATCCAAAGCTGGTGCATTGGGACAAGTTTTGAGCCGAAGAGGACTTCATCCGGATCAAGCGATGGTTTTCGGGGATGATTACAACGACCTGGAGCTGTTTGATCTTTGCGGGTATCCGGTGGCAATGGGAAACGCTATTAATAAACTGAAAATTAAAGCCGCACGAATAACGGAGACAAATGACGATGACGGCGTAGCGGCTGTACTTGAAGCGTTACTGCAATCTCGTAGTATACAACAGGATTCTTAAGTACATAAATCAGATTGTTATCAAGAGTAATCTGTGGAACTTCTCCCTGATCTTCTAGATCATCCAAAGAAGCTGCCAATTCTTCCGACAGCTTCATCATAACTGTTTATTGCGCTATCGTACCCGTAAAAACATACATGCGGTCACTTTAGATATTAACCATCTTTAATGAAATCTAAAAAAATTTGAGGTGTTTCGAAAAAATAATCTGGTGAAACTGAAGACAATCGCTCTTTTCTACCTTCTCCCCATAATGCCGCAGCACTTTTCATGCCTGCAGCTTGGGCGGCCAGAATGTCCGTAGGCTGATCACCGATATACAGGCATTGCTCAGGTTCAAACTCCATTTGTTTGGCCGCCATTAAAAGCGGAGCGGCATTAGGTTTGTGATCAACCGTATCTTCTTGCCCGATAATACATGTAAACAGGTCCGTGATGGAGTTAGCTTCCAATTCTTTCAAAATGTATTTACGTCGTTTAGAAGAAACGATCCCCATTGCAAAACCTGACAGCTTAACGGCATTCATCATTTCCTTTACCCCATCATAACACCGAATGGAGTGGCAATAGGTATCGTAATGTTCTACTGCTTTCTCAAATATCTGATTTCCACTTTCCGGGAACATAGTGACAATCACTTTTGCCACAGGTTTCCCAACAAGCTGCTCGAGCTCATCGTCTGTTGCTTCCCGACCCAATATCGTGCGAAATCCCACGCGATTAGCATCGGTTGCTAATTTCTCGCTATCCTGTATAGTACCGTCTAAGTCAAATAAAATACATTTCATACTACTCCTTGTTCTCCCTTCAAAGACGTATTCAGGCAGGATCAGATGATCCTAGGTCTGAAGATCTGAGCTTTGTTCACGTTTTTCTTAGATATTCGATACTAATTGCCTAGTTTCCTTTTTTCTGTAAACTACCCCCGTTGTTGAAGAAAGCAGGAAGGAGCCGCATCAAAGCAGCAGCTCCTCCACAAAAGTTTTCCGTTAGTCCAATCTTAACTTTATAAAACCAATAATTCTCCGTTACGGAAATAATAAATATCCTCTCTTTTAAAGCCGTACTCCCCATTCATTTGCTTAATATGTGGCTCAAAAGTAAAAAAAGATGCTTCGCTCAGTGGCATCTTGTTTCCCAACTCAAAATATTTTCTGTCATTTTTATTAAATTCTATTGTGTGTCCTAAATTACCAGAAAAATCAAGATTAAGGTAATCGAGTTGTTTTATAATTCCATTCATGTATAAGTAAACTTCTTCAAAAGTCATGTCTGGTTTTACATACTCTATGAACACGTTATGAAGTTGTTTTTCTGCTTTAATTCCATGTGAAAATTCTAGAGCAGACTGAGTTTTGGTATTTTGAAGTGCATCTTCGTCAGTCACATTTCCATCAATAACTATAAACGTTCGGGCATAGTCTCCCCAATAGCTGTTAATCTCAGGACTAAGGTCTACGGTCACAATATCATTCTTACCTACTAATGTTTCCGCAGGTTTATAATCCTTACCTGATTCAGAAATTTTTGTTCTCTTTCCAACATGAACGAAAGCCCCTATACCGTGATACCAAAAACTATTGACACCACTATCTCTCATGATGCCTTCGGCTTTATAAACGATTTCACTTTCTGAGATGCCTTCTTTAATTATATCCGTTAACTCGCTTATTGTTACTTTGGCGATAGATTGAACGTAAAGATAATGTGACAAATGCTCCACAAGATAGCCCACCCTTAGCTTATTAATCCAAATGTGTCTTTATTATAAATTCTTCCTTTTAACAATCCTGCCCGTTAGCCATTCATGCCGCTCATGCAACACCACAGATTATGGAAGTAATTGCGTTCTTCCATGGGAGCTTAATAAACCAGGTGCAGCTGCAGCAGCGAACTGCTCCTATTTTGATTGAACTATCGTACCCGTTAGCCATCCATGCATCTCTTATGCTGCACCACAGAGCATGAAAGTTAATCCGTTCTTTCATGGTAGTTTAATAATAATTCAATTAATTGGTTTGGATTATTAATTAGAAATGTTGGGTTTAGTGGTGAAAGTCTTTCAAGCTTACCTTCTCCCCAAAGAGCCGCAACGCTAGTCATGTTTGCGGCATGTGTGGCTTGTATATCTGTCGGCTGGTCTCCAACATACAAACACAGATTTGGCTGTAAATTAAGCTTTTCAGACAATTGTAGTAAAGGAACAGGACTAGGTTTAAAATCGAGACAATCTTCCTTTGCCAAAACTGCCTCAAAAAATGGAAGCAACCCAGTGTTTCGTAATTCATTTTCTGCATTTTCCCTTAATTTTGCAGTAACAATCCCTAGTATAAATTCATTTTCATGAAGGATTTTTATCATTTCCCGGATACCAGGATATTCTTTAATCTGATGATTATATTTTCTATAATAAGCTAATGTTTCCTCTATTATTTTTTCTTTTTCAGAAGGTGATAAGAAGGGGAATATAACATCTAAAGCCTTAAACGGTTTTCCGAGTAAGTATTGTTTTTCAGATTCATTTAATTCTCGATTTAAAACTTTTTGAACCCCGTAATTATATGCTTCTGAACCCAGCCCTTCACTGTTAATTAAGGTCCCATCCAAATCAAATAAAACACCTATATACCTTCTCAACTAAACTCCACTCCATTTCTCAACTCAGCTCTTCTATTTCCGGACTATGCTTGTATAGTAGGCTTATTAGGTTATATTACCATAACTGGAACTATCCTGTCCGTTAGCTTTATAAAAAGAGCAGGCCACCGCAGCACCTGCTCATCTATGTGTTATTCAACTCCCGTACCCGTTAGCTGAATGAAAAATTATTCATTTTTTCTCTCTGCGAATGCAAAAGAGTTATTTATTGAAGAGAGACTTAACAGATTTAATTAATCGATCGATAATCCAACCAATTAGAAACCAAAAAAATAAAGTTAAAATATAAAATAGAGGAGCATGCTTAAAAGCAAAATGTTGATCTACTAAAAGGAAGGGGGGGCTAGTATAGTAAGCTAATAAGCCTTTGTCATCAAATCCTGTTTTTGCATCTAACCCAGTCAAATGAAAAACAATGATTAATAGAGATACAAGTGGTATCCAAAAACTAAATTTTCTAAACAATTTTGCACACCTCAATCATGATAGTAACAGCAAACAAAAGCTGATTTTCTTGATGAATTTACTGAATAGACCTCCGTTTATTTATTTATTTATTTATTTATGACTGCATCCCAATGAAAAAAGTATATCATCATGATTTAACAGGAAATAGTACTAAATATTCGTAGTACCTCATCCGAGTTTATTGATCTATCCTGCCCGTTAACTGAACAGGCTGCCGATTGTTAAAAGCAGCCTGTTATCATTGCACTATCGTACCCGTTAGCTCAGTCACGACAGCTGATTCGTGGCATAATTCCGGTATTCGGACACCTCGTCGACCGAAGCCGGATTCAGGAGGCCCAGTTCACGTAATATCGCAACGTTTTGACAGATACCCTGCAATTTCGAAAACTCGCCAATCTTGAACAACCTTCCCCCTCTCCTTTCATAACAAAATAACCGGCCGTTTTTGGCGACCGGTTTTTATGTTGCGTCTTGCCTACCCTATACCTTCCTTGCCGAATGCATCTTCTTCAGCCAAGTACTCATTCCAAAGCCGGGAAAATTCCCCGTCCGCGCTGCAAAGTTCACGGAAAGTACCTTCCTCGACGATATTCCCTTGCTTAAATACATACACATAATCGAAATGCCGTACAAGATGCAATCGGTGCAGAACGCTTACCACGCATTTGCCGGATAAACGCTCGAACAGCCTTTTGAAAATAACTGTTTCGGTAGCAGGATCCACATTGGAAGTCGGCTCGTCAAGCAATACGATGCTGCTGTCTCTGACGGCGAAAATCCCTCTGGCCAAAGCAAGCCTTTGCTTCTGCCCTCCGGAGAGATTGACGCCCTTCTCCCGAATGTCGCTGTCGAGCCCGTTAGGCAATCCATGAACGACATCGCTGAAGCCGGCGGTCCATATCGCGGTTTGAATGTCTTCCTCAGTAGCTGGCATTCCCATCGTGATATTGTAGCGCACCGTATTTTCAAAAATTTCCGGTTCTTGTGGGATCAATGCCGTCGTACTTGCCAGCGATAAGAACGGCACCGCCTTGCCGTCATCCTTAATCAAAGCACCCTCTTGAACGGGAACCAAGCCCCGCAGCAGTTGAAGCAACGTACTCTTGCCGGCGCCGCTTTCACCGACGAATGCGATTCTTTGGCCGTTGATCAACCGTACCGATACATCCGTAAGCTGATGCTTTCCGTACCCATACGAGAAGCGGAGCGACTGAACGTCAAGTTTGTTCCATCTGTCAAGGTCGGATTCTTCCTGCTCATGAACGTTTGCCGCAACTTTTTCCTCGAGGATCGGTCTCACAGCTTCAAAATCGGTTGTCTGGTGGATGACAATCTCATAATCGAACGTATAGAATTGAAACGATGACATGCATTGCTGCAGATAAAAGAAAATGGCCGTTACGGAACCGATCATGATGACATGGCCGGCTTCTTTCTGGGCGTAGATGTAATATAAGATCAATCCGATTTCAAGAAACATGATGATAAAAGCGGCGATAAAGCATTTCAATTGTGTAATATTATGCTCTTTAACCAGATGTGGAAGCACTTTCTTGATGCGCTCGTCAATATCTCTTCTAGCCGGCTGCCCCAGTCTGAGCATAATAACGGTTCTGATATTACTGATATAATCATGAAGCGCCGTCGCGACGTTATGAAACTGTTCGTTCTGAGCCCGATATGCCGGTACGATCAAGTTATAAAATTTCTTGGTAATGATAACCGATACGATACCACTTATTACGGTAATGCAGGATACGACCGGAGAAATACTCCACAAAATAAATAACGGTCCCCAAAACTTTATAAAAAACCCTACAAAGTTGTACTGGGACAGGCTGAAATTGTAAAGTCCGTCAGCCGCTTTATTCACTCTATCAATAACGGATCCCGAGTGATGGTCTGAATGCCAACCAAGCGGTAACGAATGGAGACGATTGAACATTGCGTTGACGAAACGTTTCCTGATGCGGAATGCGACGAATATTTCAATATAACGTGCGCCGCGGTGAAAAATCTCAAATGTGAAGAAACATAGTACATAAAACAGAACCCAATGGATAACTTCATTTACAACGGACGGGTTATTCTGCTGCAAAGTATTGATAATCATAGAAAAAGCATACGGTTGACCCAACTCGCCGAGAAATGAAATCGCATGTAAAACTAAATAGACCGCAACCTTCCATCGCTCTCGATCGGCGTAGAACCACAGTTGTCTGAACATTTTGAAGTATTCCAAGATACCTCTCCCCTTCGAATAAATGTTGATCCTCGTAAACAAACTTTGGACACAACACTTATTAGGAGGGCCTCGTGCGCGGCGTCAGAAGCGTCAGATCATATCGAACGTTCCTCCAGTTCATGTAATGGAATTTTCCTAGTTTTACCATACAAATGATGCTATGTCAATGAAAAATCGGTATTATTCACCGGTATGTTCGGGTATGCCGGACATTGGTGTTGCCCAAGAGAAACTTCAGTTCTTTGAAGACAATAATCGTTGGTCCAATTTTGAGTCGGAGCGGACCGAAAAATTGCTGGTTTAGGGTGTGGTTTAACCCGCAATAAGTTCTTTAATTTACAGTACCTCCACCGAAAGCGATTTGATAGTAAGACTGCCGCTGCGGTTATTTAACTATCGTTCCCAGTTAGCGTAACGACCAAGTAATTTAGATTTCTTTTAGCCAGCCTTCAATCTCAGTAATCATCTCTGCATAACGCCTAATAGCTGCTATGGTTCCTGCANGTTAGCGTAACGACCAAGTAATTTAGATTTCTTTTAGCCAGCCTTCAATCTCAGTAATCATCTCTGCATAACGCCTAATAGCTGCTATGGTTCCTGCAACCTGTTCAGTCCCAGCTTTCTGTTCTTCTTGTTCCTTACAATCAATCCATAAAGACCGCTTTAGACTATATTCTAGCCAGTCCAACTTCCCTAAAAATCCACTCGCCAATATCATTCTCCAGTTTGCTTGGAGTTGTTCTTCTGTTCTTTTATAGCCAGTTATGAAAGCTAAGAATTTGTCTTTGTCAATCTCGCCTGATTCATTTTCTGACCAATAAACAGCTGTTTCAATCAAGTCCTGCTTAGGGTTTCTATATCCAGCACATTCCCAATCAATAAGAATTGGATCGATTTTATCCCACATAACATTCTTAGGATCTAAGTCGCCATGACTGATAACCATGTCCGAAGAAAGTTGTTTGGCTGAGATTATTGCTATGGCATTCCAGTTGTTAAGCATTTCAATGTTTTCTAATAATAAATTTGTCCATTCGGCATTAGTCTCTTGTCCTTTTKTCAAATAGATGTTCCAATCGGTTGGTCGACGATCTTCTGAACAATTATTTGCTATCCCAAGATCTGAAAAATCCCCCATATGTAGAGACGAAATAATACCACCCATTTTTTTGCAATGGCTCGCATTTATGTCACTGGGTTTTAGGCTTTTGCCATCTATCCAATCGAATACAAGACAGAATTGGTCACCCACTTGTTGGATAGAGGCACCATT
>NZ_LMRV01000071.1 GCF_001428245.1 Paenibacillus sp. Soil522
AGAATAGTTGAAATACCTGAGCATAAATTCTTCATCGGTACGTTATTTGTTCCTCAATTAAGCTCGACCTCGGATTCCACACACTGCATCGTTGACTCCTTTATTAATTGTCTATAACAGCTATAAATCAGTTGGGTTATTTACCTGACCGATTTTTAGTGCGGTTAGTACATAGATGATTAAGCTAACGGGGAACGATAGTTGAGGAGCTTCTATACGGCAGCTCCTTTTTCGTTTGTTGAAGTAACTGGCAGGATTGTTTAGGGAGGAATGGAGAATAAAACCTGATATTTGATATAATTAAGAAAGTTGTAGATGCACAATGTCGCTATTCAAATTTCCGCTGAAGCGGACAAACCTCTCGATCATAGAGGCGTAAGTGTACCGGAATGGAATAATTCCTGACGTTTCCCATTTTTTTCGTATGTCATGAATGCATGAACGATCATTTTATTAAGATCAAGGACTTGACTTACAGAAACTCCAGTTTCTTCCAACCAATTGACAAAAAACAACCCTGGCGCTAATTGGCGATAAGTCATTTTTTCATCACCAGCAAGGCCTTTAAACGGACCTTCAATTTCTTCCCAATGCAAGTGACTTTCGTCAATATAAGTTGCGTTAAACACGTATCCGTCTTCGAAGATAATCCTGTAGGATTTTCCAATAAATGTTTTCTGATTTGACGATTGAGATATGACAACTTTTTGGGTAAGTAATTCGGTATTCTGAGCAGCGAATGATTGAAAGGGAAGAATAGGCGCTCCTAAGACGAAACAAGTAACGATAACTAAACTAAATCTTTTAAAGAATGTCATGGAAATTACCTCCTAGGGTGTGTTTGTGTATGACAATATCTTGCGCAGAGCATGCAACAAAAAAACGTACCAAGAATTGGATCAGCTCATGGCGCAAGTCCTGTAGATTCTAGAGAAGTTCTCCACCAGCACCTCTTAAACTGTCAAAGTAGTAATACTGCGAATAAGCGAGAAAACAGGAGAAAACATTACTTTATAGTGGGAGTTGAAATAATGTATAATAATCTGTTTTTTAGCAGACACCAAAAAGGTTCTAGCGTCTTGTCTTTTCTGCTTGCGTTTGTAATCGCTTTCGTTCCGATGGCGCGCCCGATATGTGCCTGAACGGCATTGTATTTCCGGATTTAACGCCGAAACCGGCTGTCTATGAAATCAAATATGTTCAAGCTCCTGTCCAGATCGATTACTTTGAACGGCCTTATCATGCTCCGGGTAACTAGGATCAAGATTGCTTCAACCCCTGCAAGAGGGTGAAGCCGCTATGGCAGCAAAAGAAGCGATAAAAGCGACTATGCTGAAGATCGCATATTATGTTGAGCATGCAACTTCCGGTGTGGTCGGCGTCGAACCCGCTGCAGTGTCCGAACCGCTTCAAGGAGCCATCGAGCACATCCATCTAAACTACCATCGAAACTTGACGATCGACGAGCTTGCGGAACGCGCACATCTGCATCCCAACTATTTTATCCGCGTGTTCAAAAGGCATTTCGGCACATCTCCGATCCAATACGTGAACAGAAAAAGGATAGAAGCAGCGAAGTGGATATTGGCCTCAACGAACCTCATGCTGGCGGAAATCTGGCGCCAAAGTTGACATTCCCGACGTTTCCTACCTAACCAAGTTATTCAAATCATCGACAGGTTTATCTCCTACTGCGTATCGATTGACTCTTCATCCGAATCCGTTAAATTCGACAATATGAACGAAGATATGGAGGGGGCAAAAGCCCTTTCTTTTTTTGTATGGGAAACTATGATCAAACGAGAGTTGTAGATAAGTGATGTAATAGGGGCGGAGACGGATGAGCATCCAAATGATCTTCCGGATTTGAGTATGCAAGTCATGACCACGTAGTAACTCGCATGTCAACACCACAATTGTTGGAATATATCTAGATCAACTGGAGATAATACAGGTATTATTCCCAACTATTTATAAAAAGGGGTTGAACGTCGTGTTTAATTTTTTTCTGAAACAGCTGCTTTTGCGAAAAACGCTGCACGAAAACAAGGGGTTAGAAGAGAATACACACGGTAACGGGAATATGCCTAACGATGATTCTGGCGATCTATTTGCCGGTCTTGAAGAAAATGTAAATCAACTTGTCAATATGTTGGGAAATAGCACAGATATCGTCGTACGTGAACTTGTGATTGGTCATGAAACGGAATTAAAGGCAGTTCTTGTTTATATTTCAGGATTGGTTGACAGTAAGATTGTCAATGAAAACATCATATTACCTTTAATGGGCAATCCCAATCTACAAGAAATTTCTAAATATAAAACCGTTAGTTTCCTGAAATCAACGATACTCACGGTAGGAATTGTACGCGAAGAAAAGTCAATGCACCGCATCGTTAGTAGCATATTATCGGGATATACCGTTTTACTTTTGGATGGTTCACGTGAAGTGCTTTTGATCGATACTGTAGGTTCCGTGCAGCGTGATATTTCATTGCCCACCTCGGAATCCAGCGTTCGCGGACCGCAAGAAGCTTTTATTGAAAACCTTGCTTCCAATCTTGTGCTGTTACGAAAAAAAATTCAAAATCAAAATTTCACAGTTGAAACCATGGTTCTAGGTAAACAATCTCGAACAAAAGTTAGTGTCGTCTATCTCAAAAATATTGTGAATCCTGATCTTCTGGATGAAGTCAGATATCGTCTTGGGAAAATTTCTGTGGATGCCATTCTGGGATCAGGCTATATTGAGCAATATATTGAGGATGCGCCATTCTCGCCTTTTTCTACGATCGGAAACACGGAGAAGCCGGATGTGGTAGCGGCAAAAATTCTCGAGGGTCGAGCAGCTATAATCGTGGATGGTACTCCTTTTGTGCTTACGGTTCCTAGATTAATGATTGAAAACTTCCAAACCGCAGAGGATTATTATTCACGGCCTTATTATGCAAGTTTTATTCGCTTGTTAAGGCTAGCGGCTTTTTTTATCAGCATCTTAAGTCCGGCGGTTTATGTAGCATTAACTACTTTTCATCAGGAACTTATTCCAACTCCCTTGCTTATAACTATGGCCGCCTCCAGAGAAGGTAAACCTCTTCCTGCGGTTGTAGAAGTTCTGATTATGGGCGTGGTCTATGAAATTCTTAGAGAAGCCGGTGTCCGCTTGCCTCGTCCTGTAGGTTCAGCAATCAGCATCGTAGGGGCTTTGGTTGTTGGACAAGCTGCCGTAGAAGCCGGATTGATCACAGCGCCTATGGTTATCGTAACTGCAGTGACAGCCATCGCCACTTTTGTAGTAACTCCATTGACGGATGCAGCCGTCCTCTTGCGTTTTTTCTTGATTTTTACAGCAAGCATTCTGGGGGGGTTTGGAATAGTGGGGGGATTGCTTGTCGTGTTAGTCCATTTATGTTCGTTAAGATCTTTTGGAACTCCCTATTTCTCTCCATTCGCTCCTCTCAATTTTAATGGTCTGAAGGATTCGATCATTCGGATGCCATTATGGACCATGCTGACCCGTCCTACAATGATTACTTGGGATGAAACAAATCGTCAAAAAGCGGGCTTCAAACCGGAGCCTCCCGATGAAGAATGATGAAGAGAGAGGATATTCTTATGCTTATTCGAAACCGTTTTCTAAGGAGGACAATGCTGCTCATCCTTCTAACCATAGTTTTGCCTGGATGCTGGAGCAAGCGGGAATTGAATACATTTGCCATCGTATCTGGTGTAGCTGTTGATAAGGTCACTGACTCTAAAGAGGTCCAAGTTACAGCCCAAGTCATTAAAGTAGGCAATATGGCAGGAGGCGGTAAAGAGAGTGGTGGGGCAAGTTCAAAAGAACCCGCTTATTGGGTCGTTCATAGAAAGGGAAGAACGATTTTTGACGCCGTCCAAAAATTCAGCCAAATATCGAATCGAAGATTATACTGGTCTCATAACGAAATTATCATCATCGGACAGGAGCTTGTCAAATCGGATGGCCTGAATAAGTATATCGATTTTTTTGTCCGCAATCCGGAAAATCGTCCAACAACTTGGATCATAATATCACGCGGAAAGGCATCCAAGATCTTAAATGTGCCAACGGAGCTTGAACAAGTAACCGCCCACGAATTAGCTGAGGTTTTGAACCGTCAGCATTCCCGAATTACGGCTGTTCGAATGAATATACATCAGTATCTGGAAAAATTGCCGAGTAAAACTACTGCTCAGGTCATTCCGCTTGTTAGCATAGAAACCCAAAACAATGAAAAATTACTTGTTGTGAAAGAGTTGGCTGTTGTTAAAAAAGATAAATATGTTGGCGAGTTGAATAGTAAGGAGTCCCGCGGTTTCCAATGGATACTTGGGCGAGAAATGAGAAAGGCAATCGTAACTGTCACTTGTCCTCACGGCGGCGGTAACGTTAGTATGGAAATTATCAATTCACAAAGCAAAACAATTCCGACCATGGCAAGAAAACAATTGAAGGTCGCTATTCAAATATCCGCTGAAGCGGACATAACTGAACAGACATGCTCGGAACCATTTTTCAACCCTAAGGGATGGGATTCGTTACAAAAGGCTTTGGTTAATGTAGTCCGAAGCGATGTATTAGCCGCAGTAAAAAAGGGAAAAGAGCTTAATGCAGATGTTTTTGCATTTGGTGACTCATTTCATGCTAAATATGGTCGAAAGTGGGGATTATATGAACGGAAATGGGATCAATTGTACCCCAAGCTGGATATTACGGTAACTACTGAAACCAAGCTGCGATTTCACGGATTGAATGTAAGACCATTACGATCTGATTAGGAGAAGCGCTATAATGAAAATTGAAAAAGGGAAGATTTCAAACCTGCAGCTAACCATTTTATTTGCCGCTCTCATCTTGGCATCAGATCCGGCATTGGCTAACGCAGGAGCCCCTGCCAAAAATAATGGATGGTTAGCATTTTTGGTGGCAATTGTGATGGGATCCATCATTATTTATATTTTTACGAGTTTGAGTCAAAAATTTCCGGGTAAGAACTTAGTCCAAATCAATTCGATGATTTACGGCCGTTATTTAGGTTCCTTTATTTCGATATGTTATTTGTGGTATTTTTGTCATCTCGCTAGTAACAATATATGGTACAACAGTGCCATTTATGTAAATACGATCTTGAAAGATACTCCCGAGGCTGTAATATACATCTCTTTTATACTTATAACTGCCTATGCTTTACGAAAAGGGCTCGAAGTCATAACAAGATCCGTTGTGTTTTTATTCCTTTTAATTGTTGTTATTATAATTATCAGCGAGTTCTTACTTCTGAAAGAAATGAAAATAAAATATCTTCTGCCGATTATGGATATACCCATGAGGGACTTTTTAGTCTCTACTTTTTCGATCACAACCCTTAATTTTGGCGAATCGATTGTATTTCTAATGATTATGGGACGAGTTACTAATGTCAAAATTCTAAAAAAATCTGTATTTATGGGTCTTATCATTGGCTCCGGTTTGTTATTGCTGATTTCATTAACGACAACGATGGTGCTGGGCCCTGTGGAAAGCATAGCCTTCATTCCTTCTTTCCATATGTACCGATTAATTAATGTCGGAGATATCTTTACTCGAATGGAGGCACTATTATTAGGTATGCTGCAAGCTATGGCTTTTATAAGAATTTCCCTATTTTTATATGGTGCTGTAATGGTCGGAGCTCAATTGTTTAACATGCGTTCGTACCTTCCATTGGTTCTGCCTGTCGCAATTATTGCCGGTAACATTGCTTATCTGCAGAGAGGTGTTGAGCTTAGGCTGGATTATGGAGTCAATACACTTCCGTATTACTCTTTACCGTATGAGCTTATAATTCCGCTTCTTTCACTGATCCTCGCTTCAGTGAAAGAAAAACGATATCCTAAGGAGTGAGAGTACCCTTGATTACCTTATTGATTCTCGCTTTTGTAGGCATAGCGCTATATGAAATCCCCAAGCTTGTCCGTAAAAAACATCTGCATGACTTGGTTGTTTTTTCGTCTTTTTTTATGTTTGCATTTTTGTTCAGCTTCTTACAAAGCATAGGGGTGAAATTTCCAAATCCATTGACTGTCATTACAAATATTGTCAAGCTACTTAATACATATCGATTTACACCTTGAAATTCTTTAAAAAGACAAATCAATTATTTTCGATGAAGGAGCATAAGTGTACCAGAATGGAATACCTTCTGACGTTTCCCATCCAGCGCAGCATTCGTAAATTACAGAAAATGCACAACTTGAATGACGTCGTTGTGGGAATGGAAAGTACCGGTCACTACTGGTTCAATATCACCAATTGGTTAATGAAACAAGGGGTTTCAGTTGTCCTTGTCAATCCAATGACGACCAAACGCAATAAGGAAAACAGAGATAACTCCCCCTCAAAAAATGACCCAAAGGACGCTTTGGTCATTGCCGATGCAGTGAGACGCGGGTTCTACACACCCTTCTCTCCAAAGGAAGAAGCCTTCCGCCGCTTACAAATGCTCAAAGCCCGCATGGTCGTTCGAAAACATGCATGTTTCTCCTTGGCAATGTCGATGCCTATGACAAGGGTGGAAGTAGAAATACGTTCTACACGTTGATTTTGAGCTTTAATTAATCTAGACTTCATGTTAACGCCTCCTAAGGTGAGTTCTGAGGGCTACAACCCAGTACATACTCATCCTAGCGGGGTGTTCGTTTTTCTGCAAATCGAATCTACTAACACCTAGAGGAATGTTAACGGGTAATAATATCAAAGACTCAGAAGGTTATTTGTATTTTGGAAATTTTAGTGCTTCATGGTCAGGTAATTGTAGGCTTTTGATTTTAAGCATTAAATGAAAAGTGATCTGAAGGACTTTAAAATTTTATGACATTAGGTGTGAATTGCTCAATTTAGATGAAATAATTCAGACTGTTTAGAAAGTACTTTTAAGCTGCGAGGTTATGGTCACTCCAAATGGTAAAAATCCCAAAATGATCGAGATAATTCTTAGTCGAACTTTTATGAGACAAATGGTGGCAGTCTAAAAAAAGGCATCCCGATGTAGGGATGCCTTTAATATTAACTTGCCGTAACAGCCAGCGCGGAGAACCATATCACAAGTTGAGTGAAATCTTAAAGTTATTAACGAAATGCACTGAGCGACTGTCTAGATAACGA
The DNA here is from genome assembly GCF_001428245.1 of Paenibacillus sp. Soil522. Lineage (GTDB taxonomy): Bacteria > Bacillota > Bacilli > Paenibacillales > Paenibacillaceae > Pristimantibacillus. The sequence goes on from NZ_LMRV01000071.1 coordinate 7,163, forward strand.
TCGTTTTTTAGTTTTTGAGGAAAAGGTCTCCGGGAAGAAAAGTGATCGACCGGAGTTAGCTCGCTGCTTGGAGTATTTGCGTTCCGGGGATACATTAGTCATTTGGAAATTGGATCGACTTGGCCGGACAACAAAGCAGTTAATCGAGCTTTCGCATGATCTTAAGGAAAGAGGAATCAGTCTGCAGATCATCACTCTGGGAGTAGACACTATTTGACATCGACACAATATGTGTATATACTCGTATTTATGAGAGAACATAATTCAACTTCAGATTTTTCAGGGACGATCGGTTATACAGCAGAGTGCGCTTGCTTGAATTTAAGAAAAGCGTCCCGGTTCATTACCAGTTTATATGATGAATATTTAAGACCAGTCGGGCTTCGGGCTANTGTATATACTCGTATTTATGAGAGAACATAATTCAACTTCAGATTTTTCAGGGACGATCGCTTATACAGCAGAGTGCGCTTGCTTGAATTTAAGAAAAGCGTCCCGGTTCATTACCAGTTTATATGATGAATATTTAAGACCAGTCGGGCTTCGGGCTACACAGTTGTCGTTGCTRATGGCACTTGAACAGGCCGGGTCTGTCACCATTACATCTCTCTCCGAATTWCTTCTGATGGATCGGACCACATTGCCACGGGATCTCAAGCCGCTTGAGAGACARGGCTGGGTGTCGATCACGGAAGGGGAGGATCGYAGGAAACGATTTATTGCTCTGACACCCGAYGGCCGGGACCTTCTTAAGCGTGCGCTGCCGTTATGGGAACAGGCGCAAATCCGTATTCGAGACTATATGGGCGATGACCGTTATAAAGGTTTRCAGGAGAGATTAATTTTTTTCGCCAAAAAGGTGTATATACACCTAATATGAAAGGATGGATGAAAGTGGCCGATATGAAAAAACATCCCACAGTTGTGCGTTACTACGAATCATCTGCACAATCCGCCACTCTTGACAACGAAACGGTTGATTATGAGTGGATACGTGAATTGTGTCTTGAGGCCGGAGCTGACGATGTCGGGGTTATATCCATTGAACGCTCCGAATTGGATGATCAGCGTGATGACATTCTGTCCGCATTTCCGCATGCTAAGACGATGATCAGTTTCGTTGCCAGAATGAATCGAGAACCGATCCGCACACCAGCGCGATCCCTTGCCAATATTGAATTTCATCATACTGGCGATAAGGTAGCGGAGACAGCCCATCACATCGTGTCCGCATTGGAAGCGCGAGGGATAAGGGCTTTAAATGCAGCAATGGGTTTCCCGATGGAGATGGATAAGTTTCCAGGCAAGACCTGGGTCGTTTCTCTCAAGCCTGTTGCCGTTGCGGCAGGGTTAGGCCATATGGGCATCCATCGCAACGTGATTCATCCGAAATTCGGAAACTTCATTCTGCTTGGCGCCGTTATGATCGATGCCCGGATCAACAAGGAAGACCGGCCGATTGACTACAACCCGTGTCTGGAATGCAAGCTTTGCGTATCTGCCTGCCCTGTGGGCGCGATCGGTGCGGACGGACAATTTAATTTTTCTTCATGCGCTACGCACAATTATCGTGAGTTTATGGGCGGTTTCAGCGACTTTGTGGAAACGGTCGTGGACAGCAAGAACGTCAAAGAGTACCGGAATGAAGTACCGCTAACCGAAACGACTTCCTGGTGGCAAAGTTTGAGTTTCGGGGCTAACTACAAAGCGGCTTATTGCTTATCGGTTTGTCCGGCGGGTGAAGATGTGATCGGGCCGTTTCTGAAAGACCGTAAAGGATTCATGAATGATGTATTAAAGCCGTTGCAGGCAAAAGAGGAGACGGTGTATGTAACCCCTGGCTCCGATGCGGAAGCGTATGTCGCGAAACGTTTTCCCCATAAAACGGTAAAACGCGTCGGGAATGGACTCAGGCCGAACACGATCCGCCTTTTGATCACCCTGATGCCTCATGCATTCCAGCCGAAGCAGGCGTCGGGTTTAAACTGCACCTATCATTTTGCATTCACCGGAGATGAAACGAGACAAACGACAATCGACATTCGTGATAATAAGCTCCAGATTAGGGACGGTTTTCACGGCAAGCCGGATATTCGGATTACGGTAGATAGCAAAACGTGGCTTAAGATCGTGGCGAAGGAAAAAAATGTGGCTGCGGCATTGCTGACAAGAAAACTGCGGCTCAAAGGGAACCCTAAATTGTTGATGAAATTTGAGAAATGCTTTGCTTAATAAGAGTGTGTAAACACTATTATGCATAGGGGGATTGAATCCGATGCATTATTGGAGAAAGACGGCAATCATTGGTGGTTCGCTGAGAAGCATGAAAAAACATTCAAAACCGAAGGCGGCGAACGATATGCCTATATCACAAACCATTGTATTTGCAAGAACCTTACGATCTTTGGAAATCTTGTTGCACAATAAAGCATGCAAAGCCACTATATAAATCATTTATAGAGAAAGGATTGATTTTTATGAAAATGGATTCCAACACAATTCTTATAACGGGTGGAACATCCGGGATTGGATTCGAGCTTGCTACTCAGCTCGTTCAGCTTGGGAACACCGTAATTATTACCGGGCGGGATCAGTATAAGTTGGATATAGCAAAAAAGAAACTTCCATACGTTTACACATTTCAGTGTGATGTAAGCGATCCAAAGGCCATTTCCGACCTTTTTGAAAAAGTAACCAGTCAATTTCCAGAACTGAATTTTCTGATCAATAACGCTGGGGTTATGCGTAAATTGAACTTTCATACCAAAGAGGTTGATTTAGAGGATATCAGTAGCGAGATTGAAATTAACCTCAGCGGTTCGATCCGCATGGTGAACCAATTCTTATCGCATTTAAAGGCGAAGAAATCCTCTGCGATTATGAATGTCTCATCCGCACTTGCATTTGTTCCTTATCCGGTATTGCCGGTATATTGTGCGACGAAAGCCGGTATTCATTCTTTTACACAATCACTGCGAATGCAGCTAAAAAATACTAATATTAAAGTGTTTGAATTGGCGCCTCCAACTATTCAGACCCCTTTAATTAAAGCTCTTGATGGTTACGAGATCAAAGGCGTTAAGCCAATGGATGCCGGTAAGATGGTTAGGTACGCAATCAAGGGTTTGGAAAAGGATCGCTTTGAGATCCTGCCGGGCCAGAGCAGTGCGCTGAAGTTCATGAGTCGTGTTGCACCTCAGTTTATTCTAAATCAGATGAGCAAAACCGTTGATAAAATGCTGGCTCAAACCAAGAGTTAACTATACGGAACAGTGGTATATTAAACTCTTTGCGTTTAAAAAATATCCAACATGAAAAACAAAGGGAAAAATTGAACCGTTATGTGGGCGAAATGACAACAAGGTCGAGTTATATCAACGAATTTGTGCATGCAATTGCACTGCAAAGTTTAAACTAATAGAAGAAGTGGACCACCCTTGGTCATCACATTTATTTCATCTATAGGTTCAGTATCAGGTAACTAGAATGTGTAGAAAACATTGCAACTCTCAAGCCGTAAGTTGAATATAAAGACATATAAAGGAAGGGAAGTAAAAATGAAAAAATATACAATTGTAGATAAAGAAACTTGTATTGCCTGTGGAGCATGTGGAGCTACTGCACCAACTATTTTTGATTACGATGATGAGGGGATCGCTTTTGTTATTTTAGATAATAATAAAGGAACAGCCATCGTACCTGATGAATACGAAGATGACTTACAAGATGCTTTTGATGGATGTCCAACTGAATCAATTAAAATAGCTGAAGAGTCGTTTGAAGGTAAGATTATCAAAGCTTGAATAGAATTAAAAACAAAAAACGAAAGAAATAACTCTAGTACTTTATGTTTATTCTAACTAGGGGTAATGATAATGATAGAAGAAAAGAAGATTTATGATAAAACCATTATTGGTGGTGGACCAGTTGGTTTGTTTACAGCTTTTTATGGAGGAATGAGGCAAGCGAAGGTGAAAATTTTGGAGAGCCTCAACTAGGGGGACAGTTGTCGGCTCTTTATCCAGAAAAATTCATTTATGATATAGCTGGTTTTTCAAAAATACGAGCTCAGAAATTAGTTGGAAATTTTAAAGAGCAAATGAAGGTATTTGAACCGACAATTTGCCTTGAAGAATCAGTTGAACAGATTGAAAAGCAAGTAGATGATACATTTAAGATAACGACAAACCGTGATGTTCATTATTCAAAATCAGTTATTATTACAGCAGGAAATGGAGCTTTCCAGCCTCGCAAACTGGTACTAGAAGATGCAGTACGTTTTGAAAATAGCAATATTTATTATTTTGTGGACGTTTTAAGGTAGGAAAGTAGGGATTCTAGGTGGTGGCGATTCTGCTGTTGATTGGGCTCTAATGTTAGAACCAATCGCTGAAAAAGTAACATTGATACACAGAAGAGATATATTTCGCGCGCATGAACATAGCGTAGAGCAATTGATGAATTCTTCAATTGAAGTGAAAACACCCTATATCCCTGTAGAGTTGGTAGGGGCAGATCATATCAAACAAATCGTTATAGAACATGCTAAGACTAAACATAAACAAGTAGTTGACGTTGATGATTTAATTGTTAATTTCGGCTTTGTCTCTTCTCTCGGATCAATTAGAGAACGGGGATTGAAGAAAAATGCAATTGTAGGTATTTGGGGGGGAAGAATATGCTAGTTACAGAAAATCAGTCGGCAACAACATTCTCAAGAAAAAATCCATTTCACACGAAGGTTCTTAAAAATGTAAATTTAAATGGAGCTGACTCCAATAAAGAAACAAGACATCTCGAGTTATCGTTAAAAGGATTAAGCCTTTCCTACGTCCCAGGAGATGCTCTTGGTATTATCCCCAAGAATGATCCGGAACTGGTGGCTTCTCTGCTTGAGGAAATGAAATGGGACGAAGAAACGTTAGTAACAATTAGTAAGGAAGGCGATACACTTCCGTTAAAAGAAGCGCTGTCAATCTACTTTGAAATTACACTGCTATCGAAAAAGATTTTACAGCAAGCGGTGGAATTTACCGAGAATGAAGAGTTGCGCAAGCTTTTATTAAATGAAAATGCAAACCAACTGAAAGAATATATCTACGGGCGTGACTTGCTTGATATGCTGCGCGATTTCGGGCCATGGAACGCTTCTGCCCAAGAAATGGTGTCTCTTTTAAGAAAATTGACGCCGCGTCTCTATTCAATTGCAAGCAGCATTGCCGCTAATCCCGAGGAAGTGCATCTAACCATCGGTGCTATGCGCTACACGGCTCACGGACGTGAACGTAAAGGCGTTAGTTCGGTTTTAGTTGCCGAACGTCTTAAAGAAGGAGACACGCTTCCCGTATTTATTCAACCTAATAAACACTTCCATTTGCCGGCGTCTCAAGATACAGATATTATTATGGTTGGTTCGGGGACAGGCATTGCACCGTTCCGTTCCTTTATCCAGGAACGTGCGGTAACTAAAGCAACGGGCAGAGCATGGCTATTTTTTGGAGACCAGCATGCGGAATCGGATTTCCTTTATCAGAACGAGTTGGAACAATATCAAAAAGATGGGGTGTTGACAAGAATAGAAACTGCGTTCTCCCGTGATACGGCACAAAAAGTTTATGTGCAGCATAAAATGCTTGAAAACAGCAAGGATTTGTTTGAATGGCTGGAAAACGGAGCTTGCTTCTATGTTTGCGGAGATAAGCAATATATGGCGAAAGATGTCCACAACGCGCTTATCGAAGTTATTGAAAAAGAAGGTGCGATGAGCCGAGAAGCAGCGGAAGCTTATCTCAATGATATACAAGCTCAAGGACGTTATCAACGTGATGTGTATTAAAATGAATAGGTATTAACGGCACCACGGCAAAAAGAGTGACATTCTTTCCACATTAAATGGAAAAGGGTGTCATTCTTTTTTTCCTGTACTCCCTCGAATCCCGGCCAACAGTTGCTCGATTGCTTTAGTTGATATAAGTCGGAAAGCCCATAACAAATGTGGCCCAAGTCGAATTCATGGCATGAGAAATATCCAGACCGACGAACGAATGTTGGCGGGAAAAAATATCCATACTCATAGTAAGCCCGTAACAAAAACCACCATCGAGTAGGCAAATCCGAGATGCAAATGGAGAGCGGAAAACAGAAGATTCGAAACTACCTTTAAGGGACCTGACGCTTGGTAACACGGTCCGGGTAGGGACTTTTAAAACTTATTATTTGATGATCGAAAATACACATCATATAATGTGTAACAATTTATTGTCGGAGGACAAGAATATATATGCATAGAGAGCTGCGCGCTGCGCGGCTTTTTCATTTTATGGATATATGTATTTGTCCAAAGCGAAAGACAAGAACATATATCCTTAGCCGTAATTAGGACAAGAACATGTAATCATAGCCGAGCCTACATTATTTTGACTGGCAGCCGCAGCACTCATGCTTAGTACGATCGTACGTATATAATTGGAAAAATTCACAAACAATATATAGGTCAAGCGTTACATAAAAGATGTAAATATGGAGGATTAAGAAAATGGATGATATTCGTGAAATTCCACAGGCCGACATCCCTGAAATAGAGGAGAGGAAATTCCCGGAGTTTGAACAATCGACTCCGCACCCGGATGACGAGGATACTCAAGTCTGTACCTAGTAGCACACTGAGATGATTTTCATTTCATGGGCCTTTTGGATTTTGATTGCGAAGGAGATAAACATGACTAAGTCGCAAGCTATAGGAAAAGCAGATCAGACCAAAGAAGTTCCTGCTAAATACAGTGATTCAAACGAATTCAACCACGAACGCAATCAAGTAACTAAAGCGCAAAAACAAATGGCATCTCAAGAGACAACGGGAGTACTTGATCAAGCATAAAACGCGACGCTTCGACATCTCGTCCCTTACCTCTTGTATACCTGACGTCTACAAATCCCAAAATTGATCGGCCCGGACGGAAGGACTACTTCCCGAAGGGCTTTTATTATTTTCTGATATTGGTCTTCATTGCACACAATTCGCACTGTGTTTTTGTTTAGTCCGCTATTTTGAATTAGCCACTCCTGTTTTATTCCCCCTAGAATCACCGTGGCATTGTACGAGTGTGAGGATGATGGTGAGGAAAGAGGGGTTGAATGATGCAAAGTACCGGCATCGTCCACTTAATCGAATTATTAGGTCGCATTGGGCTATCATTGGCGTTTCTCAAAGGCGTGTAAGTCAGCTCATCCGATATATGGCATCTATATCGGCAACGGACAGTTCATTCACAACACGATCGGCAGCAGCTTCAACGGCGTCCGCATTAACAAGCTACTCGCACCGTTATTCGACGGCTCGACGCGTCCTGTAAATATAGGATGTCCCGAAACGACAAAAATCAAAAATCCCTTGCGACCGCTGAAACGGTCGTAAGGGATTTTTTTTGCGTGTCGAGGGCCTCTAGTCCAGATGTAGATAGAAAGTCATCGATTCCCCAAGCTCGCTCTTCGCGTAAAGCTTGCCGCCGTGCTGATCGACGATGGATTTGGCGATGGCAAGACCCAGTCCATGGCCGCCTTGGGCGCGGGAGCGGGAAGCGTCCGTCCGATAGAATCGGTCGAAGATCCGGTGCAAGTGCTCCGAGGCAATGCCTTCGCCCGTGTTGGTGACCGACAGGACGACATCCTGATGCTGTTTCTTCAGCGCAATCTCGATCGATCCGCGCGGACGTCCTTGAGTAATTGTCTTTCGATCAACGGATGCTGCCAGAAAATACGGAGCGGATCATTTTTATCGATAAGTTGAACATATTCAGATATCAGAGAGCCCGCATAAGCCTATTCGAGACGCGCAATGAAAAATTGCTTAAATGTTGTGACTCATATGAAGGGTCAACAGCGGAAGAGTTCGTTTACCGTACTCAGAAAGTGAATCTCACAGACCCGATTACTCCTCGCCTGAGAACAACACAGGTGATTGATTTTTCAACTCTCTCGGGAGCAATCGAGCATACCATTGAGGAGCATACGAATACATTGTTTAAGCATGTATTCGATGCTGGAGGCACCCCCTTGCTTCAACACTCGATCGAATGCTCTGCATCTTATAGGTATGATATAAATAAAATTTCAATTGAGTTTAAGAATTTCCCGGAGTTTGATTATAATCATTTGGTTTCCTTCCTCTGGATTGAATACAAGGAGAAGATAGTGGGAGAGTTTAAGTTGCTGTTCTCGTTTGATGGAGAAGTACATCGCTCCGGGCGATGCGCATATGACCGTCTTCGATCGGATGAAGGCGACCCGCCCCGCAGCGGACACCGCCCGTCGGTCGACACGCTCTTTGAATCGGTTGGCTTTCCGGCGTCAGGACGCATTTCGTCGTCATGACCGGCATGGGCTCCGACGGGGCTGAAGCGCTCGCGCTCGCCAAGCGGTCGGCCGATTGCACGGCGATCGCCGAAGCGGAGGAGACGTGCGTCGTCTTCGGCATGCTGCGCTCGGCGATCGAGACGGGCGCCGTCGATCACGTCGTGCCGCTTCACCGGATCGTCGCGAAAATCGTCGACGTCGTGGGCTTGACAGCGCGATTCGATTTGTGAATAATTAGATGTAAGTAAGTACTTACAAAAGAAAGGGGCAGGAACGATTCATGAACCAAGCGGCGAGCACCAGCGACAAGTTGATATTGGCGGCGATCGACCTGATCGCGGAACAAGGGTACGACGGGACGACGACGAAGGAGATCGCCGCGTCGGCCGGAGTCAGCGAAGTGACGCTGTTTCGGCATTTCGGCAGCAAACAGGCGCTGCTCATCGCAGCGTTCGAACGGTACCATTACGCCGGCGAAATGACGAAGCTGTTCAACGAGCGGCTGATGTGGGACGTGCGGACGGATTTGCTGTTGATCGGACGGACGTACCATGCGATCATGAACCGGAACCGGAAGCTGCTCGATATCGCACATAAGGGCGGCAGCCGGCTGCCTGAGGAAGTGCACAAGCACGCTTCGCAGCATCCGGTCCAACTGAAGAAGCTGCTGACGAACTATTTCTCGACGCTCCTTGAACAAGGGAAAATTGCCCCTATCGATCCGGAAATTACGGCCATGTCGTTCATGTGGATGAATTTGGGGGCGTTCAGCAGCAACTTGGTGGAGAAGTCGAATTCGGACGTTACGCTCGACACGTTTATCGAGCGGAGCGTCGATCTTTTCGCTAGGTCGCTGGCTCCCTAGTTTTTTTTGCACGGAGTGTAAGTAAGTACTTGCAAACATTGAGATGAAAGGATGTTGTCCTCATGCAGATTTCATCCAAAGAACTCGCCGGCCGGCGCATCATGCGCGTCATGCTGTTCACCGCCGTCTTCAGCGCGATGAGCGTGCTCACGTTTAACATCGTGCTGCCGGAACTGAGAGCGGAATTTCAGATCGACTTGGCCCAGGCGAGCTGGCTTTCCTCCGGCTATCTTCTCGTTTATGCGATCGGAAGCGTCGTTTACGGAAAGCTGGCGAACCGATACCGCCTGAAAAATTTGCTCACGTTTGGGCTGCTCGCGTTTGCCGTCGGCTCGCTGATCGGCTTCGCGTCGTCGGCGTTTTGGCAAGCGTTGGCTGGCCGCCTCCTGCAGGCGGCCGGCGCGTCGGTCGTTCCGGCGGCAGCGATGCTCATTCCGATCCGTTACTTTCCGCCGGAGCGGCGCGGCGGGGCGATGAGCATGACCGCCGCCGGCTTGGCGCTCGGCACCGCGCTCGGCCCCGCCGTGGCCGCGCTGCTGCTCGCCGCCCTGGATTGGCGCTGGCTGTTCGTTCCGCCCGTCCTCGTTTTGGCGTTGGTGCCGTTTTTCCGAAAATACGTGAACGACGAACCCGCCCCGAATCCCGGGAAGCTCGATTGGCCCGGGGGCGCGCTGCTTTCCGCGACGGTTGCGTTCGCGCTGCTCGGCGCGACCTATTTGTCGGGGTGGTTGTTCGTGGCGGCGGCCCTGACGCTGTCCCTGCTCGTTTGGCGGCTTGCGACCGCGTCCGAACCGTTCGTGCAGCCGGCGGTGTTCCGGAACCGGAGCTACTCGAGCGGTCTGGCGATGGTGGCCCTGATTTCCTGCGTCGCGACCGGCATGGCGTTATTGCCTTCGGTGCTGCTCGCCGACGTCTACGGGCTCGACTCCGAATGGATCGGCTTTGCGCTCGTGCCGGCCGCCGTCGCTTCGTCCGCGCTGAGCCGCACCGGCGGGAAGCTGGCGGACCGGAGGGGGGACGCCAGCTTGTACACGCTCGCATCCGGGCTGCTGATGCTCTGTTTCGCGCTGCTCGCCGCGTTTTCCGGCGCGGCGCCCGTTTGGACGATTCCGTTGTTCCTGATCTTCGGCAACGTCGGCCAGACGTTCATCCAAGTCGCCGTCTCCAACTCGCTGTCCAAGACGTTGTCGAAAGAGCAAGCCGGTGTCGGCATGGGGCTGTTTACGTTGACGAATTTTATCGTTGGCGGCATGGCCGCGAGCGTCTACGGCTTGCTGCTCGAGATGGATGCGCCCGGCTGGAATCCGCTCGCCGCCGGCGCGAACGCCGGGATGTTCGCCAACGTGTTTTTGGGCTTCCTCATCATTCACGCGGGATTGCTGGCGTATTACCGGATGCGGTTCCGTCCGGGACGGCTTTCCGAGCCGCGGCTGTCGGAAGAAGGGAGGTGAAGGGGCATGGCGAAAACGGACGATACGGCGCTGGTCGAAACGGTTCGTTCCTGGCCCGGAGTGTCGCTTCGGCCGCACCGGTTCGGCGGGACGGAATTCGTCGTGAACGGAAAGGAAATCGGACATATGCACGGCGTATCCCTCGTCGATCTGATGCTGCCGAAGGCTGCGCGCGACGAAGCGATCGAGCTCGGCAAAGCGGTACCGCACCACGTGCTGCCGGAATCGAACTGGGTTTCGGTTCATTTGCGCACGGAGACGGACGTCCGCTGCGCGCTCGAACTGCTTCGATTCAAGTATGACCTATTGGTCTCTTCGGAGGCGTAGGCGAGACGGCTCCGATACGTTGGGAAATAAAACGGACCGCCGTTGGGCGGTCCGTTTTACGTTTTCAGCAGCAAATAAATAAAATACGGCGCTCCGAGGAGGGTCACCTATTTTTTTTAAATCGGGGGTACGTACGGTTAAGGATGTATGTTCTTGTCCTCCGACAATATATGAAAACTTGATATACAAGGGTTTTTGACGCTCTACAGACATTTGTACAAAATACAATGTAATATCAATTGTTAAGTTTCGTTGACAAGCCTATGAATCTACTTTATTTTCATATAGTGTTACACATCATATTTGGACATCCTTTCCAGTGGAACGGATATGTCCACTTTTTTGTGAAGATTAGGGTAGGGGCAGGGGAGGAAATGGCTTCGTTTTTTCATCTTTACCGTCCAGATGGTGTGAATAGCAAATACCGTCTTATTGTGTTTGACTAATCGAAGGAGGCATTCATTCCTCTCACAGAGTTTTATCACGACCAAATCAAAAGGATCAGTGAAAGCTCCGTAATCGCTTATATAAACACCCTGGAACTGATTAAAGCAAAAAAGTCGCTACAAGGCCAGAAAGGTCTGGTGGGACAACGAACCCAAAGCCGTTAAGGAAGAGACAGTATTTGTTAGATCAGATGCATTGTAAGATCCGTGGCAGAGACGGGCATGAAGGCGTTTATTTGACGAGTAAAAGTTCCAAAACGGTGTAACTGTTCCTGTCCGCCATTAAAGGGTTTTATAAGACCATGATTCACTTAAAGAAGAATTCCCATGCCAATCCACTAATCGACTTGGAATTCAAAGTAGTGTTACAGCAACCGTGGGAAGGGGGAACAGACCAATGGGTTCTTGAGATCATTGGGATTGGGATTTGCCTTATCGTATTTATCAGCCGGGAGACTCTAAGAGATGGCACATACGTGACGAAGTAGCCACCCGGTTTATGTTTGAGATGGGGTTGACTTTAATCGAACGCTCTTTTATTATAGGCACATGAGACATAAAGATGAAAATAAAAGCGAGAGTATTTTTAATGCAGCGATCCAGCTGATAAATGAACATGGTTTATCGGAAACTTCGATGTCAAAGATCGCGAAAAAAGCCGGCGTATCTGCTTCAACGATTTACGTTTACTTTGAAAACAAGGAGGATATGCTGAATAAATTGTATTTGAGTGTCAAAAAGAAGATGAGTTTAGAAGTGTTTTATAATTTCGATGATTCCATATCGTTACAAACCGCTTTCGAAAACGCTTTGAGAAAGTTTTTGAATTTTATTTTGACTAATAAAGATGAATTTTTATTTATTGAGCAATTCTCAAACTCACCTCTCCTTCATAAGTTATCTCAAAAAGAAGGAATAGATTTGTTTGAGCCGCTCTTTAACTTATTTGAAAAAGGCAAGAGTCAAAATGTTTTCAAACAAGTGGATACGAATCTTCTCCATCTCTTTATGTTTAACCCGGCCGTGCAATATGTTAAAGGATATTTTGGCGGTCAAACAGAGTTGAAACAGGAAAACTTGGACGAATTAATTCAAATGTGCTGGGATGCTTTAAAAGCATAATTTGAGATTTTCAGAGGGAGCAAAATTCCAGATGGATAAAAATCCCTCTGATTAAAAACGTTCGATTTTAACCGAATGATCGTTTATTATAAAAACGAACAAACTGTTGATAAAGAAGTACGGGATATTTTTTTCACCAATAAATAATCGAACATTCGATTTAAAGATAAATAAAAACGAATGGGAGCAATTCCAGGGAAGTTCGGCGAGTGGAATAAACGTACGCTGGGAAGCTCCCTTAATCCTTTCCGAATAGGGGTTTCGTCCGGAGTGGTGGAAAGCCCAGAGCGGCCAGCAGCCCGGCGACCCGACTAAGCTCGCTCAGGCGCTAATCACGATCGCGAGCGAGGAGATGCCGCCGCGTCGCTTCGTCGCAGGAGCCGATGCCATCGGCCTCGCTGAGCTGAAAATCGCCAACCTACAGGCGGAGATCGACGCCTATCGTGATCTTTCAATATCTATGGCATACGAGAATGCATAAGCACTGGGACTGATCTTACCGGACCGCTCCAACTAGCCTGCATCCATCGTGATTGCATTAGCTCTAGCTGCGCTCTCCTTTAGCTGTATCCGCTTGGGTAAACATCCAAGGTGAAGGTATAAGATAACAGAAAGAGGATCATACATGATGAACCTGATTGATAAAGGGACATTTGAAGGCGAACGCCCCTTATTTAATATTGCTAACGTGCAAATCAAGCATAGTGAATTTTTAGCAAGGGTTAGACCTAAAAAACAATGAAAGAGGTTAGAAGATGAACCCCAAATATAACAACTTACTTGAATCCTTCACACTCAAAAATGGAACCACCCTTAGAAATCGGGTCGTTATGTCACCTATGACTACTTGGGCCAGTAATGACGATTACACGATTTCAGATGAAGAAGTGAAATATTACAAAAAAAGAGTGAATGGCGTAGGTCTAGTTATAACGGGATGCACGCAAGTCCAATCAAACGGTATTGGTTTTACGCATGAATTCGCAGCTTATGACGATAAATTTATTCCAAGTTTACGGAAATTGGCGGATGCGGCGAAAAGTGGGGGAGCTCCTGCAGTACTTCAAATTTTCCACGCAGGTAACAAAGCACTACCGGCTTTAACTCCAAATGGTGATGTGGTTAGTTCCAGCGCTATAGAAACTGAAGCTACGGCATTTGCTCCTTCTGTTTTGCCTAGAGAACTTTCCCACGATGAAATATTGGAAGTGATTCATGCGTTTGGAGAAACAACAAGACGAGCCATTGAAGCAGGGTTTGATGGTGTTGAAATTCATGGCGCGCATGGATTTTTACTTCAAAACTTCTTTTCTCCTTTCTTCAACAGACGTGAGGATCAATGGGGAGGATCTCTAGAAAATCGCTTGCGTTTCCCATTGGCGGTCGTTCAGGAAATGAACAATGTGATTAAAAAACATGCTACAAAACCGTTTATTTTTGGCTATAGGATTTCTCCTGACGAATCAGAAGAAGGCGGTCTAAGAATGAAGGATACCTATGCGTTGATTGATCGCCTGATTGAAGAGGGTGTTGATTATGTGCATGCTTCATTGGTTAATGCCCTTTCGTCAAAGCCAGTCGATAGTCAAGATGAAAAAACATATCTTGAATTAATTGTTGAACATGCAAACGGCAGAATACCTGTAATGGCTGCTGGTTCTATGGTCACTCCGGATGACGTTGCAACAGCATTAGATAAGGGTCTATCCCTAGCAGCGGTTGGTCATACGTTAATCATGAATCCAGACTGGGTAGAGAAGATTCAGAATGGAAAAGAAGCTGAAATTGAGACAGCACTTAAGACTTCAAAAGTAAGCGAGCTTGAGCTTCCAGAAAAACTGTGGAATGTAATTCAAGCTTCAGGTCCATGGTTTAAGATCGAAGAATAATATCGTAATAGAAAAAGTTTACTGTTTTTTGTCAGGTTTTAATTAAGAGGAGGATGTCAAATGCCAAATATTCAAGATAAGGTTGTAATTATCACGGGTGCTTCTAGTGGGATTGGAGAAGCTACTGCAAAAGAACTTGCATCTAAAGGTGCGAAGTTGGTACTAGCCGCTCGTCGTAAAGATCGTTTACAAAAGCTGCAAGAAGAAATTCAAAATAATGGCGGGCGAGCTATTTATAAAGTCACGGATGTTGCCTCAAATGAACAAATGGAAGAGTTAGCTGATTATGCTCTTAAAGAGTTTGGAAAAATTGATGTAATGGTCAATAATGCAGGAGTAATGCCGCTATCACCTGTTTATGAGAAAAAAATTAAAGAATGGGATACGATGATTGATGTTAACATCAAGGGTGTACTTTATGGGATTGCTGCTGTTCTTCCGTCCATGAGAGAAAGAAAAGAAGGGCATATCATTAACGTATCCTCAATAGCTGGTCACTTAGTATTCCCTGCTAGTTCTGTTTATAGTGGTACAAAGTTTGCTGTACGTGCCATTACAGAAGGTCTCCGTATAGAGGAGTTTATCAACAATATTCGTACAACCATTATCTCGCCAGGAGCTATTGCTACAGAATTAATAGAAGCCATTTCAGGTTCAGAATTAAGATCTGCAATTGATGAAGCTATGAAAATTGCAATCGAGCCTGCTAGCATTGCTCGTGCCATTGCATTTGCAATTGAACAACCATCCGATGTAGCGATTAATGAGATGATTATTCGTCCAACAGTTCAAGTACTCTAAAAAAGAGAAAAATCATGTGATACTTGGTGCTGCCCCAAACAAATATTGGTTTTTTTTGGGCAGCTTACTGTCCAAAATGAACTTCGGCCGTAGATGATCAAGCATGTCATGAAAAAAACACCATGCACTTTCTCTGTCTCAGCCGATTGAACTGGCCCAAGGCAGGGGGGCAAGCTCGTGGACTGTACGAAGACCATGGATTTGCTCGGTCTGCAGCAGGAAGAGCTGATTGGGGGTAGCATTTCATCTCTTGCTAAGCGAACATTTTCAAGCTTAGGTGTGATTCCGAGTAGTGGATCTTGAATATTCCACAATACATTACGAGTGCCAAAAGGAACAACAGGGCACGTTTCTTTGATCTCCTCACATAGTTTCATAACAATGGTTGATGCAAAAAAGGTCTTCATATCAATCTTTTTTGAGTGGTGGCCGTTTAAATCGATACCAACTTCGTTCATGAAAGAATGCGTTAGTGGATGTATTTCAGATGGATGTAATCCAGCGCTCTTAATAATCACATCTTCTCTAGCCATATCTTTGGCATACGCTTTAGCAATTTGACTTCGACAATGATTTCACCACATAAAAAGTAAATACGAAGTAAGGATTTCAAATAGGTTCACACCTTTCAATGTTTATTATACACAGCTGATTATAAAGTAAAGTGTTATATAAGCGTCAACGAATATAAAGAGTGGAGTAAAAATTTAACTTGCAAACTACAAGTAAATGATTTATAAATGATACAGGGGGAATGAATAATGAACAACCCACGAGAACTGCTACACATCCTAGCAAGGCAATTTGGTTTGTTGAACAAAAACTGTTGCCAGATCAGTGGTCTGGATATATCACTCATTCAAAGTCATATCTTATATGAAATCGGTTAAACACCCTTATTGTGGACACTGCACCTCTTATTCGACATTGATCAAAGAATTACTTTAAATTGCTTCCATTTTCTTTGAATTGAACCGCGCT
>NZ_LMRV01000072.1 GCF_001428245.1 Paenibacillus sp. Soil522
CTATCGTCGCCATGAATTTGAGTCCTATCCACAGGCTTATGAAATCGTTAGTCAGTTTATTCAAGACTACAACCGCATTCGCTTACATGGCAGCATTTTGAAAATGCAGGAGATGAAAATGTGATTAAATTACAAGATACAGAAAGTTATCTAAAAAAATGTCTTGAAGATGAACTAGGTGAAGATATTAATGATATATCAAAGTTTTGGGAAGTGTTCAAATTCTTTTCGAAAAAAGATGTTGGGGATGATGATCGTGATGTAGAGTCAGGTTTGCTCTTTGAATGTGGAATTTCCGATTCAACTGGTTTTTATCTTGGTAGAGTTTATGTGAATTTTGTTCGTCAATTTTCTGTTTATGAAAAGATTGGAGGGTACTCTCATATGGAACAACTTATATGTAATTTCACCTTTGAACCAACAGATGAAATAAGTAAACTGAAACATGTTGCTCTATGGTATTTTTTTGATGAAGGCGGTGATTTAGAGGAGTATTTTAATGAAGTGGAAAATCATGAATCGTTCAAAATATCTTTGAAAAGTAAACCGATACAGTTCGAGATTTATCAAACTGAAATTTGAACTAAACGGGTACGATAGTGCAATGACAACAGGCTGCTTATAACAAGACAATCTTCGCGATCCCTCTTGTGAGGGGAAGGTTGTCTTCTATTTTTTGTTTGAAGTTCTTCCACCTGCACCTCTAGCGAGTCTTTAAGACATGATCTCCGTTACGAAATCTATTTGGACTATAACCAGTATATTTTTTGAAAATCCGACTGAAATGCTCTTGATTTGCGTAGCCGACAGCCTCACTAATCTCTTGTATGGTAAGCGAATCTTTCTTTAGTAGTTCCTTGGCCTTTTCAATTCGAATTTTTCTTAGATAACTAATGAAGGTTTCCCCAGTACTTGAAAATAGACGACTTAAATAGGAGTCACTAACATGAATATACTCACTGACTGATTTTAAGCTAAGATCTCGATAATAATTGCTTCTTACGTATTCTTTTACAATATTTATTTTTGAAGTTGAATGTGTGAGGCTTTCTTGGATTTGTTTGTAAATGTCTAATAATTTCAATTTGATATAATTATGAATTTCTTCAATTGTCTCGAATTGGTCCATTATTTCAATGATAGTTATATCATTGTCATCGACAGATATCTCATTTCTTTGTAAAAAGCCGACCGTCTTCAAAAAAATAGAGAGGTAAGTATTGAGGACTTTTTTCATATCGGACTGAGATTTCAAAACCATAAAAATCGAACTCAAAGAATCTTGGATTCTATTTACTTCCAAATTCATCACGGCATCCATTAAATCTCTTTCATGATGGAATAATGAAGTCTCGTCATAATTTTCCAAAGGCATAGCCTTTATCAGATTTTGTTGAAAGTAAATGTTACCCTTTCCGTTAACAATTTTAAGATTATTTGCCGCAACTGCTTGTCTATATAGCATAGGGATCTTGTCATATCCATTATCGACATCGCTAATTCCTATCGTCAGAGAAACATTTAATAACATGCCGCAAGCATATTTAACGTTGCTCAAGAAACTTCCAACTTTTTGCAAAACGCTTGCTGTGCTGTTTTCATTTACAAACCCACTTATAATAGCATATTTTGACTTTTCTATTCGAACAACTTCACCCAGCTTGAATTCCTCTGTTTTTTGCAAAAGCAATTGATAAACGGATTCGATGATATTAGCAAAAGTAAGCGCATCCAAGTTGTTTTCTAATGTTTTATAATTGTCTATAGTTAAAGCCGCAACCGTTATATTAACTTTTGGAATATTCATATTTAAATTTTCTAATTGACTTTCAAAATCTGATTGAATATTTCCTAATACGTTATTCTCAAGAAAATTTTGTTTATAATATTGGATTGATTTTTGGGTGATTTGATGATGTTTTTTGTTTGAATCACCATGATGATTAGCTTTTTTGAATAGGGAGAGGAGTGAGTTGAAATCCATTTCGGATTTTAATACATAATCCTGAATGCCAAGTTGGAAGGCTTCCCTTACAAATTTAAAATCATTGAACGAACTCAATACAATAATTGGAATGATTGTATTCTGACATCTTATCTCGCGAATGAGCTCGAGTCCGTTCATTTTGGGCATAGTAATATCAGTAAGAATCAGATCAATCCCATTGTCGTCATTTTCAAATTTTTCAAGTGCATCAGCTCCATTATAAGCTTCGCAAGCGATTTCAAATCCATGTGACTCCCAAGACCCAAGAGATTTAATGGCAAGCCTAATCAGGGGTTCATCATCAACCAGTAAAATTCTATACATTTGGATCACCTTCTGCCGATGGAATCATATCTCGAGTAAGTGCCGGAAGGATTAGTTTCATTAGTGTTCCGGATTCTTCATCACTATAAATTTCTAAGCCATATTCTTCACCAAAGTTGAGTTTTATTCTTTTATTTACATTGTGAATACCAATGTGATTGAAACCTGAATTTTTTTCATTGTGATGTTTAAGAAGTGTTTCAATTTGACTTTTTGTCATACCTACACCATCGTCATTTACAGATAGCTCGAGATAAGGGCCATTCCTCTTTGCATTTACATGAATATTTAACTTTTTATAGATATCGCCCATTCCATGAAGAATGGAGTTTTCTACCAATGGCTGTAGAAGAAATCTGAGAATATAAAGTTCTTGAGCTGAAGGTTCTATTGCGAGTATGACTTCAAATCGATCGCCATATCTTAATTTCATTATATCAGCATAACTGCTCAGGGTGTTAAACTCTTCTTCTATGGATGTATACATACCGCCTTTGGAAAGGGTATTAACAAGCAGAGTTGATAAGGAAGCTGTCATTTTTTTTATATGCTGTGCACCGTAAAAATCAGCCATCATCGATATCGAATTAAGCGTATTTAGCAAAAAATGCGGGTTTACTTGATATTGAAGGGCCTGAAGCTCCAATTGCAGCTTTTCTTCTTTTTCACGGTCTATCCTTAGAATTAAAAGTTTAATGTGTTCCACCATTTTATTGAATTTCTTGTATAGCTTCGCAACTTCATCATAGCCTGAAAGTTGTAACCGTCCTTTGAAGTTATTCTCTTCCAAGCTGGACATATGATGAATTAATTTATGGATTGGGCGAAGCAGTGTACGGTATATCGAGGTGAAAAATACAATCATGAATACCAGCAAGGTAAAACTAAAAGCAGTAACAACGACTGAAATGACCTGATTAATATTTTGGGTAAGCTCGTTTAATGAAGTTGTGTTGATAACTTTCCATCTGGTGGATGGAACTGTATAATAAGTCATCAATAATTGATCTTTATTTGATCTGTAGATTTGCCACCCGTAGTTATTTGTGAACAAATGCATACTTTTCTTGATAGGTTCAACTTGATCGTCTTTGGAATAAACAATATCCCCAGACTCCGAAAGGATATCCAGTCTGCCGACTTGACTGAGCTGCAGGCCAAAAAACACTTTTTCAAAAGCGGTGTCTTTAAACGTAATGAATACAAGCGCTACCTCGTTGTCTTCTGTATATTGATTATAGACTAATGTGGCAATGGCAAGTGATTGCTCGCCACTGTGAACATTTGAAAAAAGCGAATCATTGACCTTGCCAAGAACACGAAGATGTTCGTTATTGCGTACCATTTCCTGATACCATGATGATAATTTTATACGGGAAGGTTCAAATGCATAGCGGTTATTGAAGGAATAGTATTGATTATCTTTATAAACAAAAGTAATCCCGGTGAGATCTGTGGTGTAGTTGAATAAATAGTTTAAATCACTATCAATTTGTTGGCGAAGAGCTAATCGATCCGCCTCATTAGTCAATGTTCGGAGTATATTCACTCGATCGATAATGCTTTGCGGTCCATTATAAGTACTATTTTCATTCGTGATGCTGGAAACTGTAAGGATGTACCTCAAAATATTGTCATCGATTTTTTTGGCGATTTGTTCAGTTAACTGCAGATTTTTATTGGTATTATTCGTAATTAACGTATTGACTTCATTTTTATAAATATAGACGCCGGAAAGTATTAATGGAATTGGGATAAATACAAGAAAAATGGTAATGAACTTAACAATAACCCATTTTTTGATAAGACGTACCATCTGTTGTCCCTCCGCCTGCAACTAAGTATCAAAATGTTATCATACTCATAAATTAAAATACAAGGTAATGATAGATTAAAAATGTTATAAGATTATATAATTCTAATTATCATCAGGGTACAATAAGGACGAGGCGTTATTGGAAGCGCTATCTAAGGCAGCACGGAGGGTATCTGAATGGCGAGATTATTAGCAAAAAAGGGGATAGGCCTTGTCTTAGCGGGAATTCTATCAATCATGATAGTTTTAACGGGATGTGGAAGTGGCGGCAATAGTACAAACTCAAATGTAAGCAGTAATTCAAACGAGAAAGTAACCTTAAGTGTTGCCATTTTGGCAGAGGATTTGGATTATTGGAAACAGACGACTCAATCGGATTCCTTTAAAAAACTTTTGCCCAATGTGACTCTGGATCTCCAATCCTTTAAAGATATAGAATCGTTGTACAAATCATTAATGGTAAGGCAGTCAGCCAATGAAATGCCGGATTTATTCTATGTTAAGCCATATAAAGTGATTGACCTTAAGGACTCGTTATATGTATGGGATAAGAGTGATCCTCTGGTGCAAATGAATAAGGCGGTTGACTCGATTAATGAGCTCAAAGCGGGAGACGGGAAATATTACGGTTTGCCAATGAAGGAATTCGGAGAATGGGTTTTCTATAGCAAATCCATCTTTTCCGAATTGGGTTTAACAATACCATTAACTTGGGATCAATTCGTAAGTACAGCTAAAGCTATTCAAGATAGCGGGAAGTATCAGGGGTTGGCGCTCGGAGGAAAAGATACTTGGCCGCAATATCCATTTGTAGCCTATTTAGGAACTGTTTCATTTAACGATCCAAATACGGATAACGGAGCAGCCATGATGGACACGCCATTTAGTCCAGATGGCCACTATTATAAGGCTTTTGAAAAGGTAGAACAGCTTTATAAATCGGGTGCTGTCGGAAAGTCGCCGCTAGGTATCGGATATCCTGAGGCGGAACAAATGTTTGCTAATAAAAAGGCGGGCATGATGGCTATCGGCCAGTACTATTATGCGGACTTCCTAACGATGGGCGGGGATCCAAAAGATCTGGGTCTGTTCCCGTTACCGGTAGTGAATGACCCGAATGAAACAAACAGACAAGTGTATAATATTGATCTTCCTTTCTGTATTTCCAAGGATAGCAAGCATATTGATGTCGCAAAGAAAGTGATTGAATGGTATTTTAGCCCTGAAGTTTACAAGCCCTATCTTGAAGAAAGAGCCATGAGCTCGACCATCAAAGGAATTGATCCGCAAAATATCTTTACAGATGCAAGCAAGCAATATAATGCGCAGCCGTTCTTTCCGAAAGCTGGGGAAGTGAATTTTGTAAAATTGCAAAAAGAAACCAAATGGGATCCTACAGTGGTTGGCGCACTAATGTTGGCTGGACAAGATTTTCGTCCCATTTTTGAAGACCTGAATAAGAAATGGACAGCTGCAAGACAGAAATTTGGTATGAAATAGGATGAACAAAATGTAAATTTTGTTGAAGAATGCTGTGTCAACTGCGCAGCATTCTTTTTTATGACGTGTTACGAGGAGCGCCGTCTTCAATTACAATAGAGAATTTTAGGCGCTTCTAAAGAGTGGCGTAAGCATGACAAAAAATATCATTTAATCACAATTTATATCATGTGACCTATATCATAAAGCGGTTAGAATAAGTCCTGTAAGCGATATCAACACATAGGGGGAGAGAAATGAAGCTAAAAGTAGTTTTGATGACATGCGCTGCAGCGTTAATCTGCATTGGCGTTGTAGCCATCAGGTTCTACTTCTCTGATGACGATCCTGTCTTTGCAGAGTTTGGACCCTCCGTAATGTACACCACGCCGTCTGGTGATCCAGGACCCGGCGCGCTTTACGGCAGAGCGCTTCGACTGCAGCACTCCAAATCCGCCAACGGCACCATGCTAGCCACGTTCGAGCAGTATGTAAACGGCACACCGAGCTTTCCGATCTTTCAAAGCACTGATGATGGAAAAACGTGGGAGCAGATTTCCAGTGTGACCGATCAGGTGAACAGCTGGGGGATGCGCTGGCAGCCCCAATTGTACGAGCTGCCACAGGCAATCGGCAATATGCCGGCGGGTACGATTCTGTGCGCAGGGAATTCTATCCCTTCAGACTATTCCAAGTCGAAGCTCGATCTCTATAAGAGCACGGATCACGGCAAGACATGGTCGTTCGTCAGCTCGATCGCTTCCGGCGGACAGCCGAAATCGGAAAACGGTTACACGCCGGTTTGGGAACCGTTCCTGTTAGTGGCGGACAACAAGCTGATCGTTTACTATGCCGATCAACGCGACCCCCGGTATGGCCAAAAGAACGTGCATCAAACATCTGCGGACGGAGTAAACTGGGGGCCCGTCGTCGACGATGTGACATCCCCATTGTACATCGACCGTCCGGGAATGCCCGTAGTCGCGCAAATGGGGAATGGAAACTACATCATGACTTACGAGGTTTGCGGTTCAGAACATTGTAAGATTTCTTACAAGATCTCGCCGGATCCGGAAAACTTCGGCTCGGTAAAAGGAACCAGATTAATTGCGGAAGACGGTACGAGCCCAGAAAGCTCATCGTATGTGGTATGGCTCCCGACGGGAGGTGCGAACGGAACGTTGGCCGTCTCCGCTTTTTCCGATGAGTCACTGTTCCTGAATACGCAAAACGGTGAGGGATCCTGGACCAAAATCAAATCCAACGCGGAGATAGGTTACAGCCGTGGGCTTGTACCCATGCCCGACGGGCATTCGGTGTTCGTCATCTCAGGCGGCCCGCACCCGCTTGGTACAGACAGAGCCAATTCGGTTACGTACGGGACCGTCGATTTGAATGGCGGCGTTTCGGATGGCGGGGAGCAGTAAACCAGTTTATGCGCATTTCATGTTGGATAATTCGAAATTAATTTCAATGGAGGATAAACCATGAAAAAGTCAGTATCAAGTTTATTGCTCATCTTGCTATGTGTTGTAACCGTTTTTAGTTTGGCAGGATGTGAGACTCAGACTCAAACTTCAAACGCTAACCAGGCAACGCAGGACACAGCAAAAGCAGAAGAGGAAACTGCTGAACCGGTTAACCTGAAATGGTTTTCCGATGTAAGCTTCTGGAATCCGCCAATGACCTGGAGTTCGGATCCTAATACCTTTATGGGCATAATTACCAAAAAGACTGGGGTTAAATTTTCAATGAATATCCCGCCCCAAGATGGAGCTACCAAATTAAGTTTGATGCTGGTATCGGGAGATATTCCGGATGTAATTACTGTAGCAGACCCTGGTAATGCAACAAATATCATTTCCAAATTGGTCAAGTCAGGAAAAATGTGGAATCTGGACGAATTGATAAAGAAATACGACCCAAATTCTCACTTGCTGAAAGATTTCCCTAATGATATCAAAAAAGCGTTAATTAAACGTGATGGCGGCTGGTATGCTTTCCCAAGCCATATATCTTCAGATGATTTGAGAAAAACATACCCGCCTTCAAGCCAATACTATACAGACCGTAATAAATATCAATTCAACGACACCATCATGGTAAACGGCAAGCTTTTGGAACAGGCAGGAATTGAGCTTAGCAGCCTAAGCACCGAACAAGGTTTGCTTGACGCTCTTAAGAAAATCAAGGACTCGAATTTAAAAGTAAACGGCGCAGATGTTATACCTCTTCTGGTGGATGGCAAGAACTATTGGGATACAACGATGAGGTCAATCACCAGCCAGTTTGGCGGAATGAATGTAGATAAAAAAGGTAATTATCGTGATTTGATTTATTCATCAGGATACAAGCATGCACTTGAATTTCTTAATAAAAGTGTAAATGAGGGATTTATTGACCCGAGTGAATTAACTATGGATACAAATGCAACAGCTGCTGCAATTGTAACCGGCCGTGTATTTGCATTTTGGGGAAATACTGCAAATACCCACTATGCCGATATCCAAACGAATCAGCCTTACTGGCAATCACCTGCTCCTGTACTTTCAAGTACCGGTGCAAAACCTGTATTTGGTAAGCATTATAGTCCTTCAGTAGGCTGGATGCAGACATTTATCTCCAAAACGACAAAGGAACCGGAGAAAGTGATTAAATGGCTGAGCTATATGTCAAGTAACGAAGGTTTGTACGATAGCAATGGAATTGAGGGCGCTAACTATACATTGGATAAAAATGGAATGATTGATATAACAGATGAAGGAGCTAAGAATGATCATACAAAAACCGGTTTCTGGGCATATTGGCCGTTCTCTAACACATCATGGGAAAATCATGTGTTCGAGGCGCCTACTGATCAGATAGGACCTGGCGGACTAATGGATACTGCAGTTACAACAGCCTTTGCAAGGTCTGAGAAAACAGTAATATTTGACAATTCAGCTCTTGATGTTCCGCCGGGATATATCCAGTCCAAAGGATTAGGAAATCAGGAAACTGAAATCAGGAATTTCGTACAAGCCGAGATTGCAAAAATTATTACGGCAAAGGATTTGTCAGAGGTAGATGCGCTTTATAATAACATGGTAAAAAAGGCAACCTCAATGGGGTTGGATAAAATTGACGAAGCAAAAGATGCAATCATGAAACAGCAAAGCAAGGAAATGGGTATACCTATGATGGGTATAAACGAATAAGAGTGATACTATTTATGCCGCCGGCGACGGCGGCGGAATGGAGATTCATATGTATGACAAAACGGTTGTTGGTAAGCCCTTAATATTAAATAATGAAAAAAAGAAAACATTTAAGCTTGGTCATGATTTTCGTACCCAATTTGAACTAGGTATAATGCTTTGGCCTTCCATATTGCATATTTTTATATTTGTCATTATCCCGCTATTTGGCTATATCATTGCATTTAAAGATTATGATCCGACTAGTGGGGTAGCGGGCATATTTTCGAGTGCGTGGAACGGTTGGAATAATTTTATGATCATGTTTAACAGCTATGATTTTATTCCTATGCTAAGGAATACAATCGGAATGAATCTTTTGGCATCTTTTGTAAGTATACCGGTAACTCTATTTTTCGCTTTATTCTTAAATGAAATTACGAGCAGTAAATTCAAATCTTTCGTTCAAACTGCTACTTATTTGCCGCATTTTATATCATGGGTTATTTATGGCGGGTTATTTGTGACGCTTTTAAGATCTGACGGCGCCGTAAATTATATTTTGAAGCAATTTCATTTAGTTAATAAACCAATTCCATTTCTATCCGACCCTTCATATTTTTGGGGGATTGCTACTGTAACCTCACTTTTAAAGGATCTCGGGTGGGGAGCGATATTATACCTTGCAGCGATAGCGGGAGTTGATATGGCCCTTTATGAATCAGCAACAATTGATGGCGCCGGCCGGTTTAAAAAAATGTTTTATATCACAATACCGTGTATAAAGCCTACATTGATGATTATGATCATATTTGCTGTAAGCGGCATACTGAACAATAATTTTACCCAGATTTACGTATTTCAAAATTCATTGAACCTTCCGACAAGTCAGGTAATCGATACGTATGTTTATCAGTTCGGCTTACAGCAGCTTCAATTTAATGTAGCGACTGCAATACAATTGATGAAATCGGTTTTTGCTCTAATACTTCTCTGGGGGGCAAATTCATTATCGAAGAAAATGACGCAATCGGGTCTATTCTAAGGAGGAAAATCAATGGTCCAAAATGGAGTTCGTTCCAGCAGGACATTTCAAATTGTAAATATTTCAATAATGGTAATCCTGGTATTCTTAGCCGTGTATCCATTCTTCTTTTCTATTATCAATTCTTTAAATGATGGTACGGATTTGAGGCGTGGACCGGTATTATTATGGCCAAGGGTGTTCAGGTTTGACAGCTGGGAGAAAGTATTTTCAGATTCATCAATAATAAAAGCAGGAATGATTACCTTATCCCGTACAATAATAGTTACCGTTATACAAATATTAAATACGGCAATATTCACTTACGCTTTTTCCAGGCCATACCTGAAGTATAAAAAATTCTATGTAGCCGTAGGGTTTGCAAGCATGTATTTTCCCGGTGCCTTGATTCCGACTTTTCTCCTTTATAATTGGTTGGGAATATATGATACTTACTGGGTTTATATAACACCTATTCTTGTCGGAAACTTTTTCAACGTAATCATATTTAATGCCAATTATAAGGCCATACCCGAATCGCTCATTGAATCGGCCAAAATGGACGGTGCCAATGAGTTTAGAATTTTCTTCTCAATTGTTTTGCCTCTTTCTAAATCGGTTATTGCAGCAATATCGGTTTTCGTGGCAGTGTGGATATGGAACGACTATGGCACCACGTTGTTTTTTACACAAAATACGGACTTGCAAACCATTCAATATTATATATTGAAATTAATTATGTCAAATGCAGGTGCAGACCAATTGTCGAGTGCAGCTTCCCAAAATGCTGATATAACCAAACTCATTAATCAAACTGGCATAGGCAGAACTACTGCTGAGACCATTCAGCTGGCGGCTATGGTAATTGCATCTATTCCGATGATTATCATGTACCCGTTTACTCAAAAATTCTTCATAAAAGGTGTGCTGCTGGGATCGGTCAAGGGGTAAGAAATACGATGGAATTCAAAGCTTATCACGTGTCTCGCAAATTAAAAGCTAGTTTAAAGTAATTTTCATCCGGAAGCATGATCCAATGGATTGTGCCTCTTTTTTATTTCCATTACAAGGTGTTGGAACCTTTGCAGGAATACTTTAATAAAAACGAATACCCAGACATTCGAAGCCCGGCTCAAATCCTTGAGCGAGGAGTTTTATCGGGAATAGCATGACAAAAAAAATCATAGAAACGCAAAATATATCATGTGCCCCATAGTTCGAAATTGTTATGATCAAAATTGTAAGCGATACCAACATTGGTGACCTTTTGAGTTGCCCCTTAGTCTCGACAATCTATTGAAAAAGAGAATATAGACTTTTAAATAAAAGTATGAAATCGAAGGCGGATTGTTGCACTTGGCATCACATTTCATCGAGGGGGTGATTGAGAAAGCTTGACAATTTCGGGAAGCCTCATAAGGCTATCGGCAGTTGAAGATGCACGAAAAGAACTCAACTATGGGAGGAGCACAAAGCTTGAAAAAAACATTTAGACGAAAATTGGCCATGTTGCTGATGCTAGCCATTGCCGTGCCAACCGTGGCATTTGCTAGTGGCGGCGGGAGCGGTCCCAGCAGTGCGGGGAGAGCCGTAATTTCTACGGCGGGTTCTGTCGATAAGCACCCGGTCTCATTCTCCAGCCTGCCTAATTCTGTGGCCGTTGTGAGTGTAACCATCAACCAGCAGGATTTCAGCTTGTTGGTCGGGGGGACGAAAAGCTTAACCTTTTCGATAGCTCCCGTCGCGGCAATAAATAAAAGCGTTAGCTGGAGTTCAAGCGACCCGGCAGTCGCCACCGTCGACGAGAAGGGCAAAGTAACGGCGGTCTCCCCCGGCATTGCGGATATCCAAGCGACATCGGCAGAAGATTCATCGAAATTTGATTCGGTCACGGTTCAGGTAACGAAAGCGTCCTTCACCAAGTTTTCCGTTCACGATCCGTCGATCGTCAAGGATGGAAACACGTTCTATGTGTTTGGTTCCAATCTCGAGGCGGCGAAGTCAACCGATTTGATGAACTGGACCCGGTTCACGAACGGTGATACGACGCCGGGCAATGTCCTGTACGGCGACATGGTAAAGAACTTGGCCGGTTCTTTTGCTTGGGCCGGGAATAGCGATGCCGACAGTACCGGGGAACATAGGGTATGGGCTCCTTATGTCTTTTATAATGAGGATTACAAGAACAAGGACGGATCGACGGGCGCATATATGATCTATTACTGCACCTCGTCCACTTATATTCGTTCCGCGATCGGATATGCGGTTTCCCAAAATATTGAAGGACCTTATACGTATGTTGATACCATTATCTATTCCGGTTTTACGCAGAATGACGCATATGACAACAGAAGTGTCATCAATAAAAAGTGGACCAATACCAATATCCAGGCTCTGGTTGATAACGGCATGTTTCAAGGACCCAGATCGGAATGGTTCAACGGTAACGGCTCGTATAACAACGACCTTTTTCCGAATGCGATCGACCCGGATTTGTTCTATGACAAAGACGGGAAGTTGTGGATGACATACGGCTCCTGGTCCGGCGGGATCTTCGAGCTTAAATCGATAAGGAAAGCGGAAAGCCTATATATACGGGCGCTGATGGTATGACGGCCGACGGCAGGATGGTGGACCGTTATTTCGGAACCAAAATCGCAGGCGGCTACCAACAATCGGGCGAAGGGCCATTTGTCTTCTATGATAAGAAAACTGGTTATTACTTTCTGAATGTAACTTACGGATGGCTGGAAGCGGGCAGCGGTTACAATATGCGTATGTTCAGAGCGACATCCCCGGACGGCCCATTTGTTGACGCACAAGGAAAAAATGCGGTTCTGCCGACCAATACGTCGAACCAGGACTACGGCAACAAGATGATGGGCGACTATCTGTTTCAGAGAGAGATCGGAGACCCTGGAACCGGTATGGGCATCAGTTACGTTTCTCCTGGTCACAATTCCGTTTATTTTGATAAAAAAACAGGGCAGTTCTTCCTTACTTTCCACACGCGCTTCCCGGAAAAAGGCAATTATCATGAGGTCAGAGTTCACCAGATGTTTATGAACAAAGACAATTGGCCCGTCGCTTCACCATACCGATATACGGGCGAGAAGCTTGAAGCTGTAACCGAACAGGATTTGGTCGGAGAATACAAGTTTATCAATCACGGTAATAGCACTTCGGGAATCATCCAAAAATCCGTTTTTATCCGTCTGAACAACGACCATACCATTACCGGCGACGCTGCCGGCAGCTGGAGCAAAGCGGGTGATAATCTGGCGGAAATCACCATAGACGGAGTCTCCTACAACGGTGTATTCGCACGGCTTTGGGATGACACCTCAGGACGGGTTGTTATGACCTTTACCGCGATGTCTGGCGAGGGAGTCACTGTTTGGGGAAGCAAGTTGCAGGATAAGACGGATCAGGAAATAGTTGAAGACGTATTGAACGACATTAATCTTGGCGATACAAACAATGTCGTTTCCAACTTGACGCTCCCGATCGAAGGCACTAGGCACGCAATGATTACGTGGCAGACGTCCAATGCCGACGCTGTTACAGCAACCGGGGTTGTAACCCGCCCTGAACCGGGGGCACAGGCGGCAACAGCCGTACTGACCGCGACGGTTACCAAAGGTAGTACAACGGACTCCAGAGCAATTTCCGTTACCATACTCCCGAGGCAAGCAGCCAGACTGAAAGCCGACTATTCGTTCGACGGCAACCTGAACGATTCTACGGGCCTATTGGGGGCGGGAACAGTAACCGGAAGTCGCATCGACAATACGGGCGGCACGATTACTTATGCACAAGGTATGCATGGAGATGCCGCCGTGTTTGACGGAAATTCCGGCGTTCGCCTGCCTGACGGGCTTATCAACAGTGACAGCTATTCGGTATCGCTGTGGGTGAAGCCGGATGCTTTGACAAGGTATACGCCCACTTTCTTTGGAGCTAAGGACCCGGGCAGCTGGATCAGCATTCTGCCGAAAGGTCTGGCAAAGGACAACACTATGCTTTGGTCCCATAATGTTGCAGCAAACGGCGAAGACACCTGGTATGAAGCGCCGTCGGGCATGACGGTGAAGATCGGCGAATGGAACCATCTGGCCATTACCGTTGAAAAGGGCACTGCCACCGTATACGTAAACGGTGTGCAAAAATTTAAGGGAACGAGCTTCCCGGATGTCTTTACGTCGAGCAAGGGCATCTTCGGCCTTGGAGTAAACTGGTGGGATGTGCCATTTAAGGGCATGATCGACGGCCTTCAAATCTACGACGGAGTGCTCACTTCACAAGAAATCAAGAACATGGTTTTTGACCCAGCCATTAAAGTGAGCGGGATTAGGCTTGGCTTGACGGAGAAGAGAATATCTGTCGGAAACGCATTCACTCCTTCCTCCGTCTCGGTATCTCCGGCATTTGCGGGCAATCAGGTGCTGGTCTGGAGCTCGGCCGACCCGTCAATCGCAGCCGTCGACGAAATTTCAGGCCAGGTCACTGCCGTCAAGGCTGGATCGACGACGATTACTGCAACCGCAACCGATGGAAGCGGTACGGCGGCAAGCTACACGCTCTACGTCCTGGACGGAGCAATTGCGTATTATACGTTCGACGGGAGTTTATTGGATTCAACAGGCTACGGTACAGGTACGGTAACAGGCAACCGGGCGAATAATACCGGCGGAACCATTACTTACAGCGACAGCGTTTCCGGCCAGGCGGCTGTACTTAATGGAAGCTCCGGCATCCGTTTGCCGAATGGCTTGATCTCAGGCTATACGTATACGGTATCGATGTCTGTATATTTGGAGCAAGCCAACCAATACACGTCCGCGTTCTTCGGATCGGCGACGCCTGACAGTTGGATCAGTCTGGCACCAAGAGGGCCGGGTGACGCTCAGCCGACCATGCTATGGTCCGGATCGGCCTGGTACAATGCGTCTACCGGAATTCAAATTCCGACCGGCACCTGGGTTGATCTTGCTTTCACGGTCGATAATGGAACGGTGACGGTGTACGTTGATGGCGTTGCTAAATATACTGGCACAAGCTTTCCGAATGTGTTCACGACAGACGACGGTATATTCGCCTTGGGCGTCAACTACTGGGATAACCCATTCATTGGCAAGATTGACGAGCTCCGAATCTATGATAAAGCGCTGACTGCTAATCAGATTCAAGCGTTATCGTAATAACCTGATTTCAGGCCAAGCAATGACCGTCAGAGAAAATAACTCTGACGGTCATTGCACATGATTTTCAAGCGGCACTGCGATGGTGCAAATAAGCCATTCATTCCGAATCGATTTGGTTATTTACTTTCCCCAAGTTATGTGGAATTTTTATTTCGAAAGATATAGAAATAAGATTGCGACAAAGGTTAGAGTGCAATGATTGGCAACAGTAAAGATATCCTGCAAGCCGTCCAAGTTTACCAGTCACTCGGAGAACCGACTCGACTCAAAATCGCTATGATGTTGAGCGAAGAGAATTTTAAGATCGGAAGGCTTTTCATGGGCTCGCTAATGTGGGGAAAGACGATTCAACGAACTCTTTTAAATATCCTGATGGTCAGGATAAGCATGAAAAAAATATCATCGAAACGATAAGATAGATCATGTGCGCGTCAACGCCTTTAATGGCGTTCAATCATCGCCGGTTCTGTCGCTGCCGAAAATATTGCACCCGGAAAATTTTGTGCTGGCGATTACAAAAATTCCGTTCTGGCGATATTTGAAAAGCTCTTTGATTATCGTCGGTATCTCCGTATTTTTCGGTGTATGGATAAATTTCATTCTCGGGTATGCTTTCTCGAGGCTGCGGGCACCCGGCAAAGATTTGTGGTTTGGTATTCTCATTTCGCTTATGATGGTGCCGGGTTTTGCTACCTCGATTCCGACTTATGTATTGTTCAGCAAGCTTCAAATCACGGACTCCTATCTGATCTGGATTTTGAACGGTATAGGCGGCAGCCCCTTCTATACGTTTCTGTTCCGTCAATTTATGCAGACCGTTCCGAAAGAACTGGAGGAGGCCGCGCGAATAGACGGCTGCAGGACGGCAGGCATTATGTTTCGGATTTTTCTGCCACTCACGGTACCCGTAGTCGCTGTTGTTTTTATGTTCGAATTTCTTAACTCATGGGGGGACGTGGTTCAACCTTTCATGTTTCTGAATGAGACCCGTTGGCCGCTCTCGACTGCGCTGCTCGGCGTAAGATATACACTTCCTAACAATCCGGATGTTATATTGGTTCCGATACAGTTAGCCGCATCCTTGTTATTCATGATTCCATCGGTAATCGTTTATTTCGCAGGACAAAAATATATTAAAGATGGCATGATCACTTCCGGATTGAAAGGGTAAATGTAGGAGGGAAAGCGGCAGCCACGACAGGTATACCATCACCAGTAATCGTAAGCTCGTGGCGATACAGCTGCTAGCTGAGATTACGGACTCCGGAAATCGGTCGGCAGAGCGGAAGCGGAAGCCGTTCAATCGGGCTACATGAATGAGGGGGTGGACGAACGATGGACAAACGAAAACGAAACGGAACTCCCTATAAAATCCCGTTATCGGAATCATTGCAATTATTGCGACGATTATAGCGATCAAACAGCGAGCCGGTAACCGTGAGAGAATATCGCGCACGAATGAATTTTGCGCATATCGCTCAAACCTATAGTTATTTTAAAACCAAATATGGAGAGAATCCGGGAGCGAATTTTTGGACAACGACTTATGATGAGGAACAACCGATCCGCTATGCAAGAGAAGCGACCCTGCAGGACGAAATCAGAATTAAAGTCCAGCAGTTGCTGATGAAGCAAAACGGTATTATTACCGACGCCGGTTACAATGCCTTTCTGAGTCAATGGAGCGACGAGAATAGTAAACGACAACGCTTATCCGGAACTGAAGACCGCTGTTGATTGTCTGCAAGCAGGAAAAGTAAGCGGTATTATCGGTGCGAGAGGCGAATTTATCATCGTCAACTGCATCGAAAAAATAACGAATCGATACCGGCAATTTCATGAAGTAGAAAAGAATGTAAGATCAGCAATTCAGTTCACCGAGGCTCCATTTTGAGGGGTAATCGTTGTCATTATTATTTTTCAGCAGGTTCCCGGTTTGATATTTACGATTATTGGATTAGCTGCAGCAGTATTCTTGATTTCAAAAATCATCCGCGAGAGAAAACGAGTTGCATGGCGGAACACAGTGCTAATGTCTGGAATTAATCAAATTGACGTAATGAAGGGCGAACACTTTGAGCTCTTTTTAAAGGCTCTATTCGAGCAACGAGGTTACATAGTGGAATTAACTCCAAAATCAAATTTAATTATATCAACGCAACAGTTTTTAAAAGGTATAGGGTGAAATCTAGTTTCACAACCCTTTCACCTAGCGGAATTTTTTTCTCTCAACTTTGCCGCAATCAGATGCGGCTTTTTTTCTTTCTATTGGTAACAGATATTTACATAGTGTGGTTAACTTCTGTCTGAAAAACGATCGTTTTTTAGACTTTTTAAACAACAGCTTAAAATGCCCCAAACTGACCATTGTTTTAGTATATTAAATTGTCTATTATTCAAGGTGTATTAAATATGCTAATCGAAGGTTTAATAGACAAAAGGGGATTGGGAAATGGCTAAAATTGGCTATGCACGTGTTTCAACTTCCGATCAGTCAATGGATTTACAAATCGATTCTTTAAAGGCATCCGGATGTGAACGTATTTTCGAGGAAAAGGTATCCGGGAAGAGAAGTGATCGACCTGAGTTAGCTCGCTGCTTGGAGTACTTGCGTTCCGGGGATACATTAGTTATTTGGAAATTGGATCGCTTGGTCGGACGACTAAGCAGTTAATCGAGCTTTCACATGATCTTAAGGAAAGAGGAATCAGTCTGCAGATCATCACACTGGGAGTAGATACCAGCACGCCAGCAGGCAAGCTTTTTTTTGCTATTATGGCTGGCTTGGCTGAAATGGAGGCAGAGACGATTCGAGAGAGAACCCAGGCCGGCTTACAAGCCGCTCGGGCTCGAGGTAGAAAAGGAGGAAGACCGCCATTGGATAAGAGCAAAGTTGAAATGGCGTTGCTTCTGTATGATAGTCGNGGCCGGCTTACAAGCCGCTCGGGCTCGAGGTAGAAAAGGAGGAAGACCGCCATTGGATAAGAGCAAAGTTGAAATGGCGTTGCTTCTGTATGATAGTCAGAAATATACCATAAAAGAAATAACCGAGCAGACCGGAGTGTCTAAAGCTAAGTTATATCAAGTTCTCAAGGTCAGGTAATATATAGTATTACCTAAATCTAATTAATCATGGATTGTACGTTGCATTTGTAATAATGATCGTTATGTTAGCTATTGTGTAGCATATTGAGGAGCCGAAATATTGTTTAACGGAGGGTATAGATGAGGAAACAACTTAAAAATAAGGTTATTGTTATATCAATATTCATAGCGTGTTGTATTCCCTTTCTCTTTTTATGGTTGTGGTATTATGTCTTTAATTCTATATGATACCGTGAAAAACCTAAAAATCGCTTATTACGCTCCCATGGAAGAACGCAATTATTTCCATAATCTATGGTGTCGCGTGAGCGGTATGAATGGCTAACGGGAAATTTAGTTTGGATAGGACCATCAGAGGGAACCGATCATATAAAGAATGCGAGCGAGGTGAGCTAATGAATACACATAAAATTAAACGAATACTGAATATTTCCGCTCTGACAATATTGCTTTTTTATTTGACTGGAATAATCCTATTGTTCATTACTTTTAGAATTATACGATTCGATGATGATTTTGAGTTCGCCTTCTCAATTAACTTTTTATTATGGGGCGGAGTTTCCTTACTGATCAGTGTCTTCGTCTTAATGATTTTGAAATGGTTGCATCGTAGACTGGGATCAAAAAACGAAAACAGTTTATATCAATAGAAAGTTGGAGGAGACAGATTAAGCATTAAACTAACGGGTACGATAGTTGAATGGTCTAGGGAGCAGTTTGCAGTGGCGTCTGCTTCCTTATTTTCGTTGAAGTAACGGAAAGTGTAGTTCCAATATGTGTTAAAAATTGACAGATGATTATAAAATCGATTTATGAGGGGGGTTCCTTTGCATAAGAATAAACTGAAAAAGTCTTCACGTGATAAATCCATACAAGGGGTTTGTGGAGGTATTGCAGAATTCTTTGGCATTTCTTCGTTTAGCATTAGATTAATTTTTATTTTGACAATGCCTGCATCCTTGATTATCTACATTGTTTTGACTAATAGTCTTGATGAAAATACCAGCTTATAAACGGTTTTGATTATTGCTAAGGACAAATAAGTGTAGCCTGCATCCTTGATTATCTACATTGTTTTGACTAATAGTCTTGATGAAAATACCAGCTTATAAACGGTTTTGATTATTGCTAAGGACAAATAAGTGTGGACATGTTGAACTAACGGGTACGATAGTTCAACACCAAAACGGCTGCCGCGGGGCAGACGTCATTGCGCTAACGGGCAGACTAGTTTAACAGCAAGCGTGTTATTAAACCCTTATATTACCTTTTTAATAGGCGCAACTTATAATTGATGCAAGACGTCAGTCACTATATACAACGCAACAAATTACATTGGAGGAACAATAATGAAAAGAATATTCATCGTATTACTTATTGCTGTTGTTGGTTTGTTAATTGGATGCAGTAATCAATCAGAAAAGGGTGATTATATTATTGGAAAAGATATTGGAAATGTAAACGACGGTAACATTTCGATGATTTTAGTTGCCAAGAATATTTCTGAAGATTCAAAAACGAAATCTATTTCTGATTTTAGGAAAGACGAGACTGATTTAATGTATTATCACATAGAAGATGCAAATTTGTACGAAGACCTTAATGTTGGCGAAAGGGTAAGTGTAGAGCCTAAAACGTCACATTTGGATGGGCAAGAAGTGTATCTTGTCATGCAATCTGACCCGCCGCAAGTAGTGGCAGGCAAAATTATAAGATATTCAATTAAGTAATTGACATTAGAGGCAAGAATAGGTCGCTGAGCTGACGCAAAAGTTTGGTGCTAATATGTAAACATTAAACTATCGGGACACGATAGCAATGACAACAGGCTGCTAATAATATCGGCAGCCTGTTCAACTGACTGGCAGATTAACTCAGTTAGACATTTTTGATATAATGCTGTAAGCAAAAAACAATTGATTGCCATAGCACCGAGGTGACAGTCTTGATACTAAAAATGAAGCCGTACAAGTTTTTTGCTCTCGTCTGCCTCGTAATTTTAGGGATAATCATTACGGATGGGATAGTTAAAGAATCGAACAGCAGCGGATTTCCAAACAAGATTTATTATTTTTTTCAAGTCGATATACCCGCAACAATTGCGGCTGGATTATTCCCTTTGTTTATGGTTAAAAACCAAAGATACAAAATATTGCTTAGACTCTGTGTTTCTTTTTCACTCATATCTTTTATTATTTTGGGTTATGTAGGGAAGGTTCATTACGAAGGTTCGGAATCAGCTAACGATTGGCTTCTACTGTTCGTTTATAACCCTTTTGAAATATACCCCTTTGTTCTCTTTACAACCTTAGTTTCTGTGGGAATATCGTCCTTTTGTTATTTCCTGGGAGCAGGGTTTGAAGATGATATTGGTTAGTGAAAACTTTATCCGCGATTAAGCTAACGGGTACGATAGTGGAGGAGTTTGCTATGTAGCAGCTCCTCTTTTGTTTTATTAAATTAACTGGCAGTATACTGGATAAAATTACCTATATTGGTACCAGGGATTTACATGATAAATTAGAATTAAAACAAATAAAAGATAAAAGGTAGTAAGGTGAACATTTATGAAAATCAAGT
>NZ_LMRV01000073.1 GCF_001428245.1 Paenibacillus sp. Soil522
TGCGCTTGTACGCGGGGCATATAATGCAGGAACAGCTCGTCTTTGTTCAAAACATCCATTTGCGAGCAAATGGGAGCATTTCAAAGCAATACTTTGATCCTTATTAAATAAGAGGTGCAGTGTCCACAATAAGGGTGTTTAACCGTTTCCATATTCCGCTATCGTACGTTAGTTGAATACCTAGGTTTTACATAAATGCAATAACAAGCTTTTTTGAACATGCATCCTATTCTCAGCTTGTTTATAGATAACAGAGTTCTCAGATTCAATCAAATCCTCTTCTATTTCAAAGCCAGGATGAATTGGCATATCGTGCATAATGTAAGGGGAACACCCATCCAGATTATTCTTATTAATCTGAAAAGGCATCATTATCTGAATCCTTCTATTTTTCTCCACTTGATAATTAATATCCTGAAAGTATTCCATGTCAACCCAGGTGTCCGTATATATAAAATCAGACCTCTTTATAGCCTCGGATAAATTGTTAAGATTCTCAATATACCCACTCTGATAAGCTTTCTGCATAAGTTCTTCATCCCAAGAAGCTTCATTAATTATTGGGGTGACTAATAAAAGTTTAATGCCCAATGTGACACAACCTGCTATCAGTGAATTTACAACGTTATTATGAATCCCTACATATGTTACAGTCACACCTGCAAAATTTCCTTTTACTTCGTATATAGTCATCAAATCAGCTAATGCCTGACAGGGATGGTACTTATCACAACATCCATTTATAACTGGAACATTAGAGTATTTAGCTAACTCAAGTAAATCAGAATTCTTCTTTAACCTAGCCATAATAACATACAGTTCCTTGATGCGTAACGGACTTCATATTGTATTGGTGAGAGGCTGAAATTACTCGAATTCCAATCCATAGTTACAGCATAACCGCCCATTTGATTAATGCCTGACTGAAAAGACAAATTGGTTCTGGTCGAAGTTTTTTGGAAAAGCAGAAGAAGACCTTTTCTTTCACATGCTTGATAAAAATCTTTAGGGTTTTGTTTAATCTCAATTCCTTTTTGAATTATTGAAAACAAAGTATCCTTGTCGAGTTCTTTTAAAGACAATATATGATGATTCAACTTGCTCACCACTTTCGTAGATTTATGTATTTATAAAATACAGTTGTTATGTTTCGGATCTTAAATATGTTCTCATGTCACCCCCTTTTTTCAATAATTATACACAATAATGTATTAATATACAGTTATTTTTTTGTGCCTTATTTACGCATAACTACCCTTCTAGCTGAACAGGCTGCCGAATATCGGCAGCCTGTTATCATTGCACTATCGTTCCCGTTAGGGAGGTTAACGACTTTATCCTACATATTCTCCAAACACAAGCCAATAACCATCCATGTCATTAATAATGAATTCCCTCATCCCTGTTTCTTCTTTTCTTAACTCTTTGACGATGTTTGCACCTTTACTCGCAAATTCGTTATAAATAGTTTCAATTCCCTTAACTGCTACATACACATCCGCTGACCAACCATCAACAAGATGATTTGGTCTCACAGCCCCTTCAGACTTGTTCTCATGTAAAATAATCCACGCTCCCTCACGTTCAAAACATCCATGTCCTGCATCTTTAAATCCAAGCACTGACGTATAATAATGTACTGCTTTATTCTTGTCATTAACAAACAAAATCTTAAATGCTCCTAGCAATTGATTGCTATTGTTCATGTCCAGTATCCTTTCAGAATTGTTTTTTAAGAAACTATTCGTGAACGAAGCACTATCGTTCCCGTTAGCATAATAGCTCCACTTTCGAAAACAATTATTCTACGGGTATCAAGATCTCAACCAGCTCTTCTTCTGTATCCTCAATATAAAATAATTCTATAGACCAAGCGTCTTTGAGCTGGATGTAATTGTTCTTTTGTATCCAGTTAAATACCTCTCGGTACCCATCACCAATTTTTTTGTTGGTGCAATTAACTTTTGCATAAGAATGACCTGGAAGCTTGAAGGTAACCATCCCCTCCGGAATCGGGTCACCTTCCTGCACCTCGTAGCACGCCCAATAAGTAGCTATTGAATCACACACGGAATACGGACTAAATAGCATTCTCGTATTAACTGATGGTGGAAATTCAGATTTTCTGCTTCCAAGTCGTTGCTGTACTTTAACAGCTTCGGCAGGAAAAGATTGTGGGAATGGTCCCGAGAAACTAAACCCAGCTAAAATAATATCTTTTTTGCTAATAAGTTCACATTCAAACATATGACACCTCTCCACACTGGAATATTTATCCACTATATGCACCTACTTATTCGAATAAACTCACTAACGATCTCATAAGCCTGTGGATGTTACTTCAATAACTAAAAGAGGAGCTGCCACGAAGCAGCGTCCTTGAGTGTATTCATCAATGGTCTTGTTCCAAAATATCTGAGCCGGTTTGTTGCTTTCTAGTTGATAAACTTCCCATTGCCCCTTGTGCAAATTAAATATTTGTTTGGCTACTGCTTTACCAATTCCTTCTTTTCTATATTTCTTCATTATAAAAAACTCTGCTATTGAAAAGTAATTCTGCTCTAGTATACTGCCCGTTAGCTGAGCGAATGGTTGCCACGATAGGGCAGCCATTCTGTTATTTAACTATCGTACCCGTTAGTTGAATCACTTAGCCTTTATGACACATGCTGGGGATGTAAATTTTTCGGTATTGTTACGTTTTCCTGCCGGATCTCATTCGGCAGCACTAGCGAAATCGTTCCAAAAGAATGCGTCAGATCTCCGTTCACGCTTTTGTATCCAGTTTCTGTATACTTTCCATCGACATCGATGCGGCCTAATCGATGGACCGTATTCCCGTAAGGCACATAGTAGTAATAGAGAAAGGGCTTTTTGATTTTTGGTGTCGGTCCTGTGCTGTCCTTTAGCTGATCCGCAAATAACTGTTGAATGGCGTTGCCTTCTATGTCTTGTAAATGAGCCTGCCAAGTAGCGACGAGAAAATCATCCTTATGCTCAAAAAATGTTACGGTCTCATTTCCTTCGATCGTGAAAAACCGAAGCGCCTCTCCCTCAGGAAACAGAAAGGCCGTGCTGTGATCGTGGTAAGGGTGCAAGGTTTGTAAAGGCGGGTGTTCAAAATTGCGATCTCCGTATGGACCGTTTATGCTTATCGCAATTTGCCTGCTTGTCGACAAGTCACCCGAATAGAGCTTTGCGAAATAATTCTCACTGAGCGGCGACTTGATAGAGACGGTATTGTTTTTGTAGTCCACCTTGTAGCCGAGCTGCTGTGAAATGAATCGCAAAGGGACATATACGCGATTATCGATGGTTCTGACCGTAACATCCAATGGAACGTCGAATGTCTCACCAGCGGCACTATTCTCAACCAGTGCGGTCTTTTTCCCGATAGTCAGCGAAGCTCTCTTTGACCACTTGGTAACGATAGCGGTTTTCTGTTGTTGTTTCCACTCGACCGACGCGCCAAGCGATTCTGAGACAGCGCGAAGCGGAACCAACACCCTGCCTTGGACCATAACGGGCGTGTTGTCGGTTTGCAGCTTTTTATTCTTCAACTCAATGCTGATATCTTCGGCCGCAAGAGCCGACGAACTAAAACACATCACACCAATTATGGCGCATGCTGCGATAAACTTCTTCATTCTGGTCACCTTCCATGAAGCCTTGATGTTATTTCTAAGTTAGACGCGGATACCAATGAAATGTTTCTAACAAGCTTATTCCTTATATTAAATATAATTGATATCTCTATAAGCAAAATCAGGTGGATGAGTGAGCTTGCCCCAATTGTTTAGTTCTTCTCTTATATCTTCGATTGTTAATTCTTCTATCAGTTTTGTTTTAATCTTTTCAAAATCCCCAACTACAAATTCAAAAACAGTTTCCCTAAATAAGGAGTTTAAGTCTTCTTTTTTAGACATGAGATCACCCTAAATCATATTACATGTTTCATATTGCAAATATTAATACGGCCTACGCCTAGTACCTAGTACTATAAAAAGTTAGTACTATTCCACAATTCCAATAAGCTGTAAATTTAAGACATCAAGAACGATCATTTAACTCGATTCGGGAGGCAACTCAAATGGAAAAAATGGATATAATACACCTTCGCAAGCCAGCTAGTTTTTATCGTCGTCGCAATACACCGACCTATACCTTCATGGCATGGGCCGCATTTATCATCGCCTGCAGCTTCGAGTTTATCGGCATCTATACACTGAAGCAGCCAATGTCCGTACAGGGATATTATGCGGTAACCGGCGTACTCTTGATCATCACCTCCTTCCTTCTCCAGAAGATAGCACGTGATAATGACGAAGATCAATATCTTAAGGACTACAATCCAGGCCACAGAAGTCGCAACACCTCCGCTTTCACGTTCATGGCATGGGCCGGCTTTATTATCGCAATTCTCGCACAATATATCGGCATCTTCACACTTGAAGAGCCTTTATATGTGAAAGGCTACTATTCTATCGCCGGTGCATTTCTAATCGTTGCTTGCCTTGTTCTTCAGAAAACGATTCGGGACAATGAAGAGGATCATGCTCATGTGAATCCGGCTGAGGAATTCGAAGGCTAATAGTAACAAAAATAAACTCCGTTTAATATAAAATGAGCAGGTCACCGCAGCGCCTGCTCATCAATGTGTTTTTCAACTCCCATTAGCATTCAATGACTTTTGGTACGGTCCCCGTGTTGTATATAACGGCAAGTTTCAATATAAAGACATACATGAAGGCTGTGCATGCTTGGACTTGAACCCGCACCATCTTCCGCTATAGGCATATATCTATAAGATCAGGTGATGATCATGATTGTTAACCTACAGTGGGAGGCTATATATGATACAGAACCATAATGGGCAGATTCTCCGTCAGCAGTCCTCTTATCGACAACCGTTTCACAAGCTGCAGAATCCCGTTTCAAGAGAAGTCAATCCAATAGGACGCTATCAAATGATCTTCCATTGGAACCGATTGGATTGGAATTTTCCTGACCTAAGGATGAAGCAGGAATTTGAAGCCAATCAATATTGGAAAAAAGCGATGCCTGCCGGAGTAAAAGTCGACCAGCAAGGCCATTATTTCGTTTCAGTGCCCCGCTGGGCCTATGGCATCCCTTCCACTATGAATCGGATCATTATCAAAGACGGAAAACCGCTCTTGGAGGCCTTCCCTAGTTGGGAATGGAATCAAGCGGGGAATGTCAATGTCCTTCAATCCGTACTTGGTTATGAAATCGATGAATATAACCGGATGTGGCTGCTGGATCAAGGGAAGATCGCCTACGCACCTTCTCCGGTAGGGTCGCAGAAGCTGGTCGTCTGGGATTTGAATACCAACCGGATGATCGACTCTATAATCATCCCAAATGAGATTGCGCCGTACGGGACATCTTTTTTAAATGATTTGGTCGTGGACAATAAGAACGGTTTTGTCTATATTACCGATTCCGGTTGCGGTTGGCCGGATCGCCCGCTTGACGGCGGAATCATTGTGTACAACATGAGGACGAGAACACTCAGACGGGTGCTCGATCGCCATTACAGTACACAGGATTTTCCCGATTTTCATTTTCAAATTGACTATAAGCCGGTATTCAAGGATAAACCTCTTCGAATCGGAGCTGACGGCATCGCCTTATCCGCGGATCGTTCCACTTTGTATTACTGTCAGGTCACAGGGCGAAATCTATATGCACTTGATACTTCACTGTTACGAAACTTTAATACGCCGTTAGAAGAAATCCGCAAGGCAGTAAGGGCCATTGGCAGCAAGCGCACGACCACCGATGGGATGCACGCGGATAATAAAGGAAATGTCTTCTACACCATGCTGGAAGGAAAGGGAATAGGCATCTATACACCTTCCAGCCATACATTCCATGATTTTGTGTCTGACGATCGGATGCTATGGGTCGACGGGGTCGCTTTTGATCAAAAGGGCTCCATCCTTTTTAACAACAACCGGCTACACGAGATGTTTGGGGGCTACGAGATCGATT
This sequence comes from Paenibacillus sp. Soil522, assembly GCF_001428245.1. Lineage (GTDB taxonomy): Bacteria > Bacillota > Bacilli > Paenibacillales > Paenibacillaceae > Pristimantibacillus. Next base: position 6,016 of record NZ_LMRV01000073.1, read on the forward strand.
GGAGCTATCCCTATAACCTCATCATTTGGAAAGCATTTGTTGGTCATGATGTAAAGTCGTATTTGTATGCGGATAAAAATGAGCCAGACTTTTACCCTGCACAGACAACCGTATGAATTACCATTATTTGTATACGGTTCACCGCACTGTCTGTAACAGCAAGTTTTGAAGAAAGACCATCCTGTGCAAAGGATGGTCTTTTCTTTGAAGCAAAATGTAAATAACTCTAAACATACCCGTTAGCTCAATGATTAATTAGAATTATCGTCCGTAAGGCCATAGGTGTTGTTAATTGCCGTGGAATAATTATCCCATTTAAAATAGAAAGGGCCTATGTCTATTTTTTTATTCTCACCTTCTAATATAAAATCTCTCCAGATGACAATATCCCCCTCTTTATCAATCTTAACTGAAATAAATCCACATTCCTCATCTCCACACAAAGGACAGACTAAAATGGGATACCTACAGTACAAATGTTCGTGGGGTTGCCTTAAAAGAAAATAATCAATCATTTGCCGTTGATTATCACTAGTGCCCCAGCCTAATGCGGGGACCATGTCATATTTCCTGAGTCTATTGTATATCGATTTGCCATCAACAATAATGTCAGCAAATTGAGTATTCTTATTCCCATCTTGGTTTGAGTCAAGCTCCTCATATCGGCTTGAGAGTTTAGTGTCAAAGTGATTTATTATTATCATTTTACCCCACTTACTGGAAAAACTAATATTTCCACACAAAATTATAATACTATTTTTTGACCTGGTGCATTATCGTATCCTGCCCGTTGAGCTACATCTTCTAGGTCGTCGAGAATCGTAAAAGCTCTTGTCACTTATAGACCACCGGTACAAGTTCTAGTTGTTCATGTTTACAAGGATATTAATGGGCTAATGTTCTTGTCGTGCGACATCCGACATCCGAAAAGCCCCGGCATAGCCTCCGGGACAATCGTTTGTTTCGCCTATTCGTTTCATTGCGGTTTGATTTCAAAATAGTCGATAGTTCCGATCGCCTCACCCGCAACGCCATCAAAGGTGAAGTATATATTTTGCGTGCCGACGGTTGGTGTGATCGGAACATTAGAAATGATCCAGTTCTGCCATCCGCCTGTGGAAGTGACTTTAAACGTTCCTATAATGGTACCCGTGGGGCTTCCCAGCCGTATCCTCATCGTACCTGAACTGGCGGAGGCGACCCTGAAATCGATGCTGCGCATCCCCGTCAGATTGACGTCGCTGTAAGCTGCCCAGTCTCCGGGCTGCAATGAACCGATTCTCAGCCCTGTCTCGATTTCCGACAAATTGTGGGTCGAAGCACCCATTTGCGAGCTGTATTTCTCGGCTTCTATCCTGACTGGAGTTGGGACTTGCAAAGGAAGGATACCCCCTCCATTACGGTGGACATTTTCCAAACTGGCATGTGCCGTCTTCATGATCTTAACCATATCCGTATACGGCTGATCCTGCTGATTGACCAGGCCGACGTTGTAGCTCTCGTCGTCCGGACGCCCGGTAACCGGCTGATCGTAGTACGAAAACCAGCCTGAGCCGACAAACAACGGATGTGCGGCCTGGCTTTTCGCAAAAGCTTGATAAGCTCTTCCTCGCTCCCCTATGCTTATTGTCATAGTAGCCGTCCTGATATTGGAAAGCCCGCGTTCGGTAGAGCCGAATGAATGTTCCAGATTCAATACCGGCTTTCCATAAGCTTCGTATCTCGAAATCCAACTTCCATCCCTTGTATAACTGTCTACGGAGAAGGCATCGACAAACTCCATAGCCGCTAGATCCCAATCCAAGCTGGTTCGCCAGGTAGGAACGACAGACGTACCCAAGAACAGATGGTTCGGATCGTATTTTTTGATAATCTCCCTGATCATGGAGTAATAGGTTCTGGATGCCAGCCTGATATACTCCGACACATCAACCGCGGGAACTTTTACAATATCGATCGGGGTGTCTTTCAAAGCGTCAAACGATACAGCGTTCGTCCCCAGAATCCGGTTGATCTCCCCGAGGTTGCGATTGTATCTCGGCGCAAGAAAATCTACGAATGTGCTTTTCGCCGGAGATGCCGAAGAATACGTCAGCACCTGTTTTACGATTTCCTTATTCCAGCCGGCTTCATTATCGTAGGTATAGCCGATCAACCACTTGCTGTATCTCGCATTCTGAAGCTTTGTCTTTAGCGCGTTCTCGATGATGGGCCTGCTCTGCGGATCAAAGACGTCGTACGTCCATTTTATCCTACTCAAACTCGGGGGGTCTTGCAGCACTTGAATGTATGGAAACGCGATGTTTCTCGGTTTAGTCCATTTGCTGAAGGTGTTAAAGCCCCACTGGATCAAGCGCTTTTTCGTGATATCCTCCCATTTCGACTCATATCCGCTTCCGTATTTTTTCATGACATTGGCGATGACGAAGCTGACGTATTCGCCGTTGGCATCTCTGGTGTATGCGGGAGCGTAAGCGGTCCGATCGGGCAGTTCCTCAAAAATCTGCTTGGGGGTACCGTCCTCTTTCAGGATCGGCGTCTTATATCCATACTCCCAGATACTTGTTGCATCCACCCCTTTTACAATAAAGGGATATCCGTCCGGTGTAATAAACCACCATTTGCCGTCATTTTTTTGAAGCCTGAAATATCCGGTGCTGAGGTGCTTTCCTAAGCTTTTAATCCCTCCATACTGATCATATTTTGTGAGATCAAGTGAAACATTCGCCAAGGCAGCGGCCTCATCTGTATATTCCTGCTGCAACTGCCCGTCGGATGTAACCTTTCCCGGCCAGGTTTCATTCATCCATTGACCGTATTTGTCCGCCAGCAGAGCTTCCTTCTTCAGTTCGGCTTTCAATTTTTCCACAGTAAGAGCGGGTCTATCATTTTGTCCTTCGGTGCCTGTACCTCTATAAATTTCAACTTCAGTCAGGGGAATATGTTGATAAGAGTGGGTACGACTAATGTTCAGTATGATAAATCTGGCCGACTTATTTGACATCGGGATGGTTACCGAGTAGTTCAAATCGGTTCCCGTTCTTGCATGACTGGCAGCATTGTAATAACCCGTTGCCGATTCGGGACGATACTTTACGGTAATATCTTTAAATCCCCAATATTTGTTCGGTGAATTCAGCACTACTCGGATCTGTTCCAAGGGGTAATCCTTCAACAGATCAATAACCACATTCACAGTCCCGGGAGAAGTCGCGCTTCCCATCCAGCCTGTGTAAGCCGGGGCTCCATCGAACAACGCGCCATTTGCCGAGGATAGGACCCCGGCCGCTCTTAAATCAGGAGAGTTCCCTCCATCAGGAGCATGACTATAGCTATAGTTCCCTGTTTTTAACAGAATGTCTTCCTTTCCAAATTTACCGATCAGAACAAAAACTGATGTAATGACAAATGCTGCCAACAAGAACGTCAAAACCCCGCTGCGCTTGAACTTGAAGCTTTTCTTCATATGATGTAGCGCCCCCTCTTAGTAATGCTCATTTATCGCAATCTCGAACGGTTATTATTAGTATTAAATTTTCATATTTTTCACGTGTGACATCGGAAGAAAAGTAATAAGAAGCCTCCACCTTGGTACCGGGCTTGAGATGCGAGAAAAAAACCCCATTAAAACAGGATAGGTCTTCTCCTGCTCACTTGGGGCTTGATACGGAATATACACTTCTATTAAGACTCAAACATAGTAGCCCTACAATTGACAGAAATTCAAATCATTCTTCAAACATAAATTGAAACCAGTGAAGACATAAGTATACATAATTTCACTATACATTTAACCTCTAGAAAAACTGATCGTACGGGAAAGCTTATGTTTCCGTATTGTTGTCGATCCCCAAGATGAACCTTCATTCCGTCGCATTGTGGTGCGGCAAAAAGGTGACTCCCAAGGTACCCTATCCATGATGCATAATTATGATCAACACCTTATCTCAAAGGAGAATTCCCAAGAGGCTCCGTGTCAAACCTTGTTCATATTGCCGATTAAAAATAAAATAAACCAAGGTAATGCCCTCCATTTAAATGGTAGGTTATTTCGCATGTTCACTTTTCACTATAACATACTTTTAATCAAATTCTCTCTGGAAATCTTGACTTGACAGAATATTAGCTGGTTTAGCTTAACAACAAATCCTTTATAAGTTTTAGCCAATCCCAAAAATTATTGACCGCATCCCCAATTATTTTGATACAGTTCATGTTAGTCTCAATTGGAAAATAACTGCTTTTATTCAGCTATCGTACCCGTTAGCTGAACGACCAGGTGCATAGTTCGGATTGTCAACGTCTATTGTATATTAAAACCTTCAATAAATCGTAATGCACATTGGGAATGATGATCGGCTAGGTCTTTTGCAAATTGTTGATCTGGAAATCCTCTATGAAGCAGCTTCAAACCACCCGAGATTAACGATATATGGTGGTGGAATCGATAGAACAACATCCTGTTAGGATCGAGAGTATCTTTCTTTAGATACCGATAAAAATCCCCAAACCGTAACTCTAAAAAACTGTGTTCATGCTCAATATCAAAGAACATAGCCCCTTCGATATCGATCAAAAAGGGTTCTAGTTTGTTATTAACCAAAACATGGTCAGGACCCAGTTCCCCGTGAATAAACCCATACTGCATTCTAGGTATAATTCTTGATTCAAGCAAATACAAAGTATCGAGCAGTTTGCTTTGATTGGACCCGATGCTCTCAATATGTTGGGAGGCATAAGATAACTGCACTTTTGCATTTTCCATTTGCAAGTGATGACAATTTTCAGTGTTGATCCCGCTATGATTTGGTTTCCCGTAGATATTTCTTTTGTTGGTATGCATGCCTGTAAGCATATCCCCCAACCGCTGAAACACTTTATCTTGAACTCGTGAATCGGAATGATTGAAATAGACTTTTGCCTTATGTCCATCTAGATATTCAACGAGTGCATAATCAAAAGGGTAACGGTTTCTTTCCTTATTCAGATCATAAAGAGAGGGGGTCTGAATTCCATGTTGCGTTAAATATTTGTTGATTAATTCAAATAGATCACTTCCATAAGATTGTTCATTTATATCTTTGTTTGCTATTTCTTCTTGAAAATAATTCATGGTAAGATCCCACACATACAAAACGCAGGAAAATCCATTGCTGCAGTCGATCTTGTAGACCACCTTTTGTGCACCGCCATGCATTTTCGATACACTATCAACTAAATAACCGGTACCAAAAACCTTCCCCATATAATCCTGTAAATTAGCTTGATCTAGGTGGCAAGTAATGTCCATTGAACAACACTCCATTTTTTAAAGTTTTTGCCGGCAACCCAATAGTAAATAAAATTTTACCGAAAGTATAGACTTTTTCTTTATGAATTGTTATGATGTTGAATAAGTTATCGAAAAAAATAGTCATACAAAAAGCCTTTGGATTTTATTCCAAAGGCTTTTTTTTTGATGAATGTCACAGGCTACAGTCTTCGATGATTTGATGGTATGCTTGGTAAAAATCTTTGGTTCTTTCAACATCAACTTCAAGAATCCAATCCCTAATATTCATTATTTTCATGGCAATACCCTTATTGAACTAAACTGCCTCTTACTTCAACGGAAACGGCAACCGATCGTCGGGGCATCAAAAGGCCTTAAAACGCAAATATGAGCCTCTAAGGTCTATCCTATTTTTTCTATTTCCGCCAAAAAGTCGAACAGTCTTCCTTATCCAAAATATTAAACTCGATCATTTTCTCAAGTAATGAGAAATCAACCGGACTATCCCACTGGATACGTACCAACTCCTTGCTGTGATCATAGCCTGCCTGCACAATGTCATCAGAAAAATGATTAATCCCTGCCCTTTCAGGGGCAACAGCCAAATGATGTTTGGCTACGCTAAAGCCAATAATAAATGTGCCATGATCGCTAAACATAGGCTGATTCCACGCAATTTTCGGCATTAAATTTGGGAATTTCTTAGTTACCCAAGTCAAAACTTCTTCCGTTCGGCCCCGATGTTGCGGGTTATCAATATGTGCTAAATATTCTGCAAAAACTTCCATGTTGTTCCCTCCTAAAATAATAATTAAGTCGTTTAGAGAAGTCCCTCAAATCCATTCGTCGTTAAAACTTCTCACAGAACCGCTCAGTTCAGTTGTTTTTTTCATCCTATTCCTTGTCTGTTCCCAGTAACCTTCTCCGTTCTCCTCTTCTTTCCAAATGATATCTCCTCTATAGCTAAATGTGTCTGGTGCTTCATCGATTAATTTTAGCCACTTGTCTAATACCCTTATTAGCTTCTCAGCTCCTGTTTTATGAATAACGGTTAGTCCATGGTAAGCCAATCCATGACCACTTTCTTTAGTTTCTGGGTTATATGAGGGCATCCAGTTCAAGAAATCCATCATGTACTGGATAATATCATCTGATAATTCAACTTTTTCTTCTAAGAAAAAACTCATGTGTTAAACTCATTCAAATCACCTGGGATTCCCCGTGTTTATTTAGTGGTCTTCAGACATTAATATTAACACATGTTGGAACTATCCTGCCCGTTAGTTGAGAAAAGCAGCCGACTAACGGCTGCCTTTTTCAGTGTTTATTTAGCTATCGTACCCGTTAGTTAAATCTCCCCCCTTTTCATAAAAAGTTGTTTGTAAAGCTTTCTGCCGTTGAAATCATGTTTAACTCCTAGTCACTTTGCATAAATCTAACCCCCACCGAGTTCAATCGTTTTCGTGGCGACACGGTCGTGAAATTCCCGATCATGCTCCACGAACACAATGGTCGGCGCGTACTCAAGCAGCAGCTCTTCAATCTGCATCCGGGAAATCACGTCGACAAAGTTGAGCGGTTCATCCCAAATATGCAGATGAGCCTCTTCGCATAGGCTTCTCGCGATCAGAACCTTCTTCTTCTGCCCGCCGCTAAACGCCGAAATATCCTTCTCAAACTGGATGCGGGCGAAATCAAGCTTACGCAATAGGGCCTTAAATAAGCTTTCGTCGATTCCATGCTCTGCTGCATAATCGGAAAGTGATCCTCGCAGATGAGAGGTACTCTGAGATACATAGGAAACGCGAAGCTGCGGCTCCAGCCAAAACGTGCCTGTATAGTGAAGCGCCTCGCCGTTGAGCAGGCGGAGCAAGCTAGACTTGCCCGAACCGTTTGGACCTGAAATTGCGATCCGATCCCCTTGTTCGATCGTCAAACCAACGTTCTCGCAAACCGGTCTTTCCCCGTAGTAAATCGTGACGTGATCCAGCACGACCAGTTCGGATTTGGGATATGCGAGCTGAGAGATCACAAGGCTTTCTGACTGTTCGATATTTCGGAGCAGTTTCGACTTCTCCTCTACAGCGGCGTTTTGCCGCTGCTCGATGGATTTCGCGCGTTTCATCATTTTTGCTGCTTTGTGACCGACGTATCCCTTGTCCAGCTTGGAGCCGGAGTTTCGTGTGCCGTTTTTCGATTTTTCGATCTCGTGAGACCAGCCGCTCGTGCGTTTGACAGAAGTCGATAAACGCTGTATGTCTTTGTACAACTTTTCGTTTTGTGCCAATTCGAACGTATCCTGGCGAGTTTTGTTCGTCCACCAGCTGGAGAAGCTGCCTTTTTGGATTTCGATATTCGTTTTGTTGATCGATAGAATATGATCGACGCAGCGGTCGAGAAATGCCCGATCGTGTGAAACAAGAATAAAACCGCGTTTCGTATTCAGATAATCGCCAACAAGCTTTCGTGCGTGAAAGTCGAGATGATTGGTCGGCTCATCGATGAGCAGAAATCGATTGTCCTGGATGAACAGCACGGCCAGCAGTACCTTCGTCTGCTCGCCTTGGGACAGCGATTCGAATGGCCGGTACAACACGTCTTCCGAAACCTTAAGCAGGTTCAGTTCGCGCATCAACTTCCAGCGCTCATAGCCTGGCACGAGCTCTTCGATGACGTCGACGGTCAAATATTCCGGATGTTCGACGGGAAACGGAAAATAATCAAAAGCGACCGGTGCGGAGATCGTGCCGCTGTATTCGTATTTCCCCTGCAGCAGGTTAAAGAACGTCGTTTTCCCCCGACCGTTTCGCCCTGTAAACCCCAGCTTCCAGTCTGTATCGATTTGAAAATGAACATTTTCGAATATAAGGTCATAGCTACCTGGATAGGCAAAAGTAAGATTGGATACCTGTATCGCGGGCATGGCGATCATCCTTTCGTATGGAAATAAAAAGAGCCGCAAGAAAGGTGCTTTCTTGCGACTCTGATCCATACGAGGAAATCCGGCCCCATTCCAAGGGGCCGGATGACTGTCCGGATAGGGAGCGCAAACGAAATGCAGACCTTTCTTGCAGAGACGAAATAAACCAACCACAGCCGATAGCTGAGTCCGTTCTTTTCGTGATCTCGCAGCAAGAAAGTTCTACATGTATTCGTTCAACTCCCGTCATCAAAATTACGTACAGTTTATCACAATCGTAATTTAACTACAACCTGCGCCGTCCCGTTTAGGCTGAAGCCTTACGCAGCTCTGCCATGCTCCTTCACTTGATTCCTGTTATTTCACTATCCTCCCTCTATGGAGAATCACTTTGCTCTTAAATACTCACGTTTTCTTAGAATATTGTCCTAGTTTGCTCACTGCAGATAACATTTCAGTGGAATGTAATTGTAGATGAAGAAATTTTTGATATTAGCAAAGGCGCAAAAAAGCATCCACCTAGTCCACCTTCTGTAAAAAGTGGTTACTCCGGTAAAGTATGGTTGCACCTTTGGATCTCCACATGGGCTCATAGCGGTCATCCCTCCCACATCTCGCAGAGTCTACGCTCCCACATTCCTTCATTCAACCTGTCCATGAGGTGGAGGTCAGATATGCTGCCCGACAGGATCTTCGTCCGTATGGATAGTGCCGTTCCGACTCATCCGTGCTTCTTGTTATCTAGTCTTTCGCTTAGGTCATGTTCATTGGAAAACGTTTGATTAAGCTGCCTGCGTCAATTCTTCATTTCGAGGGATATCCTGCATCATCTTCTCTTCCTTAAACTCATGCCCCTTCTTCAATATGCCGAATAGGATGCGAATAAATTTGTTACATAACGCAATGAGAGACTGCATCTTCTTCAACGGATTTATCGACCTTTTGGTGTAGTACTCGTGCAACGCTCGAAAGGCTGCATTTTTAGCAACCAACGGCATCATCACTCTAATGAGTAGAGCACGAAGAGGCTTCCGACCTCTCTTTGTTATTCTGGTCTGTCCTGTATGTGTACCCGATGAATTTGTTTTCAAATTCAATCCAGCCAACTTCGTTATTTGCTTTGGATGACGGTACTGACCAATGTCTCCTACCTCTGCTAGAAACCCAGCGACGGTATCTCTACCAATCCCTTTATTGGCCAACACTTGCTGTACATGGGGGATCTGCAATAACAGCTCATCTAGCTTTGCTTCCAGCTCTTCAAGCTTACTATGGAGAAATTCATATTGGGTCAACAACAAGTGCAGCTCCAACTTGGCTAATTCTGATCCTTGTTTTATGCCGACAGAACGGCTGGCTGCTGCCTTCAGATTCCTTATGCGGCCTTGACCAAGCCCACGCTTTGCAACTTCTCTCAGATGCTTTAACAACGTCTCGTCAGGTACAGAAACAAGCTCATGCGGCAGAAGCTGAAGGCTTAGCATTTGAAGTGCTGAAACGCATTCCCAATCTTTAAATACCGTGAGGAACTCTGGAAAGTACCAATCTAGCCAGTTATGGACGCGCGCTTGTACAACACAAAGGTCGGTTGAAAGGTGTTCGCGAATTTTCATCGCTTCCCGCAGTTCGGCATACACGCCTTGTGGGAGGCTAGGTACGGCGTATCTCCCGTCTTTGACCAACTGAGCAATCACTCTTGCGTCCTTAACGTCATTCTTTGTAGGCGAATTGTCGTCGAGTTCTTTGCTTTTCTTCACGTGGAGTGGATTCACCACTCCGTATTTCACTTGTTTTTCTCGAAGGAAATGAGCAAGGTTTAGTCAGTAGTGGCCGGTTGGTTCCATGCCAACGATGACGTCCTTGAACCCTTGCTCTGCCACAATCTATTGGAACCAACTAACGAATATCTCAAAACCTTCTCGATTATTTTCAAATGAGATGGGCTTCCCGAGTTCGACTCCGCGGTAGTCTTGTGCTCGTGCCACATGTTTGAATTTGGCGATGTCTACACCGATAATTAAGGTAGAATAAGTGATTTGATTAATCCGTTCATTTTGAGTAGAATTCATCTTGTAGTTCTCCTTGGTTTTGTTTTTGGATCCGTTAGCTGGCCAGCGACGTGGACCCATTAACATCATACCAAGGAGTCTTTTTGTTTCTCAAACCTCGTATTTCTTCATAATAGGAATGCTGCCTTTTAGTGGAATGAAGGACTGCCACGCAGCAGCCCTTTTGGTATCGTACCCGTTAGCCATCCATGCATCTCTTTTGCTGCACCACAGAGCATGAAAGTTAATACGTTCTTTCATGATAGTTGAACCATCCACTGAACTGAACATCTACGCTTGGGTAGAAGGGATAAAGATATTTATTAACTTGTTCAATTGATGGAACTGGTTCCGTTCAATAAGTACGACTAATATTTCATTACCGGTATCCGAGAAGAAGAATCTTTTACTGCTACCGCTCGCAGCAAGCAATTCAGAAAAGATCGTGAAGATTTCGAGACTCAGCCAATCGTCCTGCACGGAAAGCGAATAGCGATAGTTCGTACCGTTAGCATTAAAGGCGACCCACACCTCACCGGCTTCAATATCCACGTAATCCTGAATATCGGTAACGCTTATTGCCGGCTCAACCATAACCGCAATCCGTTTTAATCCTTGAACATAATCCCCGTGACCCTCGATACATTCGCGATCGAAGCACCAAACGTCGTTAGTCGGGTATAGATCACTGTTAAATTCTACGCTGTCTCTTTCCCTCCCCATACTCATTAGGAGATGAATGTATGGGCGTTCCTCATAATCTCTGATTTTGAAATCTAATATGTCCCTGATTTCTATATTCACTTTGAGCGTAATGCCTACTCTACCCAAATTTGCGAGCTGCTCTTCAATCGAAATACGGACTTGCGGAGGCTTGGAAAATTTGTATATGCGCTTAAAAAAACTAAACATGCCTTTGATGATTCCCCCTCGTTGAGACCACAATTCACCACCTGTAGTTTGAGCTCATGATATTCCGACCTGCACTACAGACTATGTATGGGTTCTTGACCAAAATAATAAGTTGGTGAAGATAGCTGTATTCTACTATCGTACCCGTTAACAATGAATGCCTATCATAACGTGTTTCCTTCAATGTACTGAAGTATCCGAAAGCCTTCTCTTATGCGGTCGTGTTGTAATGGAGCCGGGTACTTTCGTCCGCATACTGTACTGCATAGCGTAGTGGCTGTTCGATGCGCGGAATGAGGAGACAGTCACACCAGTCTCGCGTATCTCCTGGATCATCCGCAGCCCCTGCCATACAAAACGCTTGCGTTCCGGTCCCACTCATAACCGGGCGCTTCCTCGACCAAATTCATTTTGAGGGCGTACCATGTGTTCAGCAAGTACACCAGCGATGTATATTTTTCATTAGCCAGGTAATATTTCTTGCCGTCGCGTTGTAAAATTCCATTTTATGAGGCTTGCCGTTTCGTCGAGAGAACCGTATCATAAGTTACGTTGCTATTATTCAAAGAATAAGAAGAGCAGGAAGGATGACTGATATCATGAACATTACTGAAAAACAGATCGTCGTATCCTTGGAGCCCGAATATGAAACCGAATACTTGAAGCTTTTGAATAATTACTTTACGGCTTCCGAGCGAAATATCCGGGCCTCCTCCATTCATGAAAAAAAACAGCTCATGGCGATTAAAGAGCAAATGGCGCTTATGTGCAACCAGAATCCGCAAAAAATGAACATGCTGAGGTCCATCATCCGAGATGTGAGTGACAGAAGGGAAAAGGCGGTCGTCATCTCCAAATCGAATGCCGTCACCGCCCTGTTATTAGACGAGCTTTCTGCGGACGAGGACATCAAGGGCGTTCTTATTATTACGACACAGCTTTCCATCCATGAGGTCAATGAGATGATTGACAGATTTAATAAAATCCCGGAATCCACCGTTCTGCTTATTACGGATTCCGCCAACACCGGTCTCGACGTTACGGCGGCAAATCATCTTGTGCACTATGATTATCCGGCCCGCTACTCTGATATTCTGCAGCGCAACAACCGCATATCGAGACAAACTTCATATCATAAAGAAGCGACCATATATTATCTCCTAACGTCGGGCAAAATCGACGAGTTCGAATATCGGGAATGCCGGAACCCATAGTGTAACGCTGCAGCAAGGCTGCCAATCAATTCCGCGGCAGCCTCATGCTGTTGTCTGATCCTACTCAATCTTTCTTTGTTTATACTCCTGTAAGGGAATAAGTTGCCCTGCTCCCACCAGCTCCAAGGTGAAGCGATCTCGAATACAAATTATCATTTTATTGTCGATAAGAATCGAGAATGTTTCCTCGTCTTGGCCAGGAATCCATTCAAGAACATACGCAGTCTACATATCGCTAAACTGCCTAAAGAGGGGTCGCCTCACGAAACGAAAATAATCGTACGCTAAGCAATTCATTGCATGAAAAACCGGCCCCTTTACTCCTACATGGGAATCCGGTTTTCGTAATCGCAGCTTGATTGGAATTTAACTATCGTACCCGTTAGCAATGTCTCTACACTTTGGCTAAATACTCTCAGCCACGAAAAACATCCTCAAGAGTTAACATTAGCCTTTTTAGATTTTTAATATCAGTACGTGACAATTTAGGTTTATTGTTTAGCAATTGTTTGATTATTACAAGTAGTTCTCCGAAATACTCTGTTGATGTAGTGTAGAAAGTATCTCTCCAATCTTTAAGTTCTCTCAATAAATCTGTTTCACCAATTCCCTCTAACTCATTGACTAAATGAACTATAAATTCTTGTATATGCTCTGGGCTATCAAAAGACCAATTCATTGAGTTCCTCCAATCCCTTTAGAACTGTGCCTGACAGTTGAAAAAATACTACCACTGATGATGGAAGACTGTTGTCCTTGAACTCTCGTACCCGTCCCTCGGTTTTAAGGGTATATCTCACATATACTCACTCATTCGCAGGATTTCGTCGCCATGGAATACAGCTGTTGTTTAGAAAGCAAGCTCATTAGGCACCGTTGCTCTGGTCTTGGGCATGCGGGAACAGAAGAAGCGTGTGGGACATTTCTCCAAGTACTATTCTTCTGCACGCATACTCCACAATTTCCTTGGGGTTCACCATCCCATAGCTCT
>NZ_LMRV01000074.1 GCF_001428245.1 Paenibacillus sp. Soil522
CGCTTTTTTCGCTTATCCCGAAGGATTTGCGAGGCAGTTATTACTCGTTGTTCAGTTTTCAAAGAGCAATCTTTTCTTTCATTTGGTTCGCTTGTTTTGCTTGTCGTCCGCGTGTTTCTCTCGGCCGGAATTAGAATATACCATGCATCAGCCTAGTATTGCAAGTCTTTTTTTAAAATAAATTATTATTTGCCTGTATAAATCGAAAAAAGCTTGAAATAGACCCGGAATCGTATGCAGCCGAACAAGCTGCCGTCTCAAAAGGCGCCAGCTTGTTCGTAATGCATATATCTTAAAATCCCGCTACCCCTTAACCGATCCTGCAGTCAATCCGCGGATAAAGCTTTTGGACCCTATCGCGAACAAGATAAGCACCGGAACCGTACCTAACGTCAAACCTAATATTTGAGCCGCCAAATCCGTACGGTAAGCGTCTCCGAGCGCCGTTATTCCGAGCGGTATCGTATACAGCTCAGGTTCATTGACAATAATCAGCGGCAGCAAATAATTGTTCCATGACCACAAGAACACAAGAAGCGAGAGCGTCGTAATCGCCGGATATATAAAGGCTAAGACGATGCGGAAAAACACTCCTATATCCGAGCAGCCGTCGATACGCGCACTCTCAAGCACTTCGGTAGGAACCGCGCTTTTTATGAACTGCGTCATCCAATATACGCCGAACGCATTAGCCACCCAAGGCAGGATAAGCGGAAGCAAAGTTCCCGACATGCTGAGATAACGCATCTCAATGACATACGCGACTAGACCGAGTTGTCCGGGAATCATCATTGTGAGCAGTACAGCGGCAAAAATCTTGTTTTTATACTTAAACTCGTGCTTAGCGAAGGCAAAACCTGCAAAGGCACTGACAAGCACCGACAGCACGGTGCTCACCAATGATACGATCAGACTGTTCCAGTAAACGAGATCGAATCGGCTGGCCGCCACCGTTTTAAAATTTTCCAATAAATACGTACCCGGTAAAAGCACGATCTTCGTAAAAAGGTCTTCGTTCTGATAGGTCCCCATAATCGTCATAATGTAGAAGGGCAGCAGCGCAAATATAGAAAGCAGGGCGATCACGGAGGTCGCCAGCATCGTTCGGAAACGGTGACTCATTCCTGTTCCCCCCTATAAAATCTTGCGCCTATAAATGAGAAGAGCGCAATAATGATGCACAGGCCATAAGCAATAGCTGCTCCAAGCCCGTAACGGGTCATGCTGCCATAGGCGGTATCATACATATTCCATACGGTCGTCAAGCAGCATCTGTCCGGGCCGCCTATAACTGCCGTACTGGAGCCCATTCCGGAGCCCCCGAGCAGCAGCATCGGCTCTTCGAGCAGCTGAAAGCCGCCAATGATGCCGGTAATAACGATGAAAACCGTGACCGGCTTTAGCAGTGGGAGCGTGATGGACATAAATGTTCTATACCCTGTAGCTCCGTCCACTTGTGCGGCTTCATTTAGATCCTTCGGTATGTTGGCAAGTCCAGCCAGATAGAAAATCATCGTATAGCCGAAGCCTTTCCAGAACAGCATAACGATAATGACCATTCTCGCATACAACGGGTCTCCCAGCCAGTATATGCCCTCATCAATGAGCCCCAGCTGAAGCAAAATTTTATTAATAAAACCTGCCTGCCAATCAAATAGAAGATTGAACATCAGCCCCACCGCGACCGGCGTCACGATATACGGGAGAAAGTTGATCAATTGAAAAAAGCCTTTCCACTTCACCCAGCGGCTGTAAAGCAGCGAGGCAATGATCAATCCAAAAACAATTTGCATAGGAAGCGTAAAGAGAACAAACAGCAGCGTATTACCGACCGATTTAAAAAAATAGGAATCAGGATTAAACAGATACTTATAATTGTCCAAACCGACGAAGGTTTTGTCGCCGATGCCGTTCCAGCTCGTCAAGCTGACATATAACGAAAACACCATAGGAATTAGGCCGAAGGCCAAATAAAACAACATATATGGAGAAAGAAAAAAGTAAGGCACCCATCTTCTTTTTACGGCAACCATCGCTTACACTCCTGACTATTAGACATGTTGTGACAAGCGTAAACGGCTGTCGCCGTCCAACGGCGGCAAAAGCTCGTTTCGCGGTGAAATACAAGTCATATTATAGATACAAAAAATATAAATTCTTGTATTTTAAGAAAAGCGGCCGATAAACAGGCCGCTTATTGTTGCTGTTACCCGTAACTTACTCCCAAGTGATGTTTGGCGCCTTCGCTTTCAATTCCTTTTGAATCCTCTCCATAGCTTGCTCAAAGCCAAACGATTCGTCTTTGGCCAGCGTCTGAAGCACAATATTCATTACTTCATCCAATACCAGGTCATTGATATTTTCCGGCATGTCCTTTGTTGTCGCCGAAATGTCGACGAAAAACTTTTCACCGATATCCTGGCTGCCGAAATTTCTCCACGTCCAGTTCGTGAACGATTGATCCTCATATGCTTTTTTAAAGTGCGTGAACACGCCATCCGTTTTCTGCGCTACCGCTCCTTCTTGCGACATCGATGTGAATTCGATCCATTTCCAGGCAAGCTCTGCGTTTTTTGCCCCTTTCGGAATACCGTGCGAGGATCCCCCTCTAATGAAACCGCCGCCCGGAGGCACCATCAGCGCCCAACGGTCATCCTTTTTATCATTAGGTCCGATTACATACTGCGGCATCCATACGGGAGACATAGCGAATATATATTTGTCTCCGCCAAACGTCGCATTCCATGCCGGCGTCCATTGATCAAGCTTATCTATAATGCCCGAGTCCCGAAACTTGACTAGATCGGTTACAGTGCTTTCGAGCATGTTCACATTCAGCTTGTCACCGTCAAAATACGGCTCGGCACGCTGTCCTTTCAGCGTTTGATGCACGTCGCCGAGGCTTGGGATCATTTTCACCTTGCCTCCGCTTTTTTGCAGAACCTCTTTTCCTTTTTCAATAAACGCATCCCAGTTCATGAAAATGGCTTCCATTTCCTCCGTGTTGTCCGTTCCGAAATATTCCTTGGCCAGCGATTTGATGTAAGCGATGCCCGCTACGCTCATATCATCCGGGCAGAAGGGATCTCTTCCGTCCAAGGGGGTTATATGCTGATCGACCGCTTTGAGAGCAACAACTGGATGCTCACAACCTTTATTTCTAAAGCCTCATTGATGGAACGGGGGAAAATCGTCATCTATTTGCTCGGTTTTTTTTCAATGACCAGCACGATTTTGATTCTGCTTCTCATGATGCCGGCTATATTCCGCATTACAAGGCCGATCATGCGCTTATACCATGCCATGAATGCCGTATCGAGCGGAAATTTGCACACGTCCGTTAATATTAGAACCGGGGATGAGCTCGAGAAGCTCGGCCTTGGCTTTAACCGTATGACCAATCAGCTTCAGGTGCATTTGGAGGAATCGATTCGCCATGAAAAAGATAAACGGGAGCTGGAGCTGGAGCTTTTGCTTTCCCAACTCAATCCACACTTCGTATACAATACATTGAACGCTGTCATCTATATGGCACAGATGCAAGGAAATGACGATATTGTCCGCATGGTTGGCTCTTTCATTCGAATTTTGCAGGATGCGGTCAAAATGGACGGGGCTCAATCCCTTATCCCGCTGAGTGAAGAAATCCGCTTGCTGCGTGATTATATCGCCATTCAGTCCTATCGCTATATCGATATGTTTGAGGTCATATGGGATATCCAAGATGAGGCTAATGACTGTTTGGTCCCCCGCAACCTGATCCAGCCTTTTGTGGAAAACGCGATTTTCCACGGCATTTGTCCAAAAGATGCGACAGGCACGATACGCATTTCCGCATCCGTTACCAGACAGGTTCTTGTCATTCAAATTGAGGATGACGGAATTGGCATTGATCCGCATCAGCTGCAGGTGATTTGGGATATGGGTGAACATAAGAAAAACTCCGGTCTAAGGCATATCGGATTATCCCATACCCGGAAAAGGGTGGAGCATTTATTTGGCAGTCAAGCTTCCATGAAAATGGCAAGCAGCCTAGGTCAAGGAACAACCGTAACCGTTGAGCTGCCGAAGCTTCCCGCCCACGCCGGTCAGCAATCAAACGCTTAGCTTATCGGTCAGCCCGAAGGCTTTCTAAACAAAGAGACAGTTATGATTAGTGCTAGAGGCAAGATAAACCCCGGCCATACCCACAGCGGGTGAACGACCGAAACGACCTCTACCCAATCCATATCCGAATCAAAACCGACCAGCGTATTTAGAAAAGCGATGAGCGCGATTGGCGTAACAATCAATTTATAATCTTTGAACTTAAATAATTGAGACACGTACAAACTAATCACATACAACGTAATCGTTGCTTTCATATAAGAACCGGCGATTAGCGACATGCCGATAACCGACTCAATTCTTGTGATGATTTCCTGAACATCGACCGTGCGGGCAAGTTCATAGATCGAATACTTCTTCACCCCGGCAAGCGGTCCAAATAGCATGATCGTACAGATCGTTGAAATGCACAAAGTGGCAATATTANGTGCGGGCAAGTTCATAGATCGAATACTTCTTCACCCCGGCAAGCGGTCCAAATAGCATGATCGTACAGATCGTTGAAATGCACAAAGTGGCAATATTAGTAGATAATGCCAGAAACATAGCACGTTTTAATTTGCCGTCGGTACCTTTTTTGACGAATGGAAAAAGCATCGTAAACAGAAAGCATTCGGCATAAGGAAATCCGTATGAGAAAAAAGCGCCTTTCAGTATCGGCTTTATTCCATCCGGCATAACGGGAATAAGAAATGCAATATCGTAATTCTCAAAGGCTAACAGCAGCACGGCTGCAATAAAAGAAGCGATAAGGATCATGATCAGCAAAAACATTCTGGCGATGACCTCGATGCCTGCCCGAGCGCTCAAGGCCGCTACCATATAGATCAAAGAAGTGAACGCATATGTCGGCGTTTCTCTCAGCATCGAGCTTCTCATGAACAGGCCGATATCGAGAACAATCCCCGTCAGCATTTGCATCATCATAGAAAGCGGAAGCACGGACATAATGGCGGTCGGCCATACTCCGATCAGATTACGGCTGTATTCGACAAAGGTCTTATCCGGATACCGCCGGTGCAAATAGAGTATGCAGCCTAGCAGACCCATACTGATTCCGCCCGAGATCAGGAGTGAAAGCCATGCGCCGTTTCCCGCTTTGCCGATGAGCGGACTCGGAATGTTAATGATGGAAGACCCGGTCATAAAGGCGAAGAAGAGAACTCCCATTTGCTGGGGACTAACCGTTTCCTGTTTACTCATGCTTATCTCCTCCTCTGCTGCAAAATCATGGTTTGGGCACTGTCAGCCATTTATCGATTGCACGTGCTGTATCGGTAAGTGTGAGATCAACCAGATCATAGNGTCATAAAGGCGAAGAAGAGAACTCCCATTTGCTGGGGACTAACCGTTTCCTGTTTACTCATGCTTATCTCCTCCTCTGCTGCAAAATCATGGTTTGGGCACTGTCAGCCATTTATCGATTGCACGTGCTGTATCGGTAAGTGTGAGATCAACCAGATCATACCACCATATAAAGTTTAGATTTCCCGCATAACTGACACTGAGATACAGCGAGATGATGATAAGGATGATGTAGACTGCCTTCTCTCCCTTGTCCGAGCTTCTTTTCAGAAGCGAACGATCATACAAAAAAATCGCGCTGTATACAATCAACAGGACAAATATGCGTTCACTCACACCGATCCCCCCTTATAGCTTTACGAAGCGAAACGCTCTTCGTAAACACTCGCTATTTACCGATCTTCCCCCGATACAGTCGGTTTGCCTATAACCGTTCCAGTCGTTNCCCTTATAGCTTTACGAAGCGAAACGCTCTTCGTAAACACTCGCTATTTACCGATCTTCCCCCGATACAGTCGGTTTGCCTATAACCGTTCCAGTCGTTACAAGCTGTAATTTWACTTGAATATCGAAAGGGATTTTCGCATACTGCTCGTCCCATCCTTCTTTCATTTTATTCCATTGTTTCGGATGCGCACCTGCAATCTTGTTGCCAATCCCGATAATATCCGATTTTTTCTTTTGAAGAAATTGGACCGTCTCAAACATTTGATGCTTGATTTGTTCCTCCATTTTATGCGTGAATTCAGCTTCATCTTTTTTTGTTTTAATGTTTGTGCACTTCAATTCCCCGACTGCCCCTTGCACCTGGGACTTGACCTGTACGTGTACCTTATTTCCTATGAGCTTTGGTTTCAATTTCGTTTTAAAGGAAATAATTTCAAGCGACTCCGATTCATACTTTTTTCCGGGACAAGGGACTTCGATAGCCCCGGATACAATCTCATTCCGCAGCATAACCAGCCCCTCCACTTTTTTGGRAGATAGAATACCCGTCATTTTTCCTTTTTTGATAAGGGCTAGGCCTGCCGAGTTTAAAACATCCTTATTTTTCTTGTCTTCATAAACATAGGTGATGGACGCATCCCCCTGCGGACTGTTCATTTGCAGCGCCAATTTGAGCAGAGTGGTGTCCATCGACTTGGCTGAGCTTTTGAAGGATACTTGCTTGGTCAGCATAAGCTGCTGGCCAATCGTCTGTTCAATTTCCGGCTTTTTCTCCAATATTTTTTCGGCGCGCCCTTTCGCGATCATGATGGAAACTGTGTGCCGCGGCTCATGATCACGATAAAAAAGATCAATCAGCTTGCCGACGTCGGTTGCAGCGGCCAGCTTCTCTCCCACCAAAATAATACGCAAATGGCTCCACTTCGCTTTTCTTCCCAAATGAAGCGGAATGTCGCGAATCGCTTCTAACAGGGAGTCATCCGACGTCCTGATCAAAAGGTTTTTGGTTTGTTTTGTTCCTGAGCCGCTGCTAGCACCTTTCGTGTTGGACGGACGGTAAATTTGTGTCGTTAAATCGAGTGTCCCGCCCTTTCCCTGATCCAGCGCAATGGCCATCGCAAACCCGGATTCATCCAGCTCCTCTTTGTTCCAGCAGCCAGGGAGTATGAGCAGAACGGCCAACAAAAGTAGAATAACCATGCCTTTTTTCATCATATCTCATTCTTTCCGGATTCAAATTTGTCGTAAGCTACTTATTTGGTCTATTAACGTTATTGCGGACGGAGCGCAGCAAAACTTTCAACGGAACCCTTACAAATACATCCCGCAGCTGACTAAACCGAAACGGGGCGAGCGATGCCAGATAAGGTTGTCCAAGCGAGCGAAGCTCGCATAGATGAAGCAAAATAAGCAGGAACATAATCATAATGCCGAAGCCCCCCATTACAGTAGCGGAAAGCATTAGCGGGAACCTCAGTATCCGAAGCGATACGGCAATGCTGTATTGAGGAATCGCAAACGATGCGATACCCGTCAGCGCGACGATGATGACCATGATCGGCGAAGCGATACCGGCGCTGATCGCCGCTTCCCCAATGACGAGTGCCCCAACAATGCTTACGGTGGAACCGATCGNCGCGACGATGATGACCATGATCGGCGAAGCGATACCGGCGCTGATCGCCGCTTCCCCAATGACGAGTGCCCCAACAATGCTTACGGTGGAACCGATCGGTTTTGGCAGCCGGACTCCCGCTTCCCGCAGCAGCTCAAAGAAAAACTCTATAAGGAGCGCTTCAAAAAAGGCCGGCAGCGGTATTCCTTCCCTCGTATCGATAATCGCAAGCAGCAAAACCGTAGGAATCAGCTCGGTATGGAATGTCGATAAAGCAATATAGATGCTCGGCAGTGACAAAGCAATTATAAATGCGACGATTCGAAGCCACCGGATCATGGTCGAATACACCGTTCTTTGATAATAATCCTCGCTGGATTGGAAAAACTCCGTAAACAAACCCGGACATAATAAAATACTTCCTGTGCCCTGCACCAAAACCACAATCTTGCCTTCCAACAGGGCGGCCACCGCCACATCCGGACGTTCCGTATACCGATGCTGGGGGAAAGGCGACCAGGTGGAATCCTCAATCAATTGTTCAATATAAGCGGTCTCCAATACTTCCATCTGACTAACTTGCTCTATTCTTTTTTCAAATTCCTTCAATAGTTCCGAGTCTACAGCGCCTTCAACATATCCGTAAACAGCTTTGGTATTTGTTTCTCCACCCGTGATAATTTTTTGTACCTTGAATTTTGGGGTGTTCAGACGCATACGAAGAAGACCAATATTTTTTTTCAAGTTTTCAACGGTGCTTTCCCGAGGCCCCTGAACAACCGATTCGTTGGACGGTTCTGTGATCTGTCTCGACTCGACCATCATCGATTTATAATTCAGAGCCTTATTCCACTGATTAAAAAAAATGACGATATTGCCGCTTGTAACTTCTCCCACCGCTTGATTGAAATCTGCAATAATCCCCGCTTTTTTCTCGGAAACCCCGTTTTGCTCAAAAAAGGAGATGACATCCTGAGGTATGATATCCTCAGCGGGGCCGAGCTCATGAGTTACGAGATCCTGAAGGGAAGACTTCATATAATTAACAATTTCACCTTGCATGAGAGTTTCAAAATACACAGAACAAGCTCTATGCTGCATATCGGGACCGTAAGACCAATACCTGAATATAATGTCGGAATTTTTGGCGAATATCTCTTTAAGCTGAAGCAGATTATCGTCCAGTTGATCGGAGATTGGATGTTTTGGTTTGCCGGTCGGCTGATTGCTGTTAATCCCTGCCTGCCCGCTTGACTGCGCCGTATCGGTTCCCTGTGATGAAACGCCAGAAAGACTGTCACTCATGGAGTATCACCCTGTTTTCGCATTGGTGATAGTATGGTTCTTATTGACGGTAACTATGCAGTTTTTTCCAAGGGAGGGGAGAGTATAAAAGCCTTTGATCTAGATCAGCGTAGCTGCGACATAATATTGCTTTATGGGATGAAGCCCCTACCCTTCACCACAATCTTGCCCGTTAGCCACACATGCGGCGCAAGCGCCGCACCACAGATGATGAAAATGGGTCGAAGAATCTGTCAATACTGCTACTATGGCTGGGAGAGAAAGGTCGATAAGCTATAGTGCCATAGAGCCCATCCGTTAGTCTGACTTGGGCGACCACGGTGCGTCACAGATTGTCGCTCCCTTTTGGGAGGCACTCATGGGAGATTAATCCTACTCTGGTTGCTGCACCAGCCTCATTTTTATATTCAGCCTTGAAAGGTCTTTGGTACTTTGATTTCATAACTCTTCTCAGGCTCAGCCTTTTTTAAAAAAATCATTCGGATAGGTCTAATTTATTATTGTCTTTTTGGGGTTTTTCGCGGATTTAATTTTCATGGGAGCTTAACACCTGTCAGTACATATGTACAAAATTTCTTATTTTGTGAAGATGTAAAAGAGCTGCCACGGCAGCTCCTTCCTGCAAAGTAAAATTCTTTTTGTGTGAGAGTAATTACATTATCTGCATTCAAAATTGAAAGACGGAAATCAAAGGTCTTCCAACTCAATTTTATAGAATACCCTAACATCGTTCCCGCCACCCATTACTCTTGGGTTGTAATCTACTACAAGTGATTCACAACAGTCACAGGGAATAAAGAGTTCTGTTTCCGCCTCAGCAACATCATTAAAAGAAAAAGAATCAAACTCAGTAACTTTAGTCTCAATTTTAAGTCTAATTTTTTTTTGTTTTAGAAATATACGACTAAAAACTACAAGTTTAGTTGGGTTTAATACAACACCGATGGAACTGGGATTGACATTTATAGGACCTATCTCTGTTATAGGGTTATTATTTACACGAGTTTGAACGGTATAGGTATCAGGAGGCCCTTCTGGAGAAACATCATTTATCTTAAGAACAGTGAAACCTAATATAGTAACTCGAGCCCTACATTTCTGAATTCCCATGTTATCACCTCATTCTTAGTTTGAAATTCAATTATTTTGTGATAAGAACTTTATCTCCATTAAAAAATCCATCATTTCAAAAATCTAATTGATTAGCAGGTATTGCTGTATTATCCTTTTTTATAAGACATAATTCTACGATAGATCGATTTATCTTTTAACAAAAGGAAATCCCTAGTACTCGGCGCAAAATTGGCCTCAATAATCCAGATTTTTGCTTTGTGGTCCAAACCGATATCAAAACCTATGGTACGTTGAAAAGGATAAAAATCGCCTAATCGTTGTGCAGCTTGTAGTGAGATTTTATGAATTTTCGGTAATAACTCTTGCCAGGAACTAATTTTTATAGAAGACTGTTGTATCGCCTTTTTCGCTGGCAATATTGTGTTTGTAACGTTCGTAATGACATAACCTTCATTAGCTACTTTGGCTAACATTCCGGTGACTTTCCATTCGGAATGTTTTTTGCGTTGTACCATTACTCGGAGGTCAAAAGGCCGGTTAGTTATTTCAGCTAAAGGTATACGACGTTGAACAATATATTTGTAAGAACGGATACCCTTTTTCAAACGATGTTGAACAAAATATTTGTAATTACGGATACCCTTTTTCAATGCATTAAATGTTTGTTTTTTTCCATCCAAAGTGACTTTCTTATATTTAGCATGGATTTCCAACTGATCATTTTTTTTCTTACAAACTTGAATTACACCGTAACCTGAATGACCGACACAAGGCTTAAGCATCACCGTACCGTATTTGTCGATAAGTTCCCACAACGCTTGCTTCGTCATCCTTAGTGTGGCCGGCAAGAATGGGACCAGTTTTTTTGAGCCGTTTAAAACTTTAAACTTTCCCCATTTATCTTTAGTGGTACCTGTTTTCAGGATGGTGGCATTATTCCCCAAATAATGACTCCTTTCTTTTGATAAATTCGGGTCATAAGACTAATTTTAGGGTATGTGACTAATATTCAATTCGTAAGGGCTACTATCATTACTATATCTGCCCATTTCGAGGAAGAACCCCTCACAAGCTGTGCAAGAGCGGCTTGCTACTCGGCCCTCCTATGAGATCTTGTGAGCGGCAGTGGTAAAATCCCCAATAGTGGCACACAATCACCCAAACGGGGGAGATACAATATGATCAGAAATAGGGAATTCTACATGCTGAAACACATGAAGCATCAAGGCATGAGCACGACACGGATTGCCGGGCTTGTGCGCTCCTTCATGGAGCCCCATTGGCCGGCGAGCCGAATTCCGGAAATCCTGCATACGCAGGCCGAGGAAGCTGCCAAACACAATCATTCGTACTTGAGTTTCTCGACAAACTGTTGCAGGAAGAAATTAGCGCCAGGCACGAACGCTTTATCCGCATAAAAACGCGGATGGCCGCCCATTTGCCGTATCATAAGACACTGGACCAATGCGACTTTCGCTTTCAACCTTCGATCGACGAGCGCCGGATTCGGGACATGGCCACGCTCCGCTTTGTAGAGCACCAGGAGAATCTCATCTTTTTGGGTCCGCCATCCTAACAATTCCCGAAAGCCATAACTGGAGCAGGAACCGCGGCGACCTGCTCCTTATGGTTGAAGTTATGGAACAAACAAATAATAGAAAATACTACGACGGGTACGATAGCGTCATGATGACAGGCTGGCGATGAAAACTGGCATCCTGCTCAACTTTTGGCAGTTTAACGCAACCGCTTTTAGCATCCCCTCTAAGTTCTCTTTCCAAGAAAGAGTGTCATAAAGCATACTTTTCGGCACAGATAAAATGAGCTTGTTTTTTTGTGCCAAAACATCATAAAATCAATTTAGGCACGTGCCACGATGGTCAACGATGTTTTGGCATAAAAATTCAAGGAATACAGATGGAAATGGCGTCCGCGAAAGTCCAAAATCCCGAGCGACAGCTTATTAAGTTCAGATACATGTTTTAATCAATCACAATATCACGAAAATAAAACGAAGCCCACTAACCAGGTGGGCTTCTGTTTTACTTATTCATTTTTCACAAGCTACTCCATCGCCGTCCCGATCTAACTTTTTAGAGTAACCAGGATCACCTCGATRGAGCGGAGCTTTATCGGCTTCGCGTACAGCTGTACAATTCGCATAATAGACATCCTGTTCTACAGTTRCTTTTAGATCGTCTGTTGGTTGTGCTGTAGAAGTCGGTGTTGCTGGTTGACTCGAAAAAAGATTTTTCGGTTTCTCAACTATAAACAGCACCTTTTCTCCGTCCTCATACGCCGAAAGCTGATGCCCAACCCAACTGCCAGACCCGCGATTGTCACTNCCGATAATATCCGATCTTTTCTTTTGAAGAAATTGGGCCGTAGAAGTCGGTGTTGCTGGTTGACTCGAAAATAGATTTTTCGGTTTCTCAACTATAAACAGCACCTTTTCTCCGTCCTCATACGCCGAAAGCTGATGCCCAACCCAACTGCCAGACCCGCGATTGTCACTCGATTCAACGTAAGCTACACTAGCACCTTTACCGCCTTCCTCACACATTGCCATCGGCCATTCGTCCCGATCGTAACCGTCACGGGTAGCTATTCCAGCYAATGATTCTTTGCGRTTTTCATCAGCTCCGCTACGGTCTATCGTACAGACATCAGCGTAGCCTTGTTCGATGGCACCAAGGATATGTAAGGCGGTTTCAGGATAATCATCGCTTGRAAAGATGAGTTCGAAGTCGTATTCGTCGTGTTCAGTCTGAATTGAGACTGATTGTGAAGGAGTAGAGGATGCAACAGCTTTCTGTRAAATAGAAGGGTCTGAAACCGCCATCGTTTCTTGCGGCGATGTTGCGGTACCGCTACAAGCGGRAACGAACATTACAATTAAAGCCAAACATAGTAAACGAGTAATTTTCAATTAAAACTCTCCGATCATATTTTTTCCTCTCATTTTATTTTCAAAGARCAACCATGTAAAGGGGAGACATGCAAAGCCCCCTATTGGTTTCGTTTTAGACTAACAGTTTAGCGGAGAAAAGGGCTGCCACGCGGCAGCCCTTCGATGCTNCCTCTCATTTTATTTTCAAAGAACAACCATGTAAAGGGGAGACATGCAAAGCCCCCTATTGGTTTCGTTTTAGACTAACAGTTTAGCGGAGAAAAGGGCTGCCACGCGGCAGCCCTTCGATGCTATCGTGTCCGTTAGAGTGTTTTACATTTATCTTTTCTGCGTTCTTCTGTTAAGATACTCTTCAGCTCATTCGAATCGCGTACAATGAACCGCCGTCAAGCCGGTACCATGCTCCAAACCGGTACTGCTTCTCTCCCGGACCGCTGAAGACATACTCCTGGTATTCTAACTTCCCCGGAACGCCAGATACAGGCACGTGTCTATTCTCTTGAGCAGAATAAAGGTACGTCCCCGAGTTCGCCGCGTATACCACAGAGCCGTCCGCCTCCAACTGGTTGATGGAGAGGCCAACTCTTGAATACCACGACTGTTTCCACGTCTGTGAAGGGGTTTCAAAAATCTGTTTGGTTTCGCCTTCCGGCGACCGGACATACAAGATCCAATTATCTTTTTCTTTATTATACTCCTGATAGGCAATCCAGCCATTATTGATCTGATAGTCCGTTCTTGTGTTGGTAAAAAAAGGTTTATAAAAAGGGTTTAGGGCTAATGTGGTAATCTTGTCATTGGCATCACGCAATCGGACCCCCCACTTGTATCCGCTACTCGTCCATTTGAGTACCTTGTAGATGATGTTTTTTCCGTCCGTCAAGGGCCCGCCGTAGCTTAAGTAATCAGCAGACGGCGGCACCAGCGTCGTCAACGTACCGTCAGGAAGCGACTTGTAGAGGTTCGATCTATAAGTTGGATCCACATAAACCACGGTTCCGTCGCCTGACAAGTCAAATCGGTTCGTATTTTTAAAATTGGAATTCGGTAATGTTCGGGACTGTCCCGTAGTTACATCTACAACGCTGCTGGTAAATACCACAAAATTCCCTTTTGCTTCGTACAGGCTCTGCCCGTGCCAGCTATTTTGAACCGCGCCGTCCTTCCAATAATGAGTCGCAACCTTCCCTCCTGATAAGGAATATACAACGCCGTCAGCGGATAGCTTCGCTGTTCTTATGATATAATCGGCCCCGGTGACATCATCAACCATTACTTGGTTTCCATCCGTTTGATTGTACAGCCAGAGCACCTTATCGCCTGGTTTTTTCCACAAAATACGGCTTTTGTCAAAGTCTAGAATGGTTCCATTAAACCGGTAAAGCAGCGTTTCCGAACCGGACCCAGGAATGGTTCCGTTGAACCGGTAAAGCAGCGTTTCTGGTTTTGGTACTGGATTATATACAGTAGTAGTGACCGTCACGTCTTTTTTCACACTTTGGTTGCCGGCGGCATCGATGGCGACCAGTGAAAAGAGATAGGACGACTTTGGAGACAACCCCTTCACTTCATAGCTATTCACATCCCCGTTTAGGGTACCCAGCGGCGTGTTGTCTTGATATACCAAGTACATGTCTACACCCGTATCATCCGTAGCCGGCTGCCAATTCAGCTGTACGCTGTTATAGGTCACATCGGCAACCGTGAGCACGTCGCCCGCAGGCCACTCTGGCGTTTCAGGACTGGCCCAGCCAAATCCTTGAACTTTAAAAGGAATATAACCGGCTCTCCGTGTTCCATCACCGAGTTGTGCATACATATTTCCTCCCCACGCCCAGACGGTTCCGTCGCTTTTGAGCGCCAAACTATGGCCAAAACCCGCAGATATACCTACCACCGAACTGAGATCTTGCACTTGAACGGGAGTGGTACGAATGTCAGATTCGTAGCATTCACCGCCTTTTGGAATGCATCCCCATGCCCAGACGGTTCCGTCGCTTTTAAGCGCCAAACTATACCCTTCGTCCGCATCGATGGCCGCTACCGAACTGAGACCCTGCAGCTGAACGGGAGTGTTACGGGCTGTCCTTGTTCCATCTCCGAGTTGGCCAGCGGAATTATATCCCCACACCCAGAGGGTTCCGTCGCTTTTGACCGCCAAACTATGGCTACCGCTCGTATCGATGGAGACTACCGAACTAAGACCCTGCACTTGAACGGGGGTTAACGTTGTTCCGCTGACATCTCTATAATAATTGTTTCCCCACGCCCAGACGGTTCCGTCGCTTTTGATCGCCAAACTAAGGCCAGCACCCGCAGCTACGGCGGTCACCGAATCGAGATCTCGCACCTGAGCCGGAGTATGGAAGTAAGTTAAATGGTCTGTCGCTGTTCCATTGCCGAGTTGCCCAGAGCTATTAAGTCCCCACGCCCAGACGGTTCCGTCGCTTTCGAGCGCCAAGTTATGTTGACCGCTCGCAGCGATGGCGACTACTGAACTGAGACCCTGCACTTGAACGGGGGTTAAACTGGATCCTGTATTATATGGGTCTTTGCCAAGTACACCATACTCATTGCTTCCCCATGCCCAGACGGTTCCGTCCTCTTTAAGAGCAAGACTATGACCCCCTCCTGCAGCTACGGTAACCACCTCTTCGAGGTCTTTTACCTGAACGGGAAGACCGTCTCCCCACGTCCAGACGGTTCCGTCCTCTTTAAGAGCGAGATGACCCCCTCCTGCTGCAACCATCGTTACACCCGCATTCGAACTCTCTGCTACCACCGCGGAACCGGCCTCAGCAGTGGCTGCCTGAAAGGGCAGAAGCAGCGTCAGCAGCAAAAATCCACAAACTAAAAGCATAAACCATCGTCTCATCCATCTTCACTCCATTATTTTTTACCTTAAATCTACCATATTACCAAAATCTATGAATGTGCTCATTGCACTATCACAAAACAAATCTACCAAAAATATCAACACAAACATCGGTATATTTCGCATTGAATGAACTCGATATGGACGGAAATATGGTTGTTCAGTCAACAATCGGTCATTTAGAGATGTGAAGAGGAATTTAATGGAATTTAATTAAAAGAGGTCTGAGGAAGTTGGTTGATTTTGGATGAATTGACCTCTTAGGGGTCACCTCACGAAACGGAAAAAATCGTACGCTAAGCAATTCATTACGTGAAAAAACCGAACCCTTTATTCTACAAAGGAATCCGGTTTTCGTAATCAGGTAGCTAGAACTCGTTGAACTAACGTTCCCCGTTAGTTCAATGCTATCGATTGTATAAACTCTCGCAGTTCATGATTAAACCGTTCCGGCTGATCCCAGAAGACTGCATGTCCTGCCTCTTCATACAGCGATAATCTGGAGTAGGGAGTGATTTCAGCAATTCGTTGTCCGACTGCAAGATTGACTGTTCGATCATGCATTCCTTGCGTGACAAGGACTGGCTTGGTAAGCGATGTTAACAGATCGTCATTCGACACTTGCCTGGTGAAGATTCCTTGATGAACGTAAGCCGGGACGATTACATTACACCCGAGAAAAAAATAATGCTCTTCCTGAGACAGCTCTTTGTGATGAACACACTGCTTCAACCACTGATCCAGAGCATTTATTCTTATTATCGGTTCATCTGAAAAAAAGCTTGTTGAAAATTGCAGCGTGTCAACACCCAAATCAACCATAGAAGATTCCCTGCCAAGTCGGGTTATCGCTCCGACAAAATGAATGCCCCCAATATCTTTCTCCCCATAAACACGAATATAATCGAGAATTGGAATTCCCGCGAACGACCAACCGACTAATATCGACTGCATTAAATTCAGCTCATGTATGACAGCGTGAATATCATCCGCCCACAGCTGTGCTTCACCATACCCATCTTTCGGTTTCTCCGAAAGTCCATGACCCCGCAAATCCATAGTGACCAGCCGAAAATCCGAAGCGAGTTCTGAATGAATCTGTTTATTCCAACATAAGTGGCACTGCGATCCGCCGTGAATAAATAGTAGAGTTTGGCCTTGAACATTGCCGGACTCCTCGACATGGAGCTTAACGCCTCTGCCTCCAGTCACCAGATGTACAGCGGGTTTCCGCCATTCATTCTGTAATTGTTTATTAATCACCATTTACCATTCCTCCTTGTAGTTAGAATTGTATACTTGTTTTTTTATAACGTCTAATTTATAATTTTTATACTAATCATGATTTTTTGTAATCAATTAGGGGGGGATTTAATGGAGCTTCAGCAGATCGAATATTTTATCGCAGTTGCGAAATTAGAGCATATGACGAAGGCTGCGAAAGAATTATCCCTATCTCAGCCTGCTTTAAGTCGTTCTATCGCCGTTCTGGAGAAGGAGTTAGGCGTGGTTTTATTTGAACGCAGCGGCCGCAACTTGGTTTTGAATCGGTATGGACGCCTTTTTTTCGAACGTGCCAAGCTCATTTTAAAGCAAATTGAGATGGTTAAGCAGGATATTGCGAATCAAATCGATCCTTCGACGGGAATAATCTCTCTGAGTTTCCTTCATATGCTTGGAGCCCAGCTAATTCCGTCCTTGCTCGGTTCGTTCCGGCAACGATACACTGACATCCGATTCGAGCTGCATCAGAGTTCCAACCATGAGCTGATGACGCTAATTTCAAATAGCGACTGCGATTTCGGCATAACTACACCGGAGTTTGTAAATGAACCATTTTTTTGGCATTTAATAGGTAACTCAGAACTGTTCCTTGTGCTTCCCCTTAACCATCAATGGGTTAACAAAAGCAGCATAAGCTTGAAGGAGCTTCAGGAGGAGCCTTATATCGGATTAAAACCATCCTGCGGACTAAGCTTCACCATCAATAAGTTGTTCGAAACAACGCAGATTCAACCGAACACCGTATTTCATGTAGACGAATTGGATACGGTAGCCGGATTGGTTTCTGCTGGATTTGGGGTCGCTTTGTTGCCAAAGACGTTGGGACTTCAAAATCATCCGTTGATCTGGGTGAAGGTGGAAGAACCGGAATGCGAGCTTTCGATTGGAGTCGTTTGGAAAAAGGATAAGAGACTTACCCCTGTATCGAATATATTTCTTGAATTCATACGTGAAAGGTATCCCACTGAATGATAAAAGATCAGGAGCATTTGCGGGGATTGCTTTTCTTTTTACATGTGACATTAACCTCTTAAGTTTTTGCTATCCTACCCTACCCGTTACTTCAATAAAAAAAAAGGAGCTGTGCAAGCACATACTCCTCAACTATCGTACCCGTTAGCCATCCATGTATCTCTTATGTTGCACCACAGAGCATGAAAGTTAATCCGTTCTTTCATGGTAGTTCAATAAACTAATCTTTAAAATAACCTCTGATAATGAGAATAAGCCCTAAAATAATTAGAACTACTGCTACTCCAAGTGACAGCCAGCTTATATTTTCAATTACTAAATTACCGCCTCCACTAATAGGTCTCATTCGAGCTTCATCATATATTACACCTGCAACCAAACGCAGTGAGTAAAGGATGATTCCGCTTATAAAAAAAGTGCATCCTACATAGATGTTTTTCATCTAATTACCTCCACTACATAATTGAAACGCTTAACACAAAGACGCAAACTACGATTTAAAGTTGTGCTATTCTTAGCTCAACAGGCTGTCGAGCGAATCACCAGCAGCCTACGTAGTAAAGCATTATGGAGCTATCGTACCCGTTAGCTCAATTAAGAACTGTAAGGTCATCGGGATATAGTTAGTTCAATTTCTCCAATAATCCCTTCAGTTCATCAGAAATCGGTACAAAATCAATACCATTGCCTAAATCCGCGGCAACACCATTTTCGTAATATCTGAATTGGAATATAATTGGACCTTNGTGGAGATCGGGGCTGGGGAGGCCAGAACGCATTTGCGGATCGGAAGCTATAAATACTCCAGTCATTACTTGTTATTTTATCCTGCTGAAATAAGATAGGATTGAAAATAAATTTTTGATTGATAAAAATGGAACTTATAAATATCATGACAATTAAAGTAGCAGTTATACCTATTCTTCTTCTCAAGTTGCCCTCCTAATACATCCATTATTGTCGGTTTCTTGTTTTTGAGCTATCGTACCCTTTAGCGTAACAACGATAAAAAACTATTTCACTCAATCCGTTTACTTTTCTCTGGTGGAATAGAAAAAACGTCATCATTTAAATCATAACCTTCTGGTACCCAATTTTCTTCGGGATAACTGTTCTTATCAAATACATTTCTTAAATATCTTATTGCTTCATCCCATTTTGAAAATACAGTAAAACCAAATGGCGGTTGTCCTTCATCATTCCATACCGCCCATTTTTTATCAGGTAACTGAGATACGAGCCATTCTGCATCTGGCGGAATTCTAAATATGTGAAATGTATTTTCTTGTAGTTCATTCCATGTTGAATAACCGAGGCTCTGACTAAATTTGTCTAAATCCCCGAAAAAAAAATTTCGTATAAACTTCATATAATCCTCCGTTCCAGATGAATGAAATCATCCTATTCTGCCTGTTCGGAACGAAGGGCTGCTGCGTGGCAGCCCTTCTGGTATTTTAACTATCGTACCCGTTAGCCATTCATGCCCGCTCACGCGACACCACAGATTATGGAAGTAAGTGCGTTCTTCCATGGGAGCTTAACAAAGAAAGGGAGTAGCTGCCGCAGCTAACTACTCCTTGCTTGCTATCGTACCCGTTAGCTTAACGCCAGTAACGGAGAACACCCCTGCCAGACCGCAGCATGAATACTGTTTTTTTCTGATGTAACATGACTTCTTTGATTAACTAACAAAATCTTGTATCCTTCTACCGTTTTCGAATCGATCTTTAAATTGTCCTTGAGTGTATTCATCAATGGTCTTGTTCCAAAATATCTGAGCCGGTTTATTGCTTTCTAGTTGATAAACTTCCCATTGCCCCTTATGTAAACTAAATATTTGTTTGGCTACTGCTTTACCAATTCCTTCTCTTCTATATTTCTTCATTATAAAAAACTCTGCAATTGAAAAGTAATTCTGCTCTTCTGATTCAATAAACCGTACTAATACAAAACCCACATACTTATCATCTTGTTTAATGACATATGGAAATCGATGATTCGTTTCTCCCCAATACTCTTCTAAATATGGATATGCCCCAAATAGTCCATCTTCTTCAACATCACATTTTACAAATTCAGAAAAATCATAAATATAAAATTGCATTAAATTTTTTATGATATTTTTATATTCTTTAGGAGCTTGAAATAATTCATAATTCATTTAATAGTCACGCCTTTTTTGTGAATTTCAAGTCTTAAGCATACCACATTTTGGTAGTATACTGCCCATTTAGCTTAATGACACAGCCAGGAATCCGGAAATTAGCAGCAGCCGGCGAACGGTGCATTTTTTCACCAAATGCAGGGATACAAGACCACTTTCCCATTTGTGAAAATAAAGGTTTCGACTGATTCGTAACAGAATGTTATGGAAGCAATAAAAGTCCCTTTGAGGTCTGTTTTTATGCACCGTGCTTTAAGGCCATCTTCTGAAGAATGGCCCTTTTGTTTTTATCAATGGTCTCAGGGGTAACCCTCCTCCCACCCAAAATGTTTAGCTAAATGATACAATTGAATCAAAATGTTAAGTACAAGTTTTATTGGATTCGAAAATAAATAAAAAATAAATAAAAAAAGCTTACTGGAAGCCATCTTTACGGCTAACTCGTAAGCACTTCTCCAATTTAACAGATTGGTCATTTTGTAAAGCTCGTTATCGTTTCAACCAACTAGAAGCCGCCTAGTCATAGGCGGTTAATTAAACTATCGTTCTCAGCTCAACGAGATTTGACTAACTACCCAATTTCTAAATAGTTACTTTCTCACTTTTATGTTTTGAACTTTTTCGATTTATTCGTCGAACAAGCTCATTTGGACTGCGTTAGAAACTGGCATCTGATAAGATGGCATCCTTGTCGATATCCCGTTCCTTGAGCAGACTTCATGAAACCGTATCATCAGTTCATCCTCACGCTCCGACCTGCATTCATATGCATTACCAAACTTACGTTTGTATCGTTCGCTCAGTCCTGGAAACCCTTCATCCAACTTACGAAAAAAATAATCCCGCTGCCGGTCTCGCAACGTGACTCCGAACACAGCTATAATATGCTTGACGCCTGCAGCTGCCGCCTTCTCAACAAGCCGATCGATGTTCTCAGACTGATCCTCGAGAAAAGGAAGGATAGGCATCATCGTCATACTTGTAACTACGCCGATCTTCTCAAGCTCAGCCAGTGTTTTGAATCGTTCCGTCGACGAAGGCGCATGCGGCTCCAGCTTACGGGCCAGTTCGTCATCGGCGGTAGTAATCGATACCGCAACCGAAGCATATTTACGGCTCAGATGTTGCAATATATCCAAATCACGAAGGATGAGATCGCTCTTTGTCGTGATATGAACCGGAAACCGAAACTCCGCAATAATCTCCAATGCTCGCCGCGTCATCTGCAACTTTCGTTCCATCAGCGTATACGGATCGCTCATCGATCCTGTGCCGATCGTCGACTCTCTGCTTCTTTTCGTTGCCAATTCCTTACGCAGCAACTCTAATGCATTTGTTTTGACGGTAACATTATGAAAGTCGTCAATGCCATACCGCTCACTGCGCGAATCACAGTATATGCATTGAATATCGCAGCCGCGATATAGGTTCATCGTATACTTAATGCCAAACCAGCCGGAAGGGTACTTGTTCGGAATCAGGATGCTTTTCGCCGATACGGATTGCATAGTACTTCACTCCCTCCATATGAGCCATTTCAACGCCGATAATTTAGACAAGAGACTTGTTACGGATGCCCAATCATACGGATACATATTGGTCAATTTGTCTCTTATGGTGCTGGTCATGTTCAATAAATTCTGTAACAAGATGTAACAGAGTAAAGGGTTTATTTGTATTTGGGCAATTAGTGTATCCATTAACAGTAATATTTTTTTGCAGATCCTGTTCAGATAGACAAAGTAATTCTTTCACTAATGTAACTCTTGTTTGAATTACCTCTTCGATCATATTTGTTTTAGATATTCCAGAAAAGGCATGTTTTGAAGATTTAGCATTAAACTCATTATGTTCCGGAAATACTACCTCTCCTTTCAATGCAGCAGGAATAACATAATCTTTCATGTATTGATCCCACCCTTGCAAATGTGCAATAACTTCACTCGGTGACCACTTACCCTCTTTGATCGGCATCCTCCACTTTTCATCGTTCATAACTAAAAGCGATTGAATCCAGTGAGTTAATTCCCCAAATTGCTGGATGACTGCCTGTACATTCTGCGTCATAGTTGACCTCCTTAATTGATGGATGCTCCTATTGTACGACTGATAACCAGACAACTATATGACATATTTGAAATCAACATTCTTTTTTTGTGTAGTTCTCCCATATCTTTTTTGCTTTTTTGCAAATAATATCTCTAATATGTAGGGGCTCTATTACCTCGACCGCTTCGCCAAAGCTTAATATCATGCCATACACCCAATCGTCTTCCGGGTATACAACTTCAACCGTTAATGATTCATCATTATTGTATCTAATGTGGCCATCGCGGAAAGAATCTTCTACACGTCCTCTAACATTTGATTGGAAGCGTAACAACAAATTTATTGTCTTACCTTCGAGTAACCATTTTTTTTCGATAGTAGCAGCATCATAAGGCACTAGTTCCCTATCGAACGTTATATTACTAATCACAAGTTTCTTCATTCTAGACAATCGAAAGAGCTTGTGTTTTTCATTATTTTTGCAATAACCATATAGATACCAATGTGATCCCTTTAGAACAACTGAGCCAGGTTCAGCCCAAGAATCAGTTGTGATATTCTGTGAATTTGTGTACTCAAAGTGAACAACATTCCTACTTTGTATTGCTTCTCGGAGAAAAACAACTGTTTGCTTCTCGTCGTTATTGTTACCCCATGGTGATAAGTCAAGTATCAGTTCATCTTCATTCCAATTCTGAGTAGTCTCAGTCCTGTGGAGTAAATTGCGCATCTTGTCTATCGTACCTACAATTGACTGATCACTCCATTGGGATTGTATTCCTTTAAGACCAGCGATAATCGAATATAGCTCTTCTTTCCGCAGAATCTGATGACTCAATCTATAACCTGACATAATCTCGAACCCCCCACCATTTCCCTGATAAGAAACGATGGGTACTCCCGATCTGTTGATTGCTTCCATATCACGGTGAATGGTACGTATAGATACCTCAAACCGTTGAGCTAATGTACTTGCACTAATGCGTCCATGGTTGAGTAAGTAAACAATAATAGCTAGTAACCGTTCAATTTTCATGATGTCCTCTGAAGTTTTTCTACTTTTTCATTTTCTTACTTTTGTTTTTTTGCTTTTAATACGACTTAGCACGAAAGTTTGAACCTAGATTATTATATCATTTTTCTATGTATAACTACGTTATTCTGCCAGAGCTGAATAGGCTGCTGAATTATCGGCAGCCTGTTGTCATTGCACTATCGTCCCGTTTAGCTCAATGAGATAGTTTTTTGTGCAATCATTTTAGTCATTGCATGTTTGTGAGGGATGCCTGAGGAATTACAGTCAAATATAACTTCTGAACTGTCCTTAATGAGCCAATCGTTATATTGTGCAAGTAACTCTCCAGAATGCCACTTAAACGCATTGGGTTCCTTTTCAGGTGGTGGAGCTATAAAAGGTTTGTTGACAAACACATTAAACACATGAATACCATTTGTATTTGTAAATTGCTTATAATTACTAAATATGTCGTTTCGATATTCAGGCTTAATATAATGTAATACGCCGCTTGAAAAAAGGATGTCGAAATTGGAATCCAAGCGAAAATCTAATATATCTGCTTTAAAAACTTCAACCGATACACCAACTTTATCAGTAAGCATTTTAGTTTTTTCTATACCTGCATCTGATACATCAATTGAGGTGACATCATATCCATTTCTCGCAAAAAATACAGAGTCTTTCCCCTCACCGCAACCAATATCTAATAATTTTAGATGTTTGGTAGGGGGCATTAAACGAATGACTTCATAACATGCTGTATTGGGTTCAACACCCCAATAATATTCTGGTGTTTTGTATTCTTCCTCGTAAATGGTGATCTGTTTATCATGTGTTACATACCCAAGTAGTTTCTCAATACTTACCTCCAATGCTTTAGAAAGACTTGGTAACAATGAGATTTCGGGCATTGTATGAGCATTTTCCCATTTTGAAACTGCTTGAAAGCTAAGTCCAAGTATTTGCGCAAGTTCTTCTTGTGTTAGTCCCTTTTCCTTACGATACCTGTTTATGTTTCTTGCCAGTGTGTCCTTCATAACTTCTCACGCTCCTTATTAACACCAATTTTATTGATGTTAACTGAAACAAACAATAACCTGGTATTTGATATTCTTTATTATTCAACCAACAGTTGAAGTGAAGCCTTAACTTCTGACCTTTAGCTTAATAAAAACGGGTCGTGCCGTAATTGGTTATTCCTCTTGTCATTGATTAAGCTATCGTACCCGTTAGCGTAATGACCAATACGTATTTGTTAGCGTTGATCATCCTGTAACCGTTTATCTTCATATTCCTTAATCAAATCAATTTATATGCCGTTGATCTTTAGATCTTGATGAGTTTCGTCTTCGTTAGTGTAACAATGATTGAGAATTGTTGTTTTTATTAAAAAGAAGGTTTGCAAATAAGAATACAATAAATGAGACGCGTTAGTGTAACAATGATTGAGAATTGTTGTTTTTATTAAAAAGAAGGTTTGCAAATAAGAATACAATAAATGAGACGCMTACAAAAATAAATAGATCCAACCAAAGGTATTCAGTTATTAAGTAAAAATTAAAAGTTTCTGGGAAGTATTGAATTACGGGAGCGAATTCGCTTTGTTCGAGTTCTTTGATAGTTTTTTSGACTTCTTTGCGATGATATGACGCTTCTATTAGGTACATGCAAACTCCTATCAAAATTGAAAAAATTAGACTTCTCTTGATAGCTTTYATTRTTATTCCTCCCCAAAATGAATCTTTCATTTAAGACGCTTGCTCTGGACCAAAGTTGCGTTAATCTGCCCGTTAGCCATCCATGCCGCTCACGCGACACCACAGNTTATTCCTCCCCAAAATGAATCTTTCATTTAAGACGCTTGCTCTGGACCAAAGTTGCGTTAATCTGCCCGTTAGCCATCCATGCCGCTCACGCGACACCACAGATTATGGAAGTAATTACGTTCTTCCATGGGAGTTGAARWGACGGCAGCCACTTCACCGGCTGCCGTCTCTTAGTGCTTATTGTGCTATCGTACCCGTTAGTTCAATGACCCAACTCTATGAATTTCCATGCAAGTGCCATTTACATCAAGAGCGAGTTATTCTTTAAACTCATTCAGGTTAAATCGAGCCACTTCTTTTTTATCAAGGATGATAATTAAAGTAGCATTTAATGCCTCTTTTTCAAATTGTATTAACTTATCTGACGATGAAAGTGGCGGATGTTCAGAGTTTTGTACGACCAAATTTTTTGATAGTAAATTCATAATAAAGTGCTGTTGGGACGTCTTTAGCCCTTTATCTGCACCCTCTGTTATGACAATTGCACCAGATTTGTAATAGTGCAATGAGCAGATCAATAAATTTCCGTAATATGGTAATATTCAGGGTGGATCAATGATGGGAGTGAAGATTGATGAGACGACGGTTTATTCTTTTGGTTTGCGGATTTCTGATGCTGATGCTGCTTCTGCCCTTTCAGGCAGCCGCCGATGAGGCCGGTTCTGCGGTGGAAGCAGAGAGTTCAAAATCGGGTGTAACGATGGTTTCAACAGGAGGGAGTCATAGTCTCGTTCTAAAACAGGACGGAACGGTATGGGCGTGGGGTAATAATTACTGGGGCGCGCTCGGCGACGGAAGTACGACAGACCGTTATACCCCCGTTCAGATCAAAAGCCTTAAAGAGGTGGACCACGTAGCTGCAGATGATTCGCATAGTTTGGCGCTCCTAAGCGACGGAACTGTCTGGGAGTGGGGAATAACGCCGCCTTCTGCAAGCTGGGATGATCCGACTGCCAACCCAACACCAGCTCAAGTTACCGATAATCTTGGCAATAAATTCGATTCGGCAGTCGCCATCTCTGAGGGGTCTCAGCATCATTTGGCACTCAAGAGCGACGGGACCGTTTGGGCGTGGGGGAAAAATCATACGGGCCAACTGGGTGATGGAACCAGATCGGACGAATACTACACGAGGAATATTGATCAAGTGAAGGGGCTCGATTCGGTAACCGCCATCTCTGCAGGCGCAGTGCATAATTTGGCAATTAAAAACGATGGAACCGTTTGGGCGTGGGGAAATAACTATTATGGCGAACTGGGTGATGGTACTACGACAGACCGTTATACTCCCGTTCAAGTGAATGGTCTCGATTCGGTGATTGCCGTTGCTGCAGATGTTTCGCATAGTTTGGCACTCAAGAGCGACGGGACCGTTTGGGTATGGGGGAAGAATGACCATGGCCAGCTCGGCGATGGAACAACTACAATACGTACCGCCCCCGTTCAGCTTTCTAGCATCACAGATGTGGTCTACGTAGCTACAGGCCATAGATATAGTATGGCAGTCAAAAGCGACGGAACTGTTTGGGCGTGGGGGGAGAATCGATTTGGTCAACTCGGCGATGGTAGTACGACAGACCGTCATACTCCCGTTCAAGTACAGGGTCTCGATTCGGTAACCGCTATCTTTGCGGGTACTTGGCATAGTTTGGCCCTTAAGAGCGACGGGACCGTTTGGGCATGGGGATGGAATGCTTATGGACAACTCGGCGATAGAACAACGACAAACCGTTATACTCCTGTACAAGTTCAAGGACTTGGCGAGTCCAGTCCCACCACTCCTGAAACGCCACAGTGGCCTGTTGGCGATGTGCTGACGGTTACCGATGTGACCTATAACAGCGTACAGCTGAATTGGCAGCCGGCCACGGATGAAACGGGTGTAGACAAGTACTTGCTATACCAAGACAATACGCTGCTGGATACACTGAACGGGGATGTGAGCAGCTATGAAGTGAAGGGGTTGTCTCCACGGCTCTTTTCAGCTTTCCGATTCCAAAACTTATTCATACGGCGGATCCAATTATGAGTTTTTGTTATATTACGGGTACATTTCGTCCTCAGGACAAGAGTTGAGTGGATCATGGAGCCCCCCTGAAGGTTTTCATGGAGTCGTTAAGGTCTCCATGGCCTCGCCGTATGGGGAAGATTATGACCTTAGTCTGGAGACCGTGGGCGAGGGTAACCGATTGCCGGAAGATAAGACGTTACTTACAAATGGTACCGAGTACAGTGCTACCGAGGTGTCCGGAGGTTACAGAGCAGAGTGGAGAGTTAAGGGACATACGGACAAAGATTATAGTCCGGATAAAAAGGTTTTCGTCTATGTGAGCATCAAATATGACAATCACTGAAGATATTGCTATGTTTACGGAAACTTAATGATCGACCGCGGGATCGCCCTGCGGCATTTTATACCCCGGAAAAACACCGGGTTCCATCGGAATTTTAACGGGACTCGGCAAGGATGAAAAGACCTTTTTGTCCTCGGCATGGCAAATGGAGCATACGTAATTAATGTCATAGCATGGGTCATGGGTCATTTGGTTGGGAGGACCCCAGTCTGATCGTGGAAATGTAAATGTGAAACACATCCGCGTTTATTGGGATGAAATCCTCCGTTTGGCTGCGGCCAGTACCTCAAAGAAAGAAGCAGAGTGCCGCGGCGCTCTGCTTCTTTCAACTATCGTACCCGTTAGCTTAGCAATCAATTATTTCGACAAAGCACGCTAATCGTCTTTCTTAGTTGTATCTCATATGCCACTAACTCCTCACTTAGTGAGGGACCCAGGAATTTTGTTTGAACATACTCTCTCATCCATTCATCGTAAATAAGAGCAGCCTGAAAAGCTAAATCCATGCTGGGGATATTCTGTCGAATCAAGACTAATCCAATGTAAAGAGCGTATTGGTTCCGGAAATCCAGTAGTTGGGTCCGGTAATCCATCCATTCCTTAAGACTGATCTTTAGAGAGTGTAGCAGCCTAGTTTGAAGAGAATGCCATGCCATTGGGTTTTTGTTCTCAACTGACTCGAACGCAGAACACCATTTCATTATAGCTAGGACTAGATGTCCATCCGTTGTATGTATCCAAAAATCTTTCGACCCTTTAAGTTCATTCTGCACAGGTTCAAGCTCTCGAAAAGAAATGTAGCTCATGATAAAGTCTCGCAGCAAAGGGTATTGTTTTTCAACTACATCTAAACTATTAAACTCATTGATTCTCGACATCTATATCTCCCCCACAGGATCAAGCGTTCCAACGAGAGCCTGTTCAACAATGTGTGTTATCAGCTATCATACCCGTTAGAGTAATAGATCTGCTTAATCGATTATGGTTGCCAAACTTCCCATATGTTACCGTCAGGATCAGCGAACGTTATGTTTGGTCCGCTTGTCACCCGTTCTCCTAAAATATTCACTCCGTTTTCCTTGAAACGTTCAAATAGCTCCTCGATCCGTGGAGTAATGAAACATGCCATTGCATGGGGTTTGCCGCTGTCCAATGACCAAGAAAAGCGTAATCGACCGCCTTCTTCGTCCGATTTGTGAAGGAACAGAGCGGGTACAACTTGCCTTAGACCAGGTGAAGGCAGGTTTCCATTCCGATCGGGAAAATTCAAAACAGCCATCACCATCCCAGGCTCAACACGGTCGTTATTTGCAGGTTGGTACCCTAAATTCTTTTGGTACCATTTAATAGACTCGTAAACATCATTTACTGGTACGTAAATACAAGTTATACCCGTAATGTCTTCCAGTCTTTCTTCCACATTGATTTCCTCATTTTCCTGCATATCCGTTTCCTCCCTCTCAATATCTTAAATCAATAATGATACATCCTACTCCCAACCATTTCTAATTTTACCACTACTACACATGGATGATATGTCATTTTTTATATTTTTTTACTTGTTCATTATGCTTTCCTGCCAGTTACTTCAATGAAATAGGGAGCAGCTGCCGCAGCGGTCTGCTCCCTGATCTGATTGAACTATCGTACCCGTTAGTTTAACCCTAATTTTCCCATTATTGAGTTGACAAAATCCGTTTTTGCATGGGAATACGTAACTTTGTCGGCTTGATGTGCTTTACTAAGCATCTCTTTTAGAGTTTGATACTCATCCAATGCCTCATTACTTGTCAATAAATAATCCCGGAAGGCAAGTTGTCTTTTCAGATATATACTACCTGCTTGGAACATGTGTATCTGATGAGTTCTTGGCTCTCCTTTGTTAAAGTAATGCCTTTCAGGCAGTATATCTGTACCTTTATATTCATATCCGATTTTTTCTAAGCCCTGGACACAATGTTTACCGAGTTGGAACTCTTTTAACTCAATTGCGATATCAATTATTGGCTTAGCGGACAAGTTTTTTACCGCTGTACTACCGATATGGTGAACTGCTAGGACAAGTTCGCCGAGTTCAGATTTTATCCTCTTACTCTCATTTGTAAATTCTTTTTCCCATTCGTTCGTCCAAGGAATAAGAAAAACTTTCCCTTTCGGTAGACCAAGCACTGCCTCATCCCCCTAGAGATTTTTATTTACAATTATAACATTTTTTCGAAACTATCCTGCCCGTTACTTCAACAAACGAAAAAGGAGCTGCCGCCGAGCAAGCTCCTCACTATCGTACCCGTTAGTTTAATCACTATTGAATATTTTTAATTTTAGATTATGCTTTATTATGAAGCATTAAACATGCTTCTTCCCTGCTTCCCGCCATCAAGTGTTAAGGATAATCCTTCCCCAGCCTTAGTAAAAACAAGTTGTACGAAAGTATCCTCCGTACCGAACCAGTTATAGATTTGCTCATTTAAACCGTCAAAGACAAGAATACCTTTTCCACCAAGTATGGCACTAGCAAATTCATAGCTCATATTATTTTCTAACTTGTTATAGTTAAGTTCCGTAACTTGAGGATAACGAATGCTCTTGATTCCATCATCAGACTCTGCGCCTAAAATATGTTTAGTCATTACCACTTGATCCTGGTTTACTCGCACAAAAATACTACGTTCTGCTATTATTTCGTATTGATCGACATTAATATCGTAGTTCAGTTTCTGACCATACAGCTTTTCCAGGTCTTTAAGAGTTGTTTCTCCAATACGGATAGCCTTAAACTTTTCGTAAGTAACTGTAGGTTTCCCATAACCTTCGGTCGTTTCTAAAGGAATATCCGTATCAATGTAGCCTTCTTTAGCTAAGTTTTGTATCACTCCTGTTAATTCGGCACGTGTGACGTTACCATTTGGTTTGAATGTACCGTCCTGATAACCATTAACAATTCCTTTTTCTTGAGCCCAAAGGACCGCACTTTCGTACCAAGCTCCTGCTTTAATATCCTTAAATGCTCCACTTGCCGCTCCTACAG
The DNA here is from genome assembly GCF_001428245.1 of Paenibacillus sp. Soil522. Lineage (GTDB taxonomy): Bacteria > Bacillota > Bacilli > Paenibacillales > Paenibacillaceae > Pristimantibacillus. The sequence continues at coordinate 30,335 of NZ_LMRV01000074.1, forward strand.
TAAGTGATGCACATCCGAACAATAGTGCTGTTGAAAAACCTAAAACAAAGCCTTTCATCGTTTGCTTTTGCATTCTGGATGTCCCCTTTTCATACGATTCTAGTTTTGATGTGTGTTCTACATAAAATAACTTAGACGTATGCAATCGCATAAAGTTGCACTCATTCTTCACATCTACCTATCGGATCCAGGTATATATTGTTCCTCTTTTGAGGAATATTTCCTCATAATAGAAATGCTGCCCGTTTAATAAAAACAAGGAGCTGCGGCAAACTGCTCCCTCTGTCATTCAACTAACGTACCCGTTAGTTCAGTACACTGACCCCTGTAAGCATTGAATCCCTATAGCATCTTTATTAACAATCAATAAGTCGCAGGAATTACGTAACGATCAACAATTTCCCGGGGATCTTTAAACCGTTTAAGATGTTTAGATTGAAACACTGTTACAACCCGTCGCGCTGGAATTATACGTATAAGAGTTCCACCTGCTCCTGATGCAGAAAACCCATCTTCTTCAATACACCATAAGTACCCATAACGGCCAATATGGCGCGATGTAGATGTTTTAACCCATTCCTCTGGTACGACCTTAAGGCCATTCCAGTAGCCACTTTGTAGATAAAGCTGACCTAATTTTGCCATATCTCGCGCTGTCATAGAAAGGGTTCCTATGCCGAGTTCCTGGGGGTCCTCTGCTTTCCAATAAGGAACCCTCATGTTGAGAGGCTGAAATAACCATTTTTCTGCCAATTCACCTACAGGCTTCCCAGTTGCACGGGATAGGCACGCTGCTGCTAAAAGAGAATCCGTATTTTTATAGTTAAAGTGCTGGCCCATGACATCTCGTACGGGTATCTTCAGACTGAATTCAATCCAATTACGACTCATAGTTGTACGTTGCCAAATGGGTTGGGCATCCCCTGTCAAACGCGGGTAGTAAAATCCGGAAGTCATGGTAAGAAGATGCCGCAACGTTAGACGGCGAGTCTGCGGATCAATATCCTTGGTGTTTATCTCAGAAAAAAAATCCAGCACCAGTTGGTCGAGACTGGTTAAAATCCCTTTGTCTAGGGCAATCCCAATTAATGCAGACAGAACACTTTTATTAGCCGACATAACTGGAACCGGATCGTCAGGTCCGATATTCCGATAATAGCTTTCATGCACTATGCAGCCGTCTTTCAAGATAAGGGAACTTAGGAGATTAGGATACTTGGCATAAATCTCGCGGTCAATCAATCCCAGCTGTATAGGATCCATACCTTTTTCCTCAGGAGTTGAGACAAACCAATTTTGAGAATCGATCACAATTCGCCAACGCCCCTTCTCAAGTATTTACCGATTACGGAAGCTTGCAGGGATACCAGTATTTCCGGCGAACCCTCTGCGATTATTTCACCACCCTCATGACCACCGCCCGGTCCCATCTCAATTAACCAATCACATTGCGACAATGCAGACAGATCGTGTTCAATAAGTAATACGGTGTTTCCTCGATCAACTAAACTCCTTAATAAACTCATGAGTTGTGTCACATCTGCACAACTGAGTCCGGTCGTTGGCTCGTCGAGAATATACATCATGTTCCCACTGCGGCCCCGTCCTAGTTCCTTGGCCAGCTTGATTCGTTGTGCCTCGCCGCCACTAATCGTAGTAGCCGGCTGGCCGAGTCTTAAGTATCCCATTCCTACCTGCTGTAAAACTCTAAGCGGTCCGGAAATACCTATATCCCCTGGAAAAAAGTCTATCGCATCATCCACGGACATTTCCAAGATTTTTGCTATGCTTTTTCCAGCAATGGTAATCTCCAAGACCTCGGGACGATAACGTGTTCCACCACAAATGTGACAAGGCCACCTAAATGTATTACCCCGCGTTTCTTTCTTGATAATACCTTCTCCTCCACATTCTGTGCATCCCCCAGTCGAATTGAATGAGAAGTCACCCGAGCTTAATCCCATCTCTTTTGCTGCTGTTTGACTAGCATATAGGCTGCGAATCCTGTCCCACACTCCAATATAGCTTGCAGGTGTAGAGGTTTTTGAGCGACCGATCGGTGCCTGCTTGACTAATAATACTCCAGTCAGCATATCGGCTCCTTTCAACTCGGCATCCTTGAGTTCCTCCGCATCCTGTTCTTTTTCCTCATCATCCTCCAGATCAGCTTCTACGATAGAATCAAAGAAGTTAGCCAACAGGGGAACCAACGTTGAAGAAACAAGGGAGCTTTTGCCACTGCCCGAAGCCCCGGCCACTCCCACCATGACCCCTAGGGGAAAGGACACTGATATATCTTTCAGATTATGTAGATTTGCATGGTAAACTGTTAGTCTTGGTGTATTTTCTGTTACCTGTATCCGATGACGTTGTTCACCAAATCCTACGTAAATAGGACTGTCACCTTGTGATATAAAAGTAGCGATTCGGGATTCAGTACAAGATAAATATCCTTCTAAATTTCCTTGATAAACAATGCGTCCGCCATCTTTCCCCGCACCAGGTCCAATCTCGATGATCCAATCTGCAGACCGAATAACGCTAGGGTCATGCTCAACGACAATTACACTATTCCCCAAGCTTTGTAACTCCTTCAGTCGTTTGATAAGACGATCTTTTTCCCTCTCATGCAAACCGACCGAAGGCTCGTCGAAGATATAGATGAGGCTTTCCAGATCCGAATCCAGATGCGATGCGAGGAATAAACGTTGCAGTTCCCCACCGCTTAAAGTCGGCGTTTGTCGGTATAAAGATAGGTGAGACAAGCCCACATCGAGAAGAGCATATATTTGCGTTCTTATCCTTTTCAGAACCTGAGCGAGATTAGGATCGGCCCTTACTATGCGACCAGACAGCTCTTCCCAAAAATCTGCTTGCTCACATAATGTTTTTTCTGCCAACGTGCTAATGTTCAATCCTTCAATGGTGATGTTCCTGGCCTCTTCACCAATTCTGGTGCCACTGCAAGAAGGACATATGCTGGATCCAAGGCCTTCCGCTCCTGCTCCAATTCGATGTAAAAAAGGCATCAGTCCTTCGTAGCCGACGGATAAATCCCCTTCCAAATACGCTCTTTGGGCCTCGGGAGATAAATTAAAATAGAAGACGTTAGGATCAAACCCATAAGCTTTCCCAAGTCTCTTTAATCCATCCTTTAGCTTTCCTGGCGTCCCGCGCATTAACGAAACACTATTTCTTCCTTGAAGAGCTTGTTCTTCCGTTAAAGCCGATACCTTCCCTGTACCGAAACATGCCAAGCACATCCCTAGAGGTGAATTAAAGTTAAAATACCCGGTTGGAAGCGGCTCGACCCTATGACCACAATCGCGACATACACGCCGTTCATCTGTCTCCCTACCACAGTAACATGTGTAACGACCTGCAAGAGAAAAAACAATTTGCATTAACCCTAATAACTGCGTACGGGTTCCTACCAAGCTTCGAGGATTCGACTGCCGTATGATCCGCTGTTCCACTGCCACTGTTGGGACCAACCCCGATATCTCGTCGAATCCTTCCTCATCATCAAAGGAACTCGTACCAACTGCCCGCTCATACCTGCGTCTTCCTTCACGATAGAGGATATCAAAAGCCAATGTAGACTTTCCCGAACCGCTCACTCCGGTAATAACGACAAATCGCCCTTTAGGGATGTCTAAATCTAGGCTCTTTAAATTATGTTTCTTAGCACCCCTAATCCGAATAGTATTATTCACGAGTCACCTGCTTCTTTGATTTCGATTTGAGTAACAATGATTATATCAAACGCTCTTGTTCGTATAGAAATAACTTCTTTTGACATTGCATGAACCCTTCATTTCGAAACTGCGGTCCGATTATTGACATTCCCATATGCGACATTTACTACGCATAACTGCCAGTTATTTGAGAAAACGGCAGCCGCTATTACCGGCTGCCGTCTCTTCGTGTTTATGAACTATCGTACCCGTTAGCTCAATCTTTATCTTTATAAAACAAACAATTCGCCATTTCGGAAATAATAAATGTCCTCTCTCTTAAATCCGTATTCTCCATTCCTATGCTTAATATGTGGTTCAAATGTAAAGAGAGATACTTCACTCAGCTTAGTTTTATTTTCCGACTCAAAATATCTTCTGCTATCCTTATTAAATTCAATTGTATGCCCCAAATTTCCAGCAAAATCAAGATTAATGTACTCGTATTGTTGTATAACTTCATTCATATATAAGTAAACTTCTTCAAAAGTCATGTCTGGTTTTATATTGTGCTTAAATTGTGTATGAAGTTTCTTTTCAGTTTTAATTCCATTTAAGAATTCCATGTCAAATTCGGTTTTGCTATTTAAAAGCACGTCTTCCTCAACTACATTTCCATCAATGACTACATACGTTCGGGCATAGTCACCCCAATAGGTATTTAACTCTGGACTAAGGTCGATAGTCACTATATCATTCTTACCGACTAATTTATCTGAAGGCTTATAACTTTTTCCTGATTCAGAAATCGTTGTTCTTATTCCAACATGAACAAAAGCCCCTATACCGTGATACCAGAAAATATTTATGCCCTTATCTCTTAAGATGCCCTCAGCTTTAATAACAATTTCTCTTTCAGAGATACCTTCTTTAATGAATTCCTTTAACTCGTCCATTGTAGCTTTTGCAATGGACTGAACATAAATATATTGCGAAATAATCTCCATATATAGCCAACTTTCTTTTTTTCTAGGAGAAGAATACTTTTGAATCTTCTTTATAAAAATAATTCGTCCTTCTGATTAAACTATCGTACCCGTTTAGTCTAGCCTTCTTGTTAAAATAATCCTCTACCAATAACGTTGGCTGATACTGGTTGAAACCCAAGATCTCTTACCCATATGGATAGCTGACCCATATGATGAATTTCATGGGCAATCACATGACGCAAGATTTCACCTTTGGTGTAACGTCCTTCCGTCCATGGTACGGTCACAATTTCGTGTTCAAAATCGTTTTTCCATGTTTCAAGGAACAGCTGTATTTCGGTTCTCCAAGAATCTGAAAGATCCCGTAATTGCTGAATAGACTTGTATTTATCATATTGCACTTGTATATCTGGTTTTCCCTGAATTCCACGAATCCAGCTATATTCCGCATCTACAATATGAAATAGTGTATATAGAATACCACCTACTCCACCAATGCGTTTACGCATCAATTCATCATCTGAAATTTGCTTACACAATTCAAACCATTCATCTCTTACCATCCAGTTATACCGATATAAATTTATCAACTGATGCACCCCTAAGTAGTTCCCAATTAATTCCTAAAATTATATAGATTCGTGTCTTAAAACAAAATCCCTCTATTATTGCGCAAATCTGCTCGTCAGCTTAACGCCTCGCCCAGTCTAAGACATTTATTCAAGAGTTGTATCGCTTGGTCATTAGTTAAGCAGACTTGCGTCGCTCAAAAACTTCAACCTCGCAGGCTATTCCATCAATAATATGGATCGATATCCCAGACAGATTGGGGTATCAACGGGGTTAATTATAAATGATATTAATGATAAAAGATTATAAGTAATACTCATCAGTACTGCAGTTCGGGTACTATAACTTCTCCACAAAACCTGCGGACGTGGCTTCTGGCGGTCTCGTATAAAGGCTCAAATATCGTTTATTCCGGTGCCGTAACAGCCGTTCCAAATCTTGCTCGGTCACATCAGGATGTTTGGCTAATTCATTGGCAAACGTATGGCGAAGGTCATGCGGGCGCAGCGGTGAAAGGTGGCGCTCAGGATCCTTCAGCTCTGCATCGTGCCATTTACCGATTTGCTCAAGGATTCGGTTAATGGACCTGGGATACAGCCGGCCATCTATATTTCGAGCTGGTGTTCCTTTCGCACTTAAGAACAAGGCAATCGTTTCCTCCGCATGATCCAGACCCCTTTCGAATTCCAAATAATCGGCCAGGGCAGCCCTTGCATCGGCCGACAAGTACTCGGTTCCTTCCGCTTTTCCCTTTCCGCGTATCAGGACGATCTTTGCACTGCGAGCTGCACGCATCTGCACAGGGTCACTAGGTTCGACTTGATCCAAGTTCAGATTCACCAGTTCCTCCCGGCGAAGCCCCGTCGAAAGCAGGACGTAAACGATCGCCCGATCGCGCTGCGGGCGCGCATGCGTTTTGAGTTCCATTTTCCCCTTCATTCGGCGCCGATCCTTTTTAAGATGAAACCGCTCCAGCCGATCACAGATGTTTTTGAGGGTCACAATCTGCTCGGAAGTCAGCGTCCGCGGCTTAGGATCCGGCAGCATAATTTCCCGGATCCCTTTGGTCGGATCTTCCGGCAGAAGATGCGGTGCTCGAACCCGAAGCCATTTCATAAACCGGGACAGTGCGGCTTGGTGATTGTTCACGGTGGCCGGCGCATATCCCTTCCCTCCCTTTTCGGGAGGATGATACAGCTGCTCGAGCCACGCCGTAACATCCCGTTTTACAACAGCCGTTACTTTTTCATATCCGTACCGGTCCCGAAAGAAGTCAATGAACCGGCTCAGCTGCAGATCAATCTTTTTTTCGATATCTCGCTTCCTGTCCCCTGATTTTTCCATCTCCATGTAGCGCTCTTTCCAAAGCGTCAGCCGATCCTCGTCCGGGTCATAGATCGAAAAATTCTTCCTTGTCGTGTTTCGTCTCACTTAGCGGCCTCCTTGAACGTCTTTTTCTACCTACTATAGCAAATTCAGAGCACAGAAGGGACATTCTGTGACGTGTTTTGTCTTCCGGTTTTAAGGTTGGATTAAATCTACATAAGTGTGATAAAACAAATAATAGTAAGACGATTCAAAGTACGGTGTGATATGGAACATATATCGAAATTGGAAAGCGAGATTCGGACGAAGTATCAGATTACAATCCCTGAGGAAATACGCGTGAAAGCTAAACTAGCAGTTGGCGATAAACTGTTATGGCAGTATGACGAGGTTCGTGATGAGATCATTGTGATGCCAAAACCAAAATCATTTTCCGACAAACTTTGGGGACTTGGAAAAGAGTTATGGAAAGATGAACCAAGTGATGATTATGTTCGGAAGGAGAGAGAATGCTATCGTTGTTCCGATGAAAATAAATTATATACTGGAGTTGTTGATCCCACGCGGTTTTATGTGTTGAAGTATTAGACTGAAATAAAAGTCTTAGACTGACGATGCCTCATTTTTTTAAATTGAATAAAGAAACCCCCGACGTCTGTCGAGGATTCCTATACGACCGTTGCAAACTAACTTGTCTCATTTGATTGAATACCTCTTAGATAGGACCAATCGCTGCAGCAATTCAATTAAAGTGGTATTCGTACCAGTAAGAGTTACCCGGGAACGAATCGGAATCGAATCGACTGTTGCTCTGACTCTTGTAATGACGTTATTTACTCCATTAACAATAAGCTGCCCCGAATAATCAAGTTGTTTAAAGGCTCATCTTTTGAGGCATACGTTTGCCACACATGCGGTTCCAAACGAAGAAATTCCCATCGTTCCTTTGATCTCTTATTATTCCGGTCAAATTATGAAGTTCAATCATACTTGAGAATAAGTCTATACAATGACTGCCTGTTGTTACATTTACTTTTCTAATGACCTCTGCATATTGCATAAGAACAACGATAGTCTGAGCATGTTGAACCTCTCGTCAACTGGTACGGGGCTAATGAGTATCGCCCTCTTTTAGAAATAATAACGTGTCATAACAAAATCAGAATTTCAATACTTAAAAAAGGCATAAAAAAGAGATGCAGCTGCAGCATCTCTCTAAATGGCTATTACCACTTCGGTTCATCCAGCGGGTACTTCAAGAAATAGGTTCCAAATAAAACCGCCTCATTGATATCTATCATTTGTTCGCGCGGGCTGCGCGCATGGCTGCGGTTTCCTCTTCGTTCGGTCCGTAGATGCCGGGAGCCACAAGTCCCGCTTGACGCATCAGAATCGTCATCTGGCCGCGGTGATGGATTTGATGGCGGATCAATGTTTGCAGCACGCCGCCGTATGTCGTATCGATAAAGCCGAACAGGACCAACTTCTCCTGTAGCTTGGCGTCCGTCCATTGCTCCTTCAACGCCGATGAGGCTATGTCATGAATCTTGCGATAAGTCTTGACGATTTCGGCTGCGGAAGCCGGCTGCTTCGAGAGGTCCGGACATTCCATCTGCAGGCTTGCCCCTTTCAGAAAAGCGCCGTAGCTGCCTACCAGATGCCAAGCCAGTTCGCCCAACGTCCGCGGCTGAGCCTCCGAAACGGCTTGCTTCAGCGATTCGTCCGTCAACTTGTCCAATACTTTCAATGTCAGCTCCGACTCTTGCCTGCAATCTTCTAGAAATGCGTTCACGCTCGTGTACATCTTCATCTCTCCTCATAGAGTTGGAATAAATACGCTGCCGACGACAACCATCATAGCTCGACTTGCAGAAACGAATGTTACTACAATTGATATGCATTTGTAAGGCGAGCTCAAGAAGTATTTTACATAATAACAGATAAAAACGCCACATTATTCCACTAATTCTGCCTGTTAGCTTAACGCCTATCAGTACATATGTACAAAATTTCTTATTTTGTGAACAAGTTAAAAAGAAGCAACCGCAACGGGCTGCTCCTTAGTGAATCAGGGAAATTCTACTTGAATATGCTCACAAATAAAATCGCCAAAAACATAATTAAAATAAATGCGAAGAAAAAGTAGCCAAAAATTCTCAACGGTTTTGCATCGTACTAAGATCAATTCTCTTAGGAGGGCCACCACCTTCTATTCTTTGCATATGAAGCAGTTGATCATCAATAAAGCTTATATTCGTGCTGTTTAAAATTTCAGACTCGTTGGATTGCGTTTCATGAACTTTGTTCACTTTATCATTATCCATGTTGTTTCACGCTCCTCCTTCTTTATTAATTTCCTTGGGGGTTCACCATCCCACAACTCTACGATTCACCCAGCCCCTTATTTGTTTCTATGCCTGGTTCTTCTCCAGAGCAAGGAGACGAACAGTACCCCTGCACAGAAGCCGGTGATTGGCGCTACGACCAAAATTCCGATGATGTTGCCGTCCGAGGTTAGCAGCAGTTTACACCCTGTCATGAAGACTGCGACCATCGCCGCGAAGCCCCAATAAAACAGTTTTTGTTTGTACGTGATGAATGGGATCTCTTTCGTATAGGGATCCGTTTAATCGCGGGCTGATGAATTTTAAGGGGAAAGCATAGGTCGGGTGCGCAAAGGTAAAGGGCATTGGTTAGCGACTCACCTCCTTTTTTTACCTATAGACGAGCCTAGACAAGGATGGATTGCTAAAATGTAACATGGAGATCTTCCAGTTACTTCAATAAATCAAAAGAGGAGCTGCTACGAGCAAGCCCCTCCACTATCGTACCCGTTAGCCATCCAAATGCAAAATGCCTCAGGCGGATCGATGGCTAAACGGCACGACGATGACAACAAATATAAATGGATTAACTTCTAACTTAGGTATCTTGAGCATAACGATCAGGCATTTCTTCAACAGATACATTATCGAAACCAAACTTTGCTTTGATTTCATCTGCTAATTTTGGGGTTAGATTATCCACCTTAACGATAACCTTTTCCTCAACAGGACTCCAACCTACGCTCATGTCTTTATTATAATTCTTCGTTTTGAGGAAATCAGTAACAGGTTCAACCATATCTTGCAACATCTTAGGATTCTTTGTTGCTTTCTTGATTACAACCTTCGCACCCGAACGTTCTTCGATATGCTTACGAGCTTCTTTCCATTTTGGGGAATTTTCTTTATCAACCTTGAAGAAAGCTTTATTGCTATCGTTATCCCAATACCATATTAAGTCCTCCAACAACGCTTCATTATCCACTATTGTTTCACCAGAATCAGGATGTTTCGTTGGATATTACTTAACCAACTCTTCTTCAGTTACTGATCTTACATCTTGTTGGAAAGCAATTAAATCATCTATTACTCCTGCTTCTGCCTTCTTAGGTGGCAGATTTTTCTTTTCTTCAAATTGAGGTGTGTCTAATTTTGTTTTCTGTTCTGACGTAATTCCACAAGCGGTTAGAATCACGATAAGTACCAAAAACAACATCGCTTTTTTGATAATCATTTTTACCTCACCATTTTGTTTTGTTTCTTTTGTTGAATGTTAAGACGTGGCACCCAGTTTAAATGTTGCTTAATGAATGTTCGCCAGATTGTGGGAAACGGTATAAACCGCCGCAAACTCAAGACCCCCAATAAGCTAAACTGCCAGTTACTTCAACAGAAAACGGCAGCCGATCATCTGGCCGGCTACCGTCGTTATGATTGAACTATCGTACCCGTTAGCGTAGTCATGTCCCTTTAGTAAGATCCGGATTGCACATCCGCTACATGGTACTATGTAGCTACAATCCCACTACATCTACAAGATCTAAAAGATTTCTAATAATATATTTGGGTTTAATATCATTAGATACCTCTAAGTTTTGACGGTTGTAATAGCAGAAGTCAGGTTATGCACTTAAAAATATTCAAGAACGGATTAAGCTGCATTAT
>NZ_LMRV01000075.1:0-4259 GCF_001428245.1 Paenibacillus sp. Soil522
GCTGCTGGAACAAAGAGGAGCACATTAACCAATTGGCGATATTGAACCAGTAGTGACCGGTACTTTCCATTCCCACAACGACGTCATTCAAGTTGTGCATTTTCTGTAATTTACGAATGCTGCTTATTAAATGCTCAAAGCCCGCATGGTCGTTCGAAAACATAATTGGTCGATTGGTGAGGACGATACCTCGAAAGTTAATAGCTTGAGCAGCATGTTTCTCCTTGGCAATGTCGATGCCTATGACAAGGGTGGAAGTAGAAATACGTTCTACACGTTGATTTTGAGCTTTAATTAATCTAGACTTCATGNGATGCAGTGAGACGCGGGTTCTACACACCCTTCTCTCCAAAGGAAGAAGCCTTCCGCCGCTTACAAATGCTCAAAGCCCGCATGGTCGTTCGAAAACATAATTGGGCGATTGGTGAGGACAATACCTCGAAAGTTAATAGCTTGAGCAGCATGTTTCTCCTTGGCAATGTCGATGCCTATGACAAGGGTGGAAGTAGAAATACGTTCTACACGTTGATTTTGAGCTTTAATTAATCTAGACTTCATAATAACGCCTCCTAAGGTGAGTTCTGAGGGCTGCAACCCAGTACATACTCATCCTAGCGGGGCGTTCGTTTTTCTGCAAATCGAATCTACTAACACCTACAGGAATGTTAACGGGCAGATTAATGGAACTATTATCTTACATATACGTCTAATAATTGTTTGGAAACAAAATGAAGAGGAAGTGAACCCAAATGAAAGTGAKTAAATTTATTAATGTTGTAGTGTTTTCTATGTTTTTCTTTGGTTTTTGTATTCCNGTTTGGAAACAAAATGAAGAGGAAGTGAACCCAAATGAAAGTGAKTAAATTTATTAATGTTGTAGTGTTTTCTATGTTTTTCTTTGGTTTTTGTATTCCCGTCAATGCAGCAATGAATGTTGATTCCGTCAAAATCGAGTATGCAAATGGTAAAAAGTCAAACCTGACTAAACAAGAGTTTATTCTTATTAATGGAAGTATCTTGGTAAGTCCGAGTTATTTAGTATATATTCTCCCTTTCATCGTTACAAGTAAANTCAAACCTGACTAAACAAGAGTTTATTCTTATTAATGGAAGTATCTTGGTAAGTCCGAGTTATTTAGTATATATTCTCCCTTTCATCGTTACAAGTAAAGGAGTGCTATGGGATGGATATGAGAAAACCTTGGTGTTTTCAGCCTTTGACAAAGATGTAATTGGAGAAAGTAAGGAAGGATTTTCAATAAAGATAGGTGAGAAGGAATTCGAAGATAAAGTTCTAGATCTAACATTNNNTTTCAGCCTTTGACAAAGATGTAATTGGAGAAAGTAAGGAAGGATTTTCAATAAAGATAGGTGAGAAGGAATTCGAAGATAAAGTTCTAGATCTAACATTTAGAATCCCTCAGGAAGCCGTTTTTAAAGACGGACGAGTATATTTGCCACTTAGAGGAATCTCGGAAGCTTACGGTAATGTTGTTAATTACTCAAAGAATAATGGCGTGATTATGATCTCAATACAACAAAACGGAAAATGACAATGGGTTATGTTACTCAAAGAATAATGGCGTGATTATGATCTCAATACAACAAAACGGAAAATGACAATGGGTTATGTGACTTCTACGGAACCTTTGTTACGCTAACGGATACGATAGCTCCATAACGACAGGCTGTCGGCATCATCGGCAGCCTGCTCAACTATCTGGCAGGATAATTCAATAATAACATCCCTTTCAGTTACACTTTGTTTCGTTAATATGTAAGAAATCTAAACTCCAATAAAGGCGTTGACTATTTCACAAAATGGTTTATACTGGTAACAAATAGTTGAAGGTGGGATATGTGCAGTGATGATGATGACAGTGTTTTTAACAGAAGTTATCGGTTAATTTTTAACCTAATAACACATGATCGTGGGCGATGATTCTACTAATTTAGGTAGGGATTGTTTTTCCTTGCCCCCTTTCATGTACTCCTGTTATGAACCTTATCATCATCACGCATTTGTGCGAGCGCTTGGGCAAAGTATGCCTTGTTTGAGCATTCTTACGCATGAAAAGCCGTGGGTGAACGATGTTCACACACGGCTTTTTTTCTATTTTCATTTATTTATTTTTTTGGGGGGATGTGTCATACACAGGTATTACTTAGAAAAGATGAATGGTCATAAGAGTGGGGTAGTTTGGTTCACCGGTTTACCTGGATCAGGTAAAACAACATTAGCGATTGAAGTAGAAAAGCGGCTGCTTCAAGAAGGCATACGATGTACCATCATAGACGGTGATCGTTTACGCAAAGGATTAAACCATGATCTTGGATTTACCGAAACGGATCGTATGGAAAATCTACGGAGAGCTGCTGTAATATCGCTGATGTTTATTGAAGCTGGTGTTCTAGTCTTGGCACCGCTAATATCCCCCTTTAATTCAAGCAGGGCAATCATAAAGCAGCATTTTACCTCCGAAGATTTCACGGAATTATATGTTAAGTGTTCGTTGGAGGTATGTGAGCGTAGAGATCCAAAGGGGATGTATCGACTTGCAAGAGAGGGTACACTGTCAAACTTTACGGGAGTATCCGCACCATACGAACCTCCATTACAACCCGACATTGTAGTCGATACCGAGTATTTTAGTTTAGAGTACTGTGTAGACTTTTTCGCAGACTATGTGCTTTCTAAATACAAAATTGAAACAGAGAAGGAGAATGATCTATGAAACCTACAAACAGCTATACCATTTGGTTTTCACAGCGAACCGGGAGTACCTTATTATATAAAGCGCTTGAATCTACAGGAGTCGCTGGCATTCCAGGAGAATGGCTGACTGAGCCAAATCCCGAAACATTCAGTATCAAATACCTACGTAAAATATGGGAGGATGGTACGACGACGAATGGTGTATTTGGCCTTAAAACCTCATCCTTTAAACTAGATGATTGGATACAAGCATTTCATAGAGAGCTTCAGCTCCCTGAAGGGCTATCGAGGCCAAGAATTTGGACAGAGGCATTTCCCAATTGCAAGCACATTTTCATGACCCGACGAAATAAGGTAAGGCTTGCGGTATCATGGTGGAGAGCGATTGTATCTGGAGAATGGCATCGGGTACATGGCACAAGCCCGCATCAAGAGGATATTGCAGATCAGTATAACTTTGATGCCATTAACCATTTGCTTGTAGAGTGTACATTGCGTGAAGCAGGAGTGGCAGCCTTCTTAGCGGAAGGTCATATTGTACCCATGACTATTGTATATGAGGATTTCATTGAGCGGTATGAAGAGACAGTTATACAAGTACTGCAATTTTTAAACATTCCTACGAATGGCGTTCAAGTGGCAGCTCCGTTCTTCGATCCAATCGCGGATGACATTGCCGAAACTTGGGTTCAGCGTTTCCGGAAAGAACGGCAGGAAAATTGGGAAAATATTGCTTGGTAAGTTAGTCGGAATACTTTATAAGGTAAACCGCAAAGTAATTTTCGATGGAACTGAGACAAGATCATCATTAACCTAATGGGTACGATAGTGGAGGAGCTTGCTTTACTGCAGCTCCTTTTTTTCATTCGTCAGTACCAAACAAATTTCTAAACGGTTCGGAAACATATTTCGAGTACGCATTTAGAGTGGAATAAAATCAATGGTAGCTGCAATCTATATATTTTTTAGAATTGGGGAGTTTTTTATTACATANGTTCGGAAACATATTTCGAGTACGCATTTAGAGTGGAATAAAATCAATGGTAGCTGCAATCTATATATTTTTTAGAATTGGGGAGTTTTTTATTACATAGTTAAGTATGTAAGTGAAAAACCGCATAAATATAGGAGAACAGGAAAGAATGGCTATTAAAAACCACAAAGGGGTGATAGCATGCAAGAAGCTCGAAAAGATGGGTGGAAGTCTGATGAAGATCATTTACTAGCAGAGATCGTCCTAAGACATATTCGAGAAAAAAGTTCACAGCTAGTAGCATTTAATGAAGCTGCACAACAATTAGGAAGGACAGAAAGTGCATGTGGCTTTAGATGGAACTCCNTAAGACATATTCGAGAAAAAAGTTCACAGCTAGTAGCATTTAATGAAGCTGCACAACAATTAGGAAGGACAGAAAGTGCATGTGGCTTTAGATGGAACTCCMAARTACGTAAACAATACGTATCGGAAGTTGAAGCAGCCAAACAAGAACGAAAGCAAAGCTCCTACGCTAAACAGGTAACGCAACAGATAAAAGTTTCCACT
>NZ_LMRV01000075.1:4312-18147 GCF_001428245.1 Paenibacillus sp. Soil522
AGCAGAAGCAACTTATTATAAATATGGCTAATCAAATCAGTAACTTAAAAGAGCAATTACAGCAGAAAAACAATGAACTTGAACATTTTAAAAAGAATGATCAACAAAAYAACATTACTGAAGAGACATTAAAAGAAGACTTCGAAACGTTACTCCAAATATTCCATAGAGCAAAGCAATTGACTTAACAATTGTCAAAGGATAGACATTGTCCGATTGAAGTCCGCTTAAATCGCGGGCTTTTTTAGTTATAGGATTAAGTTCTTTTCAATTGACGATGACAAGTACATTATCCGATTGCCGACAGAGATAATGTATACTTAGCGAAGATCGATTTCCTTTANATTGAAGTCCGCTTAAATCGCGGGCTTTTTTAGTTATAGGATTAAGTTCTTTTCAATTGACGATGACAAGTACATTATCCGATTGCCGACAGAGATAATGTATACTTAGCGAAGATCGATTTCCTTTAGGTCTCCAAATCAGCATCACCCTTAACAATCTAGAGGCCGCTGCCGGTATTAAGGGTCTCGGTGTGGTAACTCTTCGTTAAACTAACTGGCAGTAGAGCGTGGTGGCTACTTGGCAAGGAAGTTAAGAGTTAGCGGTGACCTTATATTACGAACAGGGCAGGATAGTGCAAATGATTCGCGAATTCCTTTAAGTGATCAGAACCGGAAGGATAGTGATTCGACAGTGAAATCATCCCGAAGAGAGACCTATGTGACTCATGAATCTCGACTAGCAGGCTATTCTGACATATCCACCACCTTATCATTACTCAATAATCAACAGATTCGAGAGCTTGTTGAAAATGCTACAGCCCTGGGTAACGGAATCGGTGGTTCAACGGCGTTACTACAACTTGAAAATACATTCGTCTTCGTGAAGAGGATACCGATTACGGAACTAGAAAAAAGTGTGGAGAACTTTATGTCGACTAGAAACGTGTTCGAACTCCCGTCATTTTTCCATTACGGCATAGGTTCGTTAGGACATGGAGTATGGCGTGAGGTAGCCGCACATAAGATGACCACCAATTGGGTACTGGCGAAGCGTTCCGAAAGCTTCCCACTTTTGTATCACTGGCGAGTATTACCTAATCTAAAGCAAAACACTTCCGAGGAAGTGTCCGATTTGGTTGAGTTTTGGGGGGCAAAAGCGGTACAAGATCGTATCGAGGCAATTGAGCACGCAGTGGATTGTGTTGTATTGTTCTTAGAGTACATTCCTTATAGCCTGCATGACTGGCTAACCGAACAGGTTGCTTTGGGAGAAGATACCGCATCCTCGGCATTTGCCAAAGTGGAGTCTGATCTTCGGAATGCTGTCTCGTTTATGAATGCGAACGATTTATTACATTTCGACGCTCATTTTAGGAATATATTAACCGACGGAAATCGTTTATATATTTCTGACTTCGGTCTTGCAGCATCTACTCGATTTGAACTTTCCAATAGCGAAATTGAGTTTTATAAAATGAATAAAGCTCATGATGAGTGCTATGTAGTAACAGAATTTGTGAACTGGCTTATAAGAATATTGGGCGGTGTGAATAGTCACATAGAAATAATGGATTACATACGACGTTGCATTAATGGTGAGAAATCTCGAGATTTGACGGGATCAGCAGCGGTGATTATCGAGAGGTATGCACCGATAGCGTTAGTAATGAATGAGTTCTACTCGAATCTCATTTCAGTGAACAGATCTACTCCTTTTCCAGTCGAAGAGATCCAACAGGTAAGTGCAATGATTGGCTTCGATAACTTGTGAGAGCAGCTCAGAATAAGCTAACGGGAGAAGATAATTTAATCGTTTCTCGAATATTTTATCAGTTGGATAATTTAATGAACGTTGTGAATATAACGTTGTCTGAATGATACGCAAATCTTATATGTGAGGGTGAATTCGTTTGAAGCAAGGACTTATTGTGTTTTTGAACGGAACTTCAAGTTCAGGAAAGACTAGTATTTCTATGGAACTAAAAAATCAGAAAGAGATTCCTTTTGATCATTTATCCATAGATGATTTTTTTCGTAATTACTTTGATTTTATTAATAATAAATTTTCAGATAATGAACCTACAAAAGAAGTGGATAATATCGGACAAATAATTTTTGATCCCATAGGCTCAGTGTACTATGCAACAATTAAATTGTTTTCAGAAATGGGTTTGAATGTAATCGTCGATACCGTAATCGACAATGACAAGCGGTTTAATGATTTTCTTGATGTACTTTTTGATTATCCTACATTATTTGTAGGTGTAATATGCTCGAAAGAAGAACTCACAAGAAGAGAGCAAATCAGAGGAGATCGAGAGATTGGACTAGCAAGTTCCCAGTACGACAAAATATATTCTTTTAATGAATATGACCTTGAAGTAAATACTGAAGAGTTGAGTCCAACAGAGTGTGCCGAAAAAATATTAAGTTTTATTAAGTCCGATCAGGGTTACTCTGCATTTAAAAAATTAAGTAAAAGAGAGATTAGTGTTTCATAGTAAAGTGAATCCATCAGATAACAACATATTCAAGCATTGGGGCTATTGACCCTCGGTCCTTAAGCTAACGGGTACGATAGTGCAATGAGAACCAGTAATAATAAATAAAAGCTTGAATGTCAGGTACATAACATTTAAAATTGTAATATCTTTCTTAATGAGGTGAAATGGATGTCATTCCGTATCGTTCGAAGTAATTAGTTTTCGGGCTGGAAAAAACGCGTGCCAGCTACCAAGGGGATTTTCTGCCCTTTTGGTCTCGTGAAACTAAGAACTTTGAATGGTGTCGGGCTGATATCTAATATATTAAAGCCAAGGACACTCGGACTGCTTGAATAACGGAACAGATGAATTTTCATTTGCTCCTATTCATGCACAATCCCATACCCCCTTGGCTTTTTATAATCTCATTTTAAAGGTGGAGGAAATATGAACAGGTCTGAGTATAAGGATTTCTACGACAAGGTTGGTAAGTTGAACGGTTGGGACTTTAGTAAAGTAAAAACTACTTCTGAAGGTGAACAATGGAATTTTTTTCATGAAGTTACTGAACGATGCGATAAGTCCGATTTATTGCTTGATATTGGTACGGGCGGTGGGGAAGCTTTATTATTTATTGCTGATGCTGCACTACTTCTTGTTGGCATTGATCATTCAGAAGGAATGATACAGTCCGCTACTGAAAAATTAAAAAAATCAAACAAAACAAATATACGCTTCTTACAAATGGAAGCTGATAATATTACGTTTCCTGAGTTCTTTTTTAATGTGGTGTCCTGTCAGCACAGTGAGTTTTATGCAAATGAAGTTTCAAAAGTGTTAGCGAATGATGGTATATTCTTAACTCAACAGGTAAGCGAAAATGATAAATTTAACATTAAACAAGCTTTCGGAAGAGGACAGGGTTTTGGAACTGATAAAGGAATCTTAAAAGATAAATACCTTACAGAGCTAGCTGAAGCTGGTTTTACCGATATTCAGTCTTTTGAATATGATGCAACGCAGTATTTCCAAACTTACGAGGATTTGGTCTTCTTTTTGAAATACACCCCTGTTATTCCAAACTTCGGGCAAACTCATCATGATTTCGAAATACTTCAAAAGTTTATTGAATCAAATCAAACAGAGAAGGGAATCAAGACCAATACGGAACGCTTCATGATACTGGCAAGGAAATAAAAAGTTGTTAAGCTAACGGATACGATTGTTCAACTAAGCAAGGAGCGGTTTGCCAGCGGCAGGCTGCTCCTTGCTCATTAAAGTAATGGGCAGTTTAGTTTCAATAGTGGTAATATAAGTGTGTTGTTGATCGAAATAAGGTGGTGCTGTAAATGCACAATAATGAGATTGATGGGTCTAAAACATTAGAGGAAATTGAAGAGGTAGTCTGGGGCGAGCCCCAAATGAGTTCAAACTTAGTTTTGACAGCACATGCTTTGAGGAAAAAACCTCTAAAGGATTTTACTGCAGGTGATTTAAGATTAATGATTGGACAACAGTTAAGTTTAGAGCATCTTGTACCTATAGCTCTTGATGTATTAGGAGCAGATCCGTTTGTTTGTGGGAATTCTTACCGCGGGGATCTGTTAGAACATGTTCTAAAAATACCGTCTTCTTTTTGGGAGTCTAATACAGCCCTCTATTATCGTCTTGATGAGATTGTTACTGATGCTCAGTCTACAATAGAATCAGTAAAACCTCTTTTAGATTCTTATAAACGACCGTACTGAAGGGTTTTGAGCTAACGGGAGTTCAACCCACCATGGAGTAGTTTGCGATCCGCAGCTGCTCCTTTTTCATTACGCTATTCCAGTTAATAGCTTGTCAATATTTAATTATTAAAGGTCGATTCATGGAATGGTATACTTAAAAAAGGGTACAGCAAATAACCGTCCCCTTTGGCACAGGAAGAAATTTCATCCATTTCTATACCATGCTATTTACTCTAAACGGAACGCTTCCTTAGTAGTCAAGATGGCAAAAATCCAGTGGATGAGTTTATTCACACAAGCAATTATGGCTACTTTGAACAACTTTCCTTCAGCACGTTTCTTATCATAATAATCTCTTAGTTTTTTGTTTCTATTACTACGAATGCCACACCGTACTGCCTGATAAAGGGCAGTGCGAAGCCTCCTGGAACCGTGCTTCGTGATTTTATTTATGGTTGCTGTAAACTTGCCAGAAGAAAAAACGCTTGGATCCACACCAGCAAAGGCAACTAGTTTCTTTGCGTTATCGAACCGGTCGATTTCCCCAATCTCAGCCAAAATTGTTGCAGCAATTTTAGTGCCTATCCCGGGTATCGATTGGATTAAATCATATTCAAGTAACTCTTCAGCCAGGGCCTCTATCGATTTATTTAGGTCTGCTAGATGGTCCTGGTATTGAAGAAGCAATTTGATGAGCAGCTGTAAGGAGATCAGATGACTTGGAAAAGCCGTCTCCTTAAAGGGATTTCGCCTTGCTGCAGCTACTAAGACTTGAGCACGTTCCAGACACCATAAAGCGGATTTTCCGCGTCCTGTAAGGCGCTGGATTGTTGCTGTAATCTCCTTCTCGGCCATCTCCAGGACCTCTTTAGACGTCGGATGTAAGGCCAAAAATCGAAGAGAAACCTTCGAATAGAGATCACCAAACACGCCATGGTATTCAGGAAAAACCTGATCCAGAATAGCCTGAAATTGTAGCTTCGCTTGAACATACATACCCGTTAAAGATTCATGCTGGCGCGTGAGATAGCGTAAATTCATAAGATGCTGGCCCCGTTTTTTGAAGGGCTCGAACTCTTCTTTATAGAACAACGCTCCTAATAAATGGGCATCAGCTGCATCTGTCTTCAACCGTCGTAAATTGGTTTTTTTGGCGTTATGGGAGATTAAAGGATTAATCACGATGTACAAATATTGTTGTTCATCCAGAAACTGAACAACAGGGCTATGATAATGGCCTGTTGCTTCCATAACAATGGAGGGACGGATCCCAGCAGCTGCTTCAATGCCTCTAATGTAACGTAGAAACGACGCTAACCCTTCAAGATCATGCTTAAATCTAAAGATCTTCCCATGAGGTACTCCACGATCTAAAAAAGCCTGAGCATGGCTCTCTCCCTTGGACACATCCAACCCAACCACTGGATTCATGACATCACTCCCGAAGTAAATTCACCGGCAACCCCTAACCTTCTTGTCTTCCACAGTATCGCATGTGATACGGGATCTAAGTCCCAACCAGCCTAAACATGGTTGAACAAGTAGGGGGGATAAACTGAATAGCTCTCGGGATCTGAGTCCCACGGGCAGATACGTTCGATCCCCGGCTACCGCTATCTTACGACCAAACAAAAAAGAGGTCGACCAGAAAGATCTGGTGACCTCATAATACGAACGGGCAGGTTAGCGCAGCCATAATATTTGAAAATAAGATACGGTTCACCGCCCTGTGTCTAACGGCGAGTTTTCTTTCGGAGCTTCCGATGTGACACCGTAAACGTTTGTCAATTCCACTGTCAATTCACCGACTGGAATGCCCCACGTCTTCTACGACACCACAAGCAAGCCGCCGGCGACGATCGAATGGGAGTATGAAAGAAACTCCGAAAACCCACTACATTCAAGGGTTTTCGGAGTTCTTTTTTTAGAGTCAACCCTGTGCAGGGCTGGTCTTCATTTCATAGATTTTTTGGAGCGTATGGGCAAGCTTCGTCTTCTCGTTATCATCCTCTGTGTGGTGATACCCCTCCACAAGCCTGTACCCGAATACGAGAAGGATCATCTCGTAGACGCAATGATTGGCGATAGGAGATACATCCGTATACTCCGAAAAGCCTCTGTAATACGCGGGGACACATTGCTGGTAGTACTCGACCATGTGATCGATATCCGCTTCATCTGCAATCAGGCTTGCGAGATCCTCGCCCAAGTAGCCCCATCCGGATGTATCCCAGTCGATGAGCGCGATTTTCCCATCGGCATAGATCAGGTTGGTCACCCAGAAGTCCCGGTGGCATAGCACGAGGGGTAATTTTTCGATGCGGGCGAGTATCTCGTCTGCGTGCTCATCGATGTCGATGAGCATTTGCCGCACGTGCTGCGGGAATCCGCAGTCCTCCGAGCGTATATAATCGTAGACGACCGGCCATGACCGGTAATGCAGATACGTATTCTTCATGAGATCCGCATGGCTCAGGTTGGTCAGGCTCTGTAGCACAGCGGGCTGCTCCGCATACAGCTTGCCTTGAAAGCGTCCTAACTCCAGCGCAGCCTGTTCATACATGTCACCGGTCAAGTCTAAACCGGTTACGCCATCGATATATTCCAGCCACAGCTGGAATTCATTTTCTTCGGCATTGATCTCGGCGTGATAACATGTCGGCCAGCGGAAGGCATCCGAGAACGTTGCTCCCAAGTCAGACGCATAGAGATCATATTCCCGGCGCCATGAACCCGGATCGCCGTAACGCTCCCATTTCTTCTGGATTTTCAGCACGATACGGTACGGCAATTTTTCGCCATCCGCGGTTTCGGCGATCCCCGTTACCAGGTACACATTTCCCACAGTTCCGCCCTGTAACGGCATGGTTAGGAAGTCGGCCGAGATGATATCCTTCTTGAAGCGTCGGCCTAAGGCATAGATCAGCGTTTCGAATTTAATATTTATTTCTTCCAACCTCCATTTTTCTTCGTTTGCTTGCTCCACATGGCCATCGTTTTGTTTCTCGCCCTCTTGTCGATGAGGTAGCTCGTTTTATCCTGGACATACTTGTTCTCATGCTGCTGGGCAATATAATGCTCCCACCGTTCACGCGGCAACGAACCGTCAGTAAGTGCGGCGAGAACGGCACAGCCCGGCTCGGCCTGATGGCGGCAATCCGTAAATCGGCATTGAGGGAACCATTCCTCCACATCGGTAAAGCTTGCGCGTATGCCTTCGTTGGCATCAAAAAGCCCAAGCTCACGCATACCCGGCGTATCGATGACCATCGTACCGGAGGGGAGCATGAACAGCTGACGGTGCGTTGTCGTATGCCGCCCCCGGCTATCGCCTTCCCGGATCGCCTGAACCTTCATTACGTCCTGTTCTATCAATGCATTGAGTAGAGACGATTTACCGACGCCGGACATGCCGAGAAAGACGACTGTTTTACCAGGCATCAAGTAGGGAGCGAGTTCGTTCAGCCCTAGGCCTGTATGACTGCAGATTGCGTGAACCGGCACATCAGGGATACTTTGTGTGACATCTGCGAGCGGGAGATTATAATCTTCAACGAGATCAGCCTTGGTCAGAATGACGACCGGCTGGCCGCCGCTCTGCCTGGTTTGTGTCAGGTACCGCATGATGCGGGTAACGTTGAAATCCCAATTCAGAGAAGAAAGGATAAACACATAGTCAAAGTTAGTTGCAACGACTTGTTCCAGCACGGTTTTGGCATAGCCTGCGGCATGCCCTGAGTAATCCGCGCGTGAGAACTTGGAGCGGCGGGGCAGTACCGTAACGATGAGAGAATCTCCGCTCTCGTTGTAGTGCAGCAAGACAAAATCACCGACGCACGGAAAGTCTACGCGCGTTTCCGAGCTGTGATAGAACGTTCCTTTGAGCACCGCCGTTACTTCGCCGCGCTCGGTCATGACCGTGAAGCGCTCGCGCCGAAGCTCCGTCACCCTGCCGGGCAATAATCCGTCGGGAATTGCTTCTATTTCTGTGTAGCCATAGGTTTTCAAATCCATCATGTTTTTTTGTTAGCTCCTTTAATGTTGTTTTTTGGACGCAAAAATGCCACGGACAAGCAGCCTCTAAAGAAGCTGCTGTCGCGCGGCATCAGGACGCAAAAAAGATACGACCTTCATCGTATCTGCAAACAGCAATATTCACGAAAGGTTACTTTGGATGGCATACCAAATAATACGGGCGTTTTCCCGCTTTTTTCGCGTATGCCAGCTATTCAGTTTTAAGACCAAACCACCATATAAGTAGTTGCCATTAAAAACATCTCCCTTCGTGTCAGGAACTTGCTTATCGCTAAGCTGTCTATAAAATAACCTTTTTTGGCAAAAAAATCAATGCCGGATAAGGTTAACCGTGAATTATCCTACAATTTATCACATAGAATTAGCTTATTTACAGCTCTCTCGATGCTCCGATAACCCATTCTTTAATCGTAGTGGAGTCCGAGAGAAAGTACCTGCTGATTGCAGAAATCGAAAAATCTCATTGAATACTCGTAATTAATCATTCAACTAACGGGGAACGATAGTTTCAATGTTCACCAGGACAGGGCTGCCGGAAATGTGCAGCCTTGTTAAACAAAGAGGAAGATTAATTCAGTTATAGTAGTTCTTTTCCTATCATTCCATTTCGGGTTATGTTACGTTAATCCTAGAGGTGGGGGATAAAGCATGGAAATAAAACTTATGCCTGTTGATATAGAACACAAAGAAGTCCTCTACAATCTTTATCAATATTACCGATATGATTTTAGTCCTTTTACCGAAGAAGATTTGGGCTTTGATGGACGCTTTGAATTCGACTTGGAACATTATTGGGAAGATCCTAGGTGGAATCCCTTTTTGATATGCAGTAAAGAGCGGATTATTGGTTTTTTAATTATACTCTTCGAAAATTACGATACTGATCCCGACCCAACACACGTTATTTATGATTTTCTTATCTTAAGTAAGTATCGAAGAAGAGGATTAGGGAAGTTGGCAGCTGTTCAAGCGTTTAATCTATACCGTGCTAATTGGAAGGTTGTCCAGGTGAAAACAAATGAATCAGCAATACATTTTTGGCGGGATGTAGTGAACCACTATACCTCTGGTCAGTATACTGAAGTGTTTCGAGAAGATCTAAACAAATATGTACAATCGTTTACTAATAGGAATTCTGTTACTTATTGAAGTAACGGGTACGATAGTTCAATAAAACAGCGGCAGTCTTGGATTTTATTTTATCGTCCCTGACTACCGCTGTTTCTAATTTTACGATGTCTTTCATTTGCAAACGAGGTGGGCTACGGGTTCATCCCTTAGCAACCGCCCCGCTTGCGAACGCTGCTAATGCACCTTAATTTGTTTTGCGGCAGTCAATAAAATTTCAATATCAACGGAATAAGTAGAAGCAACCGAATAAAAGTTATTCTCGGTTACAATAAAGATTTGCCCACGTATTTCAGTCTGTTCGATCAGAGCTTTATGGCCGTTAATAATCGTTTCGGTAAGCGTTTCGGCTGGATATCTAGATTTCAAATCTTCCAATACCTGTTCTGGATTCCCTTGGTCTCCGCTTGATTGCGAAATCCAAAATTCGGATTTTCCGTCCCGAAGCTGATAAGCAGCTCTAATTGAAATACCTTGAGACGTTTCGGTTGCCGTCGTATTAAGCAATTTGATTACCGGATTTCCTTCTGTTTGATTGTCGGCTAAATTCAAGGGGATATGGATTTCCTCGGGTTTGAACCTAGACATATCCAGCTTTCTGTAAAGCGGTATTTCATGATCGTTAAAATTCATCGGCTCGGTCACTGATTCCGCATCTGCCGCATGCAGCTTATAGGAAGACTCGTCTAAGCCTAGAAGGGGCGTAAACCACAGTGTATAGGCTCCGTGTGCATGCCGGATCATCTTGGCAGCATGTACTTGATTGGATTGGTCAGTCATCCAAATGGAGTCGACATCAGGATCGATGGAAGCGCCGAATACTAGCAAGGATGGTGTTTTTTCAACGAAGGGAACAAATGTGTAGTTAAAGACCTCATTTATTCCTTCTGTAGTTAAGTTCCCGTATTCTAGCTCCGTTAGAAGTGGGACCTCTACTTTACCCTGAACGGACCACGACATGCCACCCTCATCCCAATGTAGGAATCCTGCCTCCCAGATCATGATTTGATTCGAATGCTGTACGATAGTTGTGAAAATGATCATCTGATGATCATTTAGCTGTTCCTTATACATGATTTTCGGATTCATATCAGGATTAGCATTATGAATTAGCTGCGATATCTGGTCATCCGAAGGCGGCATTGATGCCATCTGAGTTGACCGCTGCCCGGTCGGCAGACCGATCCATACGATAATAGCCAGAATCGCAAAACATAGCATAATAGGAATGACTCTTTTTACATGTATGTACGGTCGTCTCCGGTCGCCCCGAAGCACTCTTTCTTGTATGTAGTTTAATTGGTCAATCGTTACCCGGCTTGGCTCGGAATAAGGCCCTTTTTGAAGCGCATCTTCAAAGTTTCTCCTCTTCATATCATTCCTCCAGCATCTTATTTCTCATTTTGGCTCTCGCCCGATGCAGTCTTGATTTCACTGTACCTTCCGCGATGCGGAGAAAATCCGCTATGTCTGCAATTGATAGTCCATATCTAACTTCCAGTACAAGAACCTCCCGATGCTTAAGTGGGAGCGTCAGCAATTCACTCCAAACCTCGTCCAGCCTGGATTTAGCAAAATAGACTGCTTCAGCGGAAGGAGACTCCTCTGAAAATCGCACAAACGGAACAGGAAGAACTTTACGAAAAAAGGCCGATCTTCTGTGATTCATTGCAAGATTATGACAAATTTTCAGCAGCCAAGTCTTCACCGTCGATTGCCCCCGGAACTTGTCCAGCGCAAGAAAGGCATTAACGAATGTATCCTGCGCGAGATCATCTGCCATATCATGCTTTTTTGTCAATACAAATGCGTAATTCCAAATATCATTCCAGTACTTGACGATAAGCGGTTCCATTTCCTCCGGTCCCATACTCGTTATCGTTACGAGATAGTCATCCTCCACTACTTCCATCACCTCTTATAAACAGACACATTAGCGCCCGGAAAGTTCCATTTTGGTAAAATATTTAATTGAACAAAAAAAGATCAGCTTGAGGTTATATTCTATTAAGCTAAACGGGAAATGATAGCTCAATAAAGACATGACGGCAGCCGGTCAGAACGATCGGCTGCCGTTTTCCACGCTAACGGGCAGGATTGTTGAGCGAACGCGAAGAATTTAGTGTATAGCTTTTCCAATTAGGGAGGATGGATTTCATGTCGGAGCAGATGAGTCAACTGTTTAATCAGGTGTTGAGTGAGTTACAGGCAGTAAAAACAGAAGTATCAAAAAAGGTGGAAGAAGACGAACGCTTTGAAGCGATAATTGACAGGCTTGAGGGTGTGGATTGAACTAACGGGTACGATAATTGAGCAACGAAGGGCTGCCGCGTGGCAGCCCTTTTCTCCGCTAAGCAGGCATGAATAGCTTAATTTCATTTTTCTCTTATCATGTCCAACTAATTAGTCTAATATCTAATTAGATAACCACTTAAGGATGTGATCAAGTGTGACAAGCAAAACACTTCCAGATTTCTGGGAATCCTCCAATCTCTTGTTCAACAGATTACTGGAAAATGAAATTGTTGAAGTACAACAATTGTTTTTAGGCAGCCGATATATGAACCAATGGGATGGTAATGAATACGATCCGCGTTATATTGAACGCTGTTATTTTTCCGGGGAAGTACCTCCTGAAGGGGAGAAAGAGAACTATCGTATTTTTACAATAAAGAGCAAAGAAAATAAAAAAATATTAGGCATTATAAGTTTGTATCACGGATATACAACAATTGATTCTACCTATATTGTGTTTATGTATATTGATACAGAACTACAAGGTCGAGGGTATGGAAAGGAAGCAGAAGCTCAATTATGTAAAGAACTTATTCATGTAGGATATAAGTATATTAGAGCAAATATCGCAGTTAAAAACTGGCCAGCTATTAGGTTTTGGACGAAGGCAGGATTTAATGGGATAAGCGGTATATACGGGGATAAGGTTCATTCGGAAAGCACATTTGCAAATATTGAATTAATCAAGACATTGTAATCAATGGAGTGTTAAGCTATGAGGAACCCTTTCCCTTTACCCTGACGGATACGATAGTGCAAAAAAAAAGCGATGGAGCCGATCCATCGCTTCGTTGTGCGGGCAGTATAGCGCAACTTTGTATAGATAAATACGTATTGAATTAATCAATTAAATGAGATTAGGACGTGCTCTAATATGCTCATAATATTTCTAATTGGTTTTATCATGGTCACAGTGATGTTCTTTATGATCTTTTATAAATTGATTGAAAAAATAATGAAACTCCGCAAACTATATAATGGGATCCTTTCAGGTACGATTGTATTTGTTATTATGTATCATTGGATGATGAGCACGTTGAAGAACTTACTAACTCCTATGCCATGAGACTCCAAATGATTGAACTAACGGGCAAAGCTTAAACAATTTGAAACAGACGATTGGCTGAAATCATAACATTCTTTCCTGGTATTACCTGTTTCAACACTGTAATACTCACGTTACAATGATTCTGTTCGGTTAATTAAAGGGGACTTGGAAGCCTGCTCATATTATTAAACAAAAGGGCCTTCACACTGCAATCGGTATTTTTATCGTTGGGGCCATAGTGTGGAAATTAAAGAATAAATCAAATTAATTGAACTTCTACTCCAAAAACGTAATACTTAATTTGAATAAACAAGGAGCAGATCACGGCAGATGCTCCTAGTTTTCATTGAACTAATTGGCAGAATTACGCAATAAGAGTAATCTTGTCTGCACAGAGTTTTGATTAGGAATTATCGAGTGACTTTTAGAAAGCGAAGTGTGAAATCGTGGAATATTTTGATGGTGAACAAATCAGAAGAGGAAGGAACTTGGTAAAGTCAGTTATCTTTATTGTTCTTATTATAGAAGTACTCAATATTGTTTATTTTACTCTAATCAATGGGTTGGAAAATGTACTGAAAAAACTCATTTACTTGGTAATTGTTATCACATTAGCATGCTTATTTTACAAAGGGTATAAGTGGGCATGGTATGTCATTCTGTTAATGTTAGGTCAAGATATTTTGGCTGGTTTATTTTATTTATTACATCAAGCCGGAATTATAATGGCTTTTAATGGATGGTTGATGTTGATACTTACTATTATAGTGGCGAGTGTTGGAGGAATATTTCTTGGGGGTTCAGACAGTATTACAGCTTTTATGAAGTACCAAAAAAGTACAAAGCTGCGGTAACTTTACTACGCTAACGGAGAACTATAGCTTAACAATCACCAGAACGAGGCTGCCGCATGAAACGAAACGGCAGCCTCGTTGAGCTAACAGGCAGTATAGTGTAGCCACATCATAAAAATTGGAACCTATTCTTTGAGCTGAACGTCTAACAAAAGAGGGGGGAAATGCGTTTTTTTGATGATTTCTAACTTAATGGCGTTTTTGGTTTCCAGTTAAAATAACTATTGAGGAGCAAACGTAATGAAAAATAAATTTGC
>NZ_LMRV01000075.1:18221-27334 GCF_001428245.1 Paenibacillus sp. Soil522
TTCCATCTAATGCATTTAACGAGACACCAGTGCTTAAATTTGGTTATATTTCGGGTACACTAGACAATTTAATTATCTACGAAAGCAATGAGAAAACGGCCTACTTTACAGTTGGCAATACGAAAGTGATGATTGAAGCCGAAWCGATAAAAGCAAAGAATCCGCCGTTTATTAAAAACAAAATYAYCTATGTTCCGCTTCGATTGGTCGCTCAAACCTTTGGTTGCATTGTAGACTGGGATCAAAAAACGAAAACAGTTCATATCAATAGAAAGTTGGAGGAGACAGATTAAGTATTAAACTCCCATGAAAATTAACTCCATTTTCATCATCTGTGGTGCGGCGCTTGCGCTGCATGTGTGGCTAACGGGTAACGATGTTCGGCAGTCTAGGACACTATTCTCGTGTCCTAGACATTTTTTTATTTTAATCAAGCTGATTTGTTACATTTTATGTATTTTGATCAGTCCGGACTTCACCCTCGATTGGTACGATAATGACATCAGTGAACTCTTCGTTCAAATGGTAGTCGTTAAAGGCCTCATGCCTCTTGCCCACTTCTCCATTCCTTCCCATAGAATCATTTTGCCATGTCACAACCGCAATTCCATCCTGATTAATTTCGGTATAATTAATTAGTCCTTTATACTCTACCTCAAAACGCAGCGCTTCTCCCTTTGGAAAAGTATAAGAAAAAGTGAATCCTTCTCCTGATGCTTCAATTTGTTTATCCGCATACGTTGCTGGATAATGAATTGCAATTTCACGAGCTTTTACTAAATCTCCGCTCATGAGTATTTTGAAGCGCTCATGACCAGAAGGAGTCCGCACAATTACAGTCTTATCCGTACTGCTGTATTTCACTGTTCCCCCCAGTGTTTCTGAGAGAAAACGCAGAGGAAGATAAGTTCTACCATCTTTAATCGTTACAGGGGCATCCAGCTTGACGCTTTTACCGTTAACCAGGGCTGTTTTGGCTCCACCATTAAGGCGTACAGTCAATTTCTTTTCTTTATTAATTATTATTATCGTTTTCGTAGCCTGTTCATAGGAATACATTAGTTTTACAGGATCTTTAAAAGATTTTAGCTGTACCATTGTCCTTTCGTTTACTGTTAGCACATTCTTCTGCAGCGCGCCATCAATATAAACCAATATTGGTTTTTGCGGCGCAGCGGAGATAGCCGATCCTGATGCCAGCATTCCAACAATGGAAAGCGAAGCAACTGTTGTTTGCATCCATTTTTTCAATTGTAAGACCTCCCTATTTCGATCTTCTTCATTTCTACTTCAAATGACTTAATTTTCCATAAAAAGTTGCATGTTTATAATATTTTCTAGAAGGCCGATCATCTTTATTTTCGGGATCACCAATGCGGGCAGTAATCAAATATCTCGCTTCCATTTCAACATGGGTTAGTACATTGATTGACACTATTGAGCAAATTGTATTTTGAAAGAACGGAACCAATATCTTTTCAACAGGCATAGGGCGTTCAAAAGGTTAAAGCCCAACAGGATAGAGTTATGAGCTAACGGGTACAAGAGCTCACTACTCCCATTAAATAATCGAGTATATACGGGCTTCAAATGTAATCCAATTGTAACTTTCGTTTTATCTTCTGTTAATGTTTTCACGGTAATATAGACCTTGACCCCCTTTTTAATATATAGACTTGAACCCGCGGCCCGTTGCTTAGCGGGTTCCTTTTTTTTATAAACGTTTCCTTTCAATGTGTTGTTTGATTGAAGTAACGGGCAGATTAATTCAATAGTGAGTCTATCATTTCTCCTGAAATTAGGTTATTATTGGAAGAATTATTTGGTGAGGAGAGATGCAGATGTCGGACATACAGGCAATTGTATTAGACTTGGACGGAACATTGCTCGGCAGTGACAAATCCATATCACCTAGAAATTATCAGACTGTTAAAAGATGTTTTGATTCTGGAATTCATATTATTATTGCCACGGCGCGACCGCCTAGAGCGGCTAATCAATTTGTAAAGAATTTTCCTTTTGTAGACTACTTGGTTTATTACAATGGTGCTCTAGTAACATGCAAGTCTAAGCAAACTCAGCGGCACATTAGTATCCCAAATGAGATTAGCCAACAGATTAACAAATTCATCGAGTTACATGCTCCTGAATCGTTAATTTCATACGAGGTTAATGATTCATGGTATGCGTGTAAACCAGTTCCCGACTCGCAGCGTGCTCAATTCGGTCTCCGTTCGAATGATCCGAAACCCCAGGTTATTGATAACGATTTTATTAGTTCACTCTCCCCAACCAAAATATTGGTTCAAGGTTACAGCACATGGAGGGATATAATAGAGCAATTCGGCGACCATGTGAACGTAATCGCAACCGATGGAGGGGTATTGGTTCAAATCATGCAAAAATCAGCATCAAAAGAAGAAGGCGTGCAATGGGTGCTTAATGATATCGGGGTGAAGTCAGAAAATGTAATGGTATTCGGGGATGACTTTAACGATTTAGGACTATTCCAAATGTGCGGATTTCCGATCGCAATGGAGAACGCGATAATTGAACTGAAAAATTGTGCAGCCCACGTAACCGATTCAAATGATAACGATGGTGTTGCTGTTGCAATTGAGAGATTAGTGGTGTAATCACATGATAATGATTCAACTAACGGGTACGATAGTTCAACTAGACAAGGAGCAGTTTGCCAGCGACAGGCTGCTCCTTGTTTAACGCGCAGGTTAGTTCCAATTATGGTAATTAAGGGTTAAGTTTTTTTGTGAGGAAGGAGGCACAAATATTGATCGAAATGCGGAAGTGCATTCTAATGTGTTTTTTATTAGTAACCTTTTTAACTGCTTGCGGTAAGGAACATTCATTTGAGTCCGAAACTCTTTATTTCTACAGCGGCGAGATGTTATCTTTGGTTGACCAACGGGAGAATGAGTATTCAAAGGATAAGGGAATTTTGTATACCCTAACACTAACTGATTTCCGACCGAAGGAACCAGTATTTCAAAAATTTATTGAGTCCTATCAGAGTGTCACCGGTAAAGAAGGTCATATTTCATTTACAGAACGCACCAAAATATATGCCCGCTCTCAAACCACGAATACAAAGACCTCCATTCCTGTTTCAGATTTATATCAAGTTTTGAAGCCTACCGGCTCAGGAGATTACCCTAAAATCGAGATCTGGGTAACCCCTTATAAAAAAGGTGAATCTGACGTTGAGGCGGTCGAAGTTGTATTGCTGCAGTAATTACGTTTCGTATCTATAGTCTGGGTGCACATACCATACAACACAGTGCAGATAGTCGCTCATTGCGCTAACGGGTACGATAGTGGAGCAGCATGCCACCAGCAGCTGCTTCAACGTTTTATTGTACGTGCAGAGAAATTTACGAGACAAGTGATAAACTAATTTGCATAAGCTTTGTGTTCATGGAGTTTTGGGAGGAAAAATATTGAAAACTTTTAAGCATATTCTGATATATATAATCGTAACAAGTTTAGTTACTGGTTGTAATCAACGAGACGCCGATCAATATGAATTTGTTGTATTTGCTCACCACGAAAATATGAATGATGAATTGAGAATCAACATTCATTACGCTCCCATGGAAGAACGCAACTACTTCCATAATCTGTGGTGTCGCGAGAGCGGCATTGATGGCTAACGGGTACGATAGCATCAAGACTAGCAGGCTGCCGATATGATTGGCAGCCTGTTCCCAATGGGCGGTTTGTCCGACTTAAAAAGAAATTTACCTGAACCTCTTGACTCTCCTGCAAGGGAAAGCTTTATCCTGCAGGTGAGGACCTCGAAATAAGTGTGTACACAGGAGATGAATATGTTCAAAATTGGTGATTTTGCACGGCTGAGTAAGGTAACGGTGAAAGCTCTAAGGCATTATGAAAGCGTAGGACTGTTACAGCCTGCACGTATCGACGCTTCTACTGGTTATCGCTATTACATGGTAAGCCAGATGTCCAAACTAAATCGGATCATAGCCCTGAAGGATCTTGGCTTCTCCTTAGAGGAGATCTCCATCCTTCTCCATACGGACATGAACCCTGAACACCTGCGGACGTTCCTAGAAGTGAAGCATTCCGAGATCTTATCGAGAGTAAGGGATGAGCAAACAAGACTTGTTCGGATCGAGAATTATATGAAAGAGGAGGGACACGCAATGAGGTATGATTGTGTTATCAAACAGATTGAACCGGTACGAGTTGCTTCAATCAGGGACCATATTCCAACGCATAGCGAGCAAGGACATCTCTGGCAAGCTTTGGGGGAGCATATTGAAAAGCACGGAGTGAAAATTGTTCCTCCCTGCATGGTAATTTACCACCAAGGTAGCAGTGATTCATCCGTCGATGCAGAGGTGATTGAGCCGATATCTGGAGATTTGCCGGAAACCGACCGTATCAAGGTCAAGATTCTTGAAGGGGTTACCGAAATGGCATGCGTGGTCCATAAAGGCCCTTATCAAACCCTCCATAACGCATATAGCAACTTGTTGAATTGGCTGGAGGAAAACCGGTACGAGATAGCTGGACCGCAAAGGGAGTTATATTTGGCCGGAGAATGGTCGACAACCGATACGAATGAATACATTACAGAAATCCAGTGCCCTGTCCGAAAAGCCTGAGTGCGTTAAACTCGTCTTAAAGCAGCAGTTAAGAGGAGAGGTCTTAAGCGAGGCATTGCCCCCTTAAGGCTTCTTCTTTTTGTTAAACTAAAGGGTACTATAGCTTAACAATCACCAGGATGAGGCTGTCATAAAGCGAGGACCCCGCGAATTATATCGCAGAGTCCTCTTATAGTGGGAAGCGGTTTATTTCAAAAATGCACTTCTAATGCTAAGTCTTACTCAAAAAGTCAAAAAGTATCGAAGCAGAAATCTCGATCTTTTTATCCTTCTTCGTGTTTTCATGGTGAATCAACAACCTTTCGGAAACTAAAATTGAATTCCGTTTTTCTTGTTTTTCAATACCACTTCCCACTTATCGTATGATTACCCTTTTCCTAATGTTTTGAATCAATAAGGGTAATATGTTTCTCAGAAAATAAAGTTTTAGATTGACGATGCTTGATTAAGCTAACTGGCAGTTTAGCGCGGTGGCTGCTGAATCTTATAACCGAATTCTTAAAGTATAGAGCAGTAATGTGGAGGGGATGAAGTAACAAAAATATATAGCACTGATTAATAAACTTACTTATACTTGATAATGGATAAAGAAATTGGGGGAGAACTCATTATGGGTAATTTTGCAGATGTACTGATAGATGAAGGAAAAAGAAAAAATAGTGTTTTAGTTGTTGGTTTAGACCCTGATATAAATTTTTTTCCTGATGTATTACTCGAAAATGTAGATACTTCGTCCAACGAAAGTATTGCAAATGCAATATATGAGTTTAATAAAATCATCATTGATGCTGTCGCTAATCATGTAATAGCTGTAAAACCCCAACTTGCTTATTACGAGGTATACGGTAGTTACGGCATTAAGGCTTTGGAAAAAACAATAAGCTATGCACGTTCGAAAGAATTAATAGTCATTAACGATGCAAAAAGAGGGGATATTGGTTCAACTTCAACAGCCTATGCTCGAGCTTTTTTAGGTAATGGGACGATTTCAGGTGATATGGTCACCGTTAATCCCTTTTTAGGCAGTGATGGGTATATGCCGTTTATTGACGTGGCAAAAGAACATAACAAGGGGCTTTTTATACTATTAAAGACATCTAACCCCTCGTCATATGAAATACAAGACTTAAAATTAGAGAATGGAAAATTGCTTTATTTTAAAATGGCTGAGCAAATTGAAGAATTGGCAAGTAAGACAGTAGGGATTAATAATTATTCATTTATTGGTGCAGTTGTTGGGGCTACTTATCCAGAAGAAGCACAGAAGATACGAAAAACGTTACCCCATTCGATTTTTCTTGTTCCTGGGTTTGGGATTCAAGGAGGGAAAGCTGAGGATTTAGGTGTATTTTTTGATGAAAATGGTATTGGTGCACTCATATCGTCTTCAAGGGGCGTAATTTTCTCTTATATGAACCAAAACGAAGATTGGAAAAAAACAACTGAAACTGACATGTGCAGACACATAACAGAAGCAGCGATAAAAGCAAAAGAACAAATTAATGAGGTAAGATTCAATAAAGTTATATAGTTGGCTATTACGCTAACGGGTACGATAGTGCAGAAAAAGCGATGGAGCCGATCCATTATGCTAAAATGTAGTTAATGTATAATGTAGATATCCCTCATGAACAAAGGAGAACTGAAAATGAGAAAACTCGTTCTATTTCTGCACGCATCGCTTGACGGTTTTGTAGAAGGGCCGAACGGTGAAATGGACATTGGCTGGGTTTCCTACGATGCTGATTTGGAGAAACACGCGAAAGAAATTCTGAGTACTGCCGACACTGTCATTTGGGGACGTGGGACTTATCAGATGATGCACAGTTACTGGCCATCTGTGCCTTCGAACCCATCAGCTTCGCAGCATGAACGGAATCATGCCGAGTGGATCGAAAAGACAGCCAAAATCGTTTTTTCCACGACGCTGGAGAAAGTCGAATGGAACAATTCCAGACTGGTGAAAGAAGATGTCGAGGAAGAGATCAAGAACCTCAAACAGCAGCCAGGCAAGGATATGGTCATCCTCGGCAGTCCTAGGTTCGCACACTACCTTATGCAGCTTGATTTAATAGATGAGTATAAAATTACGGTTTCTCCCGTCCTGATCGGCAGCGGGTTGCCGTTATTCCAAGGTCTCAAGGAGAAGATCAATCTTAAACTTATCGAAAACAAGACATTTGATTCTGGAGCCATAGGCCTCGTTTACCAGACGGTTAGATGACCTTGTCTCCTAAAGTAGATTACGCTAACCGGATTACGTTAGCACAATAAAAGCAGCGGCAGTCTAGGTCTTTCGAGTTCCTAGTCCGTCACTGCTTTTTTTACGAGTCAGTCTAATTCAGTTTGTCGGGTGATCGTGTCGTTTGAGCTTAGAGTAGGGAGAAACGCCAAGTCGGACGCAATTCAGGGCTTAGCGTATATTTTCGTTAAAATGTTGGCGGTACCCCAGCATGGGCCTGAACACCTAACGATAGAATATATTAATTCCTCAAGATATTTTATGTTTGATTTGCTTGATGATTTTGTTGACGCTATGAATCATGAGGAAGCTATTATTACTTTAAACACACTATCTGTTCAGCTAATTGATTTTATTTTAAGACTTAATGGGCAATGGTCAGGACGAGGGAAAACTCTAAGTAGAGGCCTTAATAAATTGGATACTGAAATGTGCAAGAGATTTTTTATGGCATTAGATTGTTTTTACAAATGGAATAATAAAAAACAAATAATTGAATTTGTGAATGAAGTCTACAAACCAATTGGTGGACAATTATTTGCAGGGTTTTCAATGGGGAAAAAATCGAATTTATAATTTATGATAGTTCTCCAAGAATGTACGTCACTCGAGCATCAGGTGATTAAGGTGCGGATCTAATTATATCTAAAGCCGGCAAGAAAATCGCTGTCCAGGCGAATAAATTTGAGGTTAATCATAGGCGAGCAATAATAGAGTCCCCTCACCGGAACAAAGGTGAGGGGACTTCACAAAACTTGAAAGCTGCCGCAATTAGACAAGAAACATTAGAAACTTTTAGCGCTACATTAAATCAACGTGTACAGGCTAAGGTACTTTTTATGTATGCCAACCAACCAACAAGGAGAAATGTTGAAAGCGCAATTGCAAGATGGCCAATGTACTAGCTCAGATCGAGCATTCATACAAGCAAAGATAGATATTTTAGAACGCGCTTTACGAGTAAAATCAGTGGATTATCTAAAGGAGCTTGACCCTTGACCCTTTAACACAAATATTGCTCAACATGCTCTATTTTCGGCCAAACCGAAAAATATTATTGGACAAGCTGGCATTACGGTTGAAGGAGTTCGATCTGTTCATATTAAAAGCAAAAACGGAGAAGTTCTTACAACATATGATGCACGAATTATGGGGGCAATTCAATCGCTATGGTTTAAGCAGAGTGGTGGTAAATCTGCCGTCGAACTGAAATATGCAGACATTCTAAACGAATTAGGGCTATCAGATGGTGCTAGTAATTATAAGCGCATCCAGGAATCGTTGATCCGGTTGAAAGACATTGAAGTGACACTTACACAATATCAGCGTTCACAAAATGCAGAGTATGAAGAAATTGCGCTCACTCGTCTTATCGATCAAATCGTGTTTCGTCGGAAAGTGAACACAATAGATCACTACCAGCGTAAGTTTGAAATTCGGTTGCCGGAATGGCTGGTTCAAGCAAACCGGGACGGGAACCTATTTGACGTATCACTCATTCTGATGAACGACCTAAAATCCTATTTAGCGCAAGGCATGTACTGGCTTGTTTCTTCTTACACGGAAGAACATAAGGTAGAGCTGGAATTGTTCACACTAGCTGGACATTTTCACTTTGTCGATGGAGGTCAGCCGATCATGCCAGTATACAAGATCGTTGAGCGAATTACACAGGCTTGCGAGGAACTAAAGCAAGTTGGTTTCATCGATTCCTACTCTTATTCCGGAAAAAAACAAGGCTTGGTTGACCGTTATTTATCGGTTGTAAAAAATCCTGTCTTTTTGAATATACCGGTACGATCACGAGAAGTACCTCCACCAGAGCAGATGGAGCTTTGGAGAGAATAAATGTATTAAGGTAATGGAGAGTGGCCACGTGCGATCGGCGCGGGCTGCTTTTATTTTATAACTTATTGTTCATCTGGATTTCTCCTGCTGTTACGTTTTTGTATACGAATTAAGAGCTGCAGCTGCGTGCCAGGACGAGATATTGTATACGTATCATGCGCGTTGAACTAGGAGTATGACTAAACATCCGTTTTAGTACGGAAATAGGGGTAGCGTCAGGGAAATGCGGATTTAAAACGTTAAGGAAATTACCATATTAAAAAGCCCAATTTCTCAACAGGGACTGACCCCCATTTGTGAGACAGGGATCAAAACACCTTACAAGTTTAAGCAGCCAGTCGTCGGAAATCAACCGGCGACTGGTTGTTTAGTTTCGT